>CAVVES010000012.1:0-39571 GCA_963747225.1 uncultured beta proteobacterium | reverse complement strand
CAGACAAATGCTACTTCCGTTCTGGCTCGCATTCGCCACGATGGCAGTGCTGCCTGGCGGCGCCGCCTGCGCTGCGGCGCCACAGGACGACAGCCGCATCGACGTGGAGAAATCGCTGTACGAGCCGGGCAACGCGCTCGAAGCGATCCTCGCCAAGGGTGTCGTGCGCATCGCCGTGCCGGAGGATTTTCCGCCCTTCGGGTCCGTCGGTGCGGATAAGAAGCTCGAGGGCTACGACGTCGATGTCGCCAACCTGATCGCCAAGCAACTCGGCGTCAAGTTGGAGCTCGTGCCCGTGCGCAGCGCCGACCGGCTCTCGCTGCTGCTCGCGAAACGCGTAGACATGGTCGTCGCGGGGCTCGGCATCAGCCCGGAGCGGGCGCGCGCTATCGCCTTCTCCTCGCCCTACGGGCCGTTCTTCTCGGGAGTCTTCGGTGCACCCGGCGCCAACGTGAAGAGTGTCAGCGATCTGGCAGGCAAGAAGGTGGCCGTCACGCAGGGCACGCTCGAGGACAAAGAACTCACCCAGCTGGCGCCTGCCGGGGCCGAGATCGTGCGCTTCCCCGACAACGAGGCGACCATCAAGGCCTATCTCGCCGGGACGACCGAACTCATCGCCACCGGCAGCGCCGTTGCGAGCGCGATCGCGAAGCGCAATCCGGAGAAGAAGATCGAGCGCAAGTTCGTCATCCGCGAATCTCCGGTGAATCGGTCTCGTGCATGGCGAGACCGAGCTGCGCAACTGGGTGAACGTATTCGTCTTCTACGAGAAAGTGAACGGCGATCTGGATCGGCTTTCGCGCAAATGGTTCGGCGAACCGCTGCCGGCGCTGCCGACGCTCTAGCGGCGCGCAACAGGAAAGATGGGTCAAATACGCGGTTCGGACAATCAGGTGCCGTGGGGCGCTGGCGTGCGTGGGATTGCGGCAGTCATCACCGACGACTGTGGCTCCGTGTCGTCCTGGAGCCTGCGCCCGGCCTCCGTGACCAGATCTCGGAACCAACTGTGCGCCGGCGAGCGATGGTTGCGGTCATGCCAGAGCTCGATAGAAGCGCATGCGCGGAAAGTCGATCGGCGCCGGCAGGATCGCGAGCGGCAGCAGCTTCGCGTAGTACTGCGCGAAGTGGCGGCTGGTCGTGAAACCAAGGTCGGTGCCTGGCAGCAGGTACGGGGCCATGTTGAACGACTGCACCACCACCCGCGCATCACGGGCGACGCGCAGGGTAGAAAGGTGCGTGTCGATCACGCCCTTCTGCGTGAGCGAATAGGGCATCGGAACGACATGGGTCGCACGGAGGTAGCTGTCGGAGGTGAGGCCCTTGCGCGCCAGCGGATTCGCCTTGCTCACCAGGCACACGATGTCGTCTTCGAGGATGAACTTGAGGTGAAGCTGCTCCGGCGGCTGCGGCCAGTTGCCAATGACGACGTCGAGCTCGCCATTGGCGAGTGCCCGCTCGAAGTCGTAATCGGGGCCGAGCGCATGCACGAGGAGGCGGGCCTTGCGCGTGTCCCGGCGCAGCGTCTCCGCGATGTCCGCCATGAAGGCGCCGGCAACATAATCGGGCGAGCCGATCTTGAAAGTCTGCGCGGTGTTGCAGGGATCGAACGTCTCGGAATCGCCCAGCAGCTTGTCGATTGCACTCAATGCCGCCCGCGCATGGTCGACCAACTGCAGCGCCCGTTCGGTTGGCACCATGCCGTTCTTCTCGCGCACGAGCAGCGGATCGCCGAAGATCTCCCGCAGCCGCTTGAGCGCGGCGCTGATGGCGGGCTGCGTCTGATTGAGACGCAGCGCTGTGCGCGACACGCTGCGCTCGGTGACCACGCCGCACAGCACGCGCAGCAAGTAGGTGTCGAGCGGATCGCTCGGGCCTCATATTCTGCACCCGAGGGCCGGGCCTCGCGTGCGGGCAGCTTGTGGCCCGCGGCGGCTGCCGAACCCAGCCACGGCACTCCGCCATAAGAAAAGTGTGCCCTTGTGCAATGCAAGAATTACCATTTTCGTATGACCCCTATATTCGCACTGTAACTCACTGCACCCCGAAAAATCTCTACTATGAAATATTTGTGGGCCACCGAAGGAAACGTAACGAATCGTGTCACGCTACGCTCAAGCGGATCGACCGTTTCACGTCGAAGATTGCGGGTTATAAAGGAGGTTGAGAATGTTCGATAAGATAATAGTCCCCACCGACGGCTCAGAGCTTGCCGATAAGGCTGTCGACTATGCCATCGAGTTTTGCCGCCGCACCGGCGCTAAGATGACGGTGCTGCACGTGCGCTTTCCCACCCCGATCAGGGAAGCGGTCAGCTTCGCCGATTACGGATCGGGCGGGGCCAAGGAAATCACGCCCGAGATGATCATCGAGCGCCTGGAAGGCGAAGGGCGCAAGTTGCTCGAGGCGGCGGCCGAGCGCGCCCGTAGTCAAGGCGTCGACTGCGCCACCGAACTCTCGGCGGACGAGCACCCCTATCGGGCCATCATCGACGCGGCCGAGAAGCAGAGCTCCAGCATGATCTTCATGTCCTCCCATGGCCGCGGCGGCGTCGAGGTGCTGCTCCTCGGGAGTGTGACGCAGAAGGTTCTGGCCCACTCGAAGATCCCGGTGCTGGTGTTCCGGTAGCGGGGCGCGGCAGCACACCGAATTCAACCAATCGCACAAAAGGAGGAGACGATGAAAGTAACGGTCAACGAGCCGCAGGAATTCGCAGCGAAGTGGATCAACCTGGCACAGCCGAGGATCGGGGCGAAGCCGATCTTTCGTACCGATGAGTGGTTTGCGCCGGCCGAGCGCATGCTCAGCCCCGAGCCGGCGGTGTTCATCGTGGGCAAGTTCGACGACCACGGCAAATGGATGGACGGCTGGGAGACGCGCCGGCGACGCGGTGGCGGCTACGACTACTGCGTCGTGAAGCTCGGGCTGCCTGGCATTGTCAAGGGCGTAGATATCGACACCTCTCACTTCACCGGCAACTATCCGCCCGCCGCGTCCCTGGATGCGTGCTACGCCGAGGGCGATCCGAACGACGACACGAAGTGGCAGACCATCGTGCCCGCGGTGAGCCTGCAGGGCAACACGCATCATTTCGTTTCGGTCGACGACGAGCGCACCTGGACGCATGTGCGGCTGAACATCTATCCCGACGGCGGCGTGGCGCGGCTGCGCGTGTATGGCCAGGTGCAGTGCAACTGGGACAAGCGGAACCCAAGCGAGCGTATCGATCTGTGCGCGGTGGAAAATGGCGGCCGACCGATCGCCTGGAACGACTCGCACTTCGGCCCGCCGCATCCGCTGCTCACGCCCGGGACGCGGCGTGAACATGGGCGATGGCTGGGAGACGCGGCGCCGTCGCGAGCCCGGCAATGACTGGCTCCTAATCGGCCTGGGCCATCCCGGTGTGATCGAGGAAGTGCTGGTGGATACCTGCCACTTCAAGGGCAACTATCCGGACCGCTGCTCGATCCAGGGCGCGCTGGTCTCGGGCGGCACCGAGCAGTCCCTGATCACCCAGAGCATGTTCTGGCCGACGCTGCTTCCCGAGCAGAAACTGGAAATGGACGCCATCCACAACTTCAAGGATCAGGTGCAGAAGATCGGACCGGTGAGCCACGTGCGGCTCAACATCTTCCCCGATGGTGGCGTGAGCCGGCTGCGCCTGTACGGCCGGATCGCCAAGTAACCACAGAAGGAGACTTCCATGATTGCCGAGAAACTCAAGCTCGAACCGCTGACCAGGGAAGCCTTTGCGCCCTACGGCGACGTGGTCGAGAGCGAAGGGCGCGACTGGTACTTCATCAACGACAAGATGTGCAAGCGCTACCACGATCTGTGCGCGGTCGATACGAATGCCGAGGGCGGGCGCACGGTGGTGAGCATCTGCGACGCGCAGGCCAACACCTTCCCGATGCCGGTGCGCATGGTCGAGCGCCATGCGGTTTCCAGCCAGGCGTTCATCCCGGTCGACGACAATCCGTTCGTGGTGGTGGTGGCCCCGCCCGGAGACGAGGTACGCAAGGAGGACCTGCGTGCCTTCGTGTCCAACGGACGCCAGGGCATCAACTACAAGCCCGGCACCTGGCACCACGTGCTGCTGTCGCCGAAGCGGCCGATGCGCTTTCTGGTGGTCGACCGGGCCGGACCGGGCAAGAACTGCGACGAGTTCTGGTTCGACGAAGCCGATCAGCTCACGCTGGACCTCTAGTCGTCACCGCGACCGTGCGTGGCGCCGCCGTGAACACGCACTGGCAACTCGGTCACGGGGAGCGCTTCGCGGCGCGATTGCCGGCGTTGGTCCGGGAGGTGCTGACTGGCATCGGTCAGTGCATGCTGCAGGGCGACGCACGCACTGGGTTGCTATTCGTGATCGCACTCGCAGTCTCGTCGCCTCGGGTCGCTTTCGGTGTGGTGCTCGGGGCGTTCGCGGGAACGGCTTGGTCGCGCCTCAGAAAGTATGACGAAGCGGCGCGCATGGAGGGGCTGCACGGCTTCAACGCGGCGCTCGTCGGTGCGGCGACGGCGCTGCTGCTCGAACCGGGATGGCTCCCTTTGCTGATCGCTGCGTTGGCTTGTGTTGGCGCTACTGCGCTGGCAGAGTTGGCGCGCCGCCGATTGCGGTTCGCGGTCTACACCGGACCTTTCGTGGTCGCCACCTGGCTGCTGCTCTTCGCGGCGGACCGGCTCGGTATCGCTACGGCGGTCCTCGAACCGATGGGTTTCGACGGCATGGCGAATGGCGTCGCGTCCGGCATCGGACAGGTGTTCTTCGTCGACAGCGAGCTTGCGGGTCTGCTCATCGTGCTGGGTATCGCCGCGCGCAGCTGGAATGCGGCGGTGTGGGCCGTTGCGGGCTCCGCGATCGGTGCGGTCGGTGCGTGGAGCGCCGGGCTCGCCGCAGATGAGATCGCTGCGGGACTTTTCGGGTACAACAGCGCGCTCGCGGCGATTGCACTGGCCGCACGCGGCACGCCGGCGTGGGTCGTCGCGCTGGGGTCACTCGCTTCGGTGCCGATCGTGCTCCTGCTCGAATCGACTGGAATTCCTCCCCTTACCGCGCCATTCGTGCTCGCCACCTGGGTGACGGGTTGCGCGCTTTCCGCCGCGATGCGGCTCTCATCCGAACATCGAGGAGCAACGTGATGAGCTACACCTGTCCAGCCGGAGTCGAAGTGCGCGGCGCGTTCACCAGCGAGGGAGCGGAGATTCTCACGCCGGACGCCCTCGCCTTCGTCGCACGCCTCGCACGAGCGTTCGAATCGCAGCGGCGCGCGCTGCTCGAACGCCGGGCGGTGCGACAGGCCGAGTTCGATTCCGGAAAGATGCCGGACTTTCTGCCGGAAACCGCGACCGTGCGCGAGGGATCGTGGACCATCGGTCCGCAGCCGAAGGACCTGGAGGACCGACGGGTCGAGATCACCGGACCGACCGATCGCAAGATGGTCATCAACGCGCTCAACTCCGGTGCCAACGTGTTCATGGCGGACTTCGAGGACGCCAACTGCCCGACCTGGGCGAACATGATCGAAGGGCAGATCAACCTGCGCGATGCGGTGCGGCGACGCATCTCCTTCGAGAGCACCGATGGGAAACGCTA
Organism: uncultured beta proteobacterium; assembly: GCA_963747225.1. Lineage (GTDB taxonomy): Bacteria > Pseudomonadota > Gammaproteobacteria > Burkholderiales > JAEUMW01 > JAEUMW01. The sequence continues at coordinate 33,978 of CAVVES010000012.1, read as the reverse complement.
TGCGCTGAACGAGCGCACCGCGACGCTCTTGGTTCGTCCGCGCAACTGGCATTTGATGGAGCGCCACGTTCTCGTCGACGGCAGCCCCGTATCCGGCGCACTGTTCGATTTCGGGCTGTACTTCTTTCACAGCGCAAAGGCGCTCATTGAGCGCGGGACGGGGCCTTATTTCTATCTCCCGAAGATGGAGAGCCACCTCGAGGCGCGCCTCTGGAACGATGTCTTCAACCTCGCCCAGGACGAGCTGCGCGTCCCACGCGGCACCATCAAGGCCGCCGCGCTCATCGAGACCATCGTCGCCGCGTTCGAGATGGACGAGATCCTGTACGAGCTGCGCGAGCATTCGGCCGGACTCAACGTCGGACGCTGGGATTACATCTTCAACTGCATCAAGAAATTCCGCCGCCACCCGGATTTCTGCCTGGCGGAACGGCGTGCGCTCACGATGTTCGCGCCTTTCATGCGCGCCTACTCGCAGTTGCTCGATCAAGACCTGCCACGCCCGCAACGCGCCTGCAATAGGAGGAATGGCGGCTCTCATCCCGATCAAGAACAATCCGCAGGCGAACGATGCCGCCCTCGGCAAGGTGCGAGCAGACAAGGAGCGCGAGGCGACCGATGGCTGCGACGGCTGCTGGGTCGCACATCCTGCCCTGGTTCCAATCGCGAAGGCGGTGTTCGATCTGCATATGTCTACGCCCAACCAGATTCACAAGAAGCGCGACGACGTCCAGGTCACGGCCAAGGACCTGCTGAACTTTCAGCCGGAAGAACCGATCACCGAGAGTGGCCTGCGCGTCAACGTCAGCATCTGCATCCAATACATCGGCGCGTGGCTCGCGGGCAACGGCGCCGTGCCCATCTTCCACCTGATGGAAGATGCTGCCACCGCCGAGATATCCCGCTCCCTGATCTGGCAGTGGATCCGAAGCAAAAAAGGGGTGCTGGACGATGGCCGCAAGGTGACTAGGGAGTTGTTCCTTCAAATCCTGAACGAAGAGCTGGCGAAGATCAAGGCAGGCGAGGTCGATGTGGAGGAAGGCAAATTCGACGAAGCGGCGAAGCTCTTCGAGCGCATCACCCTCGACGAAAACTTCGTGGAGTTCCTCACGCTGCCGGCGTACGATCTCATAGATTGAGTCGACGTGAGCGAGAGGTCAGAGCAAAACACAGACGGCGACGTGAGAAGAATCCATGAATTTCGTATAGGCTCCATATCGGTTGCAGGTAAGCCTGAGGACAACAAAGGTTCCTACCATACGGTGATCAAAGAATTTGGGAGGAGGGAAAAATGGGCCGTCTCACCACGCATATTCTCGATGCTACCCACGGCAAGCCTGGAGACAAGATCAAGGTCAGCGTCTACGCCATCGGGGCCGAGCGCAAGCTGCTGAAAGTCGCTGAAACCAACTCCGACGGCCGCGTCGACAAGCCGCTGCTCGAAGGCGCGGAGCTGGTCAGTGGCGTCTACGAGATCGAGTTCGCCATCGGCGCGTACTACAAGCGCATGGGGGTGAAGCTTCCCGATCCGCCCTTCGTCGGCGATGTCGTGCTGCGCTTCGGGGTCGCCAACGCGGACCAGCACTACCACGTGCCGCTGCTGGTATCGCCCTTCGCTTACTCGACCTACCGCGGAAGCTGACGGCAAGCGAGCGCAGGGTCGCACTACCTCGCCCTACGACGAATTCTCTTGATTGCGAAGGTCGGCAAGAGACCGGCCTACGACGTACATCGAACGGAGGTAAACTATGGAGTCGTATCTGCTCGACTGGGTCAACCTGCTGGTCCGCTGGCTGCACCTGATCGTCGGCATCGCATGGATCGGGTCGTCGTTCTACTTCATCATGCTCGACCTCTCGCTCACCCCGGCCAAGAAGGAAGAGGACAGGAAGCGCGGTGTGACCGGTGAGCTGTGGGGTGTGCACGGCGGCGGCTTCTATCTGAGCCAGAAGTTCGTCACAGGCCCGAAGGGCGAGCCTCTGACCGAGGACCTGCACTGGTCGAAGTGGCCGTCCTACACGACCTGGCTGTCGGGAGTCGGCATGTTGGCGATCGTGTACTGGATCGGCGCGAACGCCTACTTGATCGACAAAAGCGTGATGGACCTCTCGCAGGGCGCGGCGATTGCCATCAGCATCGCGTTCCTCGTCGGCGGCTGGTTCGTCTATGACACCCTGTGCAAGGTCATCAAGAACGAGAACGCGCTTGCCGCCGCGATTCTGGTCTTCATCGTAGTGTGTGCCTGGGCGCTCTTCCACATCTATAGCGGACGCGGCGCTTTCATCCTGGTCGGCGCGATGATGGCAACGATGATGACGTGGAACGTGTTCTTCTACATCATCCCCGGCCCGAAGCAGATGATCCGGGAGATTCGCGCGGGCAAGGAGCCCGACCCGGAGCCGGGCCGCATAGGCAAGCTGCGCTCGACGCACAACACGTATTTCACGCTGCCGGTGCTGTTCAGCATGATCAGCAATCACTACCCGATGACCTACGGCAACAAGTACGGGTGGGCGATCCTCGGCGTGATCATGTTCGCGGGGGTGCTCATCCGCCAGTTCTTCGTGGTGCGCCACCTGGGTCAGAACAAGTGGGCGCTACCGGCAGTGGCGAGCGCGATGCTGATCGGCCTCGCGGTGCTGATGGCACCCCGACCCACCGCCGCCCCGGCCGGCGCCGCGCCGGTCGCGATGGAGAAGGTAATGACGGTCATCAAGGAGCGTTGCACAGTCTGTCACGCGGCGCAGCCCACTCAGCCTGGCTTTGCCGCTGCGCCGAAGGGGGTGCTGCTGGAGACGGTGGAGCAGGTGAACGCGCAGAAAGCGAAGATCTACGAAACCGTCGTCGTGACCAAGTACATGCCGATCGGCAACATGACCAACATGACCGATGAGGAGCGCACGCTGGTTGCAGCGTGGAACGCGCAGAAATAGAACCTCGTGCCCAGGCGTATCGATGTTGGACCGGCAAGTAGTCCGAGGGATGAAAGTGCCAATGCAACCGGAGAGGAGAAAGGGATGGCCAACGCAATAGATGCGGGATTCGACACGGCGTCGACGAGAGGCGGAGTGCATCCGGTCGACGAGATACTGCCAATCGGCAAGCTGGCGGTGCTCGGTCTGCAGCACGTACTGGTCATGTATGCGGGCGCCGTGGCGGTGCCGCTCATCATCGGTGGCGCGGTCAATCTCCCGAAAGAACAGATTGCGCTGCTCATCAACTGCGATCTGGTCGCTGCCGGTATCGTCACCCTCATTCAGAGTATTGGCATCTGGAAGTTCGGCATCCGGATGCCGGTGATGATGGGCGTGACGTTCGCAGCGGTGAGCCCGATGCTGGCCATGGGAACCAATCCCGAGCTGGGATTGCTGGGCATCTTCGGCGCAACGATTGCCGCCGGCATATTCGGAATCATCGTCGCGCCGTTCGTGAGCAGGATGCTGCCGCTGTTTCCGCACGTCGTCACCGGCGTGATCATCTCGGTGATCGGGCTTTCGCTGATGCGCGTGGCGGTCAACTGGGCCGGAGGGGGCGTCAAGAATCCCAACTTCGGCGACCCGCTCTACCTCGGCATCGCATTCATCGTCTTGTTATCGATCATCCTGATCACGCGTTTCCTGAAGGGCTTCTCTCGCCAACATCTCGGTGCTGCTCGGTCTCATCATCGGCTTCGTCATCTCGCTCGCACTCGGACAGGTGAATTTCGCCGGCGTCGCCGAGGCGCCATGGGTGGCGATCGTCTATCCATTCCAGTTCGGAATGCCGAAGTTCGATCTGATCTCGGTGGTCACCATGTGCGTCGTGATGGTGGTCGTCATGATCGAATCCATGGGCATGTTCCTGGCGCTGGGTGATCTCACCGGCAGACCGATTCATCAGGACGACCTGGCCAGGGGGTTGCGAGTCGACGGTCTGGGCACCTTGATCGGTGGCCTCCTGAATACCTTCCCGCACACCTCGTTCTCGCAGAACGTCGGCCTGGTCGGGGTGACGGGCGTGAAGAGCCGCTATGTGACCGTCGTCGGCGGCATCATCATGCTGGCGCTCGGCCTGCTGCCGAAGCTCGCGCTCACCGTCGCCTCGATCCCGCAGTTCGTGCTAGGCGGCGCCGGAATTGTGATGTTTGGCATGGTGGCTGCCACCGGCATCCGCATCCTGCACGGCGTCGACTTCCAGACCAAGCGCCACAATCTTTACATCGTGGCGATCAGCATCGGCGTCGGCCTGATCCCCGAGATCTCGGCTACATTCTTTGCCAAGATGCCCCATGTGCTGGAGCCGCTTCTGCACAGCGGCATCCTGCTCGCCGCGGTCACGGCGGTGATCCTCAACCTGGTCTACAACGGCTGGAAAGAGACGCACGAGGAGGCGGAGAAAGAAGGGCTCACGGAGCACTGAGAATTGCGAGGGCGCGGCGTTCGGCTCTGCAGTCGCAGCGCGAGGCCGCCGCGAACAAGAACGGCTCAAGGAGTTGGGAGGATAAGCGATGAAGAAGCGGTTCTCTTGGCGGTTGGTGGCATGGGGATTGGGGTTGGCTGCGTGGATACCCAGTGCGGTGCTTGCGCAAGGCTCGTTCGTACAGATCTACGGTACGTTTAACTCGGATCTGGAGTATGTCGAAGCCAAGGGTGCCCGCGGTGGGCTTCCAGGGCAGATGCGTGTCTCCAGCAACCTGTCGAACATCGGATTCCGGGGCAGCGAGGATCTCGGCAACGGTCTCAAGGCCATCTGGCAGGTCGAATCGGCGGTCAATCTCGATACGGGAAACGGCAACCTGGGTGGCCGCAATTCCAACGTCGGCCTCGAATACCCGTCGTTGGGGCTGATCTTCTATGGCATCTGGGAGACACCGTACAAGACCGCCACCTCGGTTCCCCTCGATCCCTTCTTCACCAACACCATCGCTGGTGCCAACAGCATCCTGGGCAACGGATTCGGCGCGGGGGCCAATGGTGCCGCGCCGCAGTCCTTCGACCGGCGCCAGTTCAACAGCGTGGCGTACTGGACGCCGAACTGGGACGGTTTCTACGCGCGCTTTCAGTACGGCACCGAACAGCAGGCCGGAACCTTGGCGACGACTAGTTCGTTCCTCGTGTCGGGTTCCTTCGCCTACGAAAACGGACCGCTGTACCTCGTGCTCGCCGGGGAGGATCATTACGAGTATTTCGGGCCCGGCACCAACGACTATGCTGTGAAAGGCGGCGTTGGCTACACCATCGGCCCCGTTCGTCTGCGCGGTCTGTTGGAGTACCTGCGCTTCGAGCCGACAGCCAGCACCAGCGTGAGCCGTGTCGCGTGGCAGCTCGCCGGCACGTACAACATCGGCAAGGGGCAGTTCCGCCTGTCGTACATTCATGCCAATAATGCGCAGGGCAACGCCACTGTCAATCTGGGCGGCCTTGGCAATCCCACCAGTGGTCTCGAAACGAGTGCGAACCAGGTCTCGGTGGGGTATGGCTATTTCTTCTCGAAGCGCACCGAGGTCTACGCGATCGGCACCTACCTGTCTAATGGGGCGGGAGCGATCTACAACCTGTCCACGAATCCGCTCGCGGGTCTGACGCAGGGTCAGCACCCCATGGGATTCGGGCTGGGGATCAAGCACTCGTTCTGAGATTGGCGCGCGCCTTGGCGCGCTAGCGGACGGTCCGTTGAGGAAAATAGAGGACACGACTATGCAAGGAGCCAACAAAAAAGCCCCGACCCTGGACTCGCTTTCGAAGTCGGATCGGGATACCTTTGTTTCCGTGCTCGGTGAGATCTTCGAGCACTCGCCGTGGGTCGCGGAGCAGGCGTGGAGCGCACGCCCATTCGCGAGCGTCGATGCTCTCCATAAGGCGATGCTCGAAGCGATGTGGGGTGCTCCAGCCGAGCAACAGCTCCAGCTCATCCGAGCCCACCCCGAGCTGGCCGGGAAGGAAGCCGACGAAGGCACCCTCACGGCCGACTCCAAACGCGAGCAGGCGGGCGCCGGCCTGGATCGCTGCACGGCGGCCGAACTCGCGCGCCTGCGCGACCTCAATCGTGCCTATCACGAGAAGTTCGGGTTCCCGTTTGTGATGGCGGTCAAGGGCCGTACCAAGAACGAGATCTTTGCCGCGATCGAAGCGCGACTCCAGGGCCAGCGGGACGAGGAGTTCCGCCGCTGTCTCGAAGAGATCGGAAAGATCGGCAGGTTCCGCCTCACCGCTTTGCTCGGCCCAACCCGTTAAACGCGAGAGGTCTATAGGCACGCGATGCTGTCTTCGCGCCAGCCGGGGGCGTCGATTCCGATTGCATGTGGAAACCCCTCAACCAAAACGTCCGAGGAGAACCGCGAATGTCCAAGCCCACAACTGTCTCCGTGTCCCGCATGCTCGCGGTCATCGGTGTCGCGCTGATCTGTGTGCCGTTGGCGAGCTGCCAGACCACATCCCCTGCCGACAAGCAATCCATGAGCACGATGAAAGCCATGGATACGGACAAGAATGGCCTCGTCAGCAAGGACGAGTACATGAAGTATCAAGAGCAGCAATTCGACAAAATCGACAAGGACAAGAGCAAAACGCTCAATGAGTCGGAGTGGTTTCAGCATCAGCTCGAAATCGAGGCAGGCAGCCAATGACGCGGCCGCCGCACTGGGGCTCTGTATCGGGCCAATCGAAAGAAGACGTAATGGTACGCCTCCCTCCCGCCGTAGGCCGGTGGGAGGTCAGCAAAGCGGGAGCCCTCGCTATACCCCACGGTATCGAAGTGCCAAAGTGGCGATCAACGACGACTGGGAGAACGTATGAGGTTACGTGGTTGGCGCCGCGTAGAAGATGAACCAACCCACAAGGAGTGGATGACTGAAAGGTCGCGCAGGTTGATGTGCGATCGATGGCGTTACAAGGTCGGACCGCGGGGAAGTAAACGGTCGATTGGTCCTTCCAGGACTCTCAGGGGATCAAGTATTCCCCGGCGAATTGCGTCAGGGCTAGCAGGCTTAGCCGCCTCCGCTAACATGCCGGACATAGGCTGCAGCCAGATCTCCACGCCGAACATCGAACATCACCTGCCAAACCGGGAGGCGCCCATATGAGCATGAGCAATCCCGCACAACACTACCCCCGCGACCTGATCGGCTACGGTCGCAATCCCCCGCATGCCGCATGGCCTGGTGAGGCCCGGATCGCCGTGCAGTTCGTGCTGAACTACGAGGAAGGCGGCGAGAACTGCGTGCTGCACGGTGACAAGGCGAGCGAGCAGTTTCTGTCCGAGATCATCGGTGCGCCCGCCTTCGAGGCGCGGCACCTGTCGATGGAGTCGATCTACGAGTATGGCTCGCGCGTGGGGGTGTGGCGCATCCTGCGCGAGTTCGAACGGCGCAACCTGCCGCTGACCATCTTCGGGGTGTCGATGGCCCTCGAGCGTCATCCGGAAGCGACCGCCGCGTTCGTCGAGCTCGGTCACGAGATCGCCTGCCACGGCTGGCGCTGGATCCATTACCAGAACCTGGACGAGGCCACCGAGCGCGAGCATATGCGCATCGGGGTGGAAATCATCAAGCGGCTTACGGGAAGTGCGCCGGAAGGCTGGTACACCGGACGCGACAGTCCGAACACGCGCAGGCTGGTGGTCGAGCACGGGGGCTTTGTTTACGACGCCGACTATTACGGCGACGAGCTGCCGTTCTGGACCGAAGTCGCGACCGCGGACGGACGCACGGTGCCGCATCTCGTGGTGCCCTACACGCTCGATTCGAACGACATGCGCTTTGCCACCCCGCAGGGGTTCAACACCGGAGAGCAGTTCTTCCAGTACCTGAAGGACAGCTTCGATGTGCTGTACGCGGAAGGCGCGGAGCGGCCGAAGATGCTCTCGGTGGGCATGCACTGCCGGCTGCTGGGGCGGCCCGGGCGCTTCGCTGCGCTGCAGCGCTTCCTCGACCACATCGAGCGTCACGACCGGGTCTGGGTGTGTCGCCGCATCGATATCGCCAGACACTGGGCACAGCACCATCCCTTCAACGCGTAACCGGCAGCGACGCGCCCGGAGCCACGCCTGTGAGCAGCGATCATAGCCTCGCAACGCCGCGCTGGCGCTCGTCGCCCTCTCGCTCATCTGGGGCTACAACTTCGTGGTGATGAAGAAGGTGATGCAGTACGTCGATCCCTTCCAGTTCTCCGCGATGCGCACCGTCCTGGGGGCGCTCGCCCTGTTCCTCGTACTCGGCTGGTTGCGCAAGCCTCTGCGGCCCGTAGCGGCAGGCCCCACGCTGGTGTTGGGCATACTGCAGACCGCGGTGTTCACCGCGCTGCTGCAGTGGGCGCTCGTGAGCGGGGCGGCCGGCAAGACATCCGTGCTGATCTACACCATGCCGTTCTGGCTGCTCCTCTTCGCCTGGGTGGGGCTGGGAGAACGCGTTCGCGGCATACAGTGGCTGGCGGTGGCCGCCGCCGCAGCCGGGCTCGTTTTCATCCTCGAGCCGTGGCATGTCCACGGAAGCCCCCTCAGCAGCGTCCTCGCGCTCGCCGGGGGGGTGACCTGGGCGGTGAGCGCCGTGCTGGCGAAGCGACTGCGCGCGCGCGTCGAAATCGATCTGCTGTCGCTCACCGCTTGGCAGATGTTGTTCGGATCGCTGGTGCTGGTGGTGGTCGCCCTGGTGGTCCCTGCTGCGCGTCCCCTCGAAGTCACCCCCTATTTCGTTGGCGCGCTTGCCTACAACGCGGTATGCGGCACCGGATTGGCGTGGGTGCTGTGGCTCTACGTGCTCGACAAGCTGCCGGCGGGCGTGGCGGGCTTGTCGTCGCTATCGGTGCCAGCCGTGGGCGTGCTGGCGGCGTGGCTGGAACTCGGCGAGCGGCCGAGCAACGCAGAGACCATAGGCATGGTCTTGATCGTGAGCGCGCTGGCGCTGCTGTCTGTGATCGCCATCGCGCGTCGGCGTCAAGTCGAGCATCTTGCCGCGCAGGAGTGAGAGGACAAAGAGAGATCGATTTGCACCGCGCTGTATGGATTCGTTGCTGCGGCGCAGAACATTGCATTCTGTTATCTCACGGATAACAGATGCCCAGATTCGGAGTCAGGCCGGTGCCCCAGAATAGCGGCGCGTCATAGACGGGGTTGCGGGAAGGGGTTCCCGCAGCGCTGACCGGACCGGGAGGCGCGACATCCTGCCCCGCCCGCGCAAGAGGAGGAGATTGACATGAGCATTTCGACCGCGGACGCGCTAGCCGGCTGGCGGGAAACCCGTAGCCCCGACGCTCGACCATACCTACCGCAAGGTCACACTGCGGCTGATCCCGTTTCTGGCCATTCTGTGGATTCTGGCCTGGCTCGACCGGGTGAACATCGGGTTCGCGAAGCTGCAGATGCTGGACGACCTCAAGTTCAGCGAAGCCATCTACGGACTCGGTGCCGGTATCTTCTTCCTTGGCTACTTCTTCTTCGAGGTGCCGAGCAATCTGCTGCTCGAAAAGTTCGGCGCCAAGAAGACGATCATGCGCATCACCATCGGCTGGGGCATCACGTCGATCATCATGATGTTCGTCACGACGCCGGGGATGTTCTATTTCCTGCGCTTCCTGCTCGGCGTGTTCGAAGCCGGCTTCTATCCCGGGATCGTGCTTTATCTCACGTACTGGTTTCCCACGGACCGCAGAGCGAAGGCATTCGGCATGTTCATGTCGGCTTCCGCGCTGGCCGGCGTGATCGGCGGGCCGCTCGCCGGCGGGATCATGAGCAACCTGAGCGGAGTGAACGGCTGGAACGGATGGCAGTGGCTGTTCCTGCTCGAAGGCATTCCCTCGGTGATTGCCGGCATCGTCACTTTCTTCTACCTGACCGACAGACCGGAACAGGCGAAGTGGCTCACGGCAGAAGAGAGGCGTCTGCTGCGCGAAGACCTCGACAAGGACAACCAGGGTCAGGGGCATCGCGAGCACAGCATCATGGCCGGGCTCAAGGACCGCCGGGTATGGCTGCTGATCGCGATCTACTTCTGCCTGTTGTGCGGCAATTCCACGCTTACGTTCTGGGCGCCGAGCGTGATTCGCGACGTCGGCTTCGCGAGTCCGGTTACCATCGGCTGGATCGCTGCCGTCGCCTACCTGCTGGGCGCGTGCGGAATGATCTGGAACGGCGCCCACTCGGATCGTCATCAGGAGGTGCGTTACCACTTCGCGCTGGCCGCGTTGCTGGGTTCCATCGGAATGGTCATACTGGGGTCGTTCATCAACGTGAGCGCGCTTCCCGACGCTGTTGGCGATGACCGTCGGCATCGTCGGGACCATGAGCGCCATCCCGGTGTTCTGGCAGTTGCCTGCCCGCTTCCTTTCCGGCGCTGCTGCGGCGGCGGGTATCGCGCTGATCAATTCCATCGCCAACCTGGCCGGTGCCGGATCGCCCTACATGATGGGTCTCATCAAGACTGCAACCGGCACCCAGGCCATGGGATGGTTCATCATCGCGGCGATTCAGCTCATCGCGGTCGTGCTGGTGCTGAAGTTCATCCCGAAACTACCGGCGCCCAAGGGGCCCAAGCAGCATTTCCACTGAAACGACGCCTCGCGCCGCCCGTATTAGCACACTGGACAAGGAGTGCTTCATGTCTCAACAGAAGCTCAGCATCTCGACGGTCAACACCATGAGTCAGGCCGAATTCGTAGAAACTTTCGGCCCCACCTTCGAACACTCACCCTGGGTCGCGGAGGGTGCGTGGCCAGTCCGGCCCTTCGGCAGTGTGGAGCAACTGCACGCTGCCATGATGGAGGTCGTGCGCGGGCAGCCTCGGGAACGCCAGATCGCCTTCCTCTGCGCCCACCCTGAACTCGCGGGCAAGGAGGCGAAGGCCGGCACCATGACCGACGACTCAGTCGTCGAGCAGGCAAGTGCCGGGTTGAACGCGCTGACACGCGCCGAAATGGACGAGATGGCGCGGCTGAACGCGGAATACCGGAAGAAGCATGGATTTCCGTTCTGCATCGCCGTCCGGCGCAACACGAAGGATCAGATCTTCGACGCGATGCGGCGACGGGTCGTGAACGACAGCGAGACCGAGCTGGCGGAGAACCTCAACCAGATCGGATACATCACGCGGCTGCGGCTCGACAACCACTTCGCGTAACGACCAACTGCGATCAGCTGAGAGGAAGGAATCATGAACAAGGATGAAGTCACAAGAAGGCAGTTCCTGTCCGCGGGGATGGCACTGGGTGCGGTGGCAGTCGTGCCCCATCTTGCGGGATGCGCCACCGCCAGTCCCACGTCCGCCACGAGCACGGCGGCAGCGGGGGGAACGCCGCCGCAACCCGCTGGTGCCCGCGCCCCCCTGCCGCCGGACGTGCCACGGTTGACGATGCATGCGATCGACACCTTCCACGGTTCGCCGGCAGCCGGAATGCGGGTCGATCTCTCGCGCCTGGAGGGCGGACGCTATCAGCTCATCAAGTCGTTTGAAACCAACAAGGGTGGACGCACTGACGAGCCGCTGCTCTTCGGCGATACGCTCAAGGAAGGAAGGTACGAACTGCTTCTGCACATGGACGAATATTTCGTGAAGCGCGGGACGCAGTTGCCGAATCCGCCGTTCCTCTCGCAGGTGCCGATCCGCTTCGCCGTGTACGACGCGAAGCAGAAATACCACGTGCCGGTGCTGTTCAGTCCGTGGACCTACTCGTACTACCGGGGCAGCTGAGCCGCGCGCCCGTCGGACTACGCACCGTCACCTTCGACAACCACGCAATCACGAGGCATATCATGGCTGGCATTACGACCCACGTTCTGGACACCGTCACCGGCAGGCCCGGCGCCGGAATGCGCATCGACTTTTCCAGGCTGGAGGGCGGTGTATACAAGCTCGTCAAGACCGTCTACAGCAACAAGGAAGGCCGTACCGACCAGATGGTGCTCGCGCCCGAGGCGACACAAGTCGGTCAGTACGAACTCAAGTTCTACGTCGAGGAATACTTCACGAAACAGGGCACGAAGCTGCCCGATCCGGCATTCATCGATGAGGTGCCGGTGCGCTTCTCGGTGTTCGACACCACGCAGCACTATCACGTGCCGATGCTGGCGACGCCGTGGAGTTGCACGACCTATCGCGGGAGCTAGAGCGCGATGAGTGCGCTGAACGACGCCGACCTCCGGCATCTGCGGACCGCGATCGCGCTCTCGCGCAGGGCCCGGTCGAAGGCGAACGGAACCTACGGAGCGCTCCTCGTGGATGCCGCAGGCAAGGTGCTGATGGATGCCGAAAACACGCGGTTCACCGACAACGACGTCACGGCACACGCAGAACTCAATCTCGTGCGCTCGGCGACTGAAGCATTCAGCTTGGATATACTTGCAGGCGCCACGTTGTACGCGAGCGCGGAACCCTGTGCCATGTGCGCCGGAGCCATTTTCTGGAGCGGTGTTGGGCGTCTCGTCTATGCCCTCAGCAGCGACCGTAACTATGCCCTCTTTCCTCCGTCCGCCGACGAATTGCGAATGGGTTGTCGCGAAGTCCTGGCCAAGGGCAAGCGCCGGGTCGAGGTGCTCGGACCAGCACTGGAGGACGAAGCCGTCGTTGCCTTCGGCGAAATCTTGCAGCAGCAGGAACAACACGAAGTCAACCACTAAAGCAGAAACCCAACAACACAGGGAGCCAACTATGACATCGACCGGGGACAGGTTTCTTGGCCGCGCAGCAAAGTTGAGCGCGGCTGTGACGCTTCTCTTTGCGGGGGCAACGGCGGCGCGGGCTGACGGCAGCTTCGTGCAGATCTACGGATCGTTCAACGCCGGCTTCGAAGTGGCAAAGCGGGAAGGTGCAACGGCGAGCGTGACGCCGCTCAACAGCATGACGCCGGCGCCGGGGCTCAACCCCGTCAACTACGATACCCAGCCCCGCCTCGTGTCCAGCAACTCCAACCTTGGCTTCCGTGGCAGCGAGGACCTGGGCAACGGGTTGAAGGCGATCTTCCAGCTCGAATCCTTCATTTTCCTCGACACGGGCAATGGCAACCTCGGCGGACGCAATTCGAACGTCGGGCTGCAGAACAACACCTGGGGCACAGTTTTCTACGGCATCTGGGATACCCCTTACAAGAACAGCACGATCCGGCTCGACGCCTTCAATGTCTGGGACTCCAACCAGGAGGTGATCATGGGAAGTCCCGGTTTCAATGTCTCGGCGGGCACTTTTTCCGCGCGGGTGAACGGGCCCGGAGATGCCTCGTTTCAGCGGCGCCAGGGTAACAGCGTGCAATACTGGACGCCGCAATGGAATGGTCTGTCGGCGCGGCTCGGTTACTCGCCGGGTGAGCAGAAGGGTGTTGTCGGCGGCACGACGATCAACCCTTGGATCTGGTCGGCCGCAGTGACTTACGAGAACGGTCCGTTGTACCTGAGCTACGCCTACGAGCAGCACAACGACTACTTCGGATTGAACGGGATGCTCGCAGCCAGCGTAGTGACCCCCATCGGCCTGGCGAACAGCGGGTCCCGGGACTTCGGCCATCGCGCGGGCGCAGGCTATACCCTCTTCGGCGCTACGACCCTGGGAGTGATGTACGAGTATCTGAGCTACCACAACGATCTGGGGGCAGGGGCCAATGCGAACGCAATTCGCTCCTACTCGCGGAGCGGGTGGTACGCTACCGTGCAGCAGCGGCTCGGGAGTTTCGTCCTGCGCGGACAGGTAGGCTGGGCGAACGACGGGTCGTGCAGTACCGCGCTCCTCGGTTGCTCGAACAACGATCTCGCGACGACGCACTACGCCGTGGGAGCCAGCTACGACTTTTCGAAGCGCACCGAGCTGTATCTGTACTACACGCGCGTCTCGAACGACCGCGCGAGCAACTACAACCTGGCCTCGGGGGGCAGATCACGGGCGGTGTGGGTTCCGATCCACAAGCTGTGGCCCTCGCCCTGCGGCATCGGTTCTGAGCGCGGTGGCACCGACGGGAAAATGAGCACGACCGACGCCGAGTGGCGCACGCGCGTCGACCTCGCCGCCTGCTATCGGCTCGTCGCGCGCAACGGCTGGGACGATCTCATCTACACGCATATCTCGGCGACGGTACCGGATGCGGAAGGTCAGTACCTGATCAATCCCTTCGGTCTCGCGTTCGACGAGGTGCGCGCGTCGAACCTGGTGAAGGTCGACGTGCACGGACGCATCATCGGTGAATCGCCCTTTCAGGTGAACCCGACCGGCTTCACCATTCACGGCGCTGTACACGCCGCGCGGCCCGACGCACATTGCGTCATGCACCTGCACACGACGGCGGGAATCGCGGTCTCGATGCTCCGCTGCGGACTGCTGCCACTGTCACAACATGCGATGCGCTTCCACACGAACATCGCGTATCACCACTACGAGGGCGTGGCCCTCGACTCCGCCGAAGAGAAACGCCTGGTCGCGGATCTCGGCTCCCACAAGGCGATGATCCTGCACAATCACGGCGTCCTCACCTGCGGGGTCACGATCGCCGAAGCTTACGTGCTCATGGCGACGCTTGAGAAAGCGTGCGTTACGCAGTTGGCTGCGATGGCTGCATCCGATGAGTTGATCGTGCCGCCCGCATCGGTGCTCGATCGTGCGGTGTCTCAACTGATCGACGAAACCACGCCCGAAGGCGAGCTGGAGTGGCCGTCGCTCCTGCGCAGCGTCGAGCGCGAAGATCCCGGCTTTGCCACGTAACCGACCTCACTCAAGGGGAATGCCATGCCGACATTTCACATCGAACTGTTCGAGGGCCGCACCGCGGAGCAGAAGCGCGAGCTCGTCGCCGCGATCACGAACGAAACCTGCCGCGTGCTGAAGGTCGAGCCCTCCAGCGTCGACATCATCATTCAGGACGTCAAGCGCGAGAACTGGGCCACGGCGGGAACGCTGTGGTCGGAGAAGAAAGGCTGACGCCCTCGCCTCACGCAGTCTTGCGGGGGCGCGCGTGCGGCGCGCTCACCAGCAGTACGCCGCCCAGCACGAGTACAGCGCCTAGAACCTGGAGCCAGCCGACCTGCTCACCGAGAAACGCGGCACCCATCGCCAGGGTCGCGACCGGACCGACCGAGGCGATCAGCGAAGCCTGTCCTGCACCGAGCCGCCTGATGCCCTCGGATAGCAGCCACACCGGGAGCACGGTGGAGAAGAGCGCCATCACCAGAGTGATCCAGTACACGGACGCAGGCATCGCAAGCGCCGACCAGGGGTGCGTGAGCGCGAACTGGAGCACGCACAGTACCGAGGCGACGGTCATCGCATAGGCGGTGAAACGCGTCGCTCCGAGCTGCGCGATCGTCTCGCCACTGCCGATCAGATAGAACGAATACGCGACTGCGCTCGCGAACACGAGTCCGCCTCCGAGCAATACCTGGGAAGCGTCGCCTTCGAGCCGAACCTCGTGGGCAACCACGAGGGCGATGCCGACGTAGGTGATGCAGAGCGCCTGGATTTCCCGCTTCGTGATGGTTTTGCCGAGGAACCACACCGACAGCAGGATCGTGAGAGTCGGATAGAGAAAGAGCACGAGGCGTTCGAGACCGGCAGAGATGTACTGAAGTCCGAGGAAGTCCAGGTAGCTCGCGAGGTAGTAACCGACGAAGCCGAGCATTAGCACGCGGCCCCAAGTCTTGCGTGAAATGGCCCGATCCGGACCGGATCGGTGGGACCAGATGCCCATGGCGAGGAAAAACGGCAGAGAAAAGAGCATACGCAGCGCGAGCAGCGTGACCGCATCAACCGGGTGTGCGCGGTAAGCGAGCTTGACGAGGACGGCCTTGCCGGAAAAACCGATGGCGGCGACAACGACGCACGCCACACCCGCGAGCCGTCCACGAGCGGCCGCGGCACGCGGCGCGGGCGGGCTCACGACACGCTATCTGCGACGCCCGCCGAGGATGCCGCCGAGGGCGCCCCGGAGAATTTTCTTGGTTTCGCTCTTTGCCACCGACTCGAGCAGACCTTCCCGGTGCCCGCCCCGGGGACCGGTGGTGCCGAGAAGGAAGTCCTTGAGAGTGCCGAACACGGTGGAGCCCAAATCCTGCTGAGCCGGCGCCTGCGGCGCACCTGCCGGCTTGCCCACTGACGGCGCATCCGGCGCTGCGGATTTCTTCGCAGTCAGCAACTCAAAGGCCGACTCCCGGTCCACTTCCTTCTCGTAGTGGCCGAAGATCGCGGAGCCTTCGATGATGTTCTTCCTCTCCTCGGGCGTGACCGGACCGATCTGGCTTCCCGGCGGAATCACGAAGGCGCGCTCGGTGACGCTCGGCCGTCCTTTCTCGTCGAGGAACGAAACGAGCGCCTCGCCCACGCCAAGCTCGGTGATGGCTTGCTCGATGTTGAGGGCCGGGTTCGGCCGCATGGTGGTCGCGGCGGTCTTGACGGCTTTCTGGTCGCGCGGAGTGAATGCGCGCAGGGCGTGCTGCACGCGGTTGCCCAGCTGGCCGAGCACGGTCTCCGGAACGTCGAGCGGATTCTGGGTCACGAAATACACACCGACACCCTTGGAGCGGATGAGCCGCACCACCTGCTCGATCTTTTCCAGCAGCGCTTTCGGAGCGTCGTTGAAAAGCAGGTGCGCTTCGTCGAAGAAGAACACGAGCTTAGGCTTGTCCGGGTCGCCCATTTCGGGCAACTGCTCGAACAGCTCCGACAGCATCCACAGCAGAAACGTGGAGTAGAGCTTCGGCGAGTTCATGAGCTGGTCGGCCGCAAGAATATTGACCACGCCCTTACCGTGATCGGCCTGCATGAGGTCGTTGATGTCGAGCGCGGGCTCGCCGAACAGGTGCTCGGCACCCTGATGGTCGAGTTCGAGCAGCCCGCGCTGGATGGCGCCGACCGAAGCCGCCGAGATGTTGCCGTACTGGGTCTGGAACTGCTTGGCGTTCTCGCCGACGTGCTGGAGCATTGCCCGCAGATCCTTCATGTCGAGCAGCAGCAGACTGTTGTCGTCGGCGATCTTGAACACGAGCGTCAACACCCCTTGCTGCGTGTCGTTCAAGTCGAGGAGACGGCCGAAGAGCAGCGGCCCCATGTCCGAAACGGTCGCCCGCACCGGATGTCCCGCCTTGCCGTAGACATCCCAGAACGCGACCGGGCAGCCTTTGCTGTCGACCTCGACGCCGAGCTGCTCGACGCGCTCCTTGATCTTGCCCTTGAACTCGCCAGCTTTCGAGAGGCCGGAGAGATCGCCCTTCACGTCCGCCATGAACACCGGCACCCCCAGCCTGCTGAACGACTCGGCCATGCGTTGCAGGGTCACCGTCTTGCCGGTGCCGGTCGCGCCCGTGATGAGCCCGTGGCGGTTGGCGAGGGCGGGGAGGAGAAAGATTTCGTCTTTCGCTTTCGCGATCAGCATGGGTTCGGCCATCGTATGCCTCGAAGCGGGTTCATCCAGCGTGGACGGAAATGGTACCATTACACATTTTCTTTCACACAAGTCAGTTACTTACATTACAGCACGGGACATGGCAGGTCATAGCAAGTGGGCTAACATCCAGCACCGGAAGGGCCGCCAGGACGCGAAGCGCGGCAAGATCTTCACCAAGCTCATCAAGGAAATCACGGTCGCGGCGCGACTCGGCGGCGGCGACCCCGACATGAATCCGCGGCTGCGCCTCGCGATGGACAAGGCCAGGGCTGAGAACATGCCAGGCGACAACATCGACCGCGCCATCAAACGCGGCAGTGGATCGCTCGAAGGCGTGGAATACGAGGAAATCCGCTACGAGGGTTATGGCATCGGCGGTGCCGCGGTCATGGTCGACTGTCTCACCGACAATCGAACGCGCACGGTCGCCGATGTGCGTCACGCGTTCACGAAGCACGGCGGCAATCTCGGCACCGACGGCTCCGTCGCCTTCCTCTTCAAGCACTGCGGCCAGTTTCTTTTCGCGCCGGGTGTGAACGAGGAGAAGGTCCTGGAGGCGGCACTCGATGCGGGCGCGGAGGATGTCTTCACCAACGACGACGGCAGCATCGAGGTCATCTGCGAACCCGGAAGCTTCGTGACGGTGGAGGCTGCGCTAGAGAAGACGCGGCTCAAGCCCGCTTTCGCCGAGGTGACCATGAAGCCCGCGACGGAGGCCGTGCTCGCGGGCGACGATGGTGCCCGCATGCGCAAGCTTCTCGACGCGCTCGAGGACCTCGACGATGTCCAGAACGTCTACACCACCGCCGTGGTGGACGACTAAGGTCCGGGCCCAACCCCGGTGATCCGCATCGGCGTTCGACCCGAAACGGCGCGTGCCGCGTTTCATGCGTGAAACGACGATGCGCATACTCGGCATCGACCCCGGATTGCGCGCAACCGGATTCGGAATCATCGACAAGGACGGCCAGCGGCTCCTCTACGTCACCAGCGGCTGCGTGAAAACCGCGGGATTGTCCGATCTGCCGTCGCGGCTGAAGACCATCCTCGACAGTCTCTCGCGCGTCATCGAAGACAATCTTCCGCATCAGGTCGCGGTCGAGAAGGTATTCGTGAACGTGAATCCGCAGAGCACATTGCTGCTCGGCCAGGCGCGCGGCGCGGCGATCTGCGCCGCCGTCTCGCGCTCGCTGCCGGTCGCCGAGTACACGGCATTGCAGGTGAAGCAGGCCGTCGTCGGCAACGGTCACGCACAGAAGGATCAGGTGCAGGAGATGGTGCGGCGGCTCCTCGCTCTGCCCGCGAACCCGGGCTCCGACTCGGCGGATGCGCTGGCGTGCGCGATCTGCCACGCCCACGGCGGACTCGGTCTCGGAAAGATTGCGACCGCCGGCTTTCGCGTGCGGCGCGGGCGGCTGATCGGGTGAAGGCCCGCCCGTGATCGGACGTCTCACCGGCATCCTCGCCCACAAGCTGCCGCCGCAGGTGCTGCTCGACGTTCAAGGCGTCGGTTACGAGGTGGACGTGCCCATGAGCACGTTCTTCCAGCTTCCCGGAATCGGCGAGAAGGTGACCCTCCACACGCACCTCGTCGTGCGCGAGGATGCGCATCAGCTCTACGGCTTTGCGACCGAAGCCGAGCGCAGCACGTTCCGCCAGCTTGTCAAGATCGCAGGGATCGGCGCGCGTACCGCGCTCTCGGTGCTGTCGGGACTCACCGTGGCGGACCTCGCGGAAGCGGTGACCATGCAGGAAACCGCACGACTCACAAGGATTCCGGGCATCGGCAAGAAAACCGCGGAGCGCCTGCTGCTCGAACTCAAGGACAAGCTTGGCACCGAGTTGGTCACCGGATCCACGACGACCCGGCCACAGGCGGCATCCAGCGACGTACTGCATGCGCTGCTCGCACTGGGTTACAACGAACGCGAAGCCCTCGCCGCCATCAAGACGGTGCCCGAGGACTCGAGCGTTTCCGATGGCATCAAGCAAGCGTTGCGGGCGTTGTCGAAGGCATAATGTCGCGATGATCGAAACGGACCGGCTGATTGCCCCCACGCAGGAGAGCACCCAGGAAGAAGCGGTCGAACGCGCGCTGCGACCGAAGCACCTCGCCGAGTACATCGGCCAGGAAAAAATCCGCGGCCAGCTCTCGATCTTCATCGAAGCGGCGCGCTGCCGGCGCGAGGCGCTCGATCACGTCCTGCTCTTCGGCCCGCCCGGTCTCGGCAAGACCACCCTCGCGCACATCGTCGCGCGCGAGATGGGCGTGAATCTCCGGCAGACTTCGGGGCCGGTGCTCGAACGACCGGGAGACCTCGCCGCGCTCCTCACCAATCTCGAACCCAACGACGTTCTCTTCATCGACGAGATCCATCGTCTCTCGCCGGTGGTCGAAGAGATCCTGTATCCGGCGCTCGAGGATTTCCAGATCGACATCATGATCGGCGAGGGACCCGCGGCGCGCTCGCTGAAGCTCGACCTGCCGCCCTTCACGTTGGTCGGCGCCACCACCCGCGCCGGCATGTTGACCAATCCGCTGCGTGATCGCTTCGGAATCGTCGCGCGGCTCGAGTTCTACAACCCGGAGGAAGTGCAGCGGATCGTCAATCGCTCCGCGACGCTGCTGAATGTGGAAGTGTCGAGCGAGGGCTCGCTCGAGATCGCGCGCCGCTCGCGCGGTACGCCGCGCATCGCCAACCGGCTCCTGCGGCGTGTGCGCGACTACGCGCAGGTGCGCGCCGACGGCGCGATCACCCGCGAGGTGGCCGATGCCGCCCTCGTCATGCTCGATGTCGACGCGCTCGGCCTTGACGTGATGGATCGCAAGCTGCTGCGTGCGGTGATCGAGAAGTTCAGCGGCGGTCCGGTGGGGGTGGAGAACCTGGCGGCGGCGATCGGCGAAGAGCGCGACACCATCGAGGACGTGCTCGAGCCGTATCTGATCCAGCAGGGTTACCTCAAGCGTACGCCGCGCGGGCGCATGGCGACCCTTTCGGCGTTCCAGCATTTCGGCATCGCACCCCCGGCGCTCGGGGTCAATCGCGAGTTGTGGGAAGGCCACGAGTGAGGCATCGCGAATCGGTGAGGCCGCACGCAACGAGACGCTGCGCGGGATGACGGCAAAGTCGCACCACCGCCCGCCAGACGACTGGACTGGCGTGTTCCGCTGGCCCGTGCGGATCTACTACGAGGACACCGATGCGGGCGCGGTGGTCTACTACGCCAACTACTTGAAGTTCATGGAGCGCGCACGCACTGAATGGCTGCGCGCCTTGGGCTTCGAGCTGCCGGTCCTGGCCGACAAGTACGGCATCCTCTTCGTGGTGCGCTCGGTGGCAATCGAGTACCTCAAGCCTGCGCGCTTCAATGACGCTATCGAGGTGACCGTGGAACTCTTGGACCATGGTCGCAGTCGGATCGCTGTTTTGCAGCAGGTGCTGCGCGGCGGCGAAGTGCTCGCGGCCGCGCGCGTCCAGGGGGTGTGCGTGGATACACAGACCATCCGGCCGGCCGCCATTCCGCAGCCCATTCTTGATCGAATCGCTCCGCTTAAATCGGAATAACAACGTGAAAACTGGCCTGGCCACGGACCTTTCGCTGTGGGGACTCGTTAGCAATGCAAGCTTTCTGGTGCAGGTCGTGATGGCGATCCTGCTCATCGTATCGATCCAGAGCTGGTGGTACATCTTCATGAAGATGTTCACCATTCACCGCGCGCTGAAGCAGACCGACGAGTTCGAGCGCAACTTCTGGAGCGGCTCCGACCTGACCGAGCTGTACCGTGGTGCCGCCAATCCCTCGGGCAGCATGGAGAAGATCTTCGAGGCCGGGTTCCGCGAGTTCATCAAGCTCAAGCAGCAGCCGAACATGGAGCTCTCGGTGGCCATGGATGGCGTGCGGAGGGCCATGCGCGCCACCTATCAGCGGGAGATGGATTTCCTCGAATCGCATCTGTCGTTCCTCGCGTCGGTTGGGTCGGTGAGTCCGTATATCGGTCTCTTTGGGACGGTGTGGGGCATCATGCACGCCTTCCGGGGCTTGGCAAACGTGGTGCAGGCGACCCTCGCGGCGGTCGCGCCGGGCATCGCCGAAGCCCTGGTGGCGACCGCCATGGGTCTCTTCGCGGCAATTCCGGCGGTAATCGCCTACAACCGCTACGCCTACGACATCAACCGCATCGCGACGCGCTTCGAGAGCTTCATGGAGGAGTTTTCTAACATCCTGCAGAGGCAGGCCAGCCGATGATGATCGAACGCCGTGCCGGACGGCGCCTGATGAACCAGATCAACGTCGTGCCATACATCGACGTGATGCTCGTGCTGCTCGTCATTTTCATGGTGACCGCTCCACTCATGAATCCCGGCCAGGTCGAGCTACCCTCGATCGGCAAGTCCACGCAGGCCCCGATCGCACCCCTCGAAGTGATCATCCGCGCCGACCGGTCCCTCGCGCTGCGAGACCGGGAGCGCAGTGCCGACGAGCGCAACGTCGGTCGCGACGAGCTCATCAAGACGGTCCGCGACCGGCAGCAGAAGAATTCTCAGCAGGCCGTGGTGATCTCGGCCGACAAGAACGTGCGTTACGAAACCGTGATGGACGTCATGGACCTCCTTCAGCGCAACCAGGTGAAGCGGGTGGGGCTGCTCGTCCAACCGAAATGAGATTGCTCGAGCACCCGACGGAACCCAGGCGTGCGCTTTCCTGGGCGCTCTCCGTCGCGGTCCATCTGATTTTTCTCGCGCTGCTGATCTTCAACGTTACCTGGCAGCGCAAGCCCCCAGAACCCGTCACGGTGGATCTCTGGCAGGATCTTCCCGCAGCGCCGGCCCAGAAAGCGCCGACACCCCCGCCGCCTCCCCGGGTCGAAGTGAAGCCCCCGCCGCCGCCACCCAAAGTCGAGCCGAAACCCGAGCCCAAGCCGGCGCCGAAGGAGATCGAGCCGCCAAAGCCCGACATCGCGCTCAAGGAGAAACTGGAGAAGGAGAAGCTCGAGAAGCAGAAGCTCGAACAGAAGAAGATCGAGGAACAGAAGAAACTGGAAGACCAGAAACGCCTGGAAGAGCAGAAGAAGTCCGAAAAGCAGAAGCTCGAACAGGCACGCCTCGAAGAGCAGAAGCGGTTCGAAGAGATCCGCCAGCGCGACATGCGGGAGATCACGGCGGCACAGGCGCGGCGCGAGCAGCAGTCGGCGGCGACCGCCCGCCAGTCGAAGGCGGCGGACGATTCGGATGCGATCGCGCGGCTTCGGTCGCGCATCCGCAGCTTCGTGGTGGTCCCGCAGGAGCTTCCCGGCAACCCCGAGACCGAGTTCGATGTCGTCTTGCTGCCGGGAGGCGAGGTGCTTAGTGTAAAATTGGTCAAGAGCAGCGGCGTGGCCGCTTACGACAACGCTGTCGAACGGGCAATTCTGAAGGCGCAGCCGCTACCGGTTCCCTCCGATCCCGCCGCGTTCGCCCGTTTCCGAAACCTCCATCTCAAATTCCGGCCGAATGAGTAACGACTCCGGCCCTGACTTCATGTATTCATCCACAGCCCCCCGTGCTCTGCATCGGCGCGCGCTTCTCGCGCTTCTGTTCGGCCTGACTCTCGCAATGATGCTGCTGCCCGCAGCCCGCGCCGCCCTCACCATCGAAATCGTCGGCTCGGGCGCGAACCAGCTGCCGATCGCCATCGTTCCCTTTGCAGGAGAGGACCGACTGCCCCAGAAGGTGACCGAAGTCGTGGCGGCGGATCTTCAGCGCAGCGGACTTTTCCGGCTCGTGAACGCGAACGTCGTGCCGCTGCCGGCGGAGCCGACGGAGGTGAACTTCGCCGATTGGCGCGGGCGCGGCGCGGAAGCGCTCGCAATCGGCTCGGTGACACCCTTGGCGGATGGCCGCTACGAGATACGGTTCCGCCTGCTCGACGCCCTCAAGCAGACCGTATTGACCGGATACACCTACACGGCCACTGCGAACCAGCTGCGGGCGATCGGGCACAAGATCGCTGATGTGATCTACGAAAAGCTGACCGGCGACCGCGGGGTGTTCAGCACCAAGATCGCCTACGTGGTGAAGCAGGGCCGGCGCTACGACCTGCAGGTGGCCGACGCCGACGGCTACGGTGCGCAGTCCGTCCTCGCCTCGAACGAGCCGATCATCTCGCCGGCCTGGTCGCCGGATGGATCGAGGCTCGCCTACGTGTCCTTCGAGAAGAAAAAACCGATCGTCTACGTGCAGTACCTTTCGACCGGCGCGCGCCAGGTCGTATCCAACTTCAAGGGCTCGAACAGCGCACCGGCGTGGTCTCCGGACGGCAGACGCCTGGCGGTGGTGCTGACAAAGGACGGCGTTTCGCAGATCTACCTGATCGGCGCGGACGGCTCGAACCCGGTGCGGCTCACGTCGAGCGCGTCCATCGACACCGAGCCGTACTTCTCACCTGACGGTCAGTATGTGCTCTTCACGTCGGACCGGGGCGGCAGCCCGCAGATCTACCGTGTCCCGGTCGCGGGCGGTCAGCCGGAACGCCTCACGTTCGAGGGAAGCTATAATGTGTCACCGCGGTATAGCCCCGACGGCAGGAGCTTCACGTTCATCCAACGGAGCGGCGGACAATTCAACGTCGCCGTGCAAGACAACGCGTCGCGCCAGGCGACTGTCCTGACCGATACCGGGCTCGATGAGTCGCCCAGTTTCGCTCCCAACGGTAAACTGATCCTTTATGCGACGGAAGTGAAGGGGCGCGGGGTATTGGCTGCTGTGTCCAGCGACGGTCGGGTGAAGCAAAGGCTGTCGACGCAGCAGGGGGACGTCCGGGAACCGGCATGGGGCCCGTTCATGAAGCGAGGTCAATAATGGGAGGCCGTAGAATGAAGAAGTTAGTGTTGATTGCAATGATGGTCCTGCTTGCCGCCTGCGGGAGCAAGGGAACCAAGGACGAAACCAAGGCCGACGTGGAGGACAAGAGTTCCGCGCCCGCCGTTCCCGTCACGAAGCCCCTGGAAGGCGACGATATGGCGGGCAAAGCCGCCGCGGGGTCGCTCGATCCGCGTCTGCGGGATCCGAACCATATTCTGTCCAAGCGGGCGGTCTATTTCGACTACGACAGCTACGTGATCAAAGAGGAATTCAAGCCTCTGATCCAGGCCCATTCCAAGTTCCTCACCGAGAACAAGGCCGCGCGCGTCACGGTTCAAGGCAACGCGGACGAGCGCGGCAGCCGCGAATACAACCTCTCGCTCGGACAGAAGCGCGCCGAATCCGTGAAGAAGGCGATGCAGGTGCTCGGCGTCGAGGAAGTTCAGATCGAAGCGGTGAGTTTCGGGGAAGAGAAGCCGATCTGCACCGATGCGAACGAAGCATGCTGGGCGAAGAACCGGCGCTCGGATCTGGTTTATCAAGGCGAATAGATGCTCCGGACCTTATTTCTGCTACTTGGCGCGCTTTCCACCCTGGCGCTTCCTGCGCGCGCCGGCTTGTTCGACGACAAGGAAGCGCGCGACCTGATCGCGAGGCAGCAACAGGAGATCGGTGACCTGACAGCGAGTCGCAGGGCGCTCGAAGACCGCATCGCGAAGCTCGAATCGTCGTTGCTCACGCTGCTCAACCAGAACGAGCAGATGAACATCGAGCTCTCGAAGCTTCGCGGGCAGGTCGAAGTGGTGAACAACGGACTGGACAACGCGGGCAAGCGGCAAAAGGACATGTACGTCGATCTCGATGCCCGCGTCCGGCGCATCGAGGAAACGGCGGGCTCCGCTCCCGGCACCGGCCCCGTTGCCGCTTCCACCGAGCCCGCGCCGCAAAGGGTCGTACTCTCGACCCAGCCGCCCGATGCAGCGGAGACCAAGACCTACGAAGCGGCGCAGTCGGTCCGCCGCACCGGCAACTACACCGGCGCCATCGTGGCCTTCCAGACCTTCCTCACCAAGTATCCCACCAGCAGCCTTGCGCCCCGGGCGCAGTACTGGATCGGTGATTCCTACTTCAACCTCAAGGACTACAAGCTGTCAGCGGCCAGCCAGCAGAAGCTGCTTTCGCTCTATCCGGACAGCTCTTCGGTGCCGGATGCGCTGCTCAACCTGGCGAGCTCGCAGATCGAACTGGGCGAAGCAGCCAATGCCCGCAAGCAGCTCGAGTACCTCGTCGCGAAGTATCCTGCGAGTGACGCTGCAGACAAGGCACGCCGGCGTCTCGCGTCGGTGAAGTAGCGCAGGGGGCGGCGGCCTTCGCGACATCATGGGCGAACCTGCTGCTCCCGGTCCACTTGCCGACGCGTCCGTCCTCGGCGAGACGCTCCGCATCACCGAGATCTTCCATTCGTTGCAGGGTGAGACGAGCCGTGTGGGGCTGCCCACGGTGTTCGTCCGGCTCACCGGATGCCCGCTCCGGTGTGGCTATTGCGATACCGCGTACGCCTTTCATGGCGGCGAATCCAGAAGCCTGGGGGAGATTGTTGCCGAAGTCGGTCGCCATGCCACACGCTACGTCACCGTCACCGGCGGTGAGCCGCTGGGGCAGAAGCATTGCGTACACCTGCTCACCTTGCTTTGCGATGCCGGCTATTCGGTGTCGCTGGAAACGAGCGGCGCGCTCGATATCGCGCGCGTCGATCCGCGCGTCTCGAAGATTCTCGACATCAAGACACCCGGCTCCGGCGAAGCGGAAAAGAATCGCTGGGACAACCTGAATCACCTGCGCACTTCGGACGAGATCAAGTTCGTCATCTGCGACGAGCCGGATTACCAATGGGCGCGCGGTCAGCTGGTCGGTCGGGCGCTCGACCGGCTGTGTCCGGTGCTGTTCTCGCCCGCTCATGGGGCGGTTCCGCCGGAACGGCTCGCGGCGTGGATATTGCGCGACCGATTGCCCGTGCGCTTCCAACTCCAGTTGCACAAAATCCTCTGGGGCGGCGCACGCGGACGCTGATTGCCGCGCGATGCGGTCGGAGTCGTTGCCGCGTTTGCGTGCGTCGCGCCCGCCGATCCGCGCGAGCAGGTCGTTTCCCGGTCTTTCGTCGTCTGCCTTCAATAACGGGCGGTGTCGCGGTATATTGCAACCTGTTTTCGGCGAGCGGCCATGACGAATCAACCCGGTCTTCTGCATCTCCTGAACGACGCGAGCTCGCCGTATCGCGATCCCCTCACGCGCCTCAACTGGGACAGCGTCGACCTCGATCTCTGGTGGCTGCCTCCCCATGCGGTTTCGCTGGCGGGAGTCGACGAATTCGAGACCCTGCCGATCGCTGCCCGCCGGCGGCTCTCCCATTTCGAGTTCGTGCATCTGCTCGAGACCGGACTCTGGCTCGAGTCCGTGTTCACCCGGCATCTTGCGCGTGCGTTTGACGGTTCGGAGCCGGCGGTGCGCAGCCGCTACCTGCACGAGATCCGCGAAAAGTCCGGACACAGCCTGATGTTCCTGGAGCTCATGGATCGCAGCGGCATCCACATTCCCGAGGCTGCCGCGCATCGTCCACGGCTCTTCAAAGTCATATCCGACCATGTGGACATGGACTCTGCTCTGTTCTGGGCCATGGCCCTCATCTGCGAAGAGCTGGCGGACAAGCTGAATCGCACGATCCGCCAGCCCGCCGACAATGCTCCCGTGAGCGCGGTCGTCCACCACGTCGCGACGCTGCGGATCGTGGACGAGGCGCGCCACATCGCGCTTGCCCGGGCGAGCTTCTCCGAGGCTTCACAGCACCTCAATCGCTTGCAGAGGGCGGCGAAGTCGCTGCTCGTTTCCGTTTTCCTGCGGTCGTACACGCGGCATCTCTTCTTTCCCCCGGCGATCGTGTATCAGAGCGCCGGGCTCGACGGTGCGCGGGCGTGGTGCAAGCGCGCGCTGGCAAATCCCGCGCGGCGGCACCTGGTCGAACGGGCGGTCAAACCCACTCTGGATTTCCTGCGCGATCAGGGCTGGACCATCCGCTCCGTGCATGCCTGATCCAGCGGTCGTCCTGCTTTCAGGTGGCCTCGATTCCGCAGTGACCCTCGCTGTTGCTCGAGTGGAAGGCTTTGCCTGCCACTGCCTTTCCGTCGACTACGGGCAGCGTCACCGTGCCGAGCTCGACGCGGCCGCGCGCGTGGCGGGCGCTCTCGCGGCGGCTGCGCATCGCGTCGTACGCCTGGACCTCACGACCTTCGGCGGCTCTGCGCTGACCGACGCCGGGATCAGCGTTCCCGAAGCGCCTGGCGATGGCATTCCGGCCACCTACGTTCCCGCGCGCAACACCATTCTCCTTTCCCTTGCGCTAGCCTGGGCCGAGGTGCTCGGCGCCGTAGATGTGTTCATCGGCGCCAACGCGGTCGACTATTCGGGCTATCCGGATTGCCGCCCCGAATACCTGCACGCGTTCGAGGCAATGGCGAACCTCGCCACCAAAGCGGCGGTGGAAGGAAAGCGCCTGACGCTGCACCGGCCGCTCATCTATCTCACCAAGGCGCAGATCATCCGCCGCGGCGTCGATCTCGGGGTCGATCTTGGGGCCACGGTGTCGTGCTATCAGGCGACCGCGGACGGCCGCGCGTGCGGGCGCTGCGATTCCTGTCGCCTGCGGCGTGCCGGCTTCGAGAAGGCGCGACTGCCCGACCCCACCCGCTACGCCTGAACCCGTTGAACCTTGCCCATACGGTCGCCTGGGGCGGCTTTGCGATCGGCCTTGCGATCGGCTTCGTCGGGAACAAGACCCACTTCTGCGCCATGGGCGCGGTCTCCGATGTGGTCAACATGGGCGATTGGGGGCGCATGCGGATGTGGCTGCTCGCAGTCGGCATCGCCATCATCGGCGCCAATGCGCTCGAGCTCTCCGGCCTTGTCGACCTCAACAAGTCCATCTACCGGACGCCCAACTTCATCTGGCTCTCGTATGTGCTTGGGGGTCTGCTGTTCGGCATCGGCATGACGCTCGCCTCCGGCTGCGGCACCAAGACCCTCATCCGCATCGGCAACGGCAATCTGAAGTCGATCGTCGTCTTTCTCGTGCTCGGCGTGGTGGCTTACATCACCATTAAGGGCGTGTTAGGCGTGATGCGCGTGAATTTGCTGGAGCCGGTCGCCATTCGATTCCCGACCTTCCAGGACTTGCCCGCGCTCCTCAACCACGCGACGGGAATCTCCCGTGCGACGCTGCAGATAGGGTTGGCAGCGCTGCTCGGTGGCGGTCTGGTGCTGATCACCCTGACGCGCCGTGACTTCTGGACGGTCGACCACCTCCTCGGAGGCGTGGTCATCGGACTTGCCATCGTGGCCGGGTGGTACCTCACCGGGCATGTGGGTTACGCGGAGAATCCCGAAACCCTCGAGATGATCCACTTCGGCACCAACACGCGAGGCCCGGAATCGGTCACCAATGTCGCGCCCTTTGCCTACGCGCTCGAGTTGCTCATGCTCTGGTCCGACGCTTCGCTCGGCGTCACCTTCGCGATCGCGGTCGTGCTCGGGATCGTACTCGGTTCCCTCGCCCATTCCCTGCTGGCGCGGCGGTTTCGCGTCGAGGGTTTCCGCAGCGCCGAGGACACCGGCAATCATCTCGTCGGAGGTGCGCTGATGGGGTTCGGCGGCGTGGTCGCGATGGGTTGCACCTTCGGGCAAGGCATAACCGGCGTTTCCACGCTCGCGCTCGGATCGATTCTGACTTTTCTGAGCATCGTGGCCGGGTCCGCCGCGACCATGAAATACCAGTACTGGCGGATGCTGCGCGAAACCGATAGGTGAATGCGGACGGCCTGTATCGAGGTCTGCCTGCACGGTCGTTTGGTTGCCGCACAAGTGCACCGCCGGTATACTTCTCGACGCTTTTTTCGGGTCGTTAGCTCAGCTGGTAGAGCAGCGGACTTTTAATCCGTTGGTCGGCGGTTCGAATCCGCCACGACCTACCAGCTAAGTTACTGTATAAACAAGAAAAATAACAGTCATCCTAGTCAGACCCAACGAATCGATAAAGGAACCATGTGCATGTTTTGTACATGTTCCGGGGTCCTTGGAACCTGCCTGATGAGACCCTGCTCGTCGCCTGACTGGCCACTCCCCTGCCCCACGGTGCGGGAGGTCTCGCACGGGGCGGTTGGTCGGGCGGGATAGCGTTTCCCATCTCTGCCTGTTCGGTGTCGAATCGGTCAGGTGGGCACTTTGCCCACCTGACGATATATCTGATCTCGACCGTGCCTTTGGAAGCGCGACCGCGCCGAGAAGTACACGGGCGACGATGCGGAGACCTTCGCCATCTGCCTCAGCGTGGCGCGTCGGCAACTGCCTCCGTGGCAGAAGGGACGGTTTGTCAAGCGCCTCGACGAGCTGCACCCCGAACAGAGCAACCGCCAGATCGCGGCGGCGGTCGGTGTTTCCCATAACACGGTCGCCAAGGCACGTAGCGAAATATCGTCAGGTGGGCAAACTGCGCCACCTGACCGATTCTCGGCAGGGCACGCGGACCGGCAAAGACGGGAAGCGCTATCCGGTCAAGCGCGCCGACCCAGCGACAACCTGATGACGGCAACGCGTTTTGATCGCCTAAGAAACAACGGTCCACTGCCCGCGCCTCGGAGCAGGCGGCGGAAGTGTAGACGGTTGGCCCTAGCTGTCCGCAATTCGCGCGAAGTAATCTGGCTGCGCAATGACTCCTACCGAGGCGCATCCGATGACACCCTCTACGACTCCCGAGTACGACGATCGCGCGCTGACCGACATCCAACTTGCCGAGAAGAGGAACCTCAGCGTCCACACCTTGCGCGCCGATCGGCGCGGGCAGCGACGCATTCCTTTTGTTCGTCTTGGCCGAAGCATCAGGTACAACCTCCGCCGCGTCGATGAGGCGCTAGCGTGCTACGAGGTCGGCGGACCGTTCGCCAAGCAAGCCTCGAAAAAACGCCGGCGCCAAACTGCACCTGAGCAAGCACCAGCCTGAGCCGTATAGGATTGGGCGCAGTTGTGCATCCAAGCTCGGCCTTCGCGGCGATTGCGGCTGCTTCCCTGGGGATGCTGCCCTCGCTGCTCGCGCGTTGGCTCCCAGATGGCAAACGCGAGGGTTCCGAGTGGGTGGCGCGCAATCCCACCCGCGCCGATCACAAGCCCGGTTCGTTCAAGGTCAATCTCGACAGTGGCAAATGGTCGGACTTCGCCACCGGCGACGAGGGTGGCGATGCGGTCTCGCTCTATGCCTACCTGAACGGTCTCAAGCAAGGGGAAGCCGCGAAGCAGCTCGCCGAGGAGCTGAATTCGCCCGGCGCGATTGTGGATAGGCTCGCGGGGCGTCGTCAGGGGAAGTTTCGGGACGCGCCTACGTCATCGCTTGCGCAGCCGGAGCGCGCGGAAAAGGAGGATCGCTGGCGCGTGATCCTGCCGGTACCCAGCGAAGCGCCCCAGCCACCGAAAGCCCACGTCAGGCGTGGCGTGCCTGAGAGCCGCTGGACCTACGCGGATGCGACCGGCGCGGTGCTCGGGTATGTCTGCCGCTTTCGCACCAGTGACGGGGGCAAAGAAACGGTGCCGATGGTGTTCGCGGAGGACGTCAAGACCGGGGCGAAGCAATGGCGCTGGCTGAGTTTCCCGGTCCCGCGACCGATTTTTGGACTCGATAGGCTGGCGGCAAATCCCGATGCCACGGTGCTGATCGTCGAGGGCGAGAAATGCGCCGATGCCGCCGCTTCGTTGTTCGGCAAGCGCTTCGTGGCGGTGACGTGGCCCGGTGGCACGAACGGCGTGGGGAAAGTCGATTGGGAGCCGCTGCGCGGGCGCGACGTGATCCTCTGGCCGGATTGCGATGCGCAGCGGGAAAGGCTAACGAAGGCAGGAGCGTGAGGCGAAGGTCGATCCCGACTCGAAACCTTATCTCCCGCTGCGCGAGCAACCGGGCATCGCCGCCATGCAGCGCATCGCGGAGATCCTACGCAAGCTCGACTGTGCAGTGCGCATCGTGAGGGTGCCACCACCGGGGGAAAAGACGCCGGGGTGGGACGTTTTCGATGCGATCGCCGGGGGCTGGGGCGTGCCCGAGTGCCTCGCCTTCATCGAGCAGAATGTGAGGGCGCCGGAGCTGGGTCTGATCGTCGATCGCAGCCAACCGTATGACGCCGCGCAGCACTGGGTCGCTTCAGACTACCAGATCAACTCGCATCGAACGCTTCACTTCTGGCAAGGTGATTTCTACGAGTTTGCCGGCGCCTGCTATCGCAGAGTAACCGCGGCGGACATGCGCGCGCGGATCTATGCAACGCTCGCGGCTCGCGGCATCACGTCGAAGGGCGAACGACCGAG
This sequence comes from uncultured beta proteobacterium, assembly GCA_963747225.1. Lineage (GTDB taxonomy): Bacteria > Pseudomonadota > Gammaproteobacteria > Burkholderiales > JAEUMW01 > JAEUMW01. The sequence continues at coordinate 2,420 of CAVVES010000012.1, read as the reverse complement.
CGTCAATAAGACCTTGGTCGATCAATTTGAGGATGCGCTGCGGGCAGCCTCAAAGCTGGACGATTCTATTGCGCCCCCTGCCTTTCTTGATGATGCCCAGCTTGCACCTGGCGGTCATTACATTGCTTGGCAGAACGGGTTGCTGCATGTGCCTACCCTAGAGCTGCGACCGCTTACGCCCGCCTATTTCAATCTCAACGTACTCGAGTTCGCTTATGACCCCCGAGCGCCGAGGCCACGCAGGTGGTTTGATTTCTTGCAGTCGGTCTGGCCCAACGATGAAGAACAGTGGAACACGCTCGCCGAGATCATCGGCTACTGCCTGACCCTGGACACAGCCCAGCAGAAGATTTTCCTGTTCGTGGGGCCGATGCGAAGCGGAAAGGGCACAATCGCACGCGTGCTCACTGCGCTGGTAGGCGCAGCGAATGCCTGCGCGCCAACCCTGCATAACCTCGGAACGCATTTCGGCTTGGAGGGACTGATCGCCAAGCAGCTCGCTGTGGTGTCGGACGCGCGACTGAGCAAGAAGAGCGATCCCGCGGCGGTCGCCGAGAACCTGCTGCGCATCAGCGGGGAGGACAGCGTCAGCGTGCCGAGAAAATTCCGGTCCGACTTTGCGGGCCGGCTACTGGTCCGCTTCGTGTTGTTGAGCAATGAGCTGCCGGCGATTGCAGATGCATCCGGCGCGATCGCGTCGCGCTACGTAATGATGTGCCTGACGAAGAGTTTCTATGGGCGCGAGGATCCTCTCTTGTTCGAGACGCTGCGGCTGGAGTTTCCCGGCGTCTTCAATTGGGCGCTTGATGGTCTCGCGCGACTCCAGAAACGCGGGCATTTCGTGCAGCCGAAGTCTGGCGCCCACCTCGTCGAGCAGCTCGGCGCACTGGCGTCCCCGGTTAAGACCTTTGTCGAGGATCGGTGCAAGGTGAACACGCGTCAATCAGTCACCGTCGATATCCTCTTTGATGCCTGGCGCAAGTGGTGTCGTGACCAAAATCTCGAACATGTGGGCAGCAAGCAGGACTTCGGAAAAGACATGAACGCGGCCTTCCCCCAAGTGCGTATCCGCCAGCGCAGAAAGGCCAGCGGAACGCGCGAGCGAATCTACAAAGGAATCGGACTGCTATGACCCGGTGGTGTCACGCGCTGTCACGCGTGCTTATCTATTGCAGGCGCGCCAGCAAAGGAAACCTTTTGGGACTTGGAAAAGTCCCTCTCGTATGTTTGAGAAGCTTACAGTGGATCGGCACGCGTGACAGCGCGTGACAGGGGAAAAGTGGCAGCAACGCAATGGGGGACCGAGCGCATGGTGTGAAGCCACTTGACTGTGAATGCATCCAGTGCCGCCGCGTGAGCGTGGGTCCTTCCAATGAGATGCCACCGTGCGCAGCGGCGGCAGCTCGATTTCTGTCTGCTTGTGAAGGACCGTTAAGGGTGTGAAAGTCAGTTAGTGTTCACTATCAGTAATGTCTAGTAGCGGTGAGGATCTTCTTCGGCAGCTTGACTGCTCAGCAGCCAAGCGGAACGGCTGTGAGCCGATCGCCGGGAATGGATCGTCGGCGCGCGAGCTGGAGGTCCTCCTGGGTCGGCTCAACCGCATCATGCAGCGCAACCGCGACGACGACGATCGCTGGTTGGCTGCCGGGTTCCGCGAGTATGTCGAGAGCGCCGGCTCGGTGCCGCTCGATGTGGCGCTGGGGCTGGGCTCCGCGCGGGGTGAGCGATCATGGATGGAACGCATCGCACAACAACGACGCGACCTGGCTCTGGCGGACGCGGTCGAGGCGGTGGGTATCGCCGGATCGAAGTGGAAGCGCAGCAGGCGTACTCGAACGCGAGCTTGAGGTTTTTGCGCAATCCATTTGGCCGACCTGGCAGGAGCTTGAGAACCCGCCATCCAGCGCGAGCGCGCTGCGGTGCGCGTTGTTCCGTTTCTTTGCCGCCGGTGGGCGACCGCTCTCACAGTGCGCTATCAGCCGGGCGCTCGCGCGAGTTGGCTATCTTGCGCGAGATCGCGATCTTGCAGCAGCGGCTGATGACGCAGTCTAATCGACGTGTAAGTCCACATCCATCCACCCAAAACGAGGAACACGGGTATGACACGCGACTACGTGGATCGCGAGGCGATCGAAGCTGAGGCGGCCCGCCGATGGGCTGCTGATGCTGAATTGCGAGAGGAGTTTGGGGTCGGTTCGAGGCCTACCGCGCGTATGCGAGCGCGGTGGCTGAAGGCCGCGTCAAAATCCATGCTAGTGGCGGGGTGGTTCGCGGCGCGGAGATCGCACGAAGCGGACCGGCTGCCGCCGGAAGTCTTGCAGGCATCGCCGCTACGCGGAGTGGCAGCGCGACGCGGCGCGATACCAGCCGGGCGGCGACCTCTATGACGCCGCAACGCGACGCGCATTCGGATCATGAGG
>CAVVES010000011.1:0-45387 GCA_963747225.1 uncultured beta proteobacterium | reverse complement strand
AATGTATCGCTCTGCGAAGCGCTGAAGCCACCCGGCAAGCGATACGATTGGATGAACGTGTACGACGTTGTTGCAAGCCTTGTCAGTGCGAGTGAGGCACAACGCCTCCGCGAGCTATCTCTTCATCCTCAGAAAGTTCGCAGCGAACATGTCCACAGAGGGAAACTCTCAGCCGGCGAGTTTCTACCAATGCTCCTCCAAAACTACTTCGCGGATCCTTCGTTCGATGAGATGCTTCGGGAGCTATGGAGGAATTGTCGTGTATGCCTGATCGAATGGTTGCGTTGCGCAGGGCAATACAAAATAGTCTACTCGCCGCAGGGTAAACACAGCCCCGCTACGAGTAGAACTTCTCGTGCAGGTGGGAAGAGCGCAAGGAAATGAAAGCTAATCGGGCAAGGGCGGGCTGCTAACCGGCCCTTCCCGCACCACCCGGCATGCGGGTCTGCACTGCGCGGTTCATGAACAGGGAGCACACGGTGTCGTCAGGCGTCGCGGTGCGCCTTCATTGCAGAGCGTGGCGCCGCGAGTCATCGAGCCGGAGGGTAGCCATCCATGCGTCAGTTCATCCGACACCCCTCGGAAATCCCGATCGAGATTCAGTGCGTCCCCGAAAGCAGCTACGTCCAGCGATCCACCCAGAACGTCAGCTACGGTGGTCTTGCATTCTTGTCGGACACGGCGATCGAACCGGATACCATCATCCGGCTGCGGATGCCGCATTTGCGGCCCGCTTTCGAGTTGCCGGCAGCGCGAGTGGCGTGGTGCCATCAGGAAGGGAGGAGTTTTGCGGTCGGCGTTCAGTTTCCTGGCGCGGTAGAGGCGTTTGAAGTCCGAATGGTCGAGCAGGTCTGCCACATCGAGAGTTACCGGCGTGATGTCGAGCAACGCGAGGGGCGACAGCTCACAGCCGAGGAAGCGGCGGAAGAATGGATCAGTCGCCACGCATCGTCATTTCCGAATCCCTGACCTTCGCGCACTGCAATCCACAACTTGTCCGTGGTGCGCGAGTACCGACGCAGTGATCTAGAGTGTGTAGCCCGCTCGCATTCTGCTCGCACGCGCTTCGCAGCGTATCGATTTGAGGAAGCTCGACATCACACTCTCCCAGTCGGGGGTGTCATCCGGTGTGAGCCCCACTGGCGCGGTCGAATGCGTCGCAGCCCGATCCCAGAGCTGATGTGCGCGCTCAAGCGAAACGGCGTGCTGGTGTGCAAGCAAGTGCAGAATACTCGGGTAGAACATGACGAGAACCCTCGTTTACTTTGGAGAGCGTAGCTTTGTCGCGGGCGAAGATGGTCGTGCAGAAATGCTGCAGCCGTTACCTGCGCGCTGCCGAACGAGGAAACCTGGGGGAGTCCGTCTCAGTGGAGGTGGACGTTGATCAGCTTGGTCATCTCAAACATAGACACCTGGGATTTCCCGTCGAAGACCGCCTTCAGCTTCTGGTCGGCGTTGATCAATCGCTTGTTCCCTGGGTCCTGCAGCCCGTTGGCCTTGATGTACTCCCACAGCTTTTTCGTGACCTCAGTGCGGGGCATGGGACCATTTCCAACCACAGCCGCGAGTTCCGCGCTTACTGTCATGGGCTTCATGAAGGCACTGCCGGACTTGGCGGCGCTGGATACGTTCTCACCCACGGGTTTCTTGGCTGTAGTCATTACATTCCTTTCGATTAATATCAACGACCGCACGAGACGGTCTTGGCTGTTCTTTCAAGGGTACAGCGGACTAGAGTGGCGCAGAAGCGTCCGATGGGCAAGGACCGAGGGACTATTGCCCCAAGTCTTCGTTGCCCACGTCGGCATGAGCGTCAGAGGCTTCCAGCCTGCGAACGACAAGGATCTCGAGATCACGATTGTGCAGTTTCGCCAGAATGTGATGGATCGGTTCGCGGCGCTTGGCGACCAGATCACGGTGACTTGCGTCAAGCTGCCACCAGGAACTGGAGAAAACCTGGAGCAACTCTTTTGAGTCGAGCGTGGAGATTGGATTGTGCATTGCAGCACTATACCAGAGAGTGGGGACCAATGGATCCGCTATGCCCACAGTGCTGAATAGCAAAAACGCTCTGCGCGGAACGGATCGTGCGGGATCGATCACGACCCGGTTCACGCCTGGGGGTAGCGGTGAGCCGCGGTGCTTCACCACATTGTGATGGATGCCGCCTGGGAGGATGCGATCAAGCGTGGTGACCGTCCAGATCGTCCTTGATCTTCTTGGACGGGGTACGGATGTGGACGCTCGCGATCGCTACGGACAGACGGCCCTCATGCTGGCCGCACATGCGGGTCATCGCGAGGTCGTCAAGACACTCATCGCTCATCGGGCCAACCTGAACATCACCGCCAAGTTTGGGCTGAGCGCTTTGATGCTTGCCGTCGTTGCCGGGCATGCAGAAGTCGCAAGCCTTCTGGCGAGAGCTGGGGCCGATCTCTCATTGCGGGGATCCGGTGCTCCCGGATTCGCTGGCAAAACGGCCTATGATCTTGCTCTGGAGCGCGGCATGCTGGAGTTGTCCGCGGAATTGAAGCCCAAACCGTAAGCAGTCGGCGGCAAGAATGAAGCCGGATGCTGAGCGATGCGCGGAATACGAGAAGTTCAAGAAGATCGATGCCGCCTTTCGCGCGGGTGATCTTGCCGCCTTGCGGGCCGCGGTCGATGATCCGGCCAGCGTGCCGAATGGACCGATGCCGCTGACGATCGGCTCGTGCCTCGAATACGCGATCTACCACAGCCCGTTGGCGTTTATCCGCACGTTGCTGGAGATCGGCGCCGATCCCAATCCTGCCGATCATGCAGGATTCCCACCCTTGATCGCGGCACTGTCTTGCCTTCGGCCGCAGGCTGGATCACCTGGACGACCCGACGTGCTCGAGATCCTGAAACTTCTGCTCGCCTTCGGGTCGGATCCCAATCAACGCGGCATCAACGACTACACGCCACTGCACATGGCGGTGGCCGAACACAATCTAGGGGCCGTCGAACTACTGCTGCAAGCCGGTGCGGACCCGCGCCTACGGACACGCATCGACGACTGCGAAACGCCTCGAGAGATGGCGGAGAAAGCAGGTCTGCGCGAGATTGCAGAGCTGCTCGCCGCGCACGAGGCGCTACGGGAAAGGTGAGAGCACTCCGACTGGGTCCAGCGGCGCGCCTGTTGACATACAAGGTCGCCCACGATGGGGGTAGCGCGCCGAACCCTTACTTTAAGGTTTGCACGCTTGCGACATGCAAGCCGAGAATCCGAAAGCATGCGAGAAGCGGTGACATCGTCGTCGGATTCGGCTGTAGAGACGACGAACACCGACTGGTTTATGTCATGCAGGTCGAAGAAGTCATGAGTTGGCGAGAGTACATCGAATGGTGCCGCCGTCACATGCCCGGCAAGATTCCAGATCGCAGATCGCCCGAGCGTTTCGCAGGAGACTGCATCTACATTATCGACAAGGGCGGAATCTCGCCCCAACCGCTTCCTTCGGCATCCGGCCACGGGCGCGAAGCATTTCTGAAGGACGTGGAGCAAGGGAAGAACGTTCTGGTCTCGCGCATCTACTGGTACTTTGGAGGCGGCGATATGTACCGACTCGTGTTGCCCGCTTCCCTGAGCATGCTTTCTCCCCGGTTTCAGGGTCATAGATCCAACGCGAACAAACCGTACATCGCGCGTGTCGTGGGGCCTGCGGGTGGGAGAGCATGGAACGCCGAAGGACGGAGGCTTCGCGATTGGTGGCACTGACCCGTCGGCATTCGGCGGCGACGCGCAAGCCCCGAAGGGGACGGATCGTAGAAGGAAGGCAAGTGGCCGGACTAGGTGCTAGAGAGCTCCGCGGGGTGATGGTCCGAGTGGGTGCGGACCAGTCGTATGGGAAGGCGAACGCCCCCATCAGACTGGCAACCGGCGAGTATGTGTACGTGCCGATTCCCGAACGCGCTGAACGGGTAAGGATCGGATTCGGTCGCCCCTACTCGGAAATCGCCGACCGGATTCGCGGATTCGTCGGCGGGCATGACATTGCCCGGTGGCTTCCCTCTGAAACGTGGATGCACCTTGACCCCGACTTCGAGCATTTGACCTACGGGGACAACGGGCCGCGACGGGGCTCACGTCTCGCGGCGCTTCAAGAGCGTGACTTCATCGCGTTTTATGCGTCGCTGCTGGCCGTGGACCGCCCCGCTACTCTGGTCTATGCCTTGATCGGTTTCTTCACCGTAGAGCGGATTGTCGCCGCGACTGAGCTGCCGGAGCATGACTGGCATCTCAACGCCCACACCCGGCGTTCTGAAATCTCCCAGCAGGACATCGTGGTCTTCGGGGCTGCAGGTAGCTCTGGGCGCCTCGAACGCGCAATTCCTATCGGCGAGTTTAGAGACCGCGCTTACCGCGTACGCCGTGACCTCCTCAACGCTTGGGGTGGTCTGAGCGTAATGGATGGCTACATCCAGCGCAGCGCTGTACCGCCATACTTTACCCAGCCGGCACGCTTCCTGGCGTGGTTCAGCGACCAGCAACCTTCCTTGATTCCCGGCAACTGACATGCGCATGCGCCCGCAAGTGGCGCGGCAGGCAGCGAACCGCCATGAGAAATCCAACCCCTTGGAATGAGTGCTTGCATGCGGCCGAATGACCGTTCATTCAAAGGGATCCGCACGCAAGACTTGGCGCGGCTCGCAGACATCGCCCGAGCCGATCGGAACGACCTTTTCCGTCGCAAGCCAGACCTCGCGGCAGTGTACGCAGACCGACTCTTATGCGTCGCCCTATGCCAGGGGGCTGCGCTCCACTACCTGGACGGTCGGAATGGTGTGAAGGACTTCGATGTGTGGTCGTTCTTCAAAGCTAACCCGCGTCGGGCGTTCCCGGCGAGGCGCAACATGCACCGCGATTTCGGTGACCGGAGGTTTGGGGTCTCCCCCGATCGGCCTGAGTTTGTCGGCAGGAGCGTTGACCTGATCGGTCGGTCAATCCCGTTCCGGCCCGGGCAGACCGCCGTCGAGGCCGTCCGTGACTATCTCCGCGTCTCAAGGGCCACCTCTGCGCGATGGCTGTCGCAAAAAGCGGTGGTGTTCTTGGAGCCACAAGATGAGATTGGAAGGGTCATCTGGCCCCTGTCCAAGAGTGGCGCGGGCTAACACCGTGCGCACCTGTCGCCCTGGCCGCCATTTCTAACACTACCGCCCCCTAAGCGTCCCGCGGTGGTAGGCTGATCGCTGACACCCCACACCACATGGGAGTCCATCCACCAATCGAGCGTTCGCATGACACAAATTGAACTTCGTTTTCCCATTGCCCAAATCAGCGAGCTTTCAGAGCGGTATGTCGCCGAGTTGAGGGAAAGAGATCGGCGCTTGACGGACGAAGTTACCCAGCGTGTGTTTCCGTCTTACGAACAGCAAGGCTTCCTCACGAAGGAGGAGTTTTTCACGGTCTGCGCATGGAAGACACCGCGCTCAAAGCCCCAGTGCGAATCCAACGACGCCACATTCGTTCGGGATGTGTCCATCCTAGTTAGGGCGACGCACTCGGAGCAGTTGCGTATTCAGCTATGGACACTTCTCGCAGGGGTCAAGTGGCCGACCGCATCTGTGTTTCTTCATTTCACCTTCCCCAGCCGGTATCCCATCTTGGACTTCAGAGCGTTGTGGTCGCTGAACACACCGCCACCGAGGTCGTACAGTTTTCCGTTTTGGCAGTGCTACACAGACTTTTGTCGCGCTTTGGCGGGGACAGCTGGCGTTACGATGAGAGTGTTGGATCAAGCACTCTGGAAATATTCGGAGTTACACCAGTCCCAGAGATGAGCAGATGCGAATCGCGATCAGCATTTAATCCGCGGATCGGGTCGCCGGAGGTGGTTTCCCGCCTCCGGGTCTTACAGAAAGTTGCGTGCGGATTTCCCAGGCTATGCCGCCCTCCCGCGCCTACTGCCGGGAGTTCTCCTGCTAAGCGCCGCTAGGCCGCAGGAGAACTTTCGTCAGCATGACCGATCACTCGAAAGCCGAGAACGCGCCTTGGCGAGGAAAGAAGGGTCATGACGTGAACGTGCAACTCAACCACACGATCGTCTGGTGCCGCGACAAGCAGAAGTCGGCGACATTGCTTACGGAACTTCTCGGCCTGTCTGGACCCAGCCGGTTCGGACCGTTTCTCGTCGTCGAACTTAGCAACGGTGTCTCACTCGACTTCCACGAGCGTGACGGCGAGATTTCCTCCCAGCACTACGCCTTCCTAACAGTTCGTTGAAATTATCGATGATTTGGGTGCGGGCATTGGATCGCAACGAGATTTTCAAGATGGGAGAGGAAGCCGTGCGAGGTTTCTCGCGGTTTGCGCTTCCGCGTTGGTGTTTTGCGCCGCTATTTGCACGCGAACCGCAAATGCGGACGCACCTTTCCCGTTTATCCGGTCGCGCCCATGATCGCCTGTGCTATGAACAGTTTCGGCAACCGGCGCAAATTGACCGCCAGCATGGACAGTGTGAACACGTCGCTGACTTTCGGCTGGCCACGCAGCTTGACCTGACGGATCGTTGCGCCATGCTGCTTGCCATCACCGAACAACGTCTCGATCAGCTTGCGCGTCACCTGACTGACCCGATAGCCGTCGTGCCGGGTCGTGCGGCCGTCGATCCGGCTTTCGCGCTTCGCCCGTTTGCCGGTCTTGGTGTCGTACTCGTAGGCATTTTGTGCCACATGAGGGGTGACGTTGAGCTCACGGCAGGCGCTGACAAAGTCCTCGGTATCGTAGTTCTTGTCCGCCCCCACCGTCTTGCGCTGCTCGCCGGGAAGACTGGCCAACATGTCGAGGGCTGCCTCGCGTTCGGCCGTGCCCGTGGCCAGCGTCAGTCGCGTGTCAACGGCCAACTTGCTGCGGTTGTCCATCAGCACATGGCCCATGAAGGATGGCAGAGCCTGGGCTTTCTTCGACTTGGTGAACAGCCGGGAATCCGCGTCGGTGGTACTGGCGTGCGTATCGTTGCTGCGTTTCTGGCCCTTGAACTCCACTTCCGGATTGTTCTTGCTGCCAGTCTTGTTCGGCGGGGGCCCATCCTTCGGCACGAAGCTCTTGAGCGAGGCCCAGGCACGTATCAGCGTGCCGTCCACGCTGAAATGCTCGGACGAGAGCAGCTTGGCTTCTTCCGCTTGTTGCATCACGCGCCCGAACAACGTCTTGATCGCATCGTGATCGATCAGCCGGTCGCGATTTTGCGTATAGGTGCTGTGATCCCACGCCAAGTCTTCCATGCCCAGTCCGACGAACCAGCGGAACAGCATGTTGTAACCCAATTGCTCGCACAACAGCCGTTCGCTCCGAATTCCATACAAGGCTTGCAGCACCAATCCACGCAGCAGCCATTCCGGGGGCACCGAGTACCGACCACGCTCTTCGTACATCGACTCAAACAGCCGGTCCATGTCGCGCAGCGCTGGATTGAGAATCTCTCGAATCGCGATCAGCGGATGCTCCGCCGGCACGTAATCCGAGGTCTGCTTCACAACGAACAAGCCTTCCTGGGTTACGTCGGCTCCACGCATCGCGCTCATCCCCTTCGATCTATACGACGCATTACTCAACGTACTCCCCCCGATTCCGTAAACAGTATCAGGGGATAAATTCAACAAACTGCTAATAGGCGAAGACGACTTCGACCAAGTCTTCGACCGCCTCCGCGAACGAGGGCTCCAGTACTGGGCCGCACCGCGCCGGCGAAATCAACCGCAGCGACGGCGGCCGCGGGATGTACTTCGAAGACCCCAACGGTCATCTGCTCGAAGTCATCACCCGGCCTTACGGCAGCGGCGAGTGGACGAGGGAAGACACGTCCGACTTCTGGGCGGGCTCGCCTCGTGTCAGTAGGGACGCCCGGCTCGTCCGGGGCAGGCAGAACCTCTTGTTTGAAAGGAGAACAGCGTGAAGGTCGGAATGCTTGGCTCGGGCGATGTGGCGAAGGTGTTGGCTGGAGGTTTCCTTAGACATGGTCACGACGTAATGATTGGCACAAGGGCACCCGCCAAACTGACGGGCTGGGCGAAGGAGAATCCGAAGGGCCGAGTCGGGACCTTCGCCGACGCAGCAACGTTCGGTGAATTGGTGGTGCTGGCGGTCAAAGGCACTGCCGCACAGGACGCGCTGCGTGCCGCGAACCCATCCAATCTGGCCGGCAAGCCGGTCATAGACGCGACCAATCCCATTGCCGACGCGCCGCCCACCAATGGTGTGTTGAAGTTCTTCACCGATCTCGACGAATCCCTGATGGAACGGCTGCAGCGCGAGCTTGCCAACGCACGCTTCGTCAAAGCCTTCAATTCCGTCGGCAATGCGTGCATGGTCAATCCGCAGTTTAAGGGCGGCAAGCCAACCATGTTTATTTGCGGGAACGACGAGGCGGCGAAGAAGACCGTGAGCGGAATCCTTGATCAGTTCGGCTGGGAATCGGCGGACATGGGCAAGGCCGAGGCGGCCCGTGCGATCGAGCCGCTGTGTATGCTCTGGTGCATCCCCGGCTTCCTCCGCAATGATTGGACGCATGCTTTCAAGTTGCTCACCTAGGTGTGAACAGCGGGCCTAATCGGGTACGGGCTGGCTGCTACCCGGCCCTGCCAACACAACCCCGCATGCAGGTCCGTACGCAGTGAACAGGGAGTTACACGTTCTGATCAATGTAACTCTGAGCTTTCTTGAAATGCCTGACAACGGATTCGCTACCATGTGCGTTATTCGAGCAAGGGACTGCTCGGAGGATTGGCGTGGCGACGAAACGATACAAGCGCGATTTCAAAGCACTGGAGACTCGACGCCGACGTGGGATGCGCATGCTCGCACGCGGCGTGCCGCAAGCGGAGGTTGCGCGCCAGTGCGAGGTCAGCCGGCAAACGGCCATGACGTGGGCGCGGATGCTCGCCGAGGACCCGCGGGCATGGCGGCGCCGTGCGTTGGGTCGGCCTGGGGTGTTCCGGGCGAAGGATCGCGTGCGTTTGGGCAAGCTGCTGGTGCAGGGCGCCATGGCCAACGGCTTTCCGACCGAGGTGTGGACGCTTTCGCGGGTAGCCAACCTGGTCGAGCGCGAGTTCGGCCACGCCTTCAGCACCTCGCACGTGTGGACGCTGCTGCGCGAGATGGGGTTCTCCTCGCAACGCCCGATGGGCCGCGCTACCCAACGCGACGAGCAGGCGATCCTCAATTGGAAGACCAAGCGCTGGCCAGCACTAAAAAAAACGCCAGACGAGACGGACGCACCATCGTCTTCGTCGACGAATCGGGGCTGAGCGAGCGGCCCACCCGGGTGAAGACCTGGGCACCGAAGGGCCAAACCCCGGTGCTGCAGTACAGCTTCAACTGGAAGCAGCTCTCGCTGATCGCTGGCGTGAGTTTTTGGCGGCTGTACTTCCGCTTCTTTCACGGTGCAATCAAGGGGCCGCAGATCATCGAGTTCCTGAAGGCGCTGAAAGCCACGATCCGCGGCAAGCTGCTGATCGTCTGGGACGGCTTGCCCGCGCACCGCAGTCGATTGGTTCGCGACTACGTCGAGTCGCTCGATGGTCACATCCAGCTCGAGCGGCTGCCCGCCTACGCTCCAGAGATCAATCCCGCCGAGTACGTCTTCGGCTACGCCAAGCAACGCGAACTGGCCAACCTGTGCATGGACACGATCGAGGAAGTGCGCACCTATGCGACCCGACGGCTGAAATCCATGCAACGGCGTCCGACGCTGATCAGAGCGTTTTGGCAGCAGGCGGAACTCGCAATCTGAGACCGTCATGTATTTCATGAAAGCTCAACAGACACGCTTTAGCCGAAGCACACCGCTACTATGGTTCGCTATTGTGCCCGTTCTAGCATCTTCGTCCGGGCTTCACGGAAACGCCGTTGACGCGGGAGCATGCGCACTTACGCCTCGAAATAGACGTACCGCCTTGCCAATCCGCAAATTCTTGCGCTGATATCACGACCGGCACCGGCGTTTCGATGCACGGACAGCGCTCGGTCGGCACTTACCATAGGTGCGCACTTCCTCGATCGTGTCCATGCACAGGTTGGCCAGTTCGCGTTGCTTGGCGTAGCCGAAGACGTACTCGGCGGGATTGATCTCTGGAGCGTAGGCGGGCAGCCGCTCGAGCTGGATGTGACCATCGAGCGACTCGACGTAGTCGCGAACCAATCGACTGCGGTGCGCGGGCAAGCCGTCCCAGACGATCAGCAGCTTGCCGCGGATCGTGGCTTTCAGCGCCTTCAGGAACTCGATGATCTGCGGCCCCTTGATTGCACCGTGAAAGAAGCGGAAGTACAGCCGCCAAAAACTCACGCCAGCGATCAGCGAGAGCTGCTTCCAGTTGAAGCTGTACTGCAGCACCGGGGTTTGGCCCTTCGGTGCCCAGGTCTTCACCCGGGTGGGCCGCTCGCTCAGCCCCGATTCGTCGACGAAGACGATGGTGCGTCCGTCTCGTCTGGCGTTTTTTTTAGTGCTGGCCAGCGCTTGGTCTTCCAATTGAGGATCGCCTGCTCGTCGCGTTGGGTAGCGCGGCCCATCGGGCGTTGCGAGGAGAACCCCATCTCGCGCAGCAGCGTCCACACGTGCGAGGTGCTGAAGGCGTGGCCGAACTCGCGCTCGACCAGGTTGGCTACCCGCGAAAGCGTCCACACCTCGGTCGGAAAGCCGTTGGCCATGGCGCCCTGCACCAGCAGCTTGCCCAAACGCACGCGATCCTTCGCCCGGAACACCCCAGGCCGACCCAACGCACGGCGCCGCCATGCCCGCGGGTCCTCGGCGAGCATCCGCGCCCACGTCATGGCCGTTTGCCGGCTGACCTCGCACTGGCGCGCAACCTCCGCTTGCGGCACGCCGCGTGCGAGCATGCGCATCCCACGTCGGCGTCGAGTCTCCAGTGCTTTGAAATCGCGCTTGTATCGTTTCGTCGCCACGCCAATCCTCCGAGCAGTCCCTTGCTCGAATAACGCACATGGTAGCGAATCCGTTGTCAGGCATTTCAAGAAAGCTCAGTAGTAGCGCATGCTTCCGACGAGCGTCCGCGTCTTCGAAGTCATCCGGGGAGGCGCTTTTCCCAGCACCGCCGATCCGCCCGAGGTCGACCGTACGAGTTCTTGACCCTCAAAAATTGCGACGGCATAGCCTACTGTCCGCCCGTTCAGCACGCCATCGACAAAGTTCAACATTTGTTGCGGAGTGTTTGCCATTTTGAACCTCTAGGAAGAGGGTGTAACGACCAGCTACGGGCTCCCTGCCAGGGCGCCACCACCAAGACGCTGCCAATCTGTTGGCGAAGGAAGCCAATTACTGCCGTCCCACGTCTTTTGATATGTCGCCGCGTCGCGACCAATCCCCAGGATGTCGAGCCGATTGGCATCCCGACTCACGACCACTGGGGGGCTCGTGAAGAAGCCTCCGAGCGACTCCCAGGACGTCCATCCCGTGTTCGGCGCCCACGACTTGCGGAACAGGCTGCTATCGGTTCCGAGACCGAAGACATCCAGCCAACCCGCTCCCCACGCGACCACGGCGGGCGGACTGGTGAAGACGCCTCCCAGAGACTCCCAGCCGCTCGCCGAGGGACGCCAAGCTCCTTCGTCCCAGGCTTTGTGATACATCGCGCCGTCGGTGCCTATGCCAAAGATGTCGAGCCGATTCGGCCCCCCTGACACGACCGCTGGCGGACTCGCAAAGGTTCCCCCCAGGTGCTCCCACGAAGTCCATCCCGTGTCGGGCGCCCACGCCTTGTGAAACAAGCTGCGGTCGGTTCCGAGACCGAAAACATCCAGGCGTTCTGACGCCCACGCGACCACGGCGGGTGGACTGGTGAATACGCCTCCGAGCAACTCCCAGCCGCTCGCCGAGGGACGCCAGGCGCCATCCCAGGCTTTGTGATACATCGCGCCATTGGTACCTATGCCGAAGATGTCGAGGCGATTCGGCCCCCAGGACACGACTGCCGGTGGACTCGTAAAGGTTCCGCCGAGGGGCTCCCAGGAAGTCCATCCCGTGTCAGGCGCCCACGTCGTGTGGAACAGGCTGCTGTCGGTTCCGAGACCGAAGACATCCAGGCGCTCGGACCCCGAAGCGACGACGGCTGGCTTGCTCGTGAAGATGCCACCCATATGCTGCCAGCCACTGGATGAGGGGCGCCAGATCCCATTCCAGGCCTTGTGATACATCGCCCCATTCGTGCCCACACCAAAGAGATCCAGGCGGTTCGGCCCCCAACTCGCCACCGCCAAACCGAATCGATCATCGATAGGGGGCGCAAACTCGTTGCCGCCCGTGAACCCGGCTATCTTGCACGTAGACGTATTCGGCGAAGGCAAATTTTCATCGAATCGATTTGCGCAATCTCGGATCAACTTTGCATCGCCCTCAACGTCGTCCCTATAGGTATCCTGGCCTGGCGTCATCCATATCGGTGAATCGTCCGAGTGGGGATTCTTGTTCGCTTGTGACGCGGCTGTCGAGCGTATGCCGAACGCTCGCGCCGTGCCCGTTTCTTCGGTTCCGTTAAAGAGGACGTTACTGACACCCATACGATGGCACTTATTGCACACATTATCGGCGACTTCGACCTTGTACGCCCTCCATGATGCGAAGTCCGTCCCGACAAAGTGGTACGGTTGACTTTTGTTGAACTCGTTATCCCCTGCACCGGGAAGCAGAGGCTGGCCGTCCTTCACGACCCGCGACAAATAGGGCGAGCGAAAGATCGGTCCGTTGTCGTGGCAGGCTACACACCCGATGTCTGCAGTCTTCGCAGGCGTCAACCATGGCCACGCCGACGTCCCCTTCGAGGGAGCCTTGACGCCACCATTGAGGGGCGTCTTGACCGTAGTACGAGTGTGTTCATCCTCCCAATCGGCAAGCGCCTGATAGAAACACGTGGCGCCATTATCTTTATTGTGCTGGATGACAGCGATGTCTCCATATTGTCCCGCACTCAGGCCCTGTTTTCGGCAATGGGCGACCGCATAGGCATGGTCATTTGAGCCGGGCAGTACCTGAAACCGGCTACCCGGATCGCATTCTTGGTTGAGCTGGTTGGGGCGATCACAGGCTTGCTTCGGCCGATACTTGGCAGGGCTTCCATCAGGATTCGTATGATGCTCCGTCGGGACCAGTGTCCCGTTGTCACAGTTGAAATCCGGTACTGTGATGCCAATCGCCTCATCGCATCGCTGCGCATACTCCTCGAGCGTGTCTCCAGCAAAGGCCGAAGTCGACGCGGCAAGGACCATCCACAGGATCATCGGTTTTGTGCTGTCGCATCGATCGGTACGTCCGGGAAATGCGATTTGCCTCAGAACCACTTGTTGCATGATCTCTTTCCAAACGTTGGGTAGCTTGGGATTTATTACAGCAAATCCCCTACGGCATGGCATTAGGGGGCAGGTCGGGCAGGTCGTCGAGCATCCATGCGACGATCTGAATGTCGTCGTGGCAGAGCGCGCCGTCGACGATGTTCGAGCTGAAATTGAACGGACCGAACTGAACCGAGTTCTCCAGGTTCGAAATGTCTTCAGCCGTCCAGGGTGCCTTGATGCGAAGGTTTTTGATCGCGACGAAACGAACTGGAAGAGCCGGCGCTCCGTGTCCATCATTCGCCGAGAGCCCTCCTTTCGCTTGACCTGGGATGTACCAGGAGCGGTTGTTGAGGAACGCGCTGTGCAGCCACTGGCGCTCGACGTTGACCACGCAGAAATCGAAGCTGATGGTGACCTCGGTGCTGCCGACGGGCTGGGTCGGCGAGTCCTGTGCTACTTCGTACTCGAAGGCCCTTCTTTGCCTGAACGACAACGATGCGAGCTGCGCTTTGTAGCTGGTGTTCAAGCCTCCCTTGGTGAGCGGTCGCTCGTCCGTCAACACCGGATCGTCAGCTACTGCAACGTCTGACCTCCGTCCTGCCATCATCGCGGGCGATCGGCTCAGCGTGGCTGCCGGGCGCATCATGACCATAGTCTTGGCGGGCAGCGTGGCGGCAGCGGGTGCGGCGGTGACGCGCGCTGAAAGCATCGAGCTGAACTTGGCGTCGTCGATCTTCATTCGCAGCAGCTGGCCGTTCGGTTTCGCAGGCTGATTGGGCGAAGGAGCGGCGCCCGTGATCGGAAACGACTTGGGAGTCCACACGGCGGCGTTCTTGTCCCACCAAGTCTTAGGGTCCGGGGTCGAGGGACGAACGTAGACGCCGATTTCGCCGGCCTCCAGCGAAAGAAGCCGGTTGTTTTGCCATCGCGTTTTGGCGTCGGCGTTGACCTGGATGAAGGCATTCAGAAAAGCCTGCCTCTGGGTCTCGTCGGTCACGGTGGGTGGGATGAAAACCATGGACGGGTTCAGAATCTCATAGAAGTACAAATCGCTGAATGCGCTCGTGCCAATCGACACCCGCCGGCCGTCGGCGTCGAGTGTGGCGATACCATCCACTGCCTCGGAGAACACCTGCAGGGCGAGACCTGCGTCGGGATTGGTGCCGATCGTAAAATCCGCGTCCACGAAGGTGTGCGGCAAGCGGGCGAAGCGAAACTGCACGCGCTCTCCTTCCTTGGTAGCGTAGTTCTTCGTGAAGAAGTCGTTGAATGGCTGGTAGATCGAATCCAATGACAAAGCCATGACCGCCAATCCTTCATAGATCGTGATGTAAAGAATGCGGGGCGCGAGTCGCGCGCCCCGATCGCCTTAAGCGGCTTTCTTCGTCTGCTGCATGTATGCCGACGAGTCCACTTGCGGGCAGGCGGGGGTGATCGCCGAGACGTATCCGATCACCTGGATACCGGGGATCTTGAGCTCTTCCCCGGTGTCATCGCACGAGAAATCCCGCTTGACGCTCTTGTGGCTGTAGTTCGCCTTCGCGGCGAAGCAGAAGATACCCACGGCCGCCGATCCCGAGGTCGCCGACTTATGCTGTTCCCAATGCGCCTTCCAGTCATCCCAGTAGATCGAAACGTCTTTGACCAGGATAAGGCTGGTGACAACGGACGGCAGGAACGCATGCTCGTTCTGAGACGGTTTTTCCTGCCCCATCGAACCGTTCGAGATGCAGTTCTTCTTGTAGTCACCGACCAGGAACCAGTTCGTCAGATTCAGGAGCGACGTGTCCAGCCAGGGGCGTTTGACATCGACGATGCAGTAGTTGAACGTGATGCGCAGGTTCTTCATCTGCACTTCGGTCTTCACGTCGCTGTCGGAATGCTGAAAGCTCGCGCTGCCTCCCCACAATCCGCCGAAGATGCCGGCACTGCCGCCGTAGGATGTGGAAGAAGCGTCATAATGGCTTTCCGAGTGGAAGTCGTGACTGCTGTACTCGGTCCAGCCGTCGTCATTATCGCGGTCGTACCAGGACTGCGGGCTCAGGATCGTGTAGGGAATCTCGCCCACGCCCTGGAATTGCAGCAGACTGTTAACGTATTTCTTCTTCGCGCGAGCGATGAGCACGATTGCGGGGTCCGTGCCCTGCGCCGCAAGCGTATTGATGGCCTTCTCGATTTCTTCCTTGTGGCCCAGGCCCATCCAGCGGTTCCACGCTTCATCCACATCGTCCTGGTATACCACTCCGTTGACCGGCCAGGCCTGCAGCTTCATAGGATCGGTGAAGGCGTCGGCGTAAGCCTTGTTGCGTGACTTGACCTTGCTCTTGTACTCGTCCTCGTACTGCATGTACGCCTGGTAGTGCGGCGTGGCGTTTCCGTCTTGATCCATCAGCTTTGCGGTCGCCGCTTGGTACGCCTTCTTCATATCGTCGTTGAGCTCCATGGTCGGCGGGATACCGTTGGCGCCGTTGATGATGGCGAACCATGAATCGCTCAATTTGCTGGCGCTGGGAATTACCGAGTACTCGTTGTTCATCCGCAGTTTGTCATCGACCAGCAAGAACGTATTCAAGAAGCTCTGCTGCGAATGGGCGATATTGGCCACCCAGGCTTTGTTCGGATCGAGGTTGCTGCTGCCCGTTCGCGGCGCGGTGTCCTTGGGATCGACCGGCTCGGCTGCAGGGATGTCCTTTTGCAGGTTTCCGCCGAGAGGGGAATAGGGATTGGAGTAGTCATCTTTGTGAACCGGCAGACCAATTGGCCGGAAGGCGGAGAAGTAGCCCTCCTGCATCTTGTTGGTGGTGGGGTCGAGCCCGACCGCCTTCAATTCGAGGTCTTTGAAGATCTTGAAAACGTCCTGTGCCATGACAGTGCTCCTTCGGGTTGAGGTAGACTTTCAAGGATGCGTGTCCACTGCGCGTGGTGCCCTTCAATTTAGCCAGCGATGTGGGCTCGAAGCTCCAAGCGGCCACCGTGCATCACTCTCGTTGGTCCATCATTCTGGCTAACCTCTACATGAGATGATCGGGTTCGCCTCTCGGACAACCGCAAGAACTCTCCTGCTCGGCGCTTCAGTTTCAGTAATTGCAAGTGCGGTGCCTGCCGAACGTTTCGCGATTCACCCTGTTTTATGAAGAGCTTAGAGAGCTGACGCCGTGGTGGCACCGAGGCAACGAAAGTTGACGCGCGCTGACGAGAACGTCTGCGGGGACCGGCACGAACAGTGAAGCGAGGGGATATTTTCCGGCGCAGCGCGAGTGCAACGGACGTTGCACCACTGCCTTCGCGAATCACGAGCTCTCGCGGAACGAAAGCAACGCCCGCTACCGTTTACCGCTATGTGGATAAATCCAGTTGCCTGCGCCGCATGAGGCGCTGGTTGATCGCTTGCCGCGAAATACCCAGGATGGCCGCGGCCACGCCCTGATTGCCATCGGCACGGCGCAAGGCTTCGCTGAGGAGCGCTTCCTCGGCTTCCCTAAAGTTTGGAAGCTGCTTGGGAAAGGACTCAAACATCGATCTCAGGGTGCCGTCCGCCCGCGGCCCGGTCTCGGCAGGCCGGTTGCCGGAGCTTGCATCTTTGAAGCTCTGCAGCGACAACGTTGCTCCCCGATGACGCGCGACTGCGTCGACGACCATGGCTTCCAGTTCGCGTACATTGCCGGGAAAGTCGTAGGAATTCAGTAGTTGGTGCAGCGCCAACGGCACTATCGGCGCTGGCTTCCCAAACGTCCGAGCGGCTTTCTTGAGAAAGTGAGTGACGAGCAGGGGAAGATCTTCAGCACGCTCGCGCAGCGGCGGAAGCGTGAGATGGTGCGTTCGCAGCCGATAATACAGATCTTGACGAAACGTCCTCGCGCTCACGGCCTGGACAACATCGCAGTTGGTCGCAACAACAACGCGTGCCCTGCTTTGCCGTGGTCGGTCCGCGCCGAGGGGATAAAACGTTCCATCCTGCAACAGGCGCAGCAATTTGACTTGGGAAGCAACGGTTAGATCGCCGATCTCATCCAAGAATAACGTGCCCTCCGCCGCGCTTGCGATCAAGCCGTCGCGCGACCGGTCGGCGCCAGTATAGGAACCTTTGGTATGGCCGAATAACGTATCCGAGAACATGGTGTCGTCGAGGCCAGCAACGTTGACCGCGACAAATTCTCCGCTCCGCCCTGAAAGCCGATGCAGTGCCCGCGCGACAAGGTCCTTGCCGGTTCCAGTCTCTCCAGTGATCAATACCGGATGAGTGGATCGAGCGATTGCTTCGGCATAGCGAAACATCGCGCGCATCGCTTGGTCCCTGGTGATGATCTCAGCGAAAGCTTCTGAGCAATAGGTGCTGTCGTTGGCAGTGCTCATGGGTAGATGGCTTCTGGTTACTTAAAAGGAGCGGGTTGCGTCGACCGCCTAATCCATTCTGCCCGAGTGGCCGTCTGGTTAGTTAGCCGAACGCTGTTGGACGAGTCGAAGCTGAAGGATTGTTGAACAGCGCGATTGCGCACGCCGCATCAACTACGCGGCACCCAAGTTTCGAGTTACCCGTTGGAGCAATTCCGTATAGTCATTAATCCCGATGACGAGGGCACGCTTTGCCACAACTACCCGACTCACCCTGTGTACAGTTGGTTGTAATTTCGCAGCAACGATATGCCCCTACTCCGACGCCGGCAATCGATCCAATGCATGAGGTTGCGCATATCCAGAGTTTGGATGGGGCGGGGGGTACTTACTGGTAAGGGACGACGAGCACCCCCTTTTGGGTGCTGAAAGCATGCCCTTAAACCGGCGGAGCTTCTTGAAACCGCCCCTTCTCGAAACCGCCCTATTCGTGGCGCCGGGCATCGCCGAATCGAGTGTCGACGCCGAAATGGACCTCCTGCGCGAAAGCCGCATAGGAGCTGGGGTTGACTGTGGCGTCGGCGGTACTGATGCTGCTATACACGGGAGTGCCAGGCGGCGCTACGAAGAATGTTCCGTTGACGGTTTCACCCGACCACTCGGGAACGTCGACGTTGGTACCGAAGGTGAAGTGCACGGCCTCGTGAATGAGTACCGCAGCCCTGCCGTTCGGTCCATGGCGGATCGAAAAGTTGTCGCCGATCTCAGTAAGCAGACCCTGCCGAGTCTGGGCAGCAACGCCGAGTCCTGGCGTCCACTGGAAGTTGTCGGGATGGGCGTTGAGACGGGTCTGCAGTTGGACGAATCGGTCGCGGACGGTCGTGACCACTGACGTGGCGGGCGAGCTCGTCATGAAATGGTGCCCGAAGGCGCGCTGCGCGGCGGGCGACAATGCACCGGTGGTCGCAGCAATCGCCTCGTCTACCCACTCGCGGGCGATATCCAGCGCTTGGCCGGCGTCAAGCAGTGGGAATAGGCCATTCCACACGCTGACCACCCGGGCCGGATCGGTCTCGGTGAAGTCGACCGTCTCGGCATCGAAGTCGTAGCGGGCATACGTAGGAACTGGAACGAGCGAGGAGCCGGGCGTGCCCGGTGGAACTGGGTTACCTTCGCGATCGATGGTGACGTTGATCGTCTTGAAGAGGTACGCCTTGGTGGCGAAACCAGCGACACCGATGATGGCGCCGTCGATGTCTCGGTCGAAAGGGGCAGATGTGTGCCAGTTGGGACCGATCGTCTTGGGGTACCCTGGCGAGCGCTTGTCAGTCGTCCAATCGTAGCGCACGTACTCGTTGCCCCGAAAGAAGTAGGCGAACTGGCGCTTCTTCCCACTGCCCGGGAACACGGCGTCGAGGCTGGTATAACTGGCGGGAAGATCCCAGGGATCGGCGGTCGCCCGGGACGCTCCGTCCGGCGTCATGGTCGCGTGCTGCACCCGTTGGTATTGGCCATTCTTGAAGAAGTAGGTGAAGTCGCTAAAGCTCCCTTGGCCACGAAGGGTGCCTTCCAGGTCGTTGTCGAATCCGGGCGGGAACTTGAGGGCATTGAGCTGGTTGGGTTGGCGCAGGGCCACGGCGCGATCGGCGACCCAGTCGTAGTCGACCGCCCATCCGCGCTGGAAGATGCTGGTAGTGGTCGGCACGGAATCGAGCGCCGACAGAGACCCGCTTATGCGAACGTTGGTAGCCATGGTATGAGTCTCTCCTGTCCCTTGTCTTGAGCCGCAGGTGCGCGACAACGTCAATGCGATCTTGCAGGGCGACCACTCATGACCATCCTGCATGCTTGAAATGAAGATGACAGTCGGGAGATTAATGGGGGCGGCCGCGCTGGATCAATAATGCATCGGGACTAGGTCTTTTTCCCGAACGACTCCCCTTTGGTACCAAAAGCCCAGGGGTATTGCCATCAAGTCCAGCTTTTACCTCGATGTTCGTTGCTGGCAAGCAATTTACGTTTCAAATATAGTCGTCTCAGCCATTAACGGTCGGGTCTCACCCAGCATCTCGAGGTCGCCCCGCCGAGTGAGCACGAAGCGATCGTATCTCGTGTCAACGCCCTGCGAACGCACGGAGATACGGTGGAGTACTTGAAGGAGGTGTACGTTCTCGTGAAAGCCGCCAGACAGAGGGCTGGTGTCCGGCGAAACGCCAGCGTTCGCGTTCATGGATGACCCGCGAGCTTGTCGCTAAGGCCGGGCCGCACCGCAGGGTCACCCGCCAGGGCCGCATTTCAACACAGGGCACCTGTTCAACGAGACGGTGTATGAGTAGACGCTTTGAACTCCCCCCGAGGGTCGGGGGTGTTGCCGAAGGCGAGAGCATCTTGGCCGATGCTAAGACCTTATTTCGCCGTATTCCGCCGAGGAGCTAACCGCGTACCCGCGCGAACAAATGTATTGGTGGTTCTGGCTGGACCTCGAAGCAGCGACCAAAGAATTGTGAGATCGCAGTATAGTTCAGCGAGTTCCTGACAGAAATTTGGTCTGACACACCACGTTTGCGTCGAACCCCATTCCGTCGAAAGGGCCGGGTTCGACCCACAAGAGCCATTCGGGGTCGGACAAACGAATGGCTGCTTCCTGAGGTCCAGCAACCTGCCGGCGCGGTGGCCGGAATCAGGGCCGCCAGACGCTCCATCAGTTCGAGCGGGGTAAGCACCAGGCAGACGCCGGCGCGCCCCGGCTTGACGATCTCATAGATCACGTGCTTTGCTTCACACAGCGTTGCGCAGGACGTGCTCGGTGAGATGCGCCGCGGTCTACCACGCGCCGGGCGTTGCGCGACGGGCACACGCCGCGCCCCTTGCAGCAAACCGAGATCAGGAAGTCGTGTTGACACGCGTCACAGCCTTCCTTGCTGTTCCGCGGCTGACTGGACAAGCAGCGATCAGCGACGGTTATTTGCTGGCGCCGAGATTCATGATGAGCCGCGCGAGCAGATAGATGCGCGGGCCGAGCCGGTCGACGCTGATGTGCTCCTCCGGTCCATGCGCTCCGCCACCAACAGGCCCCAGCGCATCCAGTGTGGTGGTGCCAACCGATGCCGCGTAATTGCCGTCGGTGCCGCCACCGCTGCCCTCTACCCCCAGATCGAGGCCGATCTCCTTGTAGATCCCTTGCGCGTTCTTCACCAGGGCATCGGTCTGGGGGTTCGGCGGGAACGGCGGGCGACCGCGTTCGGCGATGATGTTCACCTCCGAGCACCGCAGCCGCTTGCTCTGCGACAGCCGCTTGAAATCATTCTCCAGGCGCTCGTACTCCTCCGGGTAAAGCACCCGCACGTCGGCCTGGACGCGGGCCGAGTCGGGGATGATGTTGGGCCGGTCGCCCGCCTGGAAAATCGTGAAATTAACCGTGGTCTCCTTCTTCGGGTCGCCGAGGTCGTTGAGCTGAAGCACCTGATACGCAGCTTCTAGCATCGCGTTGCATCCCTTCTCCGGCTCTGCTCCGGCGTGGGCGGACTTGCCCTTGACCTCAACCTTGTAATAGCCGATGCCCTTGCGCCAGGACGTCACCTTGTCCTGGTCCGGGGAGCCGAACTCAAGGGTCAGGGCGTAGTCGTGTTCTTTGGCGATTTTCTTGATCAGATCGCGCGACCCGAACGAGCCGCGCTCCTCGTCCGGATTGACGAGCAAAGTGAGCACCGCGAAGTCGCGGAAATTGTTCTGCTGCAGGAGGCGAATCGCTTGCAGGGCAAGAACGATCCCGCCCTTGTCGTCCAGGACGCCAGGGCCATAAGCGCGATTGGCTTCGATGCGAAACGGTCGCTGCGCCACCGTGCCTTCCTTATATACGGTATCCGAGTGGGCGAGCAGGAGGATCCTGCCCTTCCCGGTCCCTTGCCACGTCGCGACCAAGTTGTTGCCGACGCCGACGCTGACCGGGATCGCCTCCACCTTGGCGCCCAGCTCGCGCAGATGGCGCTGCAGGATCGCTTCGACCGCGGCGATACCTTTGGCGTCGCCGGTACCCGAATCGATATCGACCAGTTCCTTGACTTGATCGAGAAACGGCTGGGCGAGCTGGTTCGCCTGCTGCAGAAGCGCGTTGGCATCTGCGGGCGGCTCCGCCGCATTCACGGCCAGGAAGGGCGCCCCAAACGAAACGAAAAGTGCGATGGCTTGTGCATTGAGTTTTCCGAATCTCATGGATAAATGCCCCTCTTGTTACGCGCGCTGGCTCGGTCCTGCTGGATCCCGGCAACAGCCGCCCGCTCGGGACTCGGCGCCGCGTGCAAGCCCGCGCTATTGGATTCCGGCTGCGCTCAGCAGCGTGGCGAACGCGGTCTCGATACCCTGGGTGCTGGCGTCCTTTTCCACATCGATCCATTCCTTGAGCGTGTGGTAGTCACTGCCCTTCCCCCCCGCGGCGATAGTGATCGACGGAATGTTCAGGCTGATCGGGATATTGGCGTCAGTGCTCGTCGTCACATACACCGGGTCAAGCCCGAATCGCCTCATCACTGTGCTGGCAATCTGTACCAACGGCGCCTCGACGGAGGTGACCCCCGACGGACGATCGCCCACGAGCTTGAGATCGACCGTGATCTCCCCGTTCCTGGTCGAGCGCCGCGCGTTTTCTTCTTTCGCCGCCTCGGTCATCGCGGGCGTGAACTTGTCCACCAGGACGTTGAGCTCTTGCGGCGATACCGAGCGCATATCCACGTCCATCCAGGTCTCGTAAGGAATCGAATTGACCGAGGTTCCCCCACCCACGACGCCGACGTTAAAGGTCGTCTTGGGATCGGCCGGAACCTTGATCTGGGCGAACTTCGTGATCGCATTGCCCATGGCAAAGGCGGGATTGACCAGCCCGAACGCGCCGAAGCTGTGGCCTCCAGGACCTTTGAAGGTGACCCGGTAGCGCTTGCTGCCCAGCGCGCCGTTGTTGATCTTGTTGTCGTCGTTTCCTTCGGTCGACAGGATGTCGAGCGAAATGAACGATTTGATCCTGTCCTTGTAGGGGCCTTTGGTGAAGAGATACTTCACGCCGCGCAGGTCGCCGGGACCTTCTTCACCCACTGTCGCAACGAACAGGATGTCGCTCGACGTTCTGAATGCCCGCCGCATCCAGCGCCCGGACCATCGCGAGCAGGATGGCGAGATAGCGCGAGGCATCACCCACACCGGGCGCATACAGCCGGGTGCCCTGGCGCCGGACCTTGACGTTGGTACCCTCGGGGAAAACGGTGTCCAAGTGGGTCGAGATCGCGATCAGCGTCCCCTTGCCGTGTCCCTTGCGCAGCCCTACAACGTTGCCTTCCTCATCGATGACGGCGTCCCTGATGCCGCTTGCCCGCAGCAGCGCGAGGAAAGCGTTGGCGCGCGTGGCCTCCTTGAACGGTGGGGCCGGAATCTCGGTGAGCTTGGTAATCTCGTCGACAATGCGCTCGTGCTCGCTACCGATATGCGCCATCGCTTTTCTGAATTTCTCGTTGGACAGCACGCTGTCCACGCTCTTTGGAATGTCAGGCGGGCTCGGCTGCGCATAGGCAGCGCCCAGCATGGTCACAGTCAAAATAGCTGCGATGCGGGTGAGACGGAAAGTCATTTCGTTCCTCCTTCGTTACTATGGGCTGCGGGCTCATCGTGCGCTTCGTGGACGATCTGTATCGCGACCTCGACAACGACCGGGTTGTATCTGTCCTCAACCGCATTCTGGAGATGGAACTGACCGGCGTGGTGCGCTACACGCACTATTCCTTCCTGGTCTTCGGCTACGGCCGCATACCAATCGTCTCCTGGCGAGGATAGGAGATCCAACGCGACTTCCACAAGTATTCCGCACCCTGACAGCAGCGTGAGCAGTCGTGATTCTGGAACTTCATGCCGCCGACGTGAAAACCGCGCCAGAATTACATCGCAGGTACTGCCTATGGCCCACCGGGTGGCCGACGAGGCAGCTCTGGTGACCCATGGCACGAGCGGTCCCCGTCGAGCGAGATCGGATCCTCGTCGAGCTGTTCTTACCACGCGATGCGCTGATCGAATGCGCAATCTGGTGCCGGTTGGGCCTGGGGTCGGAGCCGCGCTGCCCGGCATCCGGCATCTCCCACAGCGGTGGGCCGCGAGCCGCCGCGAGGCGGGGCGGTGAAGTAGGTTCGCCCAGGTGCACGAGGATCTGGCGCAGGGCCGCCGCCTCGGCGATGAAGGCAACGCTGTGCATCTCCGAGCCACACCGCGGCGAATGACCGTCATCGAGTCTGAAGCCGCCGCTCGGAAGCGCCGTTTTGCAGAACTGTCAATGTCTCCAGTTGGCCGGGAGTTGCCTGTCATTGCCGCGCTGAACTCAACGGCGGCTTCCCCCAACAGCGGATTTCCGCGTTCGACCCCTTCCAGCCGTTGGAGCTCCCGAAAAGCGGCCGTTCAAACGCTGCGGCTGAGCGAGCGCCGGCGCGCGGAGCTCACTGCCGAAGGTTCGCCTCGAATAGAGGTTATGTTTCAATTCTCTTCGGCTCCCACGGCACAAAGCCCCTGTTGTGCGGATTGGGGTGTATGTACGGAGCATCTGCCAACTTCGCAACCAAATGCGAGTCCGCAGCGACATCGGCAAATGGATTGTGATAGCAATCGAGCCCGAGCGTATCGGTCCGGACTTTCTTCAACACGCCAGCAAGACTCAGGGAGCGAGACGTATCCTTCGGGACCCACCGCTGCCCGAGATAGCCTTGGCCAGTCTTGCTGATTGTCTGGTTGGACTGGAGTCCGAGCGTAAGCTCCCCCTCCTGGTAGACAGCGAGAACTGGACTTTTCTGGCAGGATTTTGATGCTGGAGGGAGGTCCGATGAAGAAGTCGCGGTTCACCGAATCGCAGATCGTGGCGATTCTCAAGGAAGGCGAAGCCGGGATTGCGGTAGCGCAGTTGACCCGCAAGCACGGGATCAGCGCGGCGACCTACTACCACTGGAAGTCGAAGTACGGTGGGGCTGGGGTGTCCGAGCTGAAGCGGCTGCGTGAGCTCGAGGCGGAGAACGCGAAGCTCAAGCGGATGTACGCCGACCTGGCGCTCGAGAACACAGCGATCAAGGACGTTCTCAGCCGAAAACTCTGACGCCGTCGGCCAAGCGCGAGGCGATCCGGATCATGACCGAGGAACATGATCTGCCGATCGTTCGCGCTTGCCAGGCAGCCCGGCTATCGCGGGCGGCGTATTACAGGCCGGGGATCGATTGGGCGGCGCGCGATGCCGAGAGCTCATCACGGCGCTGCAGGCGATCGTGGTCGAGGAGCAGCGCTGGGGCTTCTGGAAATGTCATGACCGGCTACGAGCTCAGGGCTATGGCTGGAACCACAAGCGGATCTGGCGGGTGTACTGCCAGCTGCGGCTCAACCTGCCGCGCCGCACCAAGCGGCGAGTGCCGCAGCGCGAGCGACAGCCGCTGCTGGTGGAGCCGAGGATGAATGCGGTCTGGGCCATCGATTTCATGCGCGACACGCTCTACAGCGGTCGCGTCTTCCGGACGCTGAACGTGATCGACGAAGCCAACCGCGGTGCCCTGGGCATCGACGTGGCGGTCAGCATTCCCGCCGCGCGCGTCATCGCGTTCCTGACCCAGATGATCGACCTGCATGGCCGGCCGAAGGCGATTCGCTGCGACAACGGCCCGGAGCTCACGAGCCAGAGCGTTCACCGACTGGTGCAAGGAGCAAGACATCGAGCTGCGCTTCATCCAGCCCGGCAAGCCCGATCAGAACGCCTACATCGAGCGCTTCAACCGGACCTACCGCGAGGAAGTGCTGAGCGCCTACCTGTTCGACTCGCTGGACGAGGTGCGCGAGATCACCGCCGATTGGCTCGACCGCTACAACGAAATCAGGCCGCACGACGCGCTGGGAAGCCTGCCGCCAGCGCGCTATCGCGAGCAGTTGCTCGCCGCGGAAACTCCAGTTTAGAACTGTCTACTTGACGGGGGAGCTTACGCGAGCACGATGGCATAAGAGCCGAACATCGCCTTTGCGATAGTGAAAGAATCTAGGATGTTCCGAATCACTTGCGAGTCAGTGCCGCGGTTTGTCTTCGTTCAGATGGTGCTTTCTCATCAGGTAAGGCATGTTTCTCGGGTCCACCTGGAGCATCGAGGCCGCGTGCTTTCTGATCCAGTTCGTGCGTGAAAGCGTTTCGAGGAGGATCTGCTTTTCGACCAGGGTTAACTTCTCCCTCAATCCCATCTCGGCCGAGGCCTGGCGGCTCCCTTTCGCGCTACGGGTCTTGCTAAGGTTCGTCGGAAGGCTTGAAGGGACAATGACAGAGTCTTTCTCAACGATCACCGCGTGCTCGATGGCATTCTCCAACTCCCGGACGTTTCCGGGCCAATCATGTTCCATCATCAATGAGAGCGTATCGCGATCAATAGCGCGAATCCTCTTGCCGATGGTTCGGCAATATCGATCTAGAAAATGTTTCGCCAAGAGTGGAATGTCCTCCTTTCGTTCGCGTAGCTGAGGGAGCTGAATCACGAAGACGTTGAGACGGTAATACAGATCCTCACGAAACGCGCCTTCCTCCACGGCCCTTGCCAGATCCACGTTCGTGGACGCAAGCACCCGCACATTGACGGACGTCGTCATAGAGCTTCCGACAGGCTCGAATTCACGTTCCTGGAGCACCCGCAGCAGCTTGGCCTGCCCCGCGGGCGGCATGTTGCCGATCTCATCCAGAAGAATCGTGCCACCATCGGCCTGTTTGAACCGTCCACGGCGGTCACGAACCGCGCCGGTGAATGCGCCTCTGACGTGGCCGAAGAGCTCGCTTTCCAAGAGCGATTCCGTAAGCGCAGCGCAGTTCACCTTCACGAAGGGGCCCCTGTGGCGGTGGCTATGCGCATGGATGGCGCTCGCAACGCTCTCTTTGCCCGTTCCGCTTTCGCCTTGAATCAAAACGGTGGCTTCGCTCTTCGCCACGGAACCGATGAGGCGGCAAACGTCATGAATCTTCTCGCTGCTGCCAATGATGCTGGGAAAATCCTCGCGCTCGGACCATGCAGCGCTGCTTTCCGTCGCAGGTCTGACACCGAAGGCGGCATTCTGCCTGCGAGCAACGATGAAGACATAGATTACCTCGCCCCATCCCAGGGGAGTGAGGCTCACATTCACGGCGATCGTCTCCCCGCTTTTGCTGATCAGGCGCAGGCCATCGACACATTCCTTCCCTCCCCCATTCGCCTGCCCGCAAAGAGTCTGTGCGCTCGTGCCACCCTGCGAACAAAACAGCCGATCGATGAAGAACCCATTGAGTTCTTCGAATCTGTAGCCAGTATCCTTCAGCGCTTGCGTGTTCGCATTGATGAGCGTCTTGGTGGCTCTCTCGAAAACGAACATCGCATCAGTAGCGGTCTTGAAGAAGGTTTCGTAGAGACCGGTTGAGGGCTGCATATTCGACTCCTCCTAAGACGATGAGACTTGCTTCTCCCTCCCGCTGTAGCCCCTGGCGCGGCAAGGTAAGGATACGCCAACAAGTTCGGAATGGCTTCGCTCTACATCAGCGAGAGCAAATTGGAAAAGATATCTTCTTTGAGCACGTAGTCGAATGAAGCGTCCCTGATGCACGCCTGATCCTGCACGCTCACCAGCAAGAGTACTTTCGCTTGAGGCTGCCGGCGTCGGGCTATCGCCGCAAGCCGCGTTGCATCGGAACGGCGCGTTAAAATGCCGATCAGGATATGCAGATAGTGTTTATGGCGTATCTTTGTCAAAGCGTGCCGCACCGTCGCCGCGACTTCCACTTCGGGATAACCCGCCGCCAGCAGAAAGTTCCGGAGCCTTTCGCGAAAGAACACATCGCGGTCGCAGACAATGAGAATTGTAGGGGACACGTTCATCTCTCATGCCAGGTATTGCCTTCGGCCCTCACTCCGAACCAAACACTTCACTCCGACCCCATTTTTCCTGTGTCACAAATTCGCGCCGACTCCAATTTTCCAGCTATAACGGCGCTCCCTTAGCGCCTCTGCGGTGCCATTGACCCCTTCCCCTCGGGTAAGTAGGGAGAAGGGGGTGGCGTGGGGACGATGCCTTGGGTTTTAAAGTATTGAGCAGTGGCTTGCCATCCGCGATTCGCCAAGTCGCGCTTCTGACTTTTGTTCACATCGAAGTTGAAGGTCGAATATCCAGAAACATCTATGCGAACCGTATTCTTTCGGAAGTCGCCCGTTTCTCGCCTATCAAAGGCCCCCGTTACTGTTTCGTAACTCTTCATCAGCTCCTCAAAGAAAGTAACTCTTGCCGATGGACAACCTTGAGGAGGTCCCGGAGGGCATATTTGGGAGGGTGTTTGAGCAGGGTCCGGACCGTCATCTAGGAGAAATCCAATGTTAGGGCGTTTAATGTCGTCTGGGGTATTTGGTGAGTAGGGATTCTGCCGCTTAAGCAGATACATCGGATAGTTAGAAAGTATTCCTCCATCTACAATAGGGCATCCGAGGTACGGCACAGGAACAAAGAAAAAAGGGATACTCATAGACATTCGCACCGCGGTCGCCACAGGAAGCTGCGGTGTGCAGTGTGCATTGAACACCAGCATACGTTGACGGCCAATGTCAGAGGCAACGACGTGTAGGCGGATTCCCGTCCGTGAAACTAGCTCTTGAAAAGTGGGTTGCGGGCTAAGAGGAGAAGGAGCGCCACCTGGAGAGGGTGACTGACGAAGGCGAGTAAGAATCTTCTCGTTAATCCAGCGATGGAATTCATTTCCTGTATATAACCCTCCTCTTTCAAGCACGCTAAAAATTGAAGACATTGACGGAAGAGGGCCTGCAGCAGGTATACGCAAAATCGCCTTGAAAGCAGACTTTGCGGCGAGGGCAGGGACCAGGAGGCTTGCAGCAGTCAGGAATTTCAACATTGTCTTAAAAAGGAGGCTCTCCTCGATTTCCGTATCGCTGAAGTTCGCTGGGTTTGGCGAGTCTTTAAACGTGTTGAAGTCGGTTTCATTCATGATCTTTTCGAGTTCTTTTGACCGGTACCCTGCGGCGATCAGTGCGGCCGTAATGGCACCCGCCGATGTACCAGCGACGCGTCTGAACCACATCCCTTGTGTTTCCATAAAGGCCAGTGCGCCAGCGAAAGCCAAGCCTTTGGGTCCTCCGCCCTCGAAAACCCCATCGTATTCAGTGGTGGCAGGGGGTTGCGTCGTTTGTTGTGCCTCTAACCCTTCAATTGTTGAGATATACATCTTGGTTTGCCTCCCGATTTGATATCTGTGTCCAAGGCGCGGGAATGCTCTTTCCTGACGCCCGCTAGTGCCTGTATGAGCACGCGCTGTTCATGCGAGTCTATTTAACGGCGCAGGCCACCGCAGTGGCTTAGCGAAGATCGGCCTCTTTGCGCATGGCCGGCCACTTGGAGGGTTGAAGACGTCCTTGTGCTGGGCATAGCCTTAGGCCATCACTGCGTGCCACAAGATTCACTTCGACCCTTGTATTCTTCATGGCGAATATCAACATCTGGCACCGCCTTTACGAGGGCATCGATGGTATCGAAATAGATCTCTTACAAATCTGACCGCTCAGTATCTGACCGGTCGCCAACTGAATATCGATCCAGCCCGTATTGACATTGATGTCACTCGGTGGGAATAGCGCAAACGGAGACTTGCCTCCTGCAATGGGATCGTGACAATAAATTAGCATCCCGTTGACGTAGAGCTCATAGGCGGGGAAGCCGTCGTGATCGCCACACGCGAGGCACCTGAGCGCATTTCCCATATGCTCGAGGTAGAGATTGAGGTCAGCGTTGATGGCCGGTGCAACGGAGATGAGAGGATTACTACCATCCGCATGCAGGCTGAGCACAGTCGACTTGGCGCTCATTACGGAACCGCAAGCCCGAGAGCTGGTTCCACCAAGGGCGATCTTTAGGTTGCTATTAGTCACCTGCAGCGTGGCGCTGGCAGCGGGCGTCGCGCCCGGCTTGAGGG
This sequence comes from uncultured beta proteobacterium, assembly GCA_963747225.1. Classification (GTDB taxonomy): domain Bacteria; phylum Pseudomonadota; class Gammaproteobacteria; order Burkholderiales; family JAEUMW01; genus JAEUMW01. The sequence continues at coordinate 15,775 of CAVVES010000011.1, read as the reverse complement.
CCACATACCAGTTAGGAAAGCCAGCGACGGTGGTGGCATCGCTAGCGCGATACGCTGTGGTTTGCCCCCAACTCCGGTCCAGGATATTAAGGCTCGCCGGCGTTCCTGTGCGTGACAGCCGGACGCAAGCGTGAATCACCGCGCGATGGGTTCCTTGATTATAGGAGTATCCCCGTTTGTCGCCCCCGGTGACGTTGTAGTACCCTGGTGATGGAAGCCAAACCGCGGGTGAGGGAATGAAGATGCGCAGCTTTACGTCGACGTTATCCATATCGACGCCGCAACGGGTTAGTGGTGTCGGGGCTTGACCCAAGCCTTCAGGTATCCGGATATACATATTCATGCTCCGCCGCTTCGTTACAAGAGGTCGGGCGCGCCGCCGTACACGGCGTTGTACCAATAGCGGCCAAGGATCCGTCCACCGACTTTCGTCAACGGCTTGTTCTGATCGTCGCCCGCTCTTCGGACAGCGAGCTCCAGGACACACCCCTCTTCGAGTCGCAGATATATCGGGAAGCCCGACAGCCCCCAGGGATTGATGATCCGATCAAAGGTCAAGTAAGGATCGCGCGGCTGCCCGTCGCAGCGGATCTGCCACTGGTAGCCCGGCGTCTGTACCTCTGTCGGGTCTTGCGCATAGAGATCGGTAAACTGAGCGAAGTACAGGAGCATTCCGCAGTAGTTGCGATGCAGCTCGTAACGGGCCAGCACGAGCTCTTGCCCGGATTGGGGAGCGTCCTTGATTGTCGACTCGTCGAAGAATCCTGCGTCTGCGGGAATACCGCAGATGTGACACACGTTCATGCGAGCGCCGTCCCCTGGCCCAGAGCCTTGTACCCGTGCAACACGATGTAGAGCTGAGCCCCGGTGTACAAGTCGCCATCCAAGACCTCCTCCACCTCGATCCTTATGGTCGAGCGCGGCATGAAGAGCATGGGCTTGGCAAGGAGGCGGAACGGCCGCTCACCGGTCGACTCGCCCAATCCCGCGACGCTGTGGATGGGTTTGTTTTGCAACTCGCGTCCGGTCCCGCTGTCAATGATGCTGTACTTAAACTCGATGCCTATAAAACGTACCAGCAAGGACCTCCCCAAGAGAGATAGGAAGTCGTCCAATCCGGTCACTCCATCGATCGTTGGCTCAACTGCCAGTGTGCTTCGCGGGATAAAACTGTAGCCGATAGCGACGGCAACAAAAGCGCCTTCGATGCTGATATTGATGACATCCTGCACGCGATTGCCGCTTTGTCCCGTCAGCGTGAAGGTGGCGACGTAGTCATACGCGATCTCCTTTGGTGCGGTCAATGCAGTAGCCGGAATTCGGGCTGCCGGTGAGAGAGGAACGGATGCCCGTTCCTGAACTTGTCCGAGTGCTGATCGCATAGTTAGGATCTCCTAGAATCTGGTTCCGGTCCTGCCGCTAAGAGTTTCGCCAACGCTGAAACTTTGGCATCAGGCGCGGGCTGTCAGATAACGAACTACCACAGGGGTTTCCATAGGTCGGGTGGTTGGGCCGGCGAGACGAACCAGCGAGTCTGCGGTGGCGTCTGAGGTATGTAGGCTTCGAGACCGCTGGTACCAGGCTCCCGAACATAGCCCTGATCAAAGCCCCGGAGCTCTTCATCTTCGGCAAGACCGCGCAACGCCTCCTCCTCGGCGAACCCGCGTAGTTCTGCGTCTTCGTCCAGCCCTCGAAGTTCTTCGTCCTCGGTAGATCCGCGCAACTCGTCATCCTCTGCGAACCCGTGTAGTTCTTCGTCTTCGTAAAGACCGTCGAAGTCCTCCGCCAGCCCATGCACTTCGTAAATGGTACCGTCGGGTGCCGCGTACAAGGCGCCAAGGCCCGCCACCCCCTTGGGTTTTATGAGCTTGGATGCCACGTCTACACCAGCTGACACGATTGGCCCAACGCCAGGAATGAACCGCGTGGCGAATTTCGCGATAGGCAATAGCTTCTTAAGGAACCCTCCCTTCTTCCGGGGCGCCCCCCCCTTGACGCCGGGGCCGGGCCGCTGCGAGGGCAGACCGGGACGCATTCGCCGAGCCCTTGCTCTGGGGTGCAAGCGCTGCACTGGGCCCATCGCCTTCGGGGCTTCACTTTCACCCGATTCCTCCACCTTCGCCGCTTCTTCGTCTGCCAGTCCCTGGACTTGATATACAGTACCGTCTGGCGCCGCGTACAGGGCGCCCAGACCGCTGAGTACCAGGACTTCAGGCTCGGACACTCCCTGCCAGAAGCCAATGGCATCACCCCACGCATCCACGCCCTCGACCCACTCGTACAGGTCGCCGTCGATGTCCTCGTACAGTTCGCCGACATAGCCGAGACCGTTTATGCCGGCCGCTTCGTCTTCACTTAGGTATCTCATGGTTTCTCTCCCGTTCGCTCACTTCGATTACTGGACATCGCGCGTCAGATAGCCATCGAGGACAACCCAGATCCGTATTGGCCCTACCGCATTCGCCAGTCTGCGCGGATCGGAATCGCCCTGTCCCGGCACGCCTTGTGGAAATAGGATCTCCACGCGGAAATTCTGTTGCGGATCGATGACTACCGGCTCGGCGAAACGGAACGTAGCCTCCGGGCTTGGCTCGCCGTGATTGGAGACAGTTGGAGAAGCAGAGGTCACTCCTGCACCACCCGGAAAAAAATAAGTGGGCATCTCAATCATGGTCTTCTCGCCCACGAGCAGCGTGGTTACCGAGTTATAGATGAAGTCTAGGAATAGCTCGGCTTCACCAGCATCGGGCGTCGATGTTTTATCCTTCGGGGCAAATCGATGCAAACTCGAAACCACCACTCGCATGGCCCTCGCCTCGAAGGTGTTCAGGCTGGGCAGGACACCGGATGCCTGAAGGTTGGTTTCCAGCCTGGTTTTGTTTTGGACATCCACGAAGAACCGGATCATCCGTGAGTCAGTCATCACCTGGCTGAACTTTCCCCCTCGTCTCCGGAACGAAGAAAGCATCGTATAGGGGTGAATGTAGCTTCTCCTTAACGCCTTGAACTTTTGCCATGGCAACCTCCTCTTCTGGATTCGCAGTTACTGGTCTGCAAACAATTCACAACTCGTGTGGGCGGAGTTTCACTCGGGAACGACTTCATAGAGCATCCCGTCCCCTCCAAGGAAATAGCGGCCAAGCTCCGGATACCCAAGTTCGCCAAGACTTTCGGCTTTGCCTTCGACAGAATCTGTTGAAGCGTTCAAGTCGAAGCCCTCTACCCGATAAAGCATTCCGTCGTCACCGAGGAAGAACTGTCCCAATCCTTGGAGCGGCTCTGCTTGCTCCAGCCCCTGCACCTGATACACATTGCCATCCGCACCCAGAAAGAAGCCTTCCAGACCGGGCGCCCCTGGATTCACGATCATCAGTTCATCCAGTCCCAATTGTTGGCCCGTTCTCATTGCATCCCTCTCCTTCTGCCTGCACTTGCAGTTATGCGACAGTGCCGACATGGGTCACTCCTCAGCCTTCGATACCATGCTGCGTCACACGGTAACTTCCGCCGACGAAATAAAGCTGTCTTCCCTCGACATTGCTCACCAGGCGGGGTGGCTCTTCCATGAAGTGGATATATGTCTGTGGATGGCCCGGCCGGGCTTTGTCGGAGCGATAAATCAGACCTACCAACTCGCCCAGATCCACGACAACAGGCGGGATCACCCGCGACTGCCGGACAATTACAATCGAAGACGGGCCAAAGCGATTGAATGTCCGGTACAGCCCTATCCCCTGTTGCATGTCCTGTCGTGTGCCGGCGTCGATCCCCTGCCCACTTGAGGACGAGTTCGTTGCGTCCGTGGCTGAGCACTTGAAGCCTTCGCAGGTCATTTTCTCGCGGCCTTCATGAGCGCCGGCCGCACTGGCTGCATGGCAGCAGGCCGCACAGACGCGACCGGCTTCAGCGCCACCGGACGCACTGCCTGCGCCGGAGCCAAAGGGCGGCGAGCCGCCGCACCCGTTGCATGCGGCGGCAGGATGTCCCAAAGCCGCAAACTCTGCACCATCCGCGTCGTCGTGCGTGGCCGAGGACGGGCAGGTAATCCCTGATCCCAGATCCGGCGCAGCACTGCCTTGAGCCAGGAGTTCTTACTCAGCAATTGGCGTTGCCGCAGCAGGTCCCACAAGGACTTCACCCGCGTATCCTTGGGCTGCATGGCCTCGCTTCGTACGGCTCGGATGAGTCCTTTCAGCCAGTCCGGCGCCACGACCACAGCGCCAATGCCTCCCAGGTCCAAATCATCAGCCATCATGTTGGGTCTCCTCTCGATAGCGATTATCTTTTTCACCAGCGCCCTCGGCGCCCAACCCATCGGGTGGGGCATGGTGGCATCCAGCGAAATCCAGCGACCTTTGTGGAATACCTCCACATAGATATGGGTGAAAGAGGTCTTGTTTGAGTGGATCGGGCCCGCTCAGCACCAACCGAACCGGATGCCCGATGGACTCCAACATCGCGCCGAGCAGGATCGCCATGTCGTCACAGTCACCCGCGCGCAACTCCAGCATGCGGTGCGCGGAATGCAGTACCTCGACGCGAACCGTATCCCTCGTATAGCGCACGTTCTGCTGGACCCACTCAAACAGCGCCTTGATCTCTCCCAAGTAGTCTTTGGGGTTGACGGCTCGCTGAACCAAAATATCGATAGCAGTTTGGCGAACATGGAAATCCTTGGCCCCCTGCTTGATCAGCTCGACGATATGCTCGACCGTTCTCAACGTTCCATCGTATCCGCCAGGGATCTTTTCCAGTCTGATCGTCGGTGTACCTGGACATGCGTACATATCTTTCGGCTTGCGGAACGACACCTGGCGGAAGCTCGTGCCACGAGAGCAAGGCAAGCCCGATGCCAGTCGACGGCGAGATCAGCACAGGTCGCTAAGGCCATGTTGTTAAACGAACGACGAAGCCGATTCCGCTTCAACCCGGGAACGAGTGGGGATCCGCCTGTGGATCGTTAGAATTATGATGAGATATCTGCCGAAACCGGCGGGCGGAGTTGCGACTGCAGGTATATGCGAGTGCTCATAGAATCTATGGCCGAGGTCGCCGAATTTATGAGCAGGGTTGATTGAAAGGATTCCGTTCCGGATCGTGAGCTTTCTCGGCACGGGGTTGCACCAGTGAAGCCCGTCTCCAGTACGGCCTTCTACTGCTGCGGCGTGCGCATGGAAGACACCGCAAGCCGCGCACCGGTCTGCAGCGACACTTATGCGAAGCGTTTCATGGACGAGGCGGTGCTTCGCATCTTCAAGCGCTTCCGCGAATTCACGGCCCTGAATACGAGCAACGCCACTGCCACTGCATCCTTCGGAAACCGACCGACTTGGTTGGGCATCGCCGCCGGGCCGTTTTTTCTGTATGTGCGGGTGGAACGCGTGCGCGGCTCGCGCGTGGAGGTTTCAGTTGGCGACAGACCCCGACCAATGACCGCTATAGAGCACAACGCGCCATGGCCGCAGTTGGCCGTGAGCCGCGGTTCGCGATGTGCGCCTAAAGCGGCCGCTGGGCAAATCGAGCTCGCGCTGGGAATGGCAGCTTACAAGCGAAGTCGCGAACTCGCACTATCGGCCAGAAGCCGTCATCGCCGTTCCAACAAACAGCCGTTTCGGAGCGGCCAGTTCGGAGTCACAGGCGGCCGTTCATAGCCGCGCCTCGCGCCGGCTCGCGGCCCGCCGCTGTGGGAGATGCCGGATGCCGGGAAGGACCGGTTCGACCCCCAGGCCCAGCCGGCACCGGATTTACGAATTCGATCAGCGCATCGCCTGGTAGGTGCCACGACGAGACGAGGCCCCGTCGCCCGTCATGGGGCGGCTCGTGCCTGGGGCCATCAGGCCGACCCTCTGCGGCTGCTCGCGTGACCCCAGGCATTCCTCGGAGGGCGATTCCTGTCGTTTTTCAGGAACGCTCAAACAGCAAATCCCCCGTTGATCACGGCTGACGGCGAAGAGATAATCCCGAAAGCGCCGTTGGAATTCCTATCCTTTATCCTTAGAAAGGAGAGTTACTCATGCCCGTTGATGCAGATCTGACAAAGATCAATACCGAATTCCCTAAGCGAGAGATCAAGGAAGAATGGCTTGCCGAGAATCCCGGGATGGATTCTGCGGATTTTGAAACATTCCGTCAGCTACCTGAATTCAAGACGTGGGAGCATCAGAAAACCGACTGGGCAAACGTCATGAAAGACTATTGGGCTGACCAGAGTCTGCAGACCGTCGCCATGGAAAAGCTTGATTTGAAGCTTGATATCGCACGGACCTTCTCGGGTTCCGCTAATCAATCCAAGATCACCTATGAAAGACTCGTAAATCGTTTCGGCGACGGCGAGTTTTTTGGCGCCAACAATCCCGCCTGGAGCCTTCCGGATGCAGCACGTCCGGAATGGAGAAAGCTTACCGCAAAGAAGCAGAGTCAAGTTCAACGGAGTGCGCATGATCTCTCTTCGGTGATCTCGCGCACCAGAGTGCTTGCCAACGAAGAGATGAGCCCTAATACGGTACAAGTCCCTGACGCAAACAAGTCGGCACTCAAATCCTCCCTGGAGAATATGGAGAAGGCCCTTGTTAAATGGGACAAACTGCTGTCAGAGAAAGCTTCGCCCGATGTCCAGGAATTGCGGAATGCCGCAAATGAGTTGAACACTTCGCTGAACGACTTCAGGGTGGCGCACGCTAAATTATTCACGGCGGCTACGGTTCCACCATACACAAAATACGAAGTCCTTGCGACCGTGAAGGCTGTTTCGGACAAGGTCGCTTCACAGTTCTCGGCTCGAGTAACCGAGCCGGATACGACCGGGATGTACGACAGAATTGTCGACGTATCGCGTTCCACTCAAAAGAAAGATATCAAGCAGGCGTGCAAAGAGATTTCTTCGACCTTCAATGGTGACCTGAAGGGTTTCTGGGAACAGAACACCGGTAACTTGGAACGACTCACCGGTCGCCTCAGCGGCGACTTGCCTTTATTGAGCACGGAGATCAAGACCGCAATTTACAACCTGTCTAACCTAGAGCCGATCGCAGATAAGTTGGGTGCCTTTAGCGACAGCGCCAAGGCGGTACGTCCCGACGACCTGGCCTGGATAAATCAGATGTCACCCGCTGTCGCTGAGATCACTTTTCAAATACCTAAATATCAAGATGCGATTCAACGAGTCTTCGACAAATACTCCAATGATCCCAGCGCGCGACAGGTGCGAGACCAATATCTCAAAGTCTATGACACGGTCGCGCATTATCTGCAAATTCGTGTCGAGGTGCTCCAAGAGGTTATGTAGGTACTCGTTCAGAGAATGCGAGGGGTAGAGTCATGGCGAACAATATAGTTGATCCGCTCTATAATCTTCAACAAACTGAGATAAACAGCGTTGTTACGTCGATCGAAGTCGAGACCGCGCGCCCTTTGACTTTGACCCAAGATAGCAGTAAGCAAGGCAAATCCGGATACCTCTATCTCGCGCCAACGGCGAACGTATCAATCTACGGCGATGAAGTTACCGTGTCGGGCAAGCTGGATTTTCCTGCCCGCAATGTGGTCATATTTGCCCGAGTTCTCCTGGCGAAACCCGACGGCGCCACTCCGCCGACGATCAGTGTCAACGGCCTGGAGCAAAAGAAGAAAAAGGACGCCGTCGGCCAGGACGCAAAGGGGAATGACGGTGACACCGGCAAAAACGAGCGTGCTCCGGCTATATACAAAGATTGGGAACGAACCACGGACGGCGAGGAAGGATGGTCGGCTCCGAAGCATCGGGAGTTTATGGATGGAAAGCCCGGAGATAAAGGTGAGCCCGGAGATGCTGGCGGGAGCGTGTGGATCTGTTGCGAACAGTGCGATTTTGGCGGAGATGGCGGAATACTGACCATTACCGCCGACGGGGGCCGTGGAGGCGAGGGACAACAGGGCCAGAATGGCGCCAAAGGCGGAAAAGGCGGAGATGGAGCCAACGCGAGGAGTTTTATTACCGGCATTGCGCCGCCCACGAAAGGTGGGAATGGAGGGCGCGGAGGCGACGGCGGAAAGGGAGGGCAAGGAGGCCAAGGGGGGAAGGGTGGGCAAATTGTCTTTCATTGTGAGCTGGTAGCGGAACCGAAACTCACTCTCAGCTATGCCAGTGGTCCAGGGGGAATTCCCGGCAAGCCCGGACTTGGCGGTGACGGCGGTTCCAAAGGGATTGGTGGTCGAGGCGGGGATCTCCAACCGGGCTTTGGCACCCCTGGCACGGTACACGTTGACAATGGGTCCGACGGAGAGATCGGCACCAGAGGCGGAGATAAAGGACCTGGCGATCCGGCGCAGGCGTCGGAGGCCGGCAGCAAATCTGTCACCAGTGGCAAGCTCGAGAGTCCAAGCCTCGTTAACCTCGCGCGCGTCACTCATGCACAGATGCTGTTCGAGCAAGCCCGGGCCGACTACCTGGTAACCGAGCCTGCGGACTACAGCATCCAGCTCGTGGCGGTCATGTCAGATCAAGACCTGCCAAAGGCTGGAAAGAATCTTATCGTTGTTGGTCTGATCGGGGCTGGTCTACGCATTCGGATCTTCGACACGAAACGGAAGATGGTCCTGGATCGGGCAGAAGATCAGCTCCTCAGTAAGGAAGCCATCGCCAAGTTGCGGGAGCGGTTCGACTTCACAATGAGTGAGGTCATACTTTCAGGCCCATGGTCGGCGGAGAAGAATCTGGCGGATTTGTCGGCCGACGGACGGCACGACCTGTTTCTCGATGAACTGAAGCAGTTCTCGAACGGGAAAGCAGATAGCTATAGCGGCAGGCCTGTTGAAAGTATGACTGATGATGAACTGGTCGGTGCCATGGCTCTGAGCCTCTTTTGGCGCGAGAGAGGCGGCGACGTAAATGTGCTGAAGCAGTCCGACATGGACCAGCAACGCAACGGGTTGATTGTCCGACTCGGTGAGCGCTTCGGCTACACCGGCGGACAAGGATTGGACAATCAGAAGCTCGTGTTATTGGCAAAACTATATGAATTAACAAATGGCAAGGCGGACGATAATCTTCCAGTTGCTACGCCAATTACTCAACTCAGCTTGGACCAGATGGTTGGAGCTCTCGCCTTGGCCTTGTTTCTTCGTGAGACCGGAGTTCGGGACGAGAGAGGACTCAAGCAATGCAGTGTCGATGGTCAACGCAACATTCTGATTATGGAGATGGGTGGGCGCTTCGGCTACACCGGCGGGCAAATGTGGCCATTGCACAATCAAAGGCTCGTAATGCTCGCATTTCAGCCGGCCGGCAAGTTCAACATCAGCGAGACGCTTTCGCTTTTGAAAAATCGCCTGCTGGTTAACGAGGAAGAACAGGAAGAACTAGTTCAGTATGCAGGCCTGTGCACGCACTACGTCGATCCTTGGACGAAAATCGGCGATCGGCTGGTTTGGCTGACTAAGCTGCTCAGCGCCGCTTCGCGAGCGGGGGACGACTCGCAGAAGAGCTTGGCCGAATTGCTGCACCAACCGGCGATAATAGCTCTCAATAATCATCGTGACGGTCTCGACTATTTTGGGAAAACTGAATCCTACACGCCCAAGCTTTCTTTCGATTCGTACAAAGCGCATCTAACTGGTTCTCTGGCGAGTCTCGAGACGATCGAAAAAGCGAGGAACGAATATTTCACCGCTCTTCGACTCAATAAGAACGACACGGCTGGTCTGGCCGGAGCCATAACGACGACGAGTTCGCAGATTAGTCTTTTGTCCACGCGTAAGACGAAGATAAAAACCGACCTGGATCAAGCGTCTGACGACATCGACAAGTGGGACGGGAAGCTCAAGCAGGATGAACTGAAGGAAAAGCTGAAAAGTTTCGAAGGCCAGATTAAATTGGCGTCCGGGCTGAGTTGGCAGACGTTCTTCAACTGCTTGGGAATGCTCTCATTCATGAATGTGAATGAACCGCGGAACGCTACCAATACCCTCACCAAAGTGGGCGGCTATGCCAGCGCTGGAGCAATGGCCGCGAGTCAATTGGGCGCAATGATTAATGAGGGTGTCAACAAGGTTCTCAGTGATTCGGGTGAACCCGTCTCCAAGAATTACGTCCTGACTCAGGTGGAAGTGATCAAGGGTGACGTTAGACTACAGTCCGAATTTCATAGGCGTGAAAACGGCTTTGTGACGGCTGACTCCTCAAAGCGATTAGTGGTCGAACTTGACCGCTTCCGTAGCCTGTGCAGGCAGTTTTACCGAAGCGCGCCCGTCGCCGAGGCGCTTCGCAAGGAATTGGACGAGTTTATCGAGGCGATCACGAACCGAAATTTACAGATAGACCACTTCAATTCTCTCCTGGTAGAGATGCGCCAGCTTGAGGGCGAAATCGCAGCGTTCGAACTGCAAAAGGGTACTCTGGATGGGAATCTCACCAAGATATCGAGCCCTGGATTGCCGGCAATGGCTAATTTCGTATCAGGTCTGTACGAACGGGCCAAGGCGACCTGTATCTTGGATCTATACAATGCTTTCCGTGCCAAGGCATTCTGGGCGCTGGAGCCCTATGACGGATTCTATGACCTGGTGGGCGACTCTCTGGACGCGATTACCCATGTGACGCTGTTAGAAAAGGAGAACCAATTAATGGAGCAGCTTCACGAAGCGCTCGAAAAGGCGCGCGCTACCCCGAACGTGTTTCCTAAAGGCGAGGAGACCAGGGGTGCCGTCATCATTCTTACCCCCGAAAACCATAAGGAGTTTTTTAGCGATCTGCTTACGAAATCGTGGGGAGAATTTGAACTGGAGCCCGCGACGAAAACCTCGACTCAGCCCTCACCGATCTATAGCCCGACAACCGCAGCATGGTGTGGTGCGGAGCGCCCGATCTACGCGCCCAAGGCACCGAATCCTTTTCACGGAAAGTTGAACGTCCGCCTCACCAAGGTTCGGACTTGGATGGTGGGCATGACGACCGGCACAGTTGATGCCGATCATCCTTCTGGATCTGGAGCCCACGAGGTGGTAACAACGCATTTGGGACGGGAACAATTCCAGAGAAGCAACGATGTACCCTACCCGGCCAGGACAGTCCCGGCAGGTGAGCGTGACTTGAACAAGCGGAACGCCGAGTATGTTACTCACAAACCAACGCCGATTCGCTTCAAGTATGATTCAACGCCGCTCAGGTATGACCCGTCAAAGCCTGACAACCTAGCCTTCACGCCTGGTAGCCTGGAAAGCAAATGGGTGGATGCTATTGTGGATGGCGACCTGGGATTCCCGAGTGTCGGATTGGCGGCGCTGCCAGACAAGAGCGAATACGCGCCAATCGGACCGTTTGGCAAGTGGCGGGTGGAAGTTCGTCCAGAAGACAATGACAAGTTGAATTTGAAGGGACTCTCTGCCGTGATCATCGAAATGCACGGATTTAGCGACACTTAAGAATCGTGGGACAGGGACAAAGTGGCGAAGCCACGAGGTCCCGAAGCGAGCATGCGCGTGTGGGCTCGACCGATTAGGACTGAAAAACGCGCATTTCAAGTGCCAAGTGAAGCTGGCTCGGCATACGAACAACGACCGATACGAGACTCGCAGTCGATACCGTGCGCGCCCGTCGGGCTTCGGCGCGGCCTCACGGCAAGCGGAAGATCTTCCGCGCTCGCCACGCCGTTACGGACGGCTGCGGGCCATCCACTCGCTGAACGTCACGTGTTACCGCTTCAACGACCCGAACCACGGCAATGCGCGCGCGCGTGATGGGGTGCAGGCGGAAATCTTCGCTGCGTGGAGTGCGACATGAAACTGTGGCTGACTTTCAGCCGAAGACCGACGGGGCCTGCCTTGCCAATGCAAAGAGCTATACAAGACAGGCCGCTGCCGTTTTCATCGGCGGGCTCTCCACCGGGCCGAGGACGCCGGAGGGCAAAGCGCGCTCACTCGCAGCGATGCGCGCGGGTCACGCGTGGGGCGGAGCGCCGCCGTGCCGCCTCGGGGCGTCCACCCGCACGCGCCCTGCTCCCGGGCGCAGAGCCCGTCTAGTCGCTCGCCCCTCGGACCCTTGAAGCGATGGCCACGTGGCGGAACGGTCGTGACACTTCAAAGGAGCGCTTCTGGAAAGCCCCGTTGGTAAATCTTCTCCCCGTTTGCCAACCTCCAACGGTCTGCCCAAGCCTCTCTGGCAACCCACTCCTGACTCACCTCGATGGCGGCCGACGTAAGGGCGACGCCTACGAGGGGAGCAGATAGCGCGGCGTTGCCTTGTGCGCCTCACCCCCTGAGGTGGCGCACGCGCTTTCGGTTCACCCGTGGGGCCTTACCCATCCAAACCGATCATCGCCGGGATCGCTTCCTCAACAGCGCGAGGGCCAGCGGGGCCGATAGGCGTGCAGCGGACAACGCCACACCGGACGTCGGTGATTCGTCCGATCGTAGCGTGCGCAGGTGAGGCAAAAGCCTTGATCGCCTGCCTGGGGCTCGCGGTGCCGGCAAGCGACCGCGCGATCAGGCCGCGCAAGAGCGGCGGCACGCTGCCGAGAAAGGCGGCACGCTCGTGTTGCCCCTAACGTGCGCCTCGGCGCCCGTGATTTTTCCTCTGCCGACAATACGATGCGATCGGCGGCCCGTCGACTTGCTGAGGCGGGCGGACTCTTTTGGTGGTTGCCATCAACGCGCCTTAACTTGTGCAGGCGGGGTTTCCAGACGTGCCGACGTGTGTTTTCGGTGGAAACACTCGTTCGGCCGCTCGCCACCTTCGCCGCAAGTTATCACCCTCGGGATGCATGAAGCGGGAGTCGCTTCCAACAGAAAATCGGGGCCTGCGTGCGCATCCGTGCTGTGCTTAACTTGAGACTCGGTTCCGGTTAAATTGAAGGTGCGCGATGAAGCACGTTGGGCCTGATAACCCCCACCAACTCAACCACATCACACCATGAACGCGATTGAAATCAACGTCGGTCAACTGGGAATCCGGTACCTTGTCGACGGTTCGCAGAGTGCAAGCATGGGCATGTTTGAACTCACCGTACCGCCCGGCTCAAACGTCCCACCCCCGCATAGCCATTCAAACAACGAGGAGATGGTGTATGTCCTGGAGGGCACGCTGCGCTACACGGTGGGCTCCGATACGCGAGATCTCACCCCTGGACAAGAATGCATACGCCGCGGGACACTGCTCACGCGTTTTCCAATCCGTTTAACGGTATTGCCCGCGCGCTGATTATCCTGTCCCCAGACATCGGCCCCCAGTACTTCAAAGATGTCGCTGCCGTCGTAAGCGCGGGCGGCCCGCCGGACAAGGCCGCGCTGGCGGCCGTCATGAGCCGCTACGGACTTGTGCCATCTGCCGCAAAGTGACGTCTCACTCGATAAAGGCACAGACCCACGATAGTTCACCCTAACGCTGCCGCTCTGAGAAAGCCATTCCACGTCAAAAGGAGCATTCAAATGCCACTCGCCTGCGCAGACGATCTCAATTAAGGAGGACGCAGATGGATTTCGAAACGATACGTCAGAGGCTGCTTCGCCTGGACACGGCCTGTTTGTGTGACGCTAACAAGGAGCTTCGCGTGATGGATCCGCCGATACGGCCCGTAAGGTTGGGGCTGAAGCTTCTTGGGAAGGCACATACCGTCGTGTGCGAGGAGGACTTTCTCACGGTGATCAAGGCCCTGCGTGATGCTCAGCCGGGCGAAGCGCTCGTTGTTGACACGCGCGGAAGCCGGCGTGCGGTAGTCGGTGAGCTATTCTCGAAGGAGGCTCAGCGCAAGGGCTTGGCCGGATTGATTGTCGACGGGGCTGTGCGGGATACGGAGAAGATCAGAAGCTTTTCGATCCCGGTCTATGCGCGCTCGTTCATTCCGGTTTCGGGCACGACCAGCAAGATTTTCGCGACCCAGGTTTCGATACAGTGCGGCGGCGTCACGGTAAATCCAGGGGACGTGATCTTCGGCGACGACGACGGCATCATCGTCGCCGCCGAGGGAGAGTTGGCAGAGTTGATTCCGATCGCCGAATCGATCCAGCAGGCCGAGGAGGCCGCCCTCGCCCGCATGGACGAAGGGAGCAAAGCCTCGTCGAGCTGATCAATTTCGAGGAGCACTACCGAGCCGTGCAGGCGAATCGGGAGAGCAAGCTGAAATTCGCATAGACTTCGAGCACCCGAGGGGACCGACAGCACAGGGCGCGAAGGGCCGAGGCGGCCCGCGCGATCGAGCCGCTGTGTATGCTCTGGTGCAATCCCTGGCTTCCTGCGAATTGAGTGGATGCATGCTTTCAAGCTGCTCACTTAGGCATGAACCCCAAGAACGGCGCTCCAGTTGGTTGAGGCGACCACGACAGGTCTCGTAGATGGTGAGGAGTGACACGTGCAGTTGGTCTCAGTGAATGTAGGTCTTCCCCAAGAAGTCGACTGGCGTGGGCGCAGGATCTGGACGTCAATCTGGAAAGATCCTGTCGAGGGCCGAATTCGGGTTAACCGGCTCAACCTTGAGGGTGACCAGCAGTCCGACCTCTCCGTGCACGGCGGTACGGAGAAGGCTGTGTACGCTTATCCTTTCGAGCATTACGAGTACTGGGGGCGAGAGTTCCCGGGGATGGATCTCCCGCCTGGAGCGTTCGGGGAGAACTTCACGACCGAAGGGCTTCTTGAGGAAGATATCAAGATCGGGGACCGCCTCCGGGTGGGTACTGCCGAGTTCCTTGTCACACAGCCCCGCATGCCTTGCTACAAGCTCGCTGCGCGATTCGGCCGAACTGACATGGTCAAGCGGTTCCTGCGAAGCGGTCGCCCCGGCTTCTACCTCGCTGTCTTACGCGAAGGCGAAGTGGCCCGTGGCGATCCTGTCGAGTTCACAGGTCGGAGCGATCACGACGTGACGGTAGCCGAGATTGCGGCCCTCTACACCCACGACGCCGACAACCAGAGCCTTCTGCGTCGCGCCGTCGGGCTGCCAGCACTTCCCGAGAGCTGGCGCGACTATTTCCGGAAGCGCCTGTGGGAGCCCGATGCCTGACAGCCACACCTACAGGCGGCCCAACAAGGCCCAAGCAGCCGACCGCCGCAAGCATGCCTGCGGTTGGCACCGACAACGCCACCCGAGGATTCGTGCTGTATGGACAGCTTGGCCGGGCCGTTGGGGTTCGCGACGACTCCTTCCGCCATCCACAGTTGAGTTTCAGTCACATCCGAACCATCGTCGTGCGCGCTCTATTGGTCACCGCAACCGTCGTTGCCCTTACCGGCTGCGCTGCGGATGGCGTGCTGGCTAAGCCCGGGGGCACCACCACGGAGTTTCAGCGCGATCACGCGGCATGTGTGTCGTGGATGTACGGAGTCAGCACTCCTCGCGGTCGCAGCGCTGTGCGCTGGACCTACTACGACTGGTGCATGCGGGAGAGAGGCTACCGGCACGACGGATAAGTGACTGCAAACGGCGCGAGATAGTGCGAACTGGCGCTGGCATCGGAGGGAAGCAAGAGGCGAATATCGTGAACCTCCACTTCTCTCATAGTCGAGAGCAACTTCGGGTCGTGAAGCGCCCGTCTGGGGGTATCAACATGAAGCTCCTTTCACTCGACAAAGGAGCGCGTCATAGATACCGCCACGAAACCCGAGGGGCGTGCAGTGCCGTGGAACAAGGGCAAACTGCTTGGCCAAGAAGCGCCCCTGAAGCTGAAAGGAGACCTGGGCCATCCGGATGTGGTCCAGGGTCGTCGCGTCGCTCCCCGCGCGATCGTCAGGCAGAAGAAACCCCAGCTGCCGGTGCAGTTTGAGATCACGGAGCAAACGCGCGACGCTGTGGCCGACTGGATTGCAACGGCG
>CAVVES010000010.1:0-160284 GCA_963747225.1 uncultured beta proteobacterium | reverse complement strand
GATCCAAAAGGGCGCGGTGATCGGGGCGCGCTGCAAGATCTCATCACATACCTTCATCTGCGAGGGGGTCATTATTGAGGATGGGGTGTTCATCGGCCACGGAGTGATGTTCATCAACGATCGTTACCCTAGAGCTGCAAATGTAGACGGCACTCTGCAGACCGAGGCGGACTGGAAAGTGGAAGGAACCTGCGTCAGACAGGGCGCCTCGATTGGCTCTAATGCCACGATAGTTTGTGGGCTCACGATTGGCAAAGGGGCTATCGTGGGGGCCGGAGCGGTCGTGACGAAGGATGTACCCGACCATGCCATTGTCGCGGGCGTCCCCGCGAAGGTTGTCGGGGATGCGCGAGAGCGCGAATGAATGAAGTGACAATGAATGAAGGAACTGACTGCGCGTGCAACTGAAAGGACCAGGAGAACATGATAAACATAGGGATCGTCGGTTATGGCTATTGGGGTCCGAATCTCGTACGAAATTTTGCAGAAACGCCTGGGGCCGCAGTTACTGCTGTGGCCGATCTCGATACGGCAAAGCTCGAGGTGGTTCGCAGACGCTATCCAGCGGTAAAGACAACCACCGACTTCCGGGATCTGCTTTCAGATTCTTCAATAGACGCCATAGCAATTGCAACGCCGGTCAGTACCCATTTTGAGCTGGGCATGGCCGTACTCAAGGCTGGGAAGCATCTCTGGCTGGAGAAGCCGATGGCCGAGTCTTCCTTTCAGGCGCGCAAGCTGGTCGACGAGGCCGAGCGGCGCGGGCGCGTCCTTATCGTCGACCACACCTTCATCTATACGGGCGCCGTCCGCAAAATGGGGGACATCATCAAGAGCGGAGAACTCGGTCGGGTCTACTACTACGACTCAATTCGGGTGAACCTGGGTCTGTTCCAGCGCGACGTCAGCGTCATTTCCGATTTGGCGGTGCACGACTTCTCGATCCTCGACTATCTCTTGCGGGAGCACCCCGTGGCAGTTTCGGCGAGCGGCACGAATCACTTTCCCGGGCACACCTGAGAATCTGGCATATATCACCCTCTTTTACGCTTCCGGGACTATCGCCCACGCCAACGTAAGCTGGCTGGCCCCCGTGAAGGTGCGCCAAATTCTTGTCGGGGGCAGTAAGAAGATGATTGCCTACGACGATCTCCAACCGAGCGAAAAAATCAAGATATACGACAAGGGGATCAGCTTTACGGACGACCCTCAGCAGATCCAGGAAATGCGCGTTGGCTACCGCACGGGAGACATGTGGGCGCCAAAGCTTGCGGTCACCGAGGCATTACGAGTGGAGGGTGAGCACTTCGTTGATTGTATCGAGCACGGTAAGGTGCCTGAGACAGACGGCCGTCTCGGCATGCGGGTCGTTGAACTCATCGAAGCGGCTGTCAGTTCAATGCGCGGAAAGGGCGAAACCGTTTACATCAGGAATCAGGAGAAAGCAGCGTGATTCCGTTCGTCGATTTGAAAGCCCAGTATGCCTCGATCAAGGACGAAGTGAACGCCGCTATTCAACGAGTCCTGGACTCGTCTCAGTTCACGCTGGGAAGCGAAGTCGCGGCGTTCGAAAAGGAATTTGCGACCTACTGTCACGCCGACCACGGAATTGGTGTCAATAGCGGCACGAGCGCACTTCATCTTGCCCTCTTGGCGGCTGGAGTCGGCCCTGGCGACGAAGTGATCACCGTGCCTTTCACCTTCGTCGCAACGGTGGCCGCCATCCATTACACCGGGGCAAGAACGGTGTTTGTCGATATAGACCCGAAGTCGTTCACAATGGACGTTTCGGCAATCGAGGCCGCAATCACACCGAAGACGAAGGTCATCCTGCCCGTACATCTGTACGGCCAGCCGGCTGACATGAATCCGATCTTGGAGATTGCGAGAAGGCGGGGGCTGATCGTCATCGAAGACGCCGCGCAGGCGCACGGTGCCGAGTACGAGGGTCGACGTGCCGGCAGCTTGGGCGCATATGGGGTGCTTCAGCTTTTATCCAGGCAAGAACCTCGGGGCATACGGTGAAGGTGGCATGGTGACCACCAACAACCCTGACTATGCGCGGACCATGCGGATGCTTCGCGACTGGGGCGCGGAGCGCGAAGTACGAGCATGTGCTGAAGGGATACAACTATCGCCTCGAGGGCATTCAGGGAGCGGTGCTCAGGGTCAAGCTGCAACGGCTGGAGGCTTGGACGGAAGCACGACGGGCGGCCGCGGCTTGCTATGATCGGTTGTTGGCGGGCAGCGGCGTGCGCACGCCCGACGCAATGTCATACGCACGGCACGTTTACCATATCTACGCAATTCGTACCGCTGATCGCCGCGTATGGCAGGAGGCGCTGCAGTCTCAGGGAATCCAGACCGGTATTCACTATCCGATTCCTGTCCACTTGCTTCCCGCATATGCAGATCTGGGTTACAGGCAAGGGCAGTTTCCTCACGCGGAACGGGCAGCGGACGAAGTGTTGTCGCTACCAATGTTCCCGGAACTGAGTTCTGCGCAATGCGAAGCGGTAAGCGCCGCGCTAAAACACCTCGCGCAATTGAATCAGCCAGTCGTCCAGCTTTGACCGAAGAAGTCCACTTGTGGCGAAAGCGCAGGCGCTGCTGATTTTCCCATGCAACGGTAACGGCATCGAGGCAGTCGACTGTCTCGGGGAGACCAATGAACTAATCGGCTTTGTCGACGATGCAGTGGAAAAGCAGGGGCGCATTCTCCACGGATATCCTGCCTTCGGTCGAGATGCCTTGATCCAATACCCGATTGCCAAGATATTGGCGGTTCCGGGCAGTCCATCTTCCTATCGATCCCGACGCCAGATCATCGAGAGCTTGGACATTAGCCCGGATCGGTACGCGACGGTGGTTCATCCTGCGGCATCGATTTCTAGGCTCGCTCGTATTGGGCGAAACGTGTTGATCATGGCCGGGGTCGTGGTAACGAGCAATGCGGCAATCGGCGACCATGTTTGCATCTTGCCAAACACGGTCATTCACCATGACGTCGTTATTGGTGCTTGGAGTTTGATCGGGTCCAACGTCACGATCGCCGGTGGAAGTGTGATCGGGGAGAACTGTTACATCGGAAGCGGCTCGACTATCATCCATGGCGTGCGGCTCGGCGACCGTACTCTGGTTGGATCGGGGTCTAACGTAATTCGCAGCGTACGATCCGAAGTTAGAGTTGCGGGCAATCCCGCGCGAGAGCTATAGCGGCACCACGTTGAGACGTTAGATTGGCCTTGCGTCAAGGGATTCTGACGGTTCCCGTGATGTAAGGCAGGATAGTGCCATCACTCAATGTGACCTGAGCGGTAATCGTGTGAACGCCCTTGCTCAATCCAGTGGTAGAGAAGGCGCGAGCTGTTCCGTCCGAGTTGGTCCCGGCGAAGTCGAAAGGACTAGTCGAATCGGTGAACTTCGGCGCACCGGTCGGATTCGTTGGCTTCGGATCATCCAGCCAGAACTTAACCAGCTTTGCCGGCTTCGCGGCCGCGGTGGGACCGATCAATGTATAGGACACATAGATGTTGCCGGAGACAGAAGCTCCGTTTAGTGGTGTAGAGTTGGACCGGCTCGCCGATGTGCTCAACACGAGCCCAACTACGGCGAGCTTGGAGTCGGCCGTGATCTCCGTCGAAGTGAGCGCCCGGTTATAAACACGCACCTCGTCGATGTAACCGGTGAAGTACTCACCCCAAACCGAATTGCCACCGATTCTCAGCGCGCCACTTGACAAAGCAATTGCACCTGTCTGCGATCGACTACCAACTAGCACGCCATTCACATAGAGCTTTTGAGTAGAACCGTCATAGGTCGCGGCAAGGTGGGTCCAGGTGTTCGTCGGCAAATGGGATCCAGCGGAAAGCTGCCTCAAAGTCCCGCCGATATTTACAACGTCGGCGGGTCGGCTCGCGTCGTCATTGGCATAGAGCCAGTAGCTCGCGAAGCCGGTCTGCTCTTTCATCAGCACTGTCTTCCACCCGTTCAACGACGTTGGGTAGACCCATGCCTCCAGCGTCATTCCTATCGTTAGATCGAGGGACGCACTGTCGTTGATGGTGACCCAATTGTTGGTACCGCTAAAGCTCAGTGCCTTGCCGAATTGCGTCGTGGTGATTCGAGTAGCGCCCGAAATCGTCCCGAGGTTTCCGCTACCCGATGCGTCGATGGTCGTCTGTGTACCGGTTGGCTCCTCAAACCCATATGCCGCGACCAAGCCATTTACGGTACCCGCACTACCGGTTCCACTGCTGCTCGTTGATGCGGACACGGTAATGTAATTCGTCTTGGTGGTCGTATTGCTTCCGCCAGACCCAATTGCGGTGAGCGTAACCGAATACGTCCCCGCCGTCGTGTAGGTGTACGATGGATTTTTAGAGCTACTGGTGCCGCCGTCTCCAAAAGTCCACGACCATGCAGTAGGGGAACCCGTCGAGGTATCGGTGAAGTTCACCGTCACTGGCGCGGTTCCGGACGTCGGCGTAGCGGTAAAGCCGGCAACAGGAGCCGCGGCTGGAGTTCCGGAAGTGACAGTGCTGATCTCGCTGGAATAGTTACTGGTCGCCGTCGCGTTGTATGCAGTAACAGCAAAGTAATAGCGAACGCCGTCCCCCAAGCCCGGGACGGTGTAGCTGGTCACGTTCTTGACATCAACCGTAGCGGAGTAGCTCTTGCTGCTCTGTCCGTAGTAGAGCTTGTACCCCGTTGCCCCCGTTACCGCATCCCAGGCGACTTTCACCTGAGCGGCGAGAGCATTGCTGCTGAATGAGGCGAGGGCTAACGTTAGCGAGAAGACGCTAATGAGTAATCGACATGCTGCCAAACGCGCGACAAGCTGACCGCCTCCCGAGTGGGTCCGGCAGCCATACTCCATGCGCGTGCTCGTCGCGTGTTCCACACCCTGTGCGTTCTTCATAGGGGAAAGAGATGAGATCAAAAAGAAAAGCAGAAAATGCAGGAAAGCAGGAAAGCGGAAAGCAGAAGAAGTAATGCGCACTGATCGTACCAGCTTGCAATTTACAGAAAAACAGTCAGTTAAGACGAGATGACCGTATGCCATCGTCGTGAGATGACGACAGTGTTGGGTGTCGGCTTACGGAAATATCCGGGATGCGTTATGGGATTGGAGGCGAAAGTAGCGGTTAACAGAAACCGCCGTTCCGTTCGGCGTTTGCTTGATATAGCGTGTTCGATGGAACCCCTTATCTCATCTCAATTGGAGGGTAGCCGGGTAATGTGGCACCAAGCATTCGCCAGCCCTAGACCCTACGGGGACGCCCGTTTGCAGGGGACGTGGCCTCATAGGCGGGCGCCCGTTAGGGTGACGGCACGGGGGGCTGAGAACGTCAAGGCTGTTTGGCCTTTTGTGAAGTTGCAGACTCCTCGGAACTGTGCGGGGCGGAGCAACGAGCCGGAGCGCTTCCAGCGCCGCGGTCCGGGTTCTTTTGACTCTGCCGCACTGTCTTCAAACTACGACGTTCATCACAATGTCCCTTGCAGGGATGTCTGATTTCAGTGAGTTAGCAAAACGGCAATTGACGACATACGACGTTAAACTAGGGACTACGGACGAAAGCGCAGCTGAGCCTGGAAGTCCATGCTCCGGGATCCATTTCAACAGAAAGAAGTCCTGCCAAGCGTCGTCAATTCCGCGGTTGAACGGGCATTGAATGTAAATTAGACGATTGACGTTAGGGAACTGCATTTCGAAACTACGACTGATCCTGTTCTGCTGTGATGAGGAGGGTTGAGTGGAGCGCCTACGTAAACGCTTGAGTGGAGTGATGGTGTGTGAGGTAGACGGGGAAGTACTGCTTCTGGATACCGCATCCGACCTGATCCATCAATTGAACAGGACGGCGAGTTTCATTTGGCGCAAGTGCGATGAAGCAGACTCCGCGGAACAGATTGCGCTGCAGCTTGCAACGGAGTTCGACGTGGCGGAAGATACCGCCAAACAAGACGTCGCAAGGACGCTAAGCCAGTTTCGAGCGGTGAACGTCCTTGAATAGGCTCAACGCGAAGCTTCAGGCGCGTGCAAGAGAAGGGGGCAGATATGGAAGAACACAGCGGCTCTCGGCGGGAATTCATAGGAAAAGCTGCGTACATTGCACCGGCGGTGTTGACCGTGCGTGCCGCACCAGCGTATGCCAAGGCCGGATCCCTGAAGCACGACAAGCCTACCGATCCACGCAGGCGGCCAATCATTGCGCCCAAGCGGCCGCCGGTCGTCATTATTTTCCGTCGCTAAAGCCTATCCAGTCCCCACCGCCGGTGAGGGCTCCGCAGGACGGCGGGTCGAGAGGCCCGACGTTTTTCAGTGCCATAGCGATGAATTCCTACGGAATTGCCTCTGAGGATTTCTTCCTATCTCTTCCTCCGACGCCTTACTATCATTGCTAATTCTTGCGCAGCGCGTTCGAGTCGATTGCCGGCCAGCTGCGCTGAGGAAAGTCATAGCGGCTAAATTCGGAGGCATGGTCGTCGCTGATAAGGACTCGCCGCCCGATCTCGATTACCGAATAGTAAGCCAGGGCGCGTCGTTCTCTATCGTTCGCGATGGGCAGTCACCCCGTTGTGGAACGGACACCGACGATGCCCTTTTTCTCCTCGAGAAGGACATAACCGTCGAGTTGCAAAGAAGGCGCACCGACCTCCTCTTCCTCCACTCCGCGGCGATCGAATGGCGAGGGAAAGTCTGCTTGTTGGCGGCGGAAGCAGGCGGGGGCAAGTCGACCACCAGCTGGGCGCTGCTCCACCACGGGTTTCGTTATCTGAGTGACGAGCTGAGCCCAATCGATCTGAACTCAATGGAGGTCGCTCCTTACCCGCACGCGCTTTGCCTGAAGCGGCGACCTGCTTCGCCATATCTCCTGCCGCAGCAGGCGATCGATCTGGGCCGTACCATTCATGTACCCGTACCTTGCTTGCCGAGTGCGGTCATCACCGCACCGCGGCCGCTCGGTGCGGTGATGCTGATCAGGTACTCCCCGGAGCATTCCGCTCCGGACTTGCGGCGGATTTCTGCGGCGGAGGCCAGCGCACGGCTCTATGTAACGGCGCTGAACGCACTGTCGCACCCGAATCGAGGACTCGATGCCGTGGTGCGCATCGCGGAACGTGTGCCCTGTTTCGCCTTGGATTCGGCGGACCTTCCGGTGACCTGCGCATTGGTACGGTCAGCGGCGGAGGAAGCGATCCAAGGTGGGGTCTCAACGAGTAAGGAGCCGACCTCCTGACCAGCGCCTCCCCGCGGCGACCTATCAGGCGCCGTTCGCCATGACAACGTCGACCCAGTAGTTCGACGAACTCCAGGTGTTGGTCGGAAATTGACTCACGCCATACGCATACACTCCATTTCCCCCTGCGACGAGAGGGCTCGCTGGCGCATGCAGTGGCCCCACATCTACTCCAGCGCTCGCGAAATAGTCAACGTCCGCAGAGTAGAAACCCGTTGGCGTGTGGTAGGAAGCGACATAGGTCTGTCCTGCCTGGATCGAGACCGGCGAGGAAAAGTTCACTTGCTGCCACCCGCTTGCAGTCTCATTCGTGAACGTTGCCGTAGCCAGCTTGGTTCCGGTGGCGGTCCAGATGTCGGCGATATGAGTCCCTGTATCTTGGGAGCCCTTGTAGAACCGCAGCGACGTGATCGAGCCGTTGATGTCCGACTTGAACTTGACGCCGAGCTCGACCGGGTTCGGATCGTTCACGTTGATTAGCGTCGGGATGGCGGTAGTGCCGAAGAGACTCCAGGGTCCTGTAGCGGCCTGCACGTTGACCGTGACGCCCGCTGTCGGCGTCTGCGTGTTAAGGCTGTCGTCGGTTGCTCGCGACTTGATGACGGTCGACCCGGGCGTCGTCGGCCGCCACGAATAGGACCAGTTCTCCCGGCCGGTAGCCGGGTGCCAGCTCGTCCCGTTGTCGACCGACACCTCCACGCCGCCGACCCGGCCGCCGGTATCGGACGCGGTTCCGGTGATGGTCACGGTCTGGCCGAGCGGAAAGGAGGTGCCCCCGGTCGGCGTCAAGATGGAGGAGACGGGTGCGACGGTATCGGTCGACGCCGTCGCCCGCACGAGACCCGACTGGAGCGAGTCGGGCTGGACGCCCATATCGGCGAACAGGTTGACGGTCGCCTGCTGCATGCGCGGATCGACGCGTCGAGCTCTCGTTGATGTGGTTGCTATCCAGTCCCCACGACCAGCGAGTCGTCCCTGCGCCGAAGACCAGCGCGCCGCTGGGTGCCCGGTAAAGCGTCAGATTGTGCGTGGCTGTCCCAGGTCCCGTCGTGTTGCCGTAGTCGAGGAGATACTGCGAGACGCCGAGTGTGGTCGTGGAAAGCTTGATCGCGCCGGGCGGCCGGAAGCCGTTGTCACGGTCTTCGTCCCATTCGTAGCCGAGGACGTTGGGGGTCAAGGTGGCGGTTTGTCCCGTGGCCAGATTGGCGATGCTGGTGTTGCGCCAGAAGCGCATCTTGCCGTCAGCGGCTGGCACCTCGATCGTATCCGTGCGATACGAATCGACCTGGAAGATCGTGCCGGTAAACTGATTCTCCGGGCGACCCCCGTCGCTCGGTGGGCTGAATCGAGGATCGCGCCAGGTACCGGTCCACTGCGGGCTGGGGTCGATCTTGGCGTTCGACCAGGTCTCCTTGTAGGTGACGAGCGTTCGGAATGGCGTGCCGGAGCCGTCGATGCTGTTCTCCCACCGCGTCTTCCAATAACTCTCGTTACCGCTGAAAAAGGCGAGATCGACGCCGGCATCCCGCGCAGCTTCGACGTTCGCTCTTTGCTCGTTCGACCAGTACTCGTCGTGACCCACCGACAGGAACGCCTTGTGTTCGAGCAGCTCCTGACCTCTGCGTGCCGTATCCACATCCGTCGTGTAGCTCACGTTGTAGCCGTTGGCTTCCATCCAGCGGATCATCGGATACTCGGCATCCATCAGCGGCACGTTGACCGAGTTTGTCGTCGTCGCCGAACGGACGGTTGTAGCTGACTTTGTGCGCCTGCGTGGGAGAGGACGGACTTCCCGTGTAGAAATCCTCACCGCCGTAAAGGTTGTAGGCTTCCCAGGTGCTGTCAGAGGTCTGGAACAGCGTGTCGGAGCGCCCGTCGTCGTCGCGGACCACGAAGTACATATTGTTCTCGCCAAGGGTTCCATCGTCGCGGACGAGCTTCGCGATATACACGCCGGAGACGGCGTCGGTGGGCACCTGCCAGGACGCGGACACGCTCCAGTTGCCCGCGTCGGTGAGGCCGGTGGAGTCCGTGAGCGGGGCAGGCTGCCGGGTCGCCGTGGTATTCGTTACGGTTGCTACCTTCCGCGCGCCGGCGCCACCGTAGTAGCCCATGCGGTAGACGTCGATGTGGTAGGACGAGGCAACCGTATTGACCTTGAACGAAACGGTCTGCCCCTGATCCACGCTGATGTCGGTGGCAAAGCCTTCGATGGCGGAGGTCGGCCCGTTGATGCCCCATTCGCTCTGCGGGATTTCCGACCTTCTGGTTCTCCGCGACGATCGGATTGGGTATCGCTTCGTTCACCCCCGTTACCGTGACAGTCACCGGGGCGGTGGAAGTCGCCCCCTTGACCGTCGGACACAGTGTAGCTGAAACGTGTCCGTTGCCTGCTGGCCCGGCATTGAGCGACTGGAACGCGCCGCCGGGGTTGTAGGTGATCGTCGTGTTGTTCGCATTGATGGTCGCGATGCCCTGCGTGTTCGTGGCATCGATCTAGCGTGACCGTGAGCGGATTTGGCGGAATATCGGGATCGGTGTCGTTCTGGAGGACGTTGATCGTCACCGGGTGGTCTTCGTCGGTCGTGATGACCGGATATGGGGCTACACCGTCGGGGTTGGCTACCGGCGGTCGATTGCCCGATGTGGCCACCGTCAGGCTGACCGTCGCGGTCGAGGTCGCGTTGGCAAGATCCTTGATCGTGTACGTGAAGCTTGCTGGCCCAGTGTAGTCGGCCGTCGGCGTAAAGACTGCGCTTCCAGTTTGGCTGGCGATCGTTACGCCGCCATTTGTGGCACCCTGCACGGACGCCACCGTCAGCGTGTCGTTGTCCGGATCCGTGTCGTTGGCGAGCAGCGTCGAAAGCGGGATGTTCAGCACCGTGTTGAACGGCGTGATGAACCCCGCTGTCGTTGTTCGCAATCGGAGGATCGTTCACGGGATTAACCGTGACGTTGACATTGCCGGTCGCGGTGCCGCCCTTGCCATCCGACAGCGCATACGTGAACGCGGCTGCGCCGTTGTAGTTCGCAGCCGGCGTGAAGACGACATTGCCGGCGTTGAGCGCGACGGTGCCATGGGTGGCTCCGCCGACGGCGGTGATCGTCAACGGGTCGTTGTCCGGATCGGTATCGTTGGCGTCAAGGTCGAGACTCGGCACCGTCCACGGCGTGTCTTCGTTGGTGGTGCCGGTATCGGCGTTCGCAACCGGATTCTGATTGGCCGGACCGGTCTGGAACACCACATCCACCCAGTAGTTGGAAGCGGCAAACGTCGAGGTCGGAAAAGCGCTCGTAGCTGTTGTAGCGGTAGACGCCGTTGCCGCCGGAGGTCCCGGTGGCGGGGGCCGTCAGCGGCCCGTTGGTGTAGGCCGCGTTGAAGTAGTTTTCGTTGACCGAGTACTTGGCCTGCGGGGCGAAGTACGACGCGACGTAGGTGGTCCCCGCGGTTACCGAGACAGGGTTCGCGAAATTGACCTGCTGCCAGCCGCTCGCAGTTTCGTTGGTGAAGGTGGCGGTGCCCAGCAGTTGCGTACCCGTTGAGTTCCACAGATTGCCGACATGGGTGCCGAGGTTCTGCGGTCCCTTGTAGAAGCGGATGCCGGTGATCTGGCCGGCTTGGCCGGGAACGAACTTCACCCCGAGCTCGATGGGGGAGCTGTCCGGGTCCGTCACAATGGCGGGTGTGGTCGAGGCACTCCACAGCGAGTAGGTCCCAGAACCGCCGCCGCCCGATCCGACCGTGACGTTCACCCCCGCCGCCGGGGTTTCCAGATTGAGGCTGTCGTCGGCTGCACGGCTCTTGATGTTGAAGCTACCCGCGACTGTCGGCGTCCAGTGTAGGTCCAGTTCGATCGTCCCGTCGCGGGGTGCCAAGTTGTGCCGCTGTCTGTGGAAACTTCGACCCCCCCGACAAGACCGCCAACGTCTGACGCCGTTCCGCTGATGGTCACGGCGGAGCCGGGCTGCAACGTGCTCCCGCCGGTCGGGGAGGTAATCGTCGAAGTCGGCTTGGTCGTGTCCGTCGACTTGGTGGCCGGCGTGAGCCCCGAACTCAACGTCGTCGGCTGGACGCCCATGTCGGCGAGCAGATTTAGGGTCGCCTGCTGGATACGAGCTGTCGGTGGGCGACGAACCGTCGTGCACCGAATCGAGACCCCATCCCCAGCGCGCCGTGCCCGGCGCCGAAGACGAGCGCTCCGCTGGCGGCCCGGTACATCGTAAGGCTGTGGGTTGCGGGGCCAGAAGCGTAGGTGGAGCCGTAGTCCTGAAGGACAACGGCGCTCGGATCATTGGTCGACGAGAGCCGAATGAGGCCAGCCGGCCGGGAGCCGTTGTCGAGTTCCTCGTCCCATTCGTAGGAGAGGACGTTGGAGGCGAGGGTCGTCGGCGGTCGTGCCGAGGCCTGTGTTGCGCCAGAGCCGCAACTTGCCTTCTTCCGCCGGCACGGTGATTTGCGAGGGCGGGGCACTGCCGTCGTTGGCCATGAAGATCTGGCCCGATCAGAGCATTTTCGGGACGACCCGCGTCAGTTTCGAACCGCGGGTCCCGCCACGTTCCAGTGGCTTGTGTGCTGGGATCAATGTTGGCGTTGGCAGTGGTTTCCTTGTAGGAGACGAGCGTTCGGTAGGGTGTTCCGGAGCCCGTCTATGCTGTTTTCCCACCGCGTCTTCCAGAAGACTTCGTTGCCGCTCAAAAAGGCGAGATTGACCCCGGCGTCCCGCGCGGCCTCTACGTTCGCCCGTTGCTGGCCCGACCAGTATTCATCGTGGCCGACCGAAAGAAAGGTCTTGTGCTCGCGTATTTCCGACCCGAGACGGTCGCTATCGATACCGGAGAAGTAGGAGACGTCGTACCCGTTAGCTTCGAGCCAACGGATCGTTGGATATTCCGAATCGAACAGGAAATCCGCCGGTTGTCCGGGACTGCCTTCGAACCGGGTATCGATCGGTCGGTTGTAGCTGACCTTGTAGGCCCGTCCCGCAGGCGAACCCGAATAAAGGCTGTTGCCGCCCCAGTTGTTATACGCCTGCCAGGTAGTGTCCGAACGTCTGGAAGAGAATCTCGGAATTACTGCTGTCGTTTCGGACAACGAAGGGGATGTGGTTCTCGCCGGACGTGCCGTCTTCGCGCACGAGTTTGGCGATATAGACACCGAGACGTCGCATCGGTTGGGACGTTCCAAGTCGCTGACACCGACCAGTTGCCGGCGTCGACGAGCCCGGTAGCTGCGTCCGTCAACGGGGCCGGCTGGGAAGCGAACGAGGAGGGTTGGACAGTCGCGACCTTGCGCGCCCCGTCTCCTCCGTAATAGCCCAGCCGATAGATGTCAATGCGGTAGTCGGAAGCGGCTGTCTTGACCTTGAACTGGACATTCTCGCCTTTGTTCACGCTGAACTGGGCGGCGTATCCCTCGATGCTGCTGCTCGGACCGTTCGTTAGATCCCACTCGCTCTGCGGATTGCCCGGTTTTTGATTCTCCAGCACGATCGCATTGGCTGCCGGCGTTCCCACGGAAAGGGACACGGTCGCCGCGTTACTGGTGGCCTGGCCGTCGCTCGCGGTATAGGTGAAGGTCGCTGGACCGCTATAGCCGACCGTCGGGGTGAAGACGACATTGCCAGCGTTGAGCGTGACGGTGCCGTTGGTCGCATTGCCGACGGCGTTGATGGTGAGAGTGTTGTTTTCGACGTCAACGTCATTAAGAAGCAGGGGCGAGGGCGCCAAGGTCGGAAACGTCAACGGAGTATTGATCGGCGTGCTGAAGCCACTATCGTTGTTCGCGACCGGTGGATCGTTCACCGGATTGACGGTTACGCCGACATTTCCCGTGGCGGTACCGCCCTTGCCGTCAGAGAGCGTGTAGGTAAAGCCGGCCGCGCCGTTGAAGTTGAGTGTCGGCGTAAAGATGACGTTGCCGGCGTTGAGCGCCACCGCGCCATTGCTGGCGCTACCGACGGCGGTAATCGTCAACGGATCGCCATCCGGGTCGCTGTCGTTGCCCGTCAAGGTTGCCGCAGGCACGGTCAACACCGTGTCCTCGTTGGTCGTGGCTGTATCCGCAACCGCGATGGGCGACTGATTGGAAACCGATCCTACCGGTATCGTCACATCCGAGAACTTCAGGAACGCGACGTTGCGGACAGTGTCGGTGCCATCCGGCGCCCCTGTGCGCAGATCGGCGACAATCAGACTTCCCCCGGTGCCGGAGGTCACGTTGTAATTGGCACGCGTGCCCGAGAAGGCTGCGGTGTCCACACCCGCGCCACCACCGTCCAGGATGTTGTTGCCCGAATTCCCGGTGAGGGTGTTGTTGCCTGAGTTGCCAGTGGCGTTGAGGTTGCCCGTGCCCGTGAGCAGGAGATTTTCGACATTGGCGGCGAGCGTGTACGTTACGCTCGAGTTGATCGTGTCGGTGCCTTCGCCCGCATTCTCGGTCACGACGTCACCCGTGTTGTCCACGGTATAGCTGTCGTCGCCTGCGCCCCCGAGCATCGTGTCGGCACCCGTGCCACCACTCAAGGCGTTGTTGCCGCTGTTGCCGGTGATGATATTGGCGAGCGTGTTACCGGTGCCGTTGATGTTGGCGGTGCCGGTGAGCACCAGGTTCTCGACATTCGATCCGAGAGTGTAGGTCACACTCGCGCGGACCGTGTCCGTCCCACCGCCCGAAGACTCGGTCACGGTGTCGCCCGTGTTGTCGACGATGTAGGTGTCATTCCCGGCACCGCCCGTCATCGCGTCAACGCCGGTCCCGCCGTCGAGGACGTTGTTGCCGGCGTTACCGGTGAGCGTGTTGGCGAGGTCATTGCCCGTGCCGTCGATGTTGCCGGTTCCCGTAAGGGTCAGCCGCTCGACGTTCGCGCTGAGCGTGTAGCCCACGCTGGCCTGCACCGTGTCCGTGCCTGCGTTGGCGGCTTCCGTGACGACATCCGCTGTGCTGTCCACTACATACGTATCGTTTCCTGCACCGCCGATCAGCGTATCGTCACCCAAGCCGCCACTGAGCGTGTTGTTGCCCGAGTTGCCGGTGAGCGTGTTGTTGAGCACGTTGCCCGTACCGCTGATGTTGCCGGTGCCGGTCAGGACGAGGTTCTCGATGTTATCCGGGAGGGTATACGTGGCGCTTGCATTGACGGTGTCGCTTCCCTGATTGGAGAGCTCCGTGACCACGTCGGTCGCGACGTTTACGACATAGGTGTCGTCGCCCAGGCCGCCGACCATGGTGTCGCTGCCGGTGCCGCCGCTCAGCGTGTTGTTGCCGGTATTACCTGTGAGCGTGTTGGCGAGGGAATTGCCGGTCCCGTTGATGTTGCCGATCCCGGTGAGAACCAAGTTCTCGACGTTGCTGCCAAGCGTGAAGTCGACGCTCGCGTAGACGGTGTCCGTGCCCCCGGTGCTCGATGACTCGGTCACGATGTCGCCGGTGTTGTCCACAAAGTACGTGTCGCTTCCCGCCCCACCGACCATTCGGTCGGCGCCGACCCCGCCGTCGATCTGGTCTCCAAAGGCCGTCCCGGTGAGGGTGTTGGCTCCCGCGTTGCCTGTCATCAGCAGGCCGTAGCCGACGCCGCTCGCATTGACACTGTTTGCCGTCGTTCCCGTCGTGTCGGCCACCGGCCCGGAACCCGTGCCGATCACCGCTTGCTCGACATTGGTGAGCGAGCTGCCCAACGTGAGCGTCTGCGCGGTCCCTGCGTTCGTGAAGCGTAATTCGTCGACGCCGGTCCCGCCGTCGACGGTGCCGCCCGTCATGGCGCCCGAGTTGGGCAACAGTATGAGGTCGTCGTTGGCGGTGCCGGTTACGGACTGTCCCGACGCCTTCGTGAAGACTTGTCCGGGGGGATCGCCCGGTCCGCCGGCCCCCTCCTGTTCAATGGTCGCAGGCCCGGTGGGGAGTCCACGAAGATCGCTAGGGCGGTTGATCGTTACGGCAGCCGACGCCGACGCCGTGCCTCCCTTGCCGTCGGAGACTGTGTAGAAGAAGGAAGTCTCATACGAAGAGAAATCCGCCAGCGCCCACTGAACACCCACGGGCGGGGTGAAGACCACGGAGTTACCGACGATCTTGACGCTCTTGTCCGGATTTCCCTTCACCCCCGTGATGGTCAACCGGTCGCCGTCGAAATCGACATCGTTGCCGAGCAGGCGGGCAAAGGGAATCGTCAGGGCCTTGCCATCGACAGTAGACAAACCCTCATCGGGCTGGGCGACAGGCGCGTTGTTGGACCCGTCGACAAACACCTGACGGTCCTTGAAATCCAGCCGCTTGATATTGCGCTCGAGATCGGTGCCATCGTTGCCGTCTCGGCCCGGTCGGCTGTGTGCGACCCTCACCTGCGAAGACGACAGCCGCTGAATGTCGTATTCGAGAACGGAGCCGCTGAAGCGGGAAACGTCACTGCCGCCTCCGCCATCGATCACGTCGTCCCCGGGCCCGCCGACAAAGATGTCATCGCTGACACCGCCGACAAGTTGGTCGTTACCTTGACGGCCGTCGATCTCGTTCCTGCCCGGGCCGCCTACGATCTGGTCTGCACGTGGTGAGCCGACGAGCTTCTCGCGTACTACTCTGGTCTGCCGTTGCGGGTCATTGACCGCCAGCGCCGACGCAACAGCGCCATCGACCGAGTACGCAGTCTCAAGGGACGTTGGTACACTCGG
Organism: uncultured beta proteobacterium; assembly: GCA_963747225.1. Taxonomy (GTDB): domain Bacteria; phylum Pseudomonadota; class Gammaproteobacteria; order Burkholderiales; family JAEUMW01; genus JAEUMW01. The sequence continues at coordinate 144,376 of CAVVES010000010.1, read as the reverse complement.
GCCGCCTCCTACAGCATCCTGGAGCACGGCCGGCGTCTCGATCGTACTCGCCTGGCTGTTGCTGACAGTATCTGCGCCGGTGACGTTCGGCGGTACGAGGCTCGCGCTGCCCATAACGCTCACAGCACTCTGACGGCTGGGCAGGCCCCGGATTTCCGCAGTAGGAACGACGGCAGTGTCGTCCTTTCTTGGGACAACCAATTGAACGTTGACGCTGCCGATCACTCCGCTAGAGTTGCCATTTCCACCTCGATGATTGGCAAGCAGGGCCTCCGTCGGAATCGTCAGCAGCGTATTGAGCGAAGCGATATCGCTGATACCGTTGTAAGAGATCGCACCATTGTTCTGCGCGGGCGCGGGACACCCGGCCGTGGCGGCTGCAATGCTGTTGCGCATTTCGGAGGCAAGGGCAAAACTAGCTGGAGTCGGGCTGTCGTCAGTTGGACCCGAAAGGCTCCTCCAAGTGAGCAAACCATGACCATTCGCCGCCTTCCACTCCGTGGCGGAGATCCGATCGCCGCCCTCAAGGAGATCCGCACTTCTGTAGATACGTGGGCGCGCCGATCCGCGTCGCCAGTCGTCGCCAATAGCGGATTTCCACGACCTGACCCGTTTCCACATGACATTCCCCCCTCTTCTGCGTCCATCTCATCATGCCGGACGCAGGAATTTCAGCGTTCCTTGCCTAAGGCCTTGTCAGTCCTCATCCAAGCTCTTGAATGCCTCATATCCTCTGGGCGCACAGAGAATCGGGGTCGGATCGACTCTGACGCGCGGACCAACCTTCAGACAAGTGGACTGAGGGCCTTATTCCCGCGAAGAAGTTGGAAAACCCGACTCTTCTTGAGGGTGTTACGAAGGGGCTGCATATCGGCGACGGGCCGCGCCGTGAAGGGCGGCTCTGCCTAACTCCACAAGAACACCCTCCAGCGGGCGTTACCAGAGCTTTCTGAATTGTCGTTCTCCTGGCAACTACTAAGAAACAAGATTCAGGTGGAGCACTAACCGTAGATTCTATGAGGAATTTGCGGGAATCCTCGCCTAAGGGTTTCCGCACTTACCACTTATGGAGCCATAAAATCTACCAATTTGAGAGTTTCCAACTTAGACTAGCCGTGACCAAACGTCAACGATTTTGCGACGGTCTGCGGGTTCCCGCAAAAGGGGGAAACGTCAGTTGAGTCGAAAAAGACACGACGGGGCGCGCTCGTCGACTTCAATGTACATCGATTCCCGAGTGCGACATTATTCAAGAGGGGGCCCGCAGCTGATGTCTCGTAGACGGACCTGAACGCAGTTACTACGTTGGGATGACGAAAGAATGCATAACGAGATCTTCATCGACGGCATCACCGAAATCACCGTTACAGGTCCTACGATTCGGATCGACGCGTTCACTGTATCGCCATCCGAACGGGATAACGAGGGAAATCCCAAGCCCGTTTTTCGTCAGCGCATCATCATGACGGTAGAGGGTTTCATGAACGCGCGCGACCTGATCGAGCGTGTGGCGCGCGAACTCATCGAGGGGGGGGTTGTTCGCCGTCGCGACGGCGTGGACCAGTCCGAGCCACCAAAGTCTCGGGGCGGTTCACCGAATTTTCCATCGACGCACTCCTGAGCCGGGTTTCTTTTTCCTGTTGTCGACGCCGGTGTGTGCGTCTCGGGGTTCATTAAGTAACCGGCGCGGTGATCGCCCAATTGGTGTCGAAGGAGGAGTCAGACTGACCCACGAGGCCGACGTGCGTCAGTGTGAATCTTTGCAGAGAAACGCAAACCTGGAACCACGCCAATGGGCGCGGGTGCGATGTCCGGTGGGACTTGCCCGAGGCGCTGCGAGTCCTCTCTCGTGTCGATGAAACGCAGCGTCGACCCATTCGTCCATCGCAACTCAGGTATGGAAATGCTCGGGTGATAACTTTCGTATGACTTGGACCTGTAACGAAAAGGCAGCGATCGCCCAGTGGCGCGAGCGCTCATCCCGGTCATGGACCCCGACAGACGAAGCCGACCATAGATATCCCGAATACACCAAGTGCTCATTAGCATGACGACGCTTCACAGTCTGCTCCCGCGCAGGTTCCTCACGTTTTTCCAGGTTACCCGTTTCGGTGAACAGGGAAGGACGGATCAGGAATGCGAGGGCCAACGTCAAGGCGGCGAAAATGCGGACACGGTTGCGGTTCGCTCCGATACGGGCGATGACTCAGACCAAACGACCGAAACCATGCTCAAGTGCTTGGCGGTCGTCGCTGCGCACTTTGGTATCCTAACGTCCGTCGACAAGCTCGTTCTGGAGTACGGTCAGTCAAATGAGCGGCTCGGCTTTCAGCACCTCATCAACCTCGCCCAGAAGTTGGGCCTCCGCGCACGACCAGAGCGACTGTCTCTCGACGAACTACTTTTTCTCCGACTGGAGTCGCCTGTCATCGTTCGACTCGACAACGGCAACTGTGTCGTATTTGCAGGGCCGAGGAAGACGCGCGATGGGGACCGCGTGGCGATTTTCGACCCGCTGGCGAGCGACGGCGGTCCGCTTGTGCTGGAAGCGGAGCGCTTTGGGGAGCGCTGGACCGGCGAGGCAATCTTCTTCCAGCGGGACTATCGCCTGGTGGATCCAGATCAGCCATTCAGTCTTCGCTGGTTCGTTCCGGAGCTCCTTCGGCAGGGAAGTGCTTTCCGGGACATCGCGATCGGCAGCTTGTCCTTGTACGTCGTCGCGCTTGCGGTCCCAATCTTCTTTCAGCTCGTCATCGACAAGGTCGTCACCCACGAAAGCGCTTCCACGCTCTACGTGTTGACTTCCGGCGTAATGCTCGCATTGCTGTTTGAAGCCACTTTCGGCTTCGTCCGCCAATACCTTTTACTCGCCGCGTCGAACAAGATCGATGTGCGTCTGGCAACACGGACCTTCAGCCACCTCTTAGCGCTGCCCATCGACTACTTCGAAGGAAGCTCGGCGGGCGTGGTTGTCCGCCACATGCAGCAAGTGGAGAAGATCCGTCAGTTTCTGACTGGACGGCTTTTCCTGACATTGCTCGACGCATGCGCGCTTTTCGTCGTCGTCCCTGTACTTCTTTTCTATAGCACGACGCTGACAGCGATCGTGTTCGTATTCGCCGTTGCTATCGCCGCCATTGTGGCGTCCATGATCGGTCCCTTCCGCCGACGCCTACTCGAACTGTATAACGCCGAAGCGCAGAAGCAGGCCATGCTCGTCGAGTCCATCCACGGCATGCGAACAGTGAAGACCCTGGCGATCGAGCCGATCCAGCGTCGCAAGTGGGATGAGCGGACCGCTGCCGCCATTCGGACACAGTTCCGCGTTGGAAAGATCGGGATCTCGGCGCAGGCGGCCACCGGCTTTCTTGAGAAGGCTATGGTCGTGGCGATCATCGCGTTTGGCGCACAAGCTGTCTTCGATCATGCGATGACCATCGGCGCACTCATCGCCTTCCAGATGCTATCCGGTCGAATCGTCACACCGCTTGTTCAGATCGTATCTCTCGTCCAGGAGTACCAGGAAACAGCGCTTTCGGTCCGGATGCTGGCGACAGTTATGAACCATCCTCCCGAGCAACGACGTACCTCGGGTCTGACCCCTAGCCTGACCGGTGCCGTGGAATTGGACCGGGTCGGATTCCGGTACGCAGCTGGCGGCGCGCCGGTGCTCGACAGAATCTCGCTAAAGATCCCTGCGGGGGCGGTCGTAGGCGTTGTCGGCAAGAGTGGATCGGGCAAGACGACCCTCACCCGACTCGTGCAGGGTCTCTATCCAGTTCAGGAGGGTGTCATCCGATTCGATGGTATCGATATCCGTGAGATCGATCTTGCCCACCTCCGCCGAAGTATCGGAGCAGTACTTCAAGACAGCTTTCTCTTCAGGGGGACGATTCGCGAGAACATTGCGGCCACGAAGCCTTCGGCCACGATGCAGGAGGTGGTTGCGGCTGCGCAGATCTCCGGCGCACACGAATTCATTGAGCGTCTTCCCCAAGGCTTCGACACGCCAATCGAAGAGAACGCCGAAAATCTTTCGGGCGGCCAAAAGCAGCGCCTCGCCATTGCTCGCGCCCTGCTAAGCCAACCGCGATTCCTAATCCTCGACGAAGCCACCAGCGCGCTCGACCCGGAGAGCGAGGCGATCTTTCTCACGCAGCTTGGCAAGATACGCGCGGGTCGGACCGTACTGATCATCTCCCATCGGCTCACGACCCTCGTCAAGTGCGACCGAATTGTCGTACTCGACGAGGGCCGAATTGCGGATGTTGGCACTCATCAGGAAGTGCTCCAACGATGCGCTATCTATCAGCGTCTGTGGGCACAGCAGACGAGACATCTCTGACTGGGCATCCGAGAAATGCCAAACGATTCCCGTAAGGGCGCCGCGCTTGGTGGATTTCTGTCGGAAGCGGAAGCCATCGAAATGCAACCGCTACCGATGGCGGCGCGCCTGACACTCTATCTGCTCCTCGCTTTGCTCATGGTGGCGGCGGTTTGGGCATCATTCGCGAAAGTTGACCGCATCGTGGTCGGCCGTGGCAAGCTGATTACGACCACGCCCACTATCGTTGTGCAGCCGCTCGAGCCGTCCATGATCCGCAGCGTTGACGTCCAGGTGGGTCAGATCGTGAGGAAGGGGACTCGGCTTGCGACCTTCGATCCCACCTTCGCCAGCTCCGATCTGTCGCAGCTTAGTGCACGGCATGCGAGCCTAGACGCGCAGGTGAGACGGCTGGAAATGGAACTGTCCGGTGCTGGAACATCGTCTTTCAGCCCAAGCAACTCCGAAGAACTGCTGCAGTCCAGAATCTTCCAGGAGCGGCGGTCCAATCTGGAATCGAGGTTGTTGTCGCTGGACGAGGACGTCAAGCGCCTCCAGGCGGCTATCGAGGGCAACAAACGCGAGCAGACAGTGCTACGCGAGCGATTGCAGAAGACGCTGGAAATTCAGCAGATGCACGAGTCCCTAGGTAAAGGAAACTATGTCCCGAAGCTCAAGCTTCTCGAGATCCAAGGGGAGCGCCTCCAGATTGAGCGTGACCTTGAGCAGTCGCTCAACGTATCTGGCCAACTCGCGCGCGAGATTGCCAAGTTAAGAGCAGACCGAGCCGCCTTCGCGAAGGACTGGCGGCAGAAGATGATGGAAGAGGTGGTGGTAGTGCAAAGAGACCGCGATGCACTCGCCGACCAGTTGAAGAAGGCCGAGCGGAAGACCGAGCTTACGATCGTCACCGCGCCTGCCGACGGTGTTGTCCAGGAGATCGCGAAACGATCGACTGGTTCGGTCCTGAAGGAGGCCGAGCCTCTACTGACCTTGGTTCCGCTGGATGCCCCGTTGGAGGCCGAGGTACAGATCGACGCCCGTTACATCAGCTATCTCAGGGCGGGCGACCCGGCGCGAATCAAGCTCGATGCGTTTCCCTTCCAGCAGTATGGTGTCATCAAAGGACGCGTTCGGACAGTGAGTGAAGATTCATTTGTCCGGCCATCAGCGAACGGCGAAGAACAGACCTCCGGGCGTGAAGCCTTCTATGTAGCGCGTGTAACGCTGGAAGAAAAGAACCTGAAAGGTGTACCTCAGGACGTAAGGTTTCTTCCGGGAATGACGTTGACCGCAGAAGTCGTGTTCGGCGATCGCACGGTCATGTCATATCTTCTCTACCCGATCATCCGTTCGTTGGACGAGGGTCTGCGTAGTCCTTAGCTGGTCCCTGGGTTACATGCTCTTGGTCCCCTAGGCTTTTACGACGTTCGGTAGGACGTTCGAATAGCGCCCGCGCGTGTCGACGATTAGCTTGGCGTTAGCCTGCAGGAGGTCGTAGTCGAACGCATCGTGATCCGTCGCCAAGAGCACCAAGTCGTATCCAGCAATGGCTTCGGGACTTAGCGGAACGCTCCTCAAGTCGAAGGAATACCGACGCATTTTCTTGAAGACTGGAACGTGTGGGTCGGAATACTCCACGGTTGCCCCTTTCTCGGCAAGCAACACCATCAATTCAGCGGAAGGCGATTCCCGCATATCGTCGACGTTCTTCTTGTAGGCGATACCAAGTACGAGGATGCGACTACCCTTCACGGCGTGGCCATGCTCGTTCAGAGCGTCCGTACACTTTCCAACAACCCATGCAGGCATGCTGGCGTTGATCTCCCCAGCGAGTTCGATGAATCGCGTATGAATGCCAAACTCCCTAGCCTTCCAGGTCAAGTAAAAGGGATCGATCGGAATGCAATGTCCGCCGAGACCCGGCCCCGGATAATACGGCACGAACCCGAAAGGCTTCGTCGCGGCGGCTCTGATTACCTCATGGATGTCGATACGCATTCGATCTGCGACGATTTTCATTTCGTTGACCAGACCGATGTTGACGGCGCGGTGTATGTTCTCCAGTAGCTTCGTCATCTCCGCCGCCCGTGTCGAACTCACAGGAACAACACGGTCGACCGCCGCAGCGTAAAGGGCTGTACCCATTTCGAGGCAGTGACTCGTATAGCCTCCAACCACCTTCGGGATGTTTTGCGTGCCAAACGTCTTATTGCCTGGATCTTCGCGTTCCGGGGAGAAGACGATGAATGCGTCGTGGCCAACCTTCAGTCCTCGCCCTTCAACGCGGGGAACGATCTCCTCATCGGTGGTACCGGGATAAGTGGTGCTTTCCAATGACAGGAGTTGACCGGGCCGCAAATATGGAACGACCGACTCGATCGTTCCGATTACGAAACTTAGGTCCGGTTCCCGATGTTCGTCGAGCGGCGTGGGCACGCAGATGATCAGGGCGTCAGGCTCGCTGGCCCTCGAAAACTCGTGAGTCGTCGTAAAGCCCCTTTGCAAGCCGGACGCGATTCGCTGGGCGCTGATGTGCTCGATATAACTACGCCCCTCGTTGAGTTCTCTGACCTTTTCGCGATCGGTGTCGAAGCCGAGAACGCGAAAGCCAGCCTCGACGAAGCGCAGGCTTAGCGGTAGACCGACATAGCCGAGCCCGATGACTCCTATCACTGCGCTTCGATTCCGAATGCGATGCAGTAACTTGCTCTTCATGCTTTATCTCCCAAGACGGCGCCTTACGCCGTGCATTGTCTACAGACCCTCTAGTATCCCGACGGCAGAAGGGGCCCGCATTCGCGTCGACCGTCCGACTGCCAACCTCATGACTGACGCGCGCAGGAAAACGGCCATTACGCTAGGGTAAAGCGCGTGAACATATCTCGTGCGACGTTCCGACCAAGGAACGGGCCCGACACGGGGAGGACCTAGGCTTCGGCCCCCTAGAAGGAGCGCGTCGGCCCCGATAGGTAGGGACGGGGCACGATCGACGATGGTATTGCATAACGCGTTCGCTGGCGCCCGGTCAGCGAATCGAAGCGCACGGTATTGTCCCCGCGTGACCACCTGCCTCCGTCTGTCGGATGTCCGGTATGCATCATGCTTTTGCGGGCCGCGGGTCGCTTCACGATCCACGAACGCGGATTCTTAACCCCAACCGTTCGGTGAGATGCCGATCGCCGGTCCAAGGCCCCCCGGACACTGGTCTCCGGACTTTAGAGCCCTCATAACACAATGACTAATAATAGGTTATCGCAAGAGAGATCGCGTGGCTTCACGCTCATCGAGGTCATGGTCGTGGTGGTGATCCTCGCAGTGCTCGCAGCTATCGTCGTCCCCAAGATCATGAGCCGCCCCGACGAAGCGCGCGTGGTGGCAGCGCGGGCTGACATTGCAGGGATAACCCAGGCGCTGAAACTCTACCGTCTGGACAACTCATTCTACCCAACCACCGAGCAAGGTCTCCAGGCCTTGGTGGCACCGCCCACGAGTGCTCCCATCCCATCCAACTGGAAGCGCGGTGGCTACCTGGATCGCGTTGCCAAGGATCCTTGGGGTCACGACTACCAGTACCTCAACCCGGGCATCCACGCCGAGATCGACGTCTTCAGTCTGGCCGCAGATGGGCAGCCAGGCGGCGACGGCGTCAACACCGATATCTACAACTAGGTTTCCGGCGCTCGGTCCATGACTCTCGCGGTTCTCTCCAGCGCGCGCGATGTGTGGCGGTCCGCGGAAGGATTCACGCTCGTGGAGGTCTTGGTCGTCATTCTGCTGATGGCTGTTACCGTTTCTTTCGTGGTCGTCAATCTTGGTCCGGACGACCGGGAGAAGGTGCGCGTCGAGGCAAACCGACTGGCAGTAAGTCTCCAGCAGGCGCAGGACGAGGCCGTGATGACTGGTGCCACTCTCGCCTGGATCGGCGAAGGCGATAGCTACCACTATCTGCGCCGCGGACCCGGTGGTGATTGGCTCCTTCTCGCCGGCGAGGACGCTTTTTCTCCACAGCGCCTTCCGGCGCCAGTACGGCTCGTCGATGTCGAGATGGGGGGGCGCAAGCTCGCACGTGCGGTGGTAGTGCTTTCGCCGTTCGCCCTGGCTGCAACGGTACGAATCGTTCTGGAGGCAGACAGCGAACGCGCTGCCGTCGAGGTTGGCGCAACCACACGCGTGGTGGCCTACCGTGGCGCTTGAGCGCGGCTTCACGCTCGTTGAGATCCTGGTCGCGCTCGCTATTCTCGCTGTCTCGCTCACCGCCGCCTTTCGCACGAGCGGCATCGCGACCGATACCGCACGCGGTTTCCGCGAACGACTGCTTGCCGGGTGGGTTGCCGAGAATCGGCTCGCGGAATACAGCGGCGGTTCAATTCCGGAGCTTGGCGAGCGTAGCGGCACGGTGGAGCAGGGCGGTATCGCGTTCGCGTGGCGCGAGCGCATTGCTGCGACCGCTACGCCGCTCTTTCGGCGCATCGATGTTCAGGTTTTCCTCGTTGGCGTGCCAGAGCACGCATTAGTGCAGTTGGTGGGTTATGCATCCCCTTCGCCTTGATCGTCACGACGGCTTCACCCTGGTGGAAATGCTGGTCGCGATCGCAATCTTCGGCGTCATGGCGACCGTCACCTATCGGGTGCTGAACACGATGCTTGTGACGCGTGACCACGTGGCAGAGCAATATGGACGCTGGCGGGAGATCGCACGTGCGATGGCATGGATGGAGCGAGATCTCGATGCAATTTTGGCGCGTCCCGGTCTGGACGCCTTGGACCGGCCGGTGGCTCCGCTGATCGGCGGCGCAGGGCTCACAACATTCGACGAAGCAGTCATCGCGTTTGCTCGGAAAGGCGAACTCGACGACCTGGGCTACCCTTCCCCTCCGAGCCGCGTGGGGTACCGCGTCCGCAATGGTGCACTGGAACGGCTCGCATGGTCGGGCCTCGACCAAGCTCCGCGCAGCGTCCCCGCGGTCACTGTGCTGCTCTCGGGCGTCGCCGCACTGCGGCTGCGATACAGAGGTCTTGCGCAGCCATGGCAAGTTGCCTGGCCGAGCGTGGCGGGAGCTGCAAACGCGTCGCAGAAACCGGCGTTGCACACTGCACGTTCCGATTTACTGGATGCTGCGCTCCCTGCGGTCGTCGACATCTCGATCCAGCTCGCCAGCGGCGAGCGGATCGGAAAGCTCGTTTCCTTTTACCCAGGAGTCAAGCGATGACTCCCAACGTTTATCCAAGGGGCTTCGCAGTCATTTCGGCGATGCTCGTGGCAGCTATCGTTGCGAGTGTCGGAGCGTACCTGGTGTGGCAGGGAGCATTGGCCGTCCGCCAAAGTGAAAACATGAACGCAGCGCGCCAGGCAAGCGCCTTGGTGCGTGTTGCTGTTGCTGCCGCCGCCGCAACCTTGAGGCAGGACGACCCGCGGATGGATCACCGCGGCGAGGCCTGGGCGCGCAGCATGCCAGCAATCGAGGAGGCGGGAGTAAGAGTCGATGGCGCCCTCAGCGATGAACAGGGGAAGTTCAACGTGAACAATCTCGCCGACAGCAATGGTGCGAGTGAAGTTGACGTTGCTGCGTTCCGCCGCCTGCTGAAATACGCGGGGTTGCCCGAATCGCTCTCGGACGCGGTCGTCGATTGGATCGACGCCGACGATGCGGTCACGGAGCATGCGGGGGCCGAGAATGCACATTATGTGACGCGCGAGCCTGGCTACCGCGCGGCTAACCGTCAGATCTCGGACGTAAGCGAACTCCTCTTGGTGAAAGGCTTCAGTGCTGATCGTGTGCAGTGCCTCGCGCCGTACCTGACGGCGCTGCCTGCTGGGAGCAAAGTCAACGTGAATACGGCAAGTGCGGAACTCCTCGCTGCGATCCTCCCCGATTTGTCCGCGAGTGCCGCCAAGGCGCTCGTCGCGGGCCGTGACAAGGAGCCTTTCGCATCCAAAGTGGAGTTTCCGAGACGGCTGCCGGAGTCGACTCTCAAGGTCGCGATGGAACTCCTCGATGTGCGCAGCGACTATTTCGTTGTCCGCGGCACCGTGCGTGCAGGGCGTATCACCTCCAGCTATCGAGCGCTCGTGGGACGCGAAGGTCCCACGGTCCTTTCGGTCGCGAAGCAGTTCGGCTGACCATGTGGCACGTCGGCGCCGATTCGGTCCTGCAACTGCACCTCCCCGAGGGGTGGCCGAACTCTGCAGTCACCGACGTCGAGTTCCAGTTCCGCTATGCACGCTTCGAAGGAGGATCGTGCGTGACGGGCGCTGCGGCGCTCGATGAAGTACCGCGCGCGAAAGCCGCGATCGCGCTCGCGCCCCCGAGTGCCGTGCTCTTCGTGCGAATCGCGCTGCCGGATGTGCGATCGGACAAGTTGGCGCGGCTGCTTCCCCTTGCAATCGAGGATGCTATCGCGACTTCGCCGGAGGAGGTTCACACAGTTCTTGTCGAGCACGTTCCTGGAGGATCCAGTCTCGTCGCGGTTGTAAGCCGGCCATGGCTCGCTTCAGCCCTTGCGGCGTTGGCGGTACATGGTTTCAGACCTGCGCGCTTTCTGATCGAAACCGAGCTCGCCGCGCAGGTGTCCACAAGCGAACCGGCGCACCCCTGGGTGATCGTTGTCTCGTCGTCCGGCGGATTCGCCGTTCTTCCCGACGGAGAGACGATCGCACTCGACATCAGTGAGCGGGCGGATTGCGTACCGCTTGCGCTCAATCTCGCGCGCCGTACTCACCGGCGCGGTGGGGAAGTCCCTTCCGAGATGCTCCTGTTCACGTCCTCTGGAAGCAGGCCGCCGGACGTTGACGCGTGGAGCCGAGCATTGGAAGTGTCGGTGCGGAACGGTGGCGAATGGAGACCGGAGCTCATCGATGCTCGTCCCCTTAGCTCGACAGATCTTTTGCGCGGTGACTTCAAGCCGCGCTTTGATGCGCGTGGTCTCGGTCCGGTCTTCAAGTTGGCAGGTGTCACGGCGACCGCAATCCTGGGACTGCACGTGCTGCTCACTGTCGGGGACTGGTGGCGACTCTCCGCAGAGTCACACCAATTGAAGGCACAGATGGAGAGTCAGTTTCGCCAGATATTTCCGGATGCACAGGCAGTGGTGGACGCTCCTCTGCAGATGCGGCGCAGTGTCGTGAAACTGCGGCGCGAGGCAGGTGTGCCGGACGCGTCGGACTTCGTGCCGCTGCTTGCCGCTGTCGGACCGTTGCTGGTGGCAGCGGGCGCACACACGGAGCGGGTGCGCTACGAGCGCGGCGAACTCGAGCTGGAGATTGCGCTGCCAGCGAACGAACCGCAGGAGGTGTTCGAAAGGCGGTTCGTCGTACCCGGATATCGATTTCGCTTCGAGCGCAAGGCTGACGCGGTCACCGGCAACGTTGCCATTCTGCATGTTTCGGTGGAGGCGTAACGGATGAATGCCTTGCGGGCCGCCTGGAAAGCGCGCTCTCCGCGCGAGAGGACCGTCATGGGTTTCGGCGCCGCGATCCTCTCCGTGGCCCTTCTGTACGCCTTCGTTTGGGAGCCAGCGCGCGGCGCGCAGAAACGGCTCCGTGAGTACCTTCCAAACTGCGTTTCCAGGCTGCGCAGTTTGCTGTAGATGCTGCGGAAGCGCAGCGCCTGCGCGCCGCGCACGTCGCATCCGGCGTTTCGACTTCTAGCATTTCCGTAGAAGCGGTGGCAGATCAGCTTGGAATACGCAGAAGCATCACTGCCGTCACGGAGCTCCCGGAAGGAAGACTGCAGCTCACTCTGGAGGCCGTTCCCTTCGATGCACTGGTGAGGTGGATAGGAGCGCTGTCAGCGGGTGCCGGATACAGCGTCGAATCGGTTCAGCTACGCTCCGGTTCCGCGCTGGGGATCGTGCGCGCCGAAAGCATCGTGCTGAAGCGGGTCGGGTCGAGATGATCATCGCTGCGCGGAAGCTCAACCTGAGTCATGCGCGCTCGCGTGCTGCAAGCCTGCTCTCACCTTTTCTCGTGAAGAGCGCGCTTTGGTTGCTCGTAATGGGGTGGAGCGGCTGGATTGCCTTCCAGTGGCTGCGAGAAGCGCTGGCTACGCCGGCACGGCCGCAAACGGTTCCATCGCGGCCGGCAGTCGATCTTGACGCCGCTGTTGCGATCGCCGCAGCGACCGCGATGTTTGGCGAACCGACACGGATCGACGCCGCACCGAGCGCCGCTCCGCCCGGACCTGCCGTCAAGCTGCGCGGCGTATTCGCAAGCGGCGCGGGTCCGGTGGCGGCGATCGTCGAAGTGGAAAATGAAGAGCGCTTTGTTCTGCTCGATCGGGAGTTGGCACCAGGGCTGATGCTTCGAGCTGTGCACGCGGACCACATCATGATCAGCCGCAACGGTGCTCCCGAGCGAATCCAGTTGGAAGAAATCAGGTCCGATGCTGCACGCTCGAAAGAAGAGCACGCGGGAGCTACTCAACATTCGCGCGGACACACCCGACGTCCCGCGACACCAGCGCCGGAGGCAGTGGTAGGGCCTGGTGAACTGCTTCCGGATCAGACACCAGCGCCCGCACCGCCGACAGCCCCACCGATGCAGCAATCGCGGAACCTTCCCAACGTGCAGTTTCCCGACCTCCTTGCGCGCGCTGTGTGATCTCCCCGGCGAACCCCAACGCTATAGTCGTATGCAACCATTGAACCGCCTCCGACACATCGCCGCATGCATCGCAGTGACCGCTCTGGTTGCCACGATCAGCGTTTCTGCACACGGCGGCAAGGAAGTTCCGGTTGTCCCCGTATCGGGCGCCGGAGTGGATGAGACCGTCACGCTGAATTTCGCCAACGCGGATCTCCCGGCCGTGATCAAAGCTGCGGCCGAAATCACCGGTCGCGACGTTCTGATCGATCCGCGGGTAACGGGCACCGTCACCATCGTCACACCGAAGCCGGTACCGCGGAGCCTGGTGTGGGGGATCATGCTGTCGGCCCTGCGGGCACAGGGGTTTACGGCGGTCGGGAGCGAGAGCGGAGTCGCACGCATCGTCCCCGAAGCCGATGCCAAATATTTTGGCGGACCTGTCGGGCGTCAGCGCGCGGGCGGCGACCAGATCGTGACCGAGGTGTTCGTGCTCGAGAATGAACGCGCGCAGCAACTCGTGCCGGTGCTGAGGCCGCTGATGTCGCCCAACAACGTGGTGAATGCGGCACCGGCCGCGAACGCGCTGATCGTCACCGACTATGCGGAGAACCTCGACCGTATCCGCCGCGTCATCGCCGAGGTCGATCGCCCGACGACCGGGGAGATCATCGCCATTCCGTTGAAGCATGCGGCTGCCGTCGACTTCATGCAGATCGTGCAGCGTCTGGTGCCGGACGCGGCAACCACGGTGGCGGGACAGGGCGCCGCAGCACGTGTCGCCCTTGCGGTCGATCCGCGAACGAACTCGATCCTGGTGCGCGCAGACAACCCTGCGTTGGCGGCCCGCATTCGCTCCCTCGCGACGACGCTGGATTCGCCGTCGAGCGAGCTCGGCAACATTCATGTCGTCTACCTTCGCAATGCCGATGCGACCCGGCTGGCGGATTCGCTGCGCGCGCTTCTCAGCGGCGGCCAGGCGGGTCAGACGAATCCAGCGCAGAACGCGAATGCTGGTCAGTTCGGTCAGATGCTGGGCGGAGCGGGAGGGTTGACAGCGGGTGCTGCCGGGCTCCCCGGACAGCAGGGTGCACCAGGCACTGCGCAGGGCGGGCTGATTTCCGCCGCGGCCGGTCCGCTCGCGACGCTACCTCCGGTGACGGGCGGCGGAACCCCTGGTGGCGTGACCATCCAGGCCTATCCGGAGCAGAACTCGCTGGTCATCGTCGCCCCCGATCCTGTGTACAACGCCCTGCGAGCAGTGATTGACAAGCTCGACGCGCGCCGCGCACAGATCTTCGTTGAAGCGCTGATCGTCGAGGTGAGCTCGACGAAGGCGGCGGAATTCGGCATCCAGTGGCAGGACCTGGACGGCCTCAACCGCAACGGCACGAGCCTGATCGGCGCGACCAACTTCACGAATGGTCTCGGTCGCGGCATCAACGACACGAGTCAGGGGTTGCCGGGGCTTGCTCAGGGTCTGAGCCTGGGAGTGGTCAGCGGTCCGCTGACGATCGCCGGCAGGCAGATCTTCGACCTGAAAGTGCTAGCGCGCGCGCTCGAAGCGGACTCCGAGACCAACATTCTCTCCACGCCGAACCTCGTGACCCTGGATAACGAGGAGGCACGCATCATCGTCGGCCAGAACATCCCGATTACTACCGGCAGCTTTACGCTCACAGGAGCCGGCTCCGGTGTGACGAATCCGTTTCAGACCTTCACGCGTCAGGACATCGGTGTCGCGCTGCGGGTGCGCCCGCAGGTGGCCGAGGCGGGCGCGGTGAAGCTCGGCATCTACCAGGAGGTGTCGAGCATTCGCGACGAGAACAATCCGAATGGCATCATCCTCAACAAGCGCGCGCTCGAATCGCAGGTGGTCATCGACGACGGCCAGATCATCGTGCTCGGCGGTCTCATCTCTGACGACGTCAATTCGACCGTCCAGTCCGTTCCGGTGCTCGGGAAGATCCCGGTGATCGGCTGGCTGTTCCGCTACAGCACGCGTCAACGGGATAAAACGAATCTCATGGTGTTCCTGCGGCCTCTCGTGATCCGGGATTCGAGCACCGCGGCGCGAATAACCGGTGAACGTTACGACTACATTCGCGACGTGCAGGGCAGTCAGCGCTTGCCGCAGAGTCTCGTGCTTCCAGCCATGCCGACGCCCGAGCTGCCCCCTCTCAGGGAAGGCCGCGCCACCGCGAACCCGGTGCCGTCGCCACTGCTCGACCTGCGCGAGCGGCCAGCTCCACCGCCCGGTTCGAACTGAGCGGAGAGCCCTTTCCATGAGTGAATCACCCGTTGCCGAGCCGAACGTGGATCGGTCCGAGGTTGCGCCAGCTGCGATGCAGCCGCTGCCCGATGTGGAGTTCGTGCGCCGCCTGCCCTATCACTTCGCGCGTGCGAACGGAGTCATCGCAGCGCGGGCAACGCCAGAATGGGCGGAGATATGGGTGCGGCCGGACATCGCTGCGGCAACGCTTGGCGAAGTGCGCCGTGTGCTGGGGTTGCCGCTTCGGCCCGTCGTCGTGCCAGAGGAAACGTTCGCGCTTCGGTTGGCGCGAGCCTATACGCAGGAAGAGTCGGGTGCCGCAAGCCTGATCGATGACATCAATGGTGCAACCGACCTCAGGAGCCTTGCCGACGGTCTGCCGGTGGTCACCGACCTCCTGGAGACGGAGGACGATGCGCCGATCATCCGCTTCCTCAACACGCTCCTCACTCAGGCGCTGCGCGAGCGAGCGTCCGATATTCACATCGAAGCGTTCGAGGGTCGCTCGCTGGTGAGATTCCGCGTCGACGGAACACTGCGCGACGTCCTCGAACCGCCGCGCGAGCTGCACGCCGCGCTGGTGTCGCGGGTGAAGGTCATGGCGGAGCTCGACATCGCGGAGAAGCGCCTGCCGCAGGACGGGCGTCTCGCCCTTCGGATTGCCGGGCGTCCCGTCGACGTGCGCGTTTCCACGTTGCCGACCGGACACGGCGAGCGGGTCGTGATGCGCCTGCTCGACAAGCAGGCAGGCGTGCTCGACCTGACCGGCCTTGGCATGAGCGACGTCACCGGCGCGCAGATGGACCAGCTGATCCGCCAGGCCCATGGCATCGTGTTGGTGACGGGACCGACCGGCTCGGGGAAGACGACCACGCTGTACGCCGCCCTGTCGCGGCTCGATGCACAACGCCTCAACATCATGACGGTCGAGGATCCGATCGAGTACGACCTCGACGGCATCGGCCAGACGCAGGTCAACCCGAGCATCGGCATGACCTTCGCGCGTGCGCTGCGGGCCATCCTGCGCCAGGACCCGGACGTGGTCATGATCGGCGAGATCCGCGATATCGAAACGGCACGGATCGCCGTGCAGGCGAGTCTCACCGGTCACCTCGTCCTCGCGACCCTGCACACTAATGATGCCGTCGGCGCGGTGACGCGGCTGATCGACATGGGCATAGAACCGTTCCTGCTGTCGTCGACGTTGCTCGGCGTGATGGCGCAGAGGCTCGTGCGGCGTCTGTGCCCCGACTGCAAAACTGCGACTGGTGCGACGAGCGCGCAGCGCAATGACCTTCCTGCCGAGATGAGGGATCAGCCCGTATTTCGCGCGGGGGGTTGCCCTGCGTGCAAGGGAACGGGTTACCGCGGCAGGACGGGAATTTACGAGATGCTGGTCGCGGACCGCGCGTGCGCCGAGTTGATTCGCAGCGGCGCGTCGGAGGAGGCATTCCGGGACTACGGTGCGCGCAACGGCATGACAAGCCTGCGGGCGGACGGAATGCGCTGGGTAGCCGCTGGGGAAACGACGCTCGAAGAGGTGCTGCGCGTCACCCGCGCCACCGTCGAGGCAGAGGCCTGAGTCGGCGTGTCTGCCTTCCAGTACGAAGCGGTCGCCGGGGACGGTCGCGTAAAGCGCGGGGTTCTGGAATCCGACAGTGCACGACAGGCGCGTGCACGTCTGCGCGAGGAAGGCCTCACCCCGCTCGCCGTTGAGCAGATCAGCGAGCGCGACCAGCACGGCGCTTCAGGACGACTTCTCGGGCGCCGTTTGGGGACAGCGGCGCTTGCTCTGCTCACCCGTCAGCTTGCAACCTTGCTCGGCGCCGGACTGACCGTCGAGCAGACACTGAACGCGCTCATCGAGCAGGCCGAAACGCAGCGCGAGCGAGAACTCCTCGCCACCGTGCGCCAGGATGTCCTCGGCGGACAATCACTGGCGCGCTCCCTGGGCCGGCACCCGTCCACGTTTCCGGAGCTCTATCGGACCCTCGTCGACGTGGGCGAGCGGGCAGGGCGGCTGCCGGATGTTCTGATGCGGCTCGCCGACTACACCGAGGACACTGCCGCGATGCGTGGCAAAGTTCTGCTCGCCTTCGTGTATCCGGCGCTCGTGACGCTGGTCGCTGTCTCGGTGGTCAGCGGACTGCTGATTTTTGTCATGCCGCAAGTCGTGCGCGTATTCGAGAACACTCATCAGGCGCTGCCGTTCCTCACGCGAGCGCTAATTGCCCTTTCCGGCTTCTTGCGCAGTTGGGGACTTGCCGTGCTAGCCCTGTTCGTCGCTGTGATCTTCGCGGGCCGCGTAGCGCTTCGGGATCCCGCCGTGCGAACCCGCTGGCACATGCTGCTGCTCCGCACGCCGCTCGTTGGCACACTTCACCGCAGCTTGAACAGCGCACGCCTCGCGAGCACTCTCGCCATTCTCGTGACGAGCCGGGTGCCACTGCGGACTGCGTTGCGCGCAGGCGAAGGGACAGTTTCGAACCTGCCGATGCGCGCTGCGCTCGCGGATGCAGGACAACGGGTCGAGCAGGGCTCGACGCTCGCGCGTGCGCTCGCGGTAAGTCAGCTCTTTCCGCCCCTCATGGTTCACATGATCGCGAGCGGCGAGGCGAGCGGCAAGCTCGCAGAGATGCTCGAGCGCACCGCGACTCAGCAGTCGCGTGAACTGGAACGGCGCATCGGCGTGCTGATGACGCTGCTCGAGCCGCTGCTCATCCTCACGATGGGCGCCGCCGTGCTGGTGATCGTGTTGGCTGTGCTGCAACCGATCTTCGAACTGAACAGCATGGTGCGTTAGCTCGGCCTGCGCGCACTCAAGCCCGGCTCGCGTCGTGGTCGTTGAGCCGGGAGCAAGGATCGCTCTGAGGCGATAGAATCCATTCCCTTCTTGGGACTAACAGTTGTCCTCCTCGACGCCTCAGGCCGTTCCGTGACTCAGCGCCAGTACCCCGCTCTCGAACACCCATCCTTCCTTCTGCGCCTTGATGAACTGTCAGGCAGCACGGATCGCATCTGGGTCCTTGCACTTAGCGTGGGTCTTGCATTCACGCTCATTGCTGCCCTCCTGTTTCCCTCCTCATCCGGTAATTTCTGGGCATACGCCGGGCTTCTGATCCGTGCGAGCCTGTACCTCTGGTCGGGCGATGCCCTCAAAGGTCGAGGCGGCGAAACCCTCGCCGCGCTATTCAAGCTCGGGTTGGTCGCGGGAATGTTCGAACTGCTCGTCGACTGGGCGCTGATTCACTGGTTATCCAACGGCCGGCTCGTCTACCTCACGGGAAACGATGTCGTGCTGCTCGGCTCACCGATCTGGATGCCGTTCGCGTGGGCATGCGTCATCGTGGAGCTGGGCTACCCGGCCGTGCGGTTGTTCGGCATCCTCAAGGTTCGCATCGCGACCCGCACCGCCGCTGTCATCGCTTCGCTCGTAGCGGGGACCGCGGCTGCCGTGACCGTGGGCTTCTACGAGTTCTTCGCCTACCGCGCGAACTGGTGGAAGTACGAGCCGGCGCACGCGATGATCGGCGATTTCTGCGCCCTCTACATTCCGCTAGGCGAGTTCTTCATGTTCCTTGCGGTGCTGCCTGTCGCCGCCAAGGCGCTGTCGCAACCCGACCGCCCGCTAGCTGCGTCGATCGAAGGCGGGGCACGATTCGCCGTGGCAATCTCCGCCGGCTATGCGGCTGCATATCTGCTGCTGGAACTCGGCCGCACGCCGTGATCCAAAGCGGCGAGGCAAAGGAAGAGAACGCTACTTCGAAAGATACCGCATCGCTCGTTCGAGACCATCGAGAGTCAGCGGGTACATCTGGTCGTGCATCAGGTTGCGGATGATGGCGATCGATTGCCGCCGCGGCCAGAAACCCGCCGGCTCCGGATTCAGCCATACCGCCTTCGGGTAGACATCCAGCAGATGGCCTATCCACACTGCGCCGGGCTCGTCGTTGAAATGCTCGATGGAGCCGCCGGGACGCAGGATCTCATACGGACTCATCGCCGCATCGCCAACGAAGATAACCTTGTAGTCGTGCGCGTATTTGTGCGTGAACGTCGAGCGTGCGGATGCGCTCCGAGTGCCGCCGTCGGTTGTCCTTCCAGACGAATTCGTACAAACAGTTGTGGAAGTAGAAATACTCCAGGTGCTTGAACTCCGTCCGCGCTGCGCTGAAGAGCTGCTCGCACAGCCGGATGTGCTCCTCCATCGACCCGCCAACATCGAGAAACAGCAGCACTCTCGCGGCATTGTGCCGCTCCGGACGCATGTGCAGATCGAGCCAGCCGGCGTTGTTGGCCGTGCTGCGAATGGTGGTGTCGAGATCGAGCTCCTCCGGGGCGCCGACGCGTGCAAATCGCCGCAGGCGTCGCAGCGCGATCTTGATGTTGCGCGTGCCGAGCTCGATGTCGGAGTCGAGGTTGCGGTACTCGCGGCGATCCCACACTTTGACCGCGCTGCGCTGGCGCGACTCCTTCTGCCCGGCGCGCACGCCCTCCGCGTTTTCGCCGTAGCCGCCGAAAGGAGAAGTGCCTGCCGTGCCGACCCACTTGTTGCCGCCCTGGTGACGCCCCCTCTGTTCTTCCGGCCGCTTCCTCAGCGTCTCCATGAGCCTCTCCCAGCCGCCCAGGGATTCGATGAGCGCCTTCTCTTCTGGCGAAAGAATCAGCTCAGCCTGCTTGAGCAGCCATTCCAGCGGCACGTCGAACTCCACGCCGAGCAGCGTCTCGATGCCGTGGAAGTATTCGCCGAACACCCGGTCGAACCGGTCGAAGTTCGATTCGTCCTTGACCAGCGTGGCGCGCGCGAGGAAATAGAAATCGTCGATCGAAGGGCTGGCAACGCCTTGGCGCATCGCTTCGAGCAGGGTCATGAATTCCCTTATCGAGACCGGCAGACCGGCCTGCTTCAAGCGGAGGAAGAACGCGATCAGCACGGCTGCGTTTTGGGGAAAGGGGAAGCGGCTTCTAACGATTCTGTCTTGCCATGAACACGAGGCGCTCAAAGAGGTGCACATCCTGCTCGTTCTTGAGCAGCGCACCGTAGAGCGGCGGGATGATCGTCTTCCGGTCCTTGCTGCGCAGCGCTTCGGGCGGGATATCGTCCGCAAGCAGCAGCTTCAGCCAGTCGAGGAGTTCGGAGGTGGAAGGCTTTTTCTTCAGAGCCGGCACTTCGCGCAACTCGAAGAATGCCTCCAGCGCTTCCCGCAGGAGGTTCTTCTTGAGGCCGGGGAAGTGCACGTCGATGATTCTCTCCATCGTCTCCTTGTCGGGAAAACGGATGTAGTGGAAGAAGCAGCGGCGGAGGAATGCATCGGGCAGCTCCTTCTCGTTGTTCGACGTGATGAAGACGATCGGCCGATGGATCGCCTGAACCAGTTCCCTTGTTTCGTAGACGTAGAACTCCATGCGGTCGAGTTCGCGCAGCAGGTCGTTCGGGAATTCGATGTCGGCCTTGTCGATTTCGTCGATGAGCAGCACGACTGGAGTGGGCGAGGTGAAGGCATGCCAGAGCATCCCCTTCACGATGTAGTTGGAGATGTCGTGGACGCGCGGATCGCCGAGCTGCGAGTCGCGCAGCCGCGACACCGCGTCGTACTCGTATAGTCCCTGCTGTGCCTTTGTCGACGACTTGATGTGCCACTCGAGGAGCGGCAGCTTGAGAGCAGTCGCCACTTCCTCGGCGAGCCTGGTCTTGCCGGTTCCCGGTTCGCCCTTGATCAGGAGCGGTCTCTGAAGCGTGATCGCGGCGTTGACTGCGAGCGTGAGATCGTCGGTGCAGACGTAAGTGGCGGAACCGTTGAAGCGCATCGCGGGAACCTCGAAACCGGTTGCGGGGATTATACTCGCGCAGTTCGCCGCCTCCGCTCGCCAGAGCCATTACGAACGCAGCACGCTACTGGAGATTATCTTGACGACGAAATCGAACACGACCGATGCGATCAGCCCCGACCGCATCCTACAGGTGGGCTTCGGCTTCTGGGAATCGAAGGCGCTCTTGAGCGCCGTGGAGATGGAAGTGTTCACGGAACTGGCGAAGCGGCCCGCGACTGCGGAAGACCTCCGGGGCCGCTTGGGTCTGCATCCGCGATCGGCCCGGGATTTTCTGGACACGCTGGTCGCGATGGGCTTTCTTGAACGCAACGAGGGCGCGTACGCGAATACACCGGCGACCGGCCAATTCCTCGACAAGCGCAAGCCATCCTACATCGGCGGCATTCTTGAGATGGCGAATCACCGCCTGTATCGCTTCTGGGGTGGATTAACCGAGGGCCTGCGCACCGGGTTGCCGCAGAACGAGATCAAGACCGCGGATCAAACGCTGTTCAGTGCGCTCTATGCCGACCCTGCGCGATTGAAGGAATTCCTCAAGGCCATGACGGGGGTGAGCCGTGGGGCGAACCTCGCGATCGCGTCGAAGTTCCCGTGGGCGAGGTACCGCAGCTTCGTGGATGTCGGAACGGCGCAGGGGGATCTGGCGGTGCAAGTGGCGCTCGCGCATCCGCATCTCTCGGGTCTGGGTTTCGACCTCGCCGAGGTCGGCCCGATCTTTGAGGACTACGCACTGTCGCAGGGTGTCAGCGATCGTTTGAAGTTCGAGCCGGGCGACTTCTTCGTCGATGCGATTCCTGCCGCGGACGTGGTGATGATGGGACACATCCTTCACGACTGGGATCTGGAGCAGAAGCGGCAGCTTGTTCGAAAAGCATGGGAAGCGATTCCGAGTGGCGGCGCGATGATTGTCTACGAGTCCATCATCGACGACGAGCGACGCGAGAACGCATTCGGGTTGCTGATGAGCCTCAACATGCTGATCGAGACGCCGGGCGGATTCGACTTCACCGGCGCGGACTGCATCGGGTGGATGAAGGAAGCGGGATTCAAGGAGGCGTTCGTGGAGCACCTTATCGGACCGGACTCGATGGTGGTGGGGATCAAGTAGGTCGTATCTGCGTATTCGCCCGCGTTTGCGCACGAAGGATATCGAGGAGGAATTCCATGCAGCACGTTCAACTTGGCCGCACCGGATTGCATGTTTCCCGGCTGTGCCTCGGCACCATGACTTTCGGATTACAGTGCGACGAAGCAACGTCCCGTGCCATTCTCGACGCCGCAGCCGAGAGCGGCATCACCTTCATCGACACGGCCAACGTCTACCCTCTGGGAGGCACGCTCGACACAGTGGGACGCACTGAGGAAATCATCGGACGCTGGCTGAACGGGAGGCGCGATCAGTTCATTCTCGCCACCAAATGCGTCAACAAGGTCGGACCTGCGCCGTGGCAGCAAGGCGCCTCGCGCAAGCACGTGCTGTGGGCGATCGATGCATCGCTCAAGCGTCTCGGCACCGACTACGTCGATCTCTACCAGCTCCATCACTACGACGCGCAGACACCGATCGAGGAATCCCTCGACGCGCTCGATACCGTCGTGCGCAGCGGCAAGGCGCGCTACGTAGGGTGCTCGAATTTCCATGCATGGCAGATCGCCCGGGCGCTCGGAAAGAGCGAAACCCACAGGCTCGCCCGCTTCGCGACGTCGCAGCCGCGCTATAACCTGCTCTTTCGCCAGATCGAGCGCGAGTTGCTGCCGCTATGTCTCGAGGAAGGGCTGGGCGTGCTCCCGTACAACCCGCTGGCCGGCGGTTTGTTGAGCGGCAAGCACGACCGCAAGCGCCCCCCGCCGGAAGGTACCCGCTTCACGATCGGCACGGCGAGCTCGATGTATCAGGACCGCTATTGGCACGACCGCGAGTTCGATACCGTGAGCGCGCTGACCGAGATTGCGAAGGAAACCGGAGTCTCGCTCGTCACGCTGGCAGTCGCCTGGGTTCTCGCGAATCCCGCCGTCACCTCCCCCATCATCGGGGCGAGCCGCCCCGAGCAGCTCGCCGCAAGTGTCGCCGCCGTGGACTTCGAGCTCGCGCCGGAAGTGAAGCAACGGCTCGATGAGCTCACGCGCGACTATCGAATGGGGGACGCTGCCCGCTGAACGCGGCGGGAGCAATCTAGAACGGCAGTGCCGCGTCCGGTTTTGCGCTCAGGATCACGCTGCGGAAATCTTCCTGGATGCGCTTCAGTGCAGCTTCGTCGTTCGCTTCGAAGCGCAGCACGATCACCGGCGTTGTGTTCGACGATCGCGCCAGCCCGAAGCCATCCGCGTATTCAACACGCAGTCCATCGAGCGTGATGATCTCCTTTGCACCGGGGAACTTCGCTGTCTTCTGCAATCGATCGATCAGCGCATAGTTCTCGCCTTCCTTGAGCTTGATCTGCAGCTCCGGCGTCGAAACCGCGTCGGGGATGGCATGCAGCGCGGCATCGATGTCGGGCTGCAGCGAGAGATATTCGAGCAGACGCGCGCCGGCGTACAGGCCGTCGTCGAAACCGTACCAGCGCTCCTTGAAGAAGACGTGCCCGCTCATCTCGCCGGCGAGCAGCGCACCGGTCTCGCGCATCTTCGCCTTGATGAACGAGTGCCCGGTTCGGCACAGCATCGGCTTGCCGCCGTGACGCTCGATCCACGGCGCGAGGTTGCGGGTGGACTTGACGTCGTAGATGATCATGGCGCCCGGGTTGCGCGAGAGCACGTCGGCGGCGAACATCATCAGCTGACGGTCCGGGTAGATGATGGTTCCATCCTTCGTTACGACGCCGAGACGATCCCCGTCGCCGTCGAAGGCGAGCCCGATTTCGGCATCCGTGGTCTTGAGCGCGTGGATCACGTCTTCGAGATTCTCCGGCACCGAAGGGTCGGGATGATGATTGGGGAAGCTGCCGTCGACCTCGCAGAAAAGCTCGCGCACATCGCAACCGAGGCGACGATACAAATCGGGAGCGAAGGCACCGGCAATACCGTTGCCGGCGTCCACGACGATCTTCATGGGCCGCGCGAGCTTGACGTCGGATGCGATGCGGGTGAGATACGCGGGCGCGATGTCGCGCGTCTCAAGTTTTCCGCGCCCCTCATGCACGGTTCCCGTTTCCAGCCTCGCACGCAGGGACTGGATCGCCTCGCCGGCAAGGGTCTCGCCGGCAAGCATCATCTTGAGGCCGTTGTAGTCGGGCGGATTGTGCGATCCCGTGACCATGACTCCCGAAGCCGTGCCCAGCTCGTACGCTGCGAAGTACAGCATCGGCGTGGCGACACGACCTACGTCGATCACGTTGACGCCGGCGGCCTGGATTCCGGTTGCGAGCGCTTCGGCCAGCGCGGGTCCGGAGAGCCGACCGTCGCGACCGATTGCGATCGCCGTGACGCCGCGGTCGCGCGCCTCCGATCCGACGGCGCGACCGATCGCTCGCACGTAATCCGGAGTAAGGGTGCGGCCGACGATGCCGCGGATGTCGTAGGCCTTGAAGATTTCCTTCGGGGGCAGGGTCATGTTGTTCTCTTGCGCTGAAAGACGGCGAATTATCCGTCAGTCAGCCGCGCCGAGGAAGCTGAGCAGCCGCCGCGTCAGCCAGTCGACGTTGCCGGGAAACGGGCCGGAAACGAAACCCGCATGCCCGCCCGTTTCGGGGAACTCGAGCACAACATGGGAGGAGACTTCGTCCGCAGCGGGCAGCACCGATTCGGGCAGGAAGGGATCGTTGCGCGCGTTCACTAGCAAAGTGGGGATCTCGATGCGTGCGAGCCACGGCTTGCTGCTCGCGCGAGTCCAGTAGTCGTCGGTGTCGCGGAAGCCGTGTACGGGCGCGGTGAATACATCGTCAAACTCCCGCAGTGTCCGGGCACGGTCAAGGCGCCCGGCATCGAAAAGTCGCGGGAAGCGATGCAGCTTTGCCGCCGCCTTGGGTTTCAGGGATTTCAGGAAATGCCGGGCGTAGAGCCGGTTGACTCCACGCTCCAGCGCATCGCCGCACGCCATGAGATCGAGGGGCGCGGACACGGTCGCCGCGCGTGCGACCAGTGCGCGGGCCGAGCGTCCATTCTCGCCGAGCCATTTGAGCAGCAGGTTGCCGCCGAGCGATACGCCGCACGCGAGCAGCGGCACGCTCGGAAAGCGCGCCTTGAGACGCGGCAGCACCCACGCCGCCTCCTGGGTGTCGCCCGAGTGATAGGCGCGGGAAAGCCGATTGTCTTCTCCACCGCAACCGCGGAAGTGCACGACGACCCCGTTCCAGCCGCGCTCTGCAGCGGCATGCATGAGCGCCAGGGCGTAGTGACTTCGGGCGCTTCCTTCGAGTCCGTGAAAGAGCACGACCAGGGGCGTGCCGACTGCACCGTCGATCCAGTCGAGATCGATGAAGTCGCCGTCCGGCGTTTCCCAGCGCTCGCGCCGGTATCGCAGCGGACGCTGCGGCAGGAGCCATGGATAGACCGTCTGCAGATGCGGACCGGGCAGCCAGCGCGGCGCGCGGTAGGCGGGAAACCCATCCTCCGCACGTGCGCCTGTCGCTGCACGGGCAGAGGGAAGAGCGGGGTGTTCGAGCCGGTGCGACAACTCTTGCTGCGCCGGTCAATGCAGGACGGTGGGAACGGAACCGTCCCCGGCGACCACCTGTCCAGGGGCTGGCGAGGCGTGGTGCACCAGCATGCGCCAGCCGCGCTCGGTGAGGAGATAGACGTTGGTCGCGACGATCGGGCTAAGGGGCTGCGTTTGACCGGCAACTACGATGTTCTCGTGGACGCTGTGGATTGCTACGCGGATGCTGCGGAGGGTCTGCAACTCGCTCAGGTGAAAGCGCATGGAGGGCCCGCCCGAGAAGATCTGCCGCCAGGACTCGCGCACACTATCGAACCCCGCAAGGCGCGGGCCGCCCGGGTGTACGCAGACGACTTCCTCATCGTCCGACCAGACGTTCATCATCGCGTCGAGGTCGGCATTTTCGAGCGCTTCGTAGAACGCCGTTTCCGCGTTTTCGGGGGTGGCAAAGATGGGAGTGGTGGTCATGGTGCCTCGATCAGGGCGATTTCACGCTGCAGCCGTTCAGGAGTCAGTTCCATCATGCACTTGAAATGTTTCAGCGGACACTCGGGCTTGAAGCACGGGCTGCAGGGCAGATCGAGTTGCACCACCCGGGCATCACCGGAAAGCGGTGGTGTGAACCGGGGGCTGCTCGATCCGAAAATTGCTACCAGCGGACGCTCGAGGGCGGCTGCAACGTGCATGAGTCCGGAGTCGTTGGAGACGACGAGGTCAGCGCACGAAAGAAGGTCGACGGCTTCGTCGAGTTTCGTTCTGCCACAGAGATTCACGCACGCACCTTTCGAGAGAAGCGCGATCTCATCGCCGATCTGCGCATCCTTCGGCGAGCCCATCAACCACACCTGCCGTCCTACGTGCGCGATTCTGGCGGCGAGATCGGCGTAGTAGCGAGCGGGCCACCGCTTCGAAGGTCCGTACTCGGCGCCGGGACAGAACGCGACCACCTTGCGGTCGAGGCGAAGGCCGAGCCGTGCGAGCGTCGCATCCCGCGCGACCTCATCCACGGTCAGACGCGGGCTCGGCACTGGACGTATCAGCGCCTCGCCCGGCAGCTCCGCCAGCGCAGCGAAGCGTTCGACCATCAGCGGCAGCGCTTTCTCGTCGAGGCGGCGGCGATCGTTGAGCAGGCCGAAGCGCGCTTCTCCGATATACCCGGTGCGCAGTTCTACGCCCGCGAAGAACGGGATCATGGCCGATTTGAAGGAGTTCGGCAGCACGACGGCGTGATCGTACCGGCCGGAAAGGCTCCTGGCCAAACGACGCCGCTCCGCAATCTGCAGGGCGCCGTGACCGAACGGGTTCTCGATAGTACCGTCCACTTCCGGCATCCGGGCGAGCACAGGAAGCACCCAGGGGGGTGCAAGCACTTCGATGGTCGCGCCCGGATGTCGCTCTTTCAGGCGTCGAAAGAGGGGCTGTGCGAGCACTGCATCGCCTACCCATGAAGGGGCGACGATCAGGATGCGCGCGGACATGGCTCTCCGCGTGACGCTACGGCCGTGCAGCGACGAATGCCGGCAGGTCCGCGAGACTCGAGCCTTCGCCGTCCGGCACGACCCCGAGCTCCTCGCGCGGCAATCCTGCGCGGTTCACCCAGAAAGTGCGGAAACCGAACCACGCACCGGCCGATACATCCCAGCCGTTGGAGGAAACGAAGACGATCTCCTGCGGACTCAGATTGAATGCGCGGGTGCCAAGCTGATAGCTTCGGAAGTCGGTCTTGTAGGTCCTGACGGTGTCCACGGACAGCAGGTGGTCGAAGAGCCCATCGAGTCCGCCGTTGCGCGTCAACGCGGTCAGCATCGCCGGTGTGCCGTTCGAAAGGATCGCGAGCCCGACGCCGGTGCTTTTCATCTCCCTCAGCACTTCGCGCACCTCGGGATAGACCGAAAGCCGCAGGTACTGCTCCATCAACTGCGCGCGCGCCGTCTCGCTGAGTGCCAGCTGCAGGCGCCGCGCCGAGTAGGCGAGCGAATCGCCGGTAATGCGCTCGAAATCGACATACCGGTCGGAGAGCGCGCGCAGCCAGGTGTATTCGAGTTGCTTCGCGCGCCACAGCTGCGATAGTGCGTCGCCGATCCCCGGAAACAACCGGTCGGCCAGTTCGCGCACCGAATAGACATCGAAGAGCGTGCCGAAAGCGTCGAAGGCAATGGCACGCGCAGGCAAACGCTCGATCATGGAAATCGATCAGTCGGACGTGAACTGCTTTCGGAGACGGTTACCAGGAATCCGCAAAGCGCAAGCCGTAAGCGATGCTCAGTGGTGCCCCGCGCCGGCGCCGCCCTTGAGCCGGTAACGGGTGCCGCAGTAAGGGCACAGCGCTTCTCCCGTGTCGACGATGTCGAGGAACACGCGCGGATGCGCATTCCACTGCAGCATCCAGGGCATGGGGCAATGCAGCGGCAGGTCCGACGCTGTGACTTCGATCTCGCGGCTCGTGTTAACTGACTTTTCTTTCTGCATGGGCAACCTCTTGCACGGGCGTGAGCCATTCCAGGTGACTGCGGGCACGACCGTAGACACAGTCGAAGAAAAGCGCCTGCAGCTTCGTGGTGATCGGGCCACGGCGACCGGTCCCAATCCCGCGATTGTCCAATTCACGGATCGGCGTGACCTCCGCGGCGGTGCCGGTGAAGAACGCCTCGTCCGCGCAATACACTTCGTCCCTCGTTATGCGCTTCTCGATCACCTCGACGCCGATCTCTCCCGCAAGGGTGACGATCGTGTCGCGGGTAATGCCCTCGAGCGCGGAAGTCAGGTCAGGCGTGAACAGCTTGTCGTTGCGCACGATGAAAATGTTCTCTCCCGATCCTTCTGCCACGAACCCGTCGACATCCAGCAGCAATGCCTCGTCGTAGCCGTCGTGGGCAGCCTCCTGGTGGGCGAGAATCGAATTCGAGTAGCTGCCCACCGCCTTCGCCTTGCACATGGTGACGTTCACGTGGTGGCGGGTGAACGACGAAGTCTTCACGCGGATTCCCTTCTCGAGGCCATCGGCTCCGAGATACGCGCCCCACGGCCACGCCGCAACCGCCACGTGGGTGGAGAGCGTGTTGGCTGCGATCCCGAGGGCTTCCGAGCCGTAGAACGCGATTGGCCGAACGTAACAGCTCGCGAGTCGGTTCTCGCGGACCACGGCGCGCTGCGCCTCGATCAGGGTTTCCTTGTCCCAGGGCATCTTCATGCCGAAGATGTGGGCGGACCGGAACAGGCGATCGGTGTGCTCGCGCAGCCGGAAGATCGCGGTGCCGATCCCCGTGTCGTACGCGCGAACGCCCTCGAACACGCCCATTCCGTAGTGCAGTGTGTGAGTGAGGACGTGAGTGGTGGCGTCGCGCCACGGCACCATGTGGCCGTCATACCAGATGAGGCCATCGCGATCAGCCATCGACATGGAATCTCTCCGAGAGGGGAAATGAAGCAGGTAGAATTTTAGCCGCTTTGCGCTGGTCTCTCCAGAAGTTATACCGCTGCTACGGCGGCTGAGCGCAGGGAGGCGAGATCCTGCTCGTTCAGCGTCTCCTTTTTCAGCAGCTCCTGCGCGCCGCGCTCGAGCAGCTGGCGTCGTTCGGTGATCAGCCGAACGGTGCGGTCGAAAGCCGCCTCCACTAGCGTCCGCACGGCGCAGTCGATCTCCCGCGCGGTCTCTTCGCTGTACGTGCGCTCGGGCGGAATCACGCCTCCGGCACCGAGAAAGGACTGCCGCTCGGCGTCGTAGGAAACGTGCCCGAGCTTCGCGTCCATCCCGTAACGCATGACCATGCTGCGGGCGATGTTGGTGACTTTCGAGAGGTCGTCCGCAGCGCCGGTGGAAAGATGGCCGAACACGATGTGCTCCGCCGCGCGACCGCCGAGCAGTACCGCCATCTTGTTTTCCAGCTCCTCGCGGGTCATGAGAAAGCGATCTTCGGTGGGGCGCTGGATCGTATAGCCGAGGGCACCGATACCGCGCGGAATGATGGAAATCTTGTGCACGGCATCCGACCCCGGCAATGCCATTGCGACCAGTGCGTGGCCCATCTCGTGGTAGGCCACGACCCGGCGTTCTTCCGCGTTCAGTACGCGATTGCGTTTTTCCAGACCGGCGATGATGCGCTCGACCGCCTGCGTGAAATCGTCGAGATCGACCCCGTCACCGCCGCGACGGGTCGCGAGGAGGGCGGCTTCGTTTACGAGGTTTGCCAGGTCTGCGCCGGAAAAGCCCGGGGTGAGCGCCGCGACCTTCTCGATCGCGACGTCGGGCGCAAGGCGGACTTTCTTGATATGTACCGCGAGTATCTGCATCCGACCCTGCTTGTCCGGACGATCGACGAGCACCTGCCGGTCGAAGCGGCCGGCTCGCAGCAGAGCGGGGTCGAGAATCTCCGGCCGGTTCGTGGCGGCGAGCAGCACCAGGCCCTGGGAAGGGTCGAACCCGTCCATCTCGACCAGGAGCTGGTTGAGGGTCTGCTCCTTCTCGTCGTGGCCTGCGCCGGGAAACGCGCTGCGGGCACGACCGAGGGCATCCAGCTCGTCGATGAAGATAATCGCGGGGGCTTTCGCCCGTGCCTGCTCGAACAGGTCGCGCACGCGCGCGGCGCCGACGCCAACGAACATCTCGACGAACTCCGAACCGCTGATGGAGAAGAACGGAACGCCGGCTTCGCCTGCAACCGCGCGCGAAAGGAGCGTCTTGCCGGTTCCAGGCGGGCCGACGAGCAGGATTCCCTTCGGGATGCGCGCACCCAGCCGTCCGTACTCCTGTGGGTTCTTCAGGAACTGCACGATCTCCTTCAGTTCCTCTTTCGCCTCGTCCACCCCCGCGACATCGGCGAAGCTGACCTTGGTGTCGGTTTCCACGTAAACCTTGGCCTTGCTTTTCCCGATCGAAAGGAAGCCGCCTCCCAGACCCTGCCTTTCCGCAAACCTGCGCATCACGAACATCCAGATCCCGAAGAACACCACGGCGGGGATGACCCACCCGAGGATGTCGCGCATCAGCGTGCTTTCCACGACGCCGGTGAACTTGACGTCGTATTGATCCAGATCTTTCGCAAGCTCCGGCTCGACGCGGGTCGTTACGAACTTGCTGCGGCCGTCGGCAAGGGGCTGTGTGAGCTCACCCTGGATGTAGTTGCTGGTGATCGAGATCTGCTTGACCTTGCGTTCCTTGAGCAGATCCTGGAACTGGCTGTAGGGAATCGGCTCGACCGTGCGCATCTGCACCCAGACATCGTGCAGATACAGCACGGCGAGGGTCGCCAGAAGGAGGTACCAGATGTTGAACTGCGTGCGCTTTTCCACGCTCTCAAGGACCCGATTACTTGATGAGCTGGCACTCGAGGTAGCGGATATGCGCTTCGAGCCCATGCATGCGTTCGAGGAGATCTACGGCCAGCGCCATGCCGCTCGCGTTCAGCTCGAAGTGTGCGCGCAGTCTTGCGGCAAGACGCGCGCGCTCCACGGCCGCGACGGGGAAAAGCGGCGGTGTCTGTCGCATGGCCTCGAGCACGCCGAAATCCAGAAGTGTTTCCACCTCGTCGCGCGTCAGTCCAGTGGCCGATAGCAGCTCTTCCAGGGAAACGCTGCCGCTGCCGGCGGCGATAAAGGTGCTTTCGAATATCTCGTTCGTTTTCATGGGGTGATGCGATCGAGTTCGCTGCGTGGCTTGAAGTCCGAGGATTCCTTGAGCTGCTCGAAAAGCTCGCGCTCCCGCGGCGACAGCGTCTGCGGCGTCACGATCTTGATGAGGCAGTAAAGGTCTCCATGGCCCTGATGGGGCTTCGGCAGTCCCTTTCCGGCAAGGCGGAGCTTCGCGCCCGCGGACGATCCCGGCGGGACGCGCAAGCGCACCTTTCCCGACAGGGTGGGAATTTCCACTTCCGCGCCCAGCGCGGCCTCCCACGGGGCGATGGGGAGTTCCAGATACAGATCGTGATCAACCGATCGCAGGAACGGATGGGGGGCGAGCTCCACGGTGAGGTACAGGTCGCCGTTTTCGCCATTGCCAGCGCCGGGACCGCCCTTGCCAGGGACGCGCAGCTTCTGGCCGCTCGTAGCGCCGCGCGGAATGCGTACCTTGATGCTCTTCTCGACCATGCGCATATGGCCATCCGGCCCGGCCTCTGGCAGGCGCATGAGAAACTCCCGCACCACGCCGTTCGCGGCCTCGTCCAGGGTGACCTCGACCCGCGCCTCGATGTCCTGCCCGCGCATGGAGAAGCTCCGGTGCGACCCCGATCCGCGCCTGCCCGCGCCCGCGGTGAAGCCCCCGCCGAAAAGATCGCGAAAGAAGTCGCTGAATTCGGCACCCCCGGGACCCTGGCTTTCGAATCCCTGGTGATGAAACTGGGTATCCCAACCCGGCGGCGGCTCGAACTGCTGACCCGGCTGGTAGTACCCGAGCCGATCGTACGCGCTGCGCTTCTCCGGGTCCTTGAGGACCTCGTAGGCTTCCGCGACTTCCTTGAACTTCTCCTCGGCACCGGCTTCCTTGGAAACGTCAGGGTGATATTTGCGTGCGAGCTTGCGGTACGCCTTCTTGACGTCTTCCGCAGCCGCCTCCCGGGGAACGCCCAGAACCGCGTAGTAGTCCTTGTATTTCATCGAATCCTTGTAATTTGTCTCCCGATACCTTGGGGCGGTGCGTTCGCCAATCAACCCCGAAGGGGGCTATTCGGGCTTCACGGGCACATAGAGCGAACGCCCCCCGCGCTGTACCAAAAGGGCGATCGTCGAGTCCTTCGGCTGCTTCCCCAGCAGCCTGTTGAACTGGGGGATGCTCGAGATCTCGTCGTCGTTGACGGCAATTACCACGTCTCCCTCGCGAATCCCCGCCTTCGCCGCAGGGCCAACCGCTCGCTCGACGATGAGGCCGGCGTCGACGTTGAGCTCGCGCCGCTCTGCCTCGGACAACTCGCTCAGCACGAGTCCCAGCCGATTGGGCGCGACTCCCTTTTCCTTGGTGTGCTCGACTGGTCGTTCGTCGAGCAGCTCCCCGATGACTACCCGCACGTCCTTGCTCTTTCCCTTGCGCCAGAGCTGGATACCCACATCTGCACCTGGCTCGGTGGCGGCGACAAGGGGCGGCAGCTCCCCCGAATCCCTGATCGCCTTGCCTTTGAATTCGACGATAACGTCGCCGGACTGAATGCCAGCCTGTGCCGCGGGACTGGCCTTCTCTACGCCGGCGACCAGGGCGCCGGTTGGCGCCGAAAGTCCGAAGGAGGCTGCCAGTTCCGGTGAAAGGTCCTGGATCTGAACGCCGAGGCGGCCTCGAATCACCCGGCCGCGCGCTCGCAATTCCTCGCTGACCTTGATGGCCAGGTCGATAGGGATGGCAAAAGACAATCCCATGTAACCGCCGGTCCGGCTGTAGATCTGGGAGTTCACTCCCACCACCTCACCGTTCAGGTTGAACAGGGGACCGCCGGAGTTGCCCGGGTTGATGGCAACGTCGGTCTGGATGAAGGGTACCAGGCTTTCGTCCGGAAGCGACCTTCCGATGGCGCTTACGATACCGGCAGTCACGCTGCTGTCGAATCCGAACGGCGAGCCGATCGCCACTACCCATTCCCCGACCTTGAGGGCAGCGGGATCGCCGATCGCGACCGTAGGAAGTCCAGTTGCGTCGATCTTGAGGAGAGCAACATCGGTGCGCCGGTCCGATCCCACGACCTTTGCCTTGAATCCGCGTTTGTCGACGAGCCGCACTGTCACTTCGCTCGCGTCCTCGACGACGTGGGCGTTGGTGAGAATGTAGCCATCCTCCGAGACGATGAAACCGGACCCCAGCGAACTCGATGGTTCATCCTGCTCGGGCGGAACGGGAAGCCGTCGAAAGAAATCGAAGGGGGGACGATCTTCCGGCATTTCTGGAAGCTCGGAGCGCCCGAAGCTCACCGCCTGCGTCGTGCTCACGTTGACCACCGCCACACCATGTTTCGCCACCAGTGTCGTGAAGTCCGGCAACTGCAGCGTTCGCGAGGGCGCCGCAGCGGAGGGCGCCGCACTCTCCGGTGCGCTCGGCGGCGGCGTGCGCTCACAGGCCACACAGGCCAGAGAGGCGATCGCCACCACGACCCAATGCCTTGGAAAGCCTGGGAGCAGAACTTGCTTCGACGGGCCCCGGAAACCAATCCGCCGGACGAAGGCAGCAGCGCAGAACCCCCGCGATCTTGCAAACGTCAGAGCGATCCCTTCTGACCACGCGGCCCCGACCACAGATTCCAATGCACGCTGCTCCCGGCACGGCACCTGCGCCGATCCTCGCGTCTCCGCAGAACCCCGTAATCGACTCGCCGCTAGCGTGAAGATGGCAGCTACCCCAAAACCGGAAAGCGAAATTATAAAAGCAGTTCCACGGGCTGTCGCAAAGCCCGCCGGTGCCCAGCGCAAGCCATTTCGCGGAAGCATCTTCTCCGGGCTCACCGAGCAGATCATTTCGGAAACCGATACCGAGGACGAAAAGCTCAACAAGACGCTACTCGTCTTTGCCTGCGGTCTGATGACCTTCGCCGCGATGATCTGGCTGCTCATCTACTGGGCGATGGGCATCAGGTTCTCGGTCGGCGTTCCGCTCGGCTACCAGATGATATCCGCGGTGAGTCTGTTTCATTACCTCAAGACGCGCAACTTCGCATTTTTCCGCTTTACCCAAGTCTCGCTCTTCCTGTTCGTGCCCTTCGTGATGCAGCTGAGCATCGGCAGCTACGTCGCTTCGAGCGGCGTCATGCTCTGGGCGCTGCTCGCGCCGGTCGGGGTCATGGTCTTCCAGGGTCCGCGCGAATCGATTCCGTGGTTTGTCGCATACCTCGTATTGACGGCGATGTCCGGTTTTTTCGACTACTTCCTGTCCTCCGGCGCCGAGGCGGGGGTGCCGCTGCGGACGATTGCCATATTCTTCGCGCTCAATTTCGCCGCGATGTCCTCCATCGTCTACCTGATCATGAGCATGTTCGTGCGCGAGAAATCACGGCTCAAGACCGTGCTCGACGAGCAGCACCACATGCTGCAGGGGGAAAAGGAGAAGTCCGGAGAAGCTGCTCCTCAACATCCTTCCGCGCGCCGATCGCAGAGAGGTTGAAGGACGATCAGAGCACGATTGCCGATGGCTACGCGGACGCGACGGTCATGTTTGCCGACATCGTTAACTTCACGCGCCTCTCGGACGAGCTGCCGCCCAGCGAGATCGTCACCCTCCTCAACGAAGTGTTCTCGTCATTCGACGCGCTTGCCGACAAGTACTCCCTCGAAAAGATCAAAACCATCGGCGACGCCTACATGGTGGCAGGCGGTGTGATCGGCTGCGAAGCTGACTATAGCGCCGCCATGCTCGAAATGGCGCTCGATGCCCGCGATGCGATTGCCCGTCATCCGCTGCTCGGGACCGAGCGCTCCGGCATCCATATCGGGGTCGCGAGCGGGCCGGTCGTGGCGGGCGTGATCGGCGAACGAAAGTTCATCTACGATCTCTGGGGTGACACCGTCAATGTGGCCAGCCGTTTATCCTCGGAGGCCGCTGCCGGCGGGATCAATGTGGATGAGGCCACGTACCGCAGGCTGAAAGGCCGCTTCCACTTCGAGGGGCCGGAGCTCCTGCCGATCAAGGGCAAGGGGACGCTGCCTGTGTATCGCTTGCGGGGGCGGCTGTCCGACGCGAGGGTGAGTGCGGCCCTACCTGCGAACGTCACGCCGCTCGCCCGCCGGCCCGCGTAAGTCCGCCTCAGCCAAACACCGACTTCCAGAGCGCGAGCACGGCGTCGACCGCCGGGGAAACGCTCTCCCGCGGAACCCGCGCGAACTTTTCCCCCTGCAGCCGAAGCATGTGCTGCTGTCGGCGAAACTCGCGGTAGGCTTCGAACGCGCCGAGCGCGAGCGGCTCGGAAATCAGACCGAGGCTGGCAGAGCGCTTCAGCAGCGCCAGATTCCCGATGTTTCCCGTGAGCTCTGCGTGTTCGCACGCATGGCCGAGCACCAGAAACTGCACGATGAACTCCACGTCCACGAGGCCTCCCCGGTCGTGTTTGAGGTCGAACAGACCGCTGCGATTGGGATGGGCCTCGAGCATTTTCGCGCGCATGGAAATCACCTCATCCCGCAACGATGCGAGATCACGTCGCGCGCGGAGCACCTCGATGCGCAGCCGTTCGAAGCGCTGGCCGAGTTCCGGGTCTCCGGCCACGTGGCGGGCACGGGTGAGGGCCTGGTGCTCCCACGCCCAGGCCTTGTTGCGCTGATACCCCTCGAACCCGGAGAACGGGCTCACCAGGAGTCCGCTCGCGCCGTCGGGCCGAAGGCGCAGGTCTGTCTCGTATAAAACTCCCCCCGGAGTCAGCATCGTGAGCCAGCTGTTGATCCGCTGGGCGAGTCGCGCGTACTGCTCAGGCGCTTCCGGTGCGTCGTCGTCGTACAGGAAAATGATGTCGAGGTCGGTGGCGTAACCCAGTTCCTTCCCCCCGAGCTTGCCATAGCCGATGATCGCGAACTGCGGCTCCTCCCGGTGGCGGGTCTTCAGAGCTGCCCAGGTGAGACGGAGCACTTCCGCCAGGATCAGGCACGCGAGGTCGCTCAGATAATCGCTCAGGGTCTCGAGCGGCAGGCTTCCTGCGAGATCCTGCGCCGCCAGTCGAATCACCTGCGCCTGCTTGAAGTGGCGGAGGATTTCCATCTGGCGTTCCCGGTCGTCCGGGTGCTCGTCGAGTTGGCTGCGCAGTTCGGACACCAGCTGTTGGCGGTCCGGAGCAGCGTAGAGCGCACGTGGATCGAGCAGCTCGTCCAGCAGGATCGGGTGGCGCGCGAGATATTCCGCCGCCCATGGGCTTGCGGAAGCGAGTTGTGCCAGGCGCTCGATCGCTTGCGGATACTCGAGCAGCAACGCGAGATAGGCGCTTCTCGTCGCGATGCTGTCGAGGAGGTTCAGCATGCGTTCCAGCGTCGCGTCCGTGTTGGGATGTCGCGATGCTTCCTCGATCAGCCGCGGCACGAGGCGATCGACCCGACCCTGACTCGCGCTCGACAGACTCTTGTAGCGTCGCTCCTCGCGCAGCCCCTGCAGGCGTCGGAGCCATCCGGCCGCGTCCTTGAACCCTCCGGCCGTCAATTGCGCGAGCGCTTCGGCGTCGGTGAGGCCGCCACTCCAGATGGTCGCGTAGGGATGCACCTCGCCGGAAGGATCGGTGTTCGCAAAGATGTCCTCGAACTGGCGGCTGACGCGCTCGCGATGAATACTCAGCGCCTCGCTGAACGCGGTGTAGTCGGGATAACCCATGGACTCCGCGATGAGTGCCCGGTCGGTCTCCGTCTCCGGCAGGCGCTGAGTCTGGCGGTCGTCCAGGTACTGGAGCCGGTGCTCGAGATTGCGCAGGAAGACGTAGGCGGACTTCAGCTCCTCGACGGACTCGGCCGTGAGGAGATGGCGCTGAGCGAGAATGTCGAGCACCGCCATCGTGGGCCGTGTGCGCAGCGCTGCAACCCGGCCGCCGCGAATCAGCTGAAAGACCTGGGCGAGGAATTCGATCTCGCGAATGCCGCCGGGACCGAGCTTGATGTTGTCCCCGAGGTCGCGCCGCCGGACTTCCTCGCGGATCTGGCGGTGCAGATCGCGCATCGACGCGAAAGCTCCGAAGTCGAGGTGGCGCCGGAACACGAACGGGCGCACCACGTCCATGAGCTCGTCGCACGCGCTGCCACAGACGGCACGCGCCTTGATCCATGCGTAGCGTTCCCACTCCCGGCCGTGCGCGATGAAGTAATCCTCGAGCATGGGAAGGCCCACCACGAGCGGCCCGCTGTCACCATATGGACGCAGCCGCATGTCGACGCGGAAGACATAGCCCTCGGCGGTGACGTCGTGGAGCGCACCGATGATGCCGCGCCCGACGCGGGTGAAGAATTCGTGGTTGCTGATCGGCGCCGGCCCGTTCGTGTCACCTTCTTCGGCATAGACGAAGACGAGATCCACGTCGGACGAGGCGTTCAACTCGCACCCTCCGAGCTTGCCCATGCCCACCACGACGAGATCGAGCGCGGCGCCGGTTTCCGCACCCACCGGCGAACCGTGACGCACCCGCAACCGCTGTGCAACGTGGGTTGCCGCGCACGCGATGGTTTCGTCCGCGAGGGCGGTGGTGGTCGCGACCACTTCGGCCAAATCTGCGGCACCGCCAAGATCGCGGGCGATCATGCGCAGCATGACGCGCTTGCGCAACGCGCGCAGGCGCGAGCGTAGAGCCGCATCGTCCGTGAGAGCCACTGCCGCGAGGAAACGGCGCATCTCCTCGCGCGTGATCGCTGCGGAGAGGTCCGTCTCCAGCGCGAGGTTCGGCTCGGCGTCGATCAGCCGCGCCAGATAACGTGAATGTCGACGGGCAATCGCGATGAGATCGCCCTGCGGGGAGAGGACCATAGTTACGGGGAATCCGGCGTGCGGAAGGGGGAGGTTCGGGTTAGAATCCGCCACCTCGTCATTCTATTGACTCCCTCGCCCTGCCCGCAAACCGGTGCCTCTTCTGCGCAGCTTTCACTGGTTGAAGCACGGTGGCCTCTGGCTGTACAAGCTCACCACGTATCTCGTCCTGATCGCCGGCTTTGGCTTTGCCGCGGTCGTGCTCGGCCTGCGCTACTACCTGCTGCCGCAAATAGACCACTACCGCCC
The DNA here is from genome assembly GCA_963747225.1 of uncultured beta proteobacterium. Lineage (GTDB taxonomy): Bacteria > Pseudomonadota > Gammaproteobacteria > Burkholderiales > JAEUMW01 > JAEUMW01. The sequence goes on along the minus strand of CAVVES010000010.1, from coordinate 106,130 downwards.
CGATATCGAGGCTGCGGCGACACGGGCGCTCGGCGTGCCGGTCCAGATCGCGCACATCGACGCCGAATGGGCAGGCTCGCCACGGCTCAAGTTCCGCGACCTGCGTCTGGCGGATCGGGAGGGGCGTCCGGCGCTCGAGCTGCCCCAGGTCGATGCCACGGTGTCATGGCGTTCCATAGTCATCATGCAGCCGATCTTCCATTCCCTGGAGATTGGGCAACCGAGCTTGTTGGTGCGCCGCGACCCGAACGGCGGCATCTGGGTGGCCGGCCTGCCTGTCGACGGCGGCGGCGGGGACGGAAACTTCGCGGATTCCCTGCTCAAGCATCGCCAGATCATCATTCTCGGCGCCACGGTGCGTTGGCAGGACGAGAAGCTCAACGCGCCGGAGCTTACCCTCACGGGCGTGGATCTCCGGCTCGACAACCGCGGCCGCCGCCATCGGTTTGGCGGGAGCGCTGTGCCGCCGCCCGAGCTGGCCTCCCCGATCGTGGTGAAAGGCGATGTGCAGGGCAATCACCTGGGCAATCTCGCGAGCTGGAACGGTAAGCTCTACGCGGAGCTGGCCTATACCGATCTCGGACGCTGGCGAAACTGGCTCCCGTTTCCTGTGTTGCCGTCCCAAGGCGCGGGGGCGGTTCGCGCCTGGCTCGATGTTGCGGGAGGCGCCATCGAGCAGGCCACGGGCGATCTCCGCCTCGCCGGTGTGCGCACGCACCTGAGCGATACTCTGCCGGAGCTTGCCCTCGATCGCGTCAGCGGTCGACTCGGCTGGAAGCACTTCGCGAACGGTTTCGAGGTGTCCACCAGGGAGCTTCTCTTCACCATTCCCGGCAGCGGTGAGGCACAGCCGCTCGATCTCCTGCTGCGGCGCGTGCTGCCGGGAGCAAAGGACCACGGGCGCATCGAGCTTCATGCCAACGCGGTCGACCTTGGCCTCTTCGCCGCCGTGGCGGACCGGCTTCCTCTCGATGACGAGGTGCGGGCCGGGATCGTCTCCCACGATCCCGAGGGGCGCCTGAAGGATGTCGACGGGATGTTGGTGGAGCCGTTCGATTCTCCGCCCGACTTCCGCATCAAGGCTCGCTTCGAGGATCTGGGCCTGCGGCCGGGGCCCCACTGGCCGGGCTTCACCGGCCTCGATGGAAGCGTGGAAGCAAACGTCAAGGGCGGTGCCATCACGCTGAAATCGCGTGACCTGTTCCTGGATGCCCCGACGGTGCTGCACGTGCCGGTTGCGTTCGATACGCTGGACGCCCAGGCGGCGTGGACGGTCAGCAACAGCCGGCTCGACCTGAAGATTGCGAATCTCGCCTTCGTTAACCGCGATATTTCCGGCAGCTTCAAGGGCGGCTATACGCGTGACCCCGCATCGCCTGACGGAACCATCGATGCGACGGGGGAATTGTCGAGGCTCGATCCCCAGGTCGTCGGACGCTATCTGCCTCTCATCATCGGTGGCGAAACCCGTCACTGGCTGGATCAGGCGTTCGTGGGCGGCCGGATTGCCGACGCGAAGTTCAGGCTCAAGGGGGATTTCGCGGGGTTTCCCTGGCGGGACGGAAAGAGCGGCCAGTTTTCGGTGCAGGCGCGGCTCGATGATGTGGACATTCATTTCGCCGACGACTGGCCGCCGATCGAAAAGATCAAGGGCACGCTCGCATTTCGCGGCGAGGGAATGGAAGTGACTGCGAACGCCGCCACCATCGCAGGCGTTCCACTCACGAAGGTGCGCGGGGTGATCAAGGATCTCTTCCACGACAACGAGCGCCTCGACATCTCCGGCCAGGGGGCGGGCAGCACCACGCAGTTTCTGGATTTCATTGAGGCTAGTCCCGTGAGCGCGCTAATCGGTCACTTCAACCGCGAAATGCGCGCGACCGGCTCGGGAACGCTCGAGATCAAGCTCGACGTACCGCTTCGCGCAAGTCACGATACGCGCGTCGTCGGGGCTTATCAGTTCCTCAACAACCGCCTCGTCTTTTCCGGCGACGTGCCTCCGCTCGATCAGGTGAACGCGAAGCTTGAGTTCACCGACAACGGCATTTCCATGCGGAACGGAACTGCGGTGGCGGTCGGCGGCCCCGCCTCGGTGAACATCGGCACCCAGGGTGGCACCGTCACCATCAATGCAAGCGGCCGTGCGGACGTGGATGTCTTCCGGCGCCAGACCACGAACTATTTTTGGCTTGCGTATTTTCGTGGCAGTGCGCCGTGGCGCGGGTCCATCACCCTCCACAAGGATCTCGCCGACTACGTATTCGAGTCGGACCTGCAGGGCATCGGCTCGACGTTGCCCGCGCCGCTTGCCAAGACGCCTGCCGAAGCGCTGCCTGTGCGCTTCGAGCGCCGCGCCAGCGGGCGGGACGACGACCGAATGGAGCTGACCTATGGCAAAGACGTAGCCGCCTTGATCGAGCGGCGGCGGACCGATGGAACGCTCGTTCCGATCCGCGGTGTGATCGCTCTCAGCGCTCCGCCCGCATTGCCCGATGCCGGCCTTGCCATCATCGGCGCGCCTCAGGAACTCAACCTCAACCGCTGGCAGGCGGTGATTGAAGATGCGCCGAGCGGCGCTAGCGCGTTGCCGATCACGTCCGTCGATCTTACCGTCGGTGCGCTACAGGTACTGCGGCGGCCGTTCCCGAACATGCGGGTCAAGGCAGCCGTGAAAAACGGAGTGTGGGCGGGAAGTCTCGCCGGCCCCGACATGGCGGGGGATTTCACCTATGCGCTGCAGGACAACGGCAAGCTCACCGCTCGCCTTTCCAGGCTCACGCTGCCCGATTCAAGCGCGGAGGACAAGCGCGCAGTGGTGAGCGCGTCTCCGGCAAACGCGAAGGAGCGTCCTCCCGACCTCGACATCGTCGCGGAAGCGTTCTGGCTCGGACAGAAGGAACTCGGCCGGCTCGAACTCGCCGCCGATCTTCACGGACAGGACTGGCGTATCGAGAAGCTGCGCCTCGAAAATCCGGATGCGACCTTCACCATGGTCGGGCAGTGGCGCTCGTGGCTCGCGCAACCGCTCACCGACGTGACCGTAGACCTCGACGTGGCCGACACCGGAAAATTCTTGAAGCGGCTGGGTTTTCCCGAGGGGATCAAGGGTTCCAAATCGAAGCTGGCCGGCAAACTGGAATGGAACGGCAGGCCCCAGGATCTGGACCTCGCGACGCTGTCGGGGGATCTCAAGCTCAATGCCCAGAAGGGCCAGTTCGTCAAGCTCGACCCGGGCATGGCGAAGCTGCTCGGCGTGATCAGCCTGCAGTCCCTGCCGCGGCGGATCAGCCTCGACTTCGGAGACATCTTCAGCGCCGGCCTCTCGTTCGACAGCATTTCCGCGACCGTGACCATCACGAAGGGAATCGCGGCCACCAACGATTTCCTGATCCAGAGCCCGTCCGCGAGCATCGGAATCCACGGCGACGTGAATCTGGCGGGCGAAACCCAGAACCTGCGCGTGCGCGTCGTGCCCTTCATGGGCGAGAGCATTGCAATCGGCGCCACCGCCCTCGGCGGGCCGATCGCCGGCGTGGCGGCGCTTGCGCTGCAGAAGCTGCTGCGCGATCCGGTCGGCCAGATCATGGCTTTCGAGTACCATGTCACCGGAACCTGGTCCGATCCACAGGTGTCGAAAGTTGATAAGTTCCGGGATCAAAAGCAAACTCCTCCCGGTTAGGATCGCTTTCTCACGGATTTCAGGATGAACACCGTCACGCCTTCCAGCGAGCTTGACCGCCCCGCCGCCGACACCGGCAGTGCGCCGTCGCCATTTCGCGTGGCAGCGGTGCAGATGGCATCGGGACCGAACGTCGAGGGCAACCTGCGGGAAGCCACGCGGCTGATCGAGACCGCTGTCGAGAAGGGCGCGCGCCTCGTCGCGCTGCCCGAGTACTTCCCGATCATGGGGATGAAGGATACCGACAAGGTCGTGCTGCGCGAAATGGAGGGCAAGGGGCAGGTCCAGAATTTCCTGTCGGCCACCGCGAAACGGCTCGGAATCTGGATTGTCGGCGGGACCGTGCCCCTGGAATCGAGCCGACCCGACAAGGTGCGCAACAGTACGCTCGTGTTCGACGACATGGGTGCACAGGTCGCCCGCTACGACAAGATTCATCTGTTCGGCTTTCAAATGGGGTCGGAGAGCTACACCGAGGAGCGCACGATCGAGCCGGGCGATCGGGTCGTGGCCTTCGACAGTCCGTTCGGCCGCATCGGTCTTTCGATCTGCTACGACCTGCGCTTTCCCGAGCTGTATCGCGCCATGGGCCGCGTGGACCTCATTTTCGTGCCCGCGGCGTTCACCGAGACGACCGGCAAGGCGCATTGGGAAACGCTGATTCGCGCCCGAGCCATCGAGAATCTCGCATACGTGGTCGCGCCCGCGCAGGGTGGCTATCACGTCAACGGCCGCGAAACCCATGGCAACTCGATGATCGTCGATCCGTGGGGCGTCATCGTCGATCGGCTCCATCGTGGCTCCGGCGTGGTCGTCGCGAGCGTCAATCAGGCTTATCAGGCGAGACTGCGGACAAGCCTGCCGGCCCTCGACCACCGCACTCTTTAGATCCGCCGCGCGCGCCCCCATCTGTGGTGGGGTAAGTGCCGCCTGCTTCGAGGAACCAACGTGCACACTGAAACCCGTCCGACCCACCAGCTCAACACGCTGCAGACCGCAGCGAACCAGCTCCTCGCGCCGTACGCCCTCGACCACGCCGATCTCGAGCGCACCTTCGGGCACATCCTCGCGCATCGCGTCGACTATGCGGATCTCTATTTCCAGTACAGCCGCTCCGAAGGCTGGAGTCTCGAAGAGGGCATCGTCAAGTCCGGCACGTTCAACATCGACCAGGGGGTCGGCGTGCGGGTGGTGAGCGGCGAGAAGACCGCCTTCGCCTACTCCGATGACATCAGCGCAGCGGCCCTCAAGTCTTCGGCCGAAGCGACGCGCGCGATCGCCCGTCAAGGCGGGGGTGCGGGGCAGGCGCAGGTGATCGAACGTCCGGCGGCGCCGGCGCTTTATCTGCCGAATGATCCGCTCGCGAGCCTGGACGAACGCGAGAAAGTCGCATTGCTCGAGCGCATCGAACGCATGTGCCGCGCCCTCGATCCGCGGGTGACCCAGGTGATGGCGAGCCTTGGCGGAGAATACGAGATCATCCTGATCGCCCGCGCCGACGGCGTGCTCGCGGCTGACGTGCGCCCGCTGGTGCGGCTGTCGGTGCAGGTGATCGTCGAGGCAAATGGGCGACGCGAACAGGGCTCCTCGGGCGGCGGCGGCCGCTTCGACTATCGCTACTTCACCGACGAGATCCTCGCGCAGCACGCCAAGGAGGCGGTCGATCAGGCACTCGTGAATCTGGAGGCGCGTCCGGCTCCCGCGGGAACGATGACGGTCGTGCTGGGTTCCGGCTGGCCCGGCATTCTGCTGCACGAGGCGATCGGTCACGGCCTCGAGGGCGACTTCAATCGCAAGGGCACGTCAGCGTTTTCCGGACGCATCGGTCAGCGCGTCGCGGCGCCGGGTGTGACCGTTGTCGACGACGGCACGCTTCTGAATCGCCGCGGCTCGCTCTCCATCGACGACGAGGGCAATACAACCCAGCGCAATGTCCTCATCGAAGATGGCATCCTCAGGGGTTACATACAGGACGCGCTCAATGCGCGCCTGATGGGCGTGCCGGTGACCGGCAACGGCCGGCGCGAATCCTACGCGCACATACCGATGCCGCGCATGACCAACACCTACATGTTGAACGGGGACAGGAACCCCGAGGAAATCATCGCGTCGGTGAAGAAGGGGCTGTACGCGAAGAACTTTGGTGGCGGCCAGGTCGACATCGTCAGCGGAAAATTCGTCTTCTCCGCGTCCGAGGCATACATGATCGAGGACGGCCGCATCACCTATCCTGTGAAGGGCGCGACGTTGATCGGCAACGGACCCGATGCGCTCACCCGCGTCGCGCTCATCGGCAATGACATGCGCCTCGATCCCGGCGTCGGCACGTGCGGCAAGGAAGGGCAGAGCGTGCCGGTCGGCGTGGGGCAACCGACGTTGCGGATCGATGGGCTCACTGTCGGTGGGACGGTCTAGGATCCGCCTGAGGTCCGCTTTAGCGCGTTGCAGTTTCCCTAGTCAGCCTTGATACCCGCGTCCCGGATGACCTTGCCCCAGAAGGTCATTTCCTGAGCTTGCAATTTGCGCAGGTCTTCCTGCCCGCCGTTTGCCGGGGTTGCACCGAGTTCGGTCAGGCGATCCTTTACTTCGCTGCTGGCCATTACCTCGATCATCGCGGCGTTCAGTTTCTTGACGATCGGAGACGGCGTATTGGCCGGCGCGTACAGACCGAACCACCCGATCACGTTGAATCCGGGTACGCCGGACTCGGCGACGGTCGGCAGGTCCGGCAGTAACGGAGAGCGATTGAGACTCGTCACCGCAAGTCCGCGAAGCTTTCCGTTCTTGATGTATTGCGTCAAGACTGTCACGTTGTCGATGACCGCCTGCAGTCGTCCCGCCAGCAAATCGGGCATCAGTTGCCCGGTGCCTTTGTAGGGCACGAAATTCATCTTTGTGCCGGTCGATCTCTGGAACAACTCCCACGCGAGGTGTTGGGCACTGCCCGGAGTCGAGGCAGCGTAATTCAATGCGGCGGGGTTGGCCTTCGCATACTGAATCAACTCGGCGACGGATTTGACGGGCAATGACGGGTGCACGGCCATCAGATAAGGTGAGGTCGCAACGAACGCGATCGGCCCGAGATCCTTGACCGGATCGAACGGCACCTTGCTGTACAAACTCGTATAGACCGCGAGCTGGCTGCTTGACAGCAGCAGCGTATAGCCGTCGGGCTGGGATTTCGCCACCGCATCGGCTCCGATCATGCCGGAGGCGCCGGGACGATTATCGACGATGACCTGCTGACCCAGGCGCTCGCTGAGTTTCGATGCGACCAGACGCGCGATGACGTCGGTTGTTCCACCCGGCGGAAATCCGACCACCAGTCGAATCGGCTTCGATGGATACGACTGCGCAAAACCCTGAACCGGACCGAATGCCAGCAGCAACGCAAAAAACGCCAGCCCTATGCGTACGGCCATGACGCTCTCCTGCCGCGTTTAGAAGGAAAGAAATTCCAACGGCGATTCGAGAAGTGTCTCCTGTGTGGTCAGCGGTGGTCAATGGCGGGTTCACGTTGCAGGGGGGTGAGAATCTTATCCGCAGCGCCGTGTAGCTCGACCACGCGGCACTTGCGAAGGGCAGAGCGAGCCGGTCGGGGTAGGGCAGCCCGCGTCCCGGATCGATGGGTTGATGTTTAAGGGGACGGAGTGACTTTTGGCAGACCGGTAACCAAGCACTTCTCGAACGGGTTCTCCGCTGATGGTCCGGCCGTCACACTTGCCCGGAACGTATGGGTGTTCATAATGCTGGCATGGGACAAAGGCGTATTCTGGTTATTGGGTCGCAGTGCGACGCTCTCGGTCCTTGCCACCTTACCTTTCTGCCGAAGGTTGCGCAGGATTTCTACGAAGTCATGAGCGACCATGACCGGGGTCAGTGCTTCAACGCGCTAACCTCCGGCGGGTTGTTGATTGATCCCACGGTCGCCCAAACGCGTTCCGCGATACAAGAGGCATTCACGCGCGCCTCACATGACGAAGCCACCCTTTTCGTCGCGTTTATCGGGCACGGGGAGTTCGTGGGTGACGACTACTACCTGCTGCCGACAAATGCGGCGTATCCGCCGCGGTCAGACACAGCCGTCCACATCGACCAGGTTGTAAAGGAATTGCTGAACACGGGTGGAAAACCCGACGGCTTCGCAGTCCTGCTCGACACCTGTCACTCGGGCGTCGCAGTGAAGGGCGCGGCGAAGAAGTGGGTTGCGGCTTTGAGCGACCCCAGCCGTTTGAGCTCCTGACCGCGTCGGGCGACGGTCCCGCCTACGATGGATGCTTCACGAGAACCCTCACCGCAACCCTGCGCGACGGGATTGTGGAGGTACCTGCCGAATACCTGCTTTGCTCGGACATCAGTGCTTCCGTCAAGGCTCAGTGCCCGCTTCAGGTTCCAGAGCATTTGGCGCTCAATCCGGATTCCACCCTCTGGCTGGCCCGCAACGTGGCAAAGGCACCAGAGCCTTGGGCGCAGACAAGTGTGGCGAGCGAGATCGAGCGACTCACGCTGGCCTACCAACCAACACCGGCTCTCCAAGAGACCGTTGACCGGTCGCGAGGACAGCGCTGCGTCGCGGTCGTGGGCGTAGCGGGTAGCGGCAAGTCCGCCCTCGCCGCCGCGTTGGCGTGGCCAACAGTCGCAGGCGGAAGTGTTCCAGCGAAATTTGTCCACGCAATCGCCCTGATAACGGAAGCCACAACTCAACTGGACCTTGCCCGGCAATTATGCGAGCAACTGAGCAACGCGACTGGACGACAGTTCAGGAGGGCGCAGCAAGCGTTCACAGAAAGTACGCCCCATGCTGAGCAACAGAAGCTTGGCGCCCTTGAGAGGCAGTTCATCGGACCGTTGAAGCTGCTTCAGCCGCAATCTGAGATTAGGATCGTGCTTGACGCACTGGACAGGCTGGCGACGGGCGCGTATGAATCTGTAATCACCGCTCTCAATACCCTGAGCACCGATCCTGAACTCTCCTTCGTTCGCTTGGTTGTCACGGTGCGACCAGACACGGAGCTTCCGCAAGCAAGCCAACCGGTGGATCTTGGGCCCGCCGCAGACGAGAGCATCGGAGAGTACCTTGCGCAACGACACGTCCCTGATCACCGCAGACCTGAAGTCGTCGAGATCTGCAAAGGAAGTTGGCTTGTGGCTCGCCTGCTGGCCGATCAGCTCGTGGATGATCCTTCTGCAGCGTCTGCGACAACGCTGTCGGATGTATACGAGGACATGCTTCAGCGCTCCGGTACTACGGGCGACCACGATATCTTATGCATCCTGTCGCTACTCGCTGCGGCGGGTGCCGGGCCGGTGCTGCCGTTAGCCCTGCTGTGCGCGGCAAGTGCGTCTCTCGGCGGTCCGTCTACTCCTGCGCGCGTACGGGACCATCTCGTCCGGCTTCGAGGTTTGGTCGTCCGTTCGGCTGCGGGAACCGAAGGGGAACTCGCCGGACTTTTCCATCAAACTCTCGCCGATCACATTGCCGGTCGAAAAGCGGTGAACTCGGTGACTCCCGACGCCGCTCACCGCGGATTGGCGGAGGCGATCGCGCGGCTTGCACCCGTCGATTCGCACTCGTCCGATCTCGAAGATCCCACCCAGCGTTACGCCTTCGAGCGCGAGGCAGAACATTGGTGGGCTTTGAACAAGATCGACAAAGTCTATGCAAGCCTCCGCGCACGAATATCGCCGATCCCGCAAGATAATCTTCGGAGCTGGGAGGCTTGGCAACGCCGGTTTGCGGATCAACTTGGTCCGGAACATCCAGTCAGACTGATGGCGAGCGCAGAGGTGGCGACGTGGATTGGGCGATGCGGCAGATGGAACGAGGCAGCTCAACTTTTCCGTGAGTTGCTGCCGCAGCTTGAGCGCCAGTTCGGCCCTGATGATCCAAACACGCTCATCACCCGACTAAATATTGCGCACTGGCTGGGTAAATCGGGGGAGCAGTCGGAAGCTCTTGGAATTCTCGAAGATCTGCTGCCTCGCGCGGAAAGTTTGCTCGGCCTAGATCCCGAAGTTGCTCTTGGCACTCTCAGCAACTTGATTGCGCTGAAAGCAGAAGCCGGTAACTGGCGATTCGCCCTTGCCGATTTGAGGAGATTGCAACCAATCGCAGAGTCCACATTAGGAAGGGATCATGAGGGTACGTTGTCGATCCGAAATCAGATAGCGGGATGCACCTGCGAATGCGTAGGCATACCCGAGGGACTTAGGCTTTTTGCCGGACTGCTTGAAGATCAAACACGTGTGTTTGGGCAGTATGATCTACACACGCTCAGCACCCGCAACAGTTATGCTGTCTGGACCGCCAGGAACGGCGCAATATCCAAGGCATTGCGACTCCTAAAAACGCTAAGGGAGGACTGCGTACGAGTGCTGGGTCACGCCCACCGTAGGACTCTAAAGGTCCGCGCCGAGATCGCTTACTGGACCGGCACGTCGAGCAGTCATCGCGAGGTACATAGAGCCTTGACGGATTTTGTTGAGCTATTGCCCGATGAGTGCCGTGTGCTTGGTCAAGATCATCCCGACACACAGAAAACACGGGACAACATTGTCTTCCTCCGGCGAAAGCTCTGGCTCTTAGGTTTTCCGCCAACTTGAGAAGCAATGCCGCTAGGTCCGCTGAATCCAGATGAATCGCACCTGATGCGGCGACGTGGAGTCGGCATACTTCCACTTCAGTGGTGCGGCATTTTATGTTGTACTGACGGATGTATCGCGTGAGTTTCTGTGTCCAGGTCTTTGACGCTGGTGAACACACCCCGGGCATGATGAACGTTGCGCTGGGATGCGGGCGAACCAGTTCTCGACTTGGCTTAAGCCAAGAGCGAGCTAGGTGGCGCGTGCAAATGCATCGTCACGTTCGAATGCTCGGCCAGGACCGACTGAACTCGCAGGGGTCTTGTGGCTGCTGACGTTGTCGCAGATGACGTGGATTTCCTGTCCAAAGGGTTGGTCTGCTCACCACATCGGTGAGAAAGCCGACGAACTGTGCGCTCGGCTGTGGCGCGCAGCGGTCTTGCCGAGCACTTCGCCGGTGGCCGTGTTCAACGCCGCGAACAGGCTCAACGTGCCGTTGCGCTTGTACTCGAAGCCGTGACTCTCGGCCCGCCCACGCGACAGTGGCAACATGCGGTCCTTGCGATCGAGGGCCTGGATGGCGGTCTTTTCGTCCACGCAGAACACCGCCGCGTGCGTCGGAGGATTCAGATATCAGCGCGATCACGTCGGCCGCCTTGGTCTCGACAGTCCGGATCGTTGGAGACCATGTGCCGCTCGAGCCGGCTGAGGCTGGCAGGTCGTGCTTGCGCCAGATGCGCTGCACGGTCATGAACGGCAGGCCCAGTTGGGCGGCGAGCTTGCGGCTGCTCCAGTGCGTAGAGCCGTCCTTGGGCTTGCGCTTGAGCGTGTAGTCGAGCACCCGCGCTTCCAGCCGTGCCAAATCGCTTCGCGCTGCCCGACCCGGATGACGAGCATACAGCCTCCGCCAGGCGATCGGCGGTCAAAGCGCGTCTTCCACGTCGAGATGATAACGCGAGTCGCAGCGCAACTCACTCATGATCGCCTCGCGCGAGGCCCCTTCATCGAGCAACAGGATCAGTCACGCGCGCCGCACTTGACCCACGGCCATCGCTGCGGTCTGCGCTGCCTGCTCATCAATTCCCGCCGCTCGGCTTCGCTCAGATTCATCTCTTCCCATGCACCTACGAACAGGTGCATATCTCATTGGTTCAATCGACTAGGTCTCCAGCGTCTCTCCTACCGCCCTCCCTACTTCCGCCTTCGACAGATAGAAATCCGCGTTGTGCGGTTGCGCGCCGTTGTCCACGGTGAAGCCGCTTTCAAAGGTCGCATCGGCGGGCATGCCGTCCGAGAACATCGGTATTAGATCGGGTTCGGCGGCGACGTAGTCGTCGCGGTCGGCGACGTTCATCCAGCGCTTCACATGGGGCGGGAAGCTTGGCGGCTGTGGCCGCAGACGTTGATAGATGATGGTGTGCAGCCCGAGCGGCGAGCCGATCGTGAGAAGCAGCGGCAGCGGACGCGCAATCATGTGTGCCGCTTCGAACGCGACGACCGATCCCAGTGAGTGACCGAGCAGAACCTTGGTCTCGGGTCCGATCAGGCTCACCACGGCATCGAGCGCGCGGGTGCGGATCGAGTCGTCTGTCAGATACCGCGTGACCTGCGCGAGCGCGCGATTGACAAAGCGCTCGGCCAACCCCATGCCGTAGGGCGCGAACCAAGAGATCTTCGCGAGACTCTTGAGGCCACTGCGCAAGCCGCTGCGCACACCTTGCTCCTCACCCAGCGAGCCCTGCACGTATGCCAGCTCGCGCGCGGCCGCTGTACGGCTCCTGTCGCGTGTCGAACGCGATGCCGTGTGCTGCAGCCATTCGACCGCGAGCGCATCCACCAGGACTGCCTCGTCTGCAGTGAACTCGCCCGGATCATCCCCCTGCTGACCGGGCGTGAGAAAGAGATGGCCATAGAAAGCAATGCGTGCGTCGATTGCCGCAGGTGTGCCACCCGCGCGCCAGATGCGGTCGGCGACTTCAGGAAACCCAGCGATGCGCACACCACCTGCAAGGCAGGGCAGCCATTCCGCTTCGAGCCTGTCTGCGGATTTCTGCTGCTGATCAATACCGTGGACTAGGACAATTTCAGCCATGCGTGCATCGCCTTTATACTACGAAACGAATATCAGATTGGACCGCAATGCGAAGAGACAACTGGGTGAATAGCGCGTCTTTCGTGGCGACGGTTTATTGGGCTCCTGGTTTCAACGCCCAATGAAAATGCTCCAGCACTCTCGCGCCGGTGTCCTCGGCCAGACAATCGAACCGTGCAACATCCTCAATCGCTCTTAGCCATGTCAGTTGGCGCTTTGCAAGCTGGCGTGTCGCGGCGATTCCTTTCTCGCGCAGTTGCGCGAGCGATAGTTTTCCGTCGAGGTAGTCCCACGTCTGCCTATAACCGACGCACCGCATCGACGGCAGATTCGGATCGAGCTCGAAGCGTGCGCGCAGTCGTCTGAGCTCGTTGATCAGTCCGAGATCGAGCATCGCTTCGAAGCGTTCTGCGATGCGCGCGTGCAGCACGCTGCGATCGGAAGGTTCGAGCGACGCGGCGATCACGCGGTACGGCAACCCTTCCGGCTTGCGCTCGCGCAAGAGCGCTGACAGCGGTCGATCGGTGACATGGATCACTTCCAGCGCCCGCTGGATGCGTTGTGCGTCGTTGGGGTCGAGGCGTTCCGCGGTTTCCGGATCGAGCCGTTCCAGTTCTTCGTGCATCGCCGGCCAGCCCACTTCCTGCGCCATCGTGTCGATCACGAGGCGGACCTGGGGATCAGCTTCCGGCAGGTCCGACAGCCCTTCCCGCAGCGCCTTGAAGTACAACATCGTGCCGCCCACAAGCAGCGGCACGCGGCCCGCAACGGTGATCGCGTCCATCAACGGCCGTGCGGCTTCGCAGAAGTCGGCGGCCGAGAAGCGCTCTGTAGGATCGAGTATGTCGATCAGATGATGAGGTGCTTCGCGCAGCGTCTGCGCATCCGGCTTTGCGGTCCCGATGTCCATGCCGCGGTAGACCTGCGCGGAATCGACGCTGATGATTTCAACCGGAAGTCGCCGTGCGATGGAGAGCGCTGCCGCGGTCTTGCCGCTGGCGGTTGGACCGATGAGGAAGAGGGCGGGGGCCAGAGACTGCGTCATGGGACGAGAGAAGGGAGAGCAGAGAAGGGAAAAGGGAGTGGAAGCAAAGGCACACTAAGTGAAGAGGCGAAGGAGCGAATGAATGATACAAGCGCATCCTAATCTGCCGTAATCAAGACTTGCAACGCGGCGCGGTTTGGTTCTGCGGTGAAGGTGCAGAAAAGGCCCAACTTCGCCTGATACTGACACTCATATTCTATGAGTAGCGAGTCGGGAGGCGAGATGATGGCGCGCCACAACGCTTACGGCGACGGCCAGTTCAAGCTGCTGCTGATCTCCAGCGCGAGATCTTGCCCGGCGGACGAAGGGTAACGCGAGCGTTGAAGCATCATCAGTGCGGGCATGTAATCTCATCCAACGAAGGTTCTTCGGGCAACCCGCGTCGCAGGTATGGATTAGGTCCTCAATGCTTGCGCCATTGCCCAACAGCGCATACACCGCAGATTCTCCGGTACATTTCGACACGACGTGCCGCGTCGAATCGGGAATACCTACACCCACCTTCGCCATTTGAACCACAGGATTGGAACAACAGCGCTGATTGCAATCAATGCGAGGCCGAATGGGTAGCCCCAGGCCCAATTGAGCTCCGGCATATTCCTAAAATTCATTCCGTAAATGCTCGCCACGAGCGTTGGCGGGATGCCCACAACAGAAATCACCGTCAACGCCTGGAAGATGTCATTCTGCTTGATGTTGACGAATCCCAGCACCGCATCCAACAGGAACTGTACTTTGTCAGACAGGTGAGTTTCGTACTCAGTGAGCGACAGCAAGTCATTTTGAGGCGTCTTTAGATGTTCTCGCATCTCCGGCGGAATCCAAGCTCCCTCAATCCCTGACACGAACGGAACGATACGTTGCAGGCCCAATAGGCTGTCGCGAGTTCGCGATAGGCGCGCCCCAGCGTTGCCGACAGCCATCAAAAGATCGCGCAGTTCATCATTGGATCGCGTCAGATGGTGTCGTTGGCCGCCGAGCTTTGAAAAGACGCCTCGCGACATGGCGTCTAATTCCGCAGCGATCTCTTCGAGCAAGTCGGCACTCAAATCCACCATCTCTTCGACAAGTGCAGCGAACGTTTCGACGCTTGTGGCAGGTCCGGCGTGCTTCGAGAATTTCTCTGCCACCGTGTCGAACGAGCGCAATTGCGTGTACCGAATGGTTACGAGCAAGTCCTTCGACAACACAAACCCAACCGGCGATGGCGCCTGGTCCAACCCGCTCATATGCGACACAGTCGGCATGTTCAAGAACAACACGCCATTTTCTTCCGAGACGCGGCTCGACAATTCGACTTCGCTCAATTCTTCTCGCGACGGAAGCTTGAGGTTGTAACCGCGTTCGACACGGCCCCTCTCGTCGTTCGTAGGCTGCAGGAGGTCGATCCACACCACATTGCTTGCGGTAGGGGGTAACTCCGTGTTCTCTGAAGCAGGATAGGTGGTCAGCATTGTTGATCTTCTCCGTGGGAGGTTGAGGTACCGGGAGGGTTATCGTGCCCAAGTGCGCCGCCGGTCATAAACATCATGAGGCGCGGAAGTCGGAATTACAGAGAGCGACTCGAAACACCTATCATGTAGGAATACATGGCGTCGTAGAATCATATGGCTTCGCATTCGCCTGGCGGACCGGCACACGCGCAAGGAGTTGTCACGATTAACAAGACTTCTCACACCATTGCAATCGAGGCTGCCCTAGCCGCGGACTGGGAAAGGGCGCATAAGATCGTGCAGGAACTGAATGACCCGCTCGCCTGCTGGATTCACGCGATCCTTCACAAGATGGAAGGTGATGCAGGCAATAGCCGCTACTGGTACCGCAGAGCCGGGGACCGGCAGTACGAGGATTTCGCCGAGCCCCGCACCGAGCTGGAAGCCGCACTCACAGTAGCGTCTGAGCGTGGATAGCTTCAGTGAGTGAATTGGTTGGGCTGCGTAAGACACCAGTGCGACAGTCATCCGACCTTCCCGGAGCGAACAACGGCGAGTCCCCAGTACGATCAGAAAGCTCCAATGGCAAGTGTTCTTGTTCCATGGCTCGCTGCGTCACTTGGTGACGGCGACCTAAGACTGGCATATTTGTGGGGTGCTGCGCCCCAACGGCGGCACACGAAATAGAAGCAAGGTCTCCTTAGGGAACGTCCGCACAACCGCGCATTCTTCGGCTGACCGAAAGCAGGAAAGATTGATTCATCGCGATCTGATCGGTTCTCGGGGTGATTTGGCAGCGGCATCGAGGTTTTCCTGCCTCGTTTTCCTACTGCGGACGCACTGCGCCCAGGACCGTGTAGCGAACGAGAAAAATGTTGGCCAGCGCTGTGGTGACGAATACCCGGTTGGCGTTCTTGGCCGGGGGTGTCAGGAATTCTGTGTGTGAGCCGGTGGATGAAATCACTCGCTCAACACGAATCGTTCTTCAAACTGGATGGCCAATTGTGCCTTGGCAGCATGCCACGAGATCGGTGGGTTCTTCCACTTCTCGGCGACGTTGCGCAGGGCGAGCCAGACTAACTTGATGGCGGCCTGATCGGTCGGAAAATGCCCCTTGTTGCGCACGGCCTTGCGCACCGAGGCATTCAGCGACTCGATCGCATTCGTCGTGTAGATAATCTTGCGCACTTCAGTGGGGAACGCAAAAAAGGGGATGACCGCTTCCCAGTTGCGCCGCCAGCTCTGGGCGATCGCGCCGTACTTGCGCCCCCACGGTCCCTGGTCGAAGGTCTCGAGTTCGACGGCTGCTGCCTCGGCGTTCTCGGCGCGGTACACGGGCTTGAGCGCAGCGGCGATCGCCTTACGCTCCTTCCACGAGGCGAACCGCATCGAATAGCGGATCAGGTGCACGATGCAGGTCTGTACGACGGTGTCCGGGAACACGGCGCTGATCGCCTCCGGGAAGCCCTTGAGACCGTCGACCACGGCGATCAGGATGTCCTGGGTGCCGCGGCCGCGAATCTCGTTCATCACCCGCAGCCAGAACTTGGCCCCTTCGCTGTGCTCGATCCACAGCCCGAGAACCTCCTTGTGACCGGAGGCACGCATGCCGATCGCTAGATACACGGCCTTATTCTTCACCAGGCCTTCGTCGCGGATCTTCACCCGCAGCGCATCGAAGAACACGATGGCATAGCTCGCCTCGAGCGGGCGGGCCTGCCAGGCGCTCACCTCGTCGATCACCGAGTCGGTCACCGCCGAGACCAGATCGGGCGAGATCTCGATGCCGTAGAGCTCTCGGACGTAGGCCTGGATGTCCCGCGTACTCACACCACGAGCGTAGAGCGCGATGATCTTGTCGTCGAAACCAGGAAAGCGTCGGCGGTACTTGCCAATCAGGGCCGGGTCGAACCGACCGTGCCGGTCGCGCGGAATCGACAGCTCGAGCGAGCCTTCCGGGGTCAGCACCGTCTTGCCACTTGTGCCGTTGCGATGGTTGCGCAGCCCCGCTTCGGCCTCGTTCGCCAGATGCACGTCCATCTCGGCGTTGAGCATCCGTTCGGCCAGCGCCCTCTTCAGATCGCCGATCAGACCACCGGAATCAAGCACCGTCTTCGGGTCACGCCCGGCCAGCAGCTGGTCCAGCAGCTCCTTGGAAAATCTTTCTGCGTCGTTCTTCGCCATACAATCCTCCGTCCCTCGCGGGCAGTGTATGGCTCAACACACAGAAAATCAGACAGTCCCTCTTGGCCAGACCGCGATAGCGCACCTTGGTGAACCCGAACACGCGCTTGATCACCCCGATAGAGTGTTCCACCCGTGCCCGGATGCGCGACTTCGTGCGGTTCTTCGCCTGGATCGCAGCATCGAAGGCGTGCTTCCACTTGCACTGCCGGTGGGTGAAGTCCTTGGCCCGCGGCGCCTTCGCCCGGATGATCTGACGCTGGCCCTTGTAGGCTTGGTCACCGTAGACCCGGGTCTCGTGGCCGTGCAGCAGATCGCCCAGCACCTTGCAGTCGGCCGTGTTGGCCGGGGTCGTCACCACCGAGTGGATCACTTTGCTCCGGGCATCGACACCCACATGCACCTTCATCCCGAAGTACCACTGCTTGCCCTGCTTCGTCTGATGCATCTGCGGGTCGCGGCTGCCCTCGGCGTTCTTCGTGGAACTGGGGGCAGCGATGATCGTTGCATCCACGATCGTGCCCTTCGAGACCTTGAGCCCGCGACTGAGCAGTACCCGCCCGACCTCCTCGAAGATCTTCTCCCCGAGCCCGTTGTGCTCGAGCAGGTGGCGAAAGCGCATCAGCGTGCTCTCATCGGGCACCGGCTCGCTCCCCAGGTCAATGCCGACAAACGCGCGCATCGCCAGCGAGTCGTACAGCCACTCCTCCACCGCCGGATCCGACAGGTCGAACCACAACTGCAGGCAGTGCATGCGCAGCATCCGCTCCAGCCCCACCGGCGGGCGACCCCCGGCGCTCGTGGCCTTCGGGTAGTAGGGCTCGATCAGCACGCACAGCTCCGCCCACGGCACCACCGTGTTCATCTCGGCCAGAAACTTCTCGCGCCGCGTCGGCTTGCGAAACCGTTCGAAATCACTCGTTGCCAGGGTCAGCTGCTTCTTCAACGTTTAACCTCGCAGTTCTCTCGTCTGCTTGCAACTGTATCAATCCCCGCACGAGGCGGCGATGGTTTCGCGGAGTTTCCTTAACGCTCGCTTCGGCCCACAATCTATCAGGTGTCACTATGCGCTACTCCGCATGGGTAGTCGGATTCCTTACTCTCAGCGGCTGTACACAGTTTGCGCTAAGAAACAACACCGCGCAGATCACCAATACGCTGACAGACCTGCAATTTCAGCAAGTGCTCGACAACGTAGCGCGGTTCCAAGATAACCCTGACACGGTCCCGTCCTTCGCCGTGGTAACCGCCGGAACTGTCGCGGTCAACGACCAGGCGGGCACAGGTCTCAGCGCAACTTACTCGCCGACGCTCTCATCTGCGCAGCAGGGCGGGGGGCATTGCCGATCCTGTCGTTGCTTTTCCCCTTTTAGTGTCCAGCGGTACCGGACACTGTCTGGGAACTGGTCGTTGACGCCTATCACCGACTCCGACAACCTCCGCAGGCTGCGTTGCGCCTACCGGCTGCTGGTCACGGGGGAAGCCACACCGAACTACGAGTTCTGCCACAAACAGATGCGGGAGTTCTTCGATGCAGAGCAGGCCGCCCTGGCCGATTATTTTCCGCCCCGGGGATGGTACGGGGTGGGCGATGACAAGGGTGTTCGGCCGACGCCTACTACGTCGGTCACCATGGCAGCACTACCGTCTGGGTGACCCGTGAAGGAATGAATGAACTGGCCCTCTTCACTATGGGTGTGCTCGACCTAGCGACGGGTAAGTTACAGACACCACAACTAACCGTGGTCCGAAAGTACAAGGGGGAGCCGAAGCCCGAGAACCTCGTGGAGACTCAGGTAACCGCTATCGAGGACGACGAGGAAGCCCTGAAGGCAATACAAAAGGGGCGGGTCGGGCCTTCTGTGCGCTCTCGCGTCACCTGACCCGGTTGCCCCATTCAACCCCGGATTGCTGATGTTGCCGCGGCCGTGATGCGGTTGTGGCAGCCAATGCCGAAGGGTCGCTTCGGCGATTTGCCCAGGTCGCGCTTAGCAGGAGGGCTGAGCTGACGTTATAGGTCAGCCACCCATTCTGCGCACACGTGTCACCGATCGGCGACTGCGCGGTCCGCCTTGATCCGGCGGTTTCCGAGATGTTGTTGATGGCTGTCGCCCCTCAGCGACGCTGATGCCGTCCAATTCGACCCTAATCTCATGATTTATAGCGTTTTGCAATTGTGGCACGGGCGATGCGCAAGCGACTAGCAGCTCTTAGGTTAGGCTGGACTGTATACGTCCTTCAAGCCAATTGCGGAGAACTGTCATGAAATTTCGCACTGCATTTCTAAGCCTCTTGACGCTTTCCTTTCTCGCAATCTTGATCCTTGTTCTTGGCACGCGGCTTCTGCACGCAGCAGATGACGGCAACGCGCAGACAGCTCCCTACATTGATACGGCAACGGCAGGAGCGCCAGCGCCTTCAGGGTGTTCGTCGATGTTCCAAATCCTTGACACCAATGAGGATGACTATGTCAATAAGGACGAAGCGAAGAGGTCGGCGGAGATGACTGCAAATTGGAAGAGGCTCGACAGCAACCTCGACAGCCGGGTTTCCCTCGCAGAGTTCTGCGCGGGAACGAAATAGCCACTAGGGCCCCAGTTTCGTCTTACCAGTAAGGCACTGCCCATCAGTCATCTGGAATAGGCGCTTCCGCAGATTGCTCCGATGCGCACGACGGTGCCCAATGCTATGCATGCCTGACTTCGCGCCCAACGCAGAGGTCATCGCGGAGGTGTACGTCTTCGGCGAGGGCCGAGGCGCTTGGCCCCACCAAGGCACGGGAACTACTTTCAGAGGAGAACCGGATTATGTTCTACCCGAATATCCTGCGGCTGCTTGCGCACCAGCACGCGGTTCCGCTTGAACGTGCGTATAAGCTCTGGGATCAGGCTGCAGCGCGTGCGGCCGCGCCAGTGGGTCTCACACCCGATGACACCCCCGACTGGAAGAGTGTGATGTCGAGCTTCCTCGAGTCCATACGCTGAGTAGCGCGTGCGCTTCGCTCGGGCCTTATAGCGTAAAGGGGGTCGATTGCCGACGGTTGGGCGATCATGATGCCAACCGGCGCGTTCCCGCAAACTCACGGGACGACCATTTCGCAACGCCATTCCTGCACGACCGCACAAGGACCATTGGCAGTGTCGATTCGTTCGAAGCCGTGAAGCGGGAGTACGCCGTCTCCAGCGCTGACCAGCACGGGCTGGTTTCCGGGATTTGCTGAGACTTGGGAAGAAGCCGTGATCAGCAGGCAGCGAGAGGTACGCGGTGCTGAGATTACCCCTCATAGGCTGGGCCGTTGCCAATCTCCCGACCTCCAGCCGCTTGCCACAACGGCGCATGAGCTGAATGCGGACGCGCAGATGATGTAAGGATATTCTAGTCCCCTAGGTGTGCAAATCCGATAGGGGTGTAGCCTGACGGTTACAATCTCAACGGCTCCAGCAATTCCGGCCCCTCGCTGCGAGGGTGATTGACTCGAGTACTTACTAGCGTTGTCGTGAAGCCTTGGGAAAGCGCTTCGGAGCCGGCAAGTACCTTCCACAATTCGTTGATTCAAGGCCCCGACATTCTGCCGCTACGCAACCAGCCGATGAAGCCGAGGTCCGTATACCGAATTTCGTTACGCTGGGAACTTACGGATGTCGAGCTCTCCCAAAGCCGCTGCGCGGCTCTGTTCGCCTCCCCTCACCTCTGCGTTGAAAACGGCTGCTTTCCGGACAGCCATCTGTCGGCAGTGGGTCGATCTCGGAAGTTCGAACCCGGTTGTTGAACCGGTTCGCCGCGTCAGCGTCCCCTGAGAAACAACCGATCCAGCTCCGCCAATGTGATCTGACGCCACGTCGGACGGCCGTGATTGCACTGAGACGAACGCTCGGTCGCTTCCATTTCGCGCAGCAGGGCATTCATCTCCGGAAGCGTCAGGCTGCGGTTCGCGCGCACCGCGCCGTGACACGCCATGGTCGCGAGCAGCTCGTTGCGGCGTTCCTCCGCGACCCGCGTGCCGCCAAACTGCTGCACATCATGGATGAGTTCGCGCGCGAGGGTTGCTGCATCGGCATCCTGGAGTGCGGCTGGCAGAGCGCGCACTGCAAGCTCGCGTGGGCCCAGCACGGCGACGTCGAATCCCAGGTCATGCAGCGCTGCGCCCTGCTCCTCGACGGTGGCGACTTCCAGCGGATCGGCACCGAAGCGCACGGGAATCATCAGCGACTGCGTTGCGACCGCCCGCTCTTCCAGGGCGTTCTTCAGCTTCTCGTAGAGAATGCGCTCGTGCGCGGCGTGCATGTCCACGATCACTAGTCCCGCGTGGTTCTGCGCGAGGATGTAGATCCCGAGCAACTGCCCAAGCGCGTAACCCAGAGGCGGCGCTTCGCCTGCTGCCGGCGCGGGCAGCGTTGCGCTGTGTAAGTCGCGCGCGAGCGCTTCGTAAAGGGCAAGGGGTTCCGACGCCGACAGCGGCATTCGCACCTGCTCCCGGAAGGTGCCGGGGATCGCAGTTGGGTTTGCATCCCCGAACGAAGCCGACGTTCTGGGGATTCGCAGTCGTCTGCGACAGCGTGCGGTGCAACGCCCGAAACACGAACTGATGCACGGCGCGCGAGTCGCGGAATCGCACCTCGATCTTCGTCGGGTGCACGTTCACGTCCACGAGCTGCGGCTCGATATCGACGAAGAGCACGTATGCGGGCTGGCTGGTGTGATGGAGCACGTCGGCGTAGGCCTCGCGAATCGCATGGGCGATGACCTTGTCGCGCACGAACCGGCCGTTCACGAAGAGATATTGAGCAGACCGACCGGTCGTTGCGGTCGGCAACGCAATCCAGCCGGAGAGTCCGAGCACGCCGGAGTCTTCGGTGACGGGCAGCGATGCCGAAAAGAACTCGTCCCCGAGGACCGCTCGGACCCGCGCCGGAGCGTCCTGCGTCGGCAGCGACCAGCTGGCGCGCCCGTTGTGCTGGAGCGTGAGCTGCACTTCCGGCCTCGCCAGCGCCACGCGCAGGAATGCCTGCTCGCAGTGTCCGTACTCGGTCGCCGAAGTGCGCAGGAACTTGCGCCGGGCGGGCGTGTTGAAGTAGAGGTCCCGCATCTCGACCACGGTGCCGTTGGCACCCGCGGCCGGCGCCGCTGCACCGCTATCGCTGCCCGACGCCTCGATCTGCCAGGCATGCCGGTCTTCGGCGCGCCGGCTCACAATGCGCAGATGTGAAACCGATGCAATGGTCGCGAGTGCTTCGCCGCGGAAACCGAAACTCGCCACGCGTTCGAGATCATCGAGGCTCGCGATCTTGCTCGTGGCGTGACGCGCAAGCGCGAGCGGAAGGTCCTCGGAGCCGATCCCGATCCCGTCGTCGGTGACACGAAGAAGTCTCGCGCCACCTTCGGAGAGTTCCACGGTAATGCGTCCCGCACCGGCGTCGAGGCTGTTCTCCAGAAGCTCCTTCAACGCGGATGCTGGGCGTTCGACCACTTCGCCGGCGGCGATCTGGCTGACGAGAAGATCAGGAAGGCGTCGGATGGTGTTCATGGGGACTCAAGGGTTTCGGGTCGCGCCGCGCCGTCGCCCGTTATTTCACCGCCGGGCGATCAACTCTTGAGCGACGCCAGCACCTCGTCGAGCATCTTCTTGGCGTCGCCGAAAAGCATGCGGTTGTTGTCCTTGTAGAACAGGGGATTGTCGACGCCCGCATAGCCCGAGGCCATGCTGCGCTTCATGACGACGGAGGTCTTCGCCTTCCACACTTCGAGCACCGGCATGCCTGCGATCGGGCTCGTGGGGTCATCCTGCGCTGCCGGATTCACGATATCGTTGGCGCCGATCACAATTGCGACATCGGTGTCGGGGAAATCCTCGTTGATCTCGTCCATCTCGAGCACGATGTCGTAGGGCACCTTGGCTTCGGCCAGCAAAACATTCATGTGACCCGGCATGCGGCCGGCTACGGGATGAATGCCGAAGCGCACATTCACCCCTTTTTCGCGCAGGTACCTGGTGATTTCGTACACCGTATGCTGAGCCTGCGCCACCGCCATGCCGTAGCCGGGCACGATGATCACGTTCTTGGCGTCGCGCAGCAGCTCGGCCGTGTCGGCGGCGCTCACCGCCACGACCTCACCGGCAGGCTGCGCAGTGCCGGCCACTGCCGGCGTGCCGCCCCCGGTGCCGAAGCCACCCGCGATCACCGAAAGGAAGTGGCGGTTCATGGCGCGGCACATGATGTAGGACAGAATAGCGCCGGAGGATCCGACCAGGGCGCCGGTCACGATCAGCAGATCGTTGGAAAGCATGAAACCCGTGGCGGCAGCGGCCCATCCCGAGTAACTGTTAAGCATGGACACGACGACGGGCATGTCCGCACCGCCGATGGCCATCACCATGTGGATGCCGAAAAGCAGCGAGAGCACCGTCATGACAATAAGTGATGTCATGCCGTCGGCCACAGTATGCGAGGTGATGAACCTCCAGCCGAACCAGATCACGATGAGCAGGCCGGTCAGGTTGAGCCAGTGGCGCGCCGGCAGGAGCAGCGGTTTGCCGCTGATTCTGCCCGAGAGCTTGCCGAAGGCGATGAGGGAACCGGAGAAGGTCACCGCCCCGATGAGGATGCCGATGTAGATCTCGATCTGGTGGAGGGTCTTCTCGGCTCCGCTGAACTGCCCGGCGGCAGCCGGATCGATGTAATTGGCGTAGCCAACGAGGACCGCAGCGAGACCCACCAGACTGTGCATCAGTGCGACCAGTTCCGGCATCTGGGTCATCCTGACGACTCTTGCCGCATACAGCCCGATCGTGGCACCCACCACCATCGCGCCGATGATCCAGCCGTAGCCGCCCGAGGTGACCTTCGGGCCGAGCAGCGTCGCGAGCACGGCGATCGTCATGCCGATCATGCCGTAGAGATTGCCGCGCCGCGAACTCTCAGGATTCGAAAGCCCACCGAGGCTCAGGATAAAGAGTATCGTCGCGCCGATGTAGGAGGCGGTTGCGAGGCTTGCAGACATGCTTTGTTCCTCTCCCCTATTTGCGGAACATCTCCAGCATGCGCTGGGTGACGGCGAAGCCGCCGAACATGTTGATCGCGACGAGCGCGATGCTGACGACGGCGAGTCCCAGGATCCAGGATTCCGGACGATCGCCAGCACCGTCCGCGAGCGGCGGAGCGACCTGGACCAATGCGCCGATGGCGATGATGCTGGAGATTGCGTTGGTGACGCTCATGAGCGGCGTGTGTAGCGCCGGCGTCACATTCCAGATCACCATGTAGCCGATGAAGCACGCCAGCACGAACACGGTGAAGTGAGCGAGGAATGTCGCGGGCGCATGGGCGCCAACGAACCAGAACATCACCGCCGCGACAGCGAAGACGATGGCCGTGCTCTTGCCCGATGCCGGCGCGCCACCGCCACCGTGCCCATGCGCGGGCGCCGGTGCCTTGACCGAAGGTTTAGCCGCTGCGGGCGGTGCCGCGGAGAGCTTGGGTGCAGGCGGCGGCCAGGTGATGCTGCCCTCCTTGATCACCGTCAGGCCGCGGATGGCTTCGTCGTCCATGTTGACGTTGATCACACCATCCTTGGTCTTGCAGAGGTCCTCGGTCAGCCGGAACAGGTTGGTTGCGTAAAGCGTGGACGACTGCCTCGCCAGCCGGCTGGGCAGATCGGTGTAGCCGACGATGGTGACGCCGTGCTTCACCACGACCTTGCCGGGCTCGGTGAGCTCGCAGTTGCCGCCCTGCTCGGCCGCGAGATCCACGATCACACTGCCGGGTTTCATGGACTCCACCATGTCGGCCGTGATCAGCTTCGGCGCCGGCTTGCCCGGGATGAGCGCGGTGGTGATGATGATGTCCACCTCCCTGGCCTGCTTGGCGTACATCTCGCGCTGGGCTTTCTGGAAGCCTTCGCTCATCACCTTGGCATAGCCCCCGCCACCGGATCCTTCTTCCTCGTATTCGACCTTCACGAACTCGCCGCCCATCGACATCACCTGGTCGGCAACTTCAGCGCGGGTGTCGTTGGCGCGCACGATGGCGCCTAGCCCGACGGCCGTGCCGATCGCAGCCAGGCCGGCGACGCCGGCGCCGGCGATGAAGACCTTGGCCGGGGGAACCTTGCCGGCGGCGGTGATCTGGCCGGTGAGGAAGCGGCCGAAGGCATGCGCCGCCTCGATCACGGCGCGATAGCCGGTGATGCCGGCCATCGAAGTCAGCGCGTCCATCTTCTGGGCGCGGCTCAGCATGCGCGGCAGCGAGTCCATTGCCAGCACGGTGACCTTGCGCGCCCCGAGCTGCTGCATCAGCTCTGGGTTCTGCGCGGGCCAGATGAAGCTGATCAGGGTCTGGCCCTCGTGCATCAAACCGACTTCCTCGATGGACGGGGCGCGCACCTTGAACACGATGTCCGACCGTGCCCACAGCGACGCGGCGTCGGGCACCACCTCGGCACCGGCAGCACGGTAGGTGTCGTCGCTGAAATTGGCGGCGTCTCCCGCGCCGCTTTCCACGATTACCGAGAAGCCAAGCTTGATGAGTTTTTCAACGACCTCGGGCACGGTGGCAACGCGTTTTTCACCCGCTGCCGTTTCCTTCGGCGCGCCAATCACCAGAGCCATGGCACTTCCTCCCTTTATCGAGTTCCGGTTCCGGGTCCGTCAGGTTGCGGAAAAGGGCGGGGCACGATCCTGACGGACAAACAGGGACGCGACGCAAAACCCGCGGCGGCGCGCAAGGGCGCACTATACCGTTTTGTCCGGAATGCCGTCACGCGCAGGAACGGGGAACGCGGGAGCTCGGGAACGCGTCGACCGCGGGAGCATGAAGCGGCCGGCCTCGGCAGTTTGCTCTTTCGCATGGACAAGACGATGGCGGTTGTTCCGCTATGCGAAGAAGGGCGGTGAACGCGATCGAGGCATTGCACCTTGCCTGAACTCATGTCCGTATGGAGATCGCGGCGCGCTTTCATTGACGCAGGTCCCGGGGTTACCTAAACTCGCCCCCCATCAAAAGTTGGGATCGTCTTCCGGCGATCCCTCAAACTCATAAGCGCCAGGATTCAGACCCGCGGTTTCGCGCTACGGCGCAGGGCGTGGTAAGTTGCGCAGACAGGGCGCGCTCTGGGGAGGGCCCGGTGGTCTCGTCCACCGACTATATTCTGGAATCCCGCGATCTCACCAAGGAGTTCAAGGGCTTCGTCGCTGTTTCCAAGGTCAACCTACGCGTGGCGCGCGGAAGCATCCACGCGCTCATCGGCCCCAACGGGGCGGGCAAGACGACCGTTTTCAACCTGCTCACGCGGTTCCTCAGCCCTTCGGCCGGCACCATCCTCTTCAACGGCGCCGACATCACCCGCGAGAAGCCCGCCCATATTGCGCGCAAGGGAATGGTGCGCTCGTTCCAGATCTCCGCGACCTTTCCGCACCTCACGGTGCTCGAGAACGTGCGCATCGCGTTGCAGCGGAAGCTCGGTCTCACGTTTCATTTCTGGCGTTCGCAGAAGATCCTCGACCAGTTGAACGAGCGTGCGCTGGAGCTGCTGGATCTGGTCGACCTCGGCGATTTCGCGAACTATGTGACGCTGGAGCTCCCCTACGGCAGAAAGCGAGCGCTCGAGATCGCGACCACGCTCGCGCTCGACCCGGAGCTTATGCTGCTCGACGAGCCGACCCAGGGCATGGGGCACGAAGACGTCGGGCGCGTGACTGCGCTGATCAAGAAGGTGGCGGCCAATCGCACCGTGCTCATGGTCGAGCACAACATGCACGTCGTCTCCGATCTCTCGCACACGATCACCGTGCTGCAGCGGGGGTCGATCCTCGCCGAGGGACCATACGAGACCGTGTCGAAGGACCCGCGTGTGCTCGAAGCGTACGTGGGAACGGCCGATGAGTAGCGTCCGGGAAGCGTCGGCAGCAACGGCGGTGGCAGAGTTTCTGCGCGTGTCCGATCTCCACGCGTTCTACGGCGAGTCCCATATTCTCCACGGCGTCGATTTCAGGGTGAGCCGCGGCGAGCTGATCACGCTACTGGGACGCAACGGATCGGGGCGCACCACCACGCTGCGAGCGATCCTGGGACTCACGGGCCGGCGCACCGGGTCGGTGATGATCAACGGGCGCGAAGCGATCGGGCTGCCGCCGCACAAGATCGCACACCTCGGGATCGGCTACTGTCCGGAAGAGCGCGGCATCTATGCGAGCCTCACGTGCGAGGAAAATTTGCTTCTGCCGCCGGAAGTGGCGAGCGGCGGCATGAGTCTCGGCGAGATCTACGAGATGTTCCCGAACCTCAAGGAGCGGCGGAAGAGCCCGGGCATGCGCCTTTCGGGCGGGGAGCAGCAAATGCTCGCGATGGCGCGTATCCTGCGCACGGGAGCGCGCCTGCTGCTCCTCGACGAGATCACCGAAGGCCTCGCGCCGGTGATCGTTCAAACTCTCGGGCGCGTGCTGCGTAAGCTCAAGGAAAAGGGCCTCACGATCGTGCTTGTCGAGCAGAATTTCCGCTTTGCCGCACCGCTCGCGGACCGGCATTACGTGCTCGAGCACGGGCGTGTCGTGCTCGAGGTCGAGCAGCGCGAAATGGCAGCGTCCATGGAGCGGCTGCACGAGTTGCTCGGGGTGTGAAGGCGCCCGTGAAGAGGTAAATGCGGGAAGGAGTGAAGGGATGAAGCGTGAAGGCGTGAAACTCGGAAAAACCAAGAGGAAGACGATCAAGATGAAGACGGTACGGATATTTGCGGGTGCAGCGACGCTAGCAATCACAGCGGCTGCGCAGGCCCAGGTGTCGAACGACGTGGTGAAGATCGGCGTGCTGACCGATCTTTCCGGGACCTATTCGGATCTCGCGGGTCCCGGTTCGGTGCTCGCGGTGAAGATGGCGGTGCAGGATTTCGGCGGCAAGGTGCTCGGCAAGCCGATCGAAGTCATCTCCGCCGACCACCAGAACAAGGGCGACATCGCCGCGAACAAGGCGCGCGAATGGTTCGACCGGGAAAACGTCGACATGATCATCGATCTCGTCAGCACCTCGACGGCGCTCGCGGTTATGAAGGTCGCGAAGGAGAAGAACAAAATCAGCATCGTTTCCGGTGCTGCGTCCACCAGGATCACCAACGAGGACTGCACCGACACCAACGTTCACTACACCTACGACACGCGCTCGCTCGCGGAAGGCACCGGCAGGGCGGTGGTGAAGCAGGGGGGCGACACGTGGTTCTTCGTGACCGCCGACTATGCATTCGGCCACTCCCTCGAAAAGGATACGAGCGAAGTGGTGCTGGCCGCGGGGGGCAAAGTGCTCGGCTCGGTGCGCCACCCCTTCCCGGGACAGGATTTCTCGTCGTTCCTGCTCAAGGCTCAGGCGTCGGGCGCGAAAGTGATCGGGCTGGCTAATGCCGGCACCGATACGCAGAACTCCATCAAGCAGGCGGCGGAGTTCGGCATCACGCCCAAGCAGAAGCTGGCCGGGCTGCTCATGTTCATCACCGACGTGCACAGCGTGGGCCTCAAGGCAGCGCAGGAACTGTACGTCACGGAATCCTTCTACTGGGACATGAATGACGCCGGGCGCACGTGGTCGAAAAAATTCTTCGACAGCCACAAGAAGATGCCGACCATGGTCCATGCCGGCGACTACTCCGCGACCCTGCACTATCTGAACGCGATCAAGGCTGCCGGAACCGACGATACGACCAAGGTGATGGACAAGATGCGGGCGACCCCGGTGAATGACTTCTTCGCGAAGAACGGAAAGATCCGTGAGGACGGTCTGCACGTGCACGACGTCTATCTGTTCCAGGTGAAGAAACCCGGGGATTCGAAACAACCCTGGGATTACTACAAGCTGGTGCAGGCGGTGCCGGGGGATCAGGCGTTCGCGCCGCTTTCGCAAAGCCGGTGTCCGCTCGTCAAGAAGTAAGCTGATGCGCAACGATCAGCCCGAAACAGGGTCGGGACGGCGATGACCGAGATCTTCGGCGTCCCGATCCAGGGCCTCTTCGGCCAGCTCGTGGTCGGGCTCATCAACGGCTCGTTCTACGCCGTGCTGAGCCTGGGCCTCGCCATCATCTTCGGGCTGCTCAACATCATCAACTTCTGCCACGGCGCTCAATACATGATGGGCGCATTCCTGGCGTGGATCGGGCTCACGATGTTCGGCCTGCCGTACTGGGCGGCGCTGATTGTAGCGCCGCTCCTCGTGGGGGCGCTCGGCGTCGTCATCGAGCGCACGATGCTGAAGCGCCTCTATCATCTTGACCACCTGTACGGGCTGCTGCTCACCTTCGGTCTGGCGCTCATCATCGAGGGTTATTTCTTCAACGAGTACGGCAGCTCGGGACAGAGCTACGACATTCCCGATGCGCTCGCAGGCGGCACCAACCTCGGCTTCGTCTTCCTGCCGAATTACCGCGCGTGGGTGGTTGTTGCTTCGCTCGCAGTGTGCCTGTTCTCCTGGTACATCATCGAGCGCACCAAGCTTGGAGCCTATCTGCGCGCCGGAACCGAGAATCCCAAGCTGCTGCAGGCTTTCGGCATCAACGTTCCGCTGCTCGTGACGCTCACCTACGGCTACGGCGTCGCGCTCGCCGCCTTCGCCGGAGTGCTGGCGGCGCCGGTGTTCCAGGTGAGCCCCGACATGGGGTCGAAGCTGATCATCGTGGTGTTCGCCGTGGTGGTGATCGGTGGCATGGGTTCCATTCTCGGCTCCATCATCACCGGCCTCGGACTGGGGCTGATCGAGGGACTCACGAGGGTCTATTTCCCCGAGTTCTCGGCAACCGTCATCTTCCTCATCATGGTGATCGTTCTGCTGCTGCGGCCGGCCGGACTCTTCGGGCGCGAGCGATGAGCGCGGGCGCAGGAGGGCAGCACGCGATTTCGCGCGACTACGCGATCATGGCGGCGCTGCTGGTCGCGCTCGTCGTGGCACCGTTCGCGGGCGTGTACCCGGTGCTGCTCATGAAGATCCTCTGTTTCGCGCTCTTCGCGTGCGCGTTCAATCTGCTGCTCGGCTTCTCGGGACTGCTCTCGTTCGGTCATGCGGCGTTCTTCGGCGGGGCAGCGTATGTCACGGGCTACCTGTGCAAGGACCTCGGCTTCGGTCCGGGCGTGGGCATCCTTGCCGGCACGGCCTTCGCAATCGGGCTCGGCTGGGGCTTCGGCAGCCTCGCCATCCGTCGCGCCGGCATCTACTTCGCGATGATCACCCTTGCGCTCGCGCAGATGATGTATTTCGTCTGGCTTCAGCTCAAGCTCACCGGCGGCGAAGACGGACTGCAGGGCATTCCCCGAGGCATGTTCGCGGGAGTCGTGGATCTCTCGAAGGACCTCAACCTCTATTTCGTGGTGCTGGCGATCTGTGCGGCCGGGTTCTGGATCATCTACCGCGCAATCCACTCGCCCTTCGGTCAGGTATTGCAGGCGATCCGCGAGAACGAACCGCGTGCCATCTCGCTCGGCTACGACGTGGAGAGGGTCAAGCTGCTGGCCTTCATCCTGTCAGCCGGGCTCGCGGGGCTTGCCGGTTCCACCAAGTGCCTCGTGCTGCAACTCGCCTCTCTCACCGACGTGCACTGGCACATGTCGGGGGAGGTTGTTCTCATGACCCTCCTCGGTGGACTCGGCACCGTCTTCGGACCTATCGTCGGCGCGGCGCTGGTCGTCGTCCTGCAGAACGCGGCGGTCTTCGGGCGCTGGACTCTGGTCGCCCAGGGGTTCATTTTCGTGGTCTGCGTGCTCGCCTTCCGGCGCGGCATCGTGGGCGAGATCGGTGCGCTTTTCAAACGCGTGACGGGTCCGCAGAAGCGCTGAAGCGGACTTCCCTCGTTGCACTTGACGGGGCCGTTGTTCGCTGGGAGCATTCCCGCCTTCATTGCGGTGGCCGCCGTTCGCTGACGCCAGGCTTACCGCGCTCCATAACTAGACCTTCCGGACCCGTACACGCCGATGCTCTTCCGCTTCCCCGTCGTCATCATCGACGAAGACTTCCGTTCCGAGAACGCGAGCGGTCTCAGCATCCGGACAGTCGCCAAGGCGATCGAGGACGAAGGCTGGGAGGTGCTCGGCGTTACCAGCTTCGGAGATCTCTCCAGCTTCGCGCAGCAGCAGAGCCGCGCCTCCGCATTCATCCTCTCGATTGACGACGAGGAGTTCAGCTCGCCCGAACTCGCCGCCAAGGCAATCGCCGACCTGCGGGCGTTCGTGGAGGAAATCCGCTGGCGCAACGCCGATATCCCGATCTTTCTCTATGGCGAGACCCGCACCTCGCGCCATATTCCGAACGATGTATTGCGCGAACTGCACGGCTTCATCCATATGTTCGAGGACACGTCCGAGTTTGTCGCGCGCTATATCGTGCGCGAGGCCCGGGTCTACCTCGACGGCCTCGCGCCGCCCTTCTTCCGCGCCCTCACGCACTACGCGCAGGACGGCTCGTATTCCTGGCATTGCCCCGGGCACTCCGGCGGCGTGGCGTTCCTGAAGAGCCCGGTCGGGCAGATGTTCCACCAGTTCTTCGGCGAGAACATGCTGCGCGCCAACGTCTGCAATTCCGTCGACGAGCTCGGCCAGCTTCTCGACCACACCGGACCGGTGGCCGCGAGCGAGCGCAACGCCGCGCGCATCTTCGGCGTCGATCACCTTTTCTTCGTCACCAACGGCACGTCGACCTCGAACAAGATCGTCTGGCACTCCACGGTGGCGCCCGGTGACATCGTCGTCGTCGACCGCAACTGCCACAAGTCGGTGCTGCACGCGATCACCATGACAGGCGCGATTCCCGTGTTCCTGATGCCGACTCGCAATCACTTCGGCATCATCGGGCCGATTCCCCTCGCCGAGTTCACGCCCGAGAACATCCAGCGCAAGATCAAGGCGAATCCACTCGCGCGCGGCGCGAAGGGCAAGCCGCGCGTCCTGACCATCACCCAGAGCACCTACGACGGCGTGCTCTACAACGTCGAGACCATCAAGTCGATGCTCGACGGCAAGATCGACACCCTGCATTTCGACGAAGCGTGGCTGCCGCACGCGGCCTTCCACGAGTTCTATGCCGGCATGCACGCCATCGGCCGCGACCGCCCGCGCTGCCGCGACTCCATGGTGTTTTCCACGCAGTCCACGCACAAGCTTCTTGCCGGTTTGTCGCAGGCCTCGCAGATCCTGGTGCAGGATTCCCAAACGCGGCACCTCGACCGCGACGTGTTCAACGAGGCGTATCTGATGCACACGTCGACCAGTCCGCAGTACGCGATCATCGCCTCCTGCGACGTTGCCGCGGCGATGATGGAGCCGCCCGGCGGTACTGCGCTGGTGGAAGAGTCGATCAAGGAAGCGCTCGATTTCCGCCGTGCCATGCGCAAGGTCGATGCGGAGTTCGGTGCCGACTGGTGGTTCAAGGTGTGGGGACCGGAAAACCTCGCCGAGGAGGGTGTCGGCGCGCGCGACGACTGGGTGCTGCGAGCGGGCGAGCGCTGGCACGGGTTCGGCGATCTTGCACCCGGCTTCAACATGCTCGATCCGATCAAGGCGACGGTGATCACACCCGGACTCGATGTCGGAGGCGAATTCGCAGAGACCGGGATCCCGGCGGCCATCGTCACGCGCTATCTCGTCGAGCACGGCATCATCGTCGAGAAGACGGGGCTCTATTCGTTCTTCATCATGTTCACCATAGGCATCACCAAGGGGCGCTGGAACACCCTGGTGACCGAATTGCAGCAGTTCAAGGACGACTACGACCGCAACCAGCCCCTTTGGCGGATCCTGCCGGAATTCATCGCCGCCCATCCCGGCTACGAGAAGATCGGGCTCAAGGACCTCTGCGACCAGATCCATGGGCTCTATCGGGCGAACGACATCGCGCGCCTCACCACCGAGATGTACCTCTCCGATATGGAGCCCGCGATGAAGCCGGCGGACGCGTTCGCGCGGATGGCGCACCGCGAGATCGACCGCGTTCCCGTCGATGATCTCGAAGGCCGCATCACGAGCGTGTTGCTCACGCCCTATCCGCCGGGCATTCCGCTGCTCATCCCGGGTGAGCGCTTCAACCGAACGATCGTCAGGTATCTCCAGTTCGCCGGCGAGTTCAACGCGCGCTTTCCCGGGTTCGAGACCGACATCCACGGACTCGTCGACGAGCGCGATGCGACGGGGACCATGCGCTATTACGTGGATTGCGTGCGCGACCGGGTCGCGGTGGCGAAGGTGGGAGGAATGAAATGCTGAAGGGCAAGCGTGCAGTCGTCACCGGCTCTACGAGCGGCATCGGACTCGGTATCGCAAAAGCGCTCGCTCAGGCGGGTGCAGATCTCGTGCTGAACGGCTCGCGTGCGCCGAATCCGGACATCCATGCGCTGCGCGAAGGACTCGAGCGTGACTTCGGCGTGCGCGCCATCTACTGCAGCGCCGATCTTTGCAGCGCGGACCAGGTGCGCGAGCTGATCGCGGTAGCAGAGCGCGAGCTCGGCGGCGTCGACATCCTCGTGAACAATGCTGGCATCCAGCATGTGGCGCCCGTGGAGGAGTTCCCTGACGACAAGTGGGAAAAGCTCATCGCGCTCAATCTCTCCTCGGCGTTCTACGCCATCAAGGCCGTGCTGCCGGGCATGAAGAAGCGCAACTGGGGACGCATCATCAACATCGCGTCCGCCCACGCCCTCGTCGCCTCGCCCTTCAAATCCTGTTACGTCGCCGCCAAGCATGGCCTGCTCGGACTGACCAAGGCGGTGGCGCTGGAGACTGCCGACGCCGACATCACCTGCAATGCCATCTGCCCCGGCTATGTACGCACTCCGCTCGTGGAAGGGCAGATCGAGAGCCAGGCGAAGGTGCACGAACTCAGCCACGAGCAGGTAATACGCGACGTGATTCTCGCCGCGCAGGCGAAGAAGCGCTTCGTTGAGCCAGAGGAACTCGGCGCGCTGGCAGTACTACTTTGCAGCGATGCCGGAAAATCCATCACCGGCGCGGCTCTGCCCGTCGACGGGGGGTGGACGGCGCGATAGGGGGTTTGCCGGCGAGGTGCGAGGGCTTCTTCGGCTTCTCGCCCTCGTGCTCCACGCAGCGATTCCTCCTTCGCGCGTACAAGGCGTTATCATGGTGGCGTAGTTGACGTCCCCTGCGAGGATTGGGAGATATGCCCGGCAGCATCGACGACGCGATGAAGCAACTCCGGAACTGTTCGCCAAGCAGTTCCAACTGCAGCAAGAGCTCGATGAGCTTTCGGATGTGTCTACCACGGCTGAGGCCGACGAGAAGGTTGAACTGTACAACCGGGAAATACGCCGAAAGAGGCAGGAGATTTGGAATTATCTCGAGCCCGAGCTGCCCGTTGTGCTATATGGCGTGAAGCGCCGGCTTGCCGGGTCGCAAACTGACTACTGGGAATTCGCAACGCTCCTCGAGCTTTACGTGCTGGCGAAGGATCAGCACGGCGCGACGACGACCCTCTCGCACGTGCTCGCCGAGGCGCGGGAGCCTTGGCAGACCGAAACTACCACTCGAAATCTTCAGCTCATTCGCGAGCAGTGGAAGCGGCGCGGCGAAGAGACGGCGTGGGTCCCTAGGCCGCACAAGGCAACCCGTGGCGCTGGAGTTGCCGTACCGTGAGCTGCGAGGTTCATAGCAACGGTCCAGATCACGCGCGTTCGAGAGGGTTACGTAACGTTCGACAATGTCTCCCGCTGCCAATTCTGCGCCACTATCGTTCCGGCGCATTGAGGCCGCTCGGCTTCTGCGACAACTGTGGTAACGGCGATTGGACGCATTGCGCGCCAGAATGATCCGCGTCCTGGTGCGTTGATATGCGCAGGTCGCACCGCATACTCGTGGTTGAGTCAGTCTCCTCCCCTGTCGCACAAGATTCAACAAGAGAAGAAAATCAGCCAAGAAGGCCCATGCCGGACACCGCCAATCACTCAACCATCGGGCAGTATCTGCTGCAACGCCTCTTCGAGGCGGGGGCGCGTCACGTCTTCGGCGTACCCGGAGACTACATTCTCCGGTTCTACGACGAGATCACGAAGAGCGGGATCGTCCACATCGGCACGACGCGCGAGGACACCGCGGCGTTCGCGGCCGACGGCTACGCGCCCTGTCAGGGCATTGGTGCGCTCGCGGTTACCTACGGCGTCGGTGCGTTGAACGTCGTCAATGCGATGGCGGGTGCCCATGCGGAGTCGTCGCCGGTCGTGGTGATCAGCGGCGCGCCGGGGGTGCGTGAGCAGCAGGAAGATCCGCTGCTGCACCACCGCTTCGGTCCGTTCACGTTCCAGCGCGAGATCTTCGATCGCATCACCAGCGCGGCGCTTCCCGTCGATGGGGGTGGACGGCGCGATAGAGAAACGGGCCGAGCACTCATCACGCCTTATCACCAATCGGCACTGCGCGCTGATGCGGGCCGCCACCTCGCGACCGCAGCCCGCACCCCGCACCCTGCCGGCATCAGCTCCCGGATACACGCTCGATCACCACCGGAACCGGCCTGCAGACGGTGTTGCACACCGGCGAGCGTGTCTGCGCAAACGGGAGCGGATCGTCGAGCTCTTCGTCGCTGCAGTCCGCCTCGATGGCCGTCCTGATCTCGATCTGCCGATAGCCCACGGGCACGGCGTCGTCGAGGGCGAGCAGTCCCTGCCCGTCGATGTTGCCGACGAGCTCTGTCGACAGCGACCGGGTCTCGATGCCGCACGCCACCGCGTGGAGAACGGCGGTGGTCGTGACGCAGCCCGCGAGCGCGTGCAGCAGGAACTCCACCGCGTTCGCGCCCTCGTTACAAGGACGCGCCGTTCTTCCGGCGGCCATTTCAGACGCCGCACCGGTGCGCCTATTCGTATCTCATCCGTAAGCGCCGTCGGCACAAAATCGGATCGCGCAACCGAATGGTGTCGATCTGCTGATGGGAGGGACCGCATCATGCAATCCGTTCGTATCCAGGCACCGCTGCTCGGGCGGTGCATCCATCTCAGCCGCGCGCTGTTCGCCGGCTTCCTGCTTGCGCATTCCACGTCATCCGTTCTTGCCTCGGGTTGTGGCGACATGTCGGATCTCGCGCTCGACGTCTGGGGACAGTACAAGAAAGCCGCCCTTGCGGTCGGGTGCGCCTCGCCGACGCGCGATGTGGCGCTCAAGTTTCTCACCTGCGGTGCGACGAAGATCCAGACGGGTCTCGCCGAGGGCATGGTGGGCTGGTGGAACGCGACGGCACAGAACCGCTGGGCCACCATTGGCGCGCGCAGCTTGGGCCCGGAGTGGCAGGAGGGGCAATTGATCGTCGGATCGGGGCGTCGGTTCACGACCCTTGCTCCCGCCTACTCGACCACGCGCATCCAGATCCACGACGTTGAAGGTGGGAAGACGAACGTCACCATCTGCGGCTTTGATGAATCCGGTCGGACCGTCGTCCAGAGGGACGTGGAGGTCGACCCAGACGACAAGCGAAACTGGAGCTTCGATGTCTCCAACGCCGCCGGCAATGTGCTGGTCGTGAAGCTGGACGCGAAGTCTGCCAACCGCTTCCAGTACAGAATCCGCACCGACACGGACCCCATCGAGTGGGACTATCCGGCCACCGGCTTCGCGGACCTGCACGTGCACCAGGCGGCGGAGCTCGGAACCGCCGGTCTCTCCTATTGGGGCAGCCACACAGGCCAAGCGAAGGATGCGCTCCAGGCTTGTCGCAAGGTGAACGTCGGCGACGACGTGCTTCGCGTCTTTACGGGAAAGGAGTCGCAAGGTCTGCACGCGCTTCCCTTTGACTACCAGAACAAGACCCTCGGCAATTACCGGCACGGCAACGGTCAGCCGGACTTCACCTCGTGGCCGCATTTTACCGACATCGGCCACCAGCAGGTGCATGCCGACTGGCTCAAGCAGGCGCATGAAGGAGGGCTGAACCTGATCGTGGTCTCGGCCGTGAACAACGAGCCGCAGTGCCGGCTGCTGCGTCTCATCTATCCGCAGCGCAACCCCGAGCGCTCGTGCGAGGACATGGACAACGTCCGGCGGCAGGTCGCAGCCTTCGTCGAGTTCGACCGCGAGCACGACTGGTACGAAATCGCCGTGCACCCGTGGCACGCGCGCAAGATCATCCACGAGGGCAAGCTCGCGGTCGTCGTTTCGCTCGAAGCGAGCAATCTCTTTCCGCGCTCGGAAGGAGATTTCACGAATCAACTGAACGACCTGTACGGAATGGGGGTTCGGGCGATGCAGCCGGTGCACGAGACCGACAGTCGTTTTGCCGGTGCCGCACCGCATCGCGATGCCTTCGAGATCATGCAAGCCGTCAAATGGCCCGGAAAGCTCGCGGGCGAAATCATCGATGGTCGCATCGGCGCTTTCAACCGCACCTGCGACGGGAAGAACTGCGTGGGCATGGGGCCCGACGGGGCGCGGCTGACCGATGCAATGGTGTCACGGCGCATGCTGATCGATGCCGCCCATATGTCGGAGCGCGCTTTCAAGGATTACCACGACTATCTCATGGAAAAGTTTCGCGGCTATCCGATCTACAACTCTCACGCCCGATTCAGACGCCTCCTTGATGCCGAGGACAAGGACATCCTGGAGGAATTCGTGATCACCGACGAGCAGATCGAGAT
This sequence comes from uncultured beta proteobacterium, assembly GCA_963747225.1. Taxonomy (GTDB): domain Bacteria; phylum Pseudomonadota; class Gammaproteobacteria; order Burkholderiales; family JAEUMW01; genus JAEUMW01. Next base: position 68,526 of record CAVVES010000010.1, on the reverse strand, counting down.
GTACAGGGCGCTGGGCGGGATGGTGGGACTGCGCACCGGCTTCGAGCACATCTGCGACGCGCCCGACCGCTCGCGCCCGGATCAGGCCTCCATCAACTGCAAGGGCAAACCGGGCGCCGGTGATCCGCGTCCGGCCGTCGCCAATAACTGTCCCGGTTCGTCGCGGTCGATCGCTCAGATGGTCGACTACGCCGATCAGAGGGGTGTTTCCGTTGCGATCGGAAGTGATCTCAACGGCAACACCTACCAGGCCAGTCCACGCTTCGGTCTGGAGGCGTGTTACGCCAACCGGATGCTCAACAAAGGCTACGTCGAGCCGCAGGGCGAACCTCCGCAGGGAGTGAGCCGCGGCTATGGCGAGCGCGGCCTCGCTCATGTTGGGTTCCTGCCGGATTTCGTCGCCGACCTGAGAGCCCTGAACACGCCAGGAGTCGCGCGGATCGACAACTCCGCCGAAACGTTCATCCAGATGTGGGAGCGTGCCTACGGCGTCAAGGTGGCGGATGCCACCAACGAGACCGCGTGCCGGGAGGATCGCGACTGCGTAAACGGTTGGTACTGCTCGACCGGGTTGACCGGGATCGAGCCGAACAAGTGCAAGGCCAAACTGGAAGACGGGCAGCGGTGCTTGTCCGAACGTCAATGCAGTTCCGGCGCGTGCGATGCGAGCATTTGCTTCACACCTGCCTCTGTCGGCATCGACGGCAGATGCCTGGTCAATGCGCAGTGTCGCACTGGCCGCTGCAGCTCGCTCGATGGCATCACCGCCGGAAAGTGCGTGTGCATGCAGGACTCGGACTGCACATCGGGCAGCTACTGCAACGTGGGCGTTGACGTCGGGATCGCCGATATCGGGAAGAATGCCTGCAAGCCGAAGCTCGCCAACGGCGCTCTCTGCACCAAGGATCACCAGTGCAGCGCGGGACGCTGCAAGACCGGATTCTGCTCGGCCGAAGCGTCGGTTGCGATGGGCGGTGAATGTCGCTTCGATGACGAGTGCCGAGCCGGTCAGTGCAGTGCGCCGATCGGAGGTGCGACCAAGGGCAAGTGCGTGTGCAGCGACGACGATCATTGCGGGCAGGGCAGGTACTGCAACAAAGGTGTCGGAGGTATCGGCACGAATGTGTGCAAGGACAAGCTCGCGAAGGGCAAGGCGTGCACCAAGGACCACCAGTGCATATCCGATCGGTGCTTCATCACGTGCAAATGAGCCCGCGACTGTTGTAGCGGCATCGAGCGGCACATCACCGGGTTCGCGCGAGCAGCGAAGGGGAAGTGCGAGACGCTGAGCACCGATCTCGATATCCTCGACGTCTGGACGACCTTCGTGGTGTCCATCGAACGGGTTGCCGATCGTGTTATTCGGGAACAGTTTGAACGGGCGCAGAGATCAATGCCGATCCAACCGGTGCGCCTTGACCTGCCGCTGAACCCCCGGTATTTTCGGCCAACCGCAGCGCATGAGAGTCCCTTGCGTGGAAGTCGCCTTGCGGCAGGTGCCTGATCGATAGCGGCGCGATCAAACGAGAGAACTGAATGCCAGACAGCGCTCGACACCCGGGCATCGGGCAGTATCTCCTCCAACGCCTCGTCGAGGCGGGGGCGCGTCACGTCTTCGGTGTACCCGGAGACTACATTCTCCGGTTCTACGACGAGATCACGAAGAGCGGGATCGTCCACATCGGCACGACGCGCGAGGACACGGCGGCGTTTGCGGCCGACGGCTACGCGCGCTGTCAGGGCATTGGTGCGCTCGCGGTTACCTACGGCGTCGGTGCGTTGAACGTCGTCAACGCGGTGGCAGGCGCCCATGCGGAGTCGTCGCCGGTCGTGGTGATCAGTGGCGCGCCGGGGGTGCGTGAGCAGCAGGAAGATCCGCTGCTGCACCACCGCTTCGGTCCGTTCACGTTCCAGCGCGAGATCTTCGATCGGATCACCTGCGCAACGACCGTGCTCGACGATCCCGTCACCGCGTTCCGCCAGATCGATCGAACGATCGCTGCCGCCCAGCGTTTCCGCAAACCGGTGTACATCGAGCTGCCACGGGATATGGTGATGGCGGAAGGTTACCCGGTGCCGGCGATCGAGCCGGTTCCTGAAGATGCGAGCCACCACGAAGCGGTCAGCGAGGCGATCGACGAAACCCTGGAGCTGCTCGAGCAGTCTTCCTCGCCGGTGCTGATTGCCGGAGTCGAAGTGCACCGGCGCGGTTTGCAGGATGCGCTGATGCGTCTCGTCGAGCGCGCCCGCATGCCCATCGCAGCGACGCTGACGGGCAAGTCCGTGATCGGCGAGCGGCATCCCGCCTATGTCGGCGTGTACGAAGGCGCGATGAGCTCGGAGAGCGCGCGCTATCTGGTGGAGCAGTCCGACCTGCTGCTCATGCTCGGCGTCACCCTCAACGACGTGGACACCGGCATCTACACCGCGCGCCTCGATCCACAGCGCATGGTGCGCGCAAGCCAGGGTGAAATCATCATCCGTCATCACCGCTACAGCCACGTGCAGCTCGCGGACTTCATGGTCGGCTTGTCGCGCAGGATCACGGCGCGTAAGGAAGCGCTGCCGAGCGATACCGGCGGTGCTACTGCGCCGGGATTTCCCGAGCCCGGCAGACCGATGTCCATCGCGCGATTGATTGGTCGGCTCAACGACAAGCTGAGCCCGGAGATGATCGTCGTGTCCGACGTAGGCGATTGCCTGTTCGCCGCGATCGAGCTGCGCGTGCACGATCGAACCGAGTTTCTCGCCTCGGCGTTCTACACCACCATGGGGTTCGGGGTGCCCGCCGCCCTCGGCGCCCAGGTGGCCCGGCCGGATCGGCGCGCATTGATCCTCGTCGGCGACGGTGCCTTCCAGATGACCGGCACGGAGCTGTCCACCCATGCGCGACTCGGCCTCGCGCCGGTGGTCGTGGTTTTCAACAACCGCGGCTACAGCACCGAGCGTTACATCCTCGAGGGCCCGTTCAACGACGTCGCCAGCTGGCAATTCGACCGGATCGGCGAGCTCATCGGTGACGTGCGCGGATTCGACGCTGCGACGGAAGAGGAATTCGAGCGTGCGATCACGGATGCACTCAAGGAGCGGAAGTGCCCGAGCATCATCAACGTGCATCTTTCTCCCGACGATCCGTCGCCCGCCATGCGACGGCTGGCGGAGCACCTGCGCTCCCATGTCGGCGGAGGATAAGGCGCCAGCGGGAAACGAAAGGCGGAAGCTTCTTTTCTTCCTCGCGGTTTGTTGCGCGAGTGCAATCCTCTGGGACACACCGTTTCCGGTGGGTGTCACCGCCGCGCGTGCACAGTCGACCGAAGTGCCCGAGAGTGCGGTCGAAGCGCAGAAGTTTCTCGTCAGAGGCGTCGTACAGGAGTTGCTGGCGGGGGGGCGAACCGTCGTCATCCGGCACGAAGCGGTGCCGGATTTCATGCCGGCCATGACGATGCCTTTCAAAGTTACGGACGAAACAGAGCTGCGCAATCTCGCGCCGGGAGATGAGGTAACGTTCCGGCTCCACGTGTCGGAGCAGGACAACTGGATCGACGAGATCAGGAAAACCGGCAAGACCGATCCGCTGAACAGATCGGCTTCCGACGCGGCGCCGATCATCAAGCCGCTGAAGGTGGGAGAGAGGGTGCCGGACTATGTCCTGACCGACGAATCCGGCCGGAGCATCAGACTTGATCAATTCAAGGGAAATGCGCTCGCTCTGACCTTTGTCTTCACCCGATGCCCCGTGCCCGACTTCTGCCGGCGCATGTCGTCCAACTTCGCGGAGGCCGGCGAACAGCTCGCGGCGAGAAAGTCTCCCCGAAACTGGCACCTGCTTTCGATTTCTTTCGACCCCGAGTTCGACACGCCGGCGGAACTGAAGCGATACGGTGAGCGGTACCCCCACGATCCCGAGCGCTGGACCTTCGCCACTGCCGAGATGAGCGTCGTCGACCGGCTCGCGGGACGATTCGGGCTCGTCGTCCGTCGTAACGGATCGGAGCTCGATCACAATTTGCGCACGGCGGTGATCGACACCGAAGGCAGGCTGCGGAAGATCTTCGTCGGCAACGAATGGACACCCGACGACCTGGTGCGCGAGATGGTCAAGGCTGCGCGCAAGTAAATGCAATACGCCGACGCACTTGCCCCGCGGCTGCGCACGAAGCCAACAACCTCACAGGAGCGTCAGGTCACCGCCGCTACCGGATATTGATCACCTTGGCGTAGCTCGGTCGGCCGGCGGAGTTCAACGCGAACAACATGTAATTGCCGGGCAGCACGACACCCCGATCTGCCGGGATGGTGAGCGTGTAGCCTGCCGCGTTGCCGCCGACGATCGCCAGCGGAATCCGGCGCTGATCGTTGTTGACCGAGTGCGTCACAGCGGACATTCGCACGAGGGCGAACCGGGTCACCGCCGTGTCGGTGGTGACGGTGATCGTACTGCCGAACGTGGCGCTGCTGGGAGCGGAGATGATCGTGGGGCGCGGAGCCAGCGTTCCATTCGCGTTCAGGAGGTAAGGTGGCGTGAAGATCTCCGCGTCCGTGTGATTGACGGTGCACGAGGGTCCGCACAATCCACCTCCGCCGACGAAGACGCGGCCGTCCGGCAAAAGAATGGCGACGCCGTGATAGGTGCGGGGTGTCTGCATGGCCGAGAGCCGGGTAAACGTGCCCGTGGCTGGATCCCACTGCTCTGCCATCAGGACCGGATAGGCATCGGAGAACGTCAGTGATACGTTCGTCCCGCCGACGAGAATCACCCGGCCGTCTGGAAGCACCACGCTGTTGTGCAGTGCACGCGGAAACACCATCGGCGCGAGGGTGGTCACCGTGACCACGCCAGGCGGCGTCGCGACGTTCATGTTGATCCGATACGCACTGTCCGTGGCGAGGCCGCCATCGTAGGCCGGTGCGCCTCCCGTCTTGAGGACGAGGCCGGTGTCGTACATCACGGCGTTGCCGTTCATGGAGAAGGCGTCCATGCCGCGCGGACCGGCATCAAGCACGTTGCCGTCGCCGCTGGTGTCGATCCAGTGCATGCGCGCGGAGGGACCGGCCTGGAAGACCCATCCGTTGCTCCACGCTAGCAGCCAGAGATGATTGTCACCGCGGTAGATCCCCTTCGGATCGGGCCCGATGAACTGATCGACGGGAACGCCGGGCAGCCGCCGCCAATTCCCCTTCGCCCAGATCTCGGCGTGTTTGTTGCCGCGCCCGCCGCTCCAGGAACCGCCGAGGGTCAGCACCTCGCTGTTCGAGGTCAGGGTATTGCCCTGATAGCCGCGCGTGATGCTCATAGCACCCGACGCGGACCAGGTAGCCGTGCCTGGATCGAAGATGCTCGTCTTCGCGCTGCTGCTCCCGCCGTTGACGAGTAGTCTGCCGTCCGGAAGCATGGTCGTGCCCGGACAGAACATGTCGTGCTGGGTGTTGGTCACCAGCGTGTCCGTCTTCGATCCCGTTTGCGGATCGTAAATCGAGGTGTACGTTTTCCCGTAGTCCGCGGTCGGCGTGAAATTGAGCCGGTCGTACGCGGACCAGATCACGAGACGTCCGTCGGGCATGTTCGCGACGGCGACCGGCACCAGCGGAAAGGTGATCTTCGCACTCCACTGGGAAGGCAGGGACGTGGTGGACATGGCCCACCTCTGCTGGTTCGAACTGTTGCACGCAGCCTGGGTGATTTTGACCCCGATGCCGCGCCAGGCATTCATCACATTGAGGCACTTGCCGCTGTTCTTCGCGACGAACCGCACCCCGCTGCCACTCGCCTGCGGGGTCCAGGTCTGGGCGGTCGCGCCGTTGCAGGTGTACTGGACGACTGCGGCCCCGTCGGCCGTGGAATTCGCCTGGACAGCCAGGCACAGGTTGTTGAGCCGCGACACGATTTTGTAGCCGCCCCCGGTCACGGTCTGCATCGTCCATTGTTCGGCGAGCGGGCCCGAGCAGGGCTTCTGGACCATCTGAACGTTCAACGTCGCCGTGGTCCCTGGATTGGTGACGCATTGACCGCTCAGGCGGGAGATCAGGATCATCGGGCCCGTGGGCACCGTCTGGGCCGCGCTCACAGAGGCACCGAGCAGAAGAACGCCTGCGAGCCCCGCGCTCAATGCGCACGATCGAGTGCTCCGAAGACCGAACCCGAACCGAATCCACAGCAGACCGCTCGCCATGATCACCTCCATCGACCAATATCACGTCGGGAGCCGGGACGGGACTGCCCGATCACTCACGCGTGAACCCCTGAGGGAATCTGCCGAATCGCAAGAGAAGCGCCGATACGCGCCGGCTTCAGGCCGGCGCAAAGCAGAATCGCCGACGGCGGGCAACGATTGTGCGCGCGCCCGGAGTGGCTTCAGTGGACGCGCGTCGATCGAGCGCGTCCTGCTATCGTACGTGGTTCCCCCACCGATCAGTATAGGAAAGTCAGCTTTCGCCAAGCTGACTTTCCGCCGACCGTCGCCAAAGCAAACGGCGCGTCGCGGGAAGCGGCTCCCGGTCTGACATCAGCTTCCGATCACGCCACCGTCCACTTTCTGGATCACGATCGTCGCGGAACGCGGGCGGCCGCCGTCGGGCCAGCTCGAAATGGCGGTCGGCTTGTCCGGATCGCTGCGCTCGTTGGCGGCTTCTCCGGGATGCTGGATGTTGACGAACATGGTTGTACCGTCCGGTGTTTGCGTGATTCCCGTGATCTCGCAACCGTTGGGTCCTGTCAGGAAGCGGCGCACCTCGCCGGTCGCGGGATCGGCGGCGAGCATCTGGTTGTTGCCGAGGTTGGCGTAGTCGCCCTGCCGCAAGGTCTTCGTCGTGACGTCGGTCTCGATCCACAGCACGCCGCGCGCATCCACCCGCAGTCCGTCCGGGCTCCCGAACGCGTCGCCCTTGATGTTGCCGCGTTTCGCTGGATCGGCGTGCGCAGGATCGCCGGCAAGCAGAAAGATGTCCCACTCGAAACTGATCGCCGCCGGGTCGGTGGCAGCCTCGTGCCAACGGATGATGTGACCGAAGACATTCTCGGCGCGGGGATTGGCTGCGCCGACGCCGCCCCGGTGGCTTTCGCCGCGCTTCGCGTTGTTGGTGAGCGAACAGTACACGTCGCGGCTCTTCGGATGCACCGCGATCCACTCGGGCCGGTCCATGGGCGTTGCGCCCACCTTGTCCGCGGCCAACCGGGCGTGAATCAGAACGTCCGACTGGGATGCGAATCCGTTTTCCGCCGTCAGGCCGTTCTTTCCATGCACGAGGGGAAGCCAGAGTCCCCTGCCGTCGTCGGAGAACTGCGCGACGTAGAGCGTTCCCTCATCGAGCAGCTTGCGATTCGCGGCACGGTCTTCGGGGTTCCACGGTTTTGCGCTGACGAACTTGTAGAGGTATTCGAACGCTTCATCATCGCCCAGGTAGTACACGACGCGGCCGTCGGGTGCGATGGCGAGCGCAGCGCCTTCATGCTTGAAACGGCCGAGGGCGGTCCGCTTCACGGGCTTCGACGCGGGGTCCCGCGGGTCGATCTCGACGACCCAGCCGAAACGGTTGCACTCGTTCGGTTCCTGCGCGCAATCGAAGCGGAGATCGAACTCCTGCCAGCGCATGCCTTGACGTTTGGCGATGCCGTAACGGCTCATCGCCGAAGTGACAGTCTTGCCGCCGTCGAAATACACGTTGAAATTTTCCTCGCACGCGAGGTAGGTGCCCCACGGCGTCACGCCATTCGCACAGTTGTTGAAGGTGCCGAGCACCTCACGGCCGGAAGGGTCTGCGACGGTCTTCAGCGCTTCATGCCCCGCAGCTGGGCCGGAGATCGACATGGGCGTGAAGGCGCTGATCCGGCGTGCGTAGTCGGATGGCGAGACCACTTGCCACGCGCCATCCGCGTTTTCGATCTCGATCACCGACACGCCGTGGGCTGCCTGCGACTTGCGCACCTTCTCCGCGGTCCAGCTCTTCATGCCGTCGGTGTGCAGCAACCCGTCGTCGGTGTATTCGTGGTTGACCACCAGCAATCCACGGCGGGAATTCCTCGAGCCGTAGGGCAGCGGAAAGAAGTGCATCCCGTCGTGATGCATGCCCGCCTGGAGCATCTGTTCGTCCGCACTGTTCGACGCATCGTCGCGGAAGGCGGGTTGCCCTTGCCGGCTGCCGGTCGGGTCTCCCCAGCGCCAGAGCACGGTCGCGCGGTAACCTGCGGGAACGTACACGCTGTCTTCCGTCGAGACCGACACCGCGTTGAAGCCGAGAAGCTGGCTGCTCGTCCTGGGGGCTTCGAAGGTCGACCGTCGTGCGCAGCCGAATGCGGACAGGACCGCCAGGGCGACGCTGCTCTTGAGGATCGCGCGCCGCGTGACGGGGCTCTCGTAGTTCTCGACTTGGGCGGAGGGGTTGCTAAGCTCGTCATCGTCTATAGGATGCATGGCAGTTCAGGATGGAAATAGGAAATCCAGAATGCTAACGAGCGCGCATGACAGCAAGAAGACGGCCGGAGGTTGCGGTTGAGGATCGTCGTCCTCGGCGCCGGCGTGGTCGGCGTCACAACCGCGTGGTACCTGTGCGCGCGTGGCCACGATGTGACGGTGCTCGATCGCCGGAGCGCGCCTGCTCTCGAGACGAGCTTCGCCAATGGCGGACAGATCTCCCCGTCCCAGACCGGGCCGTGGGCGAACCCGGGTGCGCCTGCGCAGATACTACGCTGGCTCGGCCGCGAGGATGCGCCGCTGCTCTTTCGACTGCGTGCCGATCCCGCTCTCTTCGCGTGGGGCCTGCGCTTCCTGATCGAATGCCTGCCCGGCCGCACGCGGCACAACACCTTCGATGCTCTCGCCCTCGGTCTCTATAGTCGCGACGCGTTGCGCGCGCTGCGCAGCGAGCTTGGGCTCCACTACGACCACCAGACACGCGGCATCCTGCAACTCTACGAAGAGGAGGCCGCATTCGAGGATGCATCGGATCGCGCCTGGGACCTGACAGCCCACGGCTGCCGCGTCGATCCGGTCACCCGCGATCAGTGCCTCGCCATCGAACCCGCACTCGCGTATTCCACCTTGAAGATCGCCGGTGGCACCTTCGCACCCGACGACGAATCCGGCGACGCGCGCCGCTTCACGGACGAACTCGCCGCGCACTGCCGCGAGCACGGCGTAGAGTTTCGCCTAGGGACCACCATCGCCGGTTTTCGGCGGGAGGGCGACGAGGTGAGCTCGGTGCGCGTGCAGGAAGGTTCCCGCACCGCGGCCGACCTCTTTGCGGATGCCTATGTGGTGTGCCTCGGTAGCTATAGCACACCGCTGCTGCGCAGCGCGGGCATCGCGATTCCTGTCTACCCGGTGAAAGGCTATTCGGTGACGATTCCGGTCGACGATCCGGCGGGCGCGCCCACGGTCAGCATCACGGACGAAGCGTACAAGATCGTCGTGTCCCGATTGGGGGAACGGTTGCGCGTGGCAGGCACCGCGGAGATGGCAGGGTACGACACCTCCCTCAATGCGGTCCGGTGCGCGGCGATACGCGATCGGGCGCGGCTCTGGTTTCCGCGCGCAAGCGACTATGCTCGGGTCGAGTACTGGACGGGACTGCGCCCGGCAACTCCGGGAAACGTTCCCATCATCGGCCGCACACGCTTCGACAACGTGTTCGTGAACACCGGGCACGGCACCCTCGGCTGGACCCTCGCGTGCGGTTCGGGGAAGGCGGTCGCCGCGATCGTCGACGGTGAGGCGCCGGGAATCGCCTTTCCGTTCCAGAGCAGGCCGCGCGGCTGATTGGGGTAGTCCAGACGTGGCGGCGGCATCGCTCCGCCGCTGCCTGCCTCAGACCTTGCCGGCGCGCCAGATACCGATGATGATCCAGATGCTGTTGAGAAACGCGACCACGTAACCGGTCAGCCCGAACCACGTCAGGATCGACACGCCCAGCACTGAAGGTCCGCCGGGGATGTGCATGATGATGGCGGAGCCGATCACGAGGGACGCGGTCATGATGCCCATGGTGGCGCGGTCGATGGTGCGGTCAAGCTGGCGGCCGAAGTCGTCGAGCCGCTTGAGGTCGAGATCGATCCTCGTCTTGCCGCGTCGCGCCTCGCGCAGAAGCCGGGCGAGGTCGCGCGGCACGCTGCCAAGCACGTTGAGAACGCCGGTCAGTGCGCTGCGCCCGCGCTTGATCACCGCCGTCGGCTGGTATCGCCCGCGCAGTGCCTGGTGCAGGAGTGGCGTGAGGTGGTCGACGATGTGGAATCCGGGATCGTACTGACGTCCGAGACCCTCCATCGTGATGAGCGCCTTGAACATCAGCGTGAGATCGGGCGGCAGCACGATCGAGTGTTCGCGGATGATCGCCGCGAACTGCCGCAGGAGCACCGCGATGCGGATATCCTTCAGCGGCACGGACTCGTAATCGTAGACCAGCTCGTTCACGTCGGAGGCGAGCTTCTGCTCGTCCACGTACGCATCGCCCGCCCAGTCGAGCAGCACCTCGATCATCGCGTCCTCGTCCATCTGGGCAAGCCCGGCGAGGAGATCGATCACCTGATTGCGGCGCGTTGGGCTCAAGCGTCCGACCATGCCGAAGTCGATCATCACGATCCGGTTGCCAGGCAGGTAGAACACGTTGCCCGGGTGCGGATCGGCGTGGAAGAAGCCATCGAGCAGGATCATCCGCAGCACCGTCTCGGCGCCGCGCGCGGCGAGCAGCTTGCGATCGAGGCCAGTCGCTTCGACCTTGGCGAGGTCGGTTCCCGGTATGCCGTCGATGTGCTCCTGCACGTTCATGATCTCGCTCGTCCACGCCTGGTAGACCTTCGGAATCATGATGTACGGATCGTCTGCGAAGTTGCGCGCGAAGTGCTCGATGTTGCGCGCCTCGAGCGCGAGATCGAGCTCCCGCTCGAGGGAGCGCGCGAACTGCGCAGCGATCTGCGTAGGCTGATAGCGCCGCGCTTCGGGAATCTCCGACTCGATCAGTTCCGCGAGCTGCGCGAGGATACGCAGGTCCGCGGCGATTTTCGTCCGGATGCCGGGACGACGGATCTTGAGGACGACCGACGCTCCATCCGGCAGACGCGCGCGATGCACCTGTGCAATCGACGCGGCGCCGTATGCCCGGGTATCGAGCTCGCTGAACACCTCGAAGGGCGAGCGGCCGAGCGCACGCTCGAGATCGGGCAGCAGCTCATCGAACGGAACGGGTGGCACTTCGCTGTGCAGCTTCTCGAATTCGGCGATCCAATCGGGAGGGAAGAGGTCGACCCGGGTGGCCATGACTTGGCCGAGCTTGATGAAGGTCGGGCCGAGCTCCTCGAGCGCGAGGCGCAACCGCTGCGCCGGCTCGAGGCGCACGCTCTCGCCGATCGTGCCCCAGTGCAGGATCTGCCCGGCGCGCTCGAGCGCGCTCGCGATGCCGATGCGCCGGACGATGTCGCCCAGACCGTGGCGAATGAGGACAGACGTGATCTCGTGCAGGCGCGGCAGATCGCGCATGACACCGATGGTTTCCCGCAGCATCAGCCTGCCTGCTGCGGGTCCTGCGGATCGGGCTTGCGTTCGCGCAGCGCGTCGGCGAGGCCCGAGAGAATGCCGCTTGCAAGCATCGCGAAGCGTGTGCCGAATTCACCCGCTGCTTCGAATCCGGCAATCGTGGTGTCGATCGACGCGACCGAGAAGCGATGGGCGAACTCGGTCATGACGGTCGCGAGCTGTTTGCCCGTTTCGGTGCCGCTGCGCTGGGTCCTGGTGATGAGTTCCCGCAGTTCGGGGCGGACCCGTTCGCTCGCCGCTTCCGCAACCTGGCCGACGGTGGAGAGAAAATCGTCTTCCAGCCGCTTCAGATTCGCGAGCGACTGCTTGAGCTCGCTTTCGGAAAAATCCTTGCTCGTGGTGGCGAGTTGCTTGAGCGCATCCGCACCCGCCTGCGCCGACTTGACCAGCGCCTGATCGATTCCGCGCAGCGCTTCGGAGAGGGCGTCCTTCATGTCGGCACGGCTGCCCTCCGCACCCAGCGCCACCCCTTCCGTCACACCGCGCACCACGTCGCGGATGCCGCGTCGATCGAAACGATGATTCTGCAATGCGAGCAGCGTGATATCGCGGACCCGGTCGTGGATGTCCACGCCTGCGCGCATCGTTTCGCTCGCGGCCTGTCGGATGTCCTCTCGCGACGGATCCTGAGGGGTGGTTTCGGTCATGGTCGCTCCTCTACCGCTGGGTTGGGGCCGGATGGCGATTTTCCTCCATCTTAGCTCCGATGGCTGCGGATACCTAGATGGCGCGCATGGAGTCGCGCGCTAGAGGACCGGCAATGCGCGCGGGTCCTAAAGCCCGGCGCGGATCGAAGGGAGAGCGATGGGACGGGACGTGCGTGCGGTGTGATCTACCACCAGATACCGCCGACGCCGACCCCGTAGTTCCAGCCGCCGTAGCGATTCCAGCCGAAACCCCACGCCGGGTAGACCCAGGGATACGGGACCGGCGCGGAAACCGTGCTGCGTGCGATGGCGATCGCATTCTGCTGCTGGACGATCAGCTGGTTGATCTGCTGGCCTGCTTGCTGGTTCTGCTGCGCAAGGCTTGCCCAGTGGGCGGCAGCCGCCGCGTTCTGCGGCAGGCCCTGGGCTCCTTTTCGATAGACTTCGGCGAGCGCCTGCTGCGCATCGAACAAGCCCTGATCGGCGGCCTCGCGAATCCAGGCGACCCCGCGAGCGGAGTCCTGCGCGACACCATCGCCGTCCAGGTACAGCAGGCCCAGCTCGAACTGCGCGTTGGGGTGATTTCGGAGCGCTGCCTTCTCGAGCCAGAGCGCGGCCTCCTGCGGGGCTCTGGGTACGCCATCGCCATTCAGATACTGCATGCCAACCGCGAACTGAGCGCCCGGATCGCCCAGTAAAGCAGCCCGCTGCCGCCACTGGAACGCGATACCCGGATTCGGCGCGACACCGCGGCCACCGGCGTACATGTCCGCGAGCAATTGTGCCGCGCGCGGATCACCGCGCTCGGCGGACGCCGTGAGCGCTGTCAGCGCAGCCGCGTAGCTGCCGCTGCGGTATGCCTGCAGGCCCGTGAGGAAATCGGATGCGGCGAACGCAGACGGGCAGGCGACGAGGAGTGCGGCGACGAACATAAGGTGCTTCATGGCGGATCCCGGCAATGCTACGAGCGTCAGTTGGAACGCTGCGCGCGGGCGCGGGTTCCGAACCAGGCGCTGTAACGTTCGAGGTCGCACGGCTGATCGATGTCGGCGAGCACGCCTGGATCGTCGCAGTCGATGGATTGCAGGCTGTCGCCGGCAGCCAGCACGAGGTCGCGTCCGCCGCGATCGCCGCTCAGCGCGATGAGTGCGTCACGAAATTCCGCGCCGAAGCAGACCGGGTGACCGCGCTCACCGCGATAGCGTGGAGCGGCAAGGGAAGCGCCACGCGTGACTGCTTCGACCACGGTGCGCACCGTGCGCTCGGACAGGAACGGCATGTCCGCGAGCGCGACGACCCAGCCACTCCAGCCATTCGCCTTGGCGACACCCCACGCGAGACTGGCTCCCATGCCTTCGTCGGCATTCGGGCAGCACACGACTTCAGCACCGCAGGTGCGCAGCGCTTCGGAAAGCCGATCCGCCCCGGACCGCACGACGGCCACGACGTTCAGGGATGCGGAGAGCAGAGTGGTCGCGCTGGCGACGGCGACGAGGGTGCCGTCGGAGAGGGGGGCGAGCAGCTTGTCGCTGGAAAAGCGGCGGCTCGACCCCGCGGCGAGCAGCACAGCGCCAATCACGGACCGACGCGCTGCGGGACGCTCGCGGGCGGCAGGAATCCGCGCAGGAGACACCAGCGCGGACCATAGAGGCGCGCCAGGAAGTTCGCGTCTTCGAAAAGCGGCGCAGCCGGCATCAGCGCACGTTCCCGGACGAAAACGGCAGAGCGCTCGCGCGGGTGAGGGAGAAGTTTCGCGACCGACGCGAGCGGCGCCGACAGAATGGCGCGCTGGTGTGCGAACCGACGCTCGCCCCGGTCAGGCTGCACAGCCTGCGCGGGCAGAGCGAAACCACGAACACTCCTCACGTCATTGCGCCTTGAGCTCGTTCGCATCGATGGGCAGCTTGCGAATCCGCTTTCCCGTCGCGGCGAAGATGGCGTTCGCCACCGCAGGTGCGATCGGCGGAGTGCCGGGCTCGCCGATCCCGCCCATCGGCGCATTGCTCTCGACGAGGTACACCTCGATCCTCGGCATTGCGTCCATCCGCAGGATCGGATACGTGTTGAAGTTACCCTGTTCGACGCGACCATCCTTGAAGGTGATCTCACCGTAGAGAGCCGCCGACAAACCGAACACGATGCCCGATTCCATCTGGGCGCGCACCGTGTCCGGATTCACCACGAGACCGCAGTCCACCGCGCATACGACGCGATGGACCGTGATCGCGCCCTCCTTCGTGACCGAAACCTCGGCGATCTGCGCGACCAGGGTGCCGAAGGATTCGTGGACGGCGACGCCCATGCCGTGCCCTTCCGGAAGAGGGCGGCCCCAGCCGGCGCGTTCGGCAGCGAGATCCATGACTCCGCGCACCCGCTGGTGGTTGATGAGGAGGAGACGGCGGTACACGACCGGGTCCTGCTTCGCTGCCGCAGCGCATTCGTCGATGAAGCATTCCTTCACGAAGGCGGTGAAGCTGTGTCCAACGGACCGCCACCAGAGCACGGGGACGCCCCCCGGCGCGGCCTTGTACTCCACGAGAAAATTGGGAACGTGGTAGTGCATGTCCGCGGAGCCTTCGACCTGGGTCATGTCGACCTCGGCCTTCATCAGCGCGGGCTCGAACGGCGTGCCCTTGATGATGGACTGACCGACGATCCGGTGCTGCCACGCGACCACTATGCCGTTGGCGTCTAGACCGGCGCGGATCACGCTGTAGGTGCGCGGGCGGTAGTAGCCTCCGCGCATGTCGTCTTCGCGCGTCCAGATTACCTTCACCGGCACGCCCGCCGCCTTCGAGAGCTTCACCGCTTCCTTCACGAAGTCCGCGGCGGGGTTTGCACGGCGGCCGAAGCCGCCGCCGAGGAACATGGTGTGGATCACGACCTGCTCGGGTTTCACGCCCGCGATCTGCGCCGCGGCGGCCTGGTCGGTCGTCTGCATCTGGGTGCCGGTCCAGATCTCGACTCCATCGGGCCTCACGTGAGCGAGACAATTGAGGGGCTCCATCGTCGCGTGGGCGAGGTAGGGCGTTTCGTATACGGCCTCGAGTTTGCGCTTCGCCTGCTCCATCGCCGCAGCGACGTCGCCCCGGGAGGCGGCGACGGCGGCGGCCGAGCCCTCCGGCTTCGCGAGTTCCGCGTACTCGCGGCCCTGGGTCTGCGTGTCGAGGGTGGCGAGCGGTCCGTCGTCCCAAGTGATCTGCAGCGCGTCGCGGCCGAGCTTTGCCGCCCAAAACCCGTCGGCGAGCACGCCGACGCCGGTATCGATCTCAACGATCTGCTTCACGCCCGGAATGGCTTTCGCCTTTTCCGCGTCGATGCTTCTGACCGTGCCGCCGAACACGGGCGGCCGCGCAATGACGGCGACGAGCATGCCGGGAACCTTCGCATCGATGCCGTACTGAGCCTGGCCGGTGACCTTTGCCCGGCTGTCGATCCGGTGCACCGGGCGCCCGATCAGCGTGAAGTCCTTCGGGCTCTTGAGCTTCACGTCGGCGGGCACCGGCAGCGTGGCTGCCTTCGCGGCAAGCTGACCGAACGAGAGGCGCCGTTCCGTCGGACCGTGGATCACATAGCCGTGATCCGCGCGGCAGCTCATCGGGTCCACCTTCCAGGTCTCCGCAGCGGCGGCGATGAGCATCGCGCGTGCGGTGGCGCCCGCCCTGCGGAGCTGTTCGAAGGAACTCGGAACGCTGGTGCTCCCGCCCGTGACCTGGATACCGAACGCCGTGTGGAAGTAGGGCGGAGCGGCGGGTGCGGCTTCGACACGGACCCGACCCCACTCCGCGTCAAGTTCGTCGGCTGCGATCATGGGGAGCGCGGTGAAGACCCCCTGGCCCATCTCCGATTTGTTGCAGAGGATGGTCACGGTTTCATCGGCGCCGATGCGGATGAACGCGTTCGGCGCAAACGGCTGAGTCTGCTTCGCCGCCGCCACGGCCCTGCGCACACCGGTGGGCAGATGGAATCCGATCAGCAGCGCGCCCCCCGCGGCGGACGCCTTGAGGAAGTTGCGCCGGGACGAATCCGGTTTCCTTGCCACGTCAGACCTCCGGCGTGCCGGCGGCTCGCTTGATGGCCGTGCGAATGCGCTGATAGGTGCCGCAGCGGCAGAGAATTCCGCTCATGGCGTCGTTGATCTGTGCCTCGGTCGGATGCGGGTTCTTTGCGAGCAGCGCCGCGGCGGTCATGATCTGCCCCGATTGGCAGTAGCCGCACTGGACCACGTCGAGCTCTATCCAGGCTTGCTGGACGGGATGTTCACCGGATTTGGACAGGCCCTCGATGGTGATAATGTTCTTGCCGGCGACGGCCGCGACGGGGGTGACGCAGGAGCGGGTCGGCTCGCCGTCCACGTGCACCGTGCATGCCCCGCACAATGCCATGCCGCAGCCGAATTTCGTACCGGTCAACCCGAGGGATTCGCGCAACACCCAGAGCAACGGCGTGTCGGACGGCGGGTCGATACGGTACGCCTTGCCGTTGACCTTCAGCGAAATCATTCAGCTCTTCCTCGGGATGAAACGGACATCGAAGACCGCGCTGCGGATACGAAGTTCCACTGACGCCGTCGGGTAACGTGACAGCAATGTTACCGCAATCGGCGCGATTGCCGCGCCGACCGCTTAGCGGCTGACTCCGATGCGGTTCTCCGCCATGCGCGGCGTGCGCGCGAGCGGCGGATTCTTCGCGAAGTAGCGCTTGATGCCTGCAATCACCGCGTCGGCCATCCTGTTTTGATATTCATTCGAGCGCAGCTGCTTTTCTTCTTCAGGGTTGGTGATGAACGCGGTCTCGACCAGGATCGAGGGGATGTCCGGCGCCTTGAGCACTGCGAAGCCGGCCTGTTCCACTTCTGTTTTGTGCAGCGTGTTGATCTCCCCCAGCTCGGACAGCACGTTGCGCGCGAGCTTTAGGCTGTCGTTGTTGGTCGCGGTCTGCTGCAGGTCGAGCAGCGTTTTCTTGAGGTAGTAGTCGGGAACGTCGATGTTCACGCCGCCGATCAGATCCGCCTCGTTCTCGCGCTTCGCGAGCCAGTTCGCGGCAACCGAACGTCGCGCCGCGCTCGGACAGCGCGAACACCGACGACCCGCGTGCGCGGGGCTCGATGAAGGCGTCGGCGTGGATCGACACGAAGAGGTCTGCCTGCACCTTCCGCGCCTTGTGTACGCGCGTCTGCAGTGGAATGAAGTAGTCACCGTCGCGGATGAGCACGCCGCGCATGCCCGGTTCGTCGTCCAGCCGCGCTTTCAGCCTGCGCGCGATTGCCAGCGTGATGTCCTTCTCGTAGGTTCCGTTGCGGCCCCTCGCGCCCGGGTCCTCACCGCCGTGCCCGGCGTCGATGGCGATGAGCACCGAGCGGAGGGGTTCGGTGCGTCCTTTTTTCGCTGCGGCGACGGGCTTTTCCTTGCGATCGCGCTCTTCCTTTATCGCTTCCTCGTGGGACTTGAGCACCAGGTTCGGGACGGTGGCGGGTGTCTCGGGTTCTGCCGGTGTCGGCACGCGCGGCGTCGTCTCCTGCGCGCGCTCGCTGCGCGCAACCAGCGCCATCAGCGGATCGGGCGCATTGACGGGATAGACATCGAGCACGAGGCGGTGACTGTAAGCGGCGATCGGACGCAGGGTGAACACCTGCGGCGCGGCTTCCGTCTTGAGGTCGAGCACCACGCGCAGGACGCCGGGTTTGAAGCGGCCCACACGTATCGCGTTGATGTACGGGTCCGCCACCGAGATCTTCGCGGCGAGCGCTTCGAGTTCGGCGCCGCCGGCTACGCCTTCGAGGTCGAGCACCAGTCGATCCGGATTCGGCACGTAGATCAGGTTGTACTTGAGGGGCGCGGCAGACTCGATCGTGATCCGCGTGTAATCGGGTGCGGGCCAGATACGCGCTGCGGTGACCTTGACGTCCTGGGCGAGGGCTGCAAGACCGGGGAACAGGCAGGCAGCGAGCAGGGCGACAACAAGCCCGAACCTCACCACGATGGCGAGAAGCGGTGGTGCACGCGTCACCCACCGGGCGAGCCTTCGAGAGAATCGCGCCATTCCTTCAGGCAACGGACACCCCGCTGCGTATGCGCATCGATCGCGACGGTGCGCCCGTTGTCTTCGACCGTGAAACGGATGTCGAGGTCGGGCGCAGGCAGCCGCGCGCCGGCCTTCTCCGCCCATTCCACGAAGCAGACGCTTGCACCGTTGAAATACTCGCGGAAGCCACTTGCTTCCCATTCTGCGGCCGATTTGAGCCGATAAAAATCAAAGTGATATAAGTCTAATCTAGAAAGGTTGTAAAGTTCAACCAGCGCGAAGGTCGGGGACTTCACTTTTTCGTGAAAATCGAGGCCCCACAGACATCCGCGCACGAGCGTGGTCTTGCCTGCACCAAGGTCACCCCGCAGGTGGATAACGAGGCCGGGTTCGAGGCAGGACGCCAGAGCGGCGCCCAGCGCTAGGGTGGCGGCTTCGTCGGGAAGGAAGCGTGTCAACAGCATGGCAACGGGATTAACATCGACGACATGCAGGCCACAGCGCCAGTTCGGCAATTGAATCCATCAAGTCTCGCGCGCCGCATCAAGGCATGGGGCCGCGAGCTCGGCTTCCAGCGGATCGGTATCGCGGATACTGACCTCGGCGCGGCCGAGGCGCGCCTCCTCGCATGGCTCGATCGCGGCTGGGACGGCGAAATGGATTATATGGCACGGCACGGTGCGCGGCGGGCACGGCCGGGCGAGCTGGTGCCAGGAACGGTGCGGGTGATCTCCGCGCGCATGAATTACCGCCCCGCCGAGGCGCGGGACGGGCGCGAAGTCACGGAGGACGGCAACCGCGCCTTCGTCGCGCGCTATGCGCTCGGACGCGACTATCATCGGCTGCTGCGGCGACGCCTGCAGGCGCTTGCAGATCGTATCGAGCGCGAGGTGGGAGACTTCCGCTATCGGGCGTTTACCGACAGCGCGCCGGTGCTGGAGGTCGAGCTCGCCACAAGGGCGGGACTCGGCTGGCGCGGCAAGAACACCCTTCTGCTTTCCCGCGACGCGGGCTCCTGGTTCTTTCTCGGCGAGCTCTTCACCGATCTGCCGTTGCCGGTGGACGTTCCCGAATCAGACCACTGCGGCACGTGTACGAGCTGCATCGAGATCTGCCCGACCCGGGCGATCGTGGCTCCGTACCAGCTCGATGCGCGCCGCTGCATCTCGTATCTCACCATCGAGCATCCCGGCGCGATACCGGAGGAGCTGCGGCCGCTGATCGGGAACCGCGTGTACGGGTGTGACGATTGCCAGCTCGCCTGTCCGTGGAACCGGTTCTCGCACACCACGGAGGAGGAGGCTTTCGCCGTGCGCAACGGCCTCGACGAAGCGACGCTGGTCGAGCTCTTCGCATGGACGGAGGCGGAGTTTCAGGAAAGGCTCGAAGGCAGCGCCATTCGCCGCATTGGTTATGAGCGCTGGCTGCGCAACCTCGCCGTCGGTCTCGGCAACGCGCCGACGGCCCACGACGTGATCGCGGCTTTGACGGCGCGGCGCGAACATCGCTCGGCGCTCGTGCGCACCCACGTGGCCTGGGCGCTCTCGCGCCACGGTATCGGAGTCTGAGGAGTCGCTCCCATGGATCTTTTCGACTGGCGCTTTCCTTACCCGTCGCGGCGCATACCCGTGCTCGCGCGCAACGTCGTCGCAACGTCGCAACCCCTCGCGGCGCAGGCGGGGCTGCGAATGCTGCTCAAGGGCGGCAACGCCGTCGACGCTGCGCTCGCGGCCGCCATCACGCTGACTGTCGTGGAGCCGGTATCAAACGGAGTCGGCTCCGACGCCTTTGCCATCGTCTGGGACGGGACGGTTCTGCACGGCCTCAACGCCTCCGGGAGATCGCCGCAAGCGTGGTCCCCGGACCGTTTCGCAGGCCGGGACGCCATGCCGGCGACGGGGTGGGACACAGTGACGGTGCCAGGCGCGGTTTCCGCGTGGGTAGCCTTGTCCGAGCGGTTTGGCCGACTCCCATTCGATGCCTTGTTCGAACCAGCGATCGAATACGCGCACGGGGGTTTTGCTGTCACCCCAATCGTTGCAACGAAGTGGGCGAATCAGGTGCCCGTGCTCAGCAAAGAGCCCGGATTCGCGGAAGCGTTCATGCCGAAAGGTCGCGCACCGCATCCGGGCGAGCGGTTCGCGTTACCTGCGCTGGCGAGAACCCTCGAAGCGATCGCTGCGACGCGCGGTGAGGCCTTCTACCGGGGAGCGCTAGCCGAACGCATCGTGGCTCACTCCGACAGGCATGGCGGCGCCATGAGCGTGGCGGACCTCGATGCGCATGGCGTGGACTGGGTCGAGCCCGTGTCCATCGACTACCGCGGGTTCACGCTGCACGAGTTGCCCCCGAACGGGCAGGGCATCGCCGCACTGAGCGCCCTCGGAATCCTCCACCATCTCGACCTCGTGGGGCGTCCGGTCGATTCCTCCGCGAGCCTGCACCTGCAGATCGAAGCGATGAAGCTCGCCTTTGCCGACGCCTATGCTTATGTCTCCGACCCGGAAACCATGCGGGTCGGCGTGCCGGACCTGCTCGACCCGGACTACCTTGCCCAGCGCGCGGAGTGCATCGATCGCGCACAGGCGCGGGAAACCCGCGCGGGCACGCTGCCCCGCGGCGGCACCGTGTATCTCACGGCCGCCGACGCTGACGGCATGATGGTTTCCTTCATCCAGTCGAACTACATCGGCTTCGGATCGGGAGTCGTGGTGCCCGGAACTGGCATCAGCCTGCAGAGTCGCGGCTTCGCCTTCACCCTCGAGCGTGGTCATCCGAACGAGGTCGGAGGCAGAAAGCGCCCGTTCCATACGATCATTCCCGCCTTCGTCACGCGTGATGGTGCGCCGTTCATGAGCTTCGGCGTGATGGGTGCAACCATGCAGCCGCAAGGTCACCTGCAGATCATGGTGCGTTTGGCTGATTACGGTCAGAATCCCCAGGCAGCGTGCGATGCGCCCCGCTGGAAGGTCGGCGACGGGTTGAACGTGGAGGTAGAGCCTTCCATGGATCCATTGGTCGTTTCCGAACTTGCACGCCTTGGGCATCGGATCGCGCCGCCCGACCCGCAAAGCTATCTGGATTTCGGGGCCGGGCAGTTCATCTGCCGGCTCGACGACGGGTACCTCGCGGCATCGGATCCGCGGCGTGACGGACAGGCTGTCGGCTTCTGAACGGGGCAAGGCAAGGTCATGGAAATGGTAGCGAACTGCGTCGCGTACTACGACGGGAAAAAGATTCGCGACATCACCATCGACGAGATCAGCGACTTCATCGAACAGCCCGGCACCTTTGTCTGGCTCGGACTCTGCGAACCCGACGAGCCGCTCATGCGCAAGGTGCAGGAAGAGTTCGGCCTGCACGATCTCGCGGTCGAGGATGCGTGGCGCGCGCATCAGCGTCCGAAGCTCGAAGCCTACGGCGGTACGCTGTTCGTGGTCCTGCGCACGGCGCGCATGAGCAACGGCGATCTCGACTTCGGCGAAACGCACTTGTTTATCGGCACTCGCTATGTGGTTACGGTGCGCCATGGCGCATCCTCGGCCTACAAGGACGTGCGCTCCCGCTGCGAGGCGGAACCGGAACTGCTCGGGAAGGGTCCCGGTTTCGTGCTCTATTCGGTCCTCGACTTCGTGATGGACCAGTACTTTCCCATCGTCGAGGATCTCGAGGACGAACTGGAGGCGATCGAGGAAGGAATTTTCCGTTCGCAGACCGATGGCGATGCGGTGGAGAAGGCTTACGACCTCAAGTCGAAGATGATGGCGGTGCGGCGCGCGGTGCTCCCGGTGGTGCAGATCTGCAATGATCTTCCGGCCTACCGTGCGTTGATCTCCGACGAGATCCGCCCGTACTTCCGGGATGTTTCAGACCATGCCCAGCGCATTCTCGACGTGGTCGATTCGGGCCGCGAGATGGTGAACACAGCGCTCACCGTGAATCTGACGCTGCTCTCGATGAAGCACGGCGAAGTGATGAAACGGCTCGCGGGGTGGGGCGCGATCCTGGCCATTCCGACCATGATCGGCGGTATCTACGGGATGAACTTCGAGAAGATGCCGGAACTGAAGTGGGCCTTCGGCTACCCGATGGTCCTGGCGGTAATGTTCATTACCTGTCTGGTGGTCTACCGGAAACTCAAGCGGGCCGGCTGGCTGTAAGGAAAGGGAAGCGGAGAAGAGCTAGAGAAGGTAGATCGCGGGAAAGGTTGCGGCGGCGAGGATGAGCACGATCCACTCCATGTTGTTCTTCGCGAGCCAGCCCGTGAAATGCAGGACCAGAATGATGATCGCGACGACGTAAAAGGCGATGAGCGCCATGCTCTTGTTCCTCCGCTGCCTGTAAACTGGCGTACCCGTCAAGCTAGATTCATGCCTCGTTCCTCGTCATCCTGCACCCGGTCAACGGTGGTTCTTTGCGGTCGAACGGCCCCAGGGAAGGGTCGGAATGGCGCCGGAGTCAAGGCGGGTTGCGTTTTCGGGAGGGAGGCGGCTTCCCGGCGATCGAATTACCGCGCTGCCAGGCTCGCGCCGTCGGTGTCCAAGTTGGCACCCCACAGCAGAATGCATTTCAGGCCATGAGCCAGGACAAGTGGGACGCGATCGTCATCGGCTCCGGCATCGGCGGACTGGCCTGCGCGGCGGCGCTCGCCAAATACAAGCATCGCGTCCTAGTCCTCGAGCAGCACTGCGTGGCGGGGGGGCTCACCCACACCTTTTCCCGCGACGGCTGGACTTGGGGCGTGGGCGTGCATTACCTGGGAGACATGGGGCAGGAGGACGAGGATGAGGGCCTGCTCGAATGGATTTCCGGCGGCACGATCGAGATGGCGTCCATGGGCGCCGTCTACGACACGATGCATTTTCCAGGCGGTTTCGTCACCCAGTTCGTGCGCCCAGAGGAGGCGCTCAAGCGTGAACTGAAGGGGAGGTTTCCTGGCTCCGTCTCGGAGATCGACGCCTGGTTCGACGCCCTCCGCGCTGCCCAGAGCGCCGGTAACGCCGTCTTTGCGCTGCGTGCAATGCCGGAGCCGATGGGCTCATTCTACCGACTGTGGAAAGGCGACAGCATCGGTCGCTGGTGCGGACGCTCGACCCAGGTGGTGCTCGAGCAGTTCATCGCAGATCCGCGCCTCCGCAGTGTGCTGGCGGCACAGTGGGGGGATTACGGCAGCGTGCCGTCCCGCAGCTCCTTCGGCATCCACGCCGTGGTCGTCAGCAACTTCTTCAACGGGGGCTACTACCCGGTGGGAGGCGCCGGCGTTTTCGCCGAAAGGCTGACGCGCGTGATCGAAGCGGCCGGTGGCGCAGTGCGGGTGGAGCATCGCGTCACGGAGCTCCTCTTGGAAGGTTCGGCGGTAGCAGGGGTTGCCGTCGAAGGGGGCGAGGTGTTTCACGCATCCCGCGTCATTTCGGACATTGGCGCCCGCAACACCGTTGCCAGGTTGCTACCGGAGCTTCTGCGCGAAGCGGAATGGGCACGCGAGATCCTCGCGCTCTCGCCGACCACCGCTCATGTCGGACTTTATCTGGGCCTCGAGGGGGACATCGGGTCGATGGGTGCAAGCCCTTCGAACCACTGGTTCTACGAAACCTGGGACCTCGAGGCGGCGTTGTGGACGAATCCCCTGAAGCAGCCGAACGCGCCGGTGATGTACGTTTCCTTCCCGTCCCTCAAGGACCCGAAGCACGATCCCGGTCCCCACAAGCGGCATACCGTCGAGGCTTTCGCCTACACGGACTGGAAGCTCTTCGCGCCGTGGCAGGATTCCCGTCCGGGTGCGCGGCCGCCGGGGTACCGCAAGCTCAAGAATCAGATCCAGAAGCACATGGTTGCGCAGTTCAGCCGATACTTTCCGGCGCTCGCGCCTCTCATTCGCTGCATCGAAGTGTCCACGCCCCTCTCCATGACGGCGGTCACCGGAGCCCACGAAGGTGCGATGTACGGGCTGGAGCCGACGCCCGCCCGTTTCCTCTGCAAATGGCTGCACGCGAAGACACCCGTGGA
This sequence comes from uncultured beta proteobacterium, assembly GCA_963747225.1. Taxonomy (GTDB): domain Bacteria; phylum Pseudomonadota; class Gammaproteobacteria; order Burkholderiales; family JAEUMW01; genus JAEUMW01. The sequence continues at coordinate 44,327 of CAVVES010000010.1, read as the reverse complement.
AGGACTCTATCTGGCCGGGCAGGATGTGGGCACCCCGGGTGTGCAGGGGGCTATGATGGGAGGAATTCTGGCGGCGGCGGCGATCGAGCCGAAGCTACTCAGCCGGCTCGGTTGAGAGCCGGCTGAGCGCTCAAGCAGCGCCTGGACTGGACGGGCGCGGAATCAGGTTTTCTTCTTGACCGCATCCTCGGCTGCGGAGACGGCTTTCGAGGCCTTTTCCGCGGTTGCCTTGGCCGCGTCCGCGCTGGCATCGGCGAGATCGCCCGCTCCCTTGACGGCGCTCGCGACCGCGTTCGTCCCCGCATCGACCGCCGTGGTCGCAGCCTTCGCGGTTGCCTCCGCGCTTGCGCGGGTAGCGCTGGTGACCGTGTTCGCCATCGACTCCGCTGTCTTCATGGCGTTTGCGCTGGCCTCGGAAGCGATGTTTGCGGCCTTGGTCGCCATCGCGCCGGCGGACCTTGCCGCCTCGGCGGTGTGTCCGGCGAGGGTCTCGGCTGTCTTCACCGCGTTGGAACAGGCATTGGCGCTCGCTTCCGATGCGGCCGCGGCCGCCTTCGTGGCAGACTCACCGGCCGCCCGAGCGGTGTCCGCCGTGACGCCCGCAACTTTCTCAGCCATCTTCGTAGCTTCCTCGATGGCGGTGGTGCCGGCCTCCGTGGCCGCGCCGAAAGCCTTGCTCAGGGCGCCGGTCACCCCCGCGAAGAAACCGCCGACACTGCCGCTCAAACCGAGCAATCCGGCGAGATTGGTGTCGATTCCGGATTTCACGAAGTCGCGTTGGCTGTCGAGGAGTTTCATGACGCCGTCTGTGTCGAGCTTGCCCGCTGCGATCTGGTTCTTAAGAAATCCAAACAAGAGCGGTGCCCCCATGGCGAACATCTTTTCGATCGCACCGGAGGCGAGTCCGCTCGTCGACGCGGCAGCTTTCGCAACGTCCGCGAATCGGTCGCCGAAAAGCCCCTTGACGAGATTCGTGCCCAGGGTCATGAAATCGTTGGCACTCTGGCCGCTGCCGAACATCTTCGCCATGCTGCCGGCGAGGTCGGTTCCGATGCTCGGGCTGTTCAAGGCATTCATGAGGCTTGCTGCCCCCGCCGGAGTCGATCCCTGCTGCATCACTCCGCCGAGCAGGGAAGGAAACACAGCGCCCATGCCTGCCTTGGTCATGTCTTCCGACGCGCCCAGAAACTTGCTCGCCTGGGCTGCGAAATCGTTTCCGTACGACTTCATCATGGTTTCGAGTAGGTTGCTGCTCATCCTGTCTCTCCTTGAGTTGGGAAATGCTCCGCGCTGCCGCTTTTGTCGTTTGATCTTCCGCCAGTCTGCCCGGGGAGAATAGCGCGAAATCGAGCGGTATTTATACGCCCGCCGGTGGGCATCGGCAATCCACCCGCCTTTCCTTTGTGGCTCTTGCAGCGAAAAGGGGGCGCGTGACCCTATAATCGCCGGATGCGAAAGAGGGTCGTCGCCGCCGCGAGCCGCGGCGACTACGACTGGACGCACTTTCACGCACGGAGGTTCTGCCTTGGCCGCTCCGGCGCGACACGCAATCGAGCCGCTCGACTATCAACGCCTGTTCGACAGCAGCTTCGACTACGTCCTGCTGCTCGACGGGCGCGGCATTCTCCTCGACTGCAACAGTCGGGCGCTCGCCTTTGCCGGTCGCGCCCTCGGCGAATGCATCGGGCGGCCCTTCGCGGAGTGCAGCTGGTGGCGCACGCGGCGCGATGCCGCCGCGCGGGCGCGCGGGGCGGTGCGGTTGGCGGCGGGCGGCGGACGCGCCCGCCACGACGAAGAGGTTTACGGGGACGATGGCGCAGTGCCCGTTGTCCTTGATCTGGGCTATTCGGCGGTGCTCGACGAGGGCCGGCGCGTCATCCAGATCTTGGTGCAGGCGCGGGACCTCACGGCACGTCACCGGGACGAAGATCCGCTGCGGGAGAGCGAAAAGCTCCTGCGGGAGATCACCGAAACCATCCACGAAGTATTCTGGATGACGAATCCGCGTGGCGACAAAGTGCTCTATGTGAGTCCCGGCTACGAGACCATCTGGGGGCGCAGCGTCGAGAGCCTGTACCGCAACCCCGCGTCCTTCCTCGATGCGATACACCCCGAAGACCGGGCGGCGGTCATCGACGCGTTGGCGCGACAGGTGCGCGGCAACACCCACGTCGAGGAGTTCCGGGTCGTGCACGTGGACGGCACGGTGCGCTGGGTGCGCAACCAGGCTTTCCCGGTGCGCAACGAGCAAGGCGATCTCTATCGCGTCACCGGTATCGCCACCGACATCTCGGAGCAGGTGCAGGCACGGGAGGAAGTGGACCGGCTGAATCGGGAACTCGAGGTGCGCATCGCTGAACGCACGCGCGAGCTGACGGCGGAGATCGCAGAGCGCGGGCGGGTGGAGGAAGTCCTGCGCGCCCGCAGCGAGCACATCCTGGTTCACCGGGACGCGCTGCTCGAACTCGCGCGGCTCGACAAATCGGATTTTTCCGACGCGCTGTACCAGATCCTCAAGGCCTCCGCGGACACTCTGGGCGTGGAGCGTACGAGCTACTGGACCTTGGCCGGGGACGGCTCCGTCATCACGTGCGAAATGCTGTACCTGAAGAGTTGCGGCGATCTTGACCGCTCTTCCCGCAATCTTCAGCTCAGGCGCGCCGACTATCCCCGCTACTTCGCCGCCATGAGTGGCGACCGGCCGATCATTGCACACCGCGCCGACGAGGATTTCGCGACGGCGGAGTTCGGCGGGAGCTATCTGGGTCCGCTCGGCATCACCTCGATGATGGATGTGCCGGTGTGGTTCCACGGCCGCGTCGTCGGCGTGATCTGCCACGAGCATGTCGGCGAGCCCCGATACTGGACGCCGGAAGAGGTCGATTTCGCGACCTCCCTTGCGACGATGGTTTCGCTCTCCCTGGAGACAAGCAACCGCCAGCAACTGCTCGCCGCGCTCCAGAAGTCGGAAGAAAAATATCGCAAGGTGGTGGAGAACGCGAACGAAGGCATCGTCGTAGTGCAGGAGGGTTACGTCCGATTCGCGAACGCGAAGGCGGTGGAGTTTTCCGGACGCCCGGAGCCGGAGGTCTATGCGACGCCGTTCCAGGAGATGGCGCACCCGGACGACCGCGCCCTCATCATCGGCAACTACGTGAAGCGCATGCGCGGCGAACCGGCGCCCGAAGAATACGAGTTCCGCACCATCGACCCGAGCGGCCGGATGCGCTGGTTATCAGTGCGGGCGGTAAAGACGGAATGGGAAGGTCGGCCGGGCAGCCTCAATTTCCTCACCGACATCACCGAGCGCAAGCGCCTGCAGGACAACCTCGCCCAGACCCTGGCCGAGCAGGAGGCGATCCTGCAAACCTCGATGGTCGGGATCGTCTTTCTCGTCGAGCGCCGCGTCCACTGGATCAATGCCACGCTGGAGCAGCAGATGCTCGGCTACGAAAAGGGCGAGCTCATCGGTCAGCCGAGCGAAGTCATCTACGTCTCGATGGAAGACTACGAACGGGTCGGGCGGGAGTGCCACGACCTTCTCGCGGCCGGGCAGAGCTTCGCCACCGAGCTGCAGATGAAGCGCAAGGACGGGTCGATCTTCTGGTGCTCCCTGTCGGGCAAGGCGATCGACCCTGCTCAGGCGATGGCGGGTTCGATCTGGGTAATGTCCGACATTACGGTGCCGCGTCAGCTTGAGGAGGAGCTGTCGCGCACCCTGACCCAGCGCGAGGCGATCCTGCGCAGCACGCTCGTCGGCATCACGTTCTCCGTGCATCGACACCACGTCTGGCTCAACGAAAAAGTGGCGCACATGCTCGGCTACCGGGTCGAGGAGCTGACCGGTCAGTCTTCAATCGTTCACTTTCCCGACGAGAAGGCCTGGGCAGAATTTGGCGCGGTCGGATACGGCGCGCTCGCCCGTGGCGAAGCCTACACCGCCGAGACTCAGATGAAGCGCAAGGACGGCACCCTCATCTGGTGCCAGGTCTATGGCGAGGCGCTCGATCCCAACGATCTCGGCAAGGGCACGATCTGGACTTTTCTCGACATCACCGACCAGAAGCAGGCCCAGGAGGACATCCGCCGCACCCTCGCCAGGGAGCGGGAGCTGTCCGAGCTGAAGTCGCGGTTCGTCTCAATGACCTCCCACGAGTTCCGCACGCCCCTCGCGACCATCCTGTCCTCCGCCGAGTTGCTGAAGGACTATGGAGATCGCCTCCCTGCGGTGGAGCGGACGGAGCTCATCGACCACATCAAGGCAGCGGTCACGCGCATGACGCGAATGCTCGACGACGTGCTCGTCATCGGCAAGGCGGACGCCGGACGCGTGGAGTTCAACCCCACGCCGTGCGATCCACGCAGTTTCTGTCTCGATGTCCTCGACGAAATGCGCCACGCGAGCAACGGCAGTCACGAGCTCGTGTTCGCGGCGAGCGGTGCGGACGGACCGCGCCCTCTCGACGGACACATCCTGCGCCACGTGCTCACCAACCTCGTGAGCAATGCCATCAAGTACTCGCCCCGCGGCGGGCTCGTTCGCCTGGAGCTCGATTGCCGCGACGACGCCACCGTGTTCGAGGTCATCGATCGCGGCATCGGCATCCCGGAGGGCGACCGCACGCGGCTCTTCCAGACCTTCACCCGTGGACGCAATGTCGCGAACATTTCCGGCACCGGTCTCGGGCTCGCGATCGTTAAGCGGCTGGTCGCGCTCCACGGCGGCACGATCAAGGTCGAAAGCGATGTCGGGCAGGGTTCGCGTTTCACGGTGAGCCTTCCGCTCTCAAGCGAGCGCGTCCATGGCTAGGATTCTCGTGATCGACGACGAGGGGCCGATCCGCGGCAACCTCTCGCGCATGCTCGCCATGGAAGGTCACGAAGTCGCAACTGCGGAGGATGGCGTCGCGGGGCTTGCACGCATTCGGGAACAGCCGCCGGATCTCATCTTCTGCGATCTTCTCATGCCCGCCCTCGACGGCTACGGGGTGCTCGCGCACGTGCTGGCGCAGCCGGACACCGCCACGATCCCGTTCATCTTCCTCTCGGCCAGCGCGGACCGCTCCGAGCGCGAGGAAGGGCTGCGCCGCGGTGCCAGCGACTATCTGACCAAACCCTTCAATCTGGGAGAGATTCGTGACGCCGTCGCGCGGCACCTGCGTACGTAGTCCGCGCGCCAAGGAGGGTGCGTGATGGCAACTGCCGGGCATAAGGGTACCGTGCTCGTCGTTGACGACGACGCACCGCTGCTGCGGCTCATCTCGCTCCGCCTGCGCGAGGAAGGCTACGGCGTGGTGACGGCGGAGAGCGGTGAGCAGGCGCTCGGGCTCATCGCCTTGAAGCTGCCGAACCTCGTGCTCACCGACCTGCAGATGGGCGGCATGGATGGACTTGCGCTCTTCGAGGCGATCCATCACGACTATCCGTCGCTTCCCGTCATCATCCTCACCGCCCACGGTACGATTCCGGATGCCGTGACCGCGACCTCACGCGGCGTGTTCGGCTTCCTGACCAAGCCGTTCGAGGCGCGCGCGCTGCTCGCCGAGGTCGAGCGTGCCCTCCGCGTGAGCGGGCCCGCGGGGCCGGTGTGGGAAGCTTCGGCCGATGTGCAGTGGCGCGAGGAGATCGTCACCCGCAGCCCCGCGATGGAAGAGGTGCTGCAGCAGGCGAAGATGGTGTCCACCACCGACGCGAGCGTCTTCATCCACGGCGAGAGCGGCACCGGCAAGGAACTGCTGGCGCGCGCGATCCATCGGGCAAGCCGCCGTAGTACGCGGGAATTCATCGCCGTGAACTGCGGCGCGATCCCCGAGCCGCTGCTCGAATCGGAATTGTTCGGTTACGTGAAGGGCGCATTCACCGGTGCAACGCGCGATCACAAGGGCCTCTTCCAGGCGGCCCACGGCGGCACGCTCTTCCTCGACGAGATCGGTGACATGCCGCTCGCGTTGCAGGTGAAGCTGCTGCGCGTCCTGCAGGAGCGATCGGTCCGGCCGGTCGGCGCCGTCGCGAGCGTGTCCGTCGACGTGCGCGTCGTTTCCGCTTCCCATCGCAATCTGCAGGACGAAATGAAAGGCGGGCGCTTTCGGGAAGATCTGTACTATCGGCTCAACGTCGTTTCCCTTTCCCTTCCGCCTCTCGCGCGGCGGCGCGAGGACATTCCCCTCCTTGCCAATCACTTTCTGCGGCACCTCGCGGAGCGCTACGGGAAAAACGTGTCGGCGCTGGCGCCAGACGCCCTTGAACTCATGCTTGCGGCGCCGTGGCCAGGCAACGTGCGCCAGCTTATCAACGTGATCGAGCAGACGGTGGCGCTTTCGATGACCGCGCTGGTGCCTGCGACGCTGGTGCAGCGCGCGTTGCAGCAGACGGCGTCCAGCCTCTCCTCCCTCGACGAAGCAAAGCGCCGGTTCGAGCGGGACTATCTCGTGCAGATCCTCAAGATGACGCGGGGCAATGTCTCCCAGGCGGCGCGGCTCGCGAAGCGCAACCGCAGCGACTTTTATTCGCTGCTCGCACGCCACGACCTGGATCCCGGTCAGTTCAAGTCCTCCCAGTAACCGTAGTGCTGTTGGCGCCTGCCAACACCCTCATAGCTTCAACCAATCAAGCACTTGCGTCAGTCCGATGCGACGCCTGTTGGCGCTGGCCAACGGATGCGCGCCTTCCGTATCACGCTAACTGATTGAAGTACATGCACAAACATGTTGGCACGAGGGCTGCGAAACCTAGGTTGAGCAACAACGAGAACGAGTGCTGGTGGAGACCAAAAGAATGAACGCAAAGCAGATGGAAGTCGTGACCAGCGGGCTGGAACGTCTGGGTGTTTCGCCGAACACCGCGGCAAAGTTTTTTCTGACGCGGTTGGCCCAAACCGATCCGGCCCTGGCGAAAGTCTTCGGTGGCGTCGGCAGCACGGCGTGCGCCCGGTTGCGCTTGCTCGCGAAGGCTGCCGCAGAGGAGCGAGCGACCGCGGCGGTGCGGAAGATCGCGCGGCGCTGGCGTCCCTTCCCGGTGGGCTATCGGGACTACGCGACGATCGGCGCGGTGATGCTCTGGGCAGTGCGCAAAGCACTGGGCAGCGGATTCACGCTCGCTGCGCGGGACGGCTGGCTCGCGTTCCACGTTCGCGTCGTCCTGCTGCTTCGACGCCCGGCGCGGATCGACATCAAGTGGGCTGCATGAGCGTTGACCACGGTTATTAACAACACGTTTTCCCGAAGGAGCAAACATGAACGCGCAACCCGTTTTCGCTGCGAACAGGACTCAGGGGCGCCTGAGGACCCGCGCGCGGGATTCCTTGCAGGTTCCGATTGCGCTCGGCTTCGCCGCGGAGCGCATCGTGCCAAATGCGTGGGAAATCCTGCGGTCATTGTTGCTCTGGCTGCTGACCTTCGCCGTGGCCGCGAGTGGTGCGCTGCTGGTCGGCAACATGCCGGAGCTGAAAGCCGCGGTTCCCGTTGTCGCCGCACCGGCCTCGACCGTCGTCAAGGCACACGAGACCAGCTTCCCGAGCGCGCCAGTCAGCGAGCCCGCGCAAGCGGAGGAGTCGGTTCCCACGTTCTAGGGGAAGGAAGCATCAGGAAACCCAGTTCCAGGCCGCGGCGCACTGCATTCCGCTTCCTCGGTCTCTCCGAGGAGGCGGTGAGCGGCCTTCCGACGTGACGGCGTTCCCGCGCGCAAAAGTGATTGCGCCGCTTTTGTTTTTCCATCGCCGGCCGAGCGCTCTCTTCACGCCTATAATCCCGCCTGTCGCGCGATTCTGCAGCGCCAACAGGGGAAAGCAAAGCGATGGAAAATCCGAAAACCGGGACGATCGCGCCCAAGATCAGCGCGACCCCGCAACGGGAAGCAGAGTGGTGAATCCTTCGCGGGCGCAGCGTTTCGCACGCTGGAATTGCGCACCGTGAGCGGCGAATCGGTGATCCTCGCAGCGGCACCTACCGGCGCGTACCGCACGAAGCACGACCATCCGCGGCTGCCGATCACGATGACGGAGATCGCGGACTGCGCGGCGGCCTGCTGCGAAGCCGGCGCATCGCTCATTCACCTGCACGTTCGCGATCTGAAAGGCCGGCACCTGCTCGATCCCGCCGCGTATCGCGAGGCGACTGGCTTGATCCGCCGCGCCGTGCGCGATCGCCTCGTGGTTCAGATCAGCACCGAAGGAGCGGAACTCTACGGACCGGCTGACCAGATGGCGGTCGTGCGGGAAACGCGACCAGAGGCTGTGACGCTGTCCCTCTCCGACCTGATCCGGAATCCCGGCCAGGAAGCGGAAGCGCAGCGCTTTTTCCGGTGGCTGTTCGGCGAGCGCGTCATTGCGCAATTCATCGTTCGCGACCTGGATGAGCTGCGTCAGTATCAGGATTGCTGCAAGCACGGATTGATCCCTGCGGCTCCCCATCTCCTCCTGTTCCTTCTCGGCAGTCGCACTGCTCCGGCGGCGGCGCGGGCCCTCGCACCGCTCGTCGCCGGACTTGACGGCGATACGTCGTGGGCGGCGGGCGCATTCGGTGGCGACGAGCATGCGATGGCGGTCGCGGCAATGGCCCTTGGTGGGCACGCGCGCGTCGGGTTCGAAACCAATCTGCACCTCAAGGATGGCGCTATCGCGCCAGACAATGCAGCGCTCGTCTGGCAGGCGCGCGCTGGCGCGGAAGCGCTCGGACGCGCACTTCTCGACGCGGACGGGATTCGCGAGCGCTTCATCGGTTGATCACCCGCAGGGAACCGTCCCTTCTGCGAGGGTTCCAAACGCGGCTGGACGCTTCCCTGGGGAGTGCCCGGTAGAATACGCCTCCCTCGCCAACGGGTTTGCCACTTGGATACACAGGATCTCTCGAAGCTGCGCATCGACCGCGGCGAAAAAACAGCCGCACTCTCGCGCACCGGTCGCCGCCGAAAACGCTGGGTTTGGATCGCGCTGGTCGTGCTCGCCGCGGTGGCCGCTGCCGTCGCGTATTCGCACGTAAGAGCGACCCATGAGGTCGAACTCGCGACCGTGAGCACGGCTTATCCATCCCAGGCGATCGCTCTCCTCAATGCCACCGGCTACGTCGTGCCGCAGCGCAAGGCGTCCGTCGGCTCCAAAGCGACCGGCCGGCTGGAATGGCTCGGCGTTCAGGAAGGAAGCAAGGTACAGAAGGGCGAGATCATGGCGCGGATCGAGAACCGCGACGTGGGCGCGCTCCTCAACCAGGCCCGGGCGAACGTGCAGGTTGCCCGCGCGAATCTCGAGCAGGGGCAGGCGGAAGTGCGCAATGCGGAGCTGGAATTGAATCGCGCACGCGATCTGGTTGCGCGCAAGTTCCTGTCGCAATCGGCGTACGACCAGGCGCTTGCGCGCTACGACCGCGCTAAGGCCGCGGTCGTCGGGTACAAGGCCGCCATTGGTGCAGCCGAAGCGAGTCGCGGCAACGCGGAAGTCGTGGTCGAGCAGACGCTCATCCGGGCGCCGTTCGACGGCGTCGTGCTCACGAAGAATGCGAACGTGGGCGATGTCATCACGACCTTCTCGGCGGCGGTCGATACCAAGGGCGCGGTCGTGACCATGGCCGACATGTCCACCCTCGAGGTCGAGGCGGACGTGTCTGAATCGAATCTGCAGAAGGCAAAGGTGGGACAGCCAGTGGAGATCCAGCTCGATGCGCTGCCGGACATGCGCTTCCGCGGCGAGGTCGCCCGCATCGTGCCGACGGTCGACCGCGCGAAGGCGACCGTGCTCGTGAAGGTTCGGTTCATCGAGCGCGACGAGCGTGTGCTGCCGGACATGAGCGCGAAGGTGACGTTTCTCGAGCGCGAGCTGCAAGAGGGCGAGCGAGCGCCGCGCACGGCCATTCCTCCCGCGGCGGTCGTCACCCGCAACGGGCAGAAATCCGTGTTCGTCGTCACGGACAACCACGCGCAGCTCACGCCGGTCGAGATCGGCGCGACCCTGGGCGAGATCGTCGAGGTGAAGTCCGGGGTGAAGCCCGGCGACAAGATCGTGCTCAAGCCCGCCGACACCATCACCGACGGTGCGCAGGTGAAGGTGGTGAGCAAGTGAATGTTGCGGCCGTCGTCCGGCCGGTGGTCGAGATACGCAATCTCGCAAAGTCCTATCGGCGAGGAGACCAGATCGTGCCGGTGCTGCGCGACATCACCCTCAGCATCCCCGGCGGGGATTTCGTCGCGCTCATGGGCCCGAGTGGCTCCGGCAAGAGCACCCTGCTCAACCTGATCGCAGGCATCGACACACCCGACAGCGGTGAGCTGCGGGTCGACGGCACCGACATCGGCAGCCTAGACGAGGCGGATCTCGCGGCATGGCGCGCGAGCCACGTTGGCTTCATCTTCCAGTTCTACAATCTGATGCCGGTGTTGACGGCGCTCGAGAACGTCGAGCTGCCGCTGCTCCTGACCGGGCTGTCGCGCACCGAGCGGCGCAATCATGCGGAGGCGGCGCTCGGCATGGTCGGGCTGGCGGACCGTCTCGAGCATTACCCCTCAGAGCTTTCGGGGGGGCAGCAGCAGCGGGTGGCGATCGCCCGCGCGATCATTACGGATCCGACCCTGCTGGTGGCGGACGAGCCTACCGGAGACCTCGACCGCGCTTCCGCCGAGGACATCCTGAACCTCATGGATCGGCTGAACGTGGAACTGGGCAAGACCATCATCATGGTCACCCACGATCCTCACGCCGCCGCGCGTGCGCATCATCTCAAGCATCTCGAAAAGGGCGTGCTCGCGGATTAGGCAACCGCGCAACATCGATGCAATCCCTCAACCTCGCGCTGCGCAACGCGTTCCGCCATCGACTGCGAACGGGGCTCACCGTGCTCGGGCTTGTGATCGCGATCCTTGCATTCGGCCTGCTGCAGACGGTGGTCGATGCGTGGTACGCGGGGGCGGAAGGCGCCTCGAACACACGACTTGTCACGCGCAATTCGATCTCGCTCGTGTTTCCGCTGCCCATCACCTACCGGGACAAGATACGCCGCGTGCCCGGCGTCACCGGCGTCAGCATGGCGAACTGGTTTGCCGGCATCTACATCAACGAGAAGAACTTCTTTCCGCAATTCGCGGTGGACGCGAAGAGCTATTTCGATCTGTATCCGGAATACATCATTCCGCCGGAGCAGCTGAAGGAGTTCATCCGGGACCGCAAAGGTGCCATGGTCGGGCGCAAGCTCGCGCGGGAATACGGGTTCAAGGTGGGGGATGTAGTGCCTTTGCGGGGCACGATCTATCCGGGCACATGGAGTTTCGTCGTGCGCGGGATCTACGATGGGGCGGAGAACAGCACAGACACGAGCCAGTTCTTTTTTCACTGGGACTATCTCAACGAGACGATGAAGCGAACGATGCCGAAGCGGAGCGATACCACCGGTGTGTACGTGATAAAGATCGCCTCGCCGGAGCTTGCCGCCGAGGTGGCCCGGACCATCGACCACGAGTTCAAGAACAGCATGGCCGAAACCCTCACCGAGACGGAGAAGGCCTTTCAGCTCGGCTTCGTCGCCATGACCGAGGCCCTCGTCGTCGCGATCCGGATCGTGTCCTTCCTCGTCATCTTCATCATTCTTGCGGTGATGGCGAACACGATGGCGATGACCGCCCGCGAGCGCACGTCGGAATACGCGACGCTGAAGGCGCTGGGCTTCGGACCGGGGTTTCTCGGGCGGCTCATCCTTGGCGAATCGCTTGCGATCGCGATCGTCGGGGGAGCGCTCGGCGTCGCCCTCACGTTTCCGGTTGCGTATGCATTCGCGGCCAGGATGGGCACCCTCTTTCCGGTGTTCTTCGTCTCCCGGGGGACGGTGTACCTGCAGATCGCCGCGGCCGTGATAGTGGGCGTCGCGGCGGCCATCGTCCCTGCGGTGCGCGCAAGCCGCGTTCGCATCGTCGACGGGCTGCGTGCCATCGGGTGAGCGGATTGCGATGAAGATCCCGCTTTCCTACATTGTCCGCAACCTCTGGACACGCAAACTGACGGCGCTCCTCACCGCCGGCGGCATGGCGCTGGTGGTGTTCGTCTTCGCGACCGTGCTCATGCTCGAGGAGGGGTTGCGCGAGACGCTCGTACAGACCGGTCGGTCGGAGAATGCCGTAGTGATTCGGCGCTCGGCGGGCACCGAGGTGCAGAGCGCGATCGATCGCAGCGACGCAGCGATCGCCACAAGCGCGCCGGAAGTGGCTTTCGGTGCCGACGGAGAGCCGATGGCATCGAAAGAAGTCGTCGTGCTCATCAACCTCGACAAGCGCGGCTCCCGGAAGCAGTCGAACGTCGTAATTCGTGGCGTCGGGCCGAAGGGCATGCAGTTGCGGCCCCAGGTGAAGCTGGTCGAGGGGCGGACGTTCCGTCCCGGCTCGTCGGAGATCATCGCTGGCCGCTCCATCGCCCAGCGTTTCAAGGGGGCGGGCCTTTACGAGACGCTGCGGTTCGGAGGACGTGAATGGACCGTCGTCGGACTCTTCGATGCCGGCGGCAGCGGATTCGATTCCGAGATCTGGGGAGACGCGGACCAGATGATGCAGGCCTTTCGCCGCACCGCCTATTCGGCGCTCATCGTCGAACTGATTGCTGCCGATCGCCTGCCGGAGTTTCGCGCGCGCATTGAAGGCGACCAGCGGCTCAAGCTGGAAGCGAAGCGGGAAACCGTGTTTTACGCCGAGCAATCCGAGTTGCTCGCGAACTTCATCAAAATTCTCGGAGTCACGCTGTCGGTGATTTTCTCCCTCGGCGCCATCATCGGTGCCATGATCACGATGTATGCGGCGGTGTCGAGCCGCACTGCGGAGATCGGCACGCTGCGTGCGCTCGGGTTTCGGCGCAGAAGCATCCTGGGCGCATTCCTCCTGGAATCGCTGTTCCTCGCCCTCATCGGCGGCGCAATGGGTCTCGTGCTCGCGTCTCTGATGCAATTTGTCAGCGTCTCGACCGTCAACTGGCAATCCTTTTCGGAGATTGCCTTCAGCTTCACGCTCACGCCCCGGATCGTTCTGCAGTCCCTGCTCTTCGCTGCCGTCATGGGCATCCTCGGCGGCGTGCTGCCGGCAGCGCGGGCCGCGCGGCTGAAGATCGTGGATGCCCTCCGCGCAGCCTGATCGAAGCGCTCCACGCATCGAAGCCAGGTAACGATCCACCGTAGACCCCCACCGGCGACAGCGCCATTCGAATCCGTTGTAATAAGAATTACTCTCAACTAAGATTGCTTCGGGCGCCCTGAGCCGATCCCACGACTCCGGCCCTTCCCTTGTTGTCGTCCTGACCTTCGAACACGAATAGGAGAGATGCAATGAAGAGAAGCACCTTGCTGATTGCTGCTGCCCTCGTTTCAGGAAGTGCGTTCGCCGACGCGAACTGCCCGAAGTATCCGAAGGCGGAGTGGATGTCGGAAGCCGATGCGAAAGCGAAGCTCGAGGCCGACGGGTACAAGATCAAGAAGTTCAAGGTCGACGGCAACTGCTACGAGATCTATGGCACGAACAAGGATGGCAAGAAAGTCGAGATCTACTTCGATACCAAGAGCCTTGCGGTGGTGAAGGCGGAAATCGAGAAATAAGCCGCCGTCGGAGCCATGTCCGCTTCAGTTGAACGCGTCTGGGATCCATTGGTGCGCATTACGCACTGGAGCGTCGCGACCCTGGTAGTGATCGACCTTTTCAACGAAGCGGGCGCGAATCCCTGGCACCGAAATCTCGGGTATGTCGCCGGCGGGCTCGTGCTGTTACGGCTCGCCTGGGGCGCAGTCGGGCCGTCGGAGGCCCGGCTCGCTTCCATGGCGCGAAGCGCGCACGAACTGCCGTCCTACGTTCGCGCTTTGATCGAACACCGCGCGCGGTTGTATCGCTGCCACAATCCGCCCGGCGCGTGCATGGCCTTTACCCTGTGGGGATTGATTCTCGCGGTCGTGGTGACGGGCTGGATGCTCCAGCTCGATGCGTTCTGGGGCGATGATACGCTGCAATCGATTCACGCCTGGATCGCCTATGTCGTGGCCGGCTGCGCGATCGTGCACGTCTCCGGCGCGATCTTCACCAGCGTTCTCCATCGGACCAACCTCATCAAGGGAATGATTACCGGCGAAAAGCGGCTCGCGCGCCAGGAGAAGTATTAGTATCCGGCTCATGGACGGGCTCGAAGGCAAGGTCGCAATCGTCACCGGCGCGAATGGTGGCATCGGGCGGGGCGTCGCGCTCACGCTCGCCGGGGAAGGCGCGAAGGTGATCGTCAACGGTCGCACTACCGCGAAAGGTCGGGCGGTCGTCCAGGAGATCCAGGCCCGTCAGGGCGAAGCAACCTACATTGCCGGCGACGTTCTCTCCCAGCCCGATATGGACCGGCTCGTCGCCCGGGCGATCGAACTCTACGGGCAGGTCGACATCATGGTCGCGAGCGCGGGTGGTTCCGCCCCGCAGGATGGACGTTCGCGCCAGTCCTTCGGCCCTTTCGAAGAGCTCGAAATCGCCGACGTGGTCGAGCTCGTGGGACGCGCGACATCGGGCAAGCTGACGCCGGTTCGGGCGGTCGTGCCGCACATGATCTCCCGCGGCGCCGGCAATATCGTATTCGTCACGTCGGAGGGAGGCAGGTTTCCCACTCCCGGCCAGACTGCCGTCGCTACCTACGCCGCCGGTCTCATCATGACGACGAAGGTGCTGGCGAAGGAACTCGCGCGCCACCGGATCAGGGTCAACTGCATTGCCGTCACGCTAGTGGCGGACACCCCTTCGTTTGAGGCGTTTGAAGGGCGGGACACATGGTCGGAGGAGAAGCGGCGCCGCTTCCAGAAGATACAGGAACGAGCGCCCTTCGGGCTCGCCGACCCGGCAGACATTGGTTCCATTGCGGCTTTTCTCGCGTCCGACAACGCCCGGTTCATTACGGGCTCGACGATCAGTCCGACGGGTGGACTGACGTACTCCTAGCGGGACTTCCTTCTCTTTCGCGTCTTGGTCGGAACAATCCAGCCGCCGCTCCAGAAGCTCAGCATCTGTTTGGTTCCTTTCGTCATCGCAGTCGAGGCCTGACGCTTGACTTCGCGCGTGGCACGGCCGCGCACCGAGCCGGCCACCGCATTCGCGCCGCTCAGCCACATGCTCATGAGAGGGTTCTTCTTGGTCCAGGGATTTTTCATTGGAACGGGGGATTGGAGGGAGTTGGAATTTTCAGTTTACACGAGACGTGTTGCACCAGCGTTCCCGCTCAGCTTCCTTGCGGGACACTAAACCGGAGCGAGTCCCACCGGTTGGACTTGTCCGGTCGGATTTCCTATCCTTCCCTGGTCGAACCGGTCTACAGGCGTGCGGGTCGCGCGCCGAAAAAGGCGCGGTTACCTCCCGCTGTCCTGGCGGACAGCACCGACTCTCCAGCGAAGGAGCACACGACGATGGCACGTATCGGACCGGGATCAACCCTGAGCTTGAAGGCGACGTTGCGCTACGTTGCGGGCGGCGCCGACCTGTTGCGCGAGCTTGAATCTGGATCCATCGGTTTCGGCAGTCAAAAACTTCCCGAAATATTCTGGGGGGCGTTGCTAGGCAAGCACGCCGGCGAAAGCATCGTGCTCGCTCCCGAGAAGCCGTTTCTGTTGACTGACTTTCTCGGCCACGAAGTCTACCGGATCGAAAAGGGAGCGTTTCCAACGATGCCGCAGGTGAACGACGTGGTGACCGTGCCGGTGAATGAAGTCGACACGCAGATGACGGTGCTCGTCGCCGAGCCTGATCACGTACTCGTGAGCCCCAATCCGCTGGCGATGCATCCCGTCAAGCATGCCGACGTGCAGATTGTCAGCATTGAAGGTGGCCTACTGATCGATGCCGACCAGATCGCGCCGGGAGGCGTTCTGCCCGGCGGGCTCATCGTTTCAGGTCCGCTTACCTCAAACGGCGGACTCTTCGCCGGAAGCTCCGACCTCTACTTCACCGAGACTAACCACAGCCATACCGGATTCGGCAACAACGCCGGATTCGCGGCCATCGAGAACTCGGCGAACTACAACACGCTGATGATCCTGGGACGGACCACCGTGCCGTTCAAGCGACGGGTCTCGGTCTGGGACGAGCTGAATGTCAACGGATCCGTGAACGTCGTCGGCGGCCCCCTCGTAGTCCAGCAGGCACACACCATTAAGATCGGGCTGTCTGAAGGGGGGGCTTACGGCAACGACGGAATTCGTGGCGAGCCGAATCTATGGCTGGACGCCGCCGGTACTGTGTTCATCAAGTCGGGTTTTCAGGCGCGTGGAATGGACATCGCGGAGCGCTTCAGGGTGCTCGATAGCATCGAACCCGGCGAGGTCGTGGTGATGGGCGACGCGAAGGAGACGGTCGAGCGTTGCGCCGCGCGTACGACACGGGTCATCGGCATCGCCTCGGGGGATGCGGCGTTCATACTCGGAACGGAACAGGAAGAGGTGCCGATCGCCCTATGCGGACGGGTGCCGTGCAACGTCGACGCCGACGCCGCACCCATCGCCGTCGGCGATCTGCTCACCACGAGCGCTACGCCGGGTCATGCGCAAAAGGTCCTCGACCGCGACCAGGCAGTCGGTGCGATCATCGGCAAGGCGATGGAGCCGATGGAAACGGGAAAGGGCAAGATATTGGTACTCGTCATGACCCGCTGACGCGGCCGGTGGCCGGGCGTCCCCGATCGCAGCAGCATCGGGTCAGCTCAGTCGAAACGCTTCCGCGAGCAACTCGTAGGATCGTTGTCGCGGGGCGGGATCGTAGGTCCAGGTTACGATCACGAGCTCATCCAGCGCCAGACGTTGCGCGAGGTCCGTCAGGCGCGCAGCGACCTGCTCCGGCGTGCCCACGATGGCTTTCCGGCGCAGCGCCTCGATGATGGTGCGCTCGGCGTCCGTATAGGGGTATGCGGCAGCATCTTCGGGGGAGATCAGCGGCTTGCGGATTCCCTGCTCGAAGCCGATGCGCCAGAACTCACGCGTCATCAGCAACCGTCGCGCTTCGGCCTCGGTTTCGGCCGCCAGCGCCCAAACGCAAATGGTCGCCTGCGGCTCCGGGTAGCGCGCGCTCGGGCGGTAGTTTTTTCGATACAGATCCAGCGCTTCCTCCACGCCCTTGCCATCGGTGAAGAAGTAGGCGAATGCGTAGGGCAGCCCAAAATGGGCGGCAAGTTGCGCGCCGTAATCCGAGCTGCTGAGAATCCAGAGCTCGGGACTGGTAGGGCCCCGAGGGTGCGCCTTGATCGCGCGGAAGGGGTGATCTCCCGGAAGCGGCGCATCCGACACCCACGCCTGCAGGTCATGCACCTGCTGCGGAAACTCGTCGAGAGCGTTCGCGTGGGGATTCAGGGCGAACGCGGTGAGGCGGTCCGATCCCGGTGCACGTCCGACACCGAGGTCGATGCGTCCCGGCGCGATCGCTTCCAGCACACGGAACTGCTCGGCGACCTTCAGCGCCGAATAGTGCGGCAGCATGACCCCGGCGCTGCCGATACGGATGCGCTGCGTCGCCGCCGCGATCGCTGCCATGAGCACCTCCGGCGCCGTACCCACGATGCTGTCGCTGTTGTGATGTTCCGAAACCCAGTAGCGGTAATAGCCGAGGGTGTCGCACAGGCGCGCGAGATCGAGCGTCTCGCGGATCGCGATAGCCTGGCTGCGCCCCTTGGCGGCAGTCGATTGGTCGAGCACGGAGAGCCTCATGATCTTGCCTCGAGATGAGTCACTCACGAGCTGCAGGAAAGCATCGAGCAACCCGCACGGTTGCGCGCCCACTCCGGCCGCCGCTGGGCAAATCGCTCGCGTCCCGGCTGGTCGTCGTAGGGACGGCGCAACACTTCGAGTAATTCGTGGATGCCGGCAGCGTCTCCTTGCTCGGCGCGATCGATTGCCTCTTGCGCCAGGTAGTTGCGCAGCACGTAGCGCGGATTGGCACCACGCATGCGGGCGCTGCGCGCGGCCGGGGCCAGCGCCTCTGTCCGCACGCGGGACGCGTAATGTCGGAGCCAGTCCAGGAACCTTGACTCGGCTTGCTGCCGCTTTGCCGGGTCATAGAACGCAGCGTCGAAGGGGATCAGCGAGGGCGCGTCGATGTCCAAGTCCGCCAGGGCGCGGAAAAATAGAGTCATGTCGACCTCCGCTTCGGCGAGGAGTGTGTAAAGCGTTTGCATCAGATCGGCATCCTCCTCGGCGCATTCGGCAAGGCCTAGCTTGGCTGCGATGTGGGCGCGGTCCGCGGCGAAGAACGTATGGGCATATCGGGCAAGCCCAACCTCCAGCGCCTCGACGGAAGCGAAGGCAGGAGCCAGTGCTTGGGCGAGCCGGCCAAGGTTCCAGTACGCGACTTGTGGTTGATGACCGAAGCGATAGCGCCGTCCCTGCGCGTCGGTCGTATTCGGCGTCCAGTCGAGATCGAAGTCGTCGATCCAGCCATAGGGCCCGTAGTCGATGGTGAGACCGAGGATCGACATATTGTCCGTATTCATCACCCCGTGCACGAAACCCACGCGCATCCAGTGGGCCACCATCCGTGCCGTTCTCTCGCACACCTGCCCGAACCACTCCGCACGGACCGATTGGCTCTCGACTGCGCTCGTCTCTGCAATCAACTCGGGGAAGTCGCGGCGAATCGTGAAATTGATCAGCCGGTTCAAGAGCACGGTGTCGCCGCGAGCCGCGGGCAGTTCGAAATTGCCGAAGCGAATGAACGAAGGGGCCACCCGGCACACGACCGCACCCGGTTCCAGCTTCGGGCGGCCATCGTAGAACATGTCCCTCACGACCTGCTCGCCGGTTGCAACCAGGCTCAACGCACGGGTCGTCGGCACGCCCAGGTGGTACATCGCCTCGCTGCAGAGAAACTCGCGGACGGAAGAGCGCAGCACGGCACGGCCCGTCCGCCGTCCGCGCGTAGGGCGTCTTGCCCGCACCCTTGAGCTGGAGCTCCCACCTCTCTCGTGACTCGTTGATCACCTCGCCGAGCGTGATCGCGCGGCCGTCGCCGAGCTGACCGGCCCAGTGGCCGAACTGGTGGCCTCCGTAGTTCGCTGCATAGGGCTGCATGCCCTCCATCAGCGCATTGCCCCCGAACACCTCAGCGAACAATGGCGATGCGACGGTTGCCTCGTCGATGCCAAGCAGGGCAGCCACCTCCCGCGAATGGGCGATCAGTCGTGGCGCAGGTACGGCGGTTGGATCCACCCGCGAATAGAGCGCTGCGCGCACTTGTCGCACACGCGGGCCGGATTCCGAATCGGCCGGCAGTTCCCGGACGAAGGTGTTGTCGAAGCGCAAGGTGTGCATGGGATGCGATCGTTGAAAAACGCTATCGAAATCGATGTGACACATTAACCTCGAATGCTATCAGGCGCGCTCGCGTCGACGGGCGAAGGCACGCAGACGTTGCGCGCATCCAACACTCTGGACTGAAATATTCGAATCCGAGACAGAGCACGGTTGGATTTCTTTTCCCATATCCTCTATGCTTCACTCGGAGTGGGTTAAAACTAATCAAGACCTTCGTCTGGATTCGGAAGGACTTGGATGAGAAAAGGCTTCTAAACCCATTCCTGGTGCGGAATACTGTATTTGTCGCGCTTTTTCTTTAGAGGTAGCATGGTAAGGTCGGGTTCGCGAACACAGTACGTCTCCCGTTGCGATGCGGTTTCGAGCGTCATCGCCGGGATTGACGTGTGCGACGGCGGTTCTTCACGCATGGTGGAAAGCGCTCTGCAAACGGTGTCGGCTTCCACGGGCGGTGCGCCCGTTGGAGGGTCTCGTGATGAGCCGTACAATTGGTAAAAGCTTTTCGCCCGCTGTCGTCCAGTGGCAAGTGGGCGAGTTGGGCCGCGCGTTCCGCGATCTTGAGCGCGATGGCATCGGAAGGACTGTCCCAGGAGTATAACTGGAGGAAAAATCCATGAAGATTGATACCCAAAGCGGTGCGAAGGTTGTCTTGGCTGCAGGAGGTTTAGTTGCCTTGCTTTTGTCGCAGGGGTGCGTTGCCACCCGGGATTGGGCCAATCAGCAGCTCGATCCCCTGGCTGAGCGCGTTGCGAAGAACGAAGCCCGCCTCACCACGGCGGAGAACCAACTCGGCACCATGAACAACCGCATGGCCGGGTTTGAGGTCAAGCTCGCCGGTTACGACGGCAAGATCGGAGCCATGGATACCAAGACCGAGAAGGCCCTGAGCGCGCTCTCCAACCTCAAGGTCGAACGGCGCGTGGTGATCGACATGAAAGACGGCGCCACCTTCAAGTTCGATTCCGCCGATCTCCCGGCCAAGGCAAAGAAGGAAATCAACGCGATGCTGAGCGACATGAAGAACGAGTCCGCCGGTATCGAGGGAACTACCTTCGTGGTGGCTGGCCACACCGACAACTCGGGGAACCCGGACTATAACTACGATCTGGGTCAGAAGCGCGCAAACGCTGTGGCACGTTATCTTTCCACGCAGAAGGCGACGGAGCTCGGGGGCGTGCAGGTGATCCCCGTCTCCTACGGTGAGAGCGCGCCTCTCAAGGCGAATACGAGCTCCCAAGGACGCGCCAAGAATCGCCGAGTCGAGATTCTGGTCTATCGTGACGCAGTTACTTCAGACACGACGGCGGCCTCGACGGTTCAGAGCGAGCCACCGAAGACCGCCCAGGCGGGGTCGCAAGTCAATCATCGATAACGCACTCGTGTGTTCTGATTGAAAAGGGGGCGCATGCGCCCCCTTTTCATTTTCGCTGAGCCAGTGCGCGAGATTCACTCGCTGCGCACGTCTTCCTGACGGGAAGAATAGGTTGCGCCGGAAGTATTCCGGGACATGGGTTCCACTGTGCCCATGTGAAAGCTGAACTCCCCACGCTTCGCATCGCTGAAATAATGACGTAGGGTATTGCGCACGGTCACGAAAGCGATTTCGTCCCAGGGAACCTCGGATTCTCCGAAGAGACGCGCCTCCAGCGTCTCCTGGCCCGCGGAGAAGTTCAGGTCCAGCAATCGCGCCCGAAACAGCATGTAAACCTGGCCGATGTGGGGAAGGCTGTAAAGGGCATAGAGCTGTTCGATTTCGACCCGGGCATTGGCTTCCTCCAGGGTTTCGCGCAGCGCCCCGTTAGTGGTCGTCTCGTTCATCTCCATGAACCCGGCTGGCACGGTCCAGAGTCCGTGACGCGGCTCGATGGCACGTCGGCACAGCAAGACCTTGCCCTCCCATTCCGGGATGCAGCCGACGATCAACTTCGGGTTCAGATAGTGGACGGCATTACAGCGATCGCAGACATGGCGCGGTGCGTTGTCTCCGTCGGGAATGCGGATCGCAAGGGGTCCGCCACAATTGCTGCAGAACTTCATGGTCGGGGGTAGGGTAGGTGCCTCGCGCAAGGCCGCTACTATATGCGACCGGCGGGTGGCCGGAAACTCCGGCGCCGAAGCTTCGGCCGCGAGAAGTACTCGATAGCGCCATGCTATCATCGCCCTCCGATTTACCGCCTGGTTTCAGCGCACGGGAGTCGAGCGCCCGTGCTTCGTTGTTAGTCAGACTTTCGCGCAACCCATGCGGCCGTCCCATATCCTGTCGATTCTGGATCGCGAGTTCCTGGCGGCGTCCGCGGGACACCATGCTCCGGTGATGGTCTGGGGTGCGCCCGGCGTGGGCAAGTCGCGCATCATCGCCGACATCGCGAGAGCGCACGATGCCCCGCTGATCGACATCCGACTGGCGCAGATGGAGCCGACCGACCTGCGCGGCATTCCATTCCGCAATCAGGACACGGTGGAATGGTCGGTGCCGGCAATGCTGCCGGACGCTCGCCGCCATGGCGCACGCGGCATCCTGTTTCTCGACGAGGTCAACACCGCCCCTGCGACGGTATCGGCAGCGGCCTACCAGCTCATTCTCGATCGGCGTCTCGGCGAATATCGCATCCCCGAGGGATGGGCGGTTTTCGCAGCGGGAAACCGGCAGGGTGACCGCGGCGTGACGTACGTAATGCCGGCGCCCCTCGCGAACCGATTCACTCACTACGAGATCGAGCCCCATCTCGATGATTGGGTGGCCTGGGCGTACGACTCCGGCATCGACCACCGTATCGTCGCCTTCCTGCGGTTTCGACCGGAACTCCTGTTCGATTTCGATCCCGCCCACAACCCCGTCGCATTTCCGAGCCCGCGCTCGTGGGAGTTCGCGCACCTCGCATTGAAGAAGTTCTCCGATGCGCCCGCGTTGCTCGGCGATGCGCTGCAGGCCTGCGTTGGCAAATCCGCCGGGGTGGAGGTCAGGGCGTTCATCGACAACATGGAACGACTGCCGGACATTGACGCTATCCTCCGCGGCGAGGAGCACATGGTGCCTTCCGACATCGACCTGCAATACGGGGTCGCGGCGGCGCTGGTACGGCGCGTCCGCGAGGTGCGCGAGCGTCCGGACGCAAAGCGCATCTATGGTCACGTCCTCGCCTACGCGCGCCACTTCCCGCAGCGGGAGATGGGCATCATGCTGGTTACCGACATGCACAGATCGGTAGGCAGGCCGCTCTTCGACGTGCCGGAGTTCGCCGAATGGGCAAACAGCGTGACTTCGCTGATGCTCTACGAGGTGATGGGCGGGCGTTGACCCGTTCCAATACGGGCACCCGAGCGCCCGCGCACGAATCCCGATCGGACGTGATCTCCGAAACCTACACCAAGCTCTCAGCGGCGCGGACGCGGCTCATCCTGGAGCGGCCCTTCATCGGGTCGCTGGTCATGCATTTGCCTCTGATCAAAATGGCTGCGGAACGTTGTCCTACCGTCGCAACCGACGCGCGCGCCCTCTACTTCAATTCCGCTTACATCGCGGAACTGACACTGACTGAGACCCAGTTCGTGCTCGCCCACGAAGCGCTCCATTGTGCCTTGGGGCATTTCGCACGCCGTTCGCATCGGATTAAGAGGCGCTGGGATGTCGCCTGCGATCACGCGGTTAACCTCATTCTGATCCAAGATGGCATGCGTCCACCCGCTGAGGCGCTCGTGAACGAGGATTATCGGGGTTTGACGGCCGAGGAAATCTACCCGCTGATCCCGGCCGACACCAGAGAGGTGCCGCTGGATAGGCATCTCTTCGAAATGGGAGCCGCCCCCTTCGCCGACTCGAGAACCGATAGCCCTCCACATCAAAGGTTCGCCGAGCAGAGGAGCAAGGACGGGCGAACAGAGGTCGGAGGTGCGAACGAGAGAGGGGAGGAGACCGGCGCCGGCGCACGCAGCGGTCATCGCGATGAATTTGGCGTGCTGCTGCAGGACGCTCTGTCCGCTTCGCCGCACGACGAAGAGGCGCTGGTCCAGTGCTGGCAAAGCCGGCTGGCATCGGCCGCCCAGAGCGCGATGCGAGCCGGACGCCTTTCCGACTCGCTGGCACGGTCCCTGGAACATCTGATCCAGCCGCGCGTGCCGTGGCGAACCTTGCTTGCCCGGTTCTTCCTGAATGTCGCCCGGGACGACTACAGTTTCCAGCGCAGTTCGCGTCGTGAGGGAGACGCACTGCTGCCGCGCCTTGCGAGCGGCGAGGTCCTTGTGATCATTGCACTGGATACGAGCGGCTCGATCGGCGAGGAGGAAATGCGCGAGTTCACCTCCGAAATCGATGCCCTGAAGGGACAGGTGCGTGCAAACCTGGTGCTCCATACCTGCGACGATCGCCTCTCCCCCGACGGGCCCTGGCGTTTTGCCCCCTGGGAAGAATTCCGTCTTCCCAAGACTGTCGATGCGGGAGGCGGGACCCGCTTTACACCGGTATTTGAGTGGATCGAGCGTGAGCGGATATCCCCCGATCTGTTGATCTACTTTACCGACGGGCAGGGAGAGTTTCCTGCCGAAGAGCCTCCGTACCCGGTGATGTGGCTCGTGAAGGGGCGAGCTTCAGTGCCGTGGGGAGAGCGCATCCAGTTGAATTAGCGGCGGCGCCGAAGAAGTGAGGGGAAGGGTTGCCCGGCGCAGACCGTGGGACGAAACTCATGCCGAAAACGCTCATCAAGCGGGGCTTTCCTGATGACATAAGCAATTGATTAAAAGACTTATTTCTGGGAAGTCGAGTTCAGGCACGCAATCCGCTTTCCGGCCCAGAGTCCCGGTGTAATACCGGCCATCTGCGGGGGATACCCCCTGAAGACATCCCGATTGATGGCTGTTCCAGATTTGTCGCGGCCGACCGACGCCAAGCTCGAGCACCCTCCTTCCGTTCTGCACCGTTTCGAAGTGCGCCGGACCGTGCTCGAATACGAAGCCATCCTCCAGAACGCATGGGTGGGGATCCTCTTCACCCGGGGCCGCCGCGTCCTCCATTGCAACGCGCGCTTTGCGAGCCTGTTCGGCTACGCTCCCACTGATCTCACTGGACAGGACGGGACGGTCCTCTTTCCCAGCCGCGAAAGCTACGAAGACCTGGGTCTGATCGCGGCGCCACGGCTTGCCTCCGGGGAAACCGTGGACGTCGAATGGCGCATGCGGCGGCGGGGTGGGGACGAATTCTGGTGCCGGCTGCTGGCGAAGGCAGTGTCACCGAGCAATCCCGCCCACGGAACGATCTGGATCGCGGAAGACGTCAGCGAAAGAAGGCTCGCCCAGGAGTCCCTGCGTCAGCTCGCCCACGAGCAGCAGCAACTGCTCGATCACGCCACGGTCGGCATTGCGTTCCTAAAGAATCGCTGCCTGGTCCGCACCAATCCCCGCATGGAGCGAATGTTCGGCTATACGCCCGGGGAGATGAACGGGCAGTCCACCCGCATCGTGTTCCCGAGCGACGAGTCGTTCGAGCGCATGGGACGCGCGCTGTACTCGGCGCCATCGCCCACCGGCGCGCCGTTCCAGGGCGACATGCAGCTCAGGCGCAAGGATGGGAGCCTATTCTGGGCGCGGCTGTTGGGCTCGCCCCTCGACCCGCGCGACCAAGAGCGCGGCTGGATCTTCGTCGCCGAGGACATCACCGAGCAGCGCCAATGGAAAGAAGCGCTCGAGCGCGCCAAGGATGAGCTGGAGCGGCGCGTAAGGGAACGCACGGCCGAGCTCGCGGAAACCAACGACCGGCTGCGCAACGAGATTGCGGAGCGCCGTCAGGCCGAGGAACGAGCGCGCCACCTTGCGGACCACGACGTTCTCACTGGCCTCCCCAATCGGCGCCTGTTGCGGGACCGGCTAGGTCAGGCCCTGGCCCTGTCTCACCGCCACGACAAGGGAGTGGGGGTGATGTTTATCGACCTCGATCGCTTCAAGGCTGTCAACGATTCACTGGGTCACGTAGTGGGCGACAAGCTTCTTGCCGCGGTGGCCGAACGGCTCAAGGTGGTTCTGCGCGAGGGCGACACGGTGGCCCGGGTGGGCGGCGACGAGTTCGTGGTGGTTCTGCCCGAGGTTGGCAAGGACCGTGACGCGGCCGTGGTCGCGCGAAAGATACTCGATGCGCTGGCCGAACCGTTTCGCGTCGAAGATCACGAAATGCAAATCACGCCGTCGATCGGCATCAGCGTCGCTCCGGAAGATGGCGATGGACCGGACGTTCTCTTGCGGCACGCCGATGCAGCGATGTACGAGGCGAAGGCTGCGGGTCGCAACAATTTCCACTTTTACGCCGAAGCGACGCACCAGGCGGCAAGCCGCCGCTTCAGCCTCGAACTGGAACTGCGCCATGCTCTGGACCGCGGCGAATTCGAGCTTCACTTTCAGCCGCGAGTGGCGCTTAACACGAGAAAGCTGGTTGCTTGCGAGGCGCTGCTTCGCTGGCGTCATCCCCAGGAAGGTCTGGTCGGCGCCGACCGTGTGATACCGGTCGCGCAGGAGTGCGGGCTCATGCTGCCGCTCGGTCACTGGGTGGTGGGGGCTGCCTGTCGGGCCGCCGCGAGCTGGCGCTGCGGGAACGAACTAACCCGGAGCGTCGCCGTGAACCTGTGTGCGAAGGAGTGCGCAGCCGAGGAACTGCCTGCGATCGTCGAGCGCGCATTGACGGAGAGCGGCCTTCCCGGTTCGTGCCTCGAGTTGGAAATCGATTGCGAATCGCTCGCGCTTTCCACGGGAATAGAGGAAAATCTGGGTCGCCTCAAGGCCCTCGGTGTTAGCCTCACTGCGGAGCGATTTGGCGCCGGACCGTCCGAATTGCTGACGCTGCGCCGACTGCGGATGGATCGCATGAAAGTGGATCTGCGCGCGTTCCGCTCCGTACCGGAAGACGCCGATGCAGCGGCAGTGGTGGTTGGGCTGCTCCATCTCGCCCGCGGCATCGGGTTGCAGGCAAGCGCCGCCGGCGTCGAGACGCTCGAACAACTCGAGTTCCTCCGGCGGCAGGGTTGTACGGAGGCGCAAGGTTACCTCATCGGCGCGCCCGTCGACATCGTTCGATTGACGCCGATGTTGGATTGCAGCTTTTCCTTTGAACTCGACGCGTAAGCGTCGTCAAAAGTAGTCATGATTGTTCTCCCGTTTGACCGGCTCGGCGCCGGTCAGCGTCGGATGTGTGTATCGCTTCTCGGCGCCTGCCTCGTGTTTCTCGCCGCTTGCAGCGTCGCGCGTATCGCGTACAACAACGCGGATCTGTACGTGCGCTGGAAAGCCGACGAATTCTTCGAGCTCGACGGTGCCCAGAAGGCGTTGCTGCAAGGACGCTTCGATGCAGCCGCGCGATGGCATCGGCACGAGGAACTGCCGCAGTACGCGGTCACATTCGCGAGCGCGGGAGATCGCATTGGCGCGGGCCTGACCGAAACCGATATCGAGTGGTTCGCGGAGCTCGCAGAGAATCACTACGAAGCCCTGGTGCGACAAACCGCGAAGGGTGCGGCGGAAGTGTTGAGCACGCTTTCCCCAGAGCAGGTTGCGCATTTCGAAGCGGAGTTGAAGCGCGACAACGAGCGCTTTGCCGAAGATTACGTCGAGGTCTCCCCCGATAAGCTACGGAAGGGGCGCTTCGAAAAGACGGTCACGAACGTGGAGGAATGGGTGGGAACCCTGTCGGACGCACAGCGTGCGCAGATTCGAACGTTGAGCTTCGCTCTTCCGGTGACGGGCGCCCCGCGCCTGGCTGATCGTGAGCGGCGGCAGGGAGAACTGATCGCGATCCTGCGCGACAACCGCACCGCTCCAACGCTTGCCCCGGCCCTGGAGGCATGGCTCCTCGCCTGGGATGAGGGCAGGACTCCCGAGTACGATGCGCTCGCGGTGGAAACGCGGCGGCGAACGGTGTCGATGCTGCTGGAACTGGATCGTATGCTCACTCCGGCGCAGCGATCGCGGGCCCAGAGCAAGGCGTATCAGTATGCCGGTGAATTTCGTGCGCTAGCGCGCGGGCGATGCGGGCGGTGCGAAGCAGACGGCGTCGTCCGCAACCGCTATCGTGCCGCAGACAAACTAGCCGCGTCCTCCATCCTTAGTTGCGCCCTCGGTGAAATCTGCCTCATCAGTTCTGCGTCGGCCAAGATCTGGCGGCTGAGCTCGCTGAACGCAATAGCGTAGGCCTCCTGAAGCGGTCGCTCGGAGAAGATCCGGCCTTGCGCGCTTCCCGTCCCCCGGAATTGGCCGATCAACCGCTCAGACGTTTCCGTGCGCAGGAACACGTCGGCGACCGCCGTCGCGTTGTAGCGGGAAACGGCGGGGTTGATGCTGGACGCTCCGCTCAGCTGAAACACGATGCCGTTGGACCGCGTTTCGGCCGCGGCCGGATCGGCGAAGAGATCGCGCATCATCGGCATCGCCGCCTCGCGCATCAACCGCCCTTCCGGATAGACCCAGGTCGTGGGTCCACGGCTCGAGACATTGAATTCCCGCTGACTGGGAGCGATCTCGTAGAAGACCCTGGCCGGCAGGGGCAGCGTGACGCCGGGAGGGGCAACGACGACCGGGCGTGGCGGGGGTGCCGTCGTGCAGGCACCGAGAGCCATGAGCAGCGTGGCGGCGAGGACAGCCAGGGTTGTTCGCATCGTTCACTCCAGATTTGACGTTTTCGTGAGCCGCAGGCGCCACCGTGCGGCGCCCCGGCGAGCTTGGCGGAATGCGGGTTCCCTCACTTCCGACTCTTTGTGGGGAACCGTTTGATCAGCTCGGGATCCGCGAGCATTTGCCGGCTCAGTTCGCTGAATGCCGCAGCGTAGGCGGTTTCGAGGGGAGGGTAGGAATAGATCAGCCCCCAGGCGCTGCCGATGCCCCGGTATTGGCCGATCTGGCGCTCGCCTGCTTCGGTACGCACGAAGACGTCGGCGATCGCCGTGGCGTAGTACATCGAAACCGCCGGGTTGATCGATGTGTATCCACTGAGCTGGAACACGATGCCGTTCCCGATCGGCCCGTCCGCTACTACCACGTCGGAGAACATGTCGTGCATCATCGCCGTGGCTGC
Source organism: uncultured beta proteobacterium (assembly GCA_963747225.1). Lineage (GTDB taxonomy): Bacteria > Pseudomonadota > Gammaproteobacteria > Burkholderiales > JAEUMW01 > JAEUMW01. The sequence continues at coordinate 16,022 of CAVVES010000010.1, read as the reverse complement.
CGCGGACATCAGCGGAGCTTCCCGGTAACCCCAGGTATACGGTCCCAGGCTCGATACGTTGAAGTCGCGCTGGTTCGGCGCGATCTCGTACAGAACCGTGGCGGGAATGGGGAGTTCGATGCCGGGCGGCGCAACGACCGTCGGGCGCGGCGGCGGCACAGCCGTGCATCCGATCAGGCATGCGAAGACGATCAGCGTCGCGGACCGGGCTCCCAGACTCGCGCGCATATGATTCCAATGCTCCAGAGACGAGCGCCGCGGTTACTTGCCTTTGGCCTCGATCAGGGCAATCAATTGCCGATCGGCCAGCAGTTTGTTGCCGATCTGGGCAAAGGCGGCTTCGTACGCCATCAGGATGCCGTTGCGCGTGTAATTCTGCGCGGAGGCCTTGCCGTCTCCCTTGAAAACGGCAAGCGGCGGGCTGTAGGTATCCGCTCCCTGGAAGATTGTCGCCGTGACGTTGGCGTAATACTCGTTCAATGTCGGATTGAGGCTGCTGGTGCCCTTGAGGACGATGGTGACGGCGGGATCACTCACACTCGCCGCCGGCCCGGCGTCGGAGAAGACGCGATGGAAAATGTTGAAGCCTGCATGCAGCATGAGCTGGACATCGGGATAGGTCCACCACGCGGTCCGCATTTCCAACTGCGGCATGGCTGGATCGGGCTCGACCGCGACCCGCGCCCGAACCGGAAGCACAACACCGGCGGGGGGGTTCCAACCCTGCGGCGTCCAGTTCTGATAGTTCGAAGTGGTGCAGGCGCTCGACGCGAGCAGGGCGAGAGCGGAGACTGCGATCCGAAAACTCATGGGGAAGGTGCGCATGGGAATTCCAGCTTGTTGGTAGTGGCCATTATGCGAGGGACCGCCGGGGATCGGGGCCTCGCTTCTGGCGCGCATGATAGCAAGAGGCCGCCGGATTTGCGTTGCTCGTTTGCCTGATCGAGGGTAGCCTTGCGAGTTGTAGGGTAATCGTGCCACGTGTTCACGCATGTCTGGAAAAGCACGTTAGATCAATAAGTTGGGACTTTAGCGCAGCGCTGTGCGATTTGCTATAGTAGACGTAACCGTCAGGGAGGGCCGCCATGGAAATGGATACCGCAGAGCTCGAAGCCATTTACGAAAAGCTCCAGGCGCTCAAGGTCGAGCACAAGGACCTGGACGACATCATTAATCGCCTCGCCATCGCTGCGGGTCAGGACGAGCTACAGCTACGGCGGCTCAAGAAGAAAAAGCTCTACATCAAAGACCACATCGCTTTCCTCGAGCGACAGGTCACCCCCAGCGTACCGGCCTGAGGGGTCCGCCCCTCAGCCTGCGGTGCCGGTTTCAGATTCCAGGGTTTACCCCGAGACCAGCCCGGTCTCAGACAAGCTGGTCATCGCACCCGGTCTCGCCATCGACATGGGAGAGATCGAGCAGCGGTTCGTGCGCGCCACGGGTCCCGGCGGCCAGAACGTCAACAAGGTTGCGACCGCGGTCGAGCTGCGGTTCGGCGTCGCGCGTTCGCCCGCCCTGACGGCGGACGTGAAGCTCCGCCTCAGGCGCCTGGCTGGCCGGCGCTTGAACGACGAGGATGTGATCGTGCTGCGCGCTCAACGCTTCCGCACGCAGGCGCGCAATCGGATCGATGCGCTCGAGCGGCTTGCCGACCTCATCCGGCAGGCTCTCGTTGCGCCGCGCCGACGCATTGCCACCCGACCTTCGGCCGCGTCCCGGGTGCGGCGGCTCGAATCCAAGCGGCAGCGCAGCCTGCTCAAGCGCAGCCGGCGCGGAGAAGAGTGAGTCCAGGAAGGTGAAGGCGTGACGCGTGAAGTCGTGAAGGAGTGAAAGGTGAGGGTGAGGCGTGAAGGAGTGAAATCGGGATCACGGGCATACGACCGGCAGGGGATGAGCCAGGCGGATTTCCTCCGTCGACATCTGCGCCCGATAAGCGACCACTTTGACTCCGGCTGCCAGCGCGCGCCGCAATTCCCGTCCGTATTCGGGATCGATGTTGTCGGCGGGCGCACTTCGATCACATCCTGGCGCTGCACGCAAAAGACAAGAAGTGCGCGATGACCTTCTTCCACCACGCGCACCATCTCGCGTAGGTGCCTTGCTCCGCGCGCGCTGATCGCGTCCGGGAACACCGCCACACCGTTGCGGACGGCAGCTGTGACGTTCTTGACTTCCAGGTAACAGGCTGTGCCTCCGTTACACTCGAGGAGGAAGTCCACACGGCTTCCTTCGTGGCCATATTGTGCCTCGGGGCGAATACGAACCACGTCGGCAACTTCCCGCAGCAAACCGCTTTCGAGCGCTTCGCGCACGATGCTGTTGGAGCGGCCGGTATGAATGCCGACGATCACTCCCGGCGTTGCTTCCACCAGTTCCCACGTCCAGGGAGCCTGCGGCGCGCGTTGGCGGACGACGAGAGCCACACGCGGCTGCCCGGCTCCGCGCACCCCAGCATGGAACCCGTGTTCGGGCAGTGCGCAGTGACCGTGCGCCCATCGTCGAGGATTACGTCGGCGAGAAAGCGCTGGTACCGCTTGACGAGTTCTCCGCCAACGAGCGGCGCTGCAAACCGCATCAGGATGCTCTCGCCTTGAACGGCGTGCGCTCGTTCAGTTCGTCCAGGTACGCGGTAACGCCGCCGGATTCGCGCGCGAGGAACTCTTCCACAGCCTGTGCGAAAGCGGGATGGGCGAGCCAGTGCGCCGAGAAAGTCGCGACCGGCTCGAGTCCCCGCGCGAGCTTGTGCTCGCCCTGCGCGCCGCCCTCGAAGGCTTCGACGCCGTGGGCAATGCAGTAGTCGATGGCCTGGTAGTAGCACGCTTCGAAATGCAGCCCCGGCACGAAACGCTGCGCACCCCAGTAGCGCCCGTAAAGACGCCGGCCTCCCGCGAGGTGCAAAGATGCGCACAGGGGCGTGTTGTCGTGATGACCAATCATGAGCACGACGTGTTCGGGCATGGAGCGCGCGATGCGGGAAAAGAATTCCCGGGAGAGATAGGGAGAGCCGCCGTGCAGACGATAGGTGCGACGATAGCAGTCGTAGAAGAATCTCCAGTGCGTCTCGCTCGCCTCGCCGCCGTGCAGGTGAGTGAACTGCACGCCGAGGTCGCGCAGCCGGCGTCGCTCCTGCCGGATCTTTTTGCGTTTCTGGTGATTCATCGTCGCGAGAAAGGCGTCGAAGTCGCCGTAGCCGTGGTTGACCCAGTGAAACTGGACCGTGCGGCGAAGCATGAAGCCGGCACCCGCGATTTCCTGCGCCTCAGTCCCGTCGGGAAAAAGCACGTGGAGGGAAGAGATTTTCTCCTCGTCCGCGAGCGCGAGTGCGGTGCGTAACAAGAGCATCCGGTCGGCGTCGTCGAAGGCGAGAATTCGCGGCCCGGTCACCGGTGTGAAAGGAATCGCGCAGAGCAGCTTCGGGTAATAGGTGAGCCCATGTCGCTGATACGCTTCCGCCCAGGCCCAGTCGAAGACGTACTCGCCGTAGGAATGGTCCTTCAGGTAGAGCGGCATCGCCGCCGCGAGCTGCCGCCCGCGCCAAAGGAGCAGATAGCGCGGCGTCCAGCCGGATTCAGGCGCCGCGCACCCGGTGTCGTGCAGCGCGTGCAGGAAGGCGTGGCGAAGCGATGGATGGTCCCGGGTGAGGGCGTTCCATTGCGCAACGGGAACATCCGCCAGGGTGTCCCGCACCTCGACGATGGAATCGGATGCCATCGAGTCGCGGCGGTCGAAACTAGTCCGGCGCACCGCCGGTGACGGGCGTGATCTTTTGCTTCATCCTGGGATCGACTTGCGAGATGCGCCGCGTTTCCTCGATCATCGGTATGGTCTCGATCGAGGAGGGTGGGGAGGAGCGGCCATTGTGGCAAGGGCGTCGCGGCGGTGCAATTTTATCTCGCGGGTTTTACCGACTATACTTACGCCGCCCGCCCTTGTGGCAGTCGGCAGGCGCGGACCTTCATCGCCGCCGCGGTACGGGTTGCTTGCACTCCAAACATCGAAATCGGGAGACGTGTTGTGAAGAAAATCGTGGCGATCATCAAGCCCTTCAAGCTCGACGAGGTACGCGAGTCGCTGTCGGAGATCGGCGTGACCGGTCTGACCGTGACCGAGGTGAAAGGCTTCGGTCGTCAGAAGGGGCACACCGAACTCTACCGGGGCGCCGAGTACGTGGTGGATTTCCTGCCGAAAGTCAAAGTCGAGGTCGTGCTGCCGGATGGCATGGTCGATCAGGCAGTGGAAGCGATCACGAAGGCGGCGCGCACTGGCAAGATCGGCGACGGCAAGATCTTCGTCACCAGCGTGGAACAGGTGATCCGCATTCGCACGGGCGAGACAGGCGAAGCGGCAATCTAACCCGGTAAAGGCGTGAGAACGTGAAGGAGTGAATGGCGTGCGCGCCTGTGCGCGGCCCCTTTGGGCGCTTCGACTCCCTTAACTTCCCGCTTCCCGCTTTCCTCTCAACAGCACCATCACTGCGCCCGCGCCTCCATCCGCCGGGCGCGCCTCGCAGAACGCAAGGATCTCTTCCCGCTGGCTGAGCCAGCGCGCCACTCTCGACTTGAGCACCGGCTCGCCGTTCTTCGAGCGCAGCCCGCGTCCGTGGATGATGCGCACGCACCGCCACCGTTCGCGCAGAGCGTGCTGAAGGAACACCACCAGCGCTTCCCGGGCCGCGGCGACGTCGTGGCCGTGCAGATCGAGTTCACCCTGCATTGCCCAATGACCGCGGCGCAGCTTGCGCAGCACCTGCCGCGAGAGTCCGTCGCGCATGAAGCCTGCGACGGCTCCCGATTCGAGTCCGTCATCGAGGGGCGACAGGTCGGCGAGGCTTTCCGCGAGCACCTCCTGTTCGGTTCGCAGGCGCTGGACTGGAACCGCGTCACGGCGCGGCAGATGCTGCACCCGCTCCGGTGCCTTGATCGGCTTGACGTCGCGCAGAGCTTCCTTGAGCAGATCGAGGGTTTCTGCGTCTTCGTTCGATGTCGGCGGCCGCGGTTTCATGATCTCTCATGGTCGGGATGCCACTCTCACGCGCCGTGCTCTTCGAGGTATTTCTGCGCGTCGAGCGCAGCCATGCAGCCACTGCCCGCGCTGGTGACCGCCTGCCGGTAGACATGGTCCTGCACGTCGCCCGCCGCGAAGACCCCGGGCACGCTGGTAGCGGTCGCATCACCCTGATTGCCGCCGTGGGTGATGATGTAGCCGTTCTTCATCTCGAGCTGTCCTTCGAAGATGCCCGTATTGGGGGTGTGCCCGATGGCGACGAACACGCCTTGCACCTTCAGTTCCTTCTTCGCGTCGCTCTTCGCGTGCTTGATGCGCAGGCCGTTGACGCCGGTCTTGTCGCCCACCACTTCGTCCACGACGTGGTCCCATTCCAGCGATATCCTTCCCGCTTTCGCCTTGTCCATGAGCTTGTCCACGAGAATCGGCTCGGCGCGGAACTTGTCGCGCCGGTGCACTACCGTGACGTGGCTCGCGATGTTGGAGAGGTACAGCGCTTCTTCCACTGCCGTGTTGCCGCCGCCCACGACGGCGACGTCGTGGCCCTTGTAGAAGAAGCCGTCGCAGGTCGCGCAGCCGGACACGCCCTTGCCCATGAAGGCTTCCTCGGACGGCAGTCCGAGGTATTTGGCGGAAGCGCCGGTCGCGATGATTAGGGCGTCACAGGTGTAGACACCCTGATCCCCCTGCAACCGGAACGGCCGCACCTTCAGGTCCACGGTATGGATGTGGTCGAAGACCATTTCGGTGCCGAAGCGCTCGGCGTGCTTCTGGAAGCGCTCCATGAGCTCGGGGCCCTGTACTCCCATGGCGTCCGCCGGCCAATTGTCGACGTCGGTGGTGGTCATCAGCTGGCCGCCCTGGGCGAGACCGGTGAGTAGCGTCGGCTTGAGGTTTGCGCGAGCAGCGTAGACGGCCGCGCTGTAGCCCGCGGGACCGGAACCGAGGATGAGAAGCCTGTCGTGCCTGCTGGTCTTTTCCATGGCGTCGAAATGGGGGTGAGGGACACAGAAGTCAAGAATTTAACAGCGAGACGCAATCGGGAGCAAATGCGTGGACGTTGCTCCCGTGCGGTATCAGCCGCAATCTCGCGCTCATCCTCCCACGTGCACGAGCGGGCGCCGGTTGCAGTCGGGCTCGGCCTGTCGCAACACCTCCCGCGTCATCTGGGCCACGTGGCCCTGCCCGAGGATCACGTAGTTGAGGAGCAGCAGGGCCGGATGCTGTTCGCTCCAGTTGAAGTAGACGTGGGGCAGCTTGCCGGTCAGGTCGCGCACGTGAAGGAGGAAGGCGGCGATCGCATTCGACACCGCCGGGCCGCACGCGCGCAGAACCTGATGACCGCCGATCTCGTGCCCCTCGACCTTCATCACGTCGGTGAAGTTCGATGCGTCGGACACATTGATCTCGAGAAAGAGCACCGGTTCGTTCGGCGGTAAATGGTGGTCGAAGCGCTTCTGTGCGCCCTCCGTGCTGTATTCGTCGACGTCCCGCGCATCCGGCTGGTTGGCGATGAAACGGATCGTGCCGCCCTTTGACCGGTTGATGAACTCCATCGCCCTCGCGTCGATCTCGAAGCGCTCGATGCGCAGCTCCGTGCTGCGCCACCAGCGGGATGCGAGGGAGCCGAGGACGGTCATCAGGATGAAGAAGGACGCGATCTTCAGACCGTCCGGACGCTCGAGGATGTTGTCGATCGTGGTGTACGTGAACACCAGCCAGATGAGCATGAAGCCGAACGCCTGCAGGTGCTGGCGCCGGCGTCGGGCGGAGAGCCACACGCAGAACGACGCGGAGGTGATCAGGAACAGCACTCCCGTGGCATAGGCGCCGGCCTGGGCGTCGACGTTGGCCTCGAAATAGATCGTGATGACGAAGGCAACCGCGGTATTGAATAGGACCAGCGGCCGCATCGCGCTCACCCATCCGGGAGACATGCCGAAGCGTGGCAGGTAGCGCGGGATGATGTTGATGATTCCCGCCATCGCGGATGCGCCGGCGAACCAGAGGATGGAGATCGTGCTCAGGTCGTAAACGGTGCCGAACACGTCGCCCAGAAAGGCGTGGGCAAGATAGGCGAGGGCGCGTCCATTGGCCTTTCCGCCCGCCTGGAATTCTTCCGGTGGAATGAGCAGCGTCGTGACCATGCTCGTGACGATCAGCAGTACGCTCATGATGAGCGCAGCGGTGGTGAGCAGCTTCCTGGTGTTGGCGATGCGCGCGGCTGGATGGTCGCGCGTATCAGCGGGGGAGCCCTCCACGAGGGGCATCACCGCGACCCCCGTCTCGAACCCGGACAGACCGAGCGCGAGCTTTGGAAAGACCAGCAGCGATACGGCGATCATGCTCGCGATGCTGCCGTGGGTGGCGAAGAGCGCCTCGCTCCAGTTCACGATGACGTGGGGCTGCTGCGCCAGATGCACGAGCCCGACCACGGCGACCACCGCGTTGAGGCTCAAATACGCGATCACCAACAGTACCGACACACCGATCGCTTCCTTGAAGCCGATGAGGAAGATCGCCGCGAGCGCCGCGATCAGGCCGAGCGTCATACCCACATCGTGGTGGCGCAGCGCCTCCGGGAAAAACGGGTTCTCGGTGATGTGTACTGCGGCGTCCGCAGCGGAGAGCGTAATCGTGACGATGAAGTCCGTCCCCATGAAACCGAGGAGCGTGAGCACGGCGAGCTTTGCCCACCACCACGAGAGGAGATCGCCGAACATCGTGATCGATCCCTCGCCGTGGGGACTTTCGGCTGCCACGCGGCGGTAGACCGGGAGGGCGCCGAACAGGGTGACGAGGACGAGGATCAGGGTGGCGATCGGCGACAGGAACTGCGCCGCCAGAAACGCGATGCCGGGCTGATAGCCGAGGGTGGAGAAGTAGTCGACCCCCGTCAGGCACATGACCTTGTACCAGGGGGCCTTGTGATGCTGATCCTCGCGCTCGTGGGGTCCCGCCGCGGCCTTGACGTGACTTTCGAAGAGCCAACCTCCCAGCCGCTGCAGCAACGTCCGCTCCGCAGCAAGATCGTTCATTTCGGGCCTCCCCTAAGAAACCCATCACCACTGCCGCCTGCTACCGCGGGACTGCACGGTGCAGTTTACTCCTTGCCGCCCGGTCTGTTCGGGTGGGCGTACGCAGCAGCGTGGCCGCACGCGCCTACCGGGCGGGTTCCCCTCATGCTAACCTCCGGCACCTTTCTCCTTCCTTTCTACGCATCCTGCAGCATGACCATCATCGACAGCCAAACCATTGCGGAGCACCACCTGGATTGGGTCCGCCGTCAGCTGGACGCGCTTCCTTCCACGCCCTGCCTCACGACGCTGTTGTACAGGCCGGCTACTGACGCAGCTTCGGCCCAGTATCGCGACGTGGTGCTGAAGGATGCCCGGGCGTCGGGCTTTGCCACGTGCTCCCTCGAGGCGGCGAACCTCGCCGAGCTGCGTCAGCACATTGCCGTGGTGAACGGCAGGCGCGGCATTCATGGTGTCGTTGTCCTCTATCCACTGCGCACCGCGGTCCGCGACGAGGACATCATGGATCTTGTGCTGCCGCAGAAGGACATCGAAGGACTGCACTCCATCAACCTCGGCTACCTGATCAAGTACAAGGTGTTTCTCGACGAGGCGCAGACCATGAAGTGCGTTGTCCCCGCGACGGCGAAAGCGGTGGTGAAGGCGCTGCAGTGGTATCCGCAGGTGGCCATTCGTGGTGCGTTCGTCACGCTCGTCAACAACTCGATGCGCGTGGGCAAGCCGCTGGGTCTGATGCTCGAAAACCTGGGGGCGACGGTCGTGAAGTGCTACGACCAGACGCGGCCGGAGGTTCTGGAGGAATGCGTTCGTCGTGCGGACATCTTGGTGACGGCGGTGCCGGACCCGGCCTTTCGCCTCGACGCTGCATGGGTCAAGCCTGGTGCGATCGTGCTCGACCTTTCCTACCAGGGCAATGTGGACGTGGATTCGCTCGCCTCCCGCGCAGCGCTCTACACGGTGCCCGAGAACCGGCTCGGCAAGATCACCCGGGCGATGATGCTGGTGAACCTGGTCTACTGCGTGAAAGCGCTGCCGGGCTAGCAGAGGGAGGGTTCGTCAGCGATAGAGCAGCGCGGCTTCGCGCTCCTCGCACCAGGACGCCTCGTCCGGAAGCGTGAGCGCGTCGAGGTCACCGGGTTCGGCTGCCGGATCGTCTACCCAGTTGCGCAATAGCGGGGATCCGTTGATGACGTCGATGGCGAGTCGTCCGCGCTCGTACTCGTAGGGGAAGTCGCGCCAGAGATCGCAATCCGGCCGCAGCTTGCGCAAGGCCTTGAACGCAAGCGCCATGAGCCGCCACGGTCGGAAGGCAGCGTGATCGTAGCTCGCATCTTCCACGTGGATCTGCACTCCCGCGCACAGCTTGCCCACGTGCTTGTGGAACGTCGGCTCGAACCAGCATTCCCGCAGACGGCACCCCAGCGTCCACTGGGGCGCGAGCGCATACATGGTCGCAAGCAGCGCGCGCGGCTCGAGATCGGGCGCACCGAACAGCTCCAGCGGCCGCGTCGTGCCGCGACCTTCGGACAGCGTTGCACCTTCCAGCATGACGGTGCCGGCGTAGCAGCGCGCCATCCAGAGATTCGGTGCGTTCGGACTCGGATTCACCCACGTGCGCTCTCCGAGCGGCCAGCCGAAGCCCGGAGCGCGGGACGGCTCCCAGCCGTGCATGGTGATGACCTCGCACTCAACGTCGAGGCGCAGCGTGCGCACGAACCACTCTGCCAACTCGGCCAGGGTGAGGCCGTGACGCATGGGCAGCGATCCGGCGCCCACGAAACTCTCCCAACCCTCGCGCAGCCGCAGTCCCTCCACCGGGCGGCCGACTGGGTTGGGTCGGTCGAGGATCCAGATTGCCTTACCGTGCTCTGCCGCCGCTTCGAGCACGTAGCGCAGCGTCGTGACGAAGGTGTAGATGCGGCAGCCGAGGTCCTGCAGATCGACGAGCAGCACATCGAAGCTCGCCATCATCTCCGGTGTGGGGCGGCGCACTTCGCCGTAGAGGCTGAACACTGGAATCCCGAGCTGTGGATCGGCGTAGTCGGGCGACTCGATCATGTTGTCCTGCTTGTCTCCCCGCAGGCCGTGCTGGGGTCCGAACGTGGCGGTCAGATTGAGATCGTCGCAGGCGGCGAGTGCATCGAGCGTGTGAGTGAAATCTGCCGTGAGCGATGCCGGATGAGCCAGCACGGCGACCCGCCGCCCCGCAAGTGGCTTGCGCAATGCACGTTCCTCGAGCAGACGATCGATGCCGAACTTCATGGGTTCTCCGCGTTCGTCGAACGATATCCGTTGCGTGGGCCGCGCGCGTCCAACTCGAGCGCAAAACCGTCGGAGTGATGAAAATCGGGTCTGCCCGGCGGATGCCGGAGCGCCCAATAGGAAATGCCTCCGTCGACATCCTCGATCACCGCAGCGAGCGCGATGCGCAGCTTCGCTAACGGCGCCGCCGGCAGGCATGTCTTTCCGATCACGGCATCCAGCTCCAGACGGTCCGATGCAGTGCCCACGACGATTCGCGGATCCTCCGCTTCATCGAGCCGCACGCCGTCTTTGCGATAACTGCTGAAGCGGTACGCTGCCCACTCCGTTGAAGGCGAGAAGTTGAACTCGCGATAAGCGTCTGCATTCGTGTGTGCGACAAACGCCTCGAAGCAGGTGTGCCGCCACAAGCCATCCGCTCTTTGGGACGCGCAGGGCATCGGTATCCGCAGACGAGCGAGATCTCCCGTCAGACGATAGCTCAAGGCAAGTGCGCCTGCTTCCGACCACCGCACGTCGATCGCTATGCTTTGCACCGGCAGGCTGCCCGTTGCGGGGTGGCAGACCAGCGCGGTGGTGGTGGGAAGAGGCGTGGGCACCGTACGAAGACAGGGTGAATGAGGGTCAGGGAATCGCGCCGGTGATGGCTTTCATCTCGCCGATGGAAAAGGCGCGCAATGTCTGGGTGCGTATGTTGCCCAGGCTTGCCGCCTTGAGGAGCGCCGTCGTCACCGCCTCGTCCGTTCCTTCCAGAATGAGCACGAGATCGTGCACTCCCACGGTCCAGTAGACGCTGACGACCTTGACTCCCACCTTCGCAGCCGCCGACTGGAACGCCTCAAAGCGGGTCGTCGTATCCTTGACGTTGCGGATGCCCTGATCGGTGAGGTTCACGAGCGAGACGAATGTAGCCATTTTCTTCCTCCGTTATGCGCGTTGACGCGGGATGGTCATCGCCGCCGTGAACATCGGCACGGCAGCGCGCACCATTTTTCTGGATTCCGGGATCATCACTGAAGCTCCGCGCGGCATCGATCCTGGATCAGTGCAAGCAGCTCCCGCTCGATCGTGCCGCACAGCTCATCGAGGGGCAGGTCATTGTAGTCGTGCCCGAAGGGATTCTCGACCTCGACGCCGATCTCCTCGATGCCGAATAGGATGTAGACGATGAGCAGCGTGTCGAGCACGGTCGTCCAGCCGAATATCTCGACCAGGGCAAAGGGTAATGTCGCGCAGTACAGGAAGAGCGCGAGCCGCAGGTGGGCGACGTAGGCGAAGGGCAGCGGCGTGTTCTGGATGCGCTCACACCCGCCGAGGCAATCGACAAGAAACTGGACGTTGCTCTCGATGGACGTCGCGATCCGGTCGGACGTGCAACCCGATTTCCACGCTCCGGCCAGCTCGTCGCTGATGCGCAAGGCGACCGCCGTCGGAACGTGGGGTGCCGCGAGGACTTTCGCGACGTCGTCCTGCGGCAATCGCGCGGCAGAAGGACCCAGTCTACGTTCTCCGCGAAGGGAGTTCATGGTGGCGTGGGAAAACGCGATGCCCCAGAGGATGATCGCCTCGACGAGCCCCGGTTCCGTCCGCAGATAGGCGACCGTCATCCTGCCCAAATTACGCGATGCGCTCACGATGCCGGCCCACAGCTTTCGCCCCTCCCAGAAGCGCTCGTAGGATGCATTCGTCCTGAAGACGAGCAGCAGACCGAGAGCCACCCCGACGAGGGTATGCACGGTCGAGGACACGGCCACGGGGCGCACCAGCTGGTTGAAGGCGACAACCAGTGCCGACCAGCAGGTGAACAGCAGGACCCGCGAGGCGATTCTCGGAGCGACTGTTCCCTTGAGGAGAAAAAGATTACGGGCCCAGTTGCGAGTGTCGTACTCGATCATGCGTGGCCGCGAGGATCAAAGGGACGGCAGGGAATCTATCTCGCCGCGGCAGACCACGGAGTCACCAGACCAGAGGAACGGGCGACGGAGGAAGCGCGCGCTCCTTCGTCGAAAAGACCGGTTTGCGACCTGCCGCGAGAGCCTCTTCGTAGTCCCGCAGTGCCGCTGTGGCCCAGCGCACGAGCAGGACCAGCGCGGTGATGTTCACCAGGGTCATGAGTCCCATGGCGATGTCGGCGATGGTCCACACCAGCGGCAGTCCGGCGATCGACCCCAGCCCCACGGCGGCGAGCGCCACGATACGCAGCACCAGGAAGGCGCGCGGGCTGCAGCGCAGGAACGTCAGGTTCGCATCCGCGTAGGCGTAGTTGCCAAGGACCGAAGAAAACGCAAACGCGAACACGATGACGGTCATGAGCCATTGACCGGCTGCGCCGAACGTCTCCGACACGGCCGCCTGGGTCAGCGATGCGCCGGCGATCTTTCCCGGCGCCGCCGGATCGTAGAGCCCCGAAACCAGAATGATGAACGCCGTCATCGAGCAGATCACCATCGTGTCGACGAAGACCCCGAGGGATTGGACGAAGCCCTGCGTAGCCGGATGCTTCACTGTCGCCGTCGCCGCGGTGTTGGGTGCGCTGCCCATGCCTGCTTCGTTCGAGAACAACCCGCGCTTGACGCCGTTCAGCACCGCCGCGGCGATGCCACCGGTGATCCCGGCGGCGGCCGGGCCGATTCCGAATGCAGACTGAACGATCAGTAGGAGCGCCCCGGGAAGCCGGTCGAAGTGCGTGACCACGATCACGAGACCGACCGCGATGTAGGCCGCCGCCATGGCGGGCAGCAGCACTTCCGCGACGCGCGCGATCCGGCGCATTCCGCCGAAGAACACCGGCGCCGCGAGCACCATCAGAATGATGCCCGTCCAGCGCGCATCCACCGTGTGCGCATCGCTCAGCACGGAAGCGATCGTGTTCGCCTGCACCGCGTTGAAAGCGACGCCGAAGGTGAAAATCAGCAGCACCGCGAATGCCATGCCCCAGAAGCGGGAACCGAGGCCGCGCTCGATGTAGAAGGCCGGCCCGCCGCGAAACGTGCCATCGGGCATCGCCACTTTGAAAATCTGCGCCAGGGTGGCTTCCACGAAGCCGGTAGCCATCCCCAGGAGCGCGACGCACCACATCCAGAAGATCGCGCCCGGCCCGCCGAGGGTCAGCGCGATCGCAACGCCGGCGATGTTGCCGGTACCCACCCGCGAGGCCAGTCCGATGCAGAAGGCCTGGAACGACGAGATGCCGCCTTGCGCTCCCTGGCGCGACGAGAGCACCTCGCGCCAGAGCAATCCGAAATGCCGGATCTGCACCATTCGGGTCGCGAAGGTGAAGTACAAGCCTGCTCCAACCAGCACATAGATGAGCAGATGCCCCCAGAGGAGGGAACTCAGCCAGTCCAGTGCCGACGCAATCGCATCCATCTGCTTGAGTCCCCGTGGCGTGACCTCTCCCGTCCTGATGAGCCGGCATGACGGGTGAGAGCGCGAACCATAGCACCCGGCGGGGGCGGGCTCAAGGCGAACGACCGGCGTCGCGTTGCCACGTCAGGGCGGTTGCCCGATAATCCGATGGTCGAAAACGAACCGTTGGGCAAGCCCCGGTTCAATTGCTGTCCCGAGCGGTCCTCCCTGCGCTCGACAGCCGCGCCCTCTCTGCCGTGAACGAACCCCACACCTCACCGTTGCTTGCCGTCGACCGTCTCTGGGTGGATTTCACGTCGCCCGAGCGAACCATTCACGCGGTGCGCGACGTGTCCTTCGAAATCGCCTCCGGTGAGACGCTGGCGATCGTCGGAGAATCGGGATCCGGCAAGTCTGTTACCGCGCTCTCGCTGATGCGGCTCGTCGAGCATGGAGGCGGCCGCATCGTCCGCGGGACCCTCGATTTCGCGCGCCGCAACGGCCGCCGCCTCGACCTTGCGCGGACTGCCGGCGCTACGATGCGCTCGATCCGCGGCGGCGAGATTGCGATGGTCTTCCAGGAACCGATGACGTCGCTCAATCCCGTGTTCACGGTCGGCGAGCAGATTGCGGAGTCGATCCGGCTGCATCAGGGCAAGGGTCGCGCAGCGGCGCGTGCCGAGGCACTGCGGATGCTGGAGCTCGTGCGCATTCCGCAGGCGGGGCAGGTGTTGACACGCTATCCGCACCAGCTCTCGGGCGGCATGCGTCAGCGCGTGATGATCGCGATGGCGCTCTCGTGCCGACCGAGTCTGCTGATCGCCGACGAACCGACCACGGCGCTCGACGTGACGATCCAGGCGCAGATCCTGACGCTGATCCGGCTGCTTCAGGACGAGATGGGCATGGCCGTGCTGTTCATCACCCACGACATGGGCGTGGTGGCAGAGGTCGCCGATCGCGTGCTCGTGATGCGGCACGGCGAGAGCGTCGAGGAAGACCGGGTCGAGCGGATCTTCGCGGCACCCGCGCATCCGTACACCCGCGCGCTGCTCGCGGCAGTGCCAAAGCTGGGCGCGATGCATGGGACCGACGCGCCGCAGAAGTTTCCTCCCGCGTCTGGCGAGACCTCGGGAGGAGAAGTGCAGCCGCCTCGATCTGCGCGAGTCCCCGGTGAAACTCCGCTGCTCGAGGTGCGCGGACTCAAGACGCGCTTCGACCTCGACGCTGGATTTTTCGGTCGCGTGAGACAACGTGTCCACGCGGTCGAGCAGGTGAGCTTCGATTTGCGCCCCGGTGAAACCCTCGCGCTGGTCGGCGAATCCGGTTGCGGCAAGTCGACCGCCGCCCGCTCTCTGCTACGTCTGGTCGAGGTCCAGGGCGGCAGCATCGAGTTCGAGGGGCGCGACATCGCGCAGTTGTCCGCGAAGGAAATGCAGCCTCTGCGTCGCGACATCCAGATGATCTTCCAGGATCCGTTTGCGTCGCTGGATCCGCGCCTGACCGTGGGTTTCTCGATCGCGGAACCCCTGCACGTGCACGGCGTGGCGAAAGGCGTGGCGGCTGCCGAGCGCGTCGCACGGCTGCTGCAGCAGGTGGGTCTGTCGCCGGACTATGCGCAGCGCTATCCCCACGAGCTCTCCGGCGGTCAGCGGCAGCGCATCGCAATCGCCCGTGCCCTCGCGCTCAATCCGAAGATCATCGTCGCCGACGAGCCGCTCTCTTCTCTCGACGTCTCCGTCCAGGCGCAGATCGTCAATCTTCTCATCGACCTCCAGGCCGAGTTCGGTCTCGCGTATCTTTTCATCTCCCACGACATGGCGGTTGTCGAACGGGTGAGCCATCGTGTCGCAGTCATGTATCTCGGTCAGATCGTCGAGATCGGGTCGCGCCGCGCGGTCTTCGAGCATCCGCAGCACCCCTACACGCGCAAGCTGATGGCGGCCGTTCCCGTTGCCGACCCGAACCGTCGAAGCCGCAGGCGGGAGCTGTCGGTGGACGAGATCCCGAGTTCGATCCGCGCCGTGGGCGACGAGCCGAGCGTGCCTCCGCTGCGGGAAGTCGGTCCCGGTCACTTCGTCGCCGCACACGCGAGCGCTGGCGCAACCTGAACCAGAATCTTCGAGACTCATACCATGAAATCGCTGCTCCGTTTCACCCTCCTTTGCACGACGGCCCTGGTCACATTCGCCGCGCCTCCCGTCCTCGCCGCGAAGGACGTCGTCTTCGCGGTTGCTTCCGGTTTCACGACGACCGACCCGTACGACGCCAACGACACCCTCTCGCAGGCTATGGCAAAGTCGTTCTACCAGGGCCTCTTCGGATTCGACGTAGATATGAAGGTGGTTCCCGTGCTCGCCGAAAGTTATG
>CAVVES010000009.1:0-222756 GCA_963747225.1 uncultured beta proteobacterium | reverse complement strand
CAGCCTGATGACAAAGGGAATCATTTTGGCCGCTTAATGATCGCAAAGGAGTCGCTCATGGGAATCTGCCATCGGGCAGCAGTTCGGCCGAAGTGGTCGGTCACCGAATCCGCACGCCGCGTCGCCAGTGACCGCTTTGCGGACACATCGTGCGACGCTCACTTCCGACTAGTTGCGATCATCCGAATGAGGAGCCCAGCAGCAGTGGTTGAGGAATGACACTCCCCTACTAGCCACTGCCGCCACAAACCTGTCTTCTCGACATCCCTTTGCCCTACTCGGACAATGCCGCCACCGGCTCGTGCGCCTCAGAGAAGATGCCCTGACCGCGTATGCGGGGCGCCGCCCAAAGGGCCAACGAACGAGAAGTAAACGCAGGGGAGCAGGCCTTGGCGCATGTGCAGATCTTCCTGTCCACCGTCAGCGCGGAGTTCCGCAGCTAAGAATTCGCCACGCACAACGCCCCGTTACTGCTGGCCGTCGTCGTCCGCAGCCTGCGAATCGCCGCGGTACTGCAGCTTGACCAACTGCTGGAGGATGACCATCAGCGCCGCTGCACTCATGCCCAGCATGAGCACGCCGTTGATGGCCTCCAGCGGGCCGAGCAGCTTCCAGTCCTTGCTCATCACGATGTCACCATAGCCGAGCGAGGCGAAGTTGACCGCCGAGTGGTAGACCGCATCGTACAACTCGGAGAATTCCCCGAGAACGACGAACAGCCCTCCCCATATACCGATCTGGACGAAGGTGCCGAGCATCATGGCGACCATCGCCACCAGTAATGGCCGGATACCGGCTCGCGAATAGTCCTCGGGTTTCACCCGGCGAATCTGGCGTACGTAGTGGCGCACGCACCAGAAGGCCACAAGAGCCTGGATGGCGAGGCACACCAGCATGGCCGGCAGGCCGACGAGAAAATTCTTGAGAATCATGCAGGTCTCTCCTCCGATGCGGGTTTGGGCCGGGCCGCCGACAACCGTGCGGGACGCCAGCGCTCCAGGAGCAGGACGGTTGCCCAAGCATAGAGTGCCACGCCGACGAAGAGACAGGTACGCATGGCCGCGCCTTCCAGAACACCCTTGCCGCTGGCACTGTCCTCGATGGCGGGGCCGAGCAGTATCAGCGACGTGATCAGTGCGTTGCTCCAGAACGACGGCCGGAAGCGCGTGCGGCGTGCGCCGAACAGCGCCGATCCGGCCCACAGTGCGGCGGCCATCAGCCACAGCGTCAGCATCCACAGGCTGGGCCAGAGCGACAGGCCGAGCCAGACGCCGAGCGCGATCAGCGCCCCCATCAGCGTCGAGCCGACGAGTTCGCGCCCGGCATGGCGGGCGTCGGTCTCCCCGGCCTGCTGGCCCAACGCCACAGTCTTCATGATCGCCGCCAGGTAGAACGACGGATTGGTCAGCGCAAGCACGAACACCGGCATCACGATCAGCGTGCCGCGCCAGGCAATCCAGCGTGCACCATCGCGGCCGGGCGGTGCCGCCGCTTTCGCGCCGGCCGGCGCCGGCGGATCAGGGAAGATGGCGTTCGATGCGGCGCTGACCACCGCGCCGACGAGCACACCGACCGAAAGCGTCAGGGCGAGCACACCGATCAGCGCCTGTTCCTGCACGCCAGCCACCGGGATCAGCGTGAACGCCAGCACCAGCACCATGTTCAACGGGTTGGCGCGCAGCTGCCCGAGGTAGAACAGCGCGAACACCATTACCGCGGTCAGCAGCACGCCGGCGGCGGCGTAGTGCTCGAGCAGCGGCACCATCAGCACGCCAGCAGCGACCAGCGCAGCGAACACGCCCGCAATCACGACCGCCTTGACCATCGGCAGCGGTGGGCCCGGCTTGCACAACACCAGCAGCGCCATGATGCAGACGACATAGGGCGCCTGCAGCGCCAAGCCGTAGGCGACGAACGCGGCCAGCCCCAAGCCGATCGTCAGCCGCAATGCCGCCTTGTCGCCGCGCGCCATGCCGTCGCTCAGTACAGGTAGGTGAACCAGGAGAGGACACGCATGTACAGCGCACCGAGCGGGTTCATCAGCGGGTGGTCCCCGGTGTAGACCAGCACGTCGGCCTGGCCGCCAATCCGCACCGTCTTCAAGCGCGGCAGCACGTCGGCGTCGAACTCGACGGCGACCGGGATGCGCTGCGCCTGGCGCAGCCAGTCGCGGTTGTTCTGCACCACCGGCAGCGTGCCTGGCGGCGTCGACTGGCCGCTGCCGACGCCGCCGCCGATGCTGCGCACGCGGCCCTTCAGCACCTCGCCCGGCATCGCATCGAGCACGATCGCCACCGGGTCGCCGGGGTTCACGTGCCCGATGTTGTTCTCGGTCAGGTCGGCGCTGATCCACAGGTCGTGCATCGCGATCAGCGTCATCACTGGCGCACCGGGCTGTGCGAAGTGGCCGACATCGGTGCGCAGGTCGGTGACCACGCCGCGCGCCGGCGCGACGACGCGCGTGCGCGCCAGGTCGAGCTCGGCCTTCTCGACCGCCGCCACCGCGCTGCGCAGCTGCGCGTTGTCGTCGCCGGCTTCACCGGCGGCCTCCTGCGCCTTGAGCAGGTCGGCCCGGGCGCGGCGCACCTTGCTGCGCGCCTCGTCGCGGGTGGCCTGCGCGATCTCGAGGCGGCGCACCGAGATCGCACCGGGATCCTCCTCGTGGAGCTTCTCCAGCCGGCTGGCGTCGCGTTCGGCCATGTCACGGCTGGCTTCGGACACCGCGAGCGAGGCCCGCGCCGCCTCAACCCCGGCCACCGACCCCTGGACCGAACTGCGTACCGACTTGAGGTCGGCACGGGCTCGCTGCAGCGCGATGCGATAGGGCTGCGGATCGATCTCGAACAGCGGCTGACCGGGCTGAACCTCTTCGTTGTTGCGGATGTGCACGGCCAGCACCTTGCCTGCGACCTCGGCTGCCACCGGCACGACGAAGGCTTGGATACGCGCCTGCGAAGTGCTCGGCGTGACTCGGTCGCCGACGAAGTACAGCACCAGGCTAGAGATGATCAGAACAGCGATGACCAGGGCGCCGGCGCGCGCGCCGCGGCCCGCGGGTGAAGCGGCGGGTGCAGCCGCCGGCACGGCTGCCGCCTGCGGCGGCGCCGAAGCGGGGCCTGCGTTCGGCGCGGCGGGGTCGGATGGAACGGCAGGATCCTGGCTCATGGAGAGTCGCTCTCGGGGGACGGCAGGAGCTCTGCTGAAGGCGGCGGCAAGGGGGCCTGCAGCAGCGACTTCCAGTCGCTGCGCTCGCCCATCGTGGCTTGCGTGGCGTCGTCGAGCACCGGCCGCGAGCGGCCGGCCTGCCAACCGCCACCCATCGCCTTGTAGACGGTGATCAGGTACTGCACGACGCCGCCTTGGCTGGCGACCAAGCGTTCCTGGGCGCTGAACAGCGCCCGCTGCGAATCGAGCACCCGCTGGAAGTCGACCAGCCCTTCGCGGTACTGGACGGTGGCGATGTCGAGCGACCGCCTTGCCGCCTGCACCGCATCGCGCAGGATCGCGACCTGCGTGCGGGTGAAGGCGAAGCCGGTCGCCGCGTCGTCCAGTTCGCGCGCGGCGCGCAGCACCACGTCCTGGTACTGCTCGTACAGCTGCTGGAAACGCGCGTCCTGCACCAACACTTGGTTCCTCAGCCGGCCGTAGTCGAACACGTTCCACACCAGCGCAGGCCCGAGGCCCCACTTCAGCGTGCTACTGGGTGAGCCGAAGGTGGTGGCCGAGAGCCCCACCGAGCCGACGAGCGCGATCGACGGGTACAGCGCCGCCTCGCTGATGCCGATCTGCGCCGACTGCGCGGCCAGCTGCATCTCGGCGGCGCGCACGTCCGGCCGGCGCCGCAACAACTCGGCCGGCACATCGATGATTACTTCGAGCGGCGCGTCGGGGATCTTCGCGCTCGCCTGCTGTAGCTCGGGCAGCGCATCGGGCGGCCGCGCGAGCAGCACACACAGCGCGTTGCGCGTCTGGCGCAGGCTGCTCTCGATCTCTGGGACCGTCGCCAGCGTGCCGAGGTATTGCGAACGCGCCTGCTGCACGTCGAGCTCCGAGTCGTTGCCGCTGCGGAACAGCTGTTCAGTGATCTCCAGGCTGCGCTGCTGGATCGCGGCATTCTCGTTGGCGATGCGCAGCCGCAGCTCGGTGGTACGGATCGATGCGTACAGGCTCGCCGCCTGCGCCGCGACCAGCACCTGGACATCGTCGTACTGCGCGATGCTGGCGAAGTAGGCGGCATCGGCCGACTCGATGCCGCGCTTGAACTTGCCCCAGAAGTCCAGCTCCCAAGCCAGATCGAAGAACAGACCGGCGGACCAGAATCCGGTGCTGCGGCCGTCGGTGCCCCCGCGGCTGGTGCGCAAGGCCTCTCCATTGATCTGCTGCAGCTGCGGGTACAGCGCGCTGCCGGCGATGCCGAGTTGGGCACGCGCCTCCATGATGCGCATGCCGGCGGTGCGCGCGCCCGGGTTCAGCCGCTGCGCTTCGGCCACCAAGTAGTCGAGCACCGGGTCGTCGAAATAGCGCCACCACTCGTCGTCGCGCGGCTGAGCGCGGTGTGGCGCTTCCTCGGCCAGCGAGCGCGCCGCGCCGCCGGACCACCCCTGCAGCCAGGGCACCTGGGGCGGCGTGAAGTCGGGTCCGAGCGTTGTGCAGCCACCCAGCAGCAGCGCGACCGCCGGTACCGCCAGACGCTCCAGTACACGCCTCGATGCCATCGGCCGCTGCGGTGTCAGCCCGCAGTCTGGCTGCCCTCGCTCGGCGGCGGTTTTGCCTCCGGATCGGCCGCCACCCAGCCCATGAAGATCTGATAGCCCAGCGCCAGCAGCACCGCACCGACGAACAGACCGACGATGCCGGCCGTGGCCATGCCGCCGAGCGCACCGAGCAGAATCACCGGCATCGGCGCATCGACACCGCGGCCCAGCATCAGCGGCTTGAGCACGTTGTCGGCCATTCCGGCGACGAAGAGCAGCACCGAGTACAGCGCGGCCTCGCCGGTGCCATAGCTGCCGCTCATCCACAGGTAGGCAATCGCCGGCAGCGTGACGATCAGCGCCGGCACCTGCGCGATACCGAGCACGAGCACGATGATCGCCAGCACGCCGGCCAGCGGCACACCGGCGACGAGCAGGCACAGGCCGACGAGTATGGACTGGATGAAGGCGATGCCGATCACGCCTTGGGCGACGGCGCGGATCGTCGCCACCGATAGCACGGTGAACTCGTCTCCGCGCTCGGCGCCGACGACGCGCGCGAATATCGCCCGGCTGGCGCGATCGCCGGCCTCGCCGAAGGCCATGATGATGCCGGCGATGATGAAGGCTGCGACGAAGGCGAGGATGCCTCCGCCGATGCTGGCCACCATGGCCAGCGCCACCTTGGCCAGGTCACCGACCTTCGGCTGCAGGCTCTTGACCAGCGTGGGCAAGTCGTCGTGCGCCTGTTGCCAGTAGGCGTGGATCTTCGGCCCGACCACCGGCCATGCGGCGACGGCCGGCCTGGGCGGAGGAATCTGCAGCGTGTTCTGCTGCACTGCGTCGATCGCCCGATGCACCGAGTCGCCCAGCGAACCCAACAGCACGGCAGTCGGCGCGACGATCAACGCCACGCCGAGCACGGTGATCAGCGTCGCCGCCCAGCCTTGCTTGCCACGCATCCTGGCGGCGAGCGACTGGTGCAGCGGGTACAGCGTCACGGCCAGGATCAGCGCCCAGACCATCAGGGTCAGGAAGGGCGAGAAGATCCGGTAGCAAAGTATGACCAGCGCCAGGATGAGCCCGGTGCGGATCAGGACGTCCAGCAGGCGAGAAGCGGCGCGTCGTTCGAGTTCGATGTCGGGATATTTCACGTGAACCTGCCTCCCAAGTGTGCGAAAGATTATAGGCAGGGTCAGTAGTGGCGGGTTAGGTTTCTAACGGATTCAGATGCTTGGCAGCCTCGACCGGCAGTGAGGGCCGGACAGGCGAGCTTCGCGTGTCCTCCACAGCGCGATACTCGCTGACCCAATAGGCCTTTGGCATGGTGTTTCCTTTTCTCGTTTTGTCGCTGCGGAAGGATATTTCAATCACGCCAACTTGGGTATTCAGGGTTTGCTCGTGTCAGAACGGTCGGTGTTTGGAGGCAAAATAACGTCGGCGAAATGTGCACGAGTGACCGCTTTGTATGGAACGCTGGATGGACTGCGTTTGGCAGGAAGTGAGCGTCGGACGATGCGTCCACAACGCGGTCATTGGCAACGCAGAATACGCATTCGGTGACCGACCGCCTCGGCCCGGGAGCGGCCATTCCGCTGGCATCCTCGATCGTCTCTTCGGCGACTGCCTGTGGGGCTGGCGCAGCAAAGCAACCCTTCGCCGATCTGCCCGAAGCCTGATTGCGCTGGCGAGTATCGCGGCAACAATGAGCCGGTTTGCTTTCAAGATGAATGCCTCCCATGTGGTTGTAGCTCGCCAGGGGATTTCACCCGTTTTCGAGCACCCTCAGCGCTGCTTCGACCCGGTCGTCCGGCACGAGCATGCACCCCTGCCGGTAGTGCAGCAACGAACGTCAACGCTCGCCTGCGGGCATTGCGTAGAATATTGGTGGTGGGCTCCGGGAAAGGTGTTCTGACCTAGGTGAGCAGTTGCCGCGGCGTAACGGTTCGTCCCTGATCCCGGCGAAACCTCGAAATCCCCGCGAAGCGTTTTCGCAGACTGTTCATCGGTTATGCAAGGGCCTCCTGGTGCGGCTCGCTGCAAGGAGCTTTCATGAAGACTGGTCTTCGTTTCAGAGCGTTGGTGGCCGCCGTTCTGGCCATCGTGTTTGTTGGCGGCTGCGCCACCTCCGTCGTCGGTTCGTCCGTCACATATTGGTACGAACCCCAATTCAACTTCGCGGAGTTGAAGACCTACCGGTGGGCCGAAGCCAAGTCAGAGTATTGGAGTTATGGGAGGTGGAGGGACCCGCTGCTGGAAAGCAACGTCCGATTCCTGGCGGATCGTGTGCTGCAGACTAAAGGGTTTACTTCGCAAACGGACAAGGCAGACTTCATCGTTTCGATGCGTTATGAGGGTAGCGATGTCTATGAAATCCGTGCGCTGACCCTGTACGTTTCCCGCGCGGACAGCAACGCGTTGGTTTGGCGGGGGGCGGCCACGGGGACGATCAAAACCGACGCTTCTTCCGGCGATCTGAAGAATGCGGTTGAGGGAATCCTGGTCAACTTTCCCCCGAGATAGTTCGGTGTCAGAGGCTTCGGCTTGGCGGCGGTTTCGATGCCATTCCCGAGATGCAGAGGCGCGCACAAGGCGTCGCGCGGTTCATGAAGTTCATCGCCGAGCCGCGCCGGCAGATGTGGTCAACACGGGCATCGTGCCCATCACCAAGACAACCTTCCAGCGCCTGGAGGACTCAGGCTTGTACCGACAGAACCCCGAGCAGCGGACGGCCATGAGCCTCGGCTGTTCGCGTTGGGCTTGGCGTTGAGTAACTGGCTCCGCCATGCCGAAGATGAGCAAGGGCCGGAACCATAAGCCCCGTCATCCTATTCATAATGGGTGCCCATCGTCTGGCCGTCCTCGCGTTCGAGCACTCCGCGGCGGGCGAGAACGCTCGGCAGGCGTGGCGCACCTCGGCCGGAACTCGGCGATGGTGACGGGACCAACGCCCCGGAGTTCGCGCAAGGCGCGGAACCACAGGATTCCCGGCCCGAACGAAAGACAACCGCCTCATTGTTCTACCCGATCACTTCAGCGCGGCACTTCTTCGCAAAGGATAGGAGTTCTAACGCGACTCCCGCAAGTGCACCCTGACGGCAGTCGTGAGCAGTCGTGATTCGGGAACTGCATGCCGCCGGCGGTCGTTCGCAACGAAACTTGGTTTGTGGCCGTCCCGCCCCCCTAGTGATCCGGCGTTCGTTCGATGGGCTTGCCGCCTTTCTCCATGGACGCAACCAGGTTCTTCGCACCCGAACCCCATCGAGTAACGACTGTCAACGCATCGGTGAAGGGCACGTCCAGAGCATGCACCCGTTTCCGGTCGAGAATGTAGACGGCACCCGCGAACGGCGTGGGGATCGACGGGACAAAGACCGTGTAGCGCCCGTCATCGAGCTCTTCGATGATGAACGCCGGGACAAGGGCCTCTTCGATTTCGACTAGCGCGGCCTTCCAGGTGCTTCCGCGGCTTTGCCCCGCAACCCGGTGCGTGAGGCTCCGGAATAGTCCGTAGCCCGGGATTTTTTCAAAGACGGTCTTTTCCGTCCAGTTCCGGACCCTTTGCCCGATGCGAGTGCCAACGGAAGCGCCGATGGCGACGCAGATCGCCAGAACGAGCAGAAGGGAGAGGAACTGCTCGGCGGGAAGCCACTCGGGGAGAAGCTGGGCGAGTGGGTGCACAAGATTGGCAACCGACTTCATCCCCTTGAGCAGGAGCAACACAGCGAAGTACACCGGAACAACAATAAGCAAACCTCGAACTAGTGCGGCTGACAGGGACTTCATGGCTTTCTCCATTCTGAATTTGACTGGAAGAGAAGTGTTGCCTACGTACCAAGTGTCCGAGGAACAAGTTGCCTGCGCACCGCAGTCGACTGGTTCGCGACTACGCAGGGGCGCTGGCCGGCCACCCAAAGCAGAAGTTTTCCGCGTTCATGCTACAAGCATTCGGTAGTGCAAGTCGATCGGTGGCTCTAGCCCTTGCCAGCGGTGCAAGCTGGCCTCAGGAGGAAGGCGGGCCCAATAAGGCTCTTGCGTCGTTTGAAAAGCCATAGCCTTCCACGGAATACCCAGGCGCACCC
This sequence comes from uncultured beta proteobacterium, assembly GCA_963747225.1. Taxonomy (GTDB): domain Bacteria; phylum Pseudomonadota; class Gammaproteobacteria; order Burkholderiales; family JAEUMW01; genus JAEUMW01. Next base: position 213,980 of record CAVVES010000009.1, on the reverse strand, counting down.
ATTTCCGCTTCGGAAACGTGGGGTCGCGTGGCCCAGAACCGTTCACCAAGAGCACACCCTGGGCGAGCCACTGGCCGTATAGCAGACCGGGCATGTCAGCTTCGCCCGAATTCTCGACCTTCTGGGAACACAGGTAGCCGCCTTCCACCGCGGAGAGCATTCGGACTATGATCTGATCGGTGCTAGCCGTCACCTGACCGTGCTAGCATTCGCGCCCACTGGCTCGGCCCAACCGCCGGTTCCGGCAAGTGATATCGACACATTATTTCATCTTGACAGGGAGTTCGACATGGGCGCGAAGCTCGCAGCAGAATTCATCGGAACGTTTTGGCTCGTGCTCGGGGGGTGCGGCAGTGCGGTGCTCGCCGCCGGGTTTCCGGAGCTGGGAATCGGCTTCACCGGCGTGTCGCTGGCCTTCGGCCTAACTGTTCTCACCGGCGCATACGCGCTCGGTCCGATTTCGGGCGGCCACTTCAATCCCGCGGTATCGGTGGGACTCTGTGCCGGCGGCCGGTTCCCGATCGGGCATTTGCTTCTCTACGTCATCGCGCAGGTAGTGGGCGGACTTGTGGCTGCCGCAGTGCTGTATCTCATCGCGAGCGGCAAAGCCGGCTTCGATCTCGCCGGCGGCTTCGCGGCGAACGGCTATGGCGAGCACTCGCCCGGCAAGTATGGCCTCACGTCCGCGCTTGTGTGTGAGGTCGTGATGACGTTCATGTTTCTGATCGTCATTCTCGGCACGACCCACAAGCGCGCACCGGTCGGGTTTGCCGGTCTCGCGATCGGTCTGGCGCTCACGCTCATCCATCTGATCAGCATTCCGGTCACCAACACCTCGGTGAATCCAGCCCGCAGCACGGCGCCAGCGCTCTTCGTGGGCGGTTGGGCGATCGAGCAACTGTGGCTGTTCTGGGTCGCGCCCATCATCGGCGCCCTCATCGCGGGATTTCTCTATCGCACGCTCTTTCAGGCCGACCACGAACCGGAGGTGAGCGGACGCTAGATTCGCACGCGCGCGAAGCGGCAAGTGAGCGGAACCCGTTTATTACCCTCGCGTCGCTCTTTAACAGTTCGTTGAAATTATCGATGATTTGGGTGCGGGCATTGGATCGCAACGAGATTTTCAAGATGGGAGAGGAAGCCGTGCGAGGTTTCTCGCGGTTTGCGCTTCCGCGTTGGTGTTTTGCGCCGCTATTTGCACGCGAACCGCAAATGCGGACGCACCTTTCCCGTTTATCCGGTCGCGCCCATGATCGCCTGTGCTATGAACAGTTTCGGCAACCGGCGCAAATTGACCGCCAGCATGGACAGTGTGAACACGTCGCTGACTTTCGGCTGGCCACGCAGCTTGACCTGACGGATCGTTGCGCCATGCTGCTTGCCATCACCGAACAACGTCTCGATCAGCTTGCGCGTCACCTGACTGACCCGATAGCCGTCGTGCCGGGTCGTGCGGCCGTCGATCCGGCTTTCGCGCTTCGCCCGTTTGCCGGTCTTGGTGGCGTACTCGTAGGCATTTTGTGCCACGTGAGGCGTGACGTTGAGCTCACGGCAGGCGCTGACAAAGTCCTCGGTATCGTAGTTCTTGTCCGCCCCCACCGTCTTGCGCTGCTCGCCGGGAAGACTGGCCAACATGTCGAGGGCTGCCTCGCGTTCGGCCGTGCCCGTGGCCAGCGTCAGTCGCGTGTCAACGGCCAACTTGCTGCGGTTGTCCATCAGCACATGGCCCATGAAGGATGGCAGAGCCTGGGCTTTCTTCGACTTGGTGAACAGCCGGGAATCCGCGTCGGTGGTACTGGCGTGCGTATCGTTGCTGCGTTTCTGGCCCTTGAACTCCACTTCCGGATTGTTCTTGCTGCCAGTCTTGTTCGGCGGGGGCCCATCCTTCGGCACGAAGCTCTTGAGCGAGGCCCAGGCGCGTATCAGCGTGCCGTCCACGCTGAAATGCTCGGACGAGAGCAGCTTGGCTTCTTCCGCTTGTTGCATCACGCGCCCGAACAACGTCTTGATCGCATCGTGATCGATCAGCCGGTCGCGATTTTGCGTATAGGTGCTGTGATCCCACGCCAAGTCTTCCATGCCCAGTCCGACGAACCAGCGGAACAGCATGTTGTAACCCAATTGCTCGCACAACAGCCGTTCGCTCCGAATTCCATACAAGGCTTGCAGCACCAATCCACGCAGCAGCCATTCCGGGGGCACCGAGTACCGACCACGCTCTTCGTACATCGACTCAAACAGCCGGTCCATGTCGCGCAGCGCTGGATTGAGAATCTCTCGAATCGCGATCAGCGGATGCTCCGCCGGCACGTAATCCGAGGTCTGCTTCACAACGAACAAGCCTTCCTGGGTTACGTCGGCTCCACGCATCGCACTCATCCCCTTCGATCTATACGACGCATTACTCAACGTACTCCCCCCGATTCCGTAAACACTATCAGGGGATATCAGGGGATAAATTCAACAAACTGTTAGGGAGGGGCAATAGTGGACAAGATCGAGGAAGCGGGTTTGTAGTGTTGGGCGCTTGCTGTTTGCAGTCGTTGCCTGGAGCCTATCAAGCACGGCGTTCGGATGGATCTACCCGGAGCACCGCGACATCGCGGTCCGCTATCCGCTGCTCGACTCTTGATAATCGCGATAGCGCGGCCCGTGGGCGATCGCGCAGATCCACACGCCGCGTGAAGACTCGCGTCGTAGTCTGACGAATGACTGCTTTGCGGCGAACTGGAGCGCGGCGATTACCGACTGCTTCTGGGCCGTTCTTTGCCGGTCGTCACGAACGTAAGCTGACCCTTCAGACATCGCCTGTCAGTCGCACAGTCTTGGCTACGACATTTGACGGGTCTGCTGCACCAAGCCGAGGTCGCGCCGGAGGAATTCATCGCCTCTCTCTGACCGACGACGTCCAACATCTGCACTGCTCCTCGCCGCCACGATATGCACGGCGTTGAAACGGTCTGCGCCACGCGCGAGGGTCCGGAGGGGGCGCTTTCGGAACATTCTCACCCCACGCTCTACCTCGATAGCAATACTGGACTCGGGCATCGAGCATCCGCAGCCTCCCGTCTTCGCCGTTGCCCCGTGTCCCCGCTTTGGCAAAGGGAGCCCACCGTCAACACCGTGAGGGATCGTCGTGACCTCTGAAATCGCAGTCATGACTCGCGCCCGAGTGCGCGAAGTCGCGCCCGGTCTCGCGGTTGCGGGGGTCATCGGCATCGCGGCGACCTTCCTTTCGCTGCAATACCACGCCAGTGCAATGTTGTTTGCGCTGCTCCTCGGCATGGCGCTGAATTTCCTCGCGCAGGAAGGTCGATGCGGGCCAGGGATCGAGTTCGCAGCGACCGTGCTGCTGCGTACGGGTGTGGCATTGCTTGGCCTGCGCATTACGGTCGCGCAGGTCGCCGCGCTCGGGTGGACTACGGTCGCGATGATCGTTTTTGGTGTGATCCTGACACTGCTCGCGGGCCTCGTTCTCGCGCGCCTTTTCAAGCTTGCCAACACGCTTGGAGTTCTTACCGGAGGGGCCGTGGCGATCTGCGGCGCCTCGGCCGCACTCGCCATCGACTCTCTGCTTCCCAAGCATGAAAACAGCGAGCGGGACACGAGCTTCACGGTGATCGGCGTGACTGCCCTCTCGACTCTCGCGATGATCTTCTACCCTATCCTGGGCGCGTCGCTCGGCCTCGACTACCGGGAAGCGGGGATATTCTTCGGAGCGACGATCCACGACGTCGCACAAGTCGTGGGCGCGGGATACAGCGTGTCGCCGCTGACGGGCGATACCGCAACTGTCGTGAAGCTTTTGCGCGTTGGGATGCTGCTCCCGGTCTGCTTGGGCATCGGTTTCGCGCTTCACGTCCGCGGATCGGAGTCGGCGCATGCGGCGCCCCTCCTGCCCTGGTTCGCAGTCGCCTTCGCGGTCCTCGTTGCGATCGCGAGTACCGGCTGGATCTCCGCGTCCGTGCTGGATGCGGGCTCGAGCATATCCCGATGGTGCCTCGTGACCGCGATCGCGGCGATCGGGATGAAGACGTCGCTGAAATCGCTCGTCGACATGGGCATCGGACCCATGCTTCTGGTCGTGGGCGAAACGGCGCTTCTCGCGGCTTTCGTTCTAGGTGCGGTAGCAGCACTGCGCTAAAGAAGCTCCCTGAACCGCGCGGCCTACGCGAACCTGAACGCTTGAAGGCTTTTCTCTCCGCACTCTCCGCGTCCCGCTTTGTCGCTTTGGCGATACGCTTAGTGATCCGTGCGCGGCGCTTCAGCGACGAAAAACCAGTTCTTCCACCGAGCTGATATTTCCTCGCGAGTTATCACCCAGCGATGGCCTCGGCAATGCCACATATGGCAATGAAATCCGAGCGCGACTTCAGTCGCGCGGATTTCAGTTAACAGGACCCGAGACCCGGTTAAATTGATTTAAACTCCCGATAAAACACGTTGGGCCGCTGCGAAGCTCCTTTAGGAAGGAGGATACTGATGGTCACCAAGGTTCTGTTTGCAGACGATCAGATTCCGTGGGACAAGGATGCTGACAACGAAAAGGTCCGACAGGAGATCGCTAAAGAGTTGGCGGGTAAGATGCCTGATGTAAACGTTGGGTACGAACAGGACAAGCGCTGGTTTGCTGAGCTCATAGACAGCCTAACGACACAAGGAGTCGAAGTATCTCCTGCGAGGACGTACAAGGAGGCGGAGCGGAGAATTAGGGAATCCAAGGATTTCGACGTCGCCATAATTGATCTGTCCTGGTATGGCGATCGTTCGCGGAAGTGGAAGTCGGATGAGAAGAAGAACGCTGGTCTCAAACTCATCGATTTGATGTCCAAGCAAAATGAACACGGTGACCGCTACTTACCCGTGATCGCCCTCTCCCAGAATTACAAGACTCAACCGCTGCTCGTTGCGACCGTCCTAGAAATGGATGCGCTGCCCATTCAAAAGGACTACAGCGAGGTCGGGCATCGCACACTTGCGGCCGCCGTCAAACTGCTGGCGAAGCTGAGGCCTCCGGCCAGTGAAGCATCACGGGTCGAGGTCACTCGGCCGCCCTCCTCAAGTCAGCGAATTTTTATTGGCCACGGCCGCTCGATGCTGTGGAGGGATCTAAAAGACTTCTTAGAGGCTCGACTCAAGCTTCCGTGCGATGAGTTCAACCGCGTCCCAGTCGCGGGGTATACCACCACTGAAAGGCTTGAGGCGATGATGTCACATGCCGGCTTTGCGTTTCTCGTCATGACGGCGGAGGACGAAATGGCCGATACCTCACTTCACGCACGACCCAATGTCATTCATGAGGTAGGCCTATTTCAAGGAAAACTGGGCACGCGTCGCGCAATCGTTCTGGTCGAAGATGGATGCGCCGCATTCTCGAATATCACCGGACTGTCTCAGATCAAGTTTCCAAAGGGAGATATCGCGGCTCGTTTCGAGGAAATTCGCCGCGTGCTCGAGAGAGAAGGATTCCTGTAGAGAAACGAGCGTCCCAACCAGCCGATGCAGCGGAGCCGCGAAGCGGCCCGCTGATGGGCGTATCGTTAGCCGCCAGAGGGCATACATGAGCTACGAGTGCAAGAGGGTGCGCTGTTAAGCGCAGTCCCGCTTTGCGCGCAACGTGCCGGCGCGCTTCTGACCTTTGTCGTTATGCCACTCTGAATTGCAATGAATATTCCTAGCCATATTGGAAAGACTCATGAGGAAATCATACGGATTGAGTACTTTGATTCCGCCGGGTATCTGCTCAAGAGTATGGCATGGCTTGATTACTTCACTCGGGTGCGCAATTTCTCCCCTTTGTTATATGCCTGTGCCGACTCGCGTCATGGGATTGAATATCTGCTATTTGAGGAGTTGGTAATCAGCACCGGCGCGAATCTATCGGAGGAGGAATACAGGCGATGTGTCAACGAAAGAAATCGCTTCGTCAAAACAATCGCGCAATTGACGCCAGATTATGAACGCTTGAAGCTGTTCACAAAAATCGTGGTTGGGCTGCAACCATCGGCGCCCAAGCTAATTGACTGGGATCACAAAGCCTTGATGAAGGCTTGGGGAGTGCTATCTCATTATCTTCACTGGTTCGGGGCAAGAGTGCTGACAACCCAGAAAGACGGCTGGCTTGATTCTGCGTACGCTGAGATCAAGGAAACAGTTGAACCACTCTGGATAAGTATTACTTCTGGCGAAAGCGGCATCCTGCATCCGAAGGACATGCATCCAACGGCTAGGGAAATATGGGGGCGATTTAGAATCGGCGAAATCAACGAGAACGGCGCGCGATTTCAACTGACGTTTCTCGAACCGATACACAAAGATGCATAACAAGCGCGTCGAGGCCGATCTTCGCAAGCGGACTTCACCCACTTGCTCTTGGGCTCATGCGCGACTTTACCTTTCAATTGCATGAGCGCCGCCTTCGCAATTGGTCGATTGGTAGTCGCGACGATTGCGGCCACGCCGATTTTCTACTTCCCTCTGCAAGTAACGCTCTGGACGGAGAAGCGCGAGCCCGAGCGCTCTTGAGTGGGAAACGCAGCGGAACAGGGAAGGCGTCTGGGCTCAGCGTCCTGCTTTATCTTCATTGCGCAGCAGCGTTAAGCTGCGCCGCCAATGCCGCCAGCTTCGCGTCCCGCTCCGGTTTGGATAATTTGGCAAGCGCCTTGGCGGCGGCGAAGAACCGCTTCATGTCGCCCTGCTCCTGCGCGAGCAACGCCTGGAATCCTGGCACCTGCTCCGTGTAGCTCGCCACCGAAACGATCTGCGCATTGTTGAGCGGCCCGGCGAACCACGCGTCGTACCCACTCGGCATCGCCCACGTTCCCTTCAAGTCGGCGTAGTCAGCGCGCATGGCATCGATCGTCTGCGCTTTCAGCTTCCGCTTTTCCTCGACGCCCGCTGACGACGCATAGATCTCCGCAAGCTTGCCCTGGTACTTCAGAACGAGATCGATGAACTGCCGCTTGCGTGCCTGTGCTTGGCGAAACCGTTCCAGATTTTCCCGCGAGCCCTGCGCCTTCACCCAGCGCGCGACGCCTTCCTGCTCGACGGTGCTGGCAAAGGATTCGCTGAAGGTGGTGTCGTCCCGCACGTAGACCACCTGATGCGCGAGTTCGTGGAAGATGAGACGCGCGACCTCGGTATCCGGATAGCCGATGATCGTGCTCGGCACTGGATCGTCGAACCAGCCCAGCGTCGAATACGCCGGCACGCCGCCCACGTAGGTGTCGTAACCCTCGCGCGCAATCCCCTCGGCGAAGGTCCGCGCGCCCTGCTCGTCGAAATAGCCGCGATACCCGACGCAACCCGCCACCGGAAAGCACCACTCCTTCGCCTTCATCGAAAGCTCCGGCGCAGCGAACACGTTCCACACGACATACGGACGGCCGAGATCGGCGTAGCTGCGGTAGCTGCCATTGTCGGGCAGGTCGAGATCCCGGCTTGCGAAGACACGGATCTGCTGGATCTGCTTGAGTTGCGCCTTCAGCGCTTCGCTCGTATTCGGGTCCGCCAGGTATGCGTCAATGGGACGCGATTTTCGCCAGAGATCGAACTGGCCATGCGCCGCCTGCCAGTAGTAAGGAGTCGAGCTGCAGCCGGCAAGCGAGAGCGCGATGAGCGCCATCGCGCCAGCGAGCCGCGGCCTCACGCTCCGTCCTTCGACGGGCGGCTGCGGGCTCGGTCGAATCTCCCGCGCTGCAGAAACGCGGCCACCTGCTGCGCGACCGAAGCCGCGAAGATCATCTCCGAATGACTCACGTTGAGACTGATGTGATCGCAAATGCCCGGGATGCGCGTTTCGTCCACCGTGACGACACCGTCGTGGGGTGTCTTCAGCACGCCGAGCACGACTCCAGCTCCGACCGGCCGCGTGCCGGCGATGACTCCGACCTCGACATCTCGTGGCGGCGGAACCCGCTCCCGCTGCGCCCACAGCGCATAGCTCTGACCGAGCATCCAGCGCCCGGGTGCAAATTGTCCGAGCGTGCGGCCCGCAATGCTGCCGTGGAAAGGGGGTCCGAGCAGTACGGCGCGACCGATGCGCGAATCGGGGTGCTGCGCCAGCATCTTCAGGATGACGAGTGTCCCCATGCTGTGCCCGACCAGGTGAATCCGTGGTGCTTCGAGGCTCGCAATGTGTCGAGCGAGGCCGCGCCCGTGGTCGGCGATCGATCCCGTGACCGAGGCATAGGAAAACGAGCAATCGGCGGTGAACCCGCAGCGCTCGATGCGGCGCGCCTGGAGAAGAAGCGACAGTCCGTGCAGCCAGAGCGCATGCACGAACACGACGGTCTCTTTGCGCTGGCTCTCTCGAGTCGGTGGCAAGGTAACGGGTGGATGAAGGGTGAAATCGAGAAACGCGCTGCGCCTTCGCCCTGCGCGGCACGGCGAATCGACCGCATGGTGTTGCCAATGGTTCCCGCCCGTCAAGACGGAACGCTCCCGCGCTGACTATCCCTGGGCGCCGGCCGCCAGCGTATTCAGTCGCTGTTCGAGCGCGCGCCGCTCCATCTCGACCCCGGCGCGGACGGCAAACAGCGAGAAGATCGACTGCACCGGCAGGTCTTCCTGCGCGGGCTGGCTGTCGTAGCAGGCCAGGTGGCCGAGCACGTTGCCGGCGCTGTCGAAGATCGGAATGCCGAGGTAACTCTCCCAGCCAACCTCCCGCGGATAGATCACTCCAACGTCGCGCGAGTACACGCACACGCGTCCGAGGTTGACGGTCTCGTGGCAAGGCGTGCCGGCGAGATCGAACTCGTTCGCCTCCGCCCACGCGTCGTTCTTCCACGAAGCGAGCTTGCGCACGCGTGTCGTCGGGTGGTCGATGCACTCGGCGATGAAGGCGTATTGCACGCCGAGCACGCGCGCGAAATTGCGGACCAGTGCGCGGAAGAACTCGTCGCCGCGCGCCGAAGCGAGGCCCTCGGCGATCGCGAGCAGCACCTCCTCGGCGCGCTTGCGGGCAGTGATGTCGGTGTTGAGGCCGACCAACCGGTACGGCTTACCGGTCGCCGAGTGCAGCGTGGCACCGCGGGCCAGCACCCATCGGTAGCGCCCGTTCTTGTGACGCAGGCGATGATCGTGCTCGAACCGCTGCGCGGATCCGTCGAGGTGCGCCTGCACGGCGCGCATCGTCGGCTCCAGGTCGTCGGGATGAATGCGATCGCGCCACTCGGCCACGTCGTCGCCGATCTCGTCCTCGGTGTAGCCGAGCATGCTCTTCCAGCGCGGCGAGTAATAGACCTTGCCGTTCCTCAAGTTCCATTCCCAGAGACCGTCATCCGCGCCGCGCACGGCGAGCACGTAACGCTCCTCGCTCTCGTGCAGCCGCTCTTCAAGCTGCCGCCGCCGTTCGACTTCGCGCTCGAGGTCCCGGCTGCGCTGCCCGAGTGCGTCGCGTATCTCGGCAAGACGCGTGGACACGCGGCCGACCTCGTCGTTGCGGCGCGTATCGGGCAGCGGCTCACCGCCGCCATCGGCGAGCGACCCTGCCGCTAAAGCAAGCCGCTCCAGCGGGCGTCCGACGAAGAAACGCGTGGCGACGCCGGCGATCGCAAGGACCGCCGCCAGCGCGGCGAGCAGCAACAAGTTGACCTCCCGCTGTGTCGCATGGGTCGAGGAGAGCGCGGGTGCAACATCGACCCGCGCACCGACCCACCCCAGCACGGCCGCGCCGTCCGTGATCGGCTGCTCGAAGCTCCGCTCCTCGAGCGTGGGCGCAGCGTCGCGTGCCGCGCCTTCGAGACGAAGAATCGAATTCCCGGTCTGATCGCGCAACTCGACTGCTGTCCAGTTCGGTTCCGCCCGCAGCGCCCGTTCCAGCGCGGCGGCGGCATCGGCGTCGCGGCCGGCCTTCATTAGCGGCGCGATCTCCTGGGCAAGCCGCTGCAGCGACCGGGATACAGCATCGTGAGTCTGCAACTCCTGCTGCGCCATCGCGTACGGCCCCCAGACCCAATGCAGCAAGGCGGCCATCAGCAGCCAGAGGACGCCCAGCGGCGCGACAATCTTCCAGTGCAGAGCCAAGTCGTCCCCCTTAAAGTCCCGCGGACACCGCCGCGGATCTGACCCGCGTGCGACAGGGCCGCTTACGCCGCCACGGTCCCCGCGAGCGGCAGCGAGAAGGAGAAGGTCGTCCCGCGCCCGAGCTCGCTTTCGACGGCGATGCGGCCGCCGTGCAGCTCGACGATCTGCCGCGCTATCGCGAGCCCTAGCCCGGCCCCGCCGGAGCGGCTGTCGCGGCTCTTGTCGGCGCGGTAGAGCCGCTCGAAGATGTGCGGCAGGTGATCCTTCGAAATGCCGCTGCCGGTATCCGCCACCGTGACGGCAACCTCCCGTCCGCGCACGCGTGCGGCGACGGACACGGTGCCACCGGCCGGCGTGTGATGCAAGGCATTGTCGATCAGGTTCTGCAGCACCCGCTCAACCAGCGCGATGTCCGCGGTGACGAAGGGAAGGTCGGCCTCGACCTCGGCCCGGATCGCGAGCTGCCTCTGCTTCGCATCGAGCTCGAATTTCTGCACCACGTCCTGGATCAGCTCGGAGACCGGGAACGATTCGACCTGCACGCTCACGTCCTTCGCTTCCAGCTTGGCGAGCTCGAACAGCTCCGCGACCAGCCGGGCTAGGCGCTCGGTCTGCTGGGTGGCGATGGCAAGATACATCTTCTGCTCTTCCGGCGGCAGGCTGTCGCCCTTGATCATCAGGGTTTCGAGATAGCCGCGCAGGGAAGCGAGCGGCGTGCGCAGATCGTGGGAAACGTTCGCGACCAGATCCCGGCGCACGGACTCCTGCCGTTGCAGCTCGCGGATCATCTCGGTCATGCGCTCCGCCATCTCGTTGTAAGTCGCCGCGACACGGTCGATCTCGTCCCGACGCTCCGGCGACGGCAGCGGCGCAAACAGAGTCTTGCGGCGGAATGCACCGTCCTTGAAGGATTCCATCGCCTCCGCCAGACGCTTCAGCTTGCGCGTGATGACGGCAAAGATTGCGAATCCGCACACGAGGGCGAGCACGAGACCGACGAGCATCACGGCCACGCTCTGGTTCAGCAGGTAGCGCGCCTCCCGCTGGCTCGTCACCTCGTCGTACAGCTCGCCTCCGAGTATCGCGTACACGAAACCCTGCGGAGCGATCGGCGCGACGGAGAAAATCTTCCGGCGCATCTCGTCGCGCGGGTCGTCTCCCCGCACAGGGAAACGCACCCCGGAGAGAAACGCATGCAACGGTGCGAGCTCGACGGCGCTGCGCACCACCTTGCCCGGGCTCGCGGAGAACGCGAGGATCGCGCCGGAGTTGTCGAGCAGGTAGATCTCGATCCCGGGGTTGACGTGCATGAGCGAGTCGATCTTGCGCTTCAGCGCGATCGGATCGTTCGCTTCACTCCGGATGTCGTCTGCGACTTCCCGCGCGACGTCCCGGTTGAGCTCCTGGTTGATCGCATCGCGGTATTCGGCGAGCGAGAAGCGCATGAGCGAGAAGAAGAGCAGGCCGAGGACGGCGAAGAGCGCGACCAGGGCAACGATGAGTTTTCCGTAGAGCGAGTTGAGCCGCATCGGGCGCGGGGCTCAGCAGGCTGTTGAAAAACCCGTCGGGGCCACGGCGCCGGCTTTCCGGGACGAGATGCGCGAAGCGGGACGAAGCGAATGGTCGACCCCCTTCGCAAGGCGCGCGACAAAGCAGATCGCCCGGAAAGCCACGCCCCTCCGGGTTTGCACGAGAAAATGCCCATCTGCTTCGTTCCGCTCCTCGGCATCGTAGTCCAAACTACGACCTTCGTCGCGCGCCTCGCACCTGAGCATTCTTCGTGTCAAACGCGGCTCCCGAAGGTTCTTCAACAGCCTGCTACCCGACCGCGGCTTCGTTGAACTTGTAGCCTACGCTCCACACGGTGAGGATATAGCCGGGCTTGGCGGGGTCCGCCTCGATCTTCATGCGTAGCCGGTTGATGTGGGAATTGACGGTGTGCTCGTAGCCGCTGTGGCTGTAGCCCCAGACTGCGTCCAGCAGTTGGCTGCGGCTGTAGACCCGACCTGGATTGCGCGCGAAGTACACGAGCAGGTCGAACTCCTTCGCGGTCAGCTCGACCGGGCGACCCGACAGGGTCACCAGGCGTTTGTCCGGATCGATCTCGAGCGCGCCCGCACGGATACTCTTCTTCGCTTCTTCGCCGCTGCCCGGCGCGAGCGCATCCACGCGCCGGAAGATCGCCTTCACGCGCGCGACCAGCTCCATTACGCTGAACGGTTTGGTGAGGTAGTCGTCGGCGCCGAGCTCTAGGCCGAGCACGCGGTCGAGCTCTGAGGATTTGGAGGTGAGCATGAGGATCGGCGTATAGCGCGACTTCGCCCGCACCCGCTTGCAGACTTCCAACCCATCCATGCCCGGCAGCATGAGGTCGAGGATGAGCAGGTCGTAGTTGCCCGTTTCCGCCTCCGCCAGCCCTGCAATGCCGTCGAACGCGAGCTTGACGCTGCAGTTGAGATCCTTGAGGTGAAGCTTCACCAGCTCGGCGATGTCTTGCTGGTCTTCGATCACGAGCACGCTGCGTTGCATGGGATATGAGTCGTGTACCTGTCAATCACAGGAGCCATTCGCTCCGAAGCTTCGCCGCACCGGTGATGCGCCGGACTAGGATAGCGCTTGCCACAGCCGCCGGCCACGTTCCGCTGCCGGGTCGGGCACTGGCACGGTCCGCCCACTCTCTACCCAGACTTTCGCCGCCGGCGGTCACGCCGCGATCACAGAAAGTTCACATTTCTCTAACGGCCGACCGAAGAATCGCGCCTTGCGCGATCAGGCGGCGGGCAAGGTCTGGCTGACCGCAGCGGCCGCCTCATCCCGGGTGTAGAACCGCCCGAAACGGACAAAGCCCGAGATGAGGAACGCTTTGACGGCGGCGACCCGGCCGCGCTCGTTGCGACTCGCCACCAGTTCTTCAGGCAGGCAGACCGTCGAGAAGGTGGAAGGGCGCCGGAGTGCCGTCCTGGAAAGCGCGAGCGGTACACGATTCCCGTGCCCGCGTCGAGGAAGGCCGGCCGGAAGCCGAACCCTTCGTTCTCCTCGCTCACGCCGCCGGTGCCGCGATGGGACTTGGAGTCGGCAGCAAGATCGGCTGCGGTCCAGGCAGCGGACGCGCGTCCCTCGTGCTGCAGGAAGCGCGGAGTAAACGTGGCCGCGCTGATTGACGTGACGGTCTGCATGGCTCCCTCCTTCGCATTTCGTCGACACTACGGCGCGAAGTGTCCTCCGGGCGGTTCACCGGATGGTCAGGAAGATTCAAATTTCTGTGCGCATCTGCCCGATGACGATTCGTCGCTGGTTGACGACAGATTGGGCGGATGCCGGCGGGATGAGACAATGGGCAAACTCCAACAAGCCGTTCACTCACGGAAACCGGATGCCCCCGATCGTCCCGTTCAGGTCTTTCCACCACCTCCAATCCATGCGGTTCACTGCGCGCATGGCGTTGGCGCTCCTCGTCGCGCTTTGCCTTTCCGATTCCGCTTTCGCCTTCAGCTTTGCCGACGTTGCCCAGCGCGCGAAGCAGCTCGCAGCCGCCCCCTACGTGAGCGCGCCGACCGCGAACTTCCCCAAGGAGTTGCAGGCGCTCAGCCACGATCAGTATCTCGACATCCGGTTCAATCCGGACAAGGCGTGGTGGCGCGGCGCCCACCTCCCCTTCGAGCTCATGTTCTTCCACCAGGGCACGCACTTCAATCAACCGGTGAGGATCAACGAGGTCGTCGGCGGGAAGATCCGCGAGATCAAGTTCAGCCCGGACTTCTTCGATTACAACGCAGTCAAGCTCGACCCGCAGAAACTGCACGGCCTCGGGTTTGCCGGCTTTCGCGCGCACTATGCTATCAACACGCCGAAGTTCAAGGACGAAGTCGTGGTGTTTCTCGGAGCGAGCTACTTTCGCGCGCTGGGCAAGGGCCAGTGGTACGGTTTGTCGGCGCGGGGGCTCGCGATCGACACCGCGCTCATCTCCGGCGAGGAGTTTCCGCGCTTCGTGGAATTCTGGATCGTGCAGCCCGACGCACGCGCGAAAGAGCTGACGATCTACGCGCTGCTCGACTCGAAGCGGGCGGCCGGCGCCTATCGCTTCATCGTGCGACCCGGCGTCGAAACCGTGGTCGACGTGAAGCTCGAGCTTCATCTGCGCGAGAACGTGAGTAAGCTCGGCATTGCGCCGCTGACCAGCATGTTCCTCTTTGCCGAGAACCAGCGCGCGACCGGCGATGACTATCGACCCGAGGTGCACGACTCGGACGGCCTGTCGATCCAGTCCGGCACCGGTGAATGGATCTGGCGCCCGCTCACGAACCCGAAGCGCCTGCTGGTGACGTCCTTCGCCGTGACCAATCCCCTCGGGTTCGGCCTGATGCAGCGGGATCGCGACTTCGACCGCTACGAGGACATCGCCGACCACTACGAGCGCCGTCCGAGCGCATGGGTCGAACCAAAAGGGAAATGGGGCGCGGGCCACGTAGAGCTGGTGCAGATTCCCACGCCGGACGAGACCAACGACAACATCGTGGCCTACTGGGTGCCGGACGCGGGACCGGTGCCGCGCAAACCCTACGATCTCGAATACCGGATACTGTGGCAGAAGGAAACCGAGACGCGGCCGCCCCTGTCGTGGGTGACGCAGACGCGGCGGGGCCGGGGTTACGTGCGCAACCCGGACAACAGCATCGGCTTCGCCATCGACTTCGACGGCCCTTCGCTGCGAAAATTGCCCTCCGACGCCAAGCTCGAGGCCGTGGTCGACGCCGATGCGAACGGCGAGATCGTCGAGCGCACTCTGCAGCGCAACGATGCGACCGGGACCTGGCGCATCGCCCTGCGGGTCAAGCGCGTCGATCCTGCAAAACCCGTGGAGATGCGCGCGTTCCTGAAAGGAGGCGCCAACAATGTGTCCGAGACATGGAGCTACATTCTGCCCCCAGATTGATTCCGGGCGGCGCGCCTGACGACCGCTGCGCGCGTTATCTCGACCGCCTGCCGCTCGGGGCCGACCGCCGCCGCGAGCTGCTCGTGCGGCTGCGCGCGTATGGCACGCGTCTGCGCGAGGCGATGACCGAACTGCATCAGGCTCTGGGGGGCCACCCGGCCCCGTCCGACGATCCCGCGCTCGCATCCCAGCGCCGCCGGCTCGATCTCGCCTTCGGCGAATCCCATGCGGGCGAGGCATCCGCCGTCGCGACGGACGTGCACGGACGGGCCCGGCTGGTAACTACGCCCCCCCTCGCGCGCGCTTCGATGGCTCCGCCCACCTGGACGCGTGGCTGGCTCGCGCGCTGCCTGCATCCGTGGCGCGGGCCGCACATCGTTGGCGGAGGGCGTCGCGCCAGCGATCGACGCCGAGAAGCCAGGCCGCCACCAGAATCTCCCGACCCGCAGGGAGCTTGGCATCGCGCAGGACTCACTCGCCGCATCACCCTGCTCATGCTCGTGATCGCGCAAACCGTGGTGGCAACGGAATTCATGACCGCGGTGCTTCCCTACCACGGGCGCCAGCCCCTCGAGATCGTGCTGCTCGTGCTCTTCGCGATCCTGTTCGGTTGGGTGTCCGCAGGCTTCTGGACGGCGATGGCGGGATTTCTCCTGCTGCTCACCGGTCGCGACCGCTTCTCCGTCACCCGCTCGCTCGCGGAGAACAAACCCATCGACAAGGGGGCGCGCACCGCGATCATCATGCCGATCTGCAACGAAGATGTGGTGCGCGTCTTCGCAGGTTTGCGCGCGACCTACGAATCCCTCGAAGGTACCGGCGAGCTTGCCCACTTCGACTTCTTCGTTCTTTCCGACACCAACGATGCGGACGCGCGCGTGGCGGAAACCCGCGCCTGGCTTGGCTTGTGCCGTGCGGTCGACGGCTTCGGCCGCGTGTTCTACCGCTGGCGCCAGCATCACATCAAGAGGAAAAGCGGCAACGTGGCCGATTTCTGCCGGCGCTGGGGCCGCAACTACCGCTACATGGTGGTGCTCGACGCCGACAGCGTGATGAGCGGCGAGTGCCTGACCGCCCTGGTGCGAATCGCCGAGGCGAATCCCACTTCCGGCATCATCCAGACCGCGCCGCGCGCCGCCGGTCGCGACACCCTGTATGCACGCATGCAGCAGTTCGCGACCCGCGTGTACGGTCCGCTCTTCACCGCCGGATTACATTTCTGGCAGCTCGGCGAATCCCATTACTGGGGACACAACGCAATCATCCGTGTCGCGCCGTTCATGCGTCACTGCGCGCTCGGACGCCTTCCCGGCCGCGGCTCCCTGTCGGGGGAGATCCTGTCCCACGACTTCGTCGAAGCCGCCCTCATGCGCCGCGCCGGCTGGGCCGTGTGGATCGCCTACGACCTCCCCGGCAGCTACGAGGAGATGCCGCCCAACCTAATCGACGAGCTGAAGCGGGATCGCCGCTGGTGCCAGGGCAACCTGATGAACTTCCGCCTGTTCATGATGAAGGGATTGCATCCCGCTCACCGCGCCGTGTTCATGACCGGAGTCATGGCGTATCTTTCCGCGCCCCTGTGGTTTGCGTTCCTGATCGTGTCGACCTGGCTGCTCGCGGAGCATACCCTGAAGGCACCTACGTACTTTCCCGAGCCCAACCAGCTGTTCCCGGTCTGGCCCGAATGGCATCCGGAGTGGGCGATCGCGCTGTTCAGCGCGACCGCGACGCTTCTCTTCCTGCCCAAGGTCTTCAGCATGCTGCTGGTCGGGGCGCACGCTCCGCGACCCTACGGCGGCGGCGCACGGCTCATCGTCAGCACACTCTCGGAGATGGTGCTGTCCGCGCTTCTCGCGCCGATTCGCATGCTGTTCCACACGACGTTCGTCGTCACCGGGCTGCTCGGATTGCCCGTGAGCTGGAAATCACCCCCGCGCGACGACGCGGAAACGACCTGGCGCGAAGCGATCGCGCGCCACGGATTGCACACGCTCTTCGGGATGGCATGGGCAGCGGGCGTGTACTGGCTGAATCCTTCGTTCCTGTGGTGGCTGCTTCCTATCGTCGGCGCGCTGATCCTGTCGATTCCCCTGTCCGTGTACACGAGCAGCGTGACCATCGGTCGGCGCCTGCGCCGGGCGCGCTTCTTCCTGATTCCGGAAGAGTCGAGGCCGCCACCGGAGATCCGCTGGACCCGTCGTCATCAGAAGCGCGTGAAGGGAACACCCGGCTTTGTCGATGCGGTGGTGGATCCCATCGTCAACGCCCTCGCCTGTGCGACGCGCTCGGCGCGCTCCGCAGCGGCCGCGCCCACGCGCGGCAAGCAGGCGGTAGTGGCGAAGCAAGCTTTGGTGGACGGACCGTCGGCGCTCACGAATGCGCAAAAAGGGATGCTCCTCAACGACGCGAGCGCGCTCTCGCGCCTGCACTTCGAGGTCTGGACCGCGGACGACGCCCACGACGCGTGGAAGGAAGAGTTCAAGGCGCGCGCTGCCCTCGCGCAGATCATCCCGCTTCACCGTCCTGCTGAGTAGACGCGTCTTGTGTCTTTGCAGCGCTTCCAGCCGGACTCTAGCAGGCTAGAAGCGCAGCTCGAGCGAAGTCGCAGCGAACCAGTCGGTCGAGCCGGGGTTGAAGAGGTAGACCCCGAAGCTCGTGCGTCCGAACAGCAGCTGCGCAAACCCGCCGAGCTGGATGCTGCGATCGCTCTGATTGATCGACGTGCGCTGACCGACGAATCCGCCCCGCAGCCACTCCACGGGTTTCGCGGCGAGCTCGGTCCACGCATAGAAGTAGCTGTTGCCGCGATTCTGCACATCGAACACGTACTCCCCTTCGAAGTAGAAATCGAAGGACCGGTAAGCTGCAGCTACTTGCGCACCGGGCGCGACGCCCTGGGTGGTTCCGAACACCGCGCCGACGATGGGTGTCACCGAGACGCTGAACGATTCGCCCGCCGCGAATGTCCAGCCGGCGAAGATCGATCCGGCGTTGATGTTCTCGTAGTTGTAGCGCGCCTGCAGATGCAGCGCATCGCGGTTGGCCGTGGCAAGTCCGACCCAGTAATCGGACTCGTGGGGAAACGCGAAGTAGTACGCGCTGACCGAATAGGTCCAGCGATCCGCCGCGGTCGATCCATTCGACTGCTCGGTACGACCCGGGTCCGCAGCCGTCGCATCGGTCAGCCCGACGAGGAGAACGAGGAGCACAACAATCAGGGTTCGCTGCGGCATGGACAGGACGATAGCAGCACCGCCCGGACTTGATCGAGACGTTCCCGCGCGGAAGCATATGGCTGCGGCACGCCAGACGCCCTGCGCACCAGTCCCATCCGCGGGAACTCCTTCGCGCGTGGCGGTTCCCATTCCGATCCCTTGCTCACGGGGCCGCGATGACTCGAATGCTACGCAACCTGCTCGTCCTGCTCGCCACGTGGAGCCTCCACGAGCCGCCCGCGGCAGCCGAAGAGTTGGTTCGAACCGACCTCGTGACGGTGCGGCTCGTCACACTCGCGCAAGGGCTCGAACATCCCTGGAGCCTCGCGTTCCTGCCCGATGGGCGCATGCTCGTCACGGAGCGGCCGGGGCGGCTGCGCATCATCGGCGCGGACGGCGCCCTCGACCCGCGCGGCGTCGCGGGTGTGCTGCCGGTTGGCGAGCATGGTCAGGGCGGGCTGCTCGACATCGCGCTTCATCCGGATTTTCGCGCGAACGGTCTCATCTACCTCTCTTACACCGGGACGGGTCCGGGCGGTTACAGCACCGAGGTTGCGCGCGCGAAGCTCGTCGAGAGCGGTGGTCCGCCGCGGCTCGAGGACGTGCAGGTGATCTTCCGCCAGGAGCCCAGGTCGAGCGGAGGGCGCCACTTTGGCTCGCGGCTGGTCTTCGACCGCGACGGTCTCCTCTACGTGACGCTCGGCGATCGTGGCGATCAGGATCGCGCACAGCGGCTCGATGACCTCGCCGGCAAGATCGTGCGCATCGGCGATGACGGGCGTATACCCGCCGACAATCCATTCAAGAACACATCCGGCGCGCGCCCCGAGATCTTTACGCTGGGCAACCGCAACGTGCAGGGAGCCGCGCTGCATCCGCAGACCGGCGTGCTCTGGACCCACGAGCACGGTCCGCAGGGCGGAGACGAGGTGAACGTGATCCGCGCCGGGATCAACTACGGGTGGCCGGTGATCACCTACGGCGTCAACTATGTCATCGGCACCAAAATCGGCGAGGGAAACGCGAAGCCGGGTATGGCGCAACCTGTATGGAAGTGGGTGCCGTCGATCGCGCCCTCGGGGATGGCATTCTACACAGGCGACCAGTTCCCCGAGTGGCGACGCAATCTGTTCGTGGGCGCGCTGAAGGATCGCATGCTCGTGCGACTGGAACTGGATGGCGACAAGGTCGTCAAGGAGGAGCGCATGCTCCGCGACGCGGTCGGACGCGTGCGTGACGTGCGCACGGGTCCGGACGGATTTCTCTACCTCTTGACCGACGCGCCGGACGGCGCGCTCGTTCGCATTGAACCGGTCCGCTGAACAGCTTGCGGCTGAAACGGGTAGATCCGCCAATTCGAGCAAGCGGGCGCGACAAGGGGTATCGTGGCACTCGCGAAGGCTCAGCGGTGATCTCGGCCATCACCTACCGGGTCCTGCCGCGTCTTCAGAAGTTCGCACTCCGACGAGAGGCGGCGACGTTGCCTGTGACGATATCGCTGTCGGCGGTAGCGCATGATCGATGGCCGATGTTGCGGCGCGCCGCAACACACCGAAAGGAGCAGCCATGGCTGTCACCATCCGGGATTTTCCCGATCTGCCGAGGCGGCGCTACGACGACCTCAGGCCCGAGCTGCAGACCGGCGACCTGCTGCTGTGCTCGGGATCCGGCGTATTCGCGAAGCTGATCCAGAAGGCGAGCAACAGCGTCTGGAGCCATGTGGGGTTCGTGCTGCGCCTCGACGAGATCGATTGCGTGATGGTGCTGGAGAGCGTCGAGTCGATGGGTGTGCGCTGCGTGCCGCTCAGTCACTATGTCGACGGTTACGGCGGCTTTCGGAAGGGCTATCCCGGTCGTGTGCTCGTCGCGCGGCACAAGGGCTTCGCGGAGACCGTGACGGCGGAGAAGCTGCACGACATGGCGCAGTTCGCTTTCAGCCTGTGCGGGCAAAGGTACGACACGCAGGACCTACTCCGGTTGACCGCGCGCGTCGGACGGGGCATCTTCGGCTGCACCGACGAGCAGGCCAAACAGGGCCAGGAATACCTCAGCTCGGAATTCGCATGGCGTTGCTACCGTGCCTGCGGCATCAGGATCGAGTACGACGAACGCAGCTTCCTCGCGCCGCGCGATTTCGCGAAGAGCGCGGAGGTGGTAGGGATCGCAGAGATCAGGCTATAAACCTTCGCCGACAAATCGCGTCGAGGCTGATCTGGGTCAAACCAGAAGCACGGTACCGGGGTAAACTGTCGTCCATCCGGCTTGACGATTCAGAAGGAGGAGAACCATGTACAAGCACATTCTCATTCCAACGGACGGGTCCCCGCTTTCCGAGGCGGCTGCCCGCAACGGCGTCCAACTCGCGAAGCAGCTCAACGCGAAGGTGACAGCGTTCTACGCGGCGCCTGTCTACGAGCATCGACCGCCGGTGGAGGGCTCATCGTACACGGGGCCCACCCGCCATCAAGACGAAGAGGAAGCGCGCAAGAACGCCGAGCAGGCTCTGGCGGGAGTCAGCAAGCTCGCCAAGGACCAGGGGGTCCCCGCCGACGGGCACTGGGCGTTCACCAATCATCCGTACGAAGGGATCATCGAAACCGCGAAGACCCACGGTTGCGACCTGATCTTCATGGCGTCCCACGGCAGGAGCGGCGTGAAGGCACTGGTGCTCGGCAGCGAAACGAACAAGGTGCTCACCCACTGCCACATCCCGGTTCTCGTCTGCCGCTGAACGGCCCTTCGGTCGAACCTTCCGGCCCTTCGGAGCATGGGTGCGGGTGGCCGCATGCATGTAGCCTTCCACCGCGCTATCCATTACGCATCGGGTAGCGCGCCGTGCGTCCTCCCGTCCGGGTCCGCGACATGAACGACACTGCCGCCCGCGTTTCCGGAATCGAGGGCACCCAGTACGGCCCCTGGAATCCGGGCATTGCGTCGGAGCTGCCGCCTCAGCTCGTGGCCCTCTCCACGATCTTCCGGCCGGAGCATGTCTTCACCACGGTCGAGCATGCGCGGGAGCTACGCGACCTGACCGGACTTGGCGTCGAGGAACTCGTGGTCTTTCGGCCCGAGCGGCTGGTCGTGCACGAAGTGCTGATTCGCGTGACCGGCGACCTGTCCGTGCCCGACGGCTCCGCGGTGGACGACCTCGGCGTCAATTTCCGGCGTATGACCCACCGCCTCCTCGCGCAGCATCTCGCGCCGCGAATGAGCGAGATTGTCGCCGTCTACGAGGATCTGAAGGGGCGCCTCTCGACCCTGATCGAAGGGGAGCTCGCAGCGCTGTTTCGTCCTGCGCCGACGCCGGCAGACAAACCAACCGGGCGATTCGATCTCAAGCGTTGGTTCCGGGGCAACCAACAAATTAGGCCGCGCATCGAGGACGACCGGGAGCGCGAGGAACGCATCCTGCGCGAGTGGACCGCGAAGGCACGGTCGGGCGCGGACCCGTTGGCGCACGCGGCCTACGACGCGTTGGTCAAAGTGGTCTCGGCCGTGCGCACCAAGTACGGCCGCCTTTGGGGCGACGCAAAACTGCTCGCCCCGATCGCCACCGGCATCGCCTGCAACCAGCACGGCGCGGAGGTCATCGGCCAGCTCGTCGAGCCGTGGTTCCGCCAGGCCGCGCAGGTGGAAGGCTACCGGCTGCTCCCGGTGCAGGAGCGGCCCGTCGTGCTGAACACCAAGGGTTCGTCCGCTTCCGGCAAGAGCACGATGCGGCCGTTCCAGAAAAAGCTCGTGGGCGAGATCGGCGTCGACTGGAGCGAATTCGCGCTCATCAGTCCCGACATCTGGCGGCAGTACCTGCTCGACTATCACTCCCTCGGCGAGCACCACAAGTACGCGGGGATGTTCACCGGTCGCGAGCTCGCGATCATCGACCGCAAGCTCGACCGCTACATGAGCCGCAAGGGTGAGCGCGAGGGCATTTCGCATCTGCTGATCGACCGTTTCCGCTTCGACAGCTTCGCGCCGGACGTGGACGAGGCGAACACCACGGCAATGACCCGCTTCGGGCACCTCGTGTACCTCTTCTTCATGATCACCCCGCCCCACGCCACGGTCGAGCGCGCCTGGCAGCGCGGGCTGCGGGTCGGGCGCTACAAGGCGGTCGACGATCTTCTTGGCCACAACATCGAAGCCTTCACCGGCATGCCCAACCTCTTCTTCACCTGGGCGCTCCGCACGAAACGGCGGGTACATTTCGAATTTCTGGACAACAGCGTGGCCTTCGGTGAACGGCCGCGCACCATCGCCTTCGGGTGGAACGGCGAAATGAACGTGCTCGACGTCAAGTGCATGCTCGACATCGACCGGTACCGGAAGATCAACGTCAACGCCAAGTCCCCGAAAGATGTCTATCCCGACGCGAAGACCATGGCGCCGGAGAACAACACCCAGTTCCTCGAACGGTGCGCGCGCACCCTGGTCAGCGTGAATTTCGCCGACCGGAATACGGGCCTCGTCTACGCGCGCCTGGAGGCGGGGCAGCTCACCTGGACCGATCCCGAGGCACTCGCGCGCGCGATGGAGGATGCGGACACGCGTGCCGGCATTCTGGCGGTCGCGCCGGGCGCGCTCACCTTCAGCCGCAAATCCGGCGCGGATACGCCGCCCCAGCAGGAGGCGATGCAGGCAGAGCGGCTCCACAGCCTGGGGGATTGGGGCAGGCAGCAATAGGAACAGCGCGGTTGCGACGTAGTCTGCCGTTGCGACGGACGGCAGACACCTGTTGGATCACTTCGGCAGGGCGGGCATCGCGGACGAGTGGTGATCCACGATCACCCACTTGCCGCCGCGTTTGACGTAGACAAAACTGTAGCGCGCCGGGAGCGTCTTCGTCTCACCGTCCTTCATGTAGGAGAACGTGTAGTAACCCGTATTGATCGCCGTGTTGCCGTAGATCCGGATGAGCTGTTCGCCGAACGTGACCTTGTGTCCGGGCAATGCCTTGAACGCCTTCTCGAAATACTCCCGGATCAGCTCCGGCGTGTTCCGCACCGTCGGAGACAGAGTGCCTCATAGGACCGCATCCTTGCCGTAGAGGGCCAGGATCGGATCGGGATTGTCGTCGACGAATACTTCGCCCCATTTTGCGGTTGCGGCCGCGACCTGTTCCTTCGGCCCGGACCGGGCATGCGCTAGCGGCGTGCCGAGCAAAACCAACGTGAGGACGAGCGACAGAAAGCGGTGCAAAACGAAACCAGTCGATGCGTTCATTTGGCTCTCCTCTTCTTGATACCGACGCGGCAGCGGCGCGCCGAGCCCCGATTCCAGTCGGAATTGACGGTCTATTCCCGACCAGATGGAAAGTCAAGGATCGGGCTGACGACTGCCCAGAGCGCTCTCCATGGCCAGCCGGGCATGATCGCGGGAGGGTTACATCCGCTGGCCACCGATGAGGCGTCGGCTTCTCCACCACAAGAGCAACGGCAACAGCAGGAACGATCCCGGAAGGATCACCACCGCGAGCCATAGCGTCGCCCGCGTAAACGATCCTGAGGTGAAGCGCCGTGGCGATGCGGTCGCATTTCCTAAACGCATCAAGTCACGCGCGGCGCCGCTCCAAGGCGAAAGCCACGCCCACTCCAGACTCGCCGCGCGTTGCAGGAAGACCTCCACGTCCCGCTCCTCTGGTTGATGGTCCGAGTGCATCCCCGGACACAGGTGCAGTCTGGGCCGCGCGTCTCACGTGCAACTCACGTAGAGTTCAAGGATTCGTCACACGGACGACAACGTCAGCCGCCCGCCCGTGCCTTTACCGGTGAAAGGACCTCTCTGGTTGACCGCGGCAGCCGTGTTGGCCGCGGCGAGCCACGTGTGTGCAATGAAAGCTGGCGCCGCGGAACCAGCACAGAACCGCAATGCACTGCGAACCATCGTCACGCGATGCCTCGACGCGAACGTTCCGGACTACTGCGCGCGGTGCCTGACGCCAATCGAAGGAACCTGCAACGTGAGCTCGTGCTGGAACAGCATCGACGTGTGGGCGGAAATGGCGGATTTCGTGGCGATGCGCGACCGCAAGATGTGCCACTGTCCGCCGGGATTCGTGCATGGCCTCGCTCTTCCCCGTGCAATCGTCACCGGCGTCGAAGATCCCCATCGGCCCGACGGCATCTGGGCATTTGCGTGGCAGGTGGCGCTCACACGGATTTCCGCTCCCGGGGAAATCGTCCTGGTGGTCAATCCTCCCTACGCGCGGACGCAGGATGAGCTGCATGTCCACATCGTGCGTCTCCTGAGGAACGGACGCGAGCGGATCGCCACCCGGCAACCCGTTCACATCGACAACCTGGACGAGGTGTGGAAGGCAGCCGCCGACCACGCGAAGCGCATGGGCGCGGGAGAATACGGCGTCGCGGTCGTGCGTGCGCCCGACCGGGGCTATCTCGTCGTGTCGACCCACGCGAGCCCGGAGTGGACGTTCACGGAGTCGACATGCGGCCGTTGGTAAGCCGATTTCGTTGACCGGTTCGCGCCACGGCGCCGGCTCGCTAACGAGTGGCCATCGGTTTATGATCGGCGCGATACCAACGGAGGAGGACGCAAAAATGAACAGGACGCAAACGACAATTTGTGCCGTCTGCCTTCTTCTGGGTCTCGCGCTCGGCGCGGGTCTGGAAGCGGTCTACGGACAGCAGGCCGCACCGACCGAGAACAAGGGTCTCACCATCAAGCCGCTCACCGCGATCGATCTCGGGCCCGAGATCGAAGGCATGGGCGGGCGCCAGCTGCGGATGCGCCTGATCGTTATCGAACCCGGCGGCGTTCTCGCTCTCCACAATCACAAGGACCGGCCCGCGACCGACTATGTGCTGCGTGGCAGCCTCGTCGATCATCGAGGCGATGCCGCAAGGGAATACAATGCAGGAGACTCCATTTTCGAGACCAAGGAAGTCACCCACTGGCTCGAAAACAAGGGGACGGTCCCGGCGGAATTCGTCGCCATAGATATCTTCAAGCAACCGTAGAAAAGACGATCCTCCCATGTCGCGTTCGCCCCTTACCTTCTGCCTTCTCCCCTCTCTCGCGGTCATGTTGAGCGCCTGCGCGAGCACCAAGATGGCGGCGGAGTGGAGTAACAAGGACTTCGCCGGGAGGTCGCTGCGGGGCGAGCGCGTTCTGGTCGTGTGCCAGGCACCAGACGACGCCGTACGACGCCTGTGCGAGGATCAGCTCGTGACGGATGCCGGCGCCCGCGGGGTCAAGGCCGTGCGCCTCGCGGACCGTCCCCTTGGAGTGCCGCCGAATTCCCCGGTGCCAGCCGATGTGTATCGGGCCGGCGCGAAGTCCGCCGGCGCGGTCGCGATCCTGAGCATGGCCCTTGAACCCGACGCGACCGTGGTGAATCCGGGGCCGGTGTTCGGCATCGGTGTCGGCGGTGGTAGCTGGGGAGGAGGCGGCTGGGGCCGCGGCGGTGGCAGCTTCGGGGGCGTCGGCGTCGGGACGTTGGTCGGTATCCCGGCCGGCCCGGGCACCGTGCAGACCGGCTTCGCGGCAAGCACTCAACTCGTCGACGCGGAGACCGAGCAGATCGCGTGGTCGGGTCGCGCGGTGGCTCCGCCCACTGACGCGTTCATACGTCAGCTGATCGACCTGACCCGCGTCACGTTCGACGCGATGGAGAAGGCGGGTCTGCTGTAGGGTCGCCGGTTCTCACGCCGTCGCGGCGCGCTTCTGCGCGAGGCCGATGAACCAGGCGTGGGTTCCCACTGATTCCGGTCCCTCGACTCCGGTCTCCGGCTGAAGTTGCACGTAGCTGCCGTCCGGCTGCATTTCCCAGGCTTGGCGACGATCGCGCAAGCAAACGTCCAGAATCTCCCAGAGGCGCTCCCGGAGCAGCGGCTGCTCGACCGGTGCGGCAGCCTCGACCCGGCGTGAAAGATTCCGAAACATCCAGTCCGCGGAGGCGATGTAGTAGTCGCCGGCAAGCGGATCCTCGGAACCATTCGCGAAGTAGAAGACGCGCGAGTGTTCGAGGAACCGGCCGATGATGGAGAGGACACGGATGTTCTCGGTCCAGCCCGGCACACCGGCACGCAGGCTGGAAAAGCCGCGCACGATGAGGTCCACCGGCACGCCGGCCTGGGATGCTGCCACCAGTGCGCGACACAGCTGCATGTCCTCGAGCTGGTTCATCTTGGCGATGATGCGTGCCGGCCGTCCAGCGAGCTTGTTCTCGATCTCGCGGCGGATCATCGCGAGAAAGCGCTCGCGCATGTTCATCGGCGCGACCAGCAGCTTCGTGAACGTCGGTGCACTCGCCGCGCCGGTGAGATAGTGGAACAGGTTGACCACATCGGCCGTGATGCCCGTGTCCATTGTGAGCAACCCGACGTCGGTATAAAGACGCGCAGTCTTCACGTGGTAGTTGCCGGTGCCGACATGGGCGTAGCACCGCAGTCCCTGGCTTTCCTTCCGCACCACGAGGGCGAGTTTGGTGTGGGTCTTGAGCCCGCGCACGCCATAAACCACGTGGGCCCCGACCTTCTCCATCGCCCGCGCCCAGTGCAGATTGCGCGCTTCGTCGAACCGCGCCTTCAGCTCCACGAGGCACGCGACCTGCTTGCCGGCCTCCGCCGCGCGGATGAGCGAGCGCACGAAAGGCGTATCGTCGCCCACGCGATAGACCGTCATCTTGATAGCCACCGTCTGCGGATCGTCCGCCGCGTCGCTGATGAACTGCTCGACGCTCAGGTCGAAGCTTTCGTACGGGTGGTGCGCAAGCAAGTCGCCACCTTGAATCACCGAAAAGATGTCGATGTCGTCTGTGGGTATCCGCGCCGGTGGCAGCGGTGACCAACTGCGATCGCGCAAGTGGGCCAGATCCAGCCCGGCGATCTGAAAGAGTCCACTGTAATCGAGCAACCCTGGCAGCTCGTAGACATCGAGATCCGTGAGCTTGAAACGCTCGACGAGGCTCCGCCGCAGTTCGAGTAGGGGAGCGGTCGCGAAGTCCACGCGCACGACCGGCTGAAAGCGCCGCTCGCGCAACGCGTCGCTGACCGCTTCGAACACGGTTTCGCCTTCCTCCTCCTCGAGTTCCACCTCTGCATTGCGCAGGACTCGAAACAGCGTGTCACCGAGGATCTCCATGCCGGGAAAAAGCTTCATCCCGTTGTGGCGGATAAGCTCGAGCAGGCTCACGAACCAGCGCTGGCCGCTGTCCTGTGCCCGCAGTGCGATCCACTGCGGAAGGATCGTCGGGATCTTCACACGGACTGACACAACATCCCCGGCATCCTCGGGCCGGCGCACCAGGAAGCCGAGATTCGTCGACAGGTTCGACATGAACGGAAAGGGCTGCGCCGGATCCATGCCGAGCGGCGTGAGCGCCGGCGACACATTGGCGTCGAAGTACGCTCCGGCTTCCTCCTGCTGCGTCGCGCTCAACTGCTCCCACCGCGCGAGGATCACGCCGTGGCTCGCCAGCGCCGGAATCAGCACATCGGAAAAACACGCCGCCTGCTGGCGCTGCATTGCGATCACGCGCTCGCGAATCTCGCGCAGCCGTGCTCGCGCATCCCCCGCGCGCGCCACCGGATCGGCCTCGTCCTCGACCTCGGCGATGCCGCGCAGGAGGCCGACCCGTTTCATGTAGAACTCGTCGAGATTGGAGCTGAAGATGGCGAGAAATTTCACCCGCTCGAGGAGCGGAGTGCGCTCATCCAGGGCTTCGTGCAGGACGCGCCGGTTGAACTCCAGCCAGCTCAGGTCGCGGTCGATCCAGGCGTGCTCCAGCAGATCTTCCTTTGCCGGCAACGAGGGAAATTCGAGGTTTTCTGCCTTCATTGACGCCTCCCATACCGAACGCGCGCGGATACGCGGACGGAATCGAACATGGTGACGCTACAACATTACAACTTTTTGACACGGAACGCGCCGGAATCGAATGAAGCCGTGTGAATGGTCGTGACTAGTTTCGCGATAAGCTTGCCTCGATCTCCTCGATGGTGAGACCCCAGTGGTGCAGCACGTGGCGCAGGGTCGCGAGTTCGGCGTCGTTCATGGTGCCGTTGGCGCTGATCAGATTGAGCAACATGGCGGAAAGGTCGATCTGCTTCTTCTCGTCGTCGACGCTGTCGAGGACTTCGTCGAGGCGCTTCGCATCGATCAACCTGACCTTGCCGGTGTCTTCCCTGAGCAGATCGTCGAAGTATTCCTTCATGACGCGGATGAACGTGCCGCGATTCACGCCGATGCGATCGCAGACGCCGAGACGGTCCATCACTCCTATCTCGGCGTCATCCAGATCCGCATCGGAAAGCATGATCATCGCGATGATGCGCGCCATCGCCTCCGGACTGTTCTTGGTATACGCCCTCAACACCTGCCTCCTTCGACAATGAATTGCGTGCAGCTTTTCTACGCCGCGCCTGCGATCGAGTCCGCTTTCGCGAGCAGCCCTTCTGCCATGCGAATGCTGGCGATGTCGATCAGACGGCCATCGAGGGAAACCGCTCCCTTGCCGTCCCGCGCCGCCTGCGCCATCGCATCCATGATGCGACGCGCCTTGGTCACTTCCGCCGCGGAGGGCGTAAACACCTGGTTGGCGAGTTCCACCTGCGACGGATGAATCGCCCACTTGCCCTCAAAGCCGAGCACGGCCGCACGCTTCGCCGCGGCAAGGAATGCATCCGGATCGCTGAAATCGCCGAACGGTCCGTCGATCGGCCGCAGTCCATAGGCGCGGGACGCGACCATCATACGCGTTTGCGCCGCGTGCCACGGGTCCATCCAGAAGTAGTCGCGCTCGCCCTTCTCGTTCGCATCGGTGAGCACGCCGTAGTCCCGGTTGACGCCGCCGATGACCGTGGTGCGTGCGCGCGTCGAAGCGGCATAGTCGGCGACGCCGAAGCTCATCGCTTCGAGCCGCGTGCTCGACTGCGCGATCGCCTCGACGTTCGCCATGCCGAGCGCGGTTTCGATCAGCACCTCGAAACCGATGCGCTTCGTGCGCTTCTTCGCCGCCTCGATCTGCGTGACAAGCATGTCGACGGCGTACACATCCTGCGGCACACCGACCTTCGGGATCAGGATCATGTCGAGGCGCGGGCAGTTCTCCACCACTTCCACGACGTCGCGATACATGTAGTGCGTGTCGAGACCGTTGATGCGCACCATCATGGTCCGCTTGCCCCAGTCCATGTCGTTCAGCGCTGCGATGATGTTCTTGCGCGCCTGCTCCTTGTCGTCGGGCGCGACCGCATCCTCGAGATCGAGGAACACGATGTCGGCGTCGGACTTCGACGCCTTGTCGAAGATCCCCGGATTGCTCCCCGGAACGGCAAGTTCGGAACGGTGCAGGCGCGGTGTCGCCTGCTCGATGACAGTGAAGCTCATGATGTCCTCCTGGATTGGCGGCTAGGGAAAGAGTCGCCGGAATTATTGCTGATGTAACTTTTTTTCAAAATCAAAATCGCCTTATACGTGCGATCAGAAAGCTTGATTGCGCGGGGAGTCCCGCTCGCCAAGAATGGACGCGTTTCGTTTCGACTCCCTGCCCGTCCGACATCGGTCTCACGCGGGGGCGGGGCACGAGGTTTCCACGCAAAGCCAAGGAGAGGAGATGGATATTCACGAGTATCAGGCGAAGGAACTGCTCGCCGGCTTCGGCGTCCCAATTGCACGGGGGGCAGTGGCTTACAGCCCGGACCAGGCGGTCTACTGCGCCACCGAGCTGGGCGGCTGGCACTGGGCGGTGAAGGCTCAGGTCCATGCGGGTGCGCGCGGCAAGGCGGGCGGCATCAAATTGTGCCGCACCTACGGCGATGTCGGCGAAGCGGCGCGCGGCCTTCTTGGCAAGCGCCTCGTCACCGTGCAGACGGGTCCCGAGGGAAAGATCGTCAATCGCGTGTACATCGAAGTGGCGGAGCCGTTCGAGCGCGAGCTCTATCTCGGCATGGTGCTCGACCGCAAGACCGAGCGCGTGCGCGTCATCGCTTCGGCCGAAGGCGGAATGGAGATCGAGGAGCTCGCAGCGACTGCGCCCGAGAAGATCATCCAGATCGTGGTCGAACCCGCGGTCGGACTGCAGGAATTCCAGGCACGCGAAATCGCCTTCGGCCTTGGCCTCAACATCAAGCAGGTGGCGCGAGCGGTGACTGCGATCATGAGTGCTTATCGCGCATTCCGCGATCTCGACGCGATCATGCTCGAGATCAATCCGATGGTGGTGACGAAGGACGATCGCGTGCTCGCACTCGACGCGAAGATGACCTTCGACGACAACGCGCTCTTCCGCCGCCGGAACGTCGCCGAGATGCGCGATCCGTCCCAGGAAGATCCGCGCGAAGTGCGCGCGGCCGAGCACGGGTTGAACTACGTCGGCCTCGATGGCGACATCGGTTGCATCATCAACGGTGCCGGGCTCGCCATGGCCACCATGGACATGATCAAGTTCGCCGGCGGCGCTCCCGCGAACTTCCTCGACATCGGCGGCGGCGCCTCGCCCGAGCGGACTGCCGCGGCATTCCGCCTGGTGCTTTCCGACGGTCAGGTGAAGGCGATCCTGGTGAACATCTTCGCCGGCATCAACCGCTGCGACTGGGTCGCGGAAGGTGTCGTGCAGGCGGCGCGTGAGGTGAAGGTTCGGGTTCCCCTCATCGTGCGGCTCGCCGGCACCAACGTGGAGGCAGGCCGCAAAATCATCGCCGAGAGCGGACTTCCCATCATCAGTGCCGAGACACTCGCCCAAGCCGCAGAGAAAGCGGTGACGGCGCGCAACGAATACGCCGCCAGAGCCCATTGAGGAGAAGGACACCATGAGCATACTGATCGATGAGCGCACGGGGATCCTGATCCAGGGTTTCACCGGCGACAAGGGCACGTTCCACGCGAAGGAGATGATCGCCTACGGCACCAAGGTCGTAGGCGGCGTAACGCCCGGCAAGGGCGGGCAGACCCATCTCGGCCTGCCCGTGTTCAACACGGTGAAGGAGGCAGTGAAAGCGACCGGCGCAACCGCCAGCATCACCTTCGTACCCCCACCCTTCTGCGCCGACTCCATCATGGAAGCCGCGGACGGTGGAATCCGTCTCATCTGCTCCATCACCGACGGCATCCCCGCCCAGGACATGATGCGCGTGAAGCGCTACCTGCGCCGCTATCCGAAAGAGCACCGCGCGACGATGGTGGGTCCGAACTGCGCCGGTATCATCAGCCCGGGCAAGGCCATGTTGGGCATCATGCCCGGTCACATCTACATGCAGGGCAACGTCGGCATCGTGTCGCGCTCCGGCACCCTGGGTTACGAGGCGGCCGCGCAGATGAAAGCGCTCGGCATCGGCGTGACGACGAGCGTCGGCATCGGCGGCGATCCCATCAACGGCAGCTCGTTCCTGGATCATCTCGCGCTGTTCGAGCAGGACCCGGACACGCAAGCCGTGCTGATGATCGGCGAGATCGGCGGACCGCAGGAAGCGGAAGCCGCGGCTTGGGTCAAGGAGAACATGACCAAGCCAGTGGTCGGTTACGTCGCCGGCATGACGGCCCCGAAGGGACGGAAAATGGGGCACGCCGGCGCGATCATTTCCGCGTTTGGCGACAGCGCACCGGAAAAGTCGGAGATCATGAAGTCGTTCGGACTCATGGTGGCACCGAGCCCGTCGCACCTGGGCGCAACGGTGAAGGAAGCCCTCGCGAAACGCAAGACGCGCGTGCACGCGTAGCGAGAACCCGTCCCCGCCCGTTCACCGGCGGGGTTCGCAGGATTTCATTCGCGGCGGCGCGCTGCGTCGCCGCGTTTTCAAGGGAAGGCGCCATGGTGCACCAGCCCGCTCCGCCCATCCTGGCCGAGCCCGATTCCGCGCTCGCCGACAGCTTCGCCATCGAGGCTCGCGGCCTGCTGTTCAAGCTGCTCCTGGAAGTGGTGCGCAAGCACGAGCCCGAGATCGAACCGGTGCTGCTCGGTCAGAGCACCGCCTCGGGCTATCCGACCGACCTTCTCGCGCGCACGCTGCAAGCCCAGGGCATCTGGTTCCAGCTTCTTTCCATCACGGAACAGAACAGCGCTATGCGCCGCCGCCGCAGCATCGAAACCGAAAGCGGCCACGAGCAGCTGCCCGGCACGTTCGCCAACGTAGTCGCCGAGGCGGCGCGCGAAGGCGTGCGCGCGGAGACAATGCGCACGCTGCTTGAGGGTCTGCGCGTGCGGCCCGTGATCACCGCGCACCCGACCGAGGCCAAGCGCGTCACCGTTCTCGAAAAGCACCGGCGCATCTATCTCATTCTCGTCGACCTCGAATCCCCGCGGTGGACGCCGCGGGAGCGCCAGGACCTGATCGCGAGCCTGCGCAACGAACTCGATCTGCTGTGGCTGACCGGTGAGCTGCGCCTGGAGAAACCGAGCGTCGCTCAGGAAGTGTCCTGGGGCCTGCACTTCTTCAACGAAACGCTGCTCGACGCAGTTCCTGAGCTCGAAGAAAAGCTCGACCGCGCCCTCAAGCGCCACTACCCCGGCGAGACCTTCTACATACCGCCGTTCTTCCAGTTCGGCTCGTGGATCGGGGGCGACCGCGACGGCAATCCGTACGTGACCAACAGCGTGACGTGCGAGGCGCTCGCTGCTAACGCGCTCGCAAGTCTGCGCCGTTATCGCGACCGCGTCGCCGATCTCGGCAGGACACTCTCGATCACGGAGCGCACGCTGCGTTTGTCGGACGAGTTCCGCAGTACACTCGACGCCGCGCTGGCGTTGTCGAACGAACGCGAGCTGCTCACCGCACGCAACCCGGGAGAGCCTTTCCGCCAGTTTCTCTCCGTCGTATCGCGCCGTCTGGACGCGACCATCGCACGCCATCAGCGTGCGGACGCGAGCCCGCTCGCGTATGCACGGCCCGAGGAACTCGTGGCGGATCTGCGCGTGATCGAGCAGGAACTGAAGACGACAGGCCACGCCGGGCTGGCAGCTTCAGTGGTGCGTCCCCTGCGGCGTCAGGTGGAAGCATTCCGGTTCAGCACCGTACGCCTCGACCTGCGGCAGAACACGACTCGCATCTGCGAGACGGTGCTCGCGCTGTGGGATCTGGACGCACCCGCGGCCGAGCTGCCGCAGCCCCTCAGCCAGCCCTGGAAGGTCCGTCTGCTCGCCGAGTTGGCGACCCCACGCGCAGTTCGCGTCGACGACTCCCGTTTGCCGCCCGAAACCGCTGAGACTTTGGGCATGTTCCGGCTTGCGGCAGAGGTGCGTCAGCGTGGCGATCGCGACGCGTTCGGCAGTCTGGTGCTCTCGATGACCCGCGACGCGGGCGACGTGCTCGCCGTGTACCGGCTCGCGAAGGAGGCGGGGCTCTTCTCCGATGCGGAAGGTATCGAAAGCTGCGGGCTCCCGATCGTACCCCTATTCGAAACCATTCCCGATCTGCGCCACGCTCCGGAGATCATGCGCGAGTTGCTGCAGGTTCCGGTGGTGAGGCGCAGCGTGCGCGCCCAGGGTGGATCGCAGGAAGTGATGATCGGCTATTCCGACTCGAACAAGGACGGCGGATTTCTGCCGTCCAACTGGGAGCTCGCCAAGGCACAGTTGCGCCTCACCCGGCTCGGAGAAGAGCTCGGCATACCGATCGCGTTCTTTCACGGCCGCGGCGGCTCCGTCAGCCGTGGCGGGGTCCCGGTCGGCCGCGGCATCGCGGCGCAGCCGGCTGGCTCCGTTCATGGTCGCTTCCGTGTCACCGAGCAGGGCGAAGTGGTTTCATTCAAGTACGCGAACAAGGGTACGGCAGCGTACGAGATCGAGCTCCTCGCGAGCAGCGTCGTCAAGCACTCGCTGTTGTCGGAGCGGGAGCAGGCGCTTGCGCCGGTGCACGAATTCAACGAAGTGATGGAAGCGCTGTCAGGTCCCGCGTTCGCGGTGTACCGGGGGCTCGTCGAGAATCCCAACCTCATCACCTACTTCCAGGCGGCGAGCCCGCTCGAAGAGATCGCGCTGCTCAACATCGGATCGCGCCCCGCGCGCCGCTTCGGTGCCCGCACCCTCGGCGATCTGCGCGCGATCCCTTGGGTGTTCGCCTGGTCCCAGAACCGGCATATCATCACTGGTTGGTACGGCTTCGGCAGCGGCGTGCGCGCGTTCCTCGAGGTGCGCGGCGAAGGCGGCCTGCAGTTGCTCCGGCGGATGTTCCGCGAATCGCGCCTGTTCCGGTTGATCGTCGATGAGGTGGAGAAAACCGCAGCCGTGGTGGACCTCGAAATCGCGCGCGCATATGCGGGCCTGGTCGAAGACGTGGGTGTGCGTGACGAAATCTTCGGCCTGATCGAGCGCGAGTACGGCCGAGCATGCGAAGCCATCGAAGCGATCACCGGCGAGCCGATCGCGCAGCGCTTTCCCCTGTTTCGCGAACGCATCGCGCAACGTCTGCCCACCATCAACCAGGTCAATCGGGAGCAGATCGAGCTGTTGCGCCGTTACCGTGCTGCGCCGGAAGGCCCGCGTCGAGAGGAATTCAAGGCGGCATTGCTGCTGACGATCAACTGCGTCGCGGCTGGTCTGGGCGCGACGGGCTGATCGAGCGCGGTGCCGGGAAGGTTCAGCCGCGCTGCTGACGCGCAACGATAGGGACAGGGGCAGCGCGCGTCCAATTGCCCTTCCTTATGCTCGCCATAAGGTGCGGCTGATGATGCGCCGCAAACCGCTCACGGACCGCGCATTCCCTCGACCACCGTGATGAGCGCCGAGGAATCCAGCTTTCCCCCGCCGCGTGCCATCAGCGCGTTGAAGCTCTGCGCTGCGACCGCGGCGCCAGGCACGGCAATTCCTGCGTCTGCCGCGCATTCGAGCACGATGAACGCGTCCTTGTGGTGCAGGCGCGCTTCCACGCCGGGATCAAAATCACCCTTTACCATCCTCGGTCCCATCAGCTCCAGCATGCGGCTGTAGGCGGACCCGCCGAGCAGCGCTTCCACCACGCGCGCGGCATCGACACCGCTTGCTCGCGCGAGCGTGATGGCCTCGGCTATTCCTTGCAGCATGAGCACGATCGCAAGCTGAGTCGCAGCCTTTGCCACCTGCCCGTCCCCGCTCTCGCCCATGCGCAGCACGGTCTTCCCGAGGGTTCGTAAAAGCGGCTCCGCGCGGGCAAAGGCTGCTTCGCTGCCGCCCACCATGATCGAGAGGGTCCCATTGACCGCAGCGATCGCACCGCCGGACACCGGCGCATCGAGAAACGCCACGCCCTTCTCTTTCAGCCGCGCTGCGATGCGTCGGGCGACGGCAGGCGGGATGGTGCTCGTGTCGACGACGGTCAGCCCCGGCCGCGCACTCCCCGCGATCCCGTTCGGGCCGAACACAACCTGTTCGACGTCGGCGCCGGTGGTGACCATCGTGAAGACGACGTCCGAGGACGCAGCCACCTGCGCGGGTGACGCGCAGGCCGACGCTCCTGCATCCACGAGCGGCTGCATCGCCTCCTGACGCCTTGCATAAACGTTCAGGCCATGGCCGGCGCGCAGAAGATGGAGCGCCATCGGCCGCCCCATGGCGCCAAGTCCGATGAATCCGACGCGTTCACTCATCTGAACCTCCAACGCGTAACGAAGTATCGCATCTCACGATTCCCATGCTGATCGGTCCCGAAGCGTGCGCGCCGATCACTCGCTCTCGCTCCGGGTCATTCTGGAGAGGATCAGGTAGATCGCGGAGAAGTCCAGGTCGCCGTCTCCGGAGCCCACCAGCGCGTTGACGTGTTGCGCAACGATCGCAGCTGCCGGCAACGCAACGCCCAGTTCGTGACCGGAGGAGAGCGCGATGCGCATGTCCTTCTGATGCAATTTCGCCTTGAAGCCGGGCTTGAAGTTGCCCTCGAGCATGCGTTTGCCGTGAACCTCGAGCGCCTTCGAATAGGCGAAGCCACCAAGCAGCGCTTCGCGCACCTTTGCCGGATCGACGCCGTTTGCACGCGCAAGGGTGAGCGCCTCCGCGACCGCTTCGACCGTCACTGCCGCGCAGATCTGATTGCACCACTTCGCGACTTGTCCGGCGCCGTTTTCTCCGATGTGCACGATGTTTTTACCCATCAGTTTGAAGAACGGTGTCACGCGCTCGAACGCCTCCGCGGTGCCGCCCACCATGATCGAAAGCGTTCCGTTCACCGCGCCTGGCTCCCCTCCCGAAACCGGCGCGTCGAGCATTTCGACGCCCTTCTCGGCAAGCCACGCCGCGATCCGCCGCGTCACCGACGCCGAGATCGTGCTCATGTCGACCACCACCGTGCCTGGCTTGGCGCCTTCGATGCAGCCGCCCGGCCCGAGAACCACCGCCTCTACGTCGGGCGAATCCGACACCATCACGAAGGTCACGTCGGACTTTGCAGCGACCTCTGCCGGTGAGCCGCATGCCGTCGCACCTGCCTGAACGAGTGGCGCCATGCTTTCGGCGCGACGGGCGTAGACCGCCAGCGGATCGCCACCCTTCATGACATTGAGCGCCATGGGTCGACCCATGATGCCCAGCCCGACAAAGCCCAGATTGGTTACCATTGTTCCCCTCTTTCGATCAGCGAATCAGCCCCGCCGCCATCAGGAGCGCTAGCGAAATCCAGAAGAGTATCGTGCTCCAGCCGATGACGAGCGCCGCCGCCGCGGAATCGAGATCGAAGCGGCTCGCCAGCACGAGCAGCGTCACGAAGACCGGCGTGGAAGCCTCCACCACCGCCGCATACTGCGCTTCGGCAAGCGGCGCGAAGAGGAGCTGCGCCACTCCCCAGGTCAGGAATGGCACCACCAGCAGCTTCACCGCAGACACCACGAGAATCTCGCGCCGGGGCGTGAGATCGCGCCACGGGATGGTCATGCCGAACACGAACAGGAGCATCGGGATCGTCGCCTGTCCGATGAACTTGGTGGCGGTGATGATCGGCGGATACTGAATGCCGAGCAACTGATAGCCGACGCCGAGGACGAAGGCCCAGAGCGGAGGCAGCGACAGGGTGATCTGCCATACCGCCGGGTGCTCGGTGCGCTTGTTGTGAGAACCCAGTCGCGTGCAGATCCACACGCCAAGGCTCCAGACCAACGGCAGCGACATCAGCATGTCGTTAAACACGGCGTAGCGGGGCGAGTCCGGTCCGTAGAAGAACACGAGCATCGGCACGCCCACGTTGAAGGTATTGCCGAACATGCCGGCCAGCAGCAATACCGCGCGGGTGCGGTCGGAGAGATCACGGCCCAGCGGCGAGCGGTACAGGAGCCAATAGAGGATCAGTCCCGCGAGCAGCGTTCCGATGCCATGCAGGAGCGGCACCGTGAGGAGATCCCAGGTGATCGGCGTCGTGGCCGAGACTGCAAAGATGATGCAGGGGTAGAAGAGATAGAGGGTGATGCGGTTGAGTTCGTTGCGGACCGCCTCGACCTGGACATCCTTGAAGATAACCGGCCATACGCCCCCCGCCGCAACCAGCAGGCTCAGCGGCAACATCACCTGAACCATCAGGTCGAGGAGGCGCGCGAAATAAGTCACCGCGAGAGTCCAGCAAGTGGCAACCGCGCCTCGCACCACGATGCGATGGCGAGGGCCACACTGTCGCGGCCGCGCGCGGCGGTGATCTGCAATCCGAGCGGCAACCCGGACGGTCCGAAGCCGGTAGGAATGCTGAGGGCCGGGACCTGGGTCAGGGTCCAGATGGTGCAGAAGGTCGGGTCCCCCGTCGTATGCTGACCGACGGGGGCTTCCCCCGTCGCGGGCGGAGTAATGATTGCGTCGAAGTCGAGGAAGAAGTCATCGAGGGCGCGGGCGAGCTCGTCGCGCATCCCCAGCGCTCCGGCGAGTTCGGCGTCGCTCACCCGTGATCCCTCGTCGAGGGCCGCGCGCAAACCGGGACTGAAGTCATCGAAGCGGGTACGCGCGAGTTCGGCGAACTCATCGGCAGCCTCGCGATACATGATCCGCCGTTGCGCGCGGTGCGCTTCTTCGAAACGCGGCGGCAGCTCGGTCTCAATGAGGAGCGCACCCGTCGCACGCAACGCAGCGATATCAGCGGAAAAGCGCATCCGCTGCGATTTTGTCGCGCGCGCCCACACCGGCGTGCGCACGGCGGCGAGCTTCGGCATCCGGTCAAGGGAAGCGGGCGCAGGCGGAATCGCTCCGGGCTGATCCGCGAGAGCCGCCGCGAGATGCGCGCAATCCGCGACCGAGCGCGCGAAGACGCCGATCTGATCCAGCGTACGGCTGAAGTGATGCACGCCATCGAAGTCGATGACGCCCTGGGTCGGCTTGTAGCCCACGATGCCGCAGAACGCAGCCGGACGGATCACGGAGCCGTTGGTCTGCGTGCCGAGGGCGCCGGGGCAGAACGCGGCCGCAACTGCTGCTGCCGAACCGCTCGACGAGCCGCCGGGCGAGTGCAGTGGACTCCAGGGATTGCGCGTCTTGCCCGGCGTGAGAAACGCGAACTCGGCAGTGACGGTCTTGCCGAGAACGAACGCGCCAGACTGCTCGAGCCGGTCGACCACGCGGGCGGACGCGCCGGGAATGTCCCCGCGAAAGATGGCCGATCCGCGTTCCGTGGGGATACCCCGCGTGGGCATGATGTCCTTCACGCCGAGCGGCAGACCGTGCAGCAGACCGAGCGCGGCACCAGCCCGTTGTGCGGCGTCCGCAGCCTCCGCGCACTCCATGGCGCGCGCGCCGTCGAGCCACGCGAACGCTGCCACTTCGTCTTCCATCTGCGCGATGCGCGCGAGGCAGCTGCGGGTAAGATCGGCGCTCGAGATCTCACCGGAAGCGATCTTGCGTGCGGCTTCGCCGAGACTCAATTTGAAGAGAGGCGACATGGTGATGAAGGCGTGCAGCCAGTGAATTCCCGGCAGCCCCTCCCTTGGGACTGCGGTGGAGGCGATTGTCGCATCTCCGCGTGCAGCCACACCAGTTTGTAATCACACCAGTGCTGGTGGCGACCGGAGGGCGACCGCAGGCACTTCAGGGAGGAGATGGATCAACGCCTGGCCGGGCATCCACCGCCATTCAATTTCGATCGTCTAGCCACCGCGTGCGCAGAAGCGGGCCATGACTTCGAGGAGGCGACCGTCGGGATCCTGGAAACAGAAGCCCCGACCACCTTGTGCCCGGCAGGTTTCGCTAGCGCGTTGCCTGCCAAGGCGGACCCGGTGCTGGGGCCCCGTCTCGAACGCGGGCGACGACTCGCTCGAAGCCCTCTTCTCCTACAAGGACCCGTTTTTCGGCGTCCAGTGTTCGGCGCAAGGCGGCCGTTGCGTTGCCACTTGCGCCGCACTCGTTGCAATGATCACTTTCCGCGCACCTTGTCGATCTCGGCGTAGAACTCTTTCACCACGTCCTCGCCGATCTGCTTCGTGTATTTTTCGGTCACCGGCTTCACTTTTTCCCGCATGCGCGCCCGTTCCTGCTCGGATACTTCGGTAACGGTAACGCCTTTCTGCTTCACGGTCGCCAACGCCTTGGCCTCCATTTCACGCGAGACCTTCCGCTGGTCGATGCGGGTTTCGTTGGCGGCATCCATCAATACCTTGCGCTCGTCGGCGGACAGCTGATCCCAGGCTTTCTGGCTCATCAACACGATCAACGGATTGTAGACGTGACGCGTGGTGGAGAGATATTTCTGCACCTCGTAGAACTTGTTTGTCTCGAAAGCGACGATCGGGTTGTCCTGTCCAT
This sequence comes from uncultured beta proteobacterium, assembly GCA_963747225.1. Taxonomy (GTDB): domain Bacteria; phylum Pseudomonadota; class Gammaproteobacteria; order Burkholderiales; family JAEUMW01; genus JAEUMW01. Next base: position 174,178 of record CAVVES010000009.1, on the reverse strand, counting down.
CCACTGTTTTAGTCTCAAGCGCGGAATAGAGTTCCGTAAACGGCATCGCGACCGCGTTCGCTCCAAGCGTGTTGAACGTATCGATCATCAGGGGCGATTGCAGCGAACGCAGCTTCAACCCCACGAAGTCTTCCGGCTTCGCAATGGGGCGTCGACTGTTGGAGACGTTGCGGAAACCGTGGTCCCAGTAGGAAAGACCCACCAAGCCCTTCGGCAGCTTCTCCATGAGTTTCTTGCCGACCGGACCATCGAGAACCGCGTCCGCCTCCTTGAAATTATTGAACAGGAACGGCAGGTCAAATGCGCCGAACTCCTTGGAAAGCCCGACCAGCAGGCCGGGCGGAAGTGTCGTCAATTCGATCGTCCCCCCCTGAAGCGCCGAAACGGTTTGGATATCGCCCCCGAGGGTTCCGTTCGGAAACAGCCGCACCTTCATTTTCTTGCCGCTCTTCTCGGCGACCAGGTCCGCGAACTTTTGCGCGCCATAACCCATATGGCTATCCTGAGGCTGCACGAACGAGAACTTCAGGGAGCGCTCCTTGATATCCGCAGCGCTTGCCGTCATCGCGAATGTGGACAACGCCGCGATCAGACCCAGCAACAATCTCCTCATCTGCTCTTGCATTCCAATCTCCTCCTGGTGGATGTTCGTCGTTGGAAATATCAAGCACGCCGATGCCGAGCTGCTATCGTTACCACCTGCGGCAGCGGGCGTTAATTACCGTGGGCACCCGGGAAGGAGCGCCGCTTCGTTACTCCGGGAATGAATCGGGCGACCGGGCGGTCACCTTGCCGCCGGGACGGGCGACACTGGTAGCGTATCCAGTGTCGCCCGCCAGGGCGGCCGATCAGTCGAACATGTCGGGCTGTGTCGCCGCCAGTTGCGAATAGATCGGCTGGAAGTGCAGCCAGCCGATGTACTCGCTGCCTACGTGCTCGCGGCTGTAGCGGGAGCGATCGGGCGGCACCATGACGGGCTTTCTTCCGGTCGCTTCGATCATCAGCTGTTGCTGGCAGCAGCGCTCGAGCGCGATGAACCAGAAGGCTGCGGCCTCGATGCTGTGACGGCTGACCGTAAGAGTGCCGTGGTTCTGATGGATGACCCCCTTCACACCCTTGAAATACTCCGCGACGGACGACCCCGCCTTCTCCTCCACAGCGACCTGGCCGCCCTCATCCTTGATCACGACGTGATCTTCGAAGAACGCAGCGACGTCCTGGGAGATCGGATCGAGCGGACGGCCGAAGGCCGCGAATGCGGTGCCGTAAACCGTATGCGCATGGCACATCGCAAGGATGTCCGGATGCGCTTCGTGCACGGCTGCATGCAGCACGAACCCGGCGCGGTTGATGGCGTATTTGCCCTCGACTACCTTGCCCGCGTGGTCTGCAAGGATCAGATTCGATATCTTCACCTGCGAGAAGTGCACGCACATGGGATTGGTCCAGTAGAGCTCGGGGAACTCCGGGTCGCGTATGGTGAGGTGCCCGGCGAAGCCGTAGTCGAATCCCTGCAACGCAAAAGCGCGACACGCGGCGACCAGACGTTCCTTGCGATGCTGGCGCTCCTCGGCGTGGGTCGCGAATTTGGGTATGGTCGGGAATATGAGTCCCGGCTGACTCGGCTGGTAAAGGGATACCGACTCGTTCTCGGAATCCTGCGGCTTCGTCGGGGCAATCGTTTCTAGCATGGCCATGGTTGTCTCCTTCTCCGTCGTAAATGGCATGTAAGCGAACCAAAGAATATACGCAGCGCACCCAATCTCCAATCCTGTGCTCGGAATAAGACTTATCGCGGCGCACAATAAATCGTCGACCAATGCCCTCGAATTGCCTGCAGTCGAAGCGGGGCCTAGGCGATCCAGGGAGGATTGCGGAAAACTCCAGTCAGATGCTCGACGAATGCGCGGATCCTCGGAACAAGGTGTCTTTCCGGCAGGTAGAGCGCATGGATCGCCGTGTCGTCCTGGGCCTGATAGTCCGACAGCAACGGTATTAGTGTCTTGCTCCTGATGGCGGGCAAAGCCAGGTGCTCGGCAAGACGCATGACGCCGACACCGGCGACGCACAGCTGAACGAGCGTGCTGCCGTCACTGCTGCGGAAGTTTCCCTGCACTGCGATCTCCTCCGGTTTGCCATTGATCATGAATGGCCAGCGATTCAGATGGTCGTGCGGCGCATGCCACAACAGACAATTGTGCCGCGCGAGTCCTTGCGGCGTGACCGGCGTGCCATGATCGGCGATGTATTTCGGCGAGGCGACGACGATGCGCTGAAGCCTGCACAACGTCCGGCTCCTGAGAGACGAATCCTGCAGGCGACCCATCCTGATTGCTACGTCGAAGTTATCCTCGAGCAGATTGACCAGGGAATCCGACAACGAAAGGTGAAGCTTGATTTTCGGGTACGCTTCCAGGAAGGCCGGTAATCGGGGAACCACCTGATCGATGCCGAATGCGAGCGGTGCGCTCACCCGGAGCTCGCCCGCGGGTTCCGGAGATTTGAGCCCCGACTCCGCCTGCTCGACCTCCTGGAGGATGCGTTTGCAGGACGCGAGGAAACACTCGCCTTCGCCGGTCAGGCGCTGAGTGCGGGTCGAGCGGTGCAGCAACTGAACTCCCAATCGCCGCTCGAGATTGCTGACGGTTTGGCTCACGAAGGGCTGGCTGACTCCCAGAAGGTTGGCTGCCGCAGTGAACCCGGCAGTCTCGGCCACGGCCCTGAATACCCGCATCTCTACGAGTCTGTCGTCCTTCATCTATTGGCCATCCGTTCACTTGGTTTCCGGAAATGCGTCCAAGGGTTGTAACGGATGCAGTCGCTCACTCTCTCAGGCGATCAATTTCTTAGGGCGACGTTGCAGCACTCCGGGACCATTCCACAAGGATAGCCGAAATGGATTCGTGAAAGACTGAAGACAGGCTTCCGCCGGCCCGCCGCGCTAGGATGTCGCGAGACGCACAACTGACATTCCCCGCGAAGTAGAACCAACGACCAGCTCGGCTCACACCCTCGACAGCCGAGCGCCAAACACCCTGTTCGATTGTCCCCGGCTTACTTGGGTCAGTAGCAATCTCGGCGGCCATGCCTCTCAAACAAGTCCTGATCGTACGCGATTCCGTCCCGCACCCCTTGTTGCCGGTGCGGCCGCCGGTACCCATCGGGGTGTTTCCCGTGGATGTCGCGGGCCCTGTTCCGCTTCCGATCGGACCGCCCGCCGCGAGCAGTGATCTGGCGGGCGGCAGCCTGTGGCTCTATGCCGCGCAGATCGCGCGACAGGCGCCGGCGGACAGCTACTGCGGCGTACTCATTAAATCCGGAAAGGTGTCGCTGCAGGGCCAGGCAACCGTCGATGCCACCGGCGTCGTTCACATCCGGCCAGCGGATGTGCTGACGGTCAGCTTCGTCACCGATCCGCCGACTGCATCGATCCCGATCGCGGCGCCGGGCGCTGACGCGGCTGCCGTCTCATTTAACGTTCCGGCCAACGCGACCTTCCAGTTCGGACCCGATGGCGCGCACGTGACCGCTGTCGGTGACTTCGGCGCGACCGCTTACGGCACGACGGTGTCCCTGGTCCGCAACGCGACGCCGAACACGTACGACGCGGGCGCGCTCGTCGTGCTCATCCCGGCCGATGCTTCGCTCCCGAACTTCACCTTCGCGAGCGTGCAATCGCAACTGTTTGCACCGGCCGGCTGTCCCCAGATCGTTGAAGGCGCATGGGCGCTTGCAATTTCGCGCAGACCGGTGCCCCAGCTGGGCGCCGCGCCGGACGCGGGCTCGGTGGCGCTGCGCCTGGGAGCCGCGACGACGGCTGCATGGAAGGGACTCGCCGCCACGCAGCGCTTTTCGAGCGGCCTCCTGATTGTTGGCGTGGGACGGCTTCGGCTGGATCTCGATTACGTCGGTCCGGCCTTCGCGCAACCGCTGCCGCTGTGGAACGAGGGATCGAACGGGCGACGTTCGACCATCGACGTGAATTACGCGGCGGGAACGACGGTCTGGTACACAGCAGCTGCGGGCAATGAGATCGTGCAGATCAACAACGCGACGATCACCGCGCAGATCGACCGTCCGATCAAGGTCGACGGCAGCCGCTTCGACTTTTCCAGGCTGCCCGCGATCGTTCTCGTGAACCAGACCGGTTCGGGATTTCACGTCGCCGCGCAAACGACGTCGATGCCGGCAAGCCCGCAGGGCGCGCGGCTCGCGCTGCGCAACGTGCTGCTTGCGGTCGGCTCGCCCACGTCTCTCGGATTCAACGGCATCCTGAGCGACGCACGCGTATCGAGCGGTACGCTGACGCTGCAGTTTCCGCTGCTCAGCCTGCTGCCGACACTGCCCGATCCGTACATCACTCCTTTGAGCGCACCGCTCAAGCTGGCGAACACTCCCGCGTTGACGGCAGCCGTCACGTGGGCCGACATCGACACGCCGCAACTGGCGCTCTCGTCCCCGGCGCTCGCGCTTCCGACTTCCGACACCGCAATCACGCCCGTTCCAGCGTTGCTCGATGTTTCGACGGCGGCCGATCAGCTCGGCGTTCAGGTCACGCAATTCCGCCAGCCGGTTCCGCAATTCCTGATCCAGGGCGTCGATTTCAGCGGCACCGCGAATGGTGTCTCGCTGCTGTCGCTGCCCGAGATCTCGTGGGAGCCGATGTATGCCGACGGGTCCGACGGCTCACCTCCCGGCAGGATCGTGAGCCAGACCGACGGTCCGCCGGGAACGCTCTCGCTGCCGAACAGCGTGAAGCTGATGCCGATCGCGCCGACGCTGCTGATTCCACCGATGCTGGCGGAAGCGAATGGCGGCTCGCTGCTCGACGCGGAAGTCACGTTGCCGTTCGGGCTCTATGCCAGCATCCAGGACCCGCATGCGACCTGCGAGCTCGTGCAGCCGGAATTTCCGAACGGTCTCACGGGTGGTCTGCAGATTCGTTTGATCCCTCCAGTCAACATCGGACCGATCTTCCTTCCGCCTGACCCGGGCTTTCGCGGCAGCGTCAGCACGCGCAACGACACCTACGGCAACCAGGTGCTCGGCAACACCGGCGCGGTTCAGCCTTTCGCGATCTTCAACGCGCAATTCACGACCAATGTTCCGTTGCTGCGCTACGACTTCTGCGGTTATGGGGCGAGCCTCTTCAGCGACTGGCGCAAGACGAAGCCGGTCGGCACGTCCGTTATCAAGGTCCAGTTCGACGTTCTTGTCGGACGCACCGCATACGAAGTGGTTCAGCTGCAGTCGCTGATCTGTCCGTGGGGCATTCTCGTCGTGCGCACGATCACCATCGACCGCAAGAATGCCGGCGGTGTCCTTCGCCACGACAGCGGATGGCAGGCGGCGAGCGATGGTCTGCTCGCGTTGCCCGGCGCATTCCAGGCGCAGCCGGGTCCGCTGGGCCGAGTCACGGCCGTGCGCAACATACGCGATGCCGGAAGCGCATTCACGTTCGACAACTTGCGCCACTGGGGTCCGGTCACATTCGACGCGGATTTCGTACTCGCGTCGGGCCTGACGGTGCGGGGAGGGACCGCAGGAGCCGATCGCCTGCCGAGCCGGCAAATCACCGGTTACTTGGTCGCGGATGCCCTAACGAATGCGACACCGGCCGACGTGAACCTGCTGCTCCAGAATCGCACCGCGGTGGGTGCCGTTGCCGGAACGGTCGATGTCGCCGCCACCGGTGTGCAGATGCGCGCTGCACAGATGACCGTTTCGTGCGTCATGAGCGGCGCGACAGCGGTGCTGGTCGCAGCACTGCGCGGGAGTCCGGTCCTGCCCTCGACCGGCTCGTGGACGGTGACGCGGCGCGCGGCAACCGTGGGCGCCCAGCCGATCGCGCTTGATCCGCGAACGCCGGTGCCGTTGTGCCGGAACAGCGCGGAAGCGATGTGGCGCCTGGCAGAACCCGCGGACGTGCTCAACCTCGCGCCACCGCAAACCGAATACGGGCTGATGCAATCGACCGGCACGCAGAAGGTGTATTTCCCGCAACCGCAGATGATTCCACCGGCAGCGCCCCCTCCGCCGGGCGCGCCGGGACCGGGATTCCACATGCCGCAGCCTCCGAACCTCGCCGATGTTGGTGCGTTGTTCAGCGCGTCGGGACTGTTTCCGGACCTGCGCGCGGCGCTGCAGTTTCAAGGTGCGACTGCGGATCTTCAGGCAAGCGCAGACGGGGCGGAAATCCACGGCTCCATCGATACCTCGGCATTTCCTGCGCGACCTCTGGTCGACTTCGGCGCCGTGAAAGTCCTGATCGACTATCACGACGAAAACGGCGCGCCGGCAAAGCCGCAGGTCGACATCACGCCTGGCGGGTGGTCGATCGATCTGGGGCGCGTCACGCTCCTGCTCGTCACGCCTCTGGGCGCGGATCCGCTGCTCAGGATCGCGGGCGATGCAAAGGCTTCTTCCAGCGCGGCGCCGACATTGGCCAATCTGAACGTCATCTACGGCGGCGCGCTCGCGCCGATCGAAAACATCTTCGCCAATCTTCAGCAGCTCGCCCAGTTCCTTCCCGGTGGCGCCGGCGCGCACCTCGACGTGACATTCTCCGGCACGACCCTGACCATCCGCGAAGTGTTCGCGCTGCCGCGACTGCCGCTCGGCGTCGGGTTCATCAAGGACATCGCACTCGACATCGGGATGACGCTCTCCCTGCTGCCGCCAGGAATCGAATTCACGTCGGGAATCGGCAGCGTTGCAAAGCCGTTCAACTGGCTCGTGTCGCCGTTGTCGGGAACCGGCGTGGTGCAGGTCGGGGTCAAGGACGGCGACCTCGCTGTGCTGATCCAGGCGGGAATCGGCGCGGGACTCTCGATCGACGTGGGCATCGCGGAAGGCGCGGCTTCGGTGGTGATCGCGTTGCAGGTGACGATCACCGGACCGAACCTGAATCTGATGGTCCTCTTGACCGCGCAGGCGAGCGTGGACGTGCTCGACGGCCTGGCGAGCGCGACACTCTCCCTGACCGCCGGCCTCGGCGTCACACCGCACCCGTTTCCACCACGTCTGCCACCATCGACTAAGCCGCTCGATTCGGTCACGTTGTCGGCGGCTGTTGGTGTCGGGATTCACCTTACCGTCTGCTGGCTGGTTCACGTCGACTTCGACGGCTACTGGCAGTTCTCGAAAACGCTCGACGTTCCGGACCTCACGTCCGTAATCCCGATCTGAAGGAGGAACGACCGTGGCGCTCAGCGATCTCGTTCTCAGCACGTTGACCTTCCCCCAGAGCTGGGATGGCGCGAACCTCGAATTCAATCTGCTGCTGCTGCCGGCGACGGACCCGACCGCGAACCTGACCGCAACGGGCCCCGCATTCGCCGGCGTCAGTTACTCGCTCGAAGCGGTGCTGATTCCAGGTCTCGACAATCCGCCAGCGGACAACGCACCGAGCGCGCTGCCATTTGCGATCGCGACACCCGCCCCGGCTGCGAGCACCAACCTGTTCGCGAAACTCAAAGCCGCGTACAGACCCAAGCCGCTGCCGCAGAAGTCGCTGACGGGAGTGCGCATTCGCAAGGTCCTGCCGGACAGCTATACCAGCGCCTTTGCCTATGCGGCGAACGGAAATCCGTATACCGCCATCGGCGACGAATTCGGTTGCTCGCTGCGCGGACAGACGCCGGTCAATCCACCGCCGCCGACCAGGGACCTGAGCTGGGGTAACATCATTTCGCTCGCGCTGCGCCAACCTGCCCTCGCCGAAGCGCTGGGCCTCGTTCACAACAAGCTCACGATTTTTCCAGGGAGTGCTGATCTCTCCAACGGTGGATGGCTGTACGTGCGCTTCGTCGCGGCGAACAATCCCTTCGCGGCCGACCTCGCGGCCAATCCAGACCTCATCAAGTACTTCGCGGCGCGAATTCCCGCGCTGCCGAATGCGCGCACGCTGTTCGCGCCCGTGCTCTACCCGGTCGGCGGCGCCGACGCTAATGCGCAGGTCTACGACCAGGCGAACATCGAATCCCAGTCCTACGACGACGGCTTCACGAAAGTCGTCCACTGCAATCAGCCGCACTCGGCCGACACGGCGACGGAAGATCACAACGAGCTCACGCCCGCGTCGGACGCCGGGGTCCAGATCGGCTGGGACGACGAGCAGGTAGCGATCTGGATGAACCGCCAGCTCGACGCCGCGCGCGGAGCGGCGCCCACGGGGCTCCCGCTGGGCGTGCTGGGTTACCGCGTGGACGTGCGCAAAAAGGGCGCGGCCGCATGGCAATCGCTCTGCGACGCTCATGCACAGATCAACTTCGACCCTGCGATCGACGGTACCGTCACGATCGAGCCGCCGGTGGAGCCCGCACCCGCGCGGCCGGTGACGATGACAACCGGCGACATGTGGCTGCCGCGATACTTCGCGCAGTGGCGCGGCAATTCGCTGGTAGTCGCCGATCCCGTGCCTCTGCAGCTCTCGGGCGGCACTCCGCCGCCGACGCTTCTGCAATCCCTCGTTCCGCCGGGACTGCTCACTTATGGAAACCATTACGAGTTCAGAGTGCGTCTCGCCGACCTGACGCAGGGCGGACCGGCGGTCGACGACAAGGCTCTGAACCCCGCAGCGGCTGCCGTGGGAAGCTGCAACTTCCAGCGCTGGATCCGACCGCGGGCGGCGCGAACGACCGTCGACCGCGACGCGGCGAATGCGAACCGCATCGTGCAGATTTCGGCGTGGCGTCCGCTCTTGGGTTACCCGGAATTTCTGTACGTGGGAGTCGATGCGTCCGCCGTGGCAGCGCTCATCGCGCAGGTGCCAGCCGCGGTGGCGGACAACGCCGTGCTCGGGGCGAACGACCCCGACGTGGGCACGCTTCGCGTCATCGTCGAAGCGCGAGCTCCCGCGCACGACGACACAAACCCGGAGCAACTCGATGGCCCGTACCGACATATCTATCAGGTCGACGTGCCGTTTCCGCCGGTCCCGGCCAACCCCATTCCCCAGCGCCCGCCAAACCCGGCCGAAGGCATTGTGGTCACAGTCCTCTACCAGGACATCGCCAACTTCAAGGACATGCTCGCGCCGGCAGCAGTCAACCCGCTCCAACTACCGATTCCGCGTGCCCGCGACGTTCGAATTCGCCTCGTTCCGATTGCCGAAAGGGACAATCCGGATTACTTCGGGTCCCCGGCAATTCAAGTGGGCCTCGAATCGCACTTCGACACGCGCGACGATCAGGGCGCCGAGCGGAACTTGTTCGACCCCGCGCAGCAGGATTTCGAAGTGCTCAAGGCGGTTTTGCTGCAACCCGGTGACGATATCGCGCAACGCCTCGCCGGCGCGCTTGATCTCGAAGTGAACGGACTGACCTTCTCGGGACAGAAGGGCCAACGGGTTTGCTTCGGCGCTTCGGGCGCGCTGCGCAACACCCTTTCGGGCGACCACGGCCAGATCACGTTCGGCTCGCAGAGCGACCTGCTCGATCACTGGGTCGTGGCGCTCACGCCGACGCTCGATCGCGACTGGACCTGGGATGGTTTCGCAGCGTCGAGCGTGCAGGTGAGTCGGGACGGAATGCCGGTAGGCGTGATCGAGCTCCGGCAGTCGGTGAACGATCTCGCGATCGCACTGGGGATCGATCCCACGACCCAGCGCGATGCCACACGAATGATCTTCTTCGACGCGGTCGATCCGAATCCCGATCCCGCATCCCCGAATCCATTTCCCGCCGCGCTCAGTCCCACATGGATACTGACGCCGCAGCTGCGCGTCGGCATGACATTAGGCGATGCGCCGAAGACCGTGCAGATCCATCTGCCCAAGGCCGCGGCGCCCGCGCAAACGCCAGTGCTGGCATCCGCCGGTGTAGCGCTCTCGCCATACATCGCGGCGCCCGATTACTCCTCCACGCAGCCGCGCCAGAGAGCGCTGTGGCTCGAATTCGAGGAGCCGCTCGCCGATCCCACGGACGCCTATTTCGTGCGCGTGCTCGCCTCCGCACCCGATCCCCTGCTCGTCGAAGGGCACCTGGCGGCCCAGCTGTGGGAGATCGTCGATCTTCCGGAACCGCCCTTGCCGATCGACCCGGAACCGGTGCGTGCGATCACGCCCAACCAGAGCTCCGATACCGCGGGACTCGAAGCGATGCAGCCGCTGATTCCCGCGAACGGACCGAAGCCGACGCGGTTTCTCGTGCCGCTGCCTCCGGGGCTCACCGAAGATTCGCTCGAGCTCTTCGGCTTCTTCACCTATGAGATACGCGTGGGACACGCGGGGTCCGGGCTCGCGAACTGGTCCACCGCGCAGGCGCGCTACGGCCGGCCACTGCGCGTCACCGGCGTACAGCATGCGCCGCCGCCACTCAAACTCATGGTGAACCGGCAGGCAGATGCCGTACGAATCGCCGCATCGTTCGCGAGTCCCGTGGTCGGCTCTCAGTCGCCGCTGCTCGGCCGCTTGCCACCAACGAACACGAGCATGTGGGCGATGCTGTACGCACAGGTGAGACAGGTCGACGGCGCAACCAATCGCAACATCCTGCTCGGCGCACGGCGGTTCATGGTGCCCGCGCCACCGCCATCGGAGGTGTACGTGCCCCGCTCCACGCGCGACGTGTTCGGAATCGCGTCGTTCACGCAGAAGGACGACCCTTCCCAACAGGGAACAACGCCGCCGCGCTGGCAAGGCATCGATACACTGCTCGCGGGACTCGGCTTGCCGAGCGATTCGTCGCTCAGCGTGCTCGCGGTGGAGATGATGCCGCAATACAGCGATATCGCGAACAACCCGGTGGATGCGGATTTCGGCAAGGTCAGAGTACTGCGTGCTTCGCCGCTCGTTGCAGTTCCGCCGATCTGCTAGCGACGATACTGTTTCGCAACATCAACCCACTCATTGCGACCATCGCCTGCGGAAACGAAGTGCACCATTCACTCCTTCACTCCTTCAGTCCTTCACTCTTTAACTCTTCACGTCTTCACCGCTCCTTCCTCACCTCCGGATTCACGAGATTCTCCGGCACGCTTCCGGTCAGGGCGGCGACGAGATTCCGCGCCGCCGTCATAGCCATCGCGAGGCGCGTGCCCTGCGTGGAGCTGGCGATGTGCGGCGACAGCACCACGTTTGTGAGGGTCAGAAAACCAGGATGCAGCTTCGGCTCGTTCTCGTACACGTCGAGTCCGGCTGCGAGAATGCGGCGCGTCCGCAGCGCCTCGACCAGCGCTTCGTCGTCGACGACTCCTCCGCGCGCGACGTTCACCAGGATCGCGTTGCTCTTCATCTTCCACAGCTCCGAGCGACCGATCAGGTGGTGGGTCTCCCACGAATAGGGAACGGTGAGCACGATGAAGTCGGACTGCCCGACGAGCGTGTCCTTGTCCTCGTGCGTCGCGCAGAACTCCGCTTCCGTCTGTGGCGGCAGGCGGTTGCGGTTGCAATAGCGCACGTTCATGTCGAAACCGCGCGCGCGCTTCGCGATGGCCTGTCCGATGCGTCCCATGCCGATGATGCCGAGGCGAGCACCGTGCACGTCCACACCGAGCAGCTGCTTCAGCTGCCAGCGCTGCCAGTCACCCTTGCGCACATACGCTTCCGCCTCGGTGACCCGCCGGGCCGAGGCAAGCAGGAGCGCCCACGCGAAGTCGGCAGTGCTTTCAGTGAGCACGCCGGGCGTGTTCGTGACCATGATGCCGCGGGTGGTGCATGCCCCCACGTCGATGTTGTTATAGCCGACCGCGATGTTGCACACGGCCTTCAGACGCGAAGCACGCGCGATGAGCGCACCGCCCACCCGGTCGGAAATCGCGGTGACGACGCCGTCGCAATCCGCAAGCTTTTCCGCGAGGGTCGTCGCGTCCCACGAAACGTCCTCGGGATTGGCGATCACGTCGAAGTGGTTCAGCAGATAGGCAGTGACCTCGTCGAAGACGTCGCGGGTGATCAGGACCTTCGGCTTCATGCTTCTACTCCCGAAAAATATTTCGGCCACCGGTCTCGCGCAGGAACACCGCGCCCGCGACGCCACTCAGCGACGCGACCGCGAGGACAACCATCGCGATGCGGAACTCGTCTGGCCCGGCGGCATGGGCACCCACACCGCCCGTGGCGCGGTCGAGAACCCAGCCCACCAGCGGCTGCAGGATCGCGGCACCCAAAAATACGCCGGTATTCACGAGGCTGACCGCCATGCCGGCGGAGGCACGGCGGTTCACTTCCTTCGCGTTCGCGAGCGTCAGCGTGAACCCGGAAGCGGCGAAGCCCATCGCGAAGCAAAGGAGGATACTCGCCGCTCGCGGCATCGTCGCCCCGATAACCCATGGCAGCCAGGTCGCGCTGTAGACGACGGCGAGCACAAGCAGCACCGGCTTGCGCCGCCGCAATCGGTCCGACACGACGCCAACGCTCATGGCGCCGAGTGCGAATCCGAGGAGCGCCGCGGTCGTATGCCAGGTCGCGGCGGTCCGTTCCATACCATGGGCCAGCACCAGATACGGGACGCCCCAGAGCCCCGCGAACGTGAACAGGGTGCCGGGCAGGCCGATATTTGCGAAGAATCCCGGCCACGAATGGGGATTGCGCATCACTTCGAGCAGGCTGGCGTGCCATGGCGCAGCGGGACCGTGAGACACGACCGGGAGCTCGTGCGGAGACGCGAGCCCAATGTCCTGCGGACGGTCGTGCACCACGAACCAGCTCACGACGCCGAGGCCGATCGATATCAGTCCGGCGACGATGAACACGCTCCGCCAGGATACGACGGTCACGAGAGCGGCGAGCGGTGCAGCGGACAGGATGGCACCGAGATTTCCCAGAAACACGGTGGCGCCTGCCATCGTTGCGAACTCGCGTTCGCGGAACCACTCGGCGATGAGCTTGAGCAGTGCGACGAACATGACCGACACGCCCAGCCCGATCAAGGTGCGGCCGAATGCGGCCACTGCGAAGCTGGGCGCCGTGCCGAAGGCAAGGGAACCCGCGCCGGCCACCAGTCCGCCGATGGTGACCACGCGCCGCGTGCCGAATTTGTCGACGAGCACGCCGGTCGGTATCTGCATCACCGTGTACACGTAGAAATAGGTCGCGGCGAGCAGACCGAGCGCCACACCGCTGGTCTGGAATGTCTGCGTGAGATCGCCCGCGATCGCGGCGGGCGCGAGGCGGTGGAAAAACGAAAGCATGTAGGCCGCCGCAACGATCGCGTAGGCGGTCCATCTCAGGCGCTGGAGCGACGCTCCGGGGGAAACAGCGCAGGGCATGGCGGGCAGGGCTCATCAAAGGCCAAAACGCCGCGGACCCCGGCTGCAGCCGGTGGAGCCGCGGCGCGGAGGAACGGTGGCCGTCAGCTTACCTGTAAAGGTACTTGGGCAGCCACAGGGTCATTTCCGGCCAGACGTACATGATCACCATGCACAGGATGATGATGAGCATGTAGGGCATCATGCCGGCGAAAATCTGGTTCAGCGTGACGTGGGAAGGCGCCACACCCTTCAAGTAGAACGCGGACATTGCCACCGGCGGCGACAGGAAAGCCGCCTGGAGGTTCACTGCCACCAGCGTGGCGAACAGGATCGGATCGATGTTGAAGTGCTGCAGCAGCGGCAGGAAGATCGGGACGAAGATCACGATGATCTCGGTCCACTCGAGGGGCCACCCGAGGAAGAAGATGATGGCCTGAGTAAGCAGGAGGAACTGCAGCGGCGAAAGGTTGAGGCCCATCACCCACTGCTCGATCAGCTGCTGCCCGCCGAGCACCGCAAACACCGACGAAAAAAGTGCGGAGCCGACAAACAGCCAGCAGACCATTGCCGTGGTCTTCGCCGTCAGAAAGACCGATTCCTTGATGCGTTCGAAGCTGAACTGGCGATAGATTGCGGCGAGCAGGATCGCGCCCGCCACGCCAATCGCCGCGGACTCGGTCGCAGTGGTGATGCCGAACAGGATCACGCCGAGCACGGTCAGCGTGAGCACCGACAGCGGCATCACAGATTCGAGGAGCAGCCTCAGGATCTGGAACTGGTCCGCACCCATGCGCCGGTAATACCAGAAGAGCGACAGCGCGAGCGCCGCGCAGGCGACCCAGAAATACCGGACGAACTCGGGCGAGCCCTGGGCTGCTTCCGGATTGGTGGCCGTGCTCGGCTGATAGATCATCACGTACCACCACAGGATGCCCATGATCGCCGCGAAGGAGACAAGCGGGAACACCATGACTGCGAAACCCTTCGCTAGTCCCCAATAACTCAGCCGCTCGGTTGCCGCGACGTGGCGGCCAGCGACAGCGGAGGGATCGAACAGTGACTTGACGAGCGCGATCGGAATGTTCGGCGAGTAGTGCCTCTGCAACGCTTTCACCGAGTCCGGAACGGGTACCACGTACTCGGCCTCGTCGAGCCTGGGCGCGACCTTCGGGTTGATGAGCGCCCAGCCGATGATGTAGATCAGATACAGCAGCGAGAGGAAGAACCCCGGGAACATGGCCGCCGCATACAGCTTCACCACGGAAAGCCCGGCGACCGCGGCGTAGACGATGATCATCACGCTCGGCGGGATGAGGATGCCGAGCGTGCCGCCCGCGGTGATCACGCCCGAGGCGAGGCGCACGTCGTACCCCGCCCGCAGCATCGGTTTCATCGCGATGACCCCCATCAGGACCACCACAGCGCCGACGATGCCGCTCGCGATGCCCCAGAAGGTGCACACGATCAGAGTTGCCACGGCGAGGGATGCGGGTACTTTGCGGAACGCAAGCTGTATGCTGTAGAACATCTTATCCACGAGCGTCGCGCGTTCGATGACGTAACCCATCAGCACGAAGAGGGGCACCGAGATCAGCGTGTCGTTGCTCATGACCCCGTAGGTGCGCTGGACCATGAGGTCGAATATTCTGTTGTCGGCCCAGGCCTGACCGGGTTCGTAGAACGCGACGAACCCGAAGAACATGCCCAGCCCCATCAGGGTGAACGCGGTCGGGAACCCCATCATGATCACGATCACGATGAGGCCCAGCATGGTGAGGCCGAGGGCGGGATCGCTCATCAAAAGCCCCCCTTGTGCTGGCCCGGCTCGATTTCCTCGAGCTTGTGGACGCTTTCGATCGCCCGCTTCTTGTCGGCTTCGTCGACGATGGTGCTTTCCTTGAGCTGCACTTCCACGATGTCGGCTTCTTCGACGTCACGCATGCGCGGCGGCCACTTACCGTCCCTTAGACAGAGGACGCATCGCGCTATCTCCGAAAACCCCTGCAGCAGCATGAACGCTCCGGCGATGGGGATCAGGGTCTTGAAGTGGTAGAGCGGCGGACCGCCCGCGGTGAGGCTGGAGTGCTCGCGCAGTCTCCACGAGATCGCCGCGAAATCCACGCCGGCGTAAACCAGCGCCGCGATTCCCGGCAGGAAGAACACAATGTATAGAACCAGGTCGAGGGCGGCCTGGACGCGCGGCCGGAACGAGCCGTAGAGGAAGTCGCCCCGCACGTGCGCGTCGTTCCCGAGCGTATAGGCGCCCGCCATCATGAAGAGCGCGCCGTAGAGCATATAGCTTGCGTCGAACACCCAGTCGGTGGGCGCGCGGAAGAGATAGCGGGCGAACACGTCGTAGCAGACGATCGCCGTGAGGGCGACGATACACCAGGCGAAGGCCTTGCCCGCCCACGTGCTGATGGCGTCGATCGCGTACAGATAGCGGTTCATTGTCCCCCCTGAGGAACCCCGAACGAGTTGGCGCTGGACGCGTCCGTTCTGAGGTCTGCTGCAAAAACATCCGGCGGAGCTGGGCTCGCGCCGGATGTTTGGCTAGCCGAACAAGATCACCGCGCTAGGCCTTCTTGAAGTAGTAGTCGTAGGCGAATTCGTTGCTGACGATCGTGTCGTTCGACCAGGGCACCACGCGCTGCGCGAACTTGCGCTGGGAGTCAAGCACCTGCTTGAAGAACGCGTTCTCCGCGCTCTTCGCGGCGATGACCTTGTCCCAGGCAGCGAGCTGTGCCAGCAGCACTTCCTTCGGCGTCCGGAAGAACTTGACGCCCTGAGCCTTCATCGCTTCGTAGTCCTTCGAATAACGGTCGATCGCCTTCCACGACATGTCGGCGCTCGAGGCTTGTCCAGCAGTGACGATGATCGTCTTGATGTCGGCGGGGAGCGTATCGTACTTCTTCTTGTTGAAGATGACCTCGAAGCATTCGAGGGGCTGATGGTAGCTCTGCAGCATGCAGATCTTGGACACGTCGGGGAAGCCGAGCAGACGGTCGCTCGAGGCGTTGTTGAATTCCGCCGCATCGATGAGCCCGCGATCCAGAGCCGGCACGATCTCGCCGCCGGGAAGCGATACCACGGCGGAGCCCATTTCCTTGAATACGTCCACCGACAGGCCGACGGTGCGGTACTTGAGGCCCTTGAAATCGTTGGGCGACGTGACCTGCTTCTTGAACCAGCCCAGCGGCTGCGTCGGCATCGGTCCGTATAGCAACCCCACGACGTTGAACTTCATGACGTTCTGGTGTAGTTCGTTGTAGAGCTGCTTCCCGCCGCCGTACTCGTACCAGGAGAGCAGCATGTTCGCATCCATGCCGAACGACGGGCCGGTGCCGAACAGCGAGTAGGCGGTATTCTTGCCGTACCAGTAAGCAGCCACCCCGTGACCGCCGTCGAGCGTACCCTTGTTGACCGCGTCGATCAGGTCGAACGCTTTCACGACCGAGCCGGCCGGCAGCACGTCGATCTTGAGTCGCCCCCCGCTCATTTCGTTCACCTTGCGGGCGTAGTCGAGGGCGTACTCGTGGAAGATGTCCTTCGTCGGCCAAGTGCTCTGGAAGCGGAACGTTACCGGAGTCTGCGCTCGCGCAATCATCGGAAAACCAACGGCGGCAGCGCCGCCAGCGACTGCTGCCGTCTTCAGAAACTTGCGCCGGCCGCTACCAGAGCCCGCAGCTTTTTTGGGGTCCTTCGTGGTCATGCCTTCCTCCTGGGTGTGGATGGGATCTCCCGCCTGACGCCGTCGATCTCTTCCGGGACGCAAGAAACGGGTGAGGATCGATTTTTCTCGATGCCGGAGACAGGGCTGGCAACCATGGTAAGCCGCCGTTTGCGAACGAATCAAGGCGCCGCGACGAATTGCGCAGACAGAGACTGTCCGTTTGCCGAAAAGATTTCTTCCAGTGCGGTCAGCCGGCCACCGCCGCGCGAACGGGCGCTTCGATTGCTGCAGGTGCGTCGTGTTCCTTGTGCGGCGGGTGGGGATTCCACCCGAGGACAACGAGCATGAAGGCGAAGCCGGCGACATATGCGACCGCAACATGCCAGCCGTGGTACAGCCACTTACCGACCGAGCGTGCCTCCGGATACAGGTTGGACAGGGCCACCCCCGCCGACGAGCCGAACCAGATCATCGACCCGCCGAATCCCACCGCGTACGCGAGAAAGCCCCAGTCGTAGCCACCCTGCTTCAACGCGAGGGCGGTCAATGGGATGTTGTCGAACGCGGCGGAGACGAACCCGAGGGTAAAGGCGGTCGGCCACGAGGCCGCGGGCAGCTTTTCCACCGGCATCATCGATGCGCACGTCACCAGCGCAAGGAGAAAGATGGAACCCTTTGCGGCTTCGGGCAGCGCTTCCCAGTCTGGCCGGCGGAGCCCCACGGTCGACAGAATCGCCAGCCAGACCGCGACGCCAATGAAGGGAAACGTGTCTGCGGCGGCGGCGAACCGCAGGTTCACCACCACGTTGGTTGAGATCGCCGCGACCAGGATGAGCGCCACGATTCCGACCCGGATCCAGTCGATGTGCGTGTGCGCGTGGGCACGCTTCAGGATCGGCGAATATCGCTGCTGCTGCAGCGAGGCCGGAATGCCGCAGACAAGCAGGGCAACGACCGATGCTGCGTACGCAGGAAACACGTCGACCGGACTCACGCCGTCGATCCACATCATGGTGGTGGTGGTGTCGCCTACGACGCTGCCCGCCCCCCCCGCGTTGGACGCCGCCACGATCGCCGCGAGATAGCCGATGTGCACCCGGGTCCGGAAGAGCTGGTGCGCCATCGCGCCGCCAATGAGCGCGGCAGCGATGTTGTCGAGGAAGCTGGATAGAACGAACACGATGACGAGCATCGCGAAGGCGCCCTTCCAGTCGTCGGGCAGCACGTTCGGGAGCACCACCGGCACCCGGCTCTTCTCGAAGTGGCGCGACAGGAGCGCAAATCCCATCAACAGGGCGAACAGGTTGGCGAGAATCACCCACTCGTGCTGCATGTGCACAGCAAGCCCTGACAAACCGGCGCCATGCTTGAACCCGGTAAAGGCAAGCTTGTAGGCTACGATGGCGGCAAGGCCCAGGAGTGCCGCCTGAAGCGTGTAACGGTGGAAGAGCGCAACGCCGAGCAGCGTCAGCGCGAACAGGAAAAACTCGACGGGAACGCCGAACGGTTGCAAACCGTCCGTCACGGCCGCCTCTTGCGCCCCAAGGGCCGCGTCCGCCATGCTCGACGCCACGCCGACCGCGACGAGCACTCGGTGAACTCAGGCAGCGCTGCCTTGAGAATTTTGCGGCCCTCCTTCCGACGGCGCGGATTCTAGCACCCGAAGGTCGTGGGGCCGGCGTGCTTAAGCCGAGCGTACATCGCGTGACTCCGCTATCCTAGCGGTCGCTCCGGCTCGAACCCCCGCTCAACCGTTGAATCTGCTGATCGCAGTCTGCCTGCCGCTTCTCATCGGGTCCTGGCTCGTGCCGGTCGCTGCCGGCTTCGGCAAGAGCACCGCGGCGTGGGCGGCGGCGGTGATTACCGCGGTCGCGCTGGCGCTCCTTGTCCAGAGCGCCTCCCCGGTCCTGGCTGGCGGCACCATCGTCGCAGCATGGCCGTGGTTTCCGCAGCTCGGTCTCAGTCTCTCCTTCCGCCTGGATGGCCTGTCCCTGCTCTTCGCCGGTCTGATCCTGGTAATCGGCCTGCTCGTCATCCTGTATGCCCGCTACTACCTGCACGAGCGCGATCCGATCGGCAAGCTGCTCGGCACGCTCATGTTCTTCATGGGCGCGATGCTCGGCGTGGCGTTGTCCGAGAACCTGCTCCTCATGTTCGTCTTCTGGGAACTGACGAGCCTCTCCTCCTTCCTGCTGGTGGGATACTGGAACCATCAGCCGGACGCGCGCCAGGGTGCGCGCATGGCGCTTGCCGTGACTGGCAGCGGCGGACTCGCGCTGCTTGGAGGGCTCTTGCTGCTGCGTGAGATCACCGGCAGTTTCGAACTCTCGACCGTGCTGGCAGCGAATGCCGACATCGTCTCGCACCCGCTCTACGTGCCGATGCTGATCCTCGTGCTCCTCGGCGCGTTTACCAAGAGCGCCCAATTTCCCTTCCACTTCTGGCTGCCCCACGCGATGGCTGCACCGACGCCCGTGTCGGCCTACCTGCATTCCGCGACGATGGTGAAAGCCGGTGTGTTTCTGCTCGCGCGGCTCTATCCCGCGCTTTCCGGAACCGACCTCTTCTTCTATCTGGTCAGCGGAGTCGGCCTCGTCACGCTCACCTTCGGCGCGTGCGTCGCCATCTTTCAGCAGGACCTTAAGGGTCTGCTTGCGTATTCCACGGTAAGCCACCTGGGGCTCATCACGTTCCTGATCGGCCTCGAGTCTCCCCTGTCGACCGTCGCCGCACTGTTTCACATCATCAACCACGCGACGTTCAAAGCGTCGCTCTTCATGGCGGCGGGCATCATCGATCACGAGGCGGGCACGCGCGACATGCGCAAATTGAACGGCTTGTTCCACTACATGCCGATCACCGCGACCCTTGCGATGGTAGCGGCCGCGGCGATGGCCGGCGTGCCGCTGCTGAACGGCTTTCTGTCGAAGGAGATGTTCTTCGGCGAGACCATCGCGCTGCGCGGCGAGTTGCCGCTCTGGTGGATCGCACCCGTCATTGCGACGTTCGCCGGAGCGTGCGCCGTGGCCTACAGCATCCGCTTCATCCACGACGTGTTCTTCAACGGCGAACCCGTGGGTCTCACGAAGACACCCCACGAGCCGCCGCGCTGGATGCGCGTGCCCGTGGAACTGCTGGTGGCAGTGTGCATCGTGATTGGCCTCGTCCCCGCACAGGTGGTAACCCCTATCCTTGACGTCGCGGCTGAGGCAGTGCTCAACGGTCCACCCCCCGCATACAGTCTTGCCCTGTGGCACGGTTTCAACGCTCCGCTCGCGATGAGCGCCCTTGCCATGCTGCTCGGTGCCGGACTCTATTTTGGCATGCAGAAGTATTACAACCTGCATCGTGTGCCCGACGAAGGCAGCGCTGGACGCGCAGCGTTCGAAAGACTGATCGCGCGCATCGTGGGCGGCGCGCAGCACGTGACCGGCATGCTCGCGAACGGCTCGCTTCAGCGCTATCTCGCTTTCTTCCTGATCGCGGCGCTCACAGCCGGCACGCTGCCCTTCGTACGCCACGGCTTTCGCCTCGGCGACGCGCCACTCTTGCACGGCGACGGCAGCGCGGCGGTCGTATGGATACTGATAGTCGCCTCGGCAATGGCGACAGTGTGGTTCCACAGGCAGCGCTTCACCGCACTGGTGATGCTCGGCATCGCCGGGCTCGCATCGGCTGTGATCTTCATGGCGCTGTCCGCTCCCGACCTCGCGTTGACGCAGATCTCGGTGGAAGTCGTGTCCGTGATCCTGATGCTGGTCGCGCTCTTCCTGTTGCCCCAGGAAGCCCCGCGGGAAGGCTCGAAGGGTCGCAAGATGCGGAACATCATCCTCGCGCTCGCGGCAGGCGGAGGCATCGCCGCGGTGGCTTATGCCGTCCTCACACGGCCCCACAACACGCTTTCCTGGTTCTATCTGCGCGAATCGGTGCCGGGCGGTGGGGGCACCAACGTGGTGAACGTCATCCTCGTGGATTTCCGCGGCTTCGATACCTTCGGCGAGATCGCCGTGCTCGCAATCGCGTCGATTGTCATCTACGCGCTGCTCCGCACCCTGCACCCCGTGGTGGGGACACCCGCTACCGACGAAGAGCGGCATCCATTGCTGCTGCGGGTCGCAGCGCGGATCGGGCTACCGTTCGCGCTACTGGTCTCGGCGTATCTTTTCCTGCGCGGCCACAACCAGCCGGGCGGCGGTTTCGTCGCGGGGCTCGTCACGTCGGTCGCGCTCATCATCCAATACCTCGCCAACGGCATCGCGTGGGCGGAACAGCGGATGAACGTCCGCTTCTATCGCGTTTCGGGCGCAGGCCTGCTCATCGCCGGTGCGACCGGCGTTGCGAGTTTCCTCTTCGGCGCGCCGTTCCTTACGAGCGCCCACGACCATCCCCACATTCCCATCATCGGTGAAGTGCCCCTCGCGAGCGCCGCGCTTTTCGATCTCGGCGTATTCCTGGCGGTGGTCGGAGCGCTGGTGCTGTCGCTGACCACGCTCTCAGGCGTCAGCCGGAAAGGCGAGGCGTAACCGGATGGAGTTTCTGCTCGCAACCGCCATCGGTGTACTCGTCGCGAGCGGCGTGTATCTTCTGCTGCAAGCGCGCACCTTTTCTGTCGTGCTCGGCCTCGCCCTGATTTCGTACGCGGTCAACCTGTTTCTGTTCGCCATGGGACGGCTCCTGCCATTCCACCCGCCGATCATCGCGGAAGGCGCCACCGCGTACGCCGACCCGCTGCCGCAGGCGCTGGTGCTTACCGCGATCGTGATCAATCTCGGCATGACTGCGCTCCTGCTCGCACTCGCGGTGCGTGCGCGCTTTGCCACCCACACCGATCACGTGGACGGCATCGACAGCTCCGACCTCGCGCCATCTGCCGCGGAGCGCAGCCCGTGAAGCACCTCGTGATATTGCCGGTGCTCGTGCCGCTGTTCGCCGGCGCACTGATGCTCTTCACCAACACGCGCCCGGGTCTCTCCAGGGCTGTCGGTTTGCTCTCGTGCGCCGCGCTCGTCGCGATCGCCCTAGTGCTCTTTCGCGTGGCTGCCGACGGAACCTACGTCGCTTACCCGCTCGGCGACTGGCCCGCGCCTTTCGGTATCGTGCTCGTGCTCGATCGCCTGTCGGGCGCGCTGCTCGGCATCACTTCGATCCTCGGGTTGGCGAGCTTTCTCTATTCGCTGCGCGGCTGGGACGAACGCGGCGCACACTTCCACGCGCTCTTCCAGTTCCAGTTGATGGGCGTGAACGGCGCATTTCTCACGGGAGACCTGTTCAATCTCTTCGTATTCTTCGAGGTGCTGCTCATCGCTTCCTACGGTCTGCTGCTCCACGGCGGCGGCGCCGAGCGCGTCCGGGCGGGCATTCACTACGTCGTGCTCAACCTCGCGGGCTCCGCCCTCTTTCTGATCGCGATCGGACTGCTCTACGGCGTGACCGGCACCCTCAATTTCGCCGATCTGCAGACGCGATTCGGCGCGGTGCCCGCGACCGACCGCGGGCTCGCGGAATGCGCGTCGATGCTTCTGCTCGTAGTCTTCGGACTGAAAGCCGCCGCCTTCCCTCTCTACTTCTGGCTGCCTCGTTCATACGGCGCGGCCGCGGCGCCGGTCGCGGCCCTCTTCGCAATCATGACCAAGGTCGGCGTCTATGCGATGCTCCGCGTCCATGTCCTCACCTTCGGCGCTTCCGGCGCGGTGAATGCCCTGTGGCCCGACACCCTGCTGACCGCGGCGCTCATAACCCTGGTTCTGGCTACGGTGGGTGCGCTCGCCGCACGCAGCTTGCGCAACCTGGTGGGATACCTCACCGTCGCCTCGGTGGGAACCTTGATGATCACGGTAGGTATGGCGAACCGCGCCGGCGTCACGACAGCGATCTACTATCTCGCGCATAGCACGTTCGTGGTGGCCGGCCTCTTTCTCCTCTGCGAGCTGATCGCGGAGCAGCGGGGTGACCGCCACGACGCGCTGACTCTGGGACCGGAACTCGCGCAGCCGACACTGCTCGGAGTGCTGTTTGTGATCGGCGCAGCCGCGATCGCCGGACTCCCACCGCTCTCCGGCTTCTTCGGCAAGGTAGGCGTGCTGCTGGCAGCGCGCGGGTCGACCGCGGCGAACTGGATCTGGGTCGTCGTCCTCGTCTGCAGCGCGCTCACGATCATTGCGCTCGCCCGCGCGGGAAGTCGGATATTCTGGAAGACTACGGAGCACGAACCCAGCGGAAAACGGATCGTTGCCCGCTTCACGCGCCTGCTCGCGGTGGCTCTGCTCATCGCTCCGCTGATCGGGCTCGCGCTCTTCGCCCGTCCAGCCTGGGACTATGCGGCCGCGACGGCGGTGCAGCTCACGGACCCGAAGGGCTATCGCGACGCGGTGCTCGGCGATCGTTATCAAGACGGCGCAGTGCGGCCTTTTCCGATATTGAGACAGGCGAGGTAGGAGATGAGCAGGCGCGTCGTCCTGGGCTTTGCACTCTTCGTGGGCTGGATCATGCTGGCTGGCGACATATCGATCGCGCAGATCGTGCTCGGCGTCGTTCTCGCGTTCGCGATCGAATGGTATGCACGCAGGTTCGGCGACATTCCGCGCGGACGGATTCGTCTCGACGCCGTGCCGGCGCTCGTCGGCGTCGTGCTGTGGGACATTGTCGTCGCGAACATTCAGGTCGCGAAGCGGGTGCTCGGCCCGCTGTCGGATCTGCAGCCACGCTTCGTGCGCGTGCCCATCGATCTCAAGGACCCGACCGCGGTCGCCCTGCTCGCAGCGATCATCACCATCACGCCGGGCACCGTGTCGGCCGCCCTCAGCCCCGATCGCCGCTTTCTCACGCTGCACGCGCTCGACGTTGGCAACGTCGCCGCCTTCGTGCGCGCGATCAAGCTGCGCTACGAGCGCCCGCTCAAGGAGATCTTCGAATGATGCTGACCGTCGCCGCGGTCTTCGCCATCGGCGCCATCACGGTGGCTCTTCTCATCGTGCTGTGGCGCCTGCTGCGCGGCCCGGACGCCCCGGACCGCATCCTCGCCCTCGATACCCTCTACATCAATGTGCTGGCGCTCCTCCTCGCGGTGGGCGTGCACTACGGTGAGGACTTCGGCTACACCGGCGCACTGCTCATCGCCCTCATGGGCTTCGTCAGCACGGTCGCGCTCGGCAAGTACCTGGCGGCCGGCGACATCATCGACTAGGGAGAAATCGATGGCGGATCTCATCACATCCTTGCTGCTCGTCGTCGGCGGCTCCTTCATCCTGATTGGCGCCATCGCACTTGCGCGCATGCCGGACTTCTTCACCCGCCTGCACGGACCGTCGAAAGCGTCGACGCTGGGCGTCGGCGGCGTGCTCCTTGCGTCGCTCGTGCACTTCAACGCAGCGGGAATGTTCACGTTGAAAGAGCTGCTCATCACACTGTTCCTCTTCATCACCACGCCGGTCAGCGCACACCTCCTCTGCCAGGCTGCGCTCAGGATGAAGCTCCGGTCCGCGGCGCCGCTGCCCGACGCGGAGCGCGAGGAAGCGTGATCCCGACCTCTGCCCCATGAACGAACACGAAGCGCTCGCGCAACTCGCGGCAGACTGCGGCGTTCTGCCCGCGTATCACGATATCGACGGCCGCGAGCACTACGCATCGGACGCGACGCGCCAAGCGCTCCTCGCTGCGATGGGGGTGACTGTCGGGGACGACGCCGCGGTCCGGGAGGCGCTGCAGGACTGGAACGCGCGCCACATCCGCTGTGCTCTGCCTCCAGCCGTGGTGATTCGGGTCGGTCAACCGCGGCAGGTGCGCGTTCACCTCGCGGAGCGTTTCACGGAGACGAAGGTCGTCTGGCAGATCGCGCGCGAGGACGGTGCGTTGATGACTGGCAATCTTCTCGCCGATTCGACGGTAGCCGAGCGCATCGGACACGGCGACGAAGCGCTCCAGGTTCGCGTGCTCGCTCTGCCCGCCCTTCCCCATGGCTACCATAGCCTCGCTCTTTCCGCCGACGCACAGTCGATCGGTGAAACGCGCCTCATCGTCGCGCCCGCATCGTGCTACTGGCCAGCGGCAATCGACGACGGCAAGCGCATATGGGGACCGGTGGTCCAGCTCTACAGCGTGCGTTCGCGCCGCAACTGGGGCATCGGCGACTTCACCGATCTCGCGACCATCGTCGATCAGTGGGGCAGCCGCGGTGCGGACATCGTCGGGCTCAATCCTCTGCACGCGCTGTTCTTCGACAATCCCGCACACGCCAGCCCGTACAGTCCGTCGAGCCGCCTGTTCCTCAACACGCTCTATCTCGATTGCGAAGCGGTACCAGACTTCGCCGAGTGCGAAGCCGCGCGCGCATTGGTCGCGAGCCATGATTTCCAGCAGCGGCTCGCGCATTTGCGCAGCGTCGATCTCGTGGACTATCCGGGCGTCGCACAGGCGAAGTACGAGGTGCTCGAGTTGTTGTACCCAAGCTTCCGGGCGGGTCACCTGGCAGCGGACAGCGAGCGTGCAACCGCGTTCCGCGCGTTCCAGCGGGACGAGGGCCGTGCATTGCGGCTGCAGGCACTGTACGACGCGCTGCAGGAACACTTTCATCGCGCGGATTCCGCGGTTCGGGGCTGGCACCATTGGCCGGAGGCCTATCGCCATCCGGCCAACCCGGCGGTGGCGCGCTTCGAAGGCGAACATCCGGAGCGCATCGAATTCTTCGAATATCTCCAGTGGAACGCGGTGCTGCAGCTTGCGGCAGCACGACAGCGTGCGCGCGAGCTGCGGATGGGGGTGGGACTCTACGCGGACCTAGCGGTGTCCGTCGACCCGGGTGGCGCCAACGTCTGGAGTGAACGCGACGGCTTCGCCCTGGAAGCATCGGTGGGATGTCCGCCGGACCCCTTCGGCCCGGCGGGCCAGGATTGGGGACTGCCGCCCCTCATTCCACATCGGCTCGCGGACGCCGCTTACGAACCCTTCGTCCGCCTGCTGCGCGAGAACATGGCGCATGCCGGAGCGCTGCGGCTCGACCACGTCATGGGATTGCGGCGGCTGTTCTGGATTCCGCGCGATCGCAAGGCCGCCGAGGGCGCCTATGTCTCGTATCCCTTCGACGATCTGCTCGGCATCCTCGCACTCGAAAGCCATCGCAACCGCTGCCTCGTCGTCGGCGAAGACCTCGGCACGGTGCCCGACGAGGTGCGCGCGGCGATGGCGCGCGAGCGCATCCTTTCCTATCGGTTGCTGTTCTTCGAGCGCGAGCATGGCGGCGCATTCAAGGCGCCGCAGCACTATGGTTCGCGTGCTCTGGTGGCGGTTGCCACCCACGACCTGGCGACGCTTGCCGGCTTCTGGACCGGGCGGGACCTCGCGCTGCGGAGCGAGCTCGGCTTCTTCGCGAATACCGAGCAGCGCGATGGGGCGGTTCGCGAGCGCGCGCAGGAGCGACACCATCTGCTCGCCGCGCTCGAGCGCGAGGGTCTGTCACCGGGACCAATCGATGCATCGTCCGGCGCGTCGATGCCACCCGGATTGGCAGACGCGGTTCATGCCTTTCTCGCCCGCACGCCTTGCGAGGTCATGGTCGTGCAGCTCGACGACCTCGGCGGTGTGGACACGCCGACCAACATTCCCGGCACCACGAACGAATATCCGAACTGGCGGCGCAAGCTCCCGGTCGATCTGGAGGACCTGCCCGGCAGCGAGGGCTTCGAGTTGCTGACCGCCCGCCTGCGCGAGATCCGCGGCCCGCGTTCCTCCGATTCACAGACCTGACAGCGGGATGAGGCCGCTCAAGCACCTCGCGCTGTTCATCGCCTACGGCGCGATCGCGGTCGCGGTCTTCGCGATCGTGGGCTACGTCGCCTACCTCCAGTCCCGCGCCGACCTGCGGCCGTGGCATCTCGTGCATCTGGACGCCGAGTTCACCGCATCGAAGGCGGACGAGGTGCGCACCCTGGACGACTATCGACGGCTGGAGGAGCGCCTCTTCCAGCAGCTGCGGACCGCGGTGTACGAGAAGACCGCGCCGCGTGATCGCAGCATCATCAATCGCTATTGGGCTGGGAGTCTCGCCGATCCGACCGGCTACCCGAGGAACTGGAACCGCACCTTCGAGCTGGACGCCGCTGGCGCGCGTGGTGGCGTGCTGCTGCTCCACGGCCTGTCCGATTCGCCGTATTCGCTGCGAGCCCTCGGCGAGCGATTGCACGTTCTCGGTTTCCACGTGGTCGGGCTCCGCCTGCCGGGTCACGGGACTGCGCCTTCTGGCCTCGCCTACGCGACTTGGGAGGATTTCGCCGCCGCCACCCGGCTGGCTGCGCGCCACCTGCGCGGCCGCATCGGCCCGGACGCGCCCCTTTACCTCATCGGTTATTCGAACGGCGCCGCGCTCGCCGTCGAGTATGCGCTCGCGCGCCTCCAGGGCGAGGACCTGCCACGGGTGGATGGGCTGGTTCTCCTCTCCGCCGCCATCGGGCTCAGCCGCGCCGCAGCGTTCGCTTCATGGCAGGCGCAGATCGCGAAGGTGCCGGGACTGGAGAAGCTCGCGTGGAACACGTTGGAACCCGAGTACGACCCGTACAAGTACACGTCCTTCGCGGTGAACGCAGGCGACCAGGTCTAGCAGCTCACCCGCGTCATCGACCAGCGCATGACCGCCCTCGCAGGATCGGGTGGCGTCGCGGGCATGCCACCCGTGCTCGCGTTCCAGTCGGTGGCCGACGCGACGGTCTCCGCTCCCGCGGTGGTCGCCGTTCTCTTCCAGCGCCTCGCGCCGTCGGGCCATCAACTGGTCGCATTCGACATCAACCGCAACACAGGGATCGAGGCTCTCCTTGAGCCGGGTGCCGCACCCGGCGTGAAGGCACTGCTCGACGCACCGCCGCTGCCGTTCGACCTTACCGTTGTCGAGAATGCGAGCCCGGACAGCGAGGCGGTGGTCGCCCTGCGTCGCGCGGCCGGGACGGACCAGGTCGTGCGCAAAGACATCATGCTCGAGTGGCCGCGGGAAATTTTTTCGCTGTCGCACGTCGCGCTCCCTTTTGCACCGGACGATCCGGTCTACGGCGCACATCGTCCGCGCGCGCCGACCGCAGTCTACCTCGGTCGCCCAGACCTTCTCGGCGAGCGCGGGTTGCTGGCAGTTCCGGCGGCGGATCTTCTCCGACTGCGCTTCAATCCCTTCTTTTCCTATGTCGAAGCGCGCATCCTGGATTTCCTGAAAGTCTCCGGCGGCCCCACCGCGGCTGCAAATTGACAATCCCCTGAAAGCTTCGGATGCTACGATCGAAACGGCGGGACGATCGCCGACCTTCCTTCAAATCGTGAGGCAACCGTGACCCACATCCTGGTTGTGGAGGACGATCCGGTCCTGTCCGACGGGCTGACTTCCACGCTGCGCCAAAGCGGGTATGCCGTCGATTGCGTGGCGAGCGGCGACCGCGCCGACGACGCACTCGCGACCGCGACCTATGACCTCACCATCCTCGACCTCGCGTTGCCCGGTCTGGACGGCTTCGAAGTATTGCGCCGTCTGCGAAAGCGCCAGGCCCCGGTTCCCGTGCTGATCCTCACCGCCCACGACGCCGTCAGCGACCGGATTCGCGGGCTCGACCTCGGCGCCGACGATTACGTAGTCAAGCCGTTCGCGATGGGCGAGCTCGAAGCGCGGGTGCGTGCCCTCATCCGGCGCGCCCAGGGCCTCACGGAAAACGAGCTTCGCATCGGCCGCCTCACCTTCAACGTCAAGGGGCGGCGCGCCTTCGTCGATGGCATCCCGGTCGAACTGTCGGCGCGGGAGCTGGCGGTGCTCGAAGTGCTCATGAGCCGCGCGGGCCGCGTCGTGAACAAGGACGACATGATGCAGAGCCTCTACGAGTGGCGCGCCGATGTCGGCCAGAATGCGATCGAGGTATACGTGCACCGGGTGCGCAAGAAGCTGCTCGATGCCAACGTCAGGATCCGCACCGTGCGCGGTCTGGGTTATCTGCTGGAAGCCGGCGCTCCCCGCCCGATCGCCGACGAGTGATGGGAGCGCCGCCGCAGCCGGGCAGAAGCAGGAGCCTTCGCGCCCAGTTGCTGTGGTGGTTTGCGTCGCTGTTTCTGCTGGCGCTCCTCATCAGCACGTTCGTCTGCTACACGATCGCCCTCGAGTTCGCGACTCGCGCGTTCGACATCCGGCTGGAGGACACGGTGCAACTGCTCGGGCAGCGCGTGCGTCCGGGCAGCGATGGCCCGGTCCTCGATCTGCCGCCGGCGTGGCAGGAAACGATGAAATCCGATCTCGTCGTGGGAGACAATTTCCGGGTGCTGACGCGCTCGGGCAGAACCATTGCAGGCAACGCAGGAGTGCCAGCGCCGGCCGACTGGCCGACCACCGGGTCATCGGTCCAGTACTTCGATGCAGTGATGGGCATGGCGCCCGTCCGCGTCGTCGCGCTCCCGGTCCTCGCCCAGCAAGACGGGCAGCAGGCGATGGTCCTTGTGTCGGAAACGATCGAAGACCGCACGAAGCTCGCGAAAACACTGCTCGCAACCCTGCTCGTCCCCCAGCTTCTGCTGACCCTGGTGGCGCTGCTGCTGCTCTCGCTGATCGTGAAGCGCGCGTTCACGCCCCTCGAGCGCGTCGCCCGCGCCATCAGCCAGCGCGGATGGGATGACCTGAGCTCCGTCAGCGACGAAGGGGCGCCAGGGGAAGTGCGGCCGCTTACCGATGCCATCAATGGTCTGCTGCGAAAGCTGACCGAGGCGCGATCGACGCTGCAATGGTTCATCGCAGACGCGGCGCACCAGTTGCGCACACCCCTCGCCGGCCTGATGGCGCAGACCGATCGGGCGCTTCGTGCACGCGATCTCGACGAAGCCCGCCCGGCGCTGCATCAGCTGCAACGTTCCGTCCAGCGCGCGACCCATCTCGTGAATCAGATGCTCACCCTCGCCCGCGCCGAATCCGCGGTCGATCCGGCACGCGGCTTCAACCCGCTCGATCTGTCGAAGCTGGTACGGCAGACGTGCGAGCACTGGGTGCCGGATGCACTCGCCCAGGACGTGGACCTGGGCTTCGTGGGAGACGAGGGTCCGGTGCTGATCGACGGCGACGCTGTCCTGCTTCAGGAGATGCTGACCAACCTGATCGACAACGCCGTCCGCCACGCGCGCCGACCTGGGAACGTGACGGTCGGGTTGAAAGCTTCGCCGCAGATACAGGTTTCGGTGGAGGATGACGGCCCCGGGATTGCGGAAAGCGAGCTCGAGCACATCTTCGATCGCTTCTACCGCGTTCTCGGAAGTCCTCCCGGCGGTTGCGGCCTCGGGCTCGCCATCGTGCGTGAGATCGCCCACGCCCATAGGGCGCGGGTGCACGTCGAACCCGCCGGCCCGACTGGCGGATCCATTTTCCGGATCACATTCGCGGCAACTCCTCGCCCCGCGCCCTGAAGGCACGAGTACGCCACCGGGATGCTGCGGCGATGGCTATACGGCGATGCGCCGCCGAGCTTCTTTTCCGTTTGGTGTCTGACCGCTCCACGCAGCACTTTGCGCGCGCGCAACGTCGGTCAGCGATTCGCTCTCCGCGTAGATCTTCCGCAGCCACGCGCTGTCGTTGCGCCCTTCGTCCACCTCCGCGCGCAGCTGGGCGAGGGGCGCGGTTGTATCCAGCTCGGCAGCGTGCGGCGCGATCCGCTGCAGTGTCTCCAGGATATCGGCCTTGAGCAGCCGCTGCTCGCGCGTCGCCGCGTCGATAACGTTCCCGTCGAGTCCGAAGCGACACGCGAGGAAGCGGTTGTAGCCGTACACCCGATAGAGGTCCACGGACGGCTTCACCGGCCGCTCGCGCAGGAGGTAACGCGCGAGGGTCTGGGCATAGGCCGCAAGCAGTGCGGCGCGCTCCACCGTGAGCGGCGTATCGCAGACGCGGATCTCGATCGTGCCGAATTCGGGCTTCGGGCGGATATCCCAGTAAAAGTCCTTCATGCTCTCGACGATGCCGAAGCCCTGCATGTTCTCGAAGTACGCGTTGAAGTCGCTCCACGTCTCGACGAAGGGCATGTAGCCGGACAAGGGAAACGCGTTCACGACGTTCAGCCGCGACGAGTCGAACAGCGTATCCACGCCCTGGTAAAAGGGCGACGAGGCGGCGAGCGCGATGAAATGCGGAATGAAGCGTGACATGCCGTGCACCATGTACATCGCCGCGTCGCCGTCGGGACAGCCAATGTGAATATGCTGCCCGAACACCGTGAACTGCTTCGCGAGATAGCCGTAAAGCTCGCTCAGGTGATGGAAGCGCGGTTTCGGGAAGATGCGCTGATCGCTCCACTGCTGGAACGGATGCGTGCCACCGCCGGCGATGCGCAGATTCAGCCGCTCGGCGCCCTGCCGCACTGTTTCGCGGATCGCCAGCAACTCTTCCAGCAGGGTCGCATGGGAGCGATGGATGGACGTGCTGATCTCCACCATGCTCTCAGTGATCTCGGGCTTGATGTCTCCCCGATGTGGATTCTTCTCGATCAGCGCGAGCAGATCTGCCGCACCGCGCGTCAGGTTGCAGTCGCGGTTGTTGAGGATTTGCAGCTCGAGCTCCACCCCCATCGTGAGGGGCTCGGACGCACTAAACCGCAGCGCTTCCATAGCGTGCCTCCGGCATTACGTGGGTTTCCCCCGAATGGCGCAGCGCGAACTGCACCACGACCGGTCCGATCAATTCGAGAATCACCGCGGCGGAGAGCACCACGGCCGAAAGCTTCGCGCCGAATTCCGGGTAGAGATTGCCCGGCTCCTGCACGAGCACGAGCGCCATGCCGGACATGGGCACGAGGGCGAGGCTCAGCATCCCCGCGGCTCCGCGCCGCAGTCGTGACAACGGCGAGAAGAGAAGAACGCCGAGGGACTTCCCTGCGAAGCGCGAGAGCACGAACACGATCGCGATCAGCCCGCCGTTGGCGAGCTCCGTCGGCTTGAGCTGCGCGCCCATGATCACGAAGAGCGCGATGTAGAAGATCTGGCCGGCGCTGCCGGTGCTCACGGACATCAGCCGGTGATGCGGATCGAGATTGCGCACGAGAATGCCGAAGGTGAGCAGAGCCACCAGCACCGAGAGCTTCAACTCTTCCGCCGCGCCCACGGCGAGCACGAGGAGCGCCACCAGGAGCGCGAACTGCCGCTGCTCCTCGCGCTTGCCGAGCAGCCACGCACCGGCGATCGCGAGGCGCGCGGCAACATAGCCGAGGAGCACGGAACCTAGCAGCAGGTAAGCGGGATGCAGCAGCGCGATCGCGAATCCGGCTTTGTACTCGATGTGCACGAGCGAGGTGAGGAGCGTGACCGTGATGAATGCGAGCACGCCGTTCATGGCGGTCAGACAAAGCGCGCGCTCCGTCACCTGCCCTTCCGCCTTCATTTCCTTCGCCACCAGCAGCACCACGGCCGGTGAAGTCGCCATCCCGATGGCGGCGGCAAATGCCGCGAAGAGCGGCTCGATGCCGAACCAGATCAGCACGAAGTACATGCAGGCGAAGGAAAGACCCGCCTCGGCAACGCCGGTTACGGCGAGCCAGCGGTCGCGCTGCAACCAGCGCAGATCCAAGCGCTGGCCGAGTTCGAAGAGCACCAGCCCGACCGCGAAATCGAGAATGGCGTCGGTCGTCTCGAACAGGGAGTGATCGAGCCAGCCGAGGCCCTCCGGCCCGAGGACCAAGCCGATCAGCACATAGCCGGTGATCTTCGGCAGCGCCAGCGCGCGCCGTGCGATCTCCCCGCCGATCAGCCCCGCAAGCAGAATCAGCCCGAAGAGCATGAGCGGACCCGCAGACGGCGGCAGGGCGGGAAAGAAGTCCTGCAGTGCCATGTTCCGCCTCCAATGAGGGATGAGACGCCGGCAAGGCGGTCGCCGACGGCTCGGGATTATTGGACTCTAGCGTGCCCGCGAGGGGCGTCCGGGCGGAGGGCGGATTCGCGTTATTTTGGGGTCGCGACCCGTCCGGCGAGTGGTCTTATTCTGGTGTGTACGACTGACTGCGAGGGCGGAAGTTTACCACCGGGACGTGCCCAGTCCAACTTCGTATGGAACCCGCGCGAATGCCGCGGGATATTCGCCCCCACCGACAGGTGGACGGGGCGCGGCCAGAGCTTGCACCGTGCAAGAAGGCGCGGCCGCAGGCGCGGCGGGCGCCCTAAAGCCGCGACAAGATCACGAGGTCGGCCCGTTCTCCGTAGGCTGTGTTTCGCCCGGTTTCGGCTCTTTGCGCTCGAGCTTCTTCTTGAGTTTCTCCTCTTTTTTCTTCTTCTTGGCGAGATCCTTCTGACGCTTTTCGTACTGGTAGTTGGGCTGTGCCAAGTTTGCGTCCTGTGCAGGGTTGGGGAAGTGCACAGAGTAATGCTTTTTGCGAGGAATCCCAAACTTCCCCGTGCGCTTGGCTGGCGCGCGTGGGGACTGGACAGGCTGTCAGGCCTGTTAAGCCTTGTTCTGCGCAGGAATGAAGCGCAGCGCAACCCCGTTGTTGCACCAGCGCTGGCGCGTGGGGAGCGGCCCGTCGTCGAACACGTGGCCTTGATGACCGCCGCAGCGCACGCAATGGTACTCGGTGCGCGGAAGGATCAGCTTGAAGTCCTTGCTGGTCGCGGCATGACCGGGAATCGCGGTAAAGAAGCTCGGCCAGCCGGTGCCACTGTCGAACTTCATCGCCGATGAAAAGAGCGGCAGCGCGCAACCGGCACAGACGAAGATGCCGGGGCGCTTCTCCTTGTTCAACGGGCTGGAGAAGGGCCGCTCCGTGCCTTCTTCGCGCAGCACGTCGAACTGCGCGGGCGTGAGCATCTTTTTCCAGTCGGCCTCAGACTTCTTCAAGGGTTCTGTCGAGAGGGTCACGTCCGCTCCCTGTGCGAGCAGCCGCTTCCAGTTGTTGCGGATTTCCTCGAGCGCCTGATCGCCCGCCGGATCGGCGGATTTCGCGGAGTACGCGCTACCGGCCACGCCGGCCAATACGGGCGTGGCCAAAAGGGTCGTCACGAACTTGCGGCGATTCATCCTCCTTCTCCTTCCGTCTCCGGCGGCGCCAACACGCCTCACGTAACCAGATACGTCGGAGAGCGCAAGCCGGATGCGCACGCACCCAAGCGGCGAAGGGCAAAGTTCAGCGGCACCGGATCAGGACGTCCGACCGGAAGATCCACGAGACAGAAGGGTCTGACGGATTCCGGAGCGGCAAGCGAACGTCCGCCCTCCGCCCGCTCAGAGGATCTCGCCGATGTGCTCTCGCACGTCCAGCTCGTCCGCGAATTCGCGCAGCTCCGGACCCAGCGCATCGCGTGCCGACACCATGCCGACCAGAATACCGCCTTCGACCACCGGCACGTGGCGGAATCCGCCCTCGTACATGATGTGAAGCGCGTGGTCGAACGGCTTGTCGGGACTGATCGTCTGCGGATTGGGCGTCATGACCTCGGCGAGCCGCGTATCGTGGGGATCACGCCCTTCGGCAACCACCCGGAATACCACATCGCGTTCGGTAAAGACACCGACGAGATGGCCGTGCTCCACCACTCCGATGGCGCCGACCTTGTGCTTCTTCATCAGCCGGGCCGCCTCGCTCACGGTGACACTCACGCCGGCCGTGAAGGAACGCTGGTTGTCGATGATTTCTCTTACGGGACGATGACGCATAAGCAACTCCTGGCGAAGCTCGCCGAAAGGGGCTGTGCGCAGGATTCGGTTATTTTGTTGGAAGGATAGCGCGTATGGCGCGCGCCGTAAAATCGAGACTCACTCTGCCTGACTATCCGGGGTGGGGATGAATCGGATCGACCCACCGGACTTCTTCGGGCGGCTCGGCCGGCTCGAGTCCAGATTGACCACGATCGGGTCCTGGCCGCTGCGGACGAGCACGCAGGAAAGCACCTCGGTACGGCTCGCGTTGATCTCCTGATGGGGAACGAACGGCGGCACGTAGATGAAGTCGCCCGGACCCGCTTCCGCGACGAACTCCAGGTGATTGCCCCAGCGCATGCGGGCGCGGCCGCTGACGACGTAAATGACGCTGTCCAGGTCACCGTGGTGGTGCGCGCCCGTCTTGGCGTTGGCGTGGATGTGCACGGTGCCCGCCCATAGCTTGGTCGCGCCGGTGCGTGCATGGGTGATCGCCGCTGCCCGGTTCATGCCGGGAGTTTGTGGCGTGTTGAGATCGAGCTGGGCCCCCGGAATGACCTTGACTCCTTGATCGCGCCAGTCTGGCTGAGATTGCCCGCTCATTCGTCCCTCCTTGGCATCGGTCGATCGGTACTCCGCGCGTGTCCAGCGAGCTAGTCCCGCGGCCGCGTGCGGCTCCACACGTCGCGCAGCGCATCGAGTTTCCTGCCGAAAGAAAGTCGCTCGTCGGACAGCGCCTCCAGGAAATCCGACAGCCGCTTCGATTTGACTATGGTGTAAAGCGTCAGCCACACGGTCGGCGCAAGTACAAGCAGGAAATAGAGAATCCTGAGCGGCAACGGCTCCTCCGCTTCGGCGAGGAGGTTCATGCCGAGAAATCCCGTCACGATGGTTCCGATCAGCCCGAAGGTTGTCACGACGGTCAGCCGCACCACGGTGTTGGCCTGGCGGCGGAAGGAGTCGCTGTCGAGGTATTGGCTCATGTCGGCGATCTCTTCTTTCACTTCCAGGTACAGTGCATCGTTGCCGAGGTGCTCGGTACACATCTGGAACAGGGCCTTGATCTGCGCCTGCTCGGAGAGTTCATGGAAATAGTAGCGGTGACTGAATCGCAGGAAGGTTCCGAAGTTCTGGCGAATGACGCGCTTGAAACGCCGGACCGAGTCGGCATCCTCGATGTCGAGCTTGTTCAGCGCGTCCACGAGCCGGTCGGAGAACATGAGCAGCGCGGCTTTCTGGAGATGGGCGATCAGGAATAGCAGGAAGTGCTGGTGGCGGAACTGGGCCAGCACGCCCGTTTCGCCGCTCATGAACAGGTCCGACCGCGCGTCTCCGACCACGACTAGGGCGTGCCCGCAGCACATGAAGCGCGTGTGCGGGCCTTCGTAGGCTTCGCTCCAGTAGCGATCGTAGCAGTAGCGCTGCTCGAAGTCGGCGACGTGGCGATCGGAGTAAGGCAGCGACGTGTCGCTGCCGGCCGCGGTTACGAGGCCAAGTCGGACGAAGTCGTTGCGCGAGAGTTGATGCGGATCCTCCATGGCGAGATAGGCCATGACCGGCATCCGGTGATACTCGATCAGGCGGAAGCGGATCGCGCCCTTCTCCTCGGAGTGGTCGAGAAGGAACGGACGAAGCAGAAACGCCCAATGCGCCGAGATGCGCGGCGCACGGTGCCGGCATACGAAAGAAAGATACTCTTCGCGCTCTGCGAAATCCGAAGCGGCGAGGACTTGACCGTCGTGGTCCAGCCACTCGACCCGATGCGGACAGTGCATGCCCTGGCCCTGATCGTTCCACGCGAGGGGGTAGGCGCGACCGGTCCGGTAGAGCGTGTCCTGGATGTGATGCAGCGGAAGCCCGTCGGCGAAGAGCTCCACGTTCAGCAGCACTACGTCGATGTCGTAGAAGAAGTAGAGATCAACGTGCGCGACGTTGTGCGTGCGTGGTACATCGCCCGGTGTCGCGGTGAGTCTGACCCCCGAAACATCATCGCGGCGAAACACCCGCATCGGCGAGCCAACCGGCTCGACCCCCTGTCCGCTGCGGCGCCCCTCTCCGTACAGGAGGCGCTGTACATAGGGCAGAAAGGTGACAAACTCGCCGTAGTGCCGCTCTTTGAAGAGGCTGTGTTCCCCCGTGAATTCGTCCACGACCTCGTGCCACGGGTTGTCCGGCCCGCCCTGCTGGAGCAGCTCCCAGTGTTTCTCGATCTGCGCGCCGCCCCGGAGCGGGATGAGCTGCAGGGGCCACAGGAGAATCTGGCGAAAATGGCGAACCGTCTTTTCGGTAAGGTTCATTTGAGGTCGCCCGGCGCTGGCCAAAAACAGATGATGCCGTGAGTATAGGTCAGGTCATGGCTCCGGCAGCGAACACGAGGAAGCTAGGGGTGCAAGCCGGAGACCGTCGACTGCCCCGGCCCGAGCGAGACCCGTTCGGACTCCCACGCGCCACCGAGGGCTTTGATGAGCTGCACAGCGGCCGTGTGCTGCCGCACGCGCGTGGTCAGCTCACCCTGCTCTGCCGCGAGCGCGGCGTTCTGCTGCACGACCACTTCGAGGTATAGCGCGATGCCACCGGCGTAGCGGTTGCGCACCTGCACGAGGGCCCGCCGCGCGTGCTCGGCGGCCGAGGCCTGGGCGGCGCGCTCGTCGGCAAGCTGCTTGACCGCAGCCAGGTTGTCCTCGACTTCCCGATACGCTTCGACCACCGTCTGCCGATAGTTCGCGACCGTTTCCTCGTACGCTGCGGCCGCCTCCTCGTTGAGCCCTGCCCGGCGGCCGCCGTCGAACAACGGCCACATGAGGGAAGGTCCCACGGCCCAGAAGCGGTTGGGCGCGCTGATCCAGCCACCAATCTGGTCGTTCTCGAAACCGAAGATACCGCTCAAGCTGAAGGCCGGGTAGTACGCAGCCCGCGCGACGCCGATGTCCGAGTTCGCGGCGGCGACTCGCCTTTCAGCGGCCGCGATGTCCGGACGGCGCTGCAACAGCACCGAGGGCAGTTCGGGGGGTATCGACGGGATGCCGTGCTCGAGTGGCGCAACCGGCAGCGCGAAATTCTCCGGCGCCCGTCCGAGCAGAACAGCGATCGCGTTCTCGAGTTGCTCGCGGCGCAGCGTGGAATCGATGCGTTGCGCGCGGGCGGTCTCAAGCTGCGTCCACGCCTGATCGACATCGGACAGGCGTGCGACCCCGCCCTGGTAGCGGCTCTGGGTGAGCTCGAGTGCGCGCTGATAGGCTCCTTCGGTTTCCCGCAGCAGCGCGATATTCGAATCGAGTCCACGCAGCACGAAGTAATTGTCCGCGAGCTCCGCACTCAGACTCAATGTGACCGTCTCGTAGTCGTCGCCAGACGCCTCCGCGCGCGCGGAGGCCGCCTGCACGCTGTTGCGCACCCGGCCCCAGAAATCGATCTCATAGCTGACGTTAGCGGACACGAGTGCGTCGGTGTACAGGTTCGGCGACGTAGCCCCGCGCAGCGGCCGGCCGGCGGACTGGCGATTGCGGGCGAGAAGCCCGGTCGACCCTATGGAGGGATACAACCCGGCGCGGGCGATCTGGGCCAGCGCGCGCGACTGCTGGTAGCGGGCATAGGCGGCCTCCAGCGTGAAGCTCGATTGCACGAGTTGCTCTTCGAGCTCGTTCAGGAGCGGATCGTCGAAGAGCGTCCACCACGGCCCGCGGGACTCCCGATCGCCGGGGGCCGCAGGCTTCCAGGTCTCGTCGCCGCGGTAGGCGGTGACTTCGGGCGTCGCAGGTACCTTGTATTCAGGAGCGAACGAACAGGCGGCGCAAACAAGCACGAGGCCGAGCCCCGCGCGTTGCGCGGCCCATCGGTTCATACCTTGGCTCCGCCGGTCGGGACCACGCGCACCATCTGCTGTTCGAACAGCGAATCCGGCGGATTCACCACCACGCGGTCGGTTGCGGCGAGGCCGCTCTCGATCTCGACCTCGGTGCCGAAGTCGCGCCCGATGACGATTGTCCTGAGTGCGATGCGGCCGCCGTCATCCACGGTGGCGACCTGGCTTCCGCTGCGCGAGAAGATCAACGTGTTCACCGGCACACGCAGCTTGGTCGCGTCGGCGGGAAGTGTGAAATGCACGCGCGCGTAGGCGCCGGGGAAAAGTTCCCCATGTCCGTTGTCGACGACCACTTCGACGCGCAGCGTGCGCGAAACCGGATCGATGGCGTCCGAGAGATAGGCGATCTCGCCCTCGAACTTGCGCCCGGGCACCTCGACCACGTCGACCTTGGCCGCGCCACCGCGGCGCATGCTGCGTGCGAAGGGTTCCGGAACGTTCACTACGGTGCGCATCTTGTGCACGGCCGCGAGCCGGAAGAGCTCCTTCGCGTTGCCGCCGCTCGGCGGGGCGATGAGATCGCCCACCTGGGTGTTGCGCGTGGTGATCACGCCGTCGAACGGTGCAACGACACGCTTGAAGCTCTGCAGATCGCGTAACCTTTGCACGTTTGCGCGCGCGGCCGCGACCAGCGCCTTCTTGGCGGCCGCGTCGCCGCGCTTCTCGTCGACCTCTTGGGGAGTGACCGATTCGGTCTTGCGCAGATCCTGCCACCGCGTGAACGTGCTTTCCGCAAGCGCGAAATTCGCCTCTGCCGTGGCGAGATCCGCCTGAGCCTGCCGCAGTTGCTGATCGACCTCCGGCGTGTCGATTTCGGCCAACAGCTCCCCCGCCTTCACGCGCGTTCCGATCTCCGCGGTCCAGCGTTTGAGGTAGCCGTTGGTGCGGGCATAGATCGGCGTTTCCGTGAACGCCAGCACATCCCCAGGCAGGATGAGATTCTCGATCTTCGTGCCCTGCATGGGCTGCGTGACGGCGACCGCTACCACCGCCTGTTCCTCGGTGGCCTGCTTGAGGGCGGACTGGGCCTTGACACGCGAATAGATGCCGACCGCGACCACGACGACCGCAAGTGCAAAAAGGACAATCAACGTCGTCCGCAATCCGCGCGGCTTGTGCGATGGCGTGGATCCGCTGGGTTCGGGCGCTGAAGGGAGTGTCATGATGCTTCCGGAGCGGTGTCGGCCCGCGCCTGCCGACGACCGTGGATCAACGAAAACACCGCCGGCACGAAGAACAGGGTGGATACCGTAGCGAGGAGCAGCCCTCCGATCACCGCGCGTCCGAGCGGTGCGTTCTGCTCGCCGCCTTCTCCGAGACCGAGCGCCAACGGCACCATGCCGATAATCATCGCGAGCGCCGTCATCATCACCGGGCGTAACCGCGTGAAGCCGGCATCGACCGCGGCCTGGAACGCCGAAGCGCTGGCCGCAAGACGCTCCCGCGCAAAGCTCACGATCAGGATGCTGTTCGCGGTGGCGACGCCCATGCACATGATGGCGCCGGTGAGCGCGGGAACGCTGAAGCGGGTGTGCGTGATGAAGAGCATCCACACGATGCCCGCGAGGGCGGCAGGCAACGCGGTGATGATGATGAAGGGATCGGTCCAGGACTGGAAGTTGACGACCAGGAGCAGATATACGAGCACGATCGCGAGCACGAGACCTCCGAGCAGACCGGTATACGAAGACTGCAAAGTCTCCGCCTGACCGCGCAGGACCACCCGTGATCCGCGCGGCAATTGCGGCTTCATCTCTTCGATCACGCGCTCGATTTCCGCGGTCACGCTGCCGAGATCGCGATCCTGCACCGCGCCGAAAATGTCCACGGTGTTCTGCACGTTGTAATGGGACACGACGCCCATGCCGAAACCGCGGGTGATACGGGCGATCCCGCCGAGAATCTGGGCGCTGCCGTCGTCGCTGCTTCCGACGGGCAGATTCTGCAAATCCTGCAGCGAAGCGACGCGGTACTCGGGAGCCTGCGTGACCACCTGATAGCTCACCCCGTTCTTGCCGTTCAGCCAGAAGCTCGGCGCGGTCTGGAAACTGCCCGCGAGGGAGATGAGAAGGTTGTTCGCGACTTCCCGCTGGGAAAGGCCGAGCGCCTGCGCGCGGCTGCGATCCACTTCCACCCGGAGTTCGGGCTGATTGAAGACCTGCTGAATGCGCATATCCGTGGTGCCCGGAACATAGCGAACCTTTTCGAGCAGCCGCGCCGCAAAAACGCGATTGGCCTCGAAGTTGTTGCCGACGATCTGGATGTCGATCGGCGCCGGCAGGCCGAAATTCAGGATCTGGCTCACGATGTCGGCCGGAAGGAACGCAAAGGTGACGCCCGGGAATCGGCCCGGCAGCTCCTTGCGCAGTATCCGGATGTAATCCTGGGTCGCATGGTGATCGGGCTTGAGGGATATCAACAGGTCCGCATCGACCGAACCGATGGGCGCCGAGTTGCTGTAGGAGACGTTGATGCCGCTCACCGGCAGGCCGACATTGGCCACGATGTTGGCGATCTCCGCGTTCGGAATGAAGGTGCGGATCACCTTTCCGACTTCGTCCGTGAGTCGCGCCGTCTCTTCCACCCGCGTGCCGGTCTGGGTGCGCAGATGAAGCTTGATCTGGCCGGCGTCCACCTCGGGGAAGAAATCGCGTCCCACCCACGGCAGCAGAAGAAAAGAACCCACGGTGGCGACCAGAAACACCGTGAGGAAGCGGCCGCGATGTTCGAGCGCCGCGGTCAGCAGTCCGCGATACCCCTCACGCATCCGCGCGAAACCCCGTTCGAACCCGCGCTGGAAGCGCACCAAGGGGTTCGTTCTGGACTCTGCTATCGGTTCGGCGCCGTGGGAATGCGCCTTGAGCAGGTACTTGGCGAGCGTCGGCACGAGGGTACGCGACAGGACGTAGGAGGCGAGCATCGCGAACACCACCGCCTGCGCCATCGGCACGAAGAGAAACTTCGCCACGCCTTCGAGGAAGAACATCGGCACGAAAACGATGCAGATGGCGAGGGTCGACACCAGCGCAGGCAAGGCGATTTGCTGCGCACCGTCGAGGATGGCGGTCTCCACGCCCTTGCCGTGTTCGAGGTGGTAGTTGATGTTCTCGATTGCGACCGTCGCATCGTCGACCAGAATCCCGACGGCCAGAGCGAGGCCGCCGAGGGTCATGATGTTAATCGTCTCTCCGAGTGCGGAAAGGGTGATGATCGAGGCGAGCACCGATAACGGAATCGACAGTGCAATGATCAGTGTGCTGCGCCAGCTGCCGAGAAAGAGCAGGATCATGACGCTGGTCAGCACCGCAGCGATCACGCCTTCCCGGATCACGCTTTCCACGGCGGCGCTCACGAACAGGGATTGATCCCCGAGCAGGCTGATCTCGAGCTCGGGCGGCAGCTGCTCCCTGATGAGAGGCAGACGTTCCTTGACCCGGTCGATGATGTCGAGGGTCGATGCGTTGCCGGTTTTCTGGATCGTCATCAGCGCCGCGCGCGTGCCATCGACGCGCACGATATTCTGCTGCGGCGGGAAACCGTCGCGCACGTTGGCGACGTCGCGAATGTAGGTGGTAGAGCCGTTGGCGGTCTTGATCGGCAGGGCATTCAGCTCATCGACGAGGGCCGGGCTGCCATTGAGCTTGATCGAGTACTGAAACTCGCCGAGCTTCTGGCTGCCGCTCGGCACGATCAGGTTCTGGGTTCCGAGCGCAGTCGATACATCCGCAGCGGTCAGATGCTTCGCCTGCAGGGCCGCCGGATCGATGTCGACCTGGATCTGCCGCGTCTTGCCGCCGTAGGGAAACGGTATCGAAGCGCCCTGCACCGTGGCGAGCTGCGTGCGGATGAATTGATTGCCGAAGTCGAAGAGTTCCTGCTCGGGAAGCTTGGTGCTCGAAAGCGCGAGCTGCAGGATCGGCACGCTGGACGCGTTGTAGTTGAGGATGAGCGGAGGGGTTGCACCGGGAGGAAGGTTACGCAACAACGTCTGCGAGATTGCGGTGACCTGGCTCAACGCGACCTCGACGTTGGCACGGGGCTGGAAGAACACCTTCACCACGCCGATGCCCGGCAGCGACTGAGATTCGATGTGCTCGATGTCGTTGACCGTCGTCGTGAGCGCACGCTCGAAGTTGGCCACGATCCGCGTCGCCATCTCGTCCGCCGGCAGCCCGGTGTACCCCCAGACAACGCTCACCACCGGAATGTCGATATTCGGGAAGATGTCGGTGGGCGTACGGCGGATGACGAGGGGCCCCAGGATCAGGAGCAGCAGCGCCAGTACGATGAAGGTGTACGGTCGCCGCAGGGCAACCTGGACAATCCACATTTATTCGTGTTGTGGGAAGAAAGGACTCACGTCAATCAGGCGTGGGGGCCACCACGTCGACGCGCCCAACTAAGAGGGGAACTGAGGAGTAAGGTTCCGCAGAGCGCATATCGCAGACGCTTGTTATCGATCGCCGGTAGCGGACCGGCGACAGACGCTTCCGAATGACGGGGCGCCCCCCGCCCCAGGTTAGTGGGCAACCCTCTGCGCTCAGCTCCAGCCGCCTGGCAAAGGAGCCGCGGCACAACATCGAACGGGCACCGCCCGGAGCGCATCCCGGAAACTAAGTCACGAGGTGCTGGGGGGTTCCTTTCTGCCAAAGCTCGATGTTGTCGATGATCTGATCGGCGAGAAACTGCATCGCCCCGTCAGATGCCCACGCCACGTGAGGGGTGAGGATGAAGTTCGGCAGGCGAAGGTCGAGCAGCGGATTGCCCTCCTTGGGCGGCTCCTTGGTGAGCACGTCGAATCCCGCGCCGCCAATCCATCCTTCCTTGAGCGCCCGGATCAACGCATCCTCCTGCACCAACCCACCGCG
This sequence comes from uncultured beta proteobacterium, assembly GCA_963747225.1. Classification (GTDB taxonomy): domain Bacteria; phylum Pseudomonadota; class Gammaproteobacteria; order Burkholderiales; family JAEUMW01; genus JAEUMW01. The sequence continues at coordinate 130,976 of CAVVES010000009.1, read as the reverse complement.
TGCGGTGTTGACGAGGATGGTGTTACGCTTCATCGCCTTCAGCTCCTTCTCCCCGATGAATCCACGGGTGGCCTCGGTCATCGGGCAGTGCAGGGAGATGACATCGCTCTCCCGCAGAACCGTCTCCATGGGAGTGAACTCCACGCCCTCGGCCTTGGGCGGCGGGTGGTCCGCGAACAACACCTTCATCCCGAAGCCCCGGGCGATCTTCGCCGTTCCCTGACCGATCGCGCCTTCACCGATGATGCCGATGGTGGAGTCGAAAAGATCGCCGATCGGATAGTCGAAGAAGCAAAATTGATCGACTTCCTGCCAACGCCCCTGTTCCACGGCCTGACGATAGGCGATAAGGCTTCGCCGCAGCGCGAGCACCATGGCAAAAACGTGCTCGGGCACCGTGTGCACCGCGTAGTTGCGGATGTTCGCGACCGCTATTGCCTTCTCGCGGCAATAGGGAATGTCGATACAGTCGTATCCGGTCGCCGCCATTGCGATCATCCTGAGCTTGGGCAGCTGCTCGAGGGTCGCTGCACGCAGCGGAACCTTGTTCGTGATGGCGACCGTCGCGTCCTTCAAATTCGCGACGATGCGGTCGACCGGCGTGGTCTCGTGTTCTTCCCAGACGTGCTCGAAGGCTGGACGGCGCACGTTCGCGCGCAGGGTGGAGCGATCGAGAAAGACGACTTTCTGCATGTAATCTCCGGATCTTGTAATGATATTGACCGAACACCCGCCTCAAGCACGTGCGGTGGAGTGCCTGAATCAGTATAAGCCGAGGCCCGCGGGGACGGCTAGCGAGCCCGGCTACTCCACCCGCAAAACCCCAAATCCCGTGACGCTGGTTGTGGAGGGCCATTGCGGATCGTAAAATCCCGGGGACTCTTCGAGTGCATGCTGCAATGCCACCGACCGCCGAACGGAACAATCCCAGAAACTCGATCCAGGTGATCGAGCGCATGATGAATCTGCTCGATGCACTGGCGCATCATTCCGAAGCCGTCAACCTGAAGCAGCTCGCGGTCGAGACTCGCCTGCATCCGTCCACGGCACATCGCATCCTGGGCGTGATGGTGGAGTCTCGAATCGTGGATCGGATCGAGCCCGGGCTTTATCGCCTCGGCATTCGGCTGATCGAGCTCGGCAACCTCGTCAAATCCCGCATCAACATCCGCCAGGTTGCGCTGCCGTTCATGCAGCAACTCCATCAGGAGCTACACGAGACGGTCAACTTGTCGGTGCGCCAGGGCGACGAAGTTGTTTACGTGGAGCGCACCGCCTCCAATCGCTCGATGATGCGGGTGGTCCAGCTCATCGGCGCACGTGCACCCCTGCACATCACGGCAGTGGGCAAGCTGTTCCTTTCCGAGGAGGCTCCGGAGGCGGTGCGTGGATACGCAAAACGCACGGGGCTTCCTTCCTACACGTCTAACACGCTGGCCGACCTAGCCGATCTCGAGCGGGAATTGGCGCTCATCAAGCGCGACGGCTACGCCTACGACAACGAGGAAGCGGAAAAGGGCGTCTCCTGCATCGGCGCCGGAATCCACGACGACGAAGGCACCCTAGTCGCGGGGCTGTCGGTGTCCGCACCGTCCGACCGACTGAGCAAGGCGTGGGCGGAGAAGGTACGGGACACCGGCCACCAGATCTCACGCGCGATCGGCTTTCAACCCGCGCACAGCTGATCTGCACTGGCTAAGGCGCAGCGAGATAGTGCACTGCAAAGAGACGATCCGCATCCGTCCAGCAGGAAGCGGGTTTCCATCCCGCCAGTTGCGCCAGTTCCTGGAACTCCTCGATTCCATACTTGTATGAGCTCTCGGTGTGAATCGTTTCGCCCGAGCGGAATGCGAACGTGCGGCCCCCCACCGTAACCCGTTGCGGCGCGAGGCTCTCAAGGTGCATCTCCACGCGCCCGGCTCGCTCGTCGTAAAAAGCGACGTGCCGAAAGCGCGCAACGTCGAAGTCGGCGTCGAGTTCGCGGTTGATCCGTTGCAGGAGATTGAGGTTGAAGGCCGCCGTGACTCCAGCGGCGTCGTCGTAAGCCGCGTCGAGCCGCGCCTTGTCTTTCTTGAGATCCACCCCGACCAGCATCGCACCCCGAGGCCCTGCGAGATCGATCGATCGACTCAGAAACGCCTTGGCTTCTCCCGGTGTGAGGTTCCCGATGGTGGACCCGGAAAAGTACAGCACCCGTCCCTTGGGATTGCCCTCGATAACCGGCAGCGGGAACGGACGGGTGAAATCGGCACAGACTGCCACCACGTGAAGGCGCGGGCGCTCCCGCGCGAGCTGCGCCGCCGACTTCCTTAATTCGTCTTGGGCGATGTCAACCGCGACATAGACATGCGGTGCGAGCGCATCCAACAGAATACGCGTCTTCTGGCTGTTGCCGCTGCCGAACTCCACCAGCACGGCGCGTGGACCGAAAGCGCGCGCCATGTCGTTGACACGCGCCCGCATCAACGCTGTTTCGGTCCGGGTGAGATAGTATTCGGGAAGTTCGCAGATCGCGTCGAACAGCTCGCAACCGCGCACATCGTAAAAGTATTTCGGAGGAAGCGCCTTGGGTTCTCGCGACAACCCTGAGAGCACGTCGGCGAGAAAGGTGTTAGGCGGGAGATCGCCGACGCGGAAACTGAGATTGGGTGATACGGCGCTCACGGGGTTGCATTATCACCTGCCCCGAAGCGCCTGTGGGGAAAAGTCACCGCTAGGTGAGGCCCCTCCGGCCGGTGTACCGCACCTCGATCCAGCGCTTGATGCGATTCGCGTCCGCAATGCGGGTATAGCGACCGACCGCGTCGAGCAGCACGATGATGTACGGCTTGGCCGCTATGGTGGCCCGCATCACCATGCAGCGCCCGGCTTCGGAGATGTAACCGGTCTTCTGCAGGCCGATGTCCCACTCCCCATTGCGGACAAGGCCGTTCGTGTTGTGGAACACACGCTCGCGACCGTCCGTGACCTCGACTTCATAGGATTCCGTCGTCGAATACTCGCGGATCAAATCGTACTCGTAGCTCGCGCGCACGATCTGCGCAAGGTCGCGGGCGGTCGAGACATTATTGCTGTTCAACCCCGTAGGCTCGACATAGCGAGTGTTGCGGGTTCCAAGTTCTCTGGCCTTGCGATTCATCGCCACGACAAATGCCGCCGTTCCGCCGGGATAGGAGCGGCCAAGCGCTGCCGCGGCGCTGTTCTCGGAGGCCATCAGTGCAAGTCGCAGCAGCTCTCTGCGCGTCAGAATGGCGCCGACAGGAAGCCTCGACCGAGTGCCTTTGATGCCGTCCAAGTCGTCTTCGGAGATCATGATCTGCTGATCCAGGGGGAGCTTCGCATCGAGCACCACCATGGATGTCATCAACTTGGTGATGGACGCGATCGGCATCACCGAACCGGAATTCTTCTCGTATACGGGCTCGCCCTGCTCCAGGTCGATCACCAGCGCCGCGCTGCTTCTCACGCTGAGAATGATCGGATCTTCCTCGTCAACCACCCGCTGATACCGACCGGCAGCCTTCCCGGATCTGGCGAGTTTCGTCCCCGTCGACGCCGTGCTGCGAGGCGATGCTGCAATCCGTGCCTTGATGCCGTCGATTCCGGATCTTGTTTTCGCTTGAGCCGACCCGTTTGCGGGACTTCCACTGCGAATGACCATCTTGCCGGTGGTGGGTTGAATCGTTGCGCGCACGCGTTTCTTGGTGTCTGCCGTTGCGGCGTGTGCGCCTGGAACGAGGAGCATGAGCAGGAAGAACAGCGGAAAAGCTCGAAACCAAGGGGACATCGTTCTTACCTTACGCATTACATACACCAGCAAGGATTTATTCTTTTTGACCCGAAGCCCGCGATCACTGGCATCGAGCGCCTCCCCATAAAACATAGCAAAATTCATGGGGTAGTAAAAGATTCTTTAGAACTATTTTTAAAAGCGGGAGAGCGGCCGAGGGCACTAGCAAGAAATTTGCCCAAAAGGGCAATGGAGCACCGGACGACCTTCAATCAGGGTACGGCAGGAGTCGCCTTCTCGTCGGTACGGAAGATCTGGCCTTCCTTCGAGAAAAAGGGGAAGAGGAGAGGCAGGAGCAGCAGCGTGAACAAGGTAGCAGAGACCATTCCGCCGACGATGACCACCGCGAAGGGCCGCTGGGTCTCGGAGCCGATTCCGTGGGAAAGGGCCGCCGGAAGCAGCCCCAAACCAGCCATCAGCGCCGTCATGACAATCGGCCGAAATCGCAACTGTGCCCCTTCCATGACGGCTTCGGCCAGCGGCTTGCCCTGCACGTCCATGATCTCGATGAACTGCTCGACCATGATCACGCCGTTCTGGACGGAAATGCCTGCTACGGCAATGAAGCCGACCGCCGCCGAGATCGACAAGTGAAGATCGGCGAGAGCAAGGCCGGCAAGCCCGCCGATGAGAGTGAAGGGAACCATGAGCAGAATCAGAAGCGCTTTCATCATGGAGCCGAAAGCCCAGAAGAGCAGCACAAAAATGCCCAGCACGGAGGCGGGAACGATGATTTTCAGCCGTTCCAGCGCGCGTTGCTGGTTCTCGAACTGGCCGCCCCACGTCATCGTATAACCCGGTGGCAGCTTCACCCGGCTCTTCACCTTTTCCATCGCCTCCGCCACGAAACTACCCTGGTCGCGGCCAAGCAGGTTCGCCTTAATGGCCACGTTGCGGCCGCCCTGCTCCCGTGAGATGCGCGCTGCCCCCTGCCTCACCTCCACGTTCGCGATGGCGTCGAGGGGTATGGTGCCGCCGCCGGGCAGCGCCACGGGAAGCGAGGGGATGTCGTCGATGGAATCGCGGAACGGGCGATCGAGCCGCAGCGTCACATCGAAACGGCGATCACCCTCGTAGAAAACGTTGACGGCGCTGCCGGCAAGCGCGGTCTGGATCGTTTGCGCCACGTCGTTCACCGTCATCCCGTAGCGCGCAAGACGCGGACGGTCGACCACGATGTCGACTTCCGTCTGCCCACCGACCTTGATCGCCGCGACGTCCGACGAGCCGCGAATGCTGCGCAGCACATTCGCCACCTGCTCCGATTTGTCCTCAAGGAGATCAAGATCAGGACCGAAGATCTTTACCGAGATCTCCCCCTTGACGCCGGACAGTGCTTCTTCCACGTTGTCCTGAATCACCTGCGAAAAGTTGGTTGGCAGACCAGGGATGGTCTTGAGCTTCGTCGTCATATCCGCGATCAGCGCCTCCTTGTCTGCAAACCGCCAGGTATCCCGCGGTTTCAGGTCGGCGAGGATCTCGATGTTGTTCGGGCCCTTGGGGTCAGTGCCGTCGTCGGGGCGACCGACTTGCACCACCACGTTGTTGACTTCGGGGTAGGCGTTGAGCTCGGTGCGCACAAATCGCGCGAGCTCCTCCGACTTGTCGATACCGGTAGCCGGAGGCAGCGTAATCGTCAGCCAGATGTTTCCTTCGTCGAGCTTGGGCAGGAACTCGCTGCCAAGACGCGGCGCGAGCAGCACGGAGATGACCACCATCAGCACCGACACGATCACGACCAGCCATCGCCGCTGCTGTCCCCAGGTGATGAGCGCCAAGTAGCGCGACGTCGCCCCTTCCATGAGGGCGCTGTGCTTCTCGGTCAGATCGCTGGTCTTGATCGCGTAGCTGATGAGCGCGGGAACCAGGGTGAGGGTCAGCAGGATTGCCCCCAGCAGCGCGAAAGTAAGGGTGTAGGCCATGGGGGAGAAGATCTTCCCTTCGACGCGCTGGAAAGTGAAGATCGGCAGGAAGGCCAGGATGATGATCGCCTTCGAGAATATGATCGGCTTGCCCATGGTGAGCGCCGTGTTGCGCAGGGTGTGCATGCGCCAGGCGTAGGTCTGGTGGCGCGCCGATCCGTCGAGCGCTCCTACGGTTAAGCGTACCATCACCGCTTCCACCAGGACCACGGCGCTGTCGATGATGATCCCGAAGTCGACGGCGCCGAGCGATATCAGATTCGCCGAAACGCCGAACGCGTCCATCAGGATGAATGCGAAGAGTAGGGACAGCGGAATCACTACTGCCACAGCAAGCGCTGCCTGCCACCGGCGCAGGAAGATCAGCAGTATGCCCACGACCAGCACCGCACCGAGCGCGAGGTTGTGGGTCACGGTATGCACCGTGTGGGCTACGAGCTCCGTCCGGTCGTAGTACGGACGGATCGTGACCCCTTTGGGTAGCTGCGGCCCGAGCCGCTCGATTGCCGCCTTTACGCCGGCCACCACTTCCACCGCGTTGCGGCCTTTGACCATTTGCACGATGCCCTGAACGACATCGTCGTTCTCGTTGAACATCACGACCCCTGACCGGGGCCGGCTTCCGACCCGCACCTCGCCCAGTTCGCCCGCGACGATCGGGCGGCCTTCCCGCGTCGCCACCACAACCTGGGAAATGTCGTCGAGATCGCGGAAGATGCCGATCCCGCGGATCACCATCGACTCATCGCCCCGCCGCAGGAGTCCGCCGCCGGCATTCGCGCTGTTTTTTCCGAGGGCATCTCCAACCTGATCGATGGTGATCTGGTGCTTGCGGAGCGCAAACGGGTCGATGCGCAGCTGATATTCCTTGAGACGACCGCCAAAGCTGACCACATCCGCCACGTCCGGCACGCGCCGCAGCGCCGGCCGGATCACCCAGTCCTGAATCGCGCGGACCTCGTTGCTGGACATGTCGGGAGGCGCCTCGACGATGTAGCGGAAGACTTCACCGACGGCGTTGCTGAGGGGACCGAGGGTGGGCTGGACGCCCGGAGGAAGGTCCACCGTCTGCAGCTTCTCCATCACCTGCTGCCGCGCGAAATAATCCTGGGTGCGCTCCGCGAACGTGATGGTCACGACGGAAAGGCCGGTGATCGAAACCGAGCGGACCTGCGTCATGCGCGGCACGCCGCTCATCTCCCGCTCGATCGGCAGAGTCACCGCCCGCTCGACCTCCTGCGGGGCCTGTCCGGGAAACTGCGTGACGACGAGGACCTGCACGTCCTGCACGTCCGGAAACGCTTCCACCGGAAGCTTCTGCCACGCCCGCACCCCGACGATCGCGATCACGATCGATGCGGCGATCACGAATACCCGCTGCTGAATCGCAAAGGTGATGAGCTTTTCCAAAGGGCGATACTCTAGCCGCCGCTCGAGAGCTCGGAAGCGAGCAGCACCGCACCGGTCGTCACAATGCGCTCGCCCGGCTTGAGCCCTTCCAGCACATAGCTCTCTTCGCGGCCGCGGATGTCCAGCGTGACCGGGCGCTGCTCGAGAACGCCCGGCTCCTTCTCGACAAATACAAAGCTGTAGAGACCCTCGGTAGATAGCGCGGAATTCGGAATGCGGACGAGTTCACGGCCTTCGGCCGCAAGCGGCGTGGCTCGCGCGTACATTTCTGGTTTCAGCATGAGCTTCGGATTCGCGACCAAGGCACGTACGGGAACCCGCCGTGTATCCGGATCGAGCACTGCGCCGATGTAGTCCACAAGGCCGATGAAGCGTTCGCCGTAGCGCTCGGCGGGATAGGCGTCAACCTCGATGGCGACGGTCTGCCCGCGTTCGATGCGCGCGATGAGCCGCTCCGGCACATCGATGATCATCCACAGATGCTCGGGATCGCTGATCACGAACAGTGGATCCGGCAGATCGGGCCGCACCTCGTTGCCCGGATTGGTCTTGCGCTCGGTAATGATGCCCGAGATCGGAGCGCGCAGCGTAAAGTGATCCCCCTCGCTCGCATGGCCGAGGTTCAGCATTCTCAGCCGGTCGCGCGCGCGGCTGAGTTCCGCCTCGGCTTGCTTCAGATCGGATTGCGCCGTCTCGAGGTCCTTGCGCGGTGCCACCTCCCCCTCGACGAGGGTGCGCGTGCGCGCCAGGGCTGCGCGCTTCTGCGCCGCCTCGGCCTCGGCCCGGCGCAGGTCGGCCTGGGCAGTGATGTAGTCGGGCGCATCGATCACGGCGAGTGCATCGCCCACCTTCACTGTGTCACCAGATTGCTTCAGGAGCTTTATCACGCGGCCGGTGATGGGAGAGCTCACCCGCGCGGTGAGATTCTCGTCGTACGCGATTCGTGCGTTCAGCATTTCCGAGACCGGCTCGGGGTACGCGGCAACGGGCTGAATTCGCAGGAACGAGAGCTGCGGTGCTCCAGGCGGAAAGCGCAGCGTGCCGGGACCCAGCTGCGCCGCGGCCTGGGTCTGCGGTTTCGCCTCGGGCACGTCGTCGCTCCCCGCGAAGTAGTACACGGCAAAGGCGGCGCCGACGAGCAGCACGACCGGCACCACGATCAGAAGCAGGCGGCGTCGATTCATCCAGGGGGTTCCTTGGAAGGCGGCTCGGTGGCCTGCGCGTTGTACACGTCCTCTCCAATGGCGGCGCGCCAGATCGCAAGCGCCCGCGCATAGTCCGCCCGCGCCGCGACCGCTTCGACGCGCGAGCCGAACAGCGTACGGCGTGCATCGAGCAACTCAAGGACCCCCGCAGCACCCTTCTCGTAGGCGAACTCGGCGCCCTTCGCGGCGCGCTCCGCGTCCTTCAGGAGTGCCTCCTCGTAGCGGCGCGTCCGGTCGGCAGCCGCATCGAGGTCGGCGCGGGCGCGCTGGATGTCGCCGAGGGCGACCGCCCGCACGCGTTCGACGTTCTCCAGGGCTGCCGTGTACTCGACCTCGGCGCGCCCGATCTCGCCCTCGAAGTAATAGTTGGTGAAAAGAGGCACCGCGACCGTAAAGCCGAGGGTGTTGTTCTTGATGTCGTTGGGGAAGCTCTCGTACTGCACGCCGACCGTCAAGTCACGGGTACGCTGGGACTTGGCGAGATCGCGGCGCTTTTCCGCGGCTCTCAGGCGCGCACTGGCAGCGCGCACGTCCGCACGCCGGGAAAGGATCTCATCGAGATCCGGCGCAGCCGGCTCGGAGATTGGCGGCCACGCGTCGTCGGCCACGATCTGTCGCGCCTCCGGCTCCATGCCGATGAGGTAGCCGAGCGCTGCCTGGGCTTTCTGCACTTCGGCGCGGGCGGTGCGCGCCTCGTTCTCCGCGCGCAGGGCATCGACTCGAATGCGCGCCACTTCACTCGCAGCCAGGTCGCCGGCCTTGAGCCTCAGCTCGACAGCGGAGACGGTGCGGCGGAAGAGCTGCGCCGAATCTTCCGCGATGCGCGCCCGCGACTGCGCGAAGAGTAGATCGTAGTAGCTCGCGGCCAACGCAACTTCCTGAACCCGCAGCGTATCGGCAAGCTCCTCGCGCGAAGCGTCAATGCCGAGCTGGGCGACGTCCGTGCGCAGCTCGCGCTTGTTGCCGCGTTCGAAGAGCTGAGTCAGCGACACGATAGAATCCGGATTGCGGGTCACCGAAACGCCGTCGATGGTCGCACGCCGCGGCCCGAGGTTGCTGACGTTCGCAGCGATCACGGGATTTGGCCGCGCAGCGGCTGTGAGCTTGTCGGCCTCCGCCGCTTCCACGCCGCGGCGTGCGGCGAGCAACTCCCGGCTGCGCTGCATGAACAGGCTTTCCGCCTGCTGCAGCGTGAGCCGTGACAGGTCAGGATATAATCCGGCGGCGGCTGGCGGCCGCGCTCCGTCCTGCGCGAGAGCGCTGGAGCAGGAGCACGCAATTGCCAGGAAAGCGATGAATCGTTCACGCACCATCGTTGTCGGTGGCTTCGCGGCGCGGCCCGCGCCCTCCTCGCCATCACGCAACAGGACTCTAGCAACCGTCGCTTACATCAAACTTACTTTCGGCGGCCATGCGGATACTGATCGTTGAGGACGACCCGGTGCTGGGGGACGGGATCGAACGATCGCTCGCCCTCGGTGGATACCACGTGGACCGGGTCGCTACCGGCACGTTGGCGGACTCCGCACTCGCCAGCCAGGACTATGATCTCGTGATCCTGGACCTGGGGCTGCCGGGAATGGATGGTCTCGAAGTCCTGTGCCGTCTGCGCCACCGCGGCGGGCGCGCGCCCGTGATGATTCTCACCGCCCGGGACGCCGTGGGAGACCGCGTGACCGGGCTCGATCTCGGTGCCGACGACTACCTCGTGAAACCCTTCGATCTGGCGGAACTCGAGGCGCGGGCGCGGGCGCTCTTGCGGCGCGGCCAGTTCGGTGCCGGACCGCAGATCTGCCTTGGCCCGCTCGTGTTCGACAGCGTCGGGCGGCGGGCTGTGGTGAACGGCACCGCCCTCGAGCTCTCGGCGCGGGAAGTCGGCGTGCTGGAAGTGCTGCTGACCCGGGCTGGACGGGTGGTCGCCAAGGAGCACTTGGCGGAGCGGCTGTCGCGCTGGGGCGAGGAGATCGGTGCCAATGCCATCGAGGTCTACGTGCATCGCCTGCGCCGCAAGCTGGAGCCCTCGGGCCTCGTGATTCGCACCATCCGCGGGCTGGGATACCTGATTGACAAACCCGCCTGAGCGTCCCGCCGGATCGCTCCGCCGCACCTTGCTCGCATGGGTGCTGATTCCGCTTGTCATGCTTTTCGTGGCGGATGCGGTCTTCTCGTACAACCTCGCCTTCCGCTTCGCGGACCTGGCCTACGATCGAGCACTCGCGAGCGAAGCGATCGCGCTGGCCGGTCGCGTGCGTGTGGAGGGCGGCCTCGTTCGGGTCGATGTGCCTGCGGCCGCCCTGCAGGTCTTCGAACTAGACGACCTCGATCGGCGCTTCTATCGCGTGACGGGCAGTGAAGGCGATTTCGTGTTCGGTCATCGCGAGCTGGCATCGCCCCCCGCCGATCCGCTCTTTGGCGGCAAACCGGTCTTCTACGATGCGCGGTTTTTCGGTGAACCGCTCCGTATGGCGGCAGTTGCGGTGTCGACGTCCAGCGGCGGCGACCAGCACGCGATTGTCGCAGTCGGGGAAACCCTCGTGAAGCGCCGCATCCTCGCCCGCGAGATCCTGGTCGGCATGCTGCTTCCTCAGGTGATCCTGCTCGCGGTCGCGGCGGCGCTCGTCTGGTTGGGCGTTGCCCGCGGACTGCGGCCTCTCGAGGCCCTGGTCGAAGCCATCCAGCGCCGCTCGCACCGGGACCTGAGGTCGCTGAACAAGCACGCGGCGCCGGGCGAGGTGCGCCCGATGGTGGGTGCGATCAATGGTCTGCTGGAGCGCCTCGGCGCCGCTCTGGCGGCGCAGCGTCGATTCGTCGCCGACGCCGCACATCAACTTCGCACGCCCCTCGCAGGCCTCAAGACCCAGACCGAGCTTGCGCTGCGCGAACGCGATCCGACGGCGCTCGCGCACTCCCTCGCCCAGATCCATGCCGCCACCGAGCGCAGCGCGCACCTCGTGAACCAGCTGCTGGCACTGGCTCGCGCCGAACCGGACGCGGACCGCCCGGACCGGTTCCAGCCGGTGGATCTCAATCAGCTCGCGATGGATACGACCACGGACTGGGTGACCGCCGCGTTAAGGAAATCCATCGACCTCGGTTTCGAGGGTACCGACGATGCAGCGATCCTGACCGGCGATGCGGTGCTGTTAAAGGAGTTGATATCGAACCTGCTCGACAACGCGCTGCGCTACACGCCTGAGAAGGGACAGGTCACGGTGCGGGTCGTGTGCGACAGCGCAGACATCAATCTGCATGTGGAGGACGACGGACCGGGGATTCCCGAGGACGAGCACGAACGCGTCTTCGAGCGCTTCCATCGCATCCTGGGCACCGGGCAGGAGGGTTGCGGACTCGGGCTTGCCATCGTGCGCGAAACCGTCCAGCGTCACCATGCGGAGGTTTCATTGGGCGCCGGTGCAAACAGCCGAGGGACGCTGGTGACCGTACGCTTCCGGGCCGCGTGAAGAAGCGCGGAATCCCGAATAGTTCTAATCCGCCATGACGCCGGCGACCGTCGCGGGGCTCGCGGAATCGGCGGCTTCGGCCTGCGCGCTCTCGTGCTGCTGGAGCGCCCACATGTGCGCGTAGGCGCCATTGGCCGCGAGCAACGCGTGGTGCGTTCCGCGCTCCACGATGCGACCGTGGTCCATGACGAGGATCTGATCGGCATCCATCACCGTCGATAGCCGATGCGCGATGACGAGCGTGGTGCGCCCTGCGGCCACCCGCTCCAGCTCCGACTGGATCGCCTGCTCGGACTTGGAGTCGAGTGCTGATGTGGCTTCGTCGAAGATCATGATGCGCGGGTTCTTGAGCAGCGCCCGTGCGATGGCGACGCGCTGCTTCTCACCTCCGGAAAGTTTGAGTCCCCGCTCGCCGACCCGCGCCTCATACTTCTCCGGCAGGCTCTCGATGAAATCGTGGATATGCGCAGCGCGTGCCGCTTCGATCACCTCCTCGCGCGTCGCTTCGGGACGGCCATAGCGGATGTTGTAATAGATCGTATTGTTGAAAAGCACCGTGTCCTGCGGAACGATGCCGGTCGCGGCGCGCAGGCTCGACTGCCTGACCTCGCGCAGATCGCGGCCGTTTACGGTAATGCGACCGCCGTCGATGTCGTAGAAACGAAAGAGGAGGCGTGCGAGCGTCGACTTGCCCGAGCCCGAGTGGCCGACCACTGCGACCTTATGGCCGGCGGGGACTTCGAAGCTCACGTCGTGAAGGATCGTGCGCTTGGGGTCGTAACTGAAGTCCACGTGCTCGAAGCGAATGGTGGCCGGCCCCTCGGGCAGGAGCACCGCACCGGGCGTGTCCTGGATTTCCCTATTCTGCTCGAGCAGCGAGAACATGCGGTCCATGTCGATCAGCGCCTGCTTGATCTCGCGGTAGACCATGCCGAGAAAGTTGAGTGGAATGTACAGCTGAATCAACAAGCCGTTGATGAGGACGAGATCGCCCAGCGTGAGTTGCTGCGCGACCACGCCCTGCGCCGCGAAGATCATGAGCACGGTCACCGCAATCGCGATGATGAAGCTCTGACCGATGTTGAGGAGTCCGAGGGAAACCTCATTCGTGACCGCGGCGGCCTCGTACTTCCGCAGGTTCTCGTCGTAGCGGCGTGCCTCGTATTCCTCGTTGTTGAAATACTTCACCGTCTCGTAGTTGAGCAGACTGTCGATTGCGCGCGTGTTCGCCTTCGAATCGAGTTCGTTCGCCCGGCGGCGGAACTCCATGCGCCATTCGGTGACGGCGATCGTGAAAGCGATATAGAGCGCGACCGCCACGAACGTCACGGCGGCGAATCGCCAGTCGAACTTGGTGAGCAGCACCGCCGCCACGAGCGAGAATTCCAGGATCACGGGAATGATCGAGAACAGCATGTACGTGAGCAGCGTCGACACGCCACGCGACCCGCGCTCGATATCGCGCGACACGCCGCCAGTCTGTCGTTCGAGGTGGAAGCGGAGGGAGAGCCCGTGCAGATGCCGGAAGACGGTGAGCGCGATGCGCCGGATCGCGCGCTGCGTCACCCGGACGAAGACAACGTCGCGCAACTCGGCGAACAGCGTGGTCGAAAGCCGCAGCGCGCCGTAGGTAACGAGGAGCGCCAGTGGCACCGCGACAAGCGCCTGTTGCGGGCTCAGGCTGTCCACGACGTTCCTGAGAACCAGCGGCACGCCGACGTTCGCGAGCTTCGCCCAGGTCAGAAACGCGAGCGCAAGCAGCACGCGCCACTTGAACTCCCACAGATAAGGGAGCAGCAGCCGCACCGAATACCATTCGTTGCGTTTCGCACGGTCGCGCACCGGCGACCGGACGATCGACGGATGCGGATCGTGCGGCGTGTTGTGGTTCAAGCGTTTCTCGCGGCGGTTACGGCGGAGAGTCGTAGCCTCTTAAGTGGGTCACCCTGCCGCGAATTCAAGCTGCGGTCGAGGTGGCCCTGCGCCGCAGCAGCGCAGCGGCGAGCAGCCAGAGCGCCGGCGGAAGCCACGGAAGCAGCTGCGTGAATGCGGAAACCGACGGCAATCCCAGATTCCCCATCCCGAGGCGAACCACCGCCGCCACGGCGAGGAGCGCCGAGAGCCGGCCCGCCATGCCCCCCTCTCTGCCCGGCTTGCCCAGGGCAAGCGCGTGAGCGAAGAGCACCGCCATGATCGCTCCCCACGCGCCCCCGGTGAGAAACTGCGCACACGCGAGCGCGCCCACTCCGGGTGATACGACCGCGCCTGCGGAGGATACCGCACCGAGCAGCGCCGCTCCGGCAAGCGTCGCGACTGCGCCGAACCGCTTGGCATGCCACGCTCCTAGCAGCGCGATGAGATTGAAGCCGATCCAGAAGATCGGAAGCAGCGAGGGCAGTTCGGCGGCCGCAACGAACTGGCGATAGAGCACCGCAGCGTTGAGGTTGGCGTGGACCTGATACCCGAAAGCGAACAGGCCGGCCGCGACAAAGAACCTCTCGACCGTGCCTCGTTCAGGCAGGAGCGCGGGTAGCACATTGTTCGCTGCCTCGATCGCAACCTTCCGCTCAGGAGATTTCGTACCGCTCCGCTCTGCCGCCGCGAGCCCGGCCACGGCTGCGACCAACGTACAGGTCGAAAGCAGAAATGCCCACCGCGGGTCGTGGTTCTCTGCGGCGTGCGCGAGATACGGAGCAGCGGCGGCTGCGAGTGCATTGCCGATGGCGAATAACGCCCCCAGCCATGGCAGGGACGGCTTCGGCGTTCGCTTCGCGACCAGTGCCAGGGCGGGCGCGCGCAGCACCGATGACGTGATCGCCCACGCGAGCAGCAGCACGAAAAAGAGCGGTTTCCAGCCCGAAGGAGAAGCACCTGCTGCATCGGCGACTACCGGCAGCGCAATGAACGCCGCGCCCGATACCACGGTGACACTCACGAGGATGAGCCCGATCCGCTCCATCACCCGCAATGCGCGGTCAGCCGCCTCGCCGAAATACAGGTCGGAAACGCCGAATACCACCTGGTCGATCAGCAGAATCCAGCCGACCGAAGTAGCAGGGATGCCGGCGGATGTCGCCATTCGAGGCAGATATACGACGTAAGCGATCCAGCTCAACGCCGCGAAGAACTGCACGATCCCCAGCTGGATCGCGAGGCGGCGTGGGAAGCCGGGAGCATTCATGGCCGAGGAGATACGCTGAAAGAAGAGACGCTCGGGATGGTAGCGCGGGAAGCGTGCTGCCGGGCTTTCTCGTGTGCGTGAGAGGACCAGAGGGAAAATAACGGACAAAAAAAGGGCGCCGAAGTCGGCGCCCTAAGTACCAAAGGAGGAGGATGAAAACAAAGAGCCAAGTGCCTCAATGTCTTCGCCCGTGTATTGAGCCATTACCGTGCCAAGGTGTCACGTTTCTTGTTATCAAGCACTTACGCCACGATCACCCATGCGATCACCCGTTGGACGCATCACGATGGTGCGGCGTGATGCTGCGATGCACCAGGAACTCAACACTTCCGCCGATTCCTCGACGATCGTCGCTGGTCAGTACTTCAGCAAAGTAGCGGTGAGCGCCGCGTGGTCCGATAGCCGCGACCAGATGAATCCCTGATGAACCCGCGCCTGCTTGAC
Source organism: uncultured beta proteobacterium (assembly GCA_963747225.1). Taxonomy (GTDB): domain Bacteria; phylum Pseudomonadota; class Gammaproteobacteria; order Burkholderiales; family JAEUMW01; genus JAEUMW01. The sequence continues at coordinate 115,563 of CAVVES010000009.1, read as the reverse complement.
CTTGAATCCGCGCACGTAGATGCGATCGAGGTGAAAGACAGGTAGCGCGGCTGGGAAGCTCCGCGCGGGGCGTCCGCCGAATGCCTCGAACGCTTCCTGCACCTCGAGCGCGGCAATCAGCTCGTTGCTTGCCTGCCGCCGCCAGTCGTTGAAGTCGCCGGCGATCACGAGGGGCGCATCCTTCGGCACCAGCCGCTCGATCCGCTTGCGCAGCGCTTCGAGCTGGCGCCAGCGCCAGCGCGCGGCAAGCGCCAGATGCACGTTCACGCAATGCAGCGCCTGCTGCCAGCCCGGCACCTCGATCTCGCAGTGAAGCAACCCGCGGCGCTCCAGCCGGTGCGCGGAGACATCCTCGTTGTCCCAGCGGGAGATTGGAAAGCGCGACAGAATCGCATTGCCATGATGACCGCCGTCGTAGCTCGCGTTCATGCCGTAGGCGAACTCACCCCATTCCGTGTCCGCGATGAACTCGTGCTGCGGTAATCCCGGCCAGTTCTCGAAGCGCCTGGAGCGCCGCTCGTGTTCCCCCTGCACCTCCTGCAGGAAAAGCACGTCGGCCCCGACCGATGCGAGGCGCTCCCTTACCTCGTGCATCACCATGCGGCGGTTGAAGTAGGAGAGTCCCTTATGGATGTTGTAGGTGGTGACGCGAAGAGTCTCGATCATGCCGGAGCGGCGGTGTTGTTGGGCTCAGGAGGCCTGCCAGGGAGTATGAAGAGCGGCGGATGCTGCGCGGAGTCGCGCCTGCGCATCTCCTGCGCGACCCGCTCCAGCTTGACGCGCACGTCGCGTCGGATGAGCATGGTCCCGAGCACCGGCGGCACCCAGAAATTCGGTATGCACTCTACCCGATAGGTGATCGCCACCCCGCCGTTCTTCTCATCCGTGATGGTCCACTCGCCATTTTCCACGCGTACGTTGCCGCTCACCGAGTGGAAGCGGACGCTGCGCATGGGCTGCTCGTCCACCAGCGCGACCACTTGAACGGGAATACGGTAGCCCAGCAGGTTCCATGCTCCGACCTGCCGCACCAGCATCGGTTCGCCCGGTCCGCTCACGATCCGACTCTCTTGCATGTCGGGAACGAATTCCTGCAGTCGGTCGTAATCGGTGATGACCCGCCACGCCGTCTCCCGTTCGACCTCGACCGCGAGCCGTGCAGAAACCGCGAAAGCGTCGCCATGGCGCTCGATGCGCACTTCCGGATCGGCCCCGGCGTCGGCGCGGGCAGCAATCAGCAGCACGGCAAGCAGCAAACACCGCGAAACGCGCGTTCGTGCCCGCGTGATCATCTTGTGGAAAGGGGTAGCGCTCAGGACGCCGCGAGCATGCGATCGAGGGAAAGCTTCGCCAGCGCGGCTTCGTCGGCCGGGACGCTGATCCGGTTCACGACCTTGCCCTCGACCAGGTTCTCCAGACACCACGCGAGGTGCTGCGGATCGATGCGCGCCATGGTCGAGCACATGCAGACCGTCGGTGCCATGAACTGGACGATCTTGCCTTGCGGCTTGAATTCCTCCGCGATGCGGTTCACTAGGTTGAGCTCGGTGCCCACCAGCCAGCGGGTGTTCGGGGGCGCATCGGCGATGGTCTTGATGATGTATTCGGTGGAACCGACGTAGTCGGAGAGCTTGCACACTTCGAAACTCGCCTCCGGATGGGAGATGACGATCCCGTCCGGATGCTGATGCTTCCAGCGCAGGACGTGCTGGGGCTGAAACATCTGGTGCACTGAGCAGTGCCCCTTCCACAGCAGGATCCTGGCGTGGCGGATCTGCTCCTCGCTGAGCCCGCCAAGCGGCTCGTCCGGGTCCCACACCACCATCTCGTCCAGCGGAATGTCCATCTTGAAGCCGCTCCAGCGACCGAGGTGCTGGTCCGGGAAAAAGAGCACCTTCTCGCGCCGGGCGAACGACCATTCGAGAATCTTCGGTGCATTGCTCGACGTGCACACGATGCCCCCGTGCTCGCCGCAGAACGCCTTCAGGTCGGCCGCTGAGTTGATGTACGTGACGGGCGTGATCGCTTCGTCGGGGTTCAGCACTTCGCCGAGCTCGCGCCATGCCCGGTCGACCTTGGCGAGGTTGGCCATGTCCGCCATCGAGCAGCCGGCATTCAGATCCGGCAGGATAGCGATCTGATGCGGCTGCGACATGATGTCGGCGACCTCGGCCATGAAATGCACACCGCAGAACACGATGAACTCCGCATCGGTCTGCGCTGCGAGGCGCGAAAGCTTGAGCGAATCGCCGGTCAGATCGGCGTGCCGGTAGACGTCGGCGCGCTGGTAATGGTGGCCGAGGATGACCGCGCGCTTGCCGAGCGCCGCCTTCGCGGCCAGGATGCGATCCTGACAGGCGTCGTCGCGGAGTGTCTCGAAGCGGTTGAACGCAATGGCGGCGGTTTGCATGTGAACTCCTTCTGCTCCCATCATTGTGACGGGAGCCGCAATGGTATGCGCATAAGACAGATTTTCAAGTGCTTCGTTGCCGCGCGCCCGGTCCAGGTTGATCACTGCGCCGGCAGATCATGGGGCATGTCCGGCAGGCGGCGGATCGCGTCCCGGTTGGTCCAGGAAAAACACTTGTCCGCGGCCGTACTCCAGGGCAACCATACGTAGGCCGAGTGCTCCTCGGGCGCAAGGCGAATGGGCTGCGGCTCGGGGAGAGTCAGCCCGAATACGTGTTCGGCGTTGCGGGTGACCCCTGGTGCATATTTCCAGCGCCATTCCTTGTAGATCTCGTACTCGTTGCGAATGCCCCACTCGATAAGCGGGTAACGAGCCGCGTCGATCCCGGTTTCCTCGCCCACCTCTCGCACGGCCGTTTCGCGCAGCGGTTCGTCCTCCCTGTCAACGCTGCCGGTTACCGACTGCCAGTATCCCGGCCAGGGCGCCCGTTCAAGCAGCAACACCTGGAGATCCGGGGTGTGAACCACCACGAGAACCGAGACCGGAATCTTGTGCACCATGTCGCTACGCCCTGCGGCGTCACGGAAACGGCGGCAGCGTAAGGTCGGACTGCAGGTCGAGGAAAAACCCCCAGAACGGGCGCTCGTGTCCGCGCCAGTAATCCGCCGCACTCTTGAGCACGTCGACCAGCGCATCGAAGAGCGGCTTGTGATGCCGACGCAGGGCACCGCCGCCGCGGATCAGCAGCACGTAACCCGGGCAGTCGCTCCACGACATGTCCGTCAGGCAGTCTTCCAGCGCATCCCAGTTGCGCCCGAACCATTCCGGAAAGTGCATGGCGTTCTGCAGCTCTTCCATGAGGCCCGCCTTGTCCGCGATTCCTGCGAGATCGATGGAGAAGACGCCGTAGCCCCTCTCTTCCGCCGCACCGGCAAGCAGCGCGGCTGGCTGATGAGTTGCGCAGGGGCCACTCAGGGTCAGGCTGGACAGGATGTGATCGAGGCTGTTCATTCGAGGATGCGCCGGAAGCTGCGGTAGTGGTCGTCAGTGTAGTAGAGCTCACCGCCGCCGCCGGCAATGATGCGCCGCGCGCCCCGGTCGCGCGAGCCCGGCGTGGGGACCGTGAACTCTCGGTGGTAGCCGTAGCGCTTGGGAGGCAGAACGCGCTCGCGGTTGCCGAACGTGGGGCCGTCCTTGCGGTAGGGGAAGGGGCCCGCCCCGTTCGATCAATGCGACGGTCGCGGCAGCCTCCGGCGGCAGGTCCGACAAGCGCACCTCGCTCAGCGGGCTGTAACCGCTCGCAGTCAAGGCCCACGATGCAAGGAGCAGCACCGCCAGCCAGACAGCGTAACGCCACGAGGACATCGCTGAACGCGATGCCGGCGTTTGGCGGAGCATCAAAGCAGGAACGGTACGCCGATCAAGAGGAAGACGATGATGTAGATGACCCCGAAGATCGCGCCAAGTCTCCAGTAGTCGGCAGCGGGCAGATAGCCGCTGCCGTAATACACCGGGCTCGGTCCGGTTCCGTAGGGGGTGAGAATCCCCATGATGCCCAGCGTGAGGACGAGCATCAGGGCGAATTGCTCCATTTCCATGTTCGGAATGGTCGAACCCACCGCCAGCATGACGGGCAGCATCGCGGTGGTGTGGGCCGTGACACTGGCGAACATGTAGTGCGTGAAGAAGAAGATCAGGACGAGAACGATCGCTGCGATAGTCGGTGAAAACCCGCTCATGTGGGTGGCAATGGTGTCGGCGAACCACTTGACGAAGCCGGTCTTGTTGAGACCGTCGGCGAGCGCAACCAGCGTCGCGAACCAGGCGAACGTGTTCCACGCCTGCTTGTTGCTGAGCATGTCGTCCCACGTGACCACTTTCGTGAGCAGCATGAGGGAGATCACCACCAGCGCGGCAGTGGTTGCGTTGAGAAAGTCGCCGCCGAAGATCCACAGCGCGAGCGCGATCAGCACCAGGATCGCGAGGATGATCTCGCGCGTGGTGAGCGGACCCATCGTCTGAAGCTCCCGGGCAGCCCACGCGGGCACTTCCGTTCCCTCCTTCACTTCCGGTGGATAGAGCACATACCCGAGAAACGGAACCGCAACCAGCAGGACGAAGCCCACAGGAAGGAACGACACGAACCACTGCATCCAGCTGATCTCGACGTGGACCGTTTTCCGCACCAACTCGACCGCCAGCAGATTAGGTGCGAGCGCCGTGAGGAACATCGAACTGGTCACGCAGGTCGCGGCGATCGCCGTCCACATGATGTACGAGCCGATCCGTCGCGCGGAAGGGTCGTTCGGCTTCGAGTCGTAGAGCGGCGGCAGATTGCGGATCACCGGGAAGATCGTGCCGCCGCTGCGTGCCGTATTGGATGGCGTAAACGGCGCGAGCAGCGCATCCGCTGCCGCCACCGCGTAGCCCAGCGTGAGCGTCTTGCGGCCCATTGCCTTCACCAATAGCAGGGCGATGCGTCTGCCGAGGCCCGTCTTTTCGTAGCCGAGGGCGAACATGAAGGCGCCGAAGATCAGCCACACGGTGCCGTTGGAGAATCCGTCAAGCGCCCAGTTGAGCGCGGCGTTCGCCGCCTTGAAGCCCGGCTTCGCGAGTTCGGCAGGGCTGTATAACACCCACTCCGCGAGCACGGTCACCAGGGTCACCGCGATAAGGCCGATCGCTGCACCGGGAATCGGCTCCAGCATGAGCCCCACGATAACGCCGGCAAAGATCGCGAAGAAGTACCAGGCGTGCTGCGCCAGTCCCGCCGGCGCGGGAATGACGGCGAGTACGATCGCGACGACAATGGGCGCGAGCGCCTTCCAGGAAATCTTCATGTGTCCTCCCCGACGCTGCTATTCTTCTCGCGGATTGACTATTATGGCGCTGTTTGCCGCAACCGGGCAGGCCCATTCAACGTGACCGAGAACTTGGTACGTCTCATCATCGAAGGCCGTGCGATCGCGGCACCGGCCGGGAGCTCGATCCTGCAGGCCTTCGTGTATGTCGGAGCGACCCTTGTCGAGGGGGTCGGCTGCATGGGACAGGGTGTGTGCGGTTCGTGCCGTGTCATGGTTCGACGCGCCGGCTCACAGGAAGTGAAAACCGAGCTCGCGTGCGAGACCGTGATCGAGGACGGCATGCAGGTCGCGTTCCTCGAGTACTTCTCCTCGTACGATAGCCGTGTCTATCGAATCGAGGACATCGGCGAGAGTTGGGGAGCGCTCAGCAAGATCGACGAGGTGTTCCCGGAAGCGGCCCACTGCCGCCACTGCAGCGGCTGCGACCGTGCCTGTCCGAAGGGGCTCGAGGTCCAGCGCGGCGTGAACTTCGCTGCCGAGGGCGAGCTGGCCGCGGCAAGCCACGTCTTCGACGAGTGCGTCATGTGCAACCTCTGCACGCTCGCCTGTCCCGAGCACATCCGGCCCAACCACCTCGGCCTTTTCGTCCGGCGGATGATCGCGACGTTGACGCTGCGCCCGGCCGATCTCATGCGGAGGCTGCAGCAGATCGAGCGCGGTGAAATGAAGATCGACTTCGACGCGCCGGGCGCGCGGCTGCCGCACTGATTCGGGCGCGCCATCATGCCTGCCGGTATCCCCTACGCAGAGGCGCGCACGCGCTATCGCGCTGGCGCCACACCTGCAATCCGCAGCGACGAGATCTCCGTCGACGAGCTGCTCAAGGGGTATCACCCCGACCACGGATCGAATGCGCGCGTCGCGCTCGCCGTCGGCGTCAACCGCGGTGAGCCCTGTCAGCCGGAGATCGCGCGCTTTCTGCAGAGCAATGCGCTGATCGACGATGTCGACCTCGCTGGCGCCCAGCTCACAACCACCGACGTGCTGATCGTGGGTGGCGGGGGCGGTGGTTGCGCCGCTGCGCTCACGGCCGCGAAGAAAGGAGCGCGGGTGATTCTGGCGACCAAGCTGCGTCTGGGCGACAGCAACACCGTCATGGCCGAAGGCGGAATCCAGGCTGCCGTGGGCGCGGACGACAGTCCGCAGCTGCATTTCGAAGATACGCTGCGCGCTGGTCACTTCTGCGGCGAGCCCGAACTCGTGGCACAGATGGTGATGGACGGCCCGGATGTCATCCGCTGGCTCATCCAGCTCGGCATGCTGTTCGATCTCGAGGACGACCGGCCCATCGGCGGCAACCTGTTGCGCAAGAAACCGGGCGGCGCGTCGGCGGCACGCATTCTCTCCTATCGGGACTACACGGGACTGGAGATGATGCGGGTGCTGCGCGAGGCGGTGGACCTCGATCCCGGCATCACGGTGTGGAACCGCTGCCCCGTGGTCGAGCTGCTGTCCGACGACTATGGGAACTGCGCCGGGGCGGTGGTGTACAACCTCGAGTGGCGCAGCTTCGTGCTGGTGCGCGCGCGCGCCGTGATCCTCGCCACTGGCGGCGCGGGACGCCTGCATCTCAATCGCTTTCCGACGTCGAATCACTACGGCGCGACCGCCGACGGCCTCGTGCTGGCGTATCGCATCGGCGCCCGGCTGCGCGAGCTCGACTCGTTCCAGTATCACCCCACCGGCATTGCCTATCCGCCCCACCTCTCGGGCGGTCTCGTCTCCGAAGCAGCGCGCTCTGCCGGCGCGAAGCTGATCAACGGCGAAGGCGAGCGCTTCGTGGACGAGCTGAAGCCGCGAGACGTCGTGGCCTCGGCGATCCTGCGCGAGTGTGCGCAGGGGCGTGGAATCGAACGCGGCGGTCAGGTGGGTGTGTTCCTAGACACACCGACGCTCGAAATGGAGAACCCGGGCATCCTCGCGAAGCGCCTCGTCACGCTGCGCCATCTGGCGCACAAGTGCGGTCACGACCCAGCACAGGAGCCGTTCCTCGTCTGTCCGACCCTGCACTACCAGAATGGCGGCGTCGCGATCGACAAAGACGGGGCCACCAGTGTCCCCGGCTTGTACTGCGTCGGCGAGCTCGCCGGCGGCATACACGGGCGCAACCGGCTGATGGGAAACGCGCTGCTTGACATTTTGAGCATGGGCCGCCGCGCCGGTGCCAAGACGGCGGAACTGGCGGGCAGCTTCATACTCGGCCGCGCCGGAATCGGTCATGTGCACGGATGGCAGCGGGAGTTGACACTGGCCGGACTGCCCCTGCACGTCAAGGCGCCGCAGCTTTTCCCGACCTACGCTCACTTCGACCTGCGCGTCGATGCGGGTCTGCGTTCGAGCGCGCCGGGACGTGCGGCAAGCGGCATCCGGTGAGCGCTCTTCGGGCGGCGCGATGGAAAAGCTGAATCAGGTCTTGCTCAAGGAGGACATCCGCGTCGGCCCCGACCTCGATGCGTGGCTCGCGCGCGGTGGTGGAGAAGGACTCGCCAACGCGCTGCGCGACCCGAGCGCGATCATTCCCATGATCACGGAAGCCGACCTGCGCGGCATGGGCGGTGCCGGCTTCGCGACCCATCGCAAGTGGACACCGGTCGCCGCGCGCGGCGACTGCGACAAGTATGTGATCTGCAACGGCAACGAAGACGAGCCCGGCACATTCAAGGACCGCTATCTCCTCGAGCACACGCCGCATCAGGTGATCGAAGGCGCGCTCATCGCAGCGGTCGCGACGCGCGCGAACCATGTGGTGCTCTACGTCAATCCGCACGAGCAGCAGGCGATCGCCGTCACGCGCGAGGCCGTGCAGCAGTGGCACGAGCACGCGTACTTCGGCGCCATCGAGCGCTACCTTGACGGGCCCCTGTCGCTTTCCGTCGTGCCGAGCTCGGGCTTGTATATCGGTGGCGAGGAAACGGCGGTGATCGCAACCGTAGAGGGCGGGTTTCCGTTCCCGCGCCGCAAGCCACCCTACCCTGCCGAGCAGGGCGTGCACGGCGCGCCGACCATCGTCAACAACACCGAGACACTCGCCCATGTACCCGGGATTCTTCGCCATGGCGCCCAGTGGTATCGCAGCCTCGGCATCGGGGACGCCAGCGGAACAAAGCTCTATTCGCTCTCGGGCGACGTGCTGCGCCCCGGTCTTTACGAGCTGCCGATGGGAACCAGCCTGGAGGAGCTCGTCTTCCAGTACGGCGGCGGAATGCTGCAGGGGAAGGAATTCAAGGCGGTGTTCACGGGTGGCCCCTCGAACACGCTGCTCACCAAGCGCGATCTCGACGTTCCGCTCGATTTCGACTCGGTCCGGCAGCGCCGCTCGCGTCTTGGCACGGGCGCCATGATCGTGATTTCGGAAGGCACGAGCATCGTGCGCAAGGTCGCCGAATATGTGAGCTTCTTCGCCCAAGGGTCGTGCGGTCAGTGCCCGCCGTGCAAAGGCGGCACCTTTCAGCTCACGCGCCTGCTTAACCGCATCGACACTGGTCGCGGCACGCGCGCCGATCTCGAAGCGCTGGAGGACCTGTGCCGTCTCCTGCCCGGCAGCGGGCGCTGTGGTCTCATCGACGGTGCGGTGACGGTGGTGGAAAGCTCGCTTCACCAGTTCCGCGAGGAATACGACGCGCAGCTCCTGTCGCGTTAGCGTAGCCCGGCGCAGCCGGTCAGAGCTTCGTCGCCTCGGCGTTGCGCAACCGCAGGTGCAATTCGCGCAGCTGTTTCTCGTCCACCGGACTCGGCGCATGGGTGAGGAGGCACTGGGCGCGCTGGGTCTTCGGAAATGCGATCACGTCGCGGATAGATTCGGCGCCGGCCATCATCGTCACAATGCGGTCCAGCCCGAACGCGATGCCACCGTGGGGTGGCGCGCCGTACTGGAGGGCATCGAGCAGGAAGCCGAACTTGAGTCGTGCCTCTTCAGGGCCGATGGCGAGCGCGCGGAACACCTTCGACTGCACGCCCTCGCGGTGGATCCGCACCGAGCCGCCGCCGATTTCCCAGCCGTTGAGCACCATGTCGTAGGCCTTCGCAAGGGCTTTGGAAGGATCGCTCGCGAGGAATTCCTCGTGACCGTCCTTCGGCGCGGTGAAGGGGTGATGGCACGCCACCCAGCGCTTCTCTTCCGCGTCGTGCTCGAACATCGGAAAATCCACCACCCAAAGCGGCTTCCAGTCATCGGTGGCGAATCCGTACGCGTGGCCGATCTTCTGGCGCAGCGCGCCCATCGCATCGTTGACGATCTTCGCCTTGTCAGCGCCGAAGAAAATGACGTCGCCGTTCTGCGCGCCGGTGCGCCCGAGAATGTCAGCGAGCGCGTCGGCCGGGAGAAACTTGACGATCGGCGACTGCAGCCCTTCTTCGTTCAGCTTCGAGGCATCGTTCACCTTGATGTAGGCGAGACCCTTCGCGCCGTAAATCTTCACGAAGTCCGTGTAGCCGTCGATTTCGCTGCGCGAGAACTTCTCGCCGCCCCCGGGAACGCACAGGGCCGCGACCCGTCCGCCCGCCATGTCGGCCGCGTTTCGGAACACCTTGAACTCGACCGGGCGCATCAGATCCGTCAGCTCCGTCAGCTTGAGCGGAATGCGCAGGTCCGGCTTGTCGGAACCGTAAAGCGACATCGCGTCGGCGTAGGGCATGACGGGAAACGGCTCCGGCAGACTCACCTGCAGCACTTCCTTGAACACGGCGCGGATCAGCGCTTCCATCATGCTGCGGATCTCATCCTCCGCGAGGAACGAGGTCTCGATATCGATCTGGGTGAACTCCGGCTGCCGGTCCGCGCGCAGATCCTCGTCGCGGAAGCACTTCACGATCTGGTAGTAGCGGTCGAAGCCGGAAATCATCAGCAGCTGCTTGAAGAGCTGCGGCGACTGGGGCAACGCGAAGAACTCTCCCGGATGCACGCGCGAGGGGACGAGATAATCGCGCGCGCCTTCCGGCGTGGATTTCGTCAACATCGGCGTTTCGATGTCGATGAAACCCTCGGCGTCGAGATACTTGCGCACCGCCATCGCGACACGGTAACGCAGGCGCAGGTTTTTCTGCATCGGCGCACGGCGCAGGTCGAGGTACCGGAACTCTAGTCGGACCTGCTCAGATACGGTCTCGTCGTCGATCTGGAAGGGCGGCGGCAGGGACGGATTCAGGATCTCGACGTCATGGGCCAGCACCTCGATCTCGCCCGAAACGAGGTTCGGGTTGACGGTCCCATCTGGACGCGGACGCACGCGCCCCGTCACCTCGACCACGAACTCGTTGCGCAGCTTTTCCGCCACCTTGAAGGTTTCGGCCCGGTCGGGATCGAACACCACCTGCACCAGTCCCTCGCGGTCGCGCAAATCGACGAAGATGACCCCGCCGTGATCGCGGCGGCGGTGCACCCAGCCGCAGAGCGTGACGGTCTTGCCAAGATGGCACCTGGTTACGAGTCCGCAGTATTCGCTACGCATGAACGGTCGACTGAAGAAAAGAGAAGAAATCAAAACCGGACCGGACGGCCCGGCAAGCGGACCCTACTTGCCGGCGCCCGCCTGGATCTGCTTGCGCGCGTCGAGGGCATGCCCCGCCCGGCTCGCGCCCCGGGGTCCCGGCACGACGACGCCCATGGAGATGATGTACTTGAGGGCATCGTCCACGGTCATGTCGAGTTCGATCACATCGCTCCTTCGCATCATCACGAAGTAGCCCCCGGTGGGGTTCGGCGTCGTCGGCACGTACACGCTCACGTATTCGCCTTCGAGGTGATTCGCGACATCGCCGCCTGGCGTGCCGGTCAGAAAGCCGATGGTCCACGACCCTTCCCGCGGGAACTGCACCAACAAGGCCTTGCGGAACGCCTGCCCGGAAGGAGAAAGGAGGGTGTCGCTCACCTGCTTCACGCTCGAGTAGATGGACTTTACGAACGGGATGCGGTTGAGGAGCGCCTCCCACAGGACGAGCAAACGCTCACCGATAATGTTCTGGGTCAGGACCCCCGTGACGAGCACGATGGCCAACGTGAGCAGGGCGCCGAGACCGGGAATGCGAAATCCAAACAGTCGCTGCGGCTGCAGGCTTTCCGGGAGGAGGATCAGGCTCTGGTCGAGGGTGTCGATCAGCAGGTTCAGCACCCAGACGGTGATGACGAGCGGCACCAGGACCAATAGACCGGTGATGAAATAGCGCTTCACTCAGGCGACTCGCGTCAGTTGTGGCAGGCGCACCCACCCCCGCAGCCGGCGGCCTTCGTTCCGTCCGACGACGCGGACTCGCCCCCTTCGGATTGAGCCGGCTTGGCGGCGTCCTTGGACGATTCCGCCGATCCGTTCGCCTCCTTGGCCGCGGGTCTGGCGCCGCTTCCCTTGAAGTCGGTGGCGTACCAGCCGCTTCCCTTCAACTGGAAACCGGCGGCACTCACCAGCTTGGTGAACTCGGCGCTGCTGCATCGCGGGCACGTGCGGATCGGATCGTCGCTGATCTTCTGCAGAAACTCGCTCTGGTAGCCACAGGCGCCGCAACGGTATTCGTAGATCGGCATGGGATCTCCCGCATTCGCGAAAAGGGCTGGATTATACCGGAACTTCAAGCAGTAACCGCTCGCAGATGGGGGCGGACGGCGGATTTGCAAGACCGGGAAAGGAGGAGAAAGCAAGGCCCGGAGGGAACGGCTACAATCACTGCTCCCGTTCCTTCCCCCTGACCCCAGTGCACTCCATCCTGCGTTTCCTTCTATTCTGCGGCGTCAACATTCTGTCTCTCTGGGTCGCGGACGAGCTGTTCCGCGGGATTTCCTTCGACAGCACGGAAGCACTGTTGCTGTCTGGGCTTGTGCTGGGAATCGTCAACACCCTCCTCCGCCCCATTCTGGTGATCCTGACTTTCCCCATCACCGTCCTCACCCTTGGCCTTTTCCTGCTCGTCATCAACGGCATCACCCTCTTTCTCGTATCGCGGCTCGTCTCGGGATTCGAGATCGCGGGATTATGGACCGCCGTCGGCATCGCGCTCGTCGTTTCCATCGTTTCCTTCGTACTGAACCACCTCCTCGGCCTGCGCAAGTAAGCGCACGGCACAGACCTTGCGGCCAGTCGGGGACGCGGCTGCAAACCCTGGTTTCAGTCGGATTTCAAAGACAATTTCGATGCGAGAGGACGATCCATGAAAACTCTTCGAAAGATTTCCGCGATATTGCTGATGGCGTGGGGGGCAACGGCTCACGCTGGCGACATCGATGGCGCGGCGGTCATCGGTGGCGGCCTTGGCGGTGCAGCCGGTGCCGCGGTGGGTTCCGCAGTGGGCGGAAAGACTGGCGCAATCGTCGGCGGAGGCGTTGGGGGTGCTGCCGGCGCTGCAATCGGCAGCTCGGTCAGCCAGCCGAAACCCAAGAAGGAAGTCGTATACGTCCACGACGGTCGCTGCTGGCCTCCGGGACACTGCAAGGGCAAGCACTAACCCGTCGCCAGTCGCCTCACACCGGCGGCAACAGACAGAAACGGCGCTGCGAAGCGCCGTTTGCTTTTTGCGAGTGCGGCCTCGACACTGCCCCCTGTACTCGTGCCCCGCCGGAAGCCGGTTTATCGCGCGCCGGTAAGAGATGCAGCGTCGACGACGTGGCGCTCGGCGGGAGCAAGCTTGCGAGCGATCGCAGCTGTGAGTGAATCGTAGGCAGCGGTAAGTTTGCCGATGCCCTCCGACTCGAGCTGCAGCGCCACTGCGCCGACATCGAGTCCGAGGGATGCGAGATTCGCGAGCGCCGCCTGCGCTTCCTGTACGCCTTCTTCCAGCGTCTGTCCTGACCGTCCGTCCTTCCGGTATGCCATGATGGCCTCGAACGTCATCGTCATCGCGGTCCCGTTGCCGATCAGCGCTTCGCTGTATCTCGTGTCGGAGTGCGCGTCGCCGGCCGCGCTCCCCGCCGTCCAAAGCAGTTTCTGCGGACGTGCACCGGCGCCCGCCAGGATGGCGAACGGATCGGCCTCGAAGATATCACGCCAGCGGCGATACACGATCTTTGCACTGGAAATCGCGATCTGATTGACGAGGCGCGCCGCCTTGGCGCTCCCGAGCGCAGCCATCGCTTCGACGCGCGGATCGAGCATCTGGTCGATGGGGCTCAACAGAAAGTTCGCGACGGACGCGACGCGCGCGACCGACCGACCGCCTTGCTCGCGCATCCGCAGACCTTCGACGTAGGCGAGCGCGATGTGCCGGTAGCGCGTGACGCCGTAGAGTTGCGTGACGTGCACGTTGATGCCCTCCGCGACGAGTTCGCGAATGGCTGCCACGCCCGCTACGGTGGCAGGGACTGCGATCATCGCATTGGGTCGCGCGAGCATCGACCAGAGCGCGCGTCCCCGCTCGATCATCTCCTCGGTGTCGTCTACGGCGTGGGGTGAGACGGCAAGACTCGCGAAACCCTGGGCGCCATCGGTGGCCTCGAACAGCGGTCGCAGCAGATCCGCGGCTTCCTGCATGTCGGCGACGGCAAGCGCAGTCGAGATTGCTTCGGGATTCAGACCGCGTCGCGCAAACTCAGCGATGCTTCGATCATAGTCCGAGCTGGTGGTTAGGACGTTCTCGACGATCCTCGGATTGAAGGCAACGCCGGCAATTCTGTCGGCTGCGATCAGCCTTGCGAGCTGGCCGGATCGGACAACAGCGCGTCCAGGAAACTCGAGCCAGATGTTTTGGCCGAGCCCCTGAAGCCGCCACAGCGGACTCGGGGGCGCGGCCGCGCTCACAGCAAGCCGTCCTGTTCGTGAGTATTCAGCACCGCGTCGATCTGAGCCTCCGCAGCGCGCCATTGCCGCCACGGATCGCTCTCCGCGGACTGCGCCATCCCATGGAAGAATGCAAGGCCCGCGATGATGCGATTGCGCTCGTCGGAGGTAATGGTGAGTCGATGCTGCGATGCGGCGTGCGCGGATGGACGGGGGCTTCCGCTGCCTGCAGCGTCGCTTTGGTGTGTGGAATGCGCAGAATGTGCGTGTCGTGTGATGGCCACGAGGGTCTCCTTTGATATGCCCCGCCGTTTGAGCGAGGGAAAATGCGCCGCGTTGCGCGACCTCGTTCGGCCGCAGCTTCTTGTCCTTGCGTTGTTTGCGCTGGCTGACGGCGCCGGGACAACGCGATCGCGAAGTTGAAACTGTGAAGTCAAATTCAATCCGCCATCGCGAGGGGCGAATGATAACCCCGATCGCTTTGCTCTTTGATTACAGGAAGCCCACTTTTGGATTACTTTCCGACGAGAAGAACAGTTTTGGCCCATGAGCGGCAATCGCATCAGGGAACGCAATGTTCGAAGCGCTTCGGCAGAAAAATCGTCGCGGGTTTTTGCGGACGCGCAATGCGCGCCCGCGCCTTCGACCGAATCGCTTGCGCTTCGGTGCATTGGCTGGATGATGCAACGCGACACGCGAACCGCGACGATCCGGGGTTCGCGCATCGCGCGTATCGTACTCACGATGCAGGAGCAGCGCCACGCGCCTCCTGCATCAGTCATTCCTTTGCGGAGGTTTCCGGTGCGTACGCGGCACGCAGGTGCACCGGCTTGGCGGCGCGTTTGCGCATGGTTATGTTGAGCATCTCCACTGCGAGGGAGAACGCCATCGCGAAGTACACGTAGCCCTTCGGAACATGGTGATCGAAGCCTTCCGCCACCAGGACCACGCCGACCACGACGAGAAACGACAACGCCAGCATCTTGATCGTCGGATGGTCGGACACGAAGCGTCCGATCGGACCCGCGAAAACCATCATGAGCCCTACCGACGCGATCACCGCCGCAACCATCACCGCCAGTTCGTCCACCATGCCAACCGCGGTGATGATCGAATCGAGGGAGAACACGAGGTCAACCACCATGATCTGCAGGATCACCGCGGTGAAGGTCGCCTTGACGGCGCTCGATACTTCACCTTCCTCGCCTTCCACCGATTGATGGATCTCGCCGGTGCTCTTCCAGATGAGGAACAGCCCGCCGAGGATCAGGATCAGATCGCGGCCGGTGATTTCCTGGCTCATCACCGTGAAGAGCGGTTCCACCAGCCCGATAATCCAGGAGAGGATGAGCAAGAGGCCGATGCGCATGAACATCGCCATGGCAAGACCCAGCCTGCGCGCCACTTCGCGCCTTTCCTTCGGCAGCTTGTCGACCAGAATCGAGATGAAGATGATGTTGTCGATACCGAGCACGAGCTCAAGCGCGGTGAGGGTACCAAACGCAATCCATGCCTGCGGATCCGTGAGCAGCTCCAGCATGATTTCTCTCCCAAGCCGGTGGTTGCGAAATGAACGAACGACGAGACCGTGTTCGTTCCTGTTGGCTCCTGTTTCTTACTTGGTTTGTCGCCGTGCGGCGTCGTCCTCCCCTTCCTCCCGGGGGTCCATCGAGCCGACGGCCATGCTTGTGATCGTAAAGCACACAGCAGAGTTTCGCGCGTCCCCCTTTAATCTTCTGCAAACTTTCCGTAATCTCTCGGGCTTCCATCAGCGCACGCGCGGGGCACACATGAGCGGCGGCTCGCCACGTCTCCCTTTCATCGATGCCTTGAAAGCGGTTGCCTGCCAGCTCATCGTTCTGCATCACCTCGCGTTCTACGGACCGATGTCTGACTCCGTGAGCGAGATCGCGCCGGGTCTCGTCGCATGGCTTTCGGACCATGCGCGCATCGCTGTCCAGGTGTTCCTCGTAACGGCTGGATTCCTTGCAGCGAAGGCGTTGGCGCCGCAGGGTATGCTGCGGTTCGTGAACCCGCTCGCGCTGATTCGCAAGCGCTACCTGCGGCTCGTGATTCCCTACGCGCTCGTCCTCGCGCTGGCAATCGTCGCGGCGGCGCTCGCGCGCGAGTGGATGCAGCACGAGTCGATTCCCGCCGAGCCCACGGCGACGCAGATCATAGCCCATCTCCTGCTGCTCAACGACGTGGCCGGCTTCGACGCGCTGTCCGCCGGAGTCTGGTATGTCGCGATCGATTTTCAGCTCTTCGTGCTCATGCTGTGCGCCCTTTGGTTCGCGCAACGTCTGCAGCACCCCACAGCCGGTGCCGGCCTGTGGCCGGGGCCCGCTCTGGTGATGGCGCTCGGCTGCGCTTCGCTCTTCGTCTTCAACCGCGATCCTGTGTGGGACACGTGGGGTCTCTATTTCTTCGGCACCTATGCCATGGGAGCCACGGCGTTCTGGGCATCGGATCGAACCCGCCCGATGCTCTGGATTGCGGTCCCGGCGCTGCCGGTGCTCGCCGCGCTCGCCGTCGATTTCCGCCTGCGGATCGCGGTCGCGCTCCTCATCGCGCTGTCGCTCGCTTTCGCGCGCCGCAGCAATTTGCTGTATTGCTGGCCCCAGGGCCGCCTTTTCGCTTTCCTCGGCCGCATCGCGTACTCGGTGTTCCTGGTGCACTTTCCGATCTGTCTGCTCGTGAACGCTGCCTGCGTGCGCTTTCTGCCCCAGGCACCCTGGATCAGCGCTGCAGGCATGCTGTCGGCCTGGCTCGCAAGCATCGCCGGCGGCGCGCTCTTCTACCGGGTGGTGGAGGGGCCGGTTCGCAGCCGGATCGCGGGGAGGGCGCTTCTGGCGCAACCGGCCTGATCCAGGGACGGCGTGAAAGGCTTATCCCGCTCTACTGGCGCACGATCATGACGGCGAGGACGACCACCAGGTACGCGAGAAACAGCCAGAACTGCGTGGCCTCATGCAGGCGGTGGGAAACGCGCACACCGAGCGGCGAACCGACGAAGGCTCCTGCCGCCAGTCCCGCAAACGCCGGCAGGTAAAGGTATCCGATCGCGGTGGACGGGAGTCCGGTCGCGTTCATGCCTCCCAGCACGTAACCCGCCCCCGCGCCGATTCCGATCATCGCCGACAATCCCGCCGCGATCGCCGATGCGCTTTGAATGCGGTAGCCGGCGGCCTGAAGGTACGGCACCGTGATGATGGCTGCGCCGGCGCCGAGCAACGCACCGCTCAAGCCCGTGGCGATGCCATAGGTCCAGCGGCTCGCGGTGGAAGGCGTGGCCGGCGTCGCATCCGTGCTGCCGTTCGCTTGCGATTTGCCGGATTTGCCGTAGCGCCGGCGCAATGCGCGCGCAATCGTGTATCCGACGAAGCCGATGAAGAACACGCGCAGAACGTTGCCCGGGAGCAGGCCGCCCACGATCGCACCGAGCACTGCTCCCACCAGCACGCAGGGCACCATGCCCCGGAAAAGCGGCCAGTCGAGATCCCCGCGTCGATGACGCAGGATGGTCGTGTACAGCGCGGTGACGAACATCACGACCAGCGATGTCCCGATGGCAAGGTGCATCACATGGTCGGACGCGACGCCTTCGAGGGGCAACGCGACGACGAGGGCCGGCACGATGGTCAAGCCGCCGCCAAGCCCGAACAAGCCCGACACCAGGCCCGCCGCGATCCCCGCGAGTAGATAGATGACGACCGTCGTCATCCGACAACCGCGAGTTTGCGAAAGCAAGGGCGAGGCATGATGATCGGCTGTCCCTACCCGCGTCCCGCGACATCCGCCAGGATGACGCGCGCGGCATTGCGGCCGGGAGCCATGGAGACGCCGCCACCCGGATGGCTGCCCGAGCCGCAGAGAAAGACGTTGGCGACCGGCGTGCGGTAGTGTCCCAGCTCCGGGATGGGGCGGAGCGACCCGGTCTGATAGGGTAGAAAAGCGCCATGGGCGACCGTACCGCGCACGGCACTCGGAATCGCCTGTTCCATGTCACGCGGCGAATGCACCACGCGCTTCAGAATCCGCTCCTTCAGCTTCCGCACGAATCCGTCCGCGACGAGATTCAGGACGTGATCGACATACTGCTCCCTGACCTCACTCCAGTCGCGGCCGGCGATCCTCCCGGTCGCGTCGCCTTTGATGTCGTAGGGAACATTGTGGACGATGAGTTTCATCACCGCCTTGCCGGGCGGACATCGACCAGGATCGATCGCCGAGTCATTGCACATGACAACGAGCGGAGCAGCCGCAGATTGCCGCTGCGACATTCGGCGTAGATCCGCGCGAGGTACTCGATCGTCGGCGGTGCAGGGTGCACGTAGGCGGAACGGCCGGCGGCCTCACCGGCGCGGTATTCGAGCGGACCGTCGAGCGCGAGATAGATCACCATGTAGGCGTCGCCCCACTCGTAGTGCTCGATCCTGCGCACGATCTCGGCACCGACCTGCTCTTCGCCCAACAGGAGGTCCACGACCAGATGCCGCGGGTCCGCACTGGAGGCGACAGCTCTGTCGACAACAATCTCCTCGCCGTCCGCGAGTTCGACGCCGACCGCCTTGCCGTTCTCCACGTTGATGTGCACGACGCGCGCCACCGACCCGGATCTCCCAACCCTTCGCCTGCAGTACGCTCGCAAGCGCAAGGGGCAGATGGTGCATACCGCCTCTGACCGCGCGGTTGCCCTGACCCTGGATGATCGTCGTGAAAAGCCACGCAAGGTGTCCGCCCCCCACGTCGTCGGGCGCAACGCTCGCGTGACACGCGAAGGCCCCGATGAACACCCTGGTCTCTTCCGCCTCGAACTGTTCGTTGCACCACGACCGCAAGCTCTGCAGACCGAAGCGGTATTCTTCGAGACCATCCGGCGTCCTCGCGAGGCGCTCGGTGGCATCGCCAAGGGATGCGGGCGGCGCGTTCATCCACGCAGCTATCCGATCCTTGTGCCGTAGAAATCTGTCGAAGAGTTCGCGCCACCTCTGGCCGTCCTTCCGCGAATAGCGCGCGATGCTTCTCACCGTGTCGTCGACGTTCCGGTGCATCGACACGATGCCACCGTCGGGGAAGACGTGCGAGTAGTTTATTTCGGGACGGATCAGCTCCAGGCCGTGGGCGGGGAGCCCCAACTCGGCGGGCGCCGGCGAGAGATTGGCGAACTGGTACCCGAAGGTATGTAGATCGGATTGGAAACCGGGCAGCGTGATCTCGGCGGCGCTCGTCATCCCGCCCACATTGCCGCAATGCTCGACACCAGCACCTTCAGGCCGGCATCGGCGAGATAGCACGCGCAGGTCAACCCGTTTGTGGCCGGCGCCGATCACCACCACATCGTAGCGGCGAGACATACCCGCAAAGCGGTTATCGTTCGACTGCTGGAGACTCGCCGCGATTTTCCTCCGGCGTCCAGTCGAATATGCAGCGCGCGAGCGGACCGCGCGGCTCGGCGTTCAGATCGACGCCGGAGAACTCGCGGACGCTGTCCTTGAACCAGGCTTCGAACTTCTCCTGGGACGCACCATAGGTCGAGAACGCGGCGTCGGCGGCATCGAGCTCGGTGACCACGATGAGCAACGCGCCGTGAGCGGTGTGCTGCAGAAACGCGCTCTCCCGTGCAACGCCGTACTTGCGATAGAAAGCGCCCGTTTCCCGGGCTCGCGTGGTCTGCAGCTCCTCGAGAAATCGCTCGAGATATTCCTTCGACCCGTCCCGGACCGGAAAGGCCCGCACTACCCGTTCCATCGTCGCTCCTCCTTGTTCTGCCACGAGTCGACGGATTCTCTCACCTGCGATCGCTGTGCCCAAGATCCCGTTCTGGCGCGACGCGATCACGTATCAGTTGCTTGAGCTCCTTCGACTCCGGAAAACGGCCATGATCCTCGCGCGAGAAAATCGTGGCACCGTCCAGTCGCACCTCGAAGATGCCTCCTGTTCCAGGCATCAATGCGACTGCGCCGAGCTCCGTCTCGAACGTCGTCAACACCTCCTGGGCCATCCAGGCCGCGCGGAGGAGCCACCGACACTGGGTGCAGTATTCGATTTCCAATCGAGGCTTGATGGCATTGCTACCCATTGACCCGGGCAGTACAGGTCGCGTGATCACGGCGCCAACGGTGCGGCGACCGCCGCCACGCTGTCGATTTGTTCGTCATCGTGTGTGCGCTCGAACCGGCGCGGGACGATGCATGCCTCGGGACGGGCAATGCCGAATCCCTGTGCGTAATCGACCCCGATCTCCTTCAGAATCGCAAGGGTCTCGGGGTTCTCCACCGACTCCGCAATGGTCGTGATTCCCATGACATGACCAACCTTGTTAATCGCTTCGACCATGGCCCGATCGATCGGATCGGTCGCGATGTCGCGCACGAACGCACCGTCGATCTTCAGGTGATCGACCGGCAGATGTTTGAGGTAGCCGAACGACGACATGCCGCTGCCGAAATCGTCCAGCGAAAAGCCGCATCCGAGGGCCTTCAGCTCGCTGATGAGATTCATCGCCTTGCCGAAATTCGCGATCGCCGCGGTCTCCGTGATCTCGAAGCAGATTGCGGAATGGGGCACGCCGAACGCGTCGAACTGAGAACGGACAAACTCCAGGAAACCCTCTTCGCTCAGCGAGGCACCAGACAGGTTGATCGCCCATCGATGTAGATCAACGGCTGCTTTCTGCGCGAAGGTGCCCTGAAAGTGCGCGAACGCAGTGGAGATGACCAGTCTATCCAGGGCCGGCATCAGATTGTAGCGTTCCGCCACCGGAATGAATGCCATGGGATGCACGATCCGCTGGTCGTCGTCGATCATGCGCACCAGCAACTCCTGGTGGCGCTCGCCCCTGCACGATGGCGATACCGCGACGATTTCCTGCGCATACAGGCAGAAGCGGCCCTCCTGCAACGCCTGACGCAACCGCTCCACCCACTGCAGCTCACCCTGCCGCGCCGCGACCTCGCTGTCCACCGCCTCGTAGACGTGGACGCGATTGCGCCCTCGTTTCTTCGCTGCATAGCAGGCATCGTCCACCGCACGCATCAGCTCGATCAGTCCCAGGCTGCCGTCGTGAAAGGCGACCACGCCGATGCTGACGCCGACCTTGAACATCTTGTCGCCCCACGCGAAGCTGAATTTCTGGATCGCTTGCAGCAGATCCTGAGCGACGCGTTCAGCGGGCTGGAGGGAACAGTCATCGAGCAGCACCGCGAATTCGTCGCCACCCAGACGCGCTACGCTGTCCCGCGTGCGAATCACGGCGCGCAGCACACCGGTAATCTGACGCAGCAGCTCATCGCCCGCCGCATGACCGCAGGTGTCGTTGACGACCTTGAAATGATCCAGGTCGAGGTACAGGAGCGAGTACCATTTTGGATCGCGACGTGTTCTCTCCAGTGCGGTTTCGAGCCGACGCTCGAACTCCCGGCGCGTGATGAGTCCGGTCACCGCATCGTGGCGCGCCTGTCGCAGTTCCTCGCGCGCCTGGTCCAGGCTCGCGGCGGCATTTGCGATCTCCTGCTGAAGCGTGTTCACGCTGATCGCCATCTCGCCGACTTCGTCTCCGGTGTGCACGGTGACCGGCACCACCTCGACCCGCGCGTGGGCGGCGTCGAGGTCACCGCGCCCCAAGGCCAGCAGCGCATTCGAGAAGCTCGCCATGGCACCCCTCGCCATTCCGGTTGCCGCTTGGGATACCTGCGTCATGGCATGGGCAAGGATGCCCGGCAGCACCAAACCAACGCTGATGCTCAGCAGGGCGACGGCGACGAAGATGTCCTCGAGCAGGCTGACGAGCGCGCTGCTCTGATCGGGCAGACTCGTCACCGCAAGCAGGTAGCCTGCTCCGTCGAACGCGAGCACCAGGAGCATCGCGCCCGTGAGCTTGATGTGCAGCGTGTTCGCAATACCCGGAAGACCTTGACGACGACGGTCGCTGAACTTGCGCCAAGCGTAAAGCACCGAGCCCGAATAGGCGAACAGCACGCCGATCAGCACCGTGCCCATCCCGAACTGCTGGAATCCGAGCACTGCGGAAATCATCCAGATGATCGCGGCGATCAACCCAACCACGATCATTCCGCGTGGCGCGCGATAAGGACGCAGTGCTTCGGGCTGGTTCTTGCGCAGAAGCCAGGCGGCGACGTTAGGTAGACAAATGCCGATGAGATAGGTGAAGTTTGCCGCCGCCACGAGCCAGATCGGATCACCCAGCAAAAGGAAGAAGATAGCCATGCCCGCCGTGAGGCTGGTGGCCACCCACGGCACGTCGGTGCGTGAGCGCTTTTCCAGGATTCTGGGAAGCAGACCGTCCTCGGCCAGCTGCGAGATGGTTCGCGATGCGCCGGCCAACGGCTGCAGCGTCCCGTGAAACATGTTGAACATCATGAACCAGATCGCCGCGGCCTTCGCGAAACTGCCGAACACGGGAGCAAACGTCGGCCCGAGCACGAGCATCAGATCCTTGCCCAGGTCCTCCGGACCCAGCACGCCCAGCCATACGACCGGCAACGCAATGAAGTAGACCGACGCCATGACGCCGCTCGCGAACATTGCGCGCGGCACGTTCTTGCTGGGATTGATGGTCTCGCCAACATGGCAGGCAGCCGCTTCGAATGCCGGTGCGGCAAAGCCGATGAGATAGAGTCCGGCCATGACCGCCGTCAGTTCTCCGAACCACCCCGAGAACGGCACCGTCAGGTGAAACGTCGTCGCCTGTTGCCAATCGACCTCACCACTCAAGATGGGCGCGAGCGTCGATATGAACGCAAGCGCGGCTGACGCGCTCGCAATAGGAATCGCCAGCCTCCCGGCCCACTTCACGCCGCACAGATTGACCAGCGCGAACGCGAGCACGAGCGAGACCGAGATGACGGGTATCGGGACATCGGGCAAATACCATTCGTGGATCGCTGCCGCGGAAAAGATCGCGGTCAGGCCGCACGTCGGCACCCAGCCCCACCAGTAGCAGACACCCGTGAGGTTTGCGAGCACCGGGTTGTAGGGCCGGAACGCCTCCGCGCAGGTTGCGGCAATGCCGCCGACCCGTTTGGGGTACATGAGGACGAGCTCGGTCCAACCCGGCGCGGCTGCCCAACCCAGCAGCAGCCCGATGATCAATAACGGAACCGCGGCGCTGCCCTGGCCGGGGATGTCGTCCTGGCCGGCAAAAAGTGCCGTGATGAGAAACAGGCTTTGATTGCTGCCGCCCATGGCGAGGGCGGTGGTAGCGACCCACCCGAGCGTGCGCGGGTGGTCGGGCGTGTGTGATTGTACCTCAGCGTTTCCAGCGTGTTGCGGTGGATCCATCGTGGGGTATTCTCCCTCCGATCCGGCAGCCGGCTTGGGCCCTATCATACGCTGTGCACAATCCCCCTGTCCCCGCGCTTCCCACTCTACCTGGTGGGTCGGCGAAGACCCTACTGTGCGCCGTGCAAAGTGGCGAGGTCGCTCGAAGTGCTGATCACGTCCAGTTGCACCGACTTGACGGCGAGGTTCGGATACCGCTGCTTCACCGCCGGGACGTTGGCGGCAGACTGATCGGCAAGCGCAATCGAAACGTGTTCGACCTGTGCAGCATTGAATCGGTCGAACATCACGGAATAAGACATCTCGACGCTTCCGATGTAGCTGACCACTCCGGGTCTCACCTCGAAGGTCAACGGCGCGAACTCGTTGAAGAACTCGATCGTCCAGGGCCCGCCATAGCTCAGCTTCCAACCGTCGAATCGCCACGCCCCCGCCGGCAGTTTGAGGACAAAGACCTGGCCGCGGCTCGTCTTCTCATCGCCAAAGTCCGGCCTCGTATAGCCGGACGCTTGCGGAAGCCGATTCGAGATCGTCGCATTTCCACTCGCACCGACTCTCCGGAATGTCACCGTCGTGACCGACGGAAACCCCAGAGATGCCTCTTGCTCGACGATCTTCTCGCGCAGTGAGACGACTATGTATCCGGATTTGCCGCTGTCCTCGCTTACGAGACTCGTCGTACACGAGGTGAGTGCGAGGACACCCGTGAATACCGTGAGGCGGATGATGATCTTCATAGCATGGCCTGACCGGGAAAGCGCGCAGCGAACTACCGCAGGGTTGAACGACACGCGCAGCTTCATGGGTGCGAAATGACAAGATAGGCAGCGAGCAACAACCCGAGAACACCGACCACGCTGCAAAGGACGAGCGCAAGCGCCCTATTGTAGGACGGCGGCAGGTCGGAATGCGGGAGAGTCGAAATAAATCGCCTGTGCTGAACGGTAGCGGCCAGAATGCTAATCGCGCCAACGACGACGAACAATACGCCGAGAGCTCCCGAGGCTCCGGCGTGGCTTTCGGCCGAAGCAGACTGAGGCTGCAGCAAGCGCAGGAACAAGCCGAAGCGGGCCACGACGAAACCGAGCGCCATCACCGTGAGCCCGGTGCGCAGCCATGCCAGCAGGGTGCGCTCTGCGGCGAAAAATACTCGTGGGTCCGGGTCAGTCATGGAATTGCGGGCATGTCGTGGTTTAGTCCGCGAACATGGACAACAGTTTCTGGATACTTACGAGAGCCCATGGAGTCGTCCTTCGACGAGATCGAAGACTGCGCCTGAAACGTCCAGTTCGGACCCCTCAAATCCGGACTTTTCGACGAGCGGCAAAGGAGGATCGGAAGTGAACATCGGCCCTGTGCAAACCGCATCGGCGATTCCTTGTCACCTGCGTCCCCGACCGCTCGAGCGGCGAGGCATAACCGCATAGAGGACGAAAAGACCGAACATGATGGCGAGGGCCGCCCAGGTCCGCATGAACGCAGTGCCCTGCGCGGACCACCACTCGACGAACGCGTGCGCACGCTCAACGCCAAAGAACGGCGTGATGATTCCCGCGAGGACGATGAAAGCGCCGAGGATCCGCAGGGTTCTTGGCGCACGCGAAGCGGCTGCCGCTGCAATCAGGACAAATCCGAAGGCGACTCGTATGGCTGCGACAATATAGAGCCCGACCGACGTTTGCGCGAACTTGGTGGCATCCAACAGCAGGGTTGGATTCGCCATGCCCACGATGCCAATGGCGGTAATGACAAGGCCGAAGGCAAAAGCCAGCCACCTCACACTGCGCCCCTTGGCCGCCAATCGACGAATCTCTTGGCAGGTCTGGTCGAACAACGGGTCGGCGTCATCGCTGCCGTTCAGGGCGCAGCCTGCTCACACGCTGAGCGCTGAACTCGGCCGCGCTCGACAAGTGTAGGGAGCCAGGCACGCAGCCTTTCCAGCAAACCGCGACGCTTTGCGTGAGCGATGGGTTGATCCTGGCCATCGCCTTTCATGATGCGGCTCGCCACGGCAACGCATTCATCACAAATGTAGACCTTTGGGCCGGCCACCAATTTCGCGACATCGGCCGCGCCCTTGCCGCAAAAAGAACAAGCCAACCGTCTTCGTCCGAACATGTCATTTTCCTCCGGCTTGAAGGGATCTCAGAAGATCATGGCTCCGATTGATGGCGCCGAACGCCTCGGCACAGCGGCGCCCGCTTGCGAGCGCCCGTTGGAGCCGATTGTTGGGCAGCGAGTCTCATCAGCCCAACTTGCCTTTGATCAACGTATCTTCAACGCGCTTGACGCCGAGGGGAGATATAGCAATCGTGTCGGTTTCTCGATCCCACTCGATCATCCGCTTGTCGTGCAGCGGGGTCAGCACCTTGTTACGAAAATCGCGCAAGCGTGGGTGCTCGATCTAATCTGCCAAATCCTCAGCAGGCACAGCAGATTCCTCAGCGCCATGTAAGAGTAGAAGAACCTGATCAGGGTAGGAAAGTGAAGTGTTCAGAACCCTTCTCTTGCCGCCCACTGTCCAAATTGTGGGGATTTGCCGTACCGATATCGCATCAAGAAGCGACTGTGCATCTTCGATGGGAAGCTGGTGATAGATGCGAACGAGTTCGCATATGCACCAGTCTGCCGTTCGCAGACAGGTCGCCGCGTCAATTTCATTAGCTTCAATGTCGCCGCCGATGTGGCCGATGCCGCGCTTGTTCCTTAGCGTGTAGATAAACAGGAGTCCTCTTGGCACGATGATGCGCAGAGACTCCGGTCCCTTTGTCTTATCAAGTCTCTCAAAGCCTCGGCAAAGATCGGCGAAATTGGGCAAGGACGTTCCAAATGGGGTATGCGATCCCGTGAGCTCTTGTTCCAGAAAGCGCACGACTGCTTCCGCGAAAACGCCAGCTCGAAGGCCCGCCGCATCGTAATGACCAGTCGAGTACCCCGCGCGAAGGTCTAGTCCGCTGAACCAGATGAATCGCACCTGATGCGGCGACGTGGGTCGGCATACTTCCACTTCAGTGGTGCGGCATTTTTGTTGTACTGACGGATGTATCGCGTGAGTTTCTTGTCCAGGTCTTTGACGCTGGTGAACACACCCCGGGTCATGACGTCGCGCTGGATGCGGGCGAACCAGTTCTCGACTTGGTTAAGCCAAGAGGAGTAGGTGGGCGTGAAATGCATCGTCACGTTCGAATGCTCGGCCAGGAACGACTGAACCGCAGGGGTCTTGTGGCTGCTGACGTTGTCGCAGATGACGTGGATTTCCTGTCCAAAGGGTTGGTTGCTCACCACATCGGTGAGAAAGCCGACGAACTGTGCGCTGGTGTGGCGCGCAGCGGTCTTGCCGAGCACTTCGCCGGTGGCCGTGTTCAACGCCGCGAACAGGCTCAACGTGCCGTTGCGCTTGTACTCGAAGCCGTGACGCTCGGCCCGCCCACGCGACAGTGGCAACATGCGGTCCTTGCGATCGAGGGCCTGGATGGCGGTCTTTTCGTCCACGCAGAACACCGCCGCGTGCGTCGGAGGATTCAGATACAGCGCGATCACGTCGGCCGCCTTGGTCTCGAAGTCCGGATCGTTGGAGACCATGTGCCGCTCGAGCCGGTGAGGCTGAGGTCGTGCTTGCGCCAGATGCGCTGCACGGTCATGAACGGCAGGCCCAGTTGGGCGGCGAGCTTGCGGCTGCTCCAGTGCGTAGAGCCGTCCTTGGGCTTGCGCTTGAGCGTGTAGTCGAGCACCCGCGCTTCCAGCCGTGCCAAATCGCTTCGCGGTGCCCGACCCGGATGACGAGCATACAGCCCCGCCAGGCGATCGGCGGTAAAGCGCGTCTTCCACGTCGAGATGAAACGCGAGTCGCAGCGCAACTCACTCATGATCGCCTCGCGCGAGGCCCCTTCATCGAGCAACAGGATCAGTCGCGCGCGCCGCACTTGACCCACGGCCATCGTGCGGCTGCGCTGCCTGCTCATCAATTCCCGCCGCTCGGCTTCGCTCAGATTCATCTTTCCCATGCACCTACGAACAGGTGCATATTCATTGGTTCAATCGACTAGTTTGTCTTCGCGTCGCAATCTAACCAACGTCGGAGAAAGGTCTGTTGCCTTGTAGGTTCTGGCATAGCTATGCCGAACGTGCTCGATTATTTGAGCGATGTCGCGGGGAGAATCGAAGAACTTGTCAGCGATTAGCGTTTCCAGCATTTGTTTCGGCCCCGGGCGCGTTGGTCTTGTACCTCGGGCCTTGCGGGGCGGCGGCGGGGTAGTCTTGTTGGGGCGCTTTGCCTGCCGCTTTTGGCGCCCACGCGTAGTGTCACGCTCTGCTGAGCCTCGCTCGGATCCGAGATGGGTAAGGTACTCCTCACCAGGACCCATGATCCGGTACTCGTACCCCGAGCCTCGAGGAACTCGATTTACGAGTGTCGTAGCAGAACCAATCGCCATACTGACAGCTTGGCGCGACGTGTTTAGACGAAACTTGTCCGTGAGTATCTGGGCGATCTCAGGAGGCGTTAACCCATCTACACTGTGATTGCGCAGGGCAATTTGAAGCACCATCAACGCTCGATCAAGAACTTTGGTAGTGGATGCAACCGCGGGATGTTGGGTTGTATCAATCGCCGACATAAGTGTCCCAACCGGCGACTCCTGATTGGCCGTCGCGTTACCTCGCGAGTTTTTTGGCGTAGGTCGCGTAGTGACCTTGCCATCAAGTTTTAGGTCTGCAGACGCGTCGGTCGCTCCGGTCAGCAGATCAAGGGCACGGTTAAAGGCTGCGACTTGCATGTTTTCCGGCACCTGCTGGGCGATTTCTGCCGCTTGCCGGAATATCTCTTTCATGTCTGGGATTGTTGTCTTGCTAGTCATCGCAGTCCCCTTTTGTGCGCCACCCCTCGCTGCCCAGGGCCCCTAATGATGTCGCCTTACAAAGCGAAAAAGGGCAGTGTCGGTCAGAGTCATCGAACTCCCTCGACTTGCCATTCAGCGACTTGCTTCGATTCTGGTGCACCCCAAATTTAGGTTGCAAACTGACCCCTCCAGATTGGCTCGAATCACTATAGCATCCGAGCGGGCAGAACCATGCCGGTCGGACCTCACAATGTCCGCCCTGCCGAACCCGCTCCTGCGACGACAAGTGGTCCGCTCGCTCGGACAGCGCACCCTCACGCCTCCGCCGCCAGCGCCTTCAGCTTCACATAGTCGACCTTGCCGGTGCCGAGCAGCGGGAACTCCGCCATCTTGACGATCTTCCGCGGCACGGCGATCTCGGGATGTCCGCCCGCGCGGGCGGCTTCCTGCAGGCGCTCGCGCGTAAGCGCGTCATCGGTGGTAAAGAGCACGATCGCTTCGCCGCGCTGTTCGTCCGGCTGACTCGAAGCAGCGTGCTGCGCGACAGGCGACGCCGCAAGCGCGATCCTCTCGACCACTTCGAGCGAGATCATCTCCCCCGCCACTTTCGCGAAGCGCTTCACGCGGCCGAGGATCGTGACGAATCCGTCGGCGTCGATCTCGACCACGTCGCCGGTGTTGTACCACCCTGGACCAAGCTCCGACTCTGGCGGCTCGAGCACGCCCGGATTCTCGTATCGCAGATAGCCGGACATCACGTTCGGGCCGCGCACGTGCAGCAGCCCGCCGCGATCGATCCCCGGTACCGGTACCACCCGACCTTCCACCTCCGGAAACAACTGACCCACGGTGCCGGAGCGATAGGCCATCGGCGTATTCGCGGCTAACACGGGTGCGGTCTCGGTCGCGCCGTAGCCTTCGAGGATGCGCACGCCGAACTTCTCGAACCAGGCCTGCCGCACCACATCGGAGACCTTTTCCGCACCGGCGACGACGTAGCGCAGGCGGAAGAAATCGTACGGGTGCGCGACGCGCGCGTAGTTGCCGAGGAAGGTGCTGGTGCCGAGCAGCACGGTGCAACTGCGGTCGTACGCGATCTCGGGAATAGCGCGGTAGTGCAGCGGGCTGGGGTACATGAACAACTGCACGCCCGTGAGCAACGGCAGCAGTGTGCCCGCCGTGAGTCCGAACGAGTGGAACACGGGCAGCGCGTTCAGCACCTTGTCCTCGGGCGAGAAGGCGATCACGGCGCGCACTTGCGCGATGTTGGAGAGGATCGCACGATGGGAGAGCACCACGCCTTTCGGCCGCCCTTCCGAGCCCGACGTGAAGAGGATCACTGCCGGATCGTGCGGGTCCGACGGCACACCGGCCGCACGCGGGAAGCGCATTGCCCAGAGCACGAGCCAGAGCTTGTCCGCGAGACCAAACTCGCCGCGCAGGTCTTCCAGATACACGACGCGGACATCCTTGAGCTCGGCCATCACGGGTTCGAGCTTCGCGGTCTCGACGAACTGGCGCGAGGTGATGATCGTGTTCACGCAGGCTGCGACGCAAGCGCTCTGGATCGCCTCCGCACCGGCCGTGTAATTGAGCATCGCCGGAACGCGCCGGAACGCGCTCAGCCCGATCACCAACGCGACCGAGCTGATGACGTTGGGCAGCAGCACGCCGACCGCCTCGTTCTCGGCCGCGAGGCGGCTGCCGAGCCGACCGAGCGCGAGCGTGGCCCGAAGCACTTCGCCGTAACGCTGCTCGACCTGCTTCATGTCCTCGACGATGAGCCTCCGACGCCCGAAGATCGAGATTGCGTTGAGCAGTTCCGAATAGAGTGTGTGCTTCGGCTGCGACGAGAAGATCATGTGCTGCATCAGGCGGCGCATCGCCTCGCCGCTCTTGCGCTGGCGCTCGTCCGCGCTTGCGCCCTCGGGCGCAGGAATGCTCGTGGACGGAAGTATGGTGAGTGTCACCCGCGGAAAAAGCCGCAGTGGATAGCGTCCTGACAGTCTGCTGAAGTACGAGCGCGCCGGTCCGTCGAGGCGCACTGGAACGAGGGTCGCGCCCGTTTTCGAGGCGACGAAGGCAGGGCCGTCGTACACCTTCATCAAACTGCCGGTCACCGTGATGCGCCCTTCCGGGAAGATGACCACGGGACGCCCCGATTCGACGAGCTTGACCACGCTCTTGATCGCCATCGGATTCGCGGGGTCGACGGCCACGTGATCGACCATTCTGAGCAGAAATCGGAACACCGGGTGCGCGACAACCTGGCTGTGGACCACGTACACAGGATCGATGGGAAGAAACGCGCCGAGCAACGGCCCATCGAGGAACGACTCGTGGTTGGCGATCACCAGCAATCGCTCCGCACCGAACGCATCGAAATTGCCTTCGATCTTCAGCCGGAACAGCAACCGCAGGAGCGGCCGGCCCAGCACCGTAACCAGGCGCCGCAGGGGCCGCGATCCATGGATCACCGCGCTCTCACCGCTCATGCCGACTCCCACAGGCGCGTTTCCAACGCCTGAAATTCTCCGACCTGTTGCAACGAAATGTCCTCCTTCATTCGTGCTGCTTCGACCGCGGGTGCAAAAGGCACCATTGTAATGGGAAGTTCCCGCGCGCTCGCCCGACGGGATATCGCAATCGGCGGGAGAGCGGGCAAGCGCCGACGCGTTACAATCGTCGTACTGTCCGGTGATCCCGCGCTACGGAGGCGCTTCACAGATCATGAAAGACCTCGACCTCAACCGCCTGCACGCCCAGAACCTCGATCGGATGATCCATGCCGGCGTCGGGCGGCTAACCCACGGACTGTCGCCCGCTTCGCTCGTCGGGGCCTACATGGACTGGCTGGTCCACCTCGCGATCTACCCCGGCAAGCAGCAGGAGCTCGCGGAGAAAGCGATCGGCAAGCTGCATCGCCTCGCGCTCTACAGCGTGGAGGCGCTGTCACCCGGCACCCCGCCGCTCCTCGAGCCGCTGCCCCAGGACCGCCGCTTCTCCGATCCGGCCTGGCAGCAGTGGCCGTTCAACTTCATCCACCAGGCATTCCTGCTCGAGCAGCAGTGGTGGCACAACGCCACCAGCGGCGTGCGCGGCGTGACGAGGCACCACCAGCAGGTCGTGACTTTCGCCGCGCGCCAGTGGCTCGACATGGTCTCGCCGTCGAATTTCATCTTCACCAATCCCGAGATCCTGCAGGAGACTGTCCGCACCGGCGGCATGAACTTCGTGCAGGGTGCGTTCAATTTCTGGAAGGACTGGGCACGGACCGTTTCCGGAACCCAGTCGGAAGGCGCGGAAGCCTGGCAGGTGGGGAAGGACGTCGCGGTCACTCCCGGGCGAGTCGTCATGCGCAATCGGCTCGTCGAGCTGATCCAGTACGCACCGGTCACACGCGAGGTGCATGCGCAACCGATCCTGATCGTGCCCTCGTGGATCATGAAGTACTACATCCTCGACCTTTCGCCCGTGAACTCGCTGGTTCGCTATCTGGTCGAGCAGGGTTACACCGTGTTCATGGCGTCGTGGAAGAATCCCGAGGCGGACGACCGCGACCTCGGCATGGACGACTACCTCAAGCTCGGCGTGCTGGCCCCGCTCGATGCGGTGAAGGCCATCGTTCCCGGCACGCCGGTGAATCTCACGGGCTACTGCCTCGGCGGCACGCTCTCCGCGATCGCGGCGGCGAAGATCGCGCGCGAGGCGCACGACAGTAACAGTATCAACTCACTTACCCTGCTCGCGACCCAGGTCGACTTCGACGAACCCGGCGAGCTGTCCCTGTTCATCGATGAAAGCCAGATCACCTTCCTCGAGGACATCATGTGGGATCAGGGGTACCTGAGCGGCGACCAGATGGGCGGGGCGTTCGCGCTGCTCAACTCGCAGGATCTGATCTGGTCGCGGATGGTCCACGACTACCTGCTCGGCAAGCGTCGGCCGCTCACCGA
Organism: uncultured beta proteobacterium; assembly: GCA_963747225.1. Classification (GTDB taxonomy): domain Bacteria; phylum Pseudomonadota; class Gammaproteobacteria; order Burkholderiales; family JAEUMW01; genus JAEUMW01. The sequence goes on along the minus strand of CAVVES010000009.1, from coordinate 83,496 downwards.
CCTGATGGCGTGGAACGCGGACAGCACACGCATGCCCTTCCGCATGCATGCGGAGTATCTGCGGCGGCTGTATCTGGAGAACGAGCTCGCCCGTGGCCGCTACGCCGTGGACGGCCGGCCGGTGGCGCTCTCCGACATCCGTACGCCGATCTTCTGCGTGGGTACGGTGCGCGATCACGTTTCGCCGTGGCACTCCGTATACGCGATTCATATCCTGACTGACACGGACGTTACCTTCCTGCTCACCTCTGGCGGCCACAACGCGGGGATCGTTTCCGAGCCAGAACACAAAAGGCGAAGTTACCAGCTGGCAACCGCACACGCGGACAGCCGCTACATGGATCCCGACACCTGGCAGGCGGCGACCCCTCACAAGGACGGCTCTTGGTGGCCGGAATGGGCCGGATGGCTCGCTGCCCTTTCGACCGGCATGGTCGCGCCGCCCGCAATGGGTGCGCCGGACAAGGGGTTGCCGCCGCTCGACGCGGCTCCCGGACGCTACGTCCTCGCCCCCTGATGCGCGGACTGCTGGCTAACGTCGGAGCCCTGACCGCCGCTCTTCCCCGATTGCTCGTCGCGCTCGCTCTTCTGACGGCACCGGCCGCCGCGCTGGCGGACGATGACGATGACGACGACGCCGGCAACGTCTATCTCGCTGCCGGGGTCGCGCGCACGCCGGGGCCGGTCGCAGGCGACTTCTTCGCGGCGGGCGGCCGCATCTCGATTGACCACGAGGTCGGAGGGGAAGCGATGGTGGCTGGCGGGAGCGTCCGCGTCGGCGCGCCGGTGCGCGAGGACCTCTTCGCGGTCGGCGGCAGTGTGGAGATCGCGTCCTCGGTAGGCGACGACGCTTCCGTGGCTGCGGGCGAGATCATAATATCGAAGGACGGCCGCATCGACGGCAGGGCATGGCTCGCGGGCGGGAGCGTAGAGATCGACGGCGAACTCGCGCGCGGCGCTCGCATTTTTGCGGACCGGGCGCGGATCTCGGGGCGGATCGCCGGCACCCTGCGCATCGTCGCAGACCGCATCGAGATCCTTCCGGGAGCGAGGCTCGACAGCCTGCGCTACACGAGCCGCAGCGAACCCAGGATCGCCCCCGACGCCGAGATCGCGGGACCGGTCATCCGGGTGCCTCAGCTCAAGCCGGAGCAGCAGTCTGCGCCGCGCCCCTCGCGCGAATGGGTCGCTCCGGTCATTCACGGGGGTCTGTGGGCGACGGGAATCCTCATGCTGCTCGCCTTTCCGCGCTTCACGGTCGCCGCCCAGGACCGGCTGCGTGCATCGCCCTGGCCGAGCCTCGCGCTCGGCGCCGCCCTCGTCTTCACCGTGCCCATAGCCGCGGTCGTGCTCGCCGTCACGGTCGTCGGCATCCCGGTGGCGCTGGCACTTCTGGCACTCTACGGCGTTCTGCTGCTGGCCGGCCTCCTAACGGCCCTGTTTTTCGTGGCGGAGCGCATGGGCCACATCCTGCGGCGCGGCCGTGAGCCGACCTTGATCTGGCGCATCGGCCTCTTGCTCGCGGCCCTCGTGCTGGTGGCGCTCGCGGGGCGACTTCCCTTTGCTGGGGGCGTTCTGCTGTGCCTCGGCCTCCTGTTCGGTGTCGGGGCGCTCGCGCTGGAGCTTTACCACCGCTACCCCGACCGTCGCGCGCCGGCGTGACCCAGCGGTGGCCAATCTCGTCGTGTATCGGGCATTCGTCCGCGTGATCTGCTATAGGTGGAGAATGCCGGAAAAAATCCGGTGAACTCCGCGCCGCATCCGCAGTCTGCCTGCACCGGATGTCCAGATTGACCTTCGCCTAGGAGACGAGCATGCAGGAAGTACTGACCCGCCCCCTGACCGCCGCCCGGATGCGGCGCCAGATGGATGCCAACGGCTACGTGGAAGGTGTGGTCGCGGTGGATATCGACGAGATCATCGACGCCGACCGGGATACGTTCATCGGCATGCTATCCGAGATGCTCACCGATTCGCCCGACCTGGACGATCTCGAGTACGAGGTCGTGGGCAACGACGGCGACACACTGCACATCGAGGTGTCGGGAGACGCGACGGCGCTGCTCGATGAAGCGGAAGAGGAGGAGTTGGAAGAGGACGAGGAGGACGATCTCCGCTAGCGCGAACCGTCCGCAATAACCGGGGTGGGTACGTGCCGCTTCGATCGAAATCAGCCGTCGACGAACACCGCCCTCTGAATCTTCCACTTTTGCTCGGCGCCCTCCAGTGACTTGGCGCAGCCCAGGTCCTCGGGCTCGGCATTCGGCTTGAGGTCGGATCTAGAGCGGTCGCCGGTGGACGTCCCGCCGACCGATCGCTCCAGCCAGACACGAATCACGCGGGACGGGTGCGTGCTCTTCACCGTCACTGTCACCGTGTTGCGGTTGACGCAGGTCGCGCCGAAGTCTTCCCCGAACTTCACGAACGATGCGGCATCCTCGTCTGCCGCCCGCGCCGGCGCTGCAAGCCCGAATATCGCGACTGCCGAGAACAGCACCAGTACTCGCTTCAAGTCTGCCCTCTTCGACCACATCGCCGTTGTCCCAGTTTCCCTCGCGTTCTCATTGGCCTCACTCTGACCCCAGGCAGCCTGCCGGAGTTTCGTGCCGTCATCTGCGCCTATGGACTCAACAGCTTTACGGCGAAGTTCACCACAACGGCGTTGACGAGGTCGATGAGGAACGCGCCGACCAGCGGCACGACAATGAAAGCGCGCGGGCTCGGTCCGTAGACCGTGGTGAGCGCCGTCATGTTCGCGATGGCGGTCGGCGTAGCGCCGAGGCTCAATCCGACGACGCCCGAGGACATCACCGCCGCGTCGAAGTCCCGCCCGAGCAGGCGAAAGACGATGGGCGCGATCAGGAGGCACACCATCGCGACCTGCGCCGCGACAATGACGAACAGCGGCAGCGCCAATCCGGCCAAGGTGGTGACATTGATGCTCATCATGGACATCGCGAGGAACAGGTTGAGCGACATCTGACCGACCAGCGCGAGTGTCGGTCCGTTGCCGGGCCACGGTTCGATATGGGCGAAGAACGGCTGCGCGACGTTGGTCACGAGAATCCCCGCGAATAGGCAGCAGACGAAGGTGGGCAAAGTCACGCCGGTCTCGACCAGCAGGCCGTGCAGGGCGATACCCAGGCCCACCGTGATCGCGAGCACCAGCAGGGCACTCATGGCGCGCTCGGGGGTGATCTGCAGCTGCGGCTGCTCGAGGTTCTGCCCGAGGCTGTCCGCCGCGCCCTCGGTGTGGTCGGGCTGCAGCTTGTGGCTGCGGATCATTCGGCCACCAATGGGCCCGCCGAGCAGGCCCCCGGAGACCAACCCGAGGGTGGCGGCTGCGATGCCCAACTCGAGCGCTCCGGAGACTCCCGCCTCCTGCAGCGGACGGCTCCAGGCGATGGCGGTGCCGTGGCCGCCCGCCATACTGATCGAGCCGGCTACCAGGCCAAAGCGCAGATCCTGTCCGAGCAGGTAGGCCAAGCCTACCCCCAGCAGATTCTCGAGCACAACGGTTACGGCAGCCACTGCAGCGAGGATTGCAAGCGCACGCCCGCCGGCCAGGAGAAGCTTCACCTGCGAGGACAGCCCAACCGTTGAGAAGAAGACGAGCAGCAGCGCGTCACGCAGGTCGGTGTGCAGGCTGACCGTCACACCGGAAAACTGGAGCAGGGCCAGCAGGGCCGCCACTGCAAGTCCGCCCGAGACCGGCTCCGGGATGTTGTGGGCGGCGAGAAAGCGCACCCGGTGCGTGAGCCACGCGCCGAGGAACACCACGAGGATGGCGGCGATGGTGGTGAGGCGGACGTCGAGGTCGAGGATCATGGGCAATCTTGTTTGTGTTATTCGCAATCCCCAGTTCGTTCCGGCGCAACCTTCTCGCGATGCAACCGTCGGCGACGGTCTTGCGCGCGCACGACCATCCGGCCATAGCGATTCCGATTCAACCTTGATCGCACAGGGGCAGTAGTGTCAAGCATGGGCCCGATGCCGGCATCGGGCTCGCGAACTACTTCGCCGGCTTGAGCGCTTCGCCCTTGACTTCCTGCACCCACAGTTCGCGCCCCTCGGTCGTGAAGGCGCGAAAAGTGAGCTTGCGCTCGCTGCGCGGACCACCGAATTCCAGCGTACAAAAGTTGCGCTGCCCCATGACGAGGGTGCCGGGCACACGCAGCGCATTCTCCTTTTCGTCGTCGTTGGTGCGCGGACCCGATGTGAGCGGCGAGCAGGTCAACTCATAGAGCGGATAGCTACCAGGACGCTCGCGCTTCAGGAGCTCGGTATGGTGACGGTCGCCGGACAGGAACACCACGCCTGTCACCCCCTGCCGCGCGAGCCAATCGATGAACGCCTCGCGCTCGCTCTTGAAATTCTGCCAGCCCTCGTAGCGGTTAGCGTCGTTCAGGAGCTGGCTGCCGTTCGCGATGAACTTGAACGTCGCGGTCGACGCGACCAGCGCCTGCTTCAGCCAGTCGAGCTGCGCGGTGCCGAGCATGGTCTTGTCGGGATCACCGACAATGCGATCTGCGCTGCGGAACCAGCGGTCGTCGAGGAGGAAGAAGTCCGCGTCGAGGTAGGAGAACGTGGTGAAAATCCCAGGCGTATTGGGGGGCAGGCCGTAGCTGGGGTTCGCCCAGTAGCGCTGGAACAGCTCGAGCGCGGCGCCCTTGAACACGAAACTGCGGTTGGTGTCGTTCGGTCCGTAATCGTGATCGTCCCAGATCGCGTAGTGCTGGGTCGAGCGCATGAGCGGTTGCAGTTCTGCCAGCGCCCGCTGACGCTGCCAGCGGTAGGACATGCCCCACGGACTGTCGTAGTCGACCTCGCGGAAGTAGAGGTTGTCGCCGAGCCACAGCATGAAGTGATAGCCGCTATCCGCGCGCGCCTTCGCGGCGATGGTATCGAAGACAAGGTATTCGGCGCCGTAGGGCTTGCCCGGCCGGTCGAAGGGCGGATCGTTCACGTAGGCGCACGAGCCCAGGAAGACCCTGAAGTCGGGCGCATCCCCGCGCCCCTTCCAGAGCGGCTGCGTGCGCAGGAACAGGTGGTCGGCAACGTCTGCCGTCCTGCCGTCCAGCAGCACCCGGTACTCGTAGCGGGTGCCGGGTTCGAGGCCGACAAGATCGAAGATGACGCTGAAGTCGGCCGCCGCGGGCAGTTCGATGCTCGCAGTACGCTGCCTCGCCCGCAGGTCATCGACTTTCCAGTATTCGAGCTGCGCGGGTCCCGGACCATTTGCCTGCAGCCAGACCGCCGCGGTACGTGTCGTCACGTGCCCCACCATCGGTCCGGAAACGAGATTCGGCGCCGCGAACGCGCCGGGCGCGAGCAGGCAGCAGAGGAAGAGCAAAAGAATCCTGGTCATGATGCCGTGAGTTTAGCGGGGCCATGGACAACTTGCTCGCCCGACCGTGCGCGTGCTCGCGGGAACACCTGGTCGAGCAGCGCGATCACGAGCGCATACACGTCCGGCTCCTTCGATGCGCGCGGTCCTGCAATATTGAGAACGCGCACCCGATGCTTCGCGAGGAACCTGCGCACCTTCGCAGGTGCTCCGTCGCCGGAAACGTGCAGGCAAGGTTTCGCGTGCGCACGCGCGAACTCCCGCGTCGAACGCGAGCCGCCCGTGAGCTGAGGCGAGACGGAAACGATCAACGTCGCGTCGCTGTCGCGCACGTTCCATTCGGTGCGCTGCGAATACCGCCGTGAAGGAGTTTCCGCAAGCCGATAGTGATCCGCGAGGACGCCATCCTCCGCGCGCCGCCCGTTCGGGCACCAGCCACCGTGGGCCACGCCGTGCGCGATCGCCCAGTCCAGCGCGGCGCGATCGGCGCCGGTCTGGCCGCCGGAGACGATGATGAGGGATAAAAATCGGGAGTCGCGCGGGGGCATCGGTTTACGTACGCGAAGGTGAGAATCGCCGACAGAGGAGCAGGCGCCTGTCCATTCGAGGCGTCAATGATTATTATCCGGGACTTCGCCGCTGCCATCCCCTCTTCGCTGCATGATCACCGGCGCCATCAAAAGCCAGATCGACCGCATCTGGGATGCCTTCTGGTCCGGCGGCATCTCGAATCCGCTCGAAGTCATCGAGCAGATCACCTACCTGCTCTTCCTGCGCCGGCTGGACAACCTGCACACGCTGGAGGAAAACAAGTCCGCCCGGCTGAAGCAGCCGATGGAGCGCCGCATCTTCCCCGAAGGCAACGATGCCAAGGGGCGCAAGTACGAGGATTTCCGCTGGTCGCGCTTCAAGCACTTTCGCGCCCACGGATATGTACACCGTCGTTGCCGAGCACGTATTTCCATTTCTGCGCACGCTGGGCGGCGACGACTCGACCTACTCGCACCACATGAGAGACGCGCGCTTCACCATTCCCACGCCCGCGCTGCTCGCGAAAGTGGTCGACCTGCTCGACGCGGTGCCGATGGAGGACCGCGACACCAAGGGCGACGTCTACGAGTACATGCTCGGCAAGATTGCGACGGCCGGGCAGAACGGTCAGTTTCGGACGCCGCGCCACATCATTCGCCTGATGGTGGAGCTGACTGCGCCGCAGCCCGCTGACATCATCTGCGATCCGGCCTGCGGCACGGCGGGATACCTCGTCGCGGCGGGCGAGTATTTGCGCGATCGTCACCCGCACCTGCTGCACGACGCGAAGCTGCGGGAGCACTTCCACCATCGCATGTTCCACGGCTTCGACTTCGACAACACGATGCTTCGGATCGGCAGCATGAACATGCTGCTGCACGGCGTGGAGAACCCGGCGATCCGCTACCGCGACTCGCTGGCGCAGGACCACGCGGGCGAGGAAGAGAAATACACGCTGGTGCTCGCCAATCCGCCTTTCGCCGGCAGCCTCGACTACGAGAACACCGCGAAGGACCTGCTGCAGATCGTCAAGACCAAGAAGACGGAACTGCTTTTCCTCGCGCTGTTCCTGAGACTCCTCAAGCCAGGCGGCCGGGCCGCCGTGATCGTGCCCGACGGCGTGCTGTTCGGATCGAGCACCGCGCACAAGGCGTTGCGCAGGATGCTGGTCGAAGACCAGAAGCTCGACGCCGTCGTCAAACTTCCCAGCGGGGTCTTCAAGCCCTACGCCGGCGTCTCCACCGCGATCCTGCTCTTCACCAAGACCAACTCCGGCGGCACGGATTACGTGTGGTTCTATGAGGTAGAGGCCGACGGCTGGAGCCTCGACGACAAGCGCACGGCTCTCGTATCCGACGACAAGCTCGGCCCGGTGCCGCGCACTGTGCTCGGTCAAGATGAGCACGCGAAGAACAATCTGCCCGACGTGCTGGCACGCTGGACTGGGCGCAACGGCTCCGAGCGCGAGCGCCCACGCACCGCACAGAGCTTCTGCGTGCCGAAGGCCGACATCGCTGCACAGGGCTACGACCTCTCGCTCAACCGTTACAAGGAAGTCGTGCACGAGGAGATCGAGCACCGCTCGCCGAAGGAGATCCTCGCCGATCTCGCTAAGCTGGAGGAGGAGATTCAGCGGGGGATGAAGGAACTGGAAGGGATGCTGGGATGAGCGCCTTGCCGTCGGTCGCTCTCGGCGAAATGGTCGCGTCAGTCGCTTCTTGGACACCCGAGCGGGATGATCCTGATGGGTCGTTCACTTATATCGACCTAAGCAGCGTGGATCAGGACGGCAAGGCGATTACGGGCGCACGTGTTCTTCCATGCGCGGACGCTCCGAGCAGAGCGCGGCAAATCGTGAACTCTGGCGACATCCTCGTTTCTACAGTGCGACCGAACTTGAACGGCGTGGCGCGCGTTCCACCGGAGCTAGAGGGTGCGACGGCTTCGACCGGGTTCTGTGTTCTTCGGCCACGAGCCGAGAAGCTGGACGACGGATATCTGTTTCACTGGGTCAGATCTCCATGGTTTGTTAGCGAGATGGTCAGGAGGGCAACGGGTGCCAGCTACCCGGCCGTCAGTGACCGAATCCTCCTTGAAACGAAGCTGCCAGTCCCACCCCTCCCCGAGCAGCGTCGGATTGCGGAGATCCTGCACAAAGCGGATGCGCTGCGGGCCAAGCGCCATGCCGCCCTCGCGCAACTCGACACCCTCACCCAATCCATCTTCCTCGGCCTGTTCGGCGACCCCGCCACGAATCCGAAGGGATGGCCAGTGAAGCGGCTTCAGGACGTTGTGAAGGACGGAACCGTCGTGACGTACGGGATTGTGCAGGCGGGCGACGAGTGTCCAGACGGCATTCCATACATTCGAACGGGCGATATTGTTGATGGAGAGATAGCTTGCGAAGGACTTCGGCGCACCCATCCGGCAATCGCGGCGAAGTTTAGGAGGTCGCGCGTAGAAGCTGGCGACATCGTGATGAGCATTCGCGCGACGGTTGGAACGACTGCGATTATTTCTGCGGATCTAGATGGCGCAAATTTGACGCAAGGCACGGCAAGGATTGCCCCAGGCAGTAGCGTCGATCAATCGTATCTCCTGTGCTTTCTCCGAACTCCGGGCGCTCAACATTGGATCAGCCTCCAAATCAAGGGCGCCACATTCCGCGAAATCACACTCGCCCGGTTACGCGAGCTTCCCGTCGCGGTGCCACCGAAAGGGTTGCAGCGTGAGTTTGGTCGCAGTGCTGCGGCCGTCGAGAAGCTGAAATCCGCCCACCGCAGCTCGCTTGCGGACCTCGACGCCCTCTTCGCCTCCCTCCAGCACCGCGCTTTCCGGGGGGAGTTGTGAACCTGAATCAAGCGCCTGCGTTGATTCAGGTTAGCCTTACAACCTAAAATAGCGCTCACGCTTATTTCAGGTTCGGCTCGACGCCCGTGCACCGCCCGGCTCCCGGCAGATACGCAAAGGTCTCGACGGCAGGCGAGCCGTTCGAGGCCTTCGTGCCGGCCCCGTTGCCGCCGCAGCCGCCGGTGGAATGGTCGGCCGCGCTGCGGCGCCGCTTCGACGATGCCTTGGTCGCGCTGGGCCGGCTGGACGCGATCACCGCGCTGCTGCCGAATGCCAATCTGGTGCTCTACAGCTTCGTGCGCAAGGAGGCGGTCCTCTCGTCGCAGATCGAGGGCACGCAGTCGTCGCTGGCCGATCTGCTGCTCTTCGAGATCGACGAGCAGCCGGGTGTGCCGGTCGATGATGCGCGCGAGGTGAGCCGCTGCGTGGCCGCGCTCGACCACGGCGTGAAGCGGCTGCGAGGCGGATTGCCGCTGTGCACGCGGCTGCTCGGCGAGATGCACGCGGTGCTTCTCGATCATCCGCGCAGCCGGGGCAAGGCCGCGGGAGAAGTGCGCCGCTCGCAGGTGTGGATCGGCGGGACCCGGCCGGGTAACGCGGCCTTCGTGCCGCCGCCGGCCGACGCGGTGCCGGAATGCTTGAAGCAATTCGAGCGCTTTCTGAACGACGAACCAGAGCCCACGCCGCCATTGCTGAAGGCCGCGCTGGCGCATGTCCAGTTCGAGACCATCCACCCCTTCCTCGACGGCAACGGGCGCATCGGGCGACTCCTGATCGTGCTGCAACTGGTGGCCGATGGGCTGCTGCACGAGCCGCTGCTGTACCCGAGCCTGTTCTTCAAGACGCACCGGTCGCTGTACTACGAACTGCTGAACGAGGTGCGGCTGCGCGGCGACTGGGAACGCTGGCTGGACTTCTTTGCCGAGGGCGTGCAGGTGACGGCGACCCAAGCCGTGGTCACCGCCCACGCGCTGCTCGCGCTGGTCTCAAGCGACCGCGACCGCATCGCAGGGCTCGGGCGCGCTGCAACCTCGGCGCTGGCGGTGCACCAAGCCTTGCAGCGGCAGCCCTTGGCCACATCGGGGTCGCTGGTTCAGGTGACCGGTCTGACGGCCGCTACGGTGAACAAGTCCCTGAGCCATTTGGCCGAGATCGACGTCGTCACCGAATTGACCCGGCGCCAGCGCGGACGCGTCTTCAGCTACCGGCGTTACGTGGACCTGCTCAATGCCGAGCTGGAAGCTGCGAGCGCCTAGCCGGTCAGGGAATCGGCCGAGATGACCCAGTTCGCCTTCCTCCAGCGCGAATGGCCGTCGGTATTCGACGCCGCCGGTCGCGCCGAGACGGCAGTGCACGCGGACCCGCGCACAGCGTGTTTCTACGCGCGCCGCGCACTCGAGCTGGCGGTGGCGTGGGCCTACAAGTACGACCCTGGGCTCAAAGTCCCTTACCAGGACAACCTCTCGGCGCTGATCCACGATCCGAGCTTCAAGCAGACGGCGGGCGAGGCGGTGTTCAGCAAGGCGCGTGTGATCGTCACGCTCGGCAATCGCGCGGTGCATAGCCATCGCGCGATCCCATCGGACGACGCGCTGGTGGCGGTGCGCGAGCTCTTCCATGTCGCGTACTGGCTCGCCCGCACCTACGGCCGTGTGGCGCGGCCGGCACCGGGGCTGGCGTTCGACGCGAGCGCATTGCCCCGGGGCACGCCGGCGCCCAAGCAAGACGCCGAGCACTTGCAGCGGCTCGAAGCCTCGCTGCGCGAGCGCGACGAAAGACTCGCGACACTGCTCGCTGACAAGTCCGCCCTCGACGAAGAGCTGAAACGGCTGCGCGCAGAAGTAACCGCGGCGAAGAAGGCTGCGGCGGCACAGCCGGATACCCACGACTACTCGGAAGCGCAGACTCGCGACTACTTCATCGACCTGCTGCTCAAGGAAGCCGGCTGGCCGTTGGATCAGGTGCGGGACCGCGAGTGGGAAGTCAGCGGTATGCCCAACAAGGACGGCGCGGGCTTCGTCGACTACGTGCTCTGGGGCGACGACGGCAAGCCGCTGGGGTTGGTCGAAGCGAAGCGCAGCCGGCGCGATGCGCGCGTGGGCCAGCAGCAAGCCAAGCTCTACGCGGATTGCCTGGAGCGCCAGTTTGGCCAGCGGCCGATCATCTTCTACTCCAACGGCTATGAGCACTGGCTGTGGGACGATACGAATTACCCGCCGCGCGCTGTGCAGGGCTTCTACAAGAAGGCGGAGCTCGAGCTCCTTATCCAGCGCCGCAGCACCCGCAAGCCGCTCGCGTCAGCCGAGATCAATGCGGCGATCGTCGAGCGCTACTACCAGACGCGCGGCATTCGACGCATCGCGGAAGCGCTCGAGCGCGACCACGATCGCAAGGCGCTCGTCGTGATGGCGACCGGCGCGGGGAAAACCCGCACGGTGATCGCGCTGTGCGATCTGCTCATGCGCTGCAACTGGGTCAAGCGGGTCCTGTTCCTCGCCGACCGGGTTGCGCTCGTCAACCAAGCGGTCAATGCCTTCAAGCGGCACCTGGCCGATGCGTCGCCGGTAAACCTCGTCACCGAGAAGGACGCCGAGGGGCGCGTGTTCGTCTCCACCTATCCCACGATGATGGGGTTGATCGACGAGACACGAGACGGACAGCGCCGCTTCGGCGTCGGGCACTTCGATCTCGTCATCATCGACGAGGCGCACCGTTCGGTGTTCCAGAAGTATCGCGCGATCTTCGACTACTTCGATTCGCTGCTGATGGGGCTTACGGCCACACCGAAGGACGAGGTGGACCGCAACACCTACAGCCTGTTCGACCTCGAGAACGGTGTGCCGACCGATGCCTACTCGCTCGATGAGGCGGTGCGCGACGGGTTTCTCGTCCCGCCGCAGGCCGTCTCGGTGCCGCTCAAGTTCCAGCGCGAGGGGATCAAGTACGACGAGCTGTCCGAGGAAGACAAGGATCAGTGGGATGCGCTTGAGTGGGACGAGGAGGGCGGCGTCCCCGATCGCGTGGAGGCCGAAGCGGTCAACAAGTGGCTGTTCAACAGGGACACCGTGGACAAGGTGCTGGCGCATGTGATGACGCGCGGCATCACGGTGGCGGGCGGCGACCGCCTGGGCAAGACCATTCTTTTCGCCAAGAACCAGGCTCACGCCGACTTCATCGCGGACCGCTTCAACGTCAACTACCCGCACTACAAGGGCGAGTTCGCCCGCGTTATCACCTTCAAGACCGAATACGCGCAGAACCTGATCGACAGCTTCTCCAACAAGGACAAGGCGCCGCACATCGCGATCTCCGTCGACATGCTCGACACCGGCATCGACATCCCGGAGGTGGTAAACCTCGTTTTCTTCAAGCTGGTTCGCTCCAAGACCAAGTTCTGGCAGATGCTCGGCCGGGGCACGCGCCTCCGCCACGAGCTGTTTGGGCCTGGAAAGGACAAGGCGTTTTTCTACCTCTTCGATTATTGCCAGAACCTGGAATTCTTCAGCCAGGATCTGCCTGCGACCGAGGGCCGTCTTGGAGAAGCTCTCGGCACGCGGCTCTTCAAGACTCGTGTGGAGCTGATCGGACAACTGGACGAGCGCATCGAAGCGGCCGAGCGCGGTATCGCGGCCGAGCGCGCTGCTCCTCCTTACGCCGACCCAAAGACAGAGGTGGAGGTCCGGCAGGCGACCGCCGCAACGCTCCACCATGAGGTGGCGTCGATGAACCTCGAAAACTTCGTGGTCCGCCCCCAGCGCCGCCTGGTGGAGAAGTACGCAAGGGCTGAGGCCTGGGAGGTGCTGCCGCTGGCGGAAAGGACGGAGCTGGCGAAACAGGTAGCAGGGCTTCCCTCCGAGCTCGACCCGGAGAACGAGGAGGCGAAGCGGTTCGACCTCCTCATGCTCAATCTGCAGCTGGCGCTTCTGAGAAGCGAACCGGCGTTCGAACGTCTGCGAAATCAGGCCACGGAGATCGCCGGGCTGCTAGAGGAAAAGGGCGCGATCCCGATGGTTCAGGCGCAGATGGCGCTGATCCTGGATCTGCAGACAGATGAATGGTGGCAGGACGTGACCGTGCCGATGCTCGAAAGCGTGCGGCGAAGGATACGAAGCCTCGTGCAGTTGATCGAGAAACAGCGACGCAGGCCCATCTACACCGACTTCGAGGATGAGATGGGCGGCGAGACGGCGGTCGACCTGCCGGGGTTCGGTGAGGGCACGGACTACGCGAAGTTCCGAGCCAAGGCGCGGGCGTTCCTGCGTGCGCATCAGGATCACGTCGCGATCTACAAGCTGCGGATGAACCGTTCGCTGACGAAGGCCGATCTCGCCGAGTTGGAGCGCATGTTGATGGAGAGCGGCATCGGTGCGGCCGAAGACATCCGACGTGCTACAGAGGAATCGCACGGCCTCGGTCTTTTCGTGCGCTCGCTGGTCGGCATGGATCGCGGGGCAGCGAAGGAAGCGCTGGCCGGATTCCTTGCCGGCAGGGCGCTTAGTGCCAATCAGATCGAGTTCGCAAATCTGATTGTTGACCACTTGACCGAGCATGGCGTGATGGACACGGCGCGACTTTACGAATCGCCGTTCACCGATGTCACGCCACGCGGACCTGACGGGATCTTCAGCGGCGCCCAGATCGAACAGCTGGTGGCCGTGCTCGCCGGTGTAAGAGCGACTGCGGTCGCAGCGTAAGTCAACCTCGAGAGGAGAACAAACATGGCCCTCATGAACGGCGTCACCACCGCGATCGTCATCGACAACCGCGATCCGGATGGGCTCGGCCGCGTGAACATCCATCTTCGGGACAAGGGGAAGCCGGGCCGCAAAGGGCAGGAGAGCTGGGCGCGCGTTGCCACGCTGATGGCCGGGCGCGGACGCGGCACGTGGTTCATGCCCGAGGTGGGTGACGAAGTTCTGGTCGCGTTCGAAGGCGGCGATGCGACGAAGCCCTACGTTCTCGGTGCGCTGTGGAACACGTCCAATCCTCCACCCGCGAAGATGGACTCCACAAACTCGCGGAAACTCATCCGCTCGCGCAACCGTGTGACGGTGTCGATCGAGGACGTCGACGGCGGGGAAAGCGTGTCGATCGCCACGCCCGGCGGGCAGCATCTCACTCTGCGTGATGGTCCGGGCACGATCGAAATCCAGGACAGCAACGGTAATTCGATCGAGCTCGGCACGACTGGCGTCCGGATCACTTGTGCCGCGTCCGTTTCCATCGCAGCGGCGAAGGTGGATGTCTCCGCGGGAATGGTCACGGTCGACGCCGGCATGTCGAAGTTCAGTGGCGTCGTCCAGTGCGATACGCTGGTCGCGAACTCGGTCGTGAGCGCGAGCTACACGCCGGGTGCCGGCAACGTCATGTGATTGGAGAGACTACGGCAGCGGTTCCTGCGGCACAGCGCGTACCGACAGCACCCCTTCGATACGCGCGATTGCTTCGATGACGGGCGGCTCGATGGGGCTGTCCACGTCGACAAGCGTGTAAGCCATCTCACCCCGTGACTTGTTCACCATGGTGTGGATGTTGAGGCCGGCCTTGGCCATCGTGGTGGAGATCTGACCGACCATGTTGGGGACGTTCGCGTTCGCGATCGCCACGCGATAGGGTGATTCGCGCAGCATCTCGACATTGGGAAAGTTGACCGCGTTGCTGATCGTGCCGTTCTCCAGGAATTCGCGCACCTGGTCGACGACCATGATTGCGCAGTTCTCCTCGGCTTCCTCGGTCGAGGCGCCGAGGTGCGGCAGCGCGATGACCCCCGGTTCTCCGATCAGACGTGCGCTGGGGAAATCGCACAGGTAGTACTTGAGCCGGTGCGCCTTGAGCGCGGCGGCCACGGCATGCTCGTCCACGATCGCGTCGCGCGCGAAATTGAGCAGCGCCGCACCGGGCTTGATCGCCTGGAGGCGCTGTTCGTCGATCAGATGCCGGGTGACTGCCAACAGCGGTACATGCAGCGTGATGAAGTCGGCGTGCTTGAGCAGCTCCTCGATCGTGTGCGCGCGGCGCACGCTCGACGGCAGGCGCCACGCCGCATCGACGGTGATCTCCGGATCGAAGCCGGTCACTTTCATTCCGAGCTTGATGGCCGTGTCCGCCACCAGGCTTCCGATCGCGCCGAGACCGACGATGCCGAGCGTCCTGCCCGGCAGCTCGACTCCGGCGAACTGCTTCTTGCCCTCTTCCACACGCTGCTCGAGGTCTGGCGCTTGCGGGTCGAGACCCCCGATGTAGTCGAGTGCCGGAACGACGTTGCGTGCGGCGAGCAGTAGCGCAGCGAAGACCAGTTCCTTCACGGCGTTCGCATTGGCACCCGGCGCGTTGAATACCGGCACGCCGCGCTTCGACATCGCGGCCACCGGAATATTGTTGGTTCCGGAACCCGCGCGCCCGATCGCCTTGACGGAGGCCGGAATGGTCGTGGCGTGCAGATCATGGGAACGCAGCACGATCGCGTCCGGATTCTCCATCGATTTACCCACCGTGTAGCGCCCGTGGGGAAAGCGATGCAGGCCTTGCGGCGAAATCTGATTGAATGTGAGGATGTGGTACTTCATCTGTGTCTGCATGAGCGTCTGCGCGCCCGGCTCAACCGTGACGCCGCTCGAAATCGCGCATGTATTCGACCAGGGTGCGGACACCTGCGATCGGCATCGCGTTGTAGATCGACGCGCGCATGCCGCCGACCGATCGATGCCCCTTCAGTTGCACCATGCCGTGTTCCTTCGCGCCCTTGAGAAAGGCGTCTTCCAGCGACTCGTCGGCGAGCTTGAACGGCACGTTCATCCGCGAGCGATCCTCCTTGCGCACCGGGCTCCGGTAAAACGCGCTGCTGTCGAGATAGTCGTACAAGAGCGCCGCCTTGGCGATGTTCGAGCGCTCGACTGCGGCGAGTCCGCCCTGCGCAAGCAGCCATTCGAACACGAGGCCCGCGATATAGATTGCGTAAGTGGGCGGCGTGTTGAGCATCGACTCCGCCTCGGCCTGCGCTTTCCAGTTGAACGCAGACGGCGTGATCGGCAGCGCCCGGTCGAGCAAATCGTCGCGGACGATCACCACGGTAAGGCCGGCCGGACCCATGTTCTTCTGCGCGCCGCCATAGATCACGCCGTACTTCGACACGTCGATCACCCGTGACAGCAAATGTGACGACATGTCCGCGACGAGCGGAACATCGCCGGTGTCCGGCGTCCAGTGGTATTCGACTCCGCCGATGGTCTCATTGGTGCACACGTGCACGTAGGCCGCGTCGGCACTCAGTTTCCAGCTCTCGCGGGACGGAACATACGTGAAGTTCTGGTCCGCGGACGACGCCGCGACGTTCACCGTGCAGTACTTCTTCGCCTCGGTCAGCGACTTTTTCGACCATTCACCCGTGTGCACATAGTCGGCCGCCGTCCGACCCTGCAACAGATTCATCGGCACGATCGCGTTTTCGCCGACGGCGCCACCCTGAAGGAAGAGCACCTTGTAGTTGGGGGGAATGGCAAGCAACGCACGCAGGTCGCCTTCAGTCCTGGTTGCGATGCTGACGAACTCCTTGCCGCGATGGCTCATCTCCATGACGGACATGCCGCTGCCGCGCCAGTCGAGCATCTCGGCGGCCGCCCGCTGCAAAACGCTCTCCGGAAGCACCGCCGGACCGGCGCTGAAATTTATTGCACGCATTGAGAATCCAGGAAGATTGGTTCGGGATCGATGGCCGGCTTTTGCAGCCGCCACACAGCGGATGATTATCGGAAGGAAGGCACGCGATACGGCGCCGTCAACATGATACCGCTTTCGGGGACCGATCACACACCGTCTAACCCTGCTCGCTTCGACTTCCCCATGCGAGCGGCGCGATCGCGAGGAATCCCAGCACGGGTCCCGGCAACAGCAGCCACGCCACCTTTGCTTCCAGCACCGGCAGGCTCGCCGATGCGATGGTAATCGCGACCACTGTGATGAAGAAGCCGATGCTGTTCTGAATCGCGAGCGCGCTGCCGACGAGTTCGCGCGGGCAAGCCTGGGCGGAGAGCGACGAGAACTGCGGCGAGTCCGCGACCACCAGCACGCCCCACAGAAGCATGAGCGCGAGCACGAGTGCCACTGGGCCACGCTGGACGAGCGGAAACGCGAGACACATGAGGCCGGAACCGGCGAGCGCGACTGCCGCGACCTTCGCGCTGCCGACGCGACGGGAAAGGCGCCCGCCGAGAATGCAGCCAAGGGCGCCCATTGCGATTACGCCGAACGACCATGCGGAAACGGCAAGCGGCGCAGCGTCAGCGGCTCGCGCCAGCACCCGGACGAGCAGGAACGGCACCAATGTCCAGAACGCATACAGTTCCCACATGTGGCCGAAATAGCCGAGTGCGGAGGCGCGAAATGCCCGCACACGAAACGCTTCGGTCACGGAACCCCATCCGACGTGCCTGCCCGCTCCCGAGCGCTTCAGATGCGTTCCGTCACCGAGCCGGAGCACCATCGCTGCGGCGAGCAGCGCGAGGAGGGAACTCGTGAGAACGACGCCGCTCCACGCCCACCCGGTGCCGATCGCCCGCACTCCGTGAGGAAGCGCGGTGCCCAGCGTGAGCATTCCGACCAACCAGCCGAGCGCCTCGCCGGAGCGTTCGGGAGCCCAGCTCACCACAAGCTTCATCCCGAGCGGGTAAACGCCGGCAAGGGCGAAGCCCGTGAGAAAGCGATAGACGCACGCGTCCGCGATGCCGTGCGCGAGAAGCGCGAAAGCCGCGTTCGTCACCGCACCGAGCACCGCGCAGACGGCGAAGATGCGGCTCGCCGGGAAGCGATCGGCAAGTCCGGACAGTGCGAAGACGAGCGTGCCGGTGATGAACCCGATCTGCACGGCACTGGTGAGCGCGCCGATGTCGGTGGCGGTGAGACTCCAGGCACGAGCGAGATCGTCTGCCGCGGCGTTGGCGCTGAACCAGAGCGAAGTGCCGAAGAGCTGCGCGACGACGATGACGGCAATGGGATGGCGGGGCATGATCGCGACTCTATGCGGAGCGAAGCGGGACGACAACCCTGCGCGCCGCCCTTCCTTGCGCGCGCTCGAAAGGCGCTCCCTCATCCCCACATCAGCGTCGCGCGCAATGACAACACACGGCATCCCATTCGTGGTCCGCTGAAGTCTTCCCTCGTTCGCCGGCGAATGGGCGGCCTTCGCGCGCGGCGCGCTAGAAGCAATTCCCCGCCGCGAGGCCCATCCGGCAGCTCCACTGGAAGACGGCGTTACCCTGCTTCGCCGAGCGCTGGAACATGGCGGTGGGCTCGGCGAGAATGGCATCCGGCAACGGCATCTTCACGGGCGCCTTTTTGAGGTTGGTGAAGAACCGCAGGAAGCAGGTTCCACCCGGATCGCACAGCGTCTTGATGATGGCATCGTAGAAATCCCGATCCTTGGCCTTCGATTCGGACACGACGACAAACTGCAGGAGCCCAAGGCGCCCCGCCACCTGCCAGTCGGAGCCCCGCGGCAGCGGCTCCGCCGCGTGGATCGCGGACGCGGCCAGCAGGAAGCAGAAAAGGAGCGTCGCCGGTTTCATCATGTCTCCCGAGGATCACCGCTGCATCGGTCGTGCGGACGCGGCCAGCGTATTATGCCTGCGCAGCCCGCGACGGTAACGGGGCGACGCGCACCACGAACCAAGAAGAGTTGACGGCGGACGCGAATTGACCGACCTTCTGCGCTGGACGCGCTGCCTTCCCCCATGCCGCCATGAAGCTCCACGCCTTCGTCGCCATGCCCTTCGGCATCAAGCCGGATCATGCGGGCAGGACCATCGATTTCGACCGCGTCTACGCCGATCTGATCAGGCCGGCGCTCGACGCGGCGGGCTTCGAAGCCTTTCGCGCGGACGAGGAGCTGCGCGCCGGCGACATTCGCGCCGACATGTTCCAGGAGCTGCTGGTCGCGGATCTCGTCGTCGCCGATCTCACTCTCGACAATCCGAACGTCTGGTACGAGCTCGGTGTGCGCCACGCATTGCGCGCGCGCGGCGTGGTGCTGATCCAGGGTCCACGGCCGACTCAGCCGTTCGACATCTATACCGACCGCAAGCTGCGCTACCGGCTGACGGAAGACGGCGTGCCCGACCCAGTCAGTCTAGAAGCCGATCGTACGCTGCTCGCACGCATGGCGCGCCAGACCCTCGATGCATCCACGGCGCGCACCGTGAGCCCAGTCTATGCGCTGCTCCGCGAGTTGCGCGAGCCGCCGTGGCGCGAGCTGCTGCTCGCGCAGCGCAATGAGTTCAGTCAGGTCTACGAGACCTGGAAAAGTCGGATGGAGGTGGCGCGGCAGAAAAATCGGCCAGGCGACATTCTGGTGCTCGCCGACGAGACGCCCACCCAGTCGCTGTGGCTGGAAGCGCGACGAGCGGCGGGCGACTGCCTGATGAAGCTGAAGCATTTCGACTTTGCGCTCGAACAGTTCGAGGCGGCGCTCGCCGTCGATCCGCAGAACAAGCCGAGCCGCGAGAAGAAGGCGGTATGCCTCGGGCGGCTCGGGCGCACAGAGGAAGCGCGCGAATGGGTGCGCCAGCTTACCGTCGACTACGCATACGATCCCGACGTCTGGGCGCTCGCGGGGCGTGTGGCAAAAGACGCGTGGATCCAGCGCTGGCGGCGATCCGACGTGAAGCCGGGCGAAATGCGCGACGCGGCAGCGGCCGAGGAAGCGAGCCTCCTCGACGCGATCGAGCTCTACTACAAGGCGTTTATCGCCGACCCGTCGCACTACCAATCCGGCATCAACGCCCTCACGCTGACTCTTCTGCAGAAACACCTGGGCGGGCAACCCGACGAGACCGTGACCACCAATCTGATCGGCGGTGTGCAGTGGGCCACCCTCACCGCGCGGGAGCGCGACAGGAAGGACTACTGGGCGCGCGCCAGCAGCGCCGAGCTGAGTCTGCTGCTGCGATCCAGCGACGCGGTAGTTCGTGAATATCGCGCGGCGGTGGCGACGGCCAATCAGGACTGGTTCGCGCTCGACACATCGCGGCAGACCCTGTGCGTGCTGCGCGATCTGGAATTCCGGCCCGCGGAAACGTCGGCGGCGCTGGAGATCGTCGACAACGAAATCAGGCGCGTCGCATCGCCCTTCACGCCGCGGCAGGTGTTTCTGTTCTCCGGCCACATCGTCGATGCGCCGGGGCGCAATCCACCACGCTTTCCCGCCGACAAAATCGATGCGGCGTCAGCGCGTATCGCAAGCGCTCTCGACAGCCTCGGCGCGGGACCCGGCGACCTGGCACTGGCGCAGGCCGCTGCGGGCGGCGATCTGTTGTTTCTCGAAGCCTGCCAGCAGCGCGGTCTGCGCTGCCAGCTCTTGCTGCCGTATTCCGAACCGCAGTTCATCGAGAAATCCATCCTGCGTACAACGGATGGCGAGCGCTGGCGGGAACGCTACTTCGCGCTGAAGGCGAGATTAACGGACGCGCCACGCATCATGTCGGACGAGCTCGGTCCGCTGCCGAAGGATGTCAATCCCTACGAGCGCTGCAACCTCTGGCTGCTTTACACCGCGCTCGGCTGGGGCGTCGACAAGGTGCGTTTCATCTGTCTGTGGAACGGCGGCGGCGGCGATGGCCCGGGCGGCACGGCACATCTCTACAACGAGGTGAAAGACAGAACGGGAAGGGTGACGTGGATCGACACGCGGACGCTGTGACGGCCCCCGATTGGAATACGCCGACGAGAACGAAGCGCAATCGTCGGCACCGGCAGCGCGACTGAACGTGCCGTTCGAGGACGCGAGCCGAGCGACTACCCACAACGCCAGGCGAAAGCGGCAAGGAATGGCTGGCTTGGCCAGCTGAACTGGATTCTGCTGGCCGCTCCGCCCGCGTTCGCTTCGGTCCTGCAGGGCGGCGTCGCCCAACGCACGTTCTGGGTCGCCGCGGGAATCTTCGCGAGCGTTTTTTGCGCGGCAGCCGTGGTCGCGTCCGGCAACTGGCTCGCTGCCCTGGTCGTCACCGCAATACTGGGCTTGCTCGCGCTGGTGCCCGCAGTCTTCCTCAGCCCGGCCGCGCGCGGTGCGGCCGTCGCTGGTGGTCGCGCTCTGCTCCGGCGCAGCCATTGCGATGGCGATGGGGACGGGCATCTACCTCCTGCTGCCGGCGGTGCCCGACGATGCGCCGATGACGGCAGGTCGAACCGCCGTGGAAATCGCGCTACTACTCGCGATGATTCTCGTCACCGCCGCCGCAAGTGCGTGGGTTCTGCGGATCACCACCCGACACTACGAAACCAAGCAGTTCAGCGAACTGCAGCTCGCGCTGCGCGCTTTCTGGGGACTGATCGCGCTCGTGAGCGCCGGGTTCATTCTGATGGCGGCGTTTGCCGACAACGCGGGCAACGACGCGCTCCATTTCGTCGGCGTGCTCGTCGTGTTGTGGTGGCTCTACGGCGCGATTCAGCGCTGGTGGTTGCGGCGCATCGTCCGACGGGCTGCCGCTCCGCTGGGTCCCCTGCTCCTGCTGCGGGTCTTCAAGAAGGCCGGCCGGTCCGAGGCGTTCATGGATCATTTTCTTGCCTATTGGCGTTTCGCGGCGCCGGTGTGGATGATCGCCGGAGCGGATCTTGCCGGCGCGTACATGGAGCCGAGCGAGTTCTTCGCATTCCTGCGACGCCGCCTCGACGGCCTGTTTGTTCAGACGACCGAGGAGATCCGGGAACGAATCCAGCGACTCGACGAGGAGCGTGACCCCGACGGACGGTTCCGAGTGAACGAGCTATTCTGCTCGAACGCCACGTGGAAGCCGACCGTGCTCGCGCTGATCGCCCGGGCCGGCGTAGTGATGCTGGACCTGCGGGCACGAGCCAGCGTGCGGGTACGCGCTACGAGATCTTCCACATCATGAACCTCGTTTCGGTGGAGAAAGTCGTCGCGCTGATCGGCGCAACCGATGACGCGAAACTGATCGACGCGGAGCTGCGCTCGGCGTGGGCAGCAATGAGCGATACGTCGCCAAATCGCCGGGCGCGGACGCAACGCTGCGCGTGATGCGACTCAGATCCGGATCACGCACCGAGATTCGCGGATTGTTCGCAATCGTCGCCGCGATCGCCGCGCCAGCTCCGTCGCACGCGGAGTGCAGGGCGGCGGCGTGAGTGGTAGGAGGTTTGGCTTACGCCGCGATGCGCGGACGATTCAAATCGCCGGACGCATCCGGAGGCGCGACGCGGTCTTCAGGGTTTGAAAGCCGTCACGGGACCCGCTGCCTCGACGCCGCGGTGCCACACCGCGACAATGCGCGTGGTCGACCAGACATCGGCGCTCGGGTCCGCGTCAAGCACGACGAGGTCCGCCCACTTACCGCTCGTGAGCGTCCCACGATCGTTCACGGCGAGCAGTTGTGCCGCGTTGGAGGTCGCGACCGAAATCGCCTGCACCGGTGTCAATCCCGCATCCACCATGAGGGCCAGCTCGCGATGCTCGGCAACGCCCGGAATGCGCCACGGCGTCGCGCCGGAGTCGGTGCCGAATCCAATCTTCACGCCCGCGTCGTAGAGCGTCTTGAGGTTGCGCTGATTCATCTGCACGTCCTTCTTCGCTGCGGCCATTCGCGGCTCTGCGGCGGTCGTCGCGCGCCACCCGGCATCGTCGAATTGCGCGCGCAGCGCCGGCTGCATCGCATTGAGCACGAACGTCGTCTGCGTCCACGCGAGCCGTTCCGGGTAAATGTAAGTCGCTTCGTCCAGTTGGATGGTGGCGATGTACCACACACCGCGCGATTTCATGAGCGCGATGAACTCGTCGTCGACCGGACGATCCCGCACGCCGTGGGCGACCACGTCCGTGCCGGCCCGAACAACGGCTTTGGCGTCGTTCAGATCGTGAATGTGCGCGGCCACGCGCACGCCGTTCTTGTGCGCTTCATCGATCACCGCCTGGTAGATCTCCGGCTTCATCCTGACCGGAAGCGAACCGCCGAAATCGTCGAGCCAGAGCTTGATGAAGTCCGGCTTCTGCGCAACCATGGCACGTACTGCTTCCCGCGCGGCCTCCGGTGTGACCGGCCGATAGAGCTGGTCTGGCGGAAGCGGCAGCATCTTCGCCGGCGGCGCACCGTCGGGAACGCCGATCCCCTGCGGCGCACCGAAGAGATCGGCGCCGCGAACGCGACCTGCATGCATGTCAGCGCGAATGCTCACGAAGGGCGGGCCGTTGAGACCGAGTGCGGTGACGGTGGTTACGCCGTACGCTTCGTATTGCCGCAATTGCCGCAGGACATTGTCGCGGTTGTAGTTGTT
The DNA here is from genome assembly GCA_963747225.1 of uncultured beta proteobacterium. GTDB lineage: Bacteria > Pseudomonadota > Gammaproteobacteria > Burkholderiales > JAEUMW01 > JAEUMW01. The sequence continues at coordinate 60,494 of CAVVES010000009.1, read as the reverse complement.
CTGCACGACAGTCATGCCGTCGATGATGCCCACGTGCGAGTGGTCCGAGATGAGCCCGGGGATGATCGTCTTGCCGCTATAGTTGACCTCGCGTGCACCGGCGGGAACCGACGTCGATCCCGAAGGGCCGGCCGCAACAATGCGGCCATCACGGATGACCACGACAGAGTTCTCGACGGGCTTTGTGCCCGAGCCGTCGATGAGGCGCGCCCCCCGCAGAACGGTCGGAGCACTCGCATCCGGCGCTTTGGACGGTGACGAGCAACCGAGCTGGATCGCCGCGAGCACGACAAGCAGCATCGGCGCGAAAGAGCGCAACACGAAATCCATCGGTCCGGCGACCACACGAATCGTCGTTGTCATTCCGATCTCCTCCCTTTGTTGTTCTCAGGTCACGCCGGAACGCGCCCGCTAGCTAAAACGGAATATCGTCCTCGATGTCGTCGAAGCTGGTACCCGGCTTCGGCCGCTGCTGTTGAGTACGTGCTTCCGAGGCTGCAGCCGCCGGCGCATGCTCACGCTCCATCGGCGCGTCGGCGCCACCGCTGCGGGAACCCAGCATCTGCATGCGGTCGGCGACGATCTCGGTGGTGTAGCGCTCCTGATTGTCCTTGTCGGTCCACTTGCGCGTCTGCAGCCGCCCCTCGATGTACACCTGCGAGCCCTTTCGCAGATACTGCCCGGCAATCTCCGCGGTCTTGCCGAAGATCACGACCCGGTGCCATTCGGTCTTCTCCTGCTTCTCGCCGTTCTTGTCCTTCCATTGATCCGTCGTGGCGAGGTTCAGATTCACCATCGCATCGCCGCTCGGCATGTAGCGCGTCTCCGGATCGCGCCCGAGGTTGCCGATGAGGATGACCTTGTTCACTGATGCCATGCTTGTTCTCCTAGTTCTGTGCTGAGAGCAGGCGAATCACCCGTGCTTCGTCGAAGCTGCGTGCGTCCACCGTGAGATATGCCATGCCTTCGCCTGCTTTCACGAGCGCCGCGCGTACGCCCGGCAGGCCGGCGAGCTGCTCGGCGAGTCCGTCGGCCTTCGACCCGTCCATGCGCGGAACGGGGAAGGTGCGCGTGCGCACCTGCACGGGATGCTTCATCCCGGCCGCAACGACCAGCCACGAGAGCGTAAACAGGCCGCAGAAGGCGAACACTGCGGTCGCTCCGTGATACTGCGAGAGGAATCCGCCGACCGTCGCACCCAGGAAGGCGCCGAGGAACTGGATGCTCGAGAAGACGCCGAGCGCCGTTCCCTTCGCGCTCGCAGGAGCAGCCTTGGAGATGAGCGACGGCAGCATCGCCTCGAGCAGGTTGAAGCCGACGAAGAACACGAGCAGCGCACCGGCGATGCCGCCGAGCGATTCGATGCCGAGCGCGAGCAGCACCTGCGCGAACAGTAGCACCGCAACCCCGCCGATGAAGGTCTGCTTCAGGCTGCCGCGGCGCTCGCCCCAGAGCATGGCCGGAAGCATGATGAGGAACCCGAGCACCACCGCGGGCAGGTAGATCTCCCACGACTGTGAAGGAGCGAGGCCGGCGCGCACCAGGGCGAAGGGAATCACCACCCACAACCCCATCAGCGCCGCGTGCAGCGCGAAGATGCCGAAGTTGAGGCGCGCGAGGTCGGAGTCGAGCAGCACCGTGCGGAACTTCGCGGGCTCGAACGTCCCGGTCGTGAGAGCGCTGATCCGGGCCGGGGTCGGGCACCACCCATACCGCCACTGCGAGCCCCGCGAGCGCCAGCACCCCGGTCATGGCGAAGATGCCGGGCACACCGATCCAGCGGTCGAGCACTGGCCCGAGCACCATCGACGCCGCAAACATGAATCCGATCGTGATGCCGATGATCGCCATCGCCTTGGTGCGATGCTCGTCGCGGGTCAGATCCGCAGCGAGCGCCATCGCCGCGGCGGAGATCGCTCCGGTGCCCTGCAGCACGCGGCCGAGGATCACGACCCAGATGCTGCCGGCCAGGGCGGCGACAAAGCTCCCCAACGCGAACAGGAGAAGCCCGGCGTAAATGACGCGCTTGCGGCCGAACCGATCGGAGAGCCAGCCGAACGGGATCTGGAGAATCGCCTGCGTCAGTCCGTAGGCGCCGAGCGCGAGCCCGATCAAAGCGTGGTTCGAACCGCCGGGAAGTTGCTCGGCGTAGGGACCAAATACCGGCAGGATGATGAAGAGGCCGAGCAGCCGCAGGCCTGAGAGCCCCGCCAGACTGATGCTGGCACGCCACTCGACACGATTCATGCGGCTGACGGATGACACTGGAGCAAGGCTTGGGAAGGCGGCGAAAAGCGCATTGGGAAAGGTGCTACGAGTCGGATATAGTAACAGGTTGCCCCGCCCCTCAGTAGCGCATGGACCTCATCCGAATCCGCGGCGCGCGGACCCACAATCTCAAGAACGTCAGCCTCGATCTGCCCCGCAATCGCCTCGTCGTGATCACGGGTCTGTCGGGGTCCGGCAAGTCGTCGCTCGCCTTCGACACCCTGTACGCCGAAGGTCAGCGCCGCTACGTCGAGTCCCTGTCGGCTTATGCGCGGCAATTCCTGCAACTCATGGAAAAGCCGGACGTGGACCTGATCGACGGCCTGTCGCCCGCGATCTCCATCGAGCAGAAAGCGACGAGCCACAACCCGCGCTCGACCGTCGGCACCGTCACCGAGATTCACGATTACCTGCGGCTCCTCTATGCCCGCGTTGGAGAGCCGCACTGCCCCGAGCACCAGATTCCGCTGACCGTGCAGTCCGTGTCCCAGATGGTAGACCATGTACTCGCACTGCCCGAGGACACGCGGCTCATGATCCTGTCGCCGCTGGTGGTGGGCCGCAAGGGCGAGCAGCAAGACCTGTTCGAGGAATTGCGCGCCCAGGGCTTCGTGCGCCTGCGCATCGACGGCGCAGTGCACGACATCGATGCGCTGCCGAAGCTCGCAAAAAATCAGAAGCACACCGTCGAAGTGGTGGTCGACCGGCTCAAGGCGAGGCAGGACGCAAAGCAGCGCCTCGCGGAGAGTTTCGAGACCGCGCTGCGCCACGCGGATGGCCGCGCGCTCGCGGTGGAGATGGACTCCGGCCACGAGCACCTGTTCTCTGCCAGGTTCGCGTGCCCCATCTGCGGCTATTCGCTGCCGGAGCTGGAGCCGCGCCTCTTCTCGTTCAACAATCCGATGGGTGCGTGCCCCGAGTGCGATGGTCTCGGCACCGTCACCTTTTTCGATCCGAAGCGCGTCGTCGCCTTTCCGCACCTGTCGCTCGGCTCCGGCGCCATCAAGGGCTGGGACCGCCGCAACCACTTCTACTTCCAGATGCTGCAGGCGCTGTCGAGCCACTACGGCTTCGATCTCGAAGTGCCCTTCGAGCAACTGCCGCCCGAAGCGCAGAACGTGGTGCTGTACGGATCGGGCAAGGAAAAGCTCGCCTTCACGTATCTGACCGAGCGCGGCCACAAGACGATGCGTGAGCATCCGTTCGAGGGCATCGTCCCAAACCTGGAGCGGCGCTACCGCGAGACCGATTCAGCCGTGCTGAAGGAGGAACTCGCGAAGCACCTCAACACGCGGCCCTGCCCTGTTTGCGCCGGCACCCGGCTGCGCGCGGAAGCGCGGAACGTGCGTGTCGGCGGTACCGCGATCTTCGAGGCGAGCGCGCTGCCGCTGAAGGACGCGCGCACCTTCTTTGAAGGGCTCGCGCTCGATGAGCGGCGGCAGGCGATCGCCGAAAAGATCGTGCACGAGATTTCGAACCGGCTGCAATTCCTGGTAAATGTCGGCCTCGACTACCTGTCCCTCGACCGCCCAGCGGACACGCTGTCCGGAGGCGAGGCGCAGCGCATTCGCCTTGCGAGCCAGATCGGCTCCGGCCTGACCGGGGTGATGTACGTCCTCGACGAGCCCTCCATCGGGCTGCATCAGCGCGACAACGCGCGTCTGCTCGAAACCCTGGCACGGCTGCGGGACATCGGCAATTCCGTGATCGTCGTCGAGCACGACCACGATGCGATCATGGCCGCGGATTACGTCGTCGACATGGGTCCGGGCGCGGGCGAGCACGGGGGCAGCGTCGTCGCCGAAGGCACACCGCAGGAAGTGAGCGCGAATCCGGCGTCGCTCACCGGTCAGTACCTCTCGGGCATACGCACCATCGCACTGCCAAAGCGGCGCCTGCCGGTCGATCGCAGCCGCATGCTGAAGCTCGAAGGCGCAAGCGGCAACAATCTCAAGCTCGCTGACCTCGATCTTCCGGTGGGTCTCTTCACGTGCATCACCGGCGTCTCCGGTTCGGGCAAATCCACGCTCATCAACGATACGCTGTACGCGGCGGTCGCCCGTCACCTCTACGGGAGCGCTGCTGAGCCGGCTCCCCATGTCGCCCTTGAGGGGATGGAACACTTCGACAAGGTGGTGAGTGTCGACCAGAGCCCGATCGGCCGCACGCCGCGCTCGAATCCTGCCACCTACACCGGGCTTTTCACAACCGTCCGCGAGTTGTTCGCCGGCGTGCCGGCGGCGCGCGAGCGTGGCTACGGCGTGGGGCGGTTTTCCTTCAATGTGAAAGGCGGACGCTGCGAAGCGTGTCAGGGTGATGGGCTGATCAAGGTAGAGATGCATTTTCTGCCTGACGTCTATGTGTCTTGCGATGTCTGTCAGGGCAGACGCTACAACCGCGAGACGCTGGAGATTCACTACAAGGGGAAAAGCATCCACGAGGTTCTCGACATGACCGTCGAGCACGCGCACGACTTTTTCGACGCGGTGCCGGTCGCGGAGCGCAAGCTGCGGACGCTACTCGATGTGGGCCTTGGCTACATCAAGCTGGGCCAGTCGGCGACGACGCTCTCCGGTGGAGAAGCGCAGCGGGTGAAGCTTTCCCTGGAGCTATCGAAGCGGGACACGGGGCGCACGCTCTACATCCTCGACGAGCCGACCACCGGCCTGCACTTTCACGATATCGACCTGCTGCTCAAGGTGCTGCACCGCCTGCGCGAGCATGGCAACACCGTGGTGGTCATTGAGCACAATCTCGACGTGATCAAGACCGCCGACTGGATCATCGACCTCGGCCCCGAGGGTGGCGACGGCGGCGGGCGCGTCATCGCGGAAGGAACGCCGGAGGAAGTGGCGCAAAATCCAGGCAGCTTCACTGGCGAATACCTGAGACAGCTGTTCGGGCAGCCTGCGCGGCCGCGCAAAGTGCGCCGGGGGTAAGCAGGCGCCATCCGAGTAGACCCCCCTACACCTGGGCAGTTTTCAGTACATCCCCAGCATCGTCCTCAGGCTCCGCTCCGCCGCAAACTAAATTCATCTGGCAGCTCACCACGTTTTGTAGGACATCACGCAGGACAGAACGCCGGACGACAGCTTCCCCAAGCCGCCGAGCTTCCCCAAGCACGTTCAGTTCTATATCCAGGCGGAGCCATTCGTGCGGCCTTCCTTGCTTCGGTTGTGGCAATCCGCAGGAATCGCAGCGGCTTCCTTGAAGCAGCTCTTGCTGCTCCCTTTCGCTCGCCCTCGCGGTTATCATCCCACTGCCGCAGCGCATGGACAGGGAACATGAAATGGCCGCTTCATCCTCTTCACCTCACCCGTCAACCGACGCGCGACGTTACTCGCCAGCGGCTCTGACGGAATTCGCGACTGCGTTGTTAACGTCGGCAGGCATGCCCGCGGATCGCGCAGCAGACGTAGCGGCGATACTCGTCGAAGGCGACCTGCTTGGGCACACGACGCACGGGATATCGCTTCTGCACACCTATCTGACGGACATCGAATCGGGCTCGATGCACACAGAAGGTGAGCCGGGTCTCATCGCGGATCACGGCGCGGCGGTGACCTGGGATGGCCACAAGCTGCCCGGTCCGTGGCTCGTGCTGCGCGCGATGGATCTCGCGACAGATCGAGCGCGCAGGTACGGCACCGGCACGGTCGCCATCCGGCGCAGCCACCACATCGCTTGTCTCGCCGCCTATCTTGAGCGCGCGGCAGATCGTGGCCTGATGATGCTGCTTTTTTCCTCCGCTCCGAATGCGGCAACCGTCGCGCCGTACGGGGGATCGCGCGGAGTGTTCTCGCCGAATCCGGTCGCCGCGGGCTTTCCCACCGAAACATCGCCGGTCCTCGTGGACGTCTCCGACCTCGCTCACCTCGAACAACCTCGCGATGCGACTACGTGAGGAAGGGAAGATGTTTCCTCATACATGGCTGCTCGACGAAAACGGCGAACCCTCGAACGACCCGTCGGTGCTGGTTCCGCCGCGGGCCGGCACCATCCTGCCCCTGGGCGGAATCGACTCAGGTCACAAGGGCTACGGACTTTCCCTGATCGTCGAGGCAATGACCTCGGGACTTGCCGGTTACGGTCGCGCCGATCCGAACGAGAAAGGAATGAGCGCGAGCGTGCTGCTGCAGATCCTCGACCCGGAGCTGTTCGGCGGACTCGACGCGTTCCGTCGGCAGACACAATGGATCGCTGATGCGTGTCGGGCAAGTCCACCGCGGCCGGGTGCCGGGGCAGTGCGCCTTCCCGGCGAAGCAGGGCTCGCGCGCAGGGAGAAACACCTGCGCGATGGCGTCGAGATTGCGAGCGCCGTGACGACGTCCCTGGGAGTGTGGGCCGACAAGTTCGGAGTGGATGTGCCTCAAGCAACGTAGCAACGCTATCCCTCTACCTCACAAGGAGGAGTACCGACTGCCATGGGGGTAAGGGAGCGCCAACCGCCTCATTCGAATTCCTTCCCGCGTTGACGCGGCGGATACACGCCGGCCAGACGCGCGATGAGGATGGAGACGAAGAGCGCGCCGACGATCTGCTCCAGCACGCAAAGGGATCTGGCCTGCCGCGAGACCGGCGCCACGTCTCCGAAGCCTGTGCTGGTGAGCACCGTGAAGCTGAAGTAGAGCAGATCCGCGAGATCGACAGTGGCCGGAACACCGCCCACTGTGAACGAGTGCGCGTAGAAATGCTCCACCAGCGCGTACAGGTAGGTCCACACCACGCCGATCATGAGAAAGCTGGCCGCGGCACCCCAGAGCCGGTCTGCGGTCATGACGTCGCGTTGGAACACGTACCCCAGCAGGTAGACGAGCGTCGTCAGGTAGAGGCCTGTCGCAAACATCCGGGACCAAATCAACATGTCCGGGTGATGCGCCATGACCGCGTCCCACTGCAGTACCACCGCGGGAACGGCGAGCAGTAGTGCGATGATGAAGGAAACGACCGACCGACCGAGTGCGGCGACGGCCGCCACGATGACGAAGACGCTGATCGCGTTGATCGCGGTCCGGCCGTGCGGTGTCGGCTCGATGAGAGGCGCGACCGAAATGAGCGTCAGCGTGGCGACGAAGAGATAGAAGCAGCGCTGGAAAAAAATGCGTCCCAGCACAGCGCGGGCGGCCCGGATCGCCATGGCAGATCAGCGCGGCTAGACCGTCGGCGCCGCTACGGCGCGCAACGCGCAGGCAAGTGGTTGCATGATGGCTTCGGCTCGCTCACGACCTTGATCACCGTGATGGCAGCGGTCGCGGGACGGTAGCGCCGTCGGCGGTCAAGTCACCACGACTGCGAATGATGCCTTCTGTCCGGTGGCTCAACGGCCACGGCTGCCGGCCACCGGTCGAAGTCAGAGCTTTGCTTTCACCAGCGAATACACCGCCGCCGCATCGAGTCCGCTCACCGTCGTCAGACGTTCGATCTCCTTGCGCGCCCCTTCGGCGAAGGTCTTGTCGTCGATGCTCGGGATATTGATGTAGACATTGAGCGCGGCGCTCTTCACGCCGGCTTCCGCCGCCGCAGCCGCGACGCCCGCATCACTGATCACCTGCAGATTGCCTTTCTCGGCCGCCTCCCGCGCGAGCGTTACCGCCTCTGCACAGGCACGCGCGCAGGCTAGAGGCACCTCGGTCGCGCCCTTCAGCGCGCCCTGGATCGCTTCCTTGCGCCTTGCCTTCTCGTCATCGGATTGCTTCGGCAACCCGTACGCGCTCATGAGTTTGTTGAAGACCGCCTGATCGTCTTCCATCATCTTCGTGAGCCGCGCGCGCAGCGCCTCGGAGCGCGCGAGAAGGCCGCGCATGTCGTCCTCCACCGCCGCATACTTGGGCTTTCCGATGGTGAGATTGCACACCATCGAAACGAGCGCGGCGCCGCTCGCTCCGAACAGCGCTGCGGCCGCCCCGCCGCCGGGGGTAGGGGCGTTGCTCGCGAGCGCATCGAGGAAACTGCTGATCGTCTGGCTCATGTCTTCGCCTCACTCCATTCCCTTGGCGACAGCGTAGATCTCTTCCGCGTCGAAGACGAGATTGTTGGCTTCGAAGAGCTTTCCGATGCACGCGCGATGCACGGCGAGCTTGAGTGCTCCAAAGCCGATGGCGCCCCACGCCACTTTGCCGTCGCGATCCTTCGCCTTGTCGAACATCTCGACTCCGTCGATGCCGAGCGGCGGTGTGGCGTTGGCGTCGGCTATCAGTTCGAGCGTCGGATTCTCGCGCCAGTGCGCGCTTTCGAGAAGCTGTGCGCCCGCAGCCCCAGTGGCGAAGCACACCTGTGCCCCCTTCAGCGCATTCGCCCGGTCCCGATTGGTAGAAGCTTCCATCGGAATGACCGTCAGGCCGAAGCCGTCCTGGATCTGCTTGCAGGCACTCTGCGCGCGCTCCATCTTGCGCGACGTGAGAGACACGGCGGCGCCTTCCCGAGCGAGCATGACCGCCGCCCGTTGACCGACCGGACCGGTGCCCGCGAGCACAACCGCATTCTTGCCGGCCAGGCCGCGGTTCTTTGCCATCGCCGCGACGCCCGCCGCGGCGGTGGTGTTCGATCCATTCGAGTCGAGCATGACGGAGACGCGGAAGTCCGCGAAGAACTTCTTCTTCACCGCCTTGAACAGCGCCTCGCCCTTCGCCATGCTGCTGCCGCCAACGAAAATGGCGGTGAAGCGCTTCTCCTTCGGCGCGCGGGTGAAGATGGCACCGTCGGTGATCCAGTGCACGTTGTCGGGGTTGATGCTGGCGTACGTCACCACGTGGTCGGCGCCGCCGTCGTAGGCGACCACCGTGTCGAACGTGGCCGGAATCGGATCGGGATCGAGCTGGAGTAGCAGTTTCTTCATATTCGTGCCATGTCCTGGAAATGAGCAGAGATGTCGTTCCGCATGTATGAGCGGAACGAAGAAAGACCGCCGGCGCCAGTCCGGCGGCCCTTTTCGCCGGTGCTCAGTGCCCTTCGAGCGATCCCGAAGAGTGGGAAGCGTAAATGACTTCCTGCCGGCTTACCCGCTTCTTCGGAACCGGGTCGGTGCGACGCCAGTACTCCTGCGCAGCGGCAACACCGCTGCCTGCTTCGATGTCGATGCCCACGTCACGCATCGACATCTCCGCGCCGCCGAGGGCACCAAGGAGCATGAGCTCGTTGAGATCACCGAGGTGGCCAATGCGGAACACCTTGCCCGCCACCTTCGAGAGACCGGCACCGAGGGCGAGATTGTAACGTCGAAACGCCACATCGATCACGTGGGCGGCGTTGATGCCTTCGGGCACGACCACCGCGCTTACCGTATCCGACCACCACTTCGACTCCTTCGCGCACAACCGCAACTGCCAGCCGTTCATGACGGCCTCGCGCACGCCTTGAGCGAGCCGGTTGTGCCGGGCGAAGATATTCTCCAGGCCCTCCTCGAAGATGATGTCGAGAGCCTCGCGCAGTCCGTAGAGCATCGGGAGCACCGGGGTGTACGGGAAATAGCCGCTCGGGTTGCTCTTGATCATGTCCTCGAGATCGAAGTAGCACCGCTTCATCTTCGCGTCGGCGCGGGCCGCGAGCGCCTTCTGACTCATCGCGAGAATGCCCAGGCCCGCCGGCAGCATCAAACCCTTCTGGGAGCCGCTTACGACGCAGTCCGCACCCCACTCGTCCATGCGGAAGTCGATGCTGGCAAGCGAGCTGACGGTGTCGACGAAGAGCAGCGCCGGATGCTTGGCTGCATCCATCGCCTTGCGCACCGCCTCGATGTCGCTGGCGACGCCGGTCGCGGTCTCGTTCTGGCAGGCAATGACCGCCTTGATCTTCTTGTCCTTGTCGGCGCGCAACTTTGCCTCGACCACATCGGGCGGCACGCCCTCGCCCCACTCGACATCGACCACGTCAACGTCGAGACCGAGACGCTCCATCATGTCCGCCCAGAGATGACTGAACTGCCCGAAGCGGAACGTCAGCACCTTGTCGCCGGGGGACAGCGTGTTGGTCAAGGAAGCTTCCCACGCGCCGGTGCCCGACGACGGAAAAATGAAGACCTGTCCGGTTTCGGTCTTGAAGACCTTCTTCAGATCCTCGAACAGACCTTTGGTGAGATCTGGAAACTTGGAGGACCGATGATCCTCCATGGCCACCATCATGGCGCGCTGGACGCGATCCGGAACGTTGGTGGGACCGGGCACGAACAGAAAATTGCGGCCGGGCATGCGCGTCATGGTCATATTTCTTCTCCTTGGGTGTAGTCAGTATGTGTAATCGCTGCGAGCCGGTACTCGTTCCTCCTCGTCACGCGTACGCCGGGAACTTGTTGCAGAGGGCTTTTACCTCGGTGGCGACCCGGTTGAGGTTGGCCTCGTCCTGGGGGGCATCGAGCACCTCGGCAATCAGGTTCGCCAGGGTCTCGGCCTCCAGTTCCTTGAACCCCCGCGTGGTCATCGCCGGACTGCCGATGCGAATCCCCGAGGTGACAAAGGGCTTCTGCGGATCGTTCGGAATGGCGTTCTTGTTCACCGTGATGTGCGCCTTCCCCAGCGCCGCCTCGGCCTCCTTGCCGGTCAGACGCTTGGCCCGCAAATCCACCAGCATCAGGTGACAGTCGGTGCGCCCGCTGACAATGCGCAACCCCCGCTCCTGCAGCACCTTGGCCATGACCCGGGCGTTGGCGATGACCTGCTCCTGGTAAGTGCGGAACTCGGGCTGCTGCGCCTCCTTGAACGCTACCGCCTTGGCCGCGATGACGTGCATCAGCGGCCCGCCCTGGATGCCGGGGAAGATCATGCTGTTGAGCGGCTTCTCGAATTCCTCCGTGGACAGGATCAACCCGCCCCGCGGCCCCCGCAGGGTCTTGTGGGTGGTCGAGGTGGTGAAGTGGGCATGCCCGATCGGGCTCGGGTACACCCCGGCGGCAATCAGCCCCGCATAGTGCGCCATGTCCACCATGAGGTACGCCCCGACGGCGTCGGCAATCTGCCGGAAGCGCTTCCAGTCGATCACCAGGGCATAGGCGCTCGCCCCGGCCACGATCATCTTCGGCTTGTGTTCGTGGGCCAGACGCTCCACCTGGTCGTAGTCGATGGCTTCGGTCTCCGGATCGAGCCCGTAGGCAAAGCTCTTGTAGAGCTTCCCGGAGAAGTTGACGCTCGCCCCGTGGGTGAGATGCCCGCCGTGCGCGAGGCTCATCCCCAGGATGGTGTCTCCCGGACTCAACATCGCCATGTACACCCCGGCGTTCGCCTGGCTGCCCGAGTGCGGCTGCACGTTGGCAAAACCCGCCCCGAACAGGGCCTTCACCCGGTCAATGGCCAGTTGCTCGGCAATATCGACGTACTCGCAGCCCCCGTAGTAGCGCTTACCCGGGTAGCCTTCGGCGTATTTGTTGGTGAGCACCGAGCCCTGGGCTTCCAGCACCCGCGGCGACGCGTAGTTCTCCGAGGCAATCAGCTCTATGTGATCCTCCTGACGCCTCAACTCCTCTTCCAGCGCTCCCCATAACTCCCCATCAAAAGCCGCAATGGTGGATTTGACGCGGTCCAGCATGGTGATCCCCTCCGAAGACGATTGAATTTGGACGGGTGCCGCGCACGGACCCACGTCGGATTGCGCAATGATATTTCGCTACGCAGAAGTTAAACACTCAGTGATTCTTATTTTTCGCATAACTCCGCGTTATGTGTCACCGAGATCGAGCCTCGGCTGCGTCTCAACGTCATACCGGATTCGATTACCCTCCACTCGCGCGCACGGATGCAGCGTCGCCGCGCACGACCTTCCCGGTTCGAGGAGGTGAACTACCTTGCCGCCCCGCGCGACGACGGCGTCGCTGATGAGGCTTCGATGGCAGTTTGACGGGTGACGTTCGGCGCACATGATCGCCACGAACGCCGAGCCCGCCTCGGCCAGCAACTCCTCGAGTGCGACCTGAAACGCGCGCGTGTCCATATGATCGGCATAGGCGCGAAACCCTTCGTTGCGCAACGCATGATGGGGTGAATCCGGACGCACAGTCCGCCGGCCGCCGAGCGTTTCGCCCGCCCACCGGTATTCGATACCCGCGTCCTGCAGCGCCGCTGACAGCGCGTCGCGTCCGAACTGGGGATGACGGCGCGAGCCAGGATAGCGGCGCACGTCCACCAAGATGCGCACATCCGCCGCGCGCAGCATGTCGATAAAGGACTGAATCTGCCGATCACCATGGCCGACCGTAAACAGCATGGCCTCGGCTCCGATATCACCCGCTGACCATCACGACCGCATCGCCGACCGCCAGCCCCAGCGCATCGGCTGCACTACCCTGGTTCACGGCGATCTCCACCAGCGCGACACTGTTCTCGTACCAGAGCGCCGCGCCCAGCGCGACGGCGGAAAACACTTCTGCGTGTGCGATTTCCCGTTCGCCGATCACGACGCGTGCATCGCGCGAAATGTTCGCGGCACGGATTCCGGTGAACGCGTTGCCGTAGTGGTCGACGTAGATCACCTCCGCGACGTCCTCCGCTTCGAGGTTGACCTGCAGTCCGGCAACCGCCTGCACGTCGCGGTTCGGAAAATCGCCGGTGACGACCGCTGCCGCCATCGGCGCGAAGAGGTGGCGACCGTGGAAGGACGGAGCGAGGCGCTCCGGAAAGCTCGTGATCTGCCAGAACCGACGCGCTTTCGCACGCGCGGCGACGATGGAAAAGAGTCCGTTGTCGGGACCCACGAACCAGCGCTCGTCCGCCTGCATCACCACCGCGCCCCGGTCGCTCCCCACACCTGGATCGACGACGCCCATAAAAACATGTTCTCCGGGCAGATTGGCGGCCAGGGCCGTGAGCAGGTGCGCGCTCGCCCGGATGTTGAACGAAGGCGCCTCGTGCAGCAGGTGAATGACCCGAATTCCCGACGCGCAGCGGTCGAGGACGGCTTCTACTTGCCCGACGTAGAGATCGCTTGCTCCGAAGTCGGTGAAGAGGACGATAGCCATGCAGACATTCTATCCGTTCCGTCCTGATTGCCCTCTCCCCGGAATCGCACGCGCAGCAGGGAGCGCCTCACGTCGAAGGAAAGAAACAGGAATCGATCTTCGACGCGGTCCACGGCGCTATGGGTACGCTCGTAAGGATGAGCGCGCGCGGTGAGACCATCGGGCACCAGCGCGTGCTTCTTGTGGGGATCGAGGAGGAGTATCTCTCCAGCTTCGTGCCGCACCGCGCGGCTTCTTGCATCGACGATCCCCAGGCGACCCGCATGGACGACAACGATCACGAAGTAGACGTCCGGGTAATTGTGGCGGTCGTCGTGCAGGCTGATGGGACCGCAGCCGTGAATGCTGAATCGGTCGAGACTCAGCCACTCGAGGGGGACACGCGCGCGTTCCGAGACCTCGCAGCGGAGTTCGCCCGCGAAGGCAAGGCTGAGATGCGAGCGCAGCAGATCGAGCTCACGCGTTTCCTCTGCTGGAAAGCCGTCGGGACACAGGTTGCAGGCGACCTCGAACAGCGCTTTGAGGGCGGGCCGGCACCGCTCGACCCGCTGCCCGGTCCGGATCAACGTGGCGTGTGGCTTCGGCATCGCCAATGAAAAAGGCCGGGAGCGTCCCGGCCTTCGGTGTCGTGATTCAACGTTTCTCAGGCCTTCGCTTCGGCCGCCTTTGCCGCCTTCGCGGGTTTCTCCGAGGCAGCAGAAACGTCCACGGTGTCAGGTCGGTCCAGCAATTCCACCAGCGCCATCGGCGCGTTGTCACCGCGGCGGAAACCGAACTTGAGAATCCGCAGATAGCCGCCGTTGCGCTTCGCGTAGCGCGGACCCAGCTCGTCGAAGAGCTTCACCACGATCTCGCGATCGCGCAGGCGGTTGAAGGCAAGGCGGCGATTCGCGACGGTAGCGGTCTTTCCGAGCGTGATCATGGGCTCCACGACGCGGCGCAATTCCTTGGCCTTCGGCAGCGTGGTCCGTATGGCCTCGTGCCGGAGCAGGGAATTGGTCATGTTACGCAGCATCGCCAGGCGATGACTGCTGGTGCGGTTGAGCTTTCTGAGTCCCAGGCGGTGGCGCATGGCGTGTGGCTCCCTTCTTCAGCGGGTGGCTCAGGGCTTCTCGAGCCCGGCCGGGGGCCAGTTTTCGAGCTTCATGCCGAGCGTGAGGCCGCGCGAGGCGAGCACTTCCTTGATCTCGTTCAGGGACTTGCGGCCGAGATTCGGGGTCTTCAAGAGCTCGGTCTCGGAGCGCTGGATGAGATCGCCGATGTAATAGATGTTCTCCGCCTTCAGGCAATTGGCCGAACGCACCGTGAGCTCGAGATCGTCCACCGGACGCAGCAGGATCGGATCGACCTGCGGCGCCTTCGGAGATTCGATGGCCGCCGGCGTGGGCCGGATGTCGGCGAAGAGCTGCAGCTGATCGACAAGGATGCGCGCCGCGAATCGGATCGCCTCCTCCGGCTCGATGCTGCCGTTGGTCTCGATGTCGATGACGAGCTTGTCGAGGTCCGTGCGCTGCTCGACGCGCGCCGATTCGACTGCGTAGCTTACTCGGCGAACCGGGCTGAACGAGGCGTCGAGCATGATGCTGCCGATCGTGCGCGATTCCTTGTCGACTACGCGCGAGATCGCCGGCACGTAGCCACGGCCGTGCTCGACGCGCAGCTGCATGTCGATCTTGCCGCCGACGGCGAGATGCGCGATGACGTGATCCGGGTTGACGATCTCGACGTCGTGGGTGACTTCGATGTCGCTTGCGGTCACCACTCCTTCGCCTTCCTTGCGCAGGGCGAGCAGCGCGTCGTCCCGGTTGTGCAGCTTGAGCACGACACCCTTGAGATTGAGCAGGATGTCGACGACATCCTCCTGGACACCGTCAAGCGTGGAGTACTCATGCAGCACGCCGGTGATCTTGACTTCGGTCGGCGCGTATCCGGGCATCGACGAAAGCAGAACCCGGCGTAGCGCGTTGCCGAGGGTATGGCCGTAGCCGCGCTCGAAGGGCTCCATGGTGACCTTCGCGTGCAGCGGTGAAATATTCTGCACGTCGACGATGCGCGGCTTCAGAAATCCGGTGCTTTGCATAGCGGGGAATCCTAGCAACGATTACTTGGAGTAAAGCTCGACAACCAAGCTTTCGTTGATGGTGGGGGGCAGCTCGGAACGTTGCGGGAGGGCCTTGAAGGTGCCCTTGAGACCTTTCGCGTCAACCTCGATCCATTCGGGGAAACCGCGGCTCTCGGCGGCTTCGGTCGCACCCTTGATGCGGAGCTGACTCTTCGCCTTTTCCGCCACCTCGACCACGTCACCCGGGCGCACCCGGTACGACGGGATGTTCACGCGTTTCCCATTGACGACGATGCCGTTGTGTCGGACGATCTGGCGCGCTTCCGAACGTGACGCGCCGAATCCCATGCGAAAGCAGACTGTGTCGAGACGGCTCTCGAGAATCTGCAGCAGGTTCTCGCCCGTGATGCCGCGGCGCTGGTCCGCTTCGGCGTACACTCCGCGGAACTGGCGCTCGAGCACACCATAAATCCTGCGCACCTTCTGCTTCTCGCGCAACTGCGTGGCGTAGTCGGACTTGCGCAGGTTCTTCTGACCGTGCTGGCCAGGCGCATAGCTCCGGCGCTCGATCGCGCATTTGTCGGTAAAGCACTTCTCGCCCTTGAGGAAGAGTTTCTCCCCTTCGCGGCGGCAAAGGCGGCACTTGGCGTCGATGTAGCGGGCCATGTCCTGAATGCTCCTAGATGCGCCGTTTCTTTGGCGGCCGACAGCCGTTGTGTGGGACCGGCGTCACGTCCGAGATACTGGTGATCTTGAAACCGCAGGCGTTGAGAGCGCGCACTGCGGATTCACGACCCGGGCCGGGGCCCTTGATCCGTACCTCGAGATTCTTTACTCCACAATCCTGCGCAGCGCGCCCTGCCTGTTCGGCCGCCACCTGTGCGGAGAACGGCGTACTCTTGCGCGAGCCCTTGAAACCGGCGGAGCCAGAGGTCGCCCACGACAGCGCGTTGCCCTGGCGGTCGGTGATGGTGACAATGGTGTTGTTGAACGACGCGTGCACGTGAGCGATTCCTTCAGCGACGTTCTTCTTGACCTTCTTGCGCACGCGGGCGCTTGCCTTGGCCATGCTTGGATTCCTTTACTTGGCTGCGGCGGACCGGCCGGAACCAATCGCCTTGCGTGGACCTTTTCGCGTGCGGGCGTTGGTGCGGGTGCGCTGGCCCCTCACGGGCAGCCCACGCCGATGCCGCAGTCCCCGGTAGCAACCCAGATCCATGAGACGCTTGATGTTCATGCTCGTCTCGCGCCGCAGATCCCCCTCGACCGCGAACTTGGACACCTGCTCGCGCAGGCGGTCCATCTGGTCTTCGGAAAGATCCTTGATCTTGGTGCTGATTCCGATACCCGACGCAGTGCAGATGGCGCGGGCGCGCGGGCGTCCGATACCGTAGATCGCGGTGAGGGCGATCTCGGCGTGCTGATGATTGGGGATGTTCACCCCCGCGATGCGGGCCATGGACGCTCCGACGAAAGAAAACTTGGAATTATAGCCAGCCTGTGCTTTTCTCTCAAGCGAACGTCAACCCTGACGCTGCTTGTGGCGCGGATCGTCGCAGATCACGCGCACGACGCGCTTGCGGCGGATGATCTTGCACTTGCGGCAAAGCTTCTTGACCGATGCCTGAACTCTCATGGTTCTTCTCCAATTGCCGCGACTCCGAAGGGAGTCGCCGGGCAACGTTCCGGGCGCTGCGCAGCGCCCGCATTTCACTTCGCCCGGAATACGATGCGCGCCCGGGACAGATCGTAAGGCGTCAGTTCGACCGTAACCTTGTCCCCGGGAAGGATCCGGATGTAGTGCATCCGCATCTTTCCGGAGATGTGCCCGAGCACGATGTGACCATTCTCGAGCTTCACGCGAAACGTCGCATTGGGCAGGGTCTCCACCACCTCGCCCTGCATCTGGATCGTTTCTTCCTTCGCCATCCGTGCTCTATCGCGTCCGGGCGATGCCGCCCTTGAAGGGCGACTTCTTCAGGAGCGGTTCGTACTGGTGCGAGATCATGTACGCCTGCACCTGCGCCCAGAAATCCATGGTGACCACCACCACGATCAGCAGGCTGGTGCCGCCGAAATAGAACGGGACGTTGAATTTCACGATCAGGAATTCCGGCAGCAGGCACACCAGAGTCACGTACACCGCTCCTGCCAAGGTGAGCCGCGTCAGGATCTTTTCCACGTATCTCGCCGTCTGGTCGCCGGGACGAATGCCGGGCACGAAGGCGCCACTCTTCTTCAGATTGTCCGCCGTCTCTTTCGGATTGAAGACGAGGGCCGTGTAGAAGAAACAGAAGAACACGATGGCGGCGCCGTACAGGATCACGTAAATCGGCTGGCCCGGATGGAGCGTGGCGGCGATGTCCCGCAGCCAGTTCGTGCGGTCGCTCTGGCCGAACATGCCGGCGATCGTGGCGGGGAACAGGATGATGCTGGATGCGAAGATCGGCGGGATCACGCCGGCCATGTTGAGCTTCAGGGGCAGGAACGAAGTCTGGCCGCCATAGATGCGCTTGCCGACCTGCCGCTTTGCGTAGTTCACGAGGATCTTGCGCTGTCCGCGCTCGACGAACACGACGAACGCGGTAACGAGAATCGCGGCGGCGAACAGGAACAGCACGAAGGGAATCGAGAACGCGCCCGTGCGGGCGAGTTCGAGGGTACCGCCCACTGCGTTGGGCAGCCCCGCCGCGATGCCCGCGAAAATGATGATCGAGATGCCGTTCCCCAGTCCGCGCTCGGTGATCTGCTCTCCGAGCCACATGAGGAACATGGTGCCCGTCACCAGCGTGATCACGGTCGTGACGCGGAAGAGAAGCCCCGGCTGGAGCACCAGTCCTGCCTGTCCTTCCAGCGCGATCGCGATGCCAATCGCCTGGAATGTCGCGAGCAGCACCGTGCCGTAGCGGGTGAACTGGGTGATCTTGCGGCGGCCCGACTCGCCTTCCTTCTTGATGGCTTCGAGGGTCGGTACGACGACCGTCATCAGCTGCATGATGATGGAGGCCGAGATGTACGGCATGATGCCGAGCGCGAAGATCGTGAACCGCGAGAGGGCGCCGCCCGAGAACATGTTGAACATGTCCAGGATGCCGCCGCGCTGGGCCTTGAACAACTCCTCGAGCACGACCGGGTCGATGCCGGGCACGGGAATGTGCGCGCCGATGCGATAGACCACGAGGGCTGCGAGCATGAACAGCAGCCGCCGGCGGAGATCACCGAAGCGGCCGGTCATGCCGAGAGCGGAGTTTCCTGTGGCCACGCGAATCGTCCTGTCAGGCCTCGATGCTGCCGCCCGCAGCCTCGATGGCGGTGCGGGCGCCCTTGGTGACAAGCACGCCCTTCAGCTTCACGGCCCGGGTGATCTTTCCCTTCAGGATCACCTTGGCGGACAGCGCCGCCGGACGCACCAGCCCGACCTGCTTGAGGGTGAGGATGTCGACGACTTCGCTCTCGATGCGTTCAAGCGCGGACAGACGCACCTCGTCGGTCGAGTTCGCTTTGATTGGCGTGAAGCCACGCTTCGGCAACCGCCGCTGCAGCGGCATCTGGCCGCCCTCGAAGCCGACCTTGTGAAAGCCGCCGGAGCGGGCTTTCTGCCCCTTGTGGCCGCGGCCTGCCGTCTTGCCGAAGCCGCTGCCGATGCCGCGGCCGACGCGCTTGCGAGCGCTTTTCGAACCGGCGGCAGGTTTCAGCATATTGAGACGCATGGTCAGCCCTCGCACTTCACCAGGTAGTCGATCCTGCGGATCATGCCGCGCACGGCCGGAGTATCGTCCACCTCGACGGTCTGATTGAGCCGCCGCAAGCCCAGGCCCCGGACGCACGCGCGGTGCGCTTCCAGCGTTCCGATCGGGCTCTTCACGAGCGTCACCTTCACTTTCTTTGCGGATTCGGCCATGACGCTCACCCCGTGATCTCTTCCACGGTCTTGCCGCGCTTCGCCGCGATCTCCGACGGCGTATTCATCGAGGCAAGACCGTTCAGCGTCGCACGCACGACGTTGTACGGATTGGTCGATCCGAAGCACTTGGCGAGGACGTTGGTCACACCCATCACTTCGAACACCGCGCGCATCGCACCGCCCGCGATGATCCCAGTACCTTCGGACGCAGGTTGAATGTAGACCGTGCTCGCGCCGTGCTTGCCGATAACGGTGTGATGCAGGGTGCCGCTCTTCAGGCTGACCTTGAACAGCTTGCGGCGCGCCTCGTCCAGGGCCTTCTGCACCGCGACCGGAACTTCGCGGGCCTTGCCCTTGCCCATGCCGACGCCACCATCGCCGTCGCCCACCACGGTGAGCGCGGCGAAGCCGAGGATCCGACCGCCCTTCACCACCTTGGTGACGCGGTTGACGGAGATCATCTTCTCCTTCAGGCCGTCCCCGCGATCCTCGCCGGACTGCATCTTGGGTTGCATTCTTGCCATGTTCGTTCCCGCCTAGAACTTGAGTCCGGCTTCGCGCGCCGCGTCTGCGAGCGCCTTGACCCGGCCGTGATAACGGTAGCCGGAGCGATCGAAAGCCACCTGCTCGATGCCGAGTCCACGAGCCTTCTCCGCGATCCGCTTGCCCACCAACGTGGCCGCGGCCGCGTTGCCACCCGACTTGAGGGACTGCCGCACCTCGAGCTCCAGAGTCGACGCGCTGGTGAGGACGCGATCGCCCTCGGCGCTGATCACCTGTGCGTAGATGTGGCTGTTGCTCCGATGCACGCTGAGCCTGACCTGCTTAAGCTCTGCGATCTTTGCGCGGGTACGGCGCGCACGACGCAACCGCGATTCGTTTTTCTCGCTCATGGCCCGTTTCGCTACTTCTTCTTGGTTTCCTTCAGGACCACCACTTCGTCCGCGTAGCGCACGCCCTTGCCCTTGTATGGCTCCGGCTTGCGGTAGGCGCGGATCTCGGCGGCCACCTGACCCACCAGTTGCTTGTCGATGCCTTTCACCAGAATGTCGGTCTGGGTCGGCGTTTCCACCTTGATGCCAGCGGGCATCTTGTGCGCGACCGGGTGCGAAAACCCGAGCGTCAGATTGAGGGTGGTACCCGCGGCCTGGGCACGGTAGCCGACGCCCACGAGCTGAAGCTTCCTCTCGAAGCCCTTCGTCACGCCGCGGACCATGTTGGCGAGCAGCGCACGCACGGTACCGGACATCGCACCCGACTGCTGCGATTCGTCGGCTGCCTTGACCTGGATCTTGTCGCCCTCGCGCTCGAGCACGACGCCGCCGCCGATTCTCTGCGTCAGTGTGCCGAGCGGTCCCTTAACGGAGATCTCCGCCGGCGCCAGGTTCACCTCCACGCCGGCCGGGAGAGTGACGGGGATCTTTGCGACTCGAGACATGGTCAGTTTTACCTCTCCGAATGCCGGTGGTCAGGCAACGATACAGAGGACTTCGCCGCCGACGCCGGAGGCGCGGGCCTTGCGGTCCGTCATCACGCCGCGTGAGGTCGAGACGATCGCAATGCCGAGTCCGTTCATCACCCGCGGAATGTCCTCGGACCCCTTGTAGACGCGCAGTCCGGGACGACTCACCCGCTCGATCTTCTCGATCACCGGACGGCCCGCGTAGTACTTGAGCCCGATGTCGAGCTGCGGTTTGCCATCCGCGCCGCGCACCGCGTAGTCCTCGATGTACCCCTCATCCTTCAGCACCTGGGCGATCGACACCTTGAGCTTCGAAGACGGCATCGACACGGCGACCTTGTCCGCGCCCTGGCCGTTGCGGATGCGCGTCAGCATGTCCGCGATCGGATCGTTCATGCTCATGCTCGATCCTCCTACCAGCTGGCCTTGACGACGCCGGGAATCTCGCCGCGCATGGCGATGTCCCGCAGCTTGTTGCGGCCAAGCCCGAACTTGCGGTACACGCCCCGCGGCCGGCCGGTCAGCGCACAGCGGTTGCGCAGACGCACCGGACTCGAGTTGCGCGGCAACGACTGCAGCTTCGCGCGGGCGGCATCCCTGGCATCGTCCGTAGACTTCGCGCTTTGGAGGACGCCGATCAATTCCGCGCGCTTGGTCGCAAACTTCGCGACTGCTGCACGTCGCTTTTTCTCACGGTTGACGAGCGATAGCTTTGCCATGTCTTCGTGACTTCCTAGTTCCGGAACGGAAATTTGAATGCGGAGAGGAGCGCTTTCGCTTCCTCGTCGCTCTTCGCGCTGGTGGTGATCGTGATGTTCATTCCGCGCAGGGCGTCGATCTTGTCGTACTCGATCTCCGGAAAGATGATCTGTTCCTTGACACCCATGTTGTAATTGCCGCGACCGTCGAAGGCACGCCCCGACACCCCGCGGAAGTCGCGGATTCTGGGGATCGCCACGCTCACGAGGCGGTCGAGGAACTCGTACATGCGCGCCCCGCGCAGGGTCACCATGCAGCCGATGGGGTAGCCCGCGCGGATCTTGAAGGTCGCGATCGATTTGCGCGCTTTGGTCACCACCGGTTTCTGGCCCGCGATCTTCTCCATGTCGCCGACCGCGCTCTCCATCACCTTCTTGTCGGCCACCGCTTCGCCCACGCCCATGTTCAGGGTAATTTTCTCGATCCGCGGCACCTGCAGGACCGACTTGTAGCCAAAGCGCTTCATCAGATCCGGGATGACGCTCTCCCGGTAAAAGCCATGCAAACGAGCCACCGGTTTCTCCCTTAGGCGTCGATGAGTTCGCCGTTGGACTTGAAGAAGCGCACCTTCCGCTTGTCTTCAAGGATCCGAAAGCCGACCCGGTCCGCCTTCTGGGTGGCGGGATTGAAAATCGCGATATTGGAAACGTGGAGCGGCATCTCCTTGTCGATGATGCCGCCGCTCGTGCCCTTGAGCGGGTTGGGGCGCGCGTGCTTCTTCACCTTGTTCGCCCCTTCGACGACCAGGTGCTCCGTATCCACAACGCGCAGCACTGCGCCGCGCTTGCCTTTGTCCTTGCCGGCGATGACGATGACGCTGTCGCCCTTTTTGATCTTGCGCATGCGGCCCTCTCTACAGCACTTCCGGCGCGAGCGACACGATCTTCATGAAACGCTCGGTGCGCAGCTCCCGCGTCACCGGTCCGAAGATACGCGTGCCGATCGGCTCCAGCTTGTTGTTGAGCAGCACCGCCGCGTTGCTGTCGAAGCGGATCAGGGAGCCGTCGGGGCGACGGACGCCTTTCGCCGTGCGCACGACCACCGCGCTGTACACCTCGCCCTTCTTGACGCGCCCCCGCGGCGCGGCATCCTTCACCGTCACCTTGATCACGTCGCCGATGTTGGCATAGCGACGCTTGGAGCCGCCCAACACCTTAATGCACATGACCGCGCGCGCACCGGTGTTGTCGGCGACGTTGAGCATACTCTGCATCTGAATCATGGCTGCTTCGCTCTCTCCAACTTGATCCGTCCCGAGCCGCCACCGGCCCCGAAAACAGACGGTCAGTCTTGGAACCCGTCCGGGCACTTAAGAGACCGCACCCCGCGTTGGGGCGCGGCATTCGAAAACCGCGCATTCTAGCCTAGCCCGCGGAGGCGGGCAAGACCAATCTACCTCACGCGCCGCGCGCCTTCTCGAGGAGCCGCGTCACCCGCCAGGCCTTCGTCTTCGCGATCGGCCGGCACTCCACGATCTCGACCAGATCCCCCTCGTGAAACTCGTTGTTCTCATCGTGGGCGTGATACTTGTTCGAGCGCGTCATGACCTTGCCGTAGACCGGGTGCTTCACCTTCCGCTCCACGAGCACGGTCACGGTCTTGTCCATCTTGTCGCTCACCACCCGCCCGAACAGGGCACGCTTTACGCTGCTCTCGCTCATGCCTGCTTCGCCTTCTCGTTGAGAACCGTGCGCACGCGCGCGATGTCGCGCCGGACCTTGCCGAGCTGGCTCGTGTCGCTGAGTTGCTGGGTCGCATGCTGCATGCGCAGGCTGAACTGCGCCTTCAGAAGCTCCATGAGTTCCTGCTTCAGTTCCACCGCCGACTTCGATCGCATTTCCACCGTGTTCATCGCTCACCCCACCTGCCTGCTCACGAACGTGGTCGCGATCGGAAGCTTCGCGGCGGCGAGGCGGAACGCCTCCCGCGCCGAGACTTCATCCACCCCGTCCATCTCGTAGAGCACCTTGCCCGGCTGAATCTCTGCCACGAAGTATTCGGGATTGCCCTTCCCGTTGCCCATGCGCACCTCCGCCGGCTTGCGGGAAATCGGCTTGTCCGGAAAGATGCGTATCCAGATGCGGCCGCCACGCTTGATGTGACGGGTCATCGCCCGCCGCGCCGCTTCGATCTGCCGTGCCGTCAGCCGACCGCGCCCGGTGGCCTTCAGGCCGTATTCACCGAAGCTCACCTTCGCACCGCGCGTAGCGACGCCGGTGTTGCGGCCTTTCTGCTGCTTGCGATACTTCTGTCTAGCTGGCTGCAGCATGCTTCACTCCCGGTTTCCTCGTCCTGCGCTCGCCGTCCGCCGGCCGTCCCTTCTTCTCCGGCTCGGTCCCGGGCGCTCCCGCAGGCTGCTCGCCATGTGCCATCAGCTCACCCTTGAACACCCATACCTTGATGCCGATGACACCATAGGTCGTCTTCGCCTCGGAGAAGCCGTAATCGATATCAGCACGCAGGGTATGGAGCGGCACGCGCCCCTCGCGATACCACTCGGTGCGCGCGATCTCGGCGCCGTTGAGACGGCCCGCGCTCATGATCTTGATTCCCTGCGCGCCGAGACGCATTGCGTTCTGCATCGCGCGCTTCATGGCCCGTCGGAACATGATGCGCTTTTCGAGCTGCGCCGCGATCGAGTCCGCGACCAGCTGCGCATCGAGCTCCGGCTTGCGGATCTCCTCGATGTTGACGTGCACCGGCACGCCCATCATGCGCTGCAGCTGGTTGCGCAGGTTCTCGATGTCCTCGCCCTTCTTTCCGATGACCACGCCGGGACGCGCGCTGTAAACGGTGATGCGCGCGTTCTTCGCCGGCCGCTCGATGATCACCTTGCCCACCGCCGCGTTGCCGAGCTTCTTGCGCAGAAACTCGCGCACCTTGATGTCCTCGATCAGCATCGAGGGAAAGTGCTTCTTGTTCGCGTACCAGCGCGAGCTCCAGTCATGCTTCACGGCCAGACGGAACCCGGTTGGATGGATTTTCTGTCCCATGGCTACCTCTTGTCGCCGACGGTGAGGAAGATGTGGCAGGTCGGCTTCATGATGCGGTTGGAGCGACCCTTCGCCCGCGGCATGAAGCGGCGCAGAAACGTGCCGCGCTCGACGTGGATCGTGGCCACCCGGAGTTCATCGACATCCGCGCCGTCGTTGTGCTCCGCATTCGCGATTGCCGACTCCAGCACCTTCTTGATGATTCCTGCGCTGCGCTTCGGGCTGAAGGTGAGCACGTTGAGCGCCTTGTCCACGGGCATGCCGCGGATCTGGTCCGCCACAAGCCGCGCCTTCTGGGCGGAGAGCCGGACGCCGCGCAATATTGCTCTGGTTTCCATGACTGCCTCCGGTTACTTCTTCGCCGCCGCAGCCTTCTTGTCGCCGGAATGGCCCTTGAAGGTGCGCGTGTGGGAAAACTCGCCGAGCTTGTGACCCACCATATTCTCCGTGACGAAAACGGGGATGTGCTGCTTGCCGTTGTGGACCGCGATCGTCAACCCGACAAAGTCGGGCAGGATCGTCGAACGCCGCGACCAGGTCTTGATCGGACGCTTGTCGTTGGTCGCGCGCGCGGCATCCACCTTCTGCACGAGATGCAGATCGACGAACGGCCCTTTCTTGATCGAACGTGCCATTTAGGTTCCCTTATTTCGCGCGCCGACGCACGATCATGCCGCGCGTACGCTTGTTCTTGCGGGTGCGGTAACCCTTGGTGGGCGTACCCCACGGGCTCACCGGGTCGCGGCCCGCCGCGGTCTTGCCTTCGCCGCCGCCGTGCGGGTGATCGATCGGATTCATCGCCACCCCGCGCACGGTCGGGCGAATGCCGCGCCAGCGCTGGGCGCCCGCCTTGCCGATGGTTTCCAGCGAGTGCTCCTCGTTGCCCACCTCACCGATGGTGGCACGACAGTCCACGTGTACCTTCCGGATCTCGCCCGAGCGCAACCGCAGCTGTGCATAGCTGCCTTCGCGCGCGAGGAGCTGCACCGAAGTCCCGGCGGAACGCGCGAGCTGCGCGCCCTTGCCCGGCATCATCTCGATGCAGTGGATCGTCGAACCGACCGGGATACTGCGCAGGGGCAGCGTATTGCCGGCCTTGATCGGCGCATCCGCGCCGCTTATGAGCTGCGCGCCGGGCACGAGACCCTTTGCCGCGATCACGTAGCGGCGTTCACCGTCCGCGTAGCAAAGGAGCGCGATGTGGGCGCTGCGGTTCGGGTCGTACTCGATCCGCTCGACCTTCGCGGGAATGCCGTCCTTGTTGCGGCGAAAGTCGACGAACCGATAGTGCTGTTTGTGGCCGCCGCCCTGATGGCGCGTGGTGATGTGGCCGTAGCTGTTGCGGCCCGCCTTCTTCGATTGCTTCTCGACCAGCTTCGCCAGCGGCTTGCCCTTGTGCAATCCCGGCGTCACGACACGCACGACGGCACGGCGGCCCGCCGAGGTCGGTTTCATCTTGACGAGTGGCATTTACCGAACCTCCCCGGCCGCAAAGTTGATCTCCTGGCCTGGCTTGAGCGCCACGTAGGCCTTCTTCCAGTGGCTGCGCCGCCCCATGAAGCGGCCGAAGCGCTTCTCGCGACCCTTGACGTTGGCCACCTGCACGGACTTCACTTCGACTTTGAACAGGTGCTCGACCGCCGCCTTGATCTCCGGTTTGGTCGCATCGTGCGCCACCTTGAATACCACCTGGTTCGCCTTTTCCCCGACGAAGGTGCTCTTCTCGGAAACCACCGGCGCGAGCAGCACCAGCATCAGGCGCTCCGCGATGGGCGGCGTGTTCTGCTTCTGAGCTTGCGCGTTCATCCCAGCATCTCCTCGAAGCGCGCCACCGCTCCCCGCGTCATGAGCACGTTGCCAAAGCGCAGCAGACTGACGGGATCGGCTTCGCTCGGCTTGAGTACGAGCACATACGGCAGGTTGCGCGCGGACAGGTACAGGTTGTCGTCCGGCTCGTCGGTGATGATGAGCAGCGACTCGAATCCCATGCCCTTCACTTTCTGCGCAAGCAGCTTGGTCTTCGGCGCATCGACGCCGAACTTGTCCACCACGGCCAGCCGGCCGTCGCGCGCGAGCTGCGACAGGATCGAGGACACTCCCGCGCGATACATCTTGCGGTTGACCTTGTGGGTGAAGTTTTCGTCCGGGCTCGCGGGGAAGATCTTGCCGCCACCGCGCCACAGGGGGCTTGACGCCATTCCGGCGCGGGCGCGGCCTGTTCCCTTCTGACGCCACGGCTTGCGCGTCGACTTCGCCACGTCGCTGCGGCCCTTTTGTGCGCGCGTACCCTGGCGCGCATTTGCGAGAAACGCGGTGACCAGTTGATGCACCAGCGCTTCGTTGTACGCGCGGCCGAACGTCGCGTCCGAAGCGGTCAGGCTCGCGGTGGCCGCGCCGTTGTCATCGATCAGCTTCAGGTCCATTACGCGGCTCCTTTCGCAGCCGGGCGCACGATCACGCTGCCGCCAGCCGCTCCGGGAATGGCCCCGCGCACGAGCAGCAACTGGCGCACGGCATCGACGCGCACGACTTGCAGATTCGACACGGTGCGCTGCACGTCGCCGAGATGACCGGCCATGCGCTTACCCGGGAACACGCGGCCCGGATCCTGATTCTGGCCGATGGAACCGGGTTTGTTGTGGGATACGGAGTTACCGTGGCTCGCCCGGTTGGAGGAGAAGTTGTGGCGCTTGATGACCCCGGCGAAACCCTTGCCCTTCGAGGTGCCGGTGACGTCCACCATCTGGCCGACCTTGAAGATCTCGACGGAGACGGCGCTGCCGGGCTGGAAGTTGGCAAGATCCGCAGCTTCGACGTGGAACTCCTTCAGACCTATGCCCGCTTCCGTGCCGGCCTTGGCGAAGTGTCCCTGGGCGGGCTTCACCACGCGGTTCGCGCGACGCTTGCCGAAGGTGACCTGCACCGCGGAGTAACCGTCCTTTTCCCGGGTCTTGAGCTGGGTGACGCGATTGTCGGACACGTCGAGCACCGTCACCGGAACGGAATCACCGTCGTCGGTAAAGATGCGCGTCATGCCGACCTTGCGGCCGACTAGACCTAAACTCATCGTTGTTGCCCTCGCAAAAGGGGCCGGCTGCAATTGGCCGGCGGATTCAAATACTGTGAAGAGTGAACGTGTGAACGGGCAACGACCGCGTCAAATTCACTCTTTCACACATTCACTCCTTCACTTCTTCACGCGTTCACTTCTTCACACATTCACTTCTTTGCGCTACAGCTTGATCTCCACATCCACGCCCGCAGGCAGGTCGAGCTTCATCAGCGCATCGACCGTCTTGTCGGTCGGGTCAATGATGTCCATCAGCCGCAAGTGCGTGCGGATCTCGAACTGGTCGCGGGAAGTCTTGTTCACGTGGGGCGAACGCAGCACGTCGAACCGCTCGATGCGGGTCGGCAATGGCACCGGGCCCTTGACCACGGCGCCGGTGCGCTTGGCGGTCTCGACGATCTCCAGTGCCGACTGGTCGATCAGACGATAATCGAACGCCTTCAGGCGAATGCGGATCTTCTGCTTCTGTACGTTTGCCATGGCTCTTACTCGATCACTTTGGCGACGACGCCGGCGCCGACGGTACGTCCACCCTCGCGGATGGCAAAGCGCAGCCCCTCTTCCATCGCAATCGGGGCAATCAGACTCACCGTGATCGATATGTTGTCCCCGGGCATCACCATCTCCGTGCCCGCCGGTAACTCGATCGACCCCGTCACGTCCGTCGTCCGAAAGTAGAACTGCGGCCGATACCCGTTGAAGAACGGCGTGTGCCGCCCCCCCTCGTCCTTCGAGAGCACATAGATCTCCGCCGTGAACCGGGTGTGCGGCGTGATCGACCCGGGCTTCGCCAGCACCTGCCCACGCTCGACCTCCTCGCGCTTGGTGCCTCTGAGGAGTACGCCAATATTGTCCCCCGCCTGCCCCTGATCCAGGAGCTTCCGGAACATCTCCACCCCGGTGCACACGGTCTTCACCGTGGCCTTCAGCCCCACGATCTCGATCTCTTCGCCCACCTTCACAATGCCCCGCTCGACCCGACCGGTCACCACGGTGCCCCGACCCGAGATCGAGAACACGTCTTCCACCGGCATCAGGAACGGCCCGTCGATCGCCCGCTCCGGCTGCGGGATGTAGCTGTCGAGCGCCTCGGCAAGCTTCATGATCGAGCCCACCCCCTGGTCGCTCGTATCGCCTTCCAGCGCCTTCAACGCACTGCCGATCACGATCGGCGTGTCATCGCCCGGAAACTCGTACTTCGACAAGAGCTCGCGCACCTCCATCTCCACCAGCTCCAAGAGCTCCGCATCGTCCACCATGTCCGCCTTGTTCATGTAGACAATGATGTACGGCACCCCCACCTGGCGCGCCAGCAGGATGTGCTCCCGCGTCTGCGGCATCGGCCCATCCGCCGCCGATACCACCAAAATCGCCCCGTCCATCTGCGCCGCACCCGTGATCATGTTCTTCACGTAGTCCGCGTGCCCCGGGCAGTCCACGTGCGCGTAGTGCCGCTTCGCCGTCTCGTACTCCACGTGCGCCGTGTTGATCGTGATCCCCCGTGCCTTCTCCTCCGGCGCCGCATCAATCTGATCGTACGCCTTCGCCTCCCCTCCGTACTTCTTCGACAACACCTGCGTCATCGCCGCCGTCAGCGTCGTCTTCCCATGATCCACGTGCCCGATCGTCCCCACGTTCACGTGCGGCTTCGTCCGCTCAAACTTCCCCTTCGCCATTTGAATGTTCCTCGCGTTAGGAAATCACTTCTTGTTGATGATCGCTTCGGCGACGTTCTTCGGCGCCTCGTGGTAATGCTTGAATTCCATCGTGTAGGTCGCGCGGCCCTGAGTTGCGGAGCGCAGCGCCGTCGAGTAGCCGAACATCTCGGCGAGCGGCACTTCGGCCTTGATCACCTTCAGACCGGCCACGTCTTCCATGCCCTGGATCATGCCGCGACGGGACGAGAGATCGCCCACCACGTTACCCATGAAATCGGGCGGGGTCTCGACCTCGACCGCCATCATCGGCTCGAGCAGCACCGGGTTCGCCTTGCGCATGCCGTCCTTGAAGGCGATGGAAGCCGCCATCTTGAATGCGTTCTCGGACGAGTCGACCTCGTGGTAGCTGCCATCGAACAGGGTCACTTTCACGTCCACGACCGGGAAGCCGGCAAGCACGCCATTTGGCAGCGTGTCGACGAGCCCCTTGTTCACGGCGGGAATATATTCGCGCGGCACCGATCCGCCCTTGATCGCATCGACGAACTCGAAGCCCTTGCCAGCCTCGTTCGGCTCCATCTTGAGCCATACGTGACCGTACTGGCCCTTGCCGCCGGACTGCTTGATGAACTTGCCCTCGATCTCGACCGGTTTCTTGATCGCTTCGCGATACGCCACCTGCGGCGCGCCGACGTTTGCCTCGACGCCGAATTCCCGCTTCATGCGATCGACGATGATTTCGAGGTGCAGCTCGCCCATGCCGGAAATGATAGTCTGACCCGACTCTTCGTCGGTGCGGACGCGGAACGAGGGATCTTCCTGCGCGAGGCGGTTGAGCGCGACGCCCATCTTCTCCTGGTCCGCCTTGGTCTTCGGCTCGACCGCGACGTGAATCACCGGCTCGGGAAAAATCATCTTCTCGAGCACGATCACGCGTTGCGGATCGCAGATGGTGTCACCCGTGGTGGCTTCCTTGAGTCCGACCGCGGCGGCGATGTCGCCCGCGCGCACTTCCTTGATTTCCTCCCGGCTGTTGGCGTGCATCTGCAGCAGACGCCCGATGCGCTCCTTGCGCCCCTTCACCGGGTTGTAGATGGTGTCGCCCGAGCTCACGACTCCCGAATAGACGCGGAAGAAAATCAGCTGGCCGACGTAGGGGTCGGTCATGATCTTGAACGCAAGGCCGGAGAACGGCGCGTCGTCGGTTGCCTCGCGCGTCGACTCCTCGCCGTTTTCGAGCCGGCCCTTCACTGGGGGGATGTCCACAGGGGAGGGCATGTAGTCGACCACGGCATCGAGCATAGCCTGCACGCCCTTGTTCTTGAACGCCGAGCCGCAGAGCATAGGCACGATCTCGTTCGCGATCGTGCGCAGGCGCAGGCCTTCCTTGATCTCCTCGACCGAGAGATCGCCCTCGTCGAGGTATTTGTGCATCAGTTCTTCGTTCGCTTCGGCGGCGGTTTCCAGCATCTTCTCGCGCCACTTGGCCGCTTCGTCGGCAAGGTTCGCGGGAACGTCACGCAGATCGAATTTCATGCCCTGGGTGCTGTCGTCCCAGTAGATCGCCTTCATGCGCACGAGGTCGATCACACCTTCGAACCCGTCCTCGGCGCCGATCGGCAGCTGGATGGGAACGGGGTACGCCTTGAGCCGGGCCTGCACCTGCTCATAGACGCGGACGAAATTGGCGCCGGCGCGGTCCATCTTGTTCACGAACGCCAGGCGCGGCACACCGTACTTGTTGGCCTGCCGCCAGACCGTTTCGGTCTGGGGCTGCACGCCGCCCACCGCACACAGAACGGCGCAGGCGCCATCGAGAACGCGCAGGCTGCGCTCGACCTCGATCGTGAAGTCCACGTGCCCCGGCGTGTCGATGATGTTGATGCGGTGCTCGGCGAGCGAACCGTCCATGCCCTTCCAGAAGCAGGTGGTCGCCGCGGACGTGATGGTGATCCCGCGCTCCTGCTCCTGCTCCATCCAGTCCATGACCGCGGTGCCGTCGTGCACCTCGCCCAGCTTGTGGGACACGCCGGTGTAGAAGAGGATGCGTTCGGTGGTCGTGGTCTTGCCGGCATCGATGTGCGCCATGATGCCGATATTCCGGTACTGCTGGATGGGTGTCTTGCGTGCCACGGCCGGTTGACTCTTCTGCTGATCGCGGCGGCGCGCTCATGGCGCGTCGCGCTGGAAAATGTTTTCGCGCCCCGGTGCGGGTCGCGAAGAGTACCTGTCAGAATCGATAATGGGAGAAAGCCTTGTTGGCCTCCGCCATCTTGTGCACTTCCTCACGTTTCTTCATCGCGCCACCACGTCCTTCGGCCGCCTCGGCGAGTTCACCCGCCAAGCGCTGCCCCATGGACTTCTCGCTGCGCTTTCGAGCCGCTTCGCGCAGCCAGCGCATCGCCAGGGCGGTGCGGCGCACCTGCCGGACTTCCACCGGCACCTGGTAGTTCGCGCCACCGACCCGGCGGCTCTTCACCTCGACGACGGGCCTAACGTTCTGCAGCGCCTGAGTGAACACCTCGAGAGGATTCTTGCCGCTGCGCTTCTGGATCTGGTCCAGCGCACCGTACATGATCCGCTCGGCGACGGACTTCTTGCCGCGCGTCATCAGAACATTGATGAACTTCGCCACTTCCTGGCTCGAAAACTTCGGATCCGGAAGGACTTCCCGCTTGGGGATTTCTCTGCGTCGAGGCATGGTGCGATGTCTTACCCTGTTTCTATCTCGATGATCCTGCAGCCGTCAGGACTGCGCCTCAAGCGGCCTTCGGCCGCTTCGCGCCGTACTTCGAGCGGCTCTGCTTGCGGTCCTTCACCCCGGCCGTGTCC
This sequence comes from uncultured beta proteobacterium, assembly GCA_963747225.1. Classification (GTDB taxonomy): domain Bacteria; phylum Pseudomonadota; class Gammaproteobacteria; order Burkholderiales; family JAEUMW01; genus JAEUMW01. The sequence goes on along the minus strand of CAVVES010000009.1, from coordinate 28,547 downwards.
AGGCTGCCGCGCACGGTGTGATAGCGCACGCCCGGCAGATCCTTCACCCGGCCGCCGCGGATCAGCACCACCGAATGCTCCTGCAGATTGTGCCCTTCGCCGCCGATGTAGCTGATGACCTCGAAGCCGTTCGTGAGGCGCACCTTCGCCACCTTCCGCAACGCCGAATTCGGCTTCTTCGGCGTCGTGGTGTAGACGCGGATGCATACGCCGCGCTTCTGCGGAGAATTCTGCAGCGCCGGAACCTTGCTCTTCGTGACCTGGCGCGTGCGCGACTTGCGCACTAGCTGATTTACGGTTGGCATAGCGTGCCCTTCGTTGCCGGTGGCGCGCTTCGCACGCACCGGTCGGATTCGCCCGCGGATCACCGCAGACATTTTGCAGATGCTTGCGCGTCATTCGTACCGCGCAAAAAGCCGGGACGGCGTCTCCGCCGTCCCAAGGCCTGCGTACGCCGCCCTCGATCCGACCCTGCCGGATGCCTGGGGCAGCCAAAAAAAGACTGGGCAGTTTAAGTACTCGTATTTACCCTGTCAAGCAACCTGCTCCTCTCCTGGCGCTTGCGCACCGCCCGGCCCGCCCTCGGTTTCCGCCGCGAGTTCGGGTTCGCCCATGTCCAGGCCGAGCTGCTGGTTCTTGCGGGTGTTGTGGTAGGCAAGACCGGTCCCCGCCGGGATGAGGCGACCGACGATGACGTTTTCTTTGAGTCCGCGCAGATCGTCCTTCTTGCCCATGATCGCCGCTTCCGTAAGCACCCGGGTAGTCTCCTGGAAGGAGGCAGCCGAGATGAACGAGTCGGTCGACAGGGACGCCTTTGTGATGCCCAGCAGCATGAACTCGTAGGCGGCAGGGTTCTTTCCGTCCGCGACCGCCTTCTCGTTCTCGTCCAGCACCTCCGCGCGCTCGACCTGTTCGCCGGGTATGAAGCGGGTATCACCGGCCTCCGAGATGGTCACCCGACGCAGCATCTGGCGCACGATGACTTCGATGTGCTTGTCGTTGATCTTTACGCCCTGCAGCCGGTAGACATCCTGGACCTCGTCGATGATGTACCGCGCCAGCTCCTCCACACCCTGCAGGCGCAGAATGTCGTGGGGATCCTTCGGTCCGTCGACGATCATCTCGCCCTTGTTCACGACCTGGCCGTCGTGGGCCATGACGTGCTTGTCCTTCGGGATCAGGTATTCGTGGGGGACGCCTTCGAGGTCGGTGATGACGAGGCGCTGCTTGCCCTTGGTGTCCTTGCCGAAGGAAACGGTGCCGGTAATCTCCGCCAGCAGGCCCGCATCCTTCGGGGACCGCGCCTCGAACAGCTCCGCCACCCGCGGCAGACCGCCGGTGATGTCGCGGGTCTTCGAGGTCTCCTGGGGAACCCGCGCGAGCACGTCGCCGATGTTGATCTGCTGGCCGTCCTTCGCGTTGATGATGGAGTGGATCTGGAAGGTGTAGGTGACCGGCGCATCGCTGCCGGCGAGCTTGACGTCATGGCCGGTCTCGTCGATCAGCTTTACCTGCGGACGCAGGCCCTTGGCAGTGGACACGCCACGGCGCTTGGGATCGATCACCACCAGGGTGGAAAGTCCCGTCACGTCGTCGATCTGCTTGGCGACCGTTACGCCTTCCTCGACGTTTTCGAGCTTGATGGTGCCGGCGTACTCCGTGATGATCGGACGCGTGTGCGGGTCCCAGGTGGCGAGCACCTGACCCGCTTTCACGACGGCGCCGTCCTTCACGAGCAGGGTCGCACCGTAGGGTACCTTGTGTCGCTCCCGCTCGCGCCCGTTCTCGTCCTGGATGCCCACCTCTCCGCTGCGGGAGATGACGACCTGCTCACCCCGTGCGTTCGTCACGTAGCGCATGGTCGCAGTGAAGGCGGCCACGCCGCTCGACTTGCTTTCCACCTGGCTCGCCACCGCGGTACGCGATGCCGCGCCACCGATGTGGAAGGTACGCATGGTGAGCTGGGTACCCGGTTCGCCGATCGACTGCGCGGCGATCACGCCGATTGCCTCGCCCACGTTCACGATCGCACCGCGCCCGAGATCGCGCCCGTAGCACTTCGCGCACAACCCGTAGCGGGTGTCGCAGGTAAGCGGCGTGCGCACGCGAACTTCGTCGATACCCAGGGCCTCGATCGCATCCACGGCAGCCTCGTCGAGCAATGTTCCCGCTTCGAACAGGGTTTCGCTGGATTCGGGATTCACGACGTCGCTCGCCGCCACGCGACCCAGGATGCGGTCCCGCAGCGGCTCGACCACTTCGCCGCCCTCGACGAGGGCGCGCATGGTCACGCCATTGTTCGTGGTGCAGTCGTCCTCGGTCACCACCAGGTCCTGCGTAACGTCCACGAGGCGGCGAGTGAGATAGCCTGAGTTCGCGGTCTTGAGTGCGGTGTCGGCCAGACCCTTGCGCGCGCCGTGGGTCGAGATGAAGTACTGCAGAACGTTCAGCCCCTCGCGGAAATTCGCCGTGATCGGCGTCTCGATGATCGAGCCGTCCGGCTTCGCCATGAGACCACGCATCCCGGCGAGCTGCCGAATCTGGGCCGCGGAACCCCGTGCGCCCGAGTCGGCCATCATGTAGATGGAATTGAACGACTCCTGGGATACCGAACGGCCCTTGTCGTCCTTGAGGGGTGACCAGGTATCGTTCGCCGGATCCCAGACGTTGACCGCCTCGCTCCCGAGCTGCTCCATCATGGCTTTCGCCACCATGTCACCGGCGCGGCCCCAGATGTCCACGACCTTGTTGTAGCGCTCGCCCTGGGTGACGAGGCCCGAGGTGTACTGCTGCTCGATTTCCTGCACCTCGCGCTCCGCCGCGGAGATGAGTTCTCCCTTCTGCATCGGTACCAGCATGTCGTCGACTGCGATCGAGATGCCGGCGCGGGTCGCGTAAGAGAAGCCGGTGTACATCAGCTTGTCGGCAAAGATCACGGTTTCGCGCAGACCGACGCGATGGAAGCAGCCGTTGATGAGGCGCGAGATTTCCTTCTTCTTGAGCGGCTTGTTGATGACCTCGAAAGGCAGGCCGGCAGGCAGAATCTCGGAGAGGAGCGCACGCCCCACAGTGGTCCGATAACGGGTGAGATTCTCACGGCGCTCGCCCTGGGCGTCGATCTCCTGCTCGCGAATGCGAACGTCGACGCGCGCCTGCAGCTCCACCTGACCGGATTCGTAGGCACGCGCCACTTCGGAGGTATTGACGAACGCCATGCCCTCGCCGCGTGCGCCGAGCTTTTCCCGCGTCATGTAATAGAGGCCGAGCACGATGTCCTGGGAAGGCACGATGATCGGCTCGCCGTTCGCGGGCGAGAGGATGTTGTTGGAGGAGAGCATGAGGGTGCGTGCCTCCATCTGCGCTTCCAGCGAAAGCGGCACATGCACGGCCATCTGATCGCCGTCGAAGTCCGCGTTGAACGCGGCGCACACGAGCGGGTGCAGCTGGATCGCCTTGCCCTCGATCAGCACCGGCTCGAACGATTGAATGCCGAGGCGGTGCAGCGTCGGCGCCCGGTTCAGCATGACCGGATGCTCGCGGATCACTTCTTCCAGAATGTCCCAGACCTCCGGCACCTCCGCTTCCACCAGACGCTTTGCAGCCTTGATGGTCGTCGCCATGCCAAGGACTTCGAGCTTGTGAAAGATGAAGGGCTTGAAGAGCTCGAGCGCCATCTTCTTCGGCAACCCGCACTGGTGCAGCTTGAGCTGCGGCCCCACCACGATCACCGAACGTCCCGAGTAATCGACGCGCTTGCCGAGCAGGTTCTGCCGGAAACGACCACCCTTGCCCTTGATCATGTCGGCAAGCGACTTGAGCGGACGCTTGTTGGCGCCGGTCATGGCTTTGCCGCGGCGACCGTTGTCGAGCAGCGAGTCGACGGCTTCCTGCAGCATGCGCTTCTCGTTGCGCACGATGATCTCGGGAGCCTTGAGTTCGAGCAGACGCTTCAACCGGTTGTTGCGGTTGATGACGCGACGATAGAGATCGTTCAGGTCGGAGGTCGCGAAGCGGCCACCGTCCAGGGGAACAAGCGGGCGCAGCTCGGGCGGAAGGACCGGCAGCACTTCGAGGATCATCCAGTCCGGCTTGATGCCGGATTTCTGGAACGCTTCGAGCACCTTGAGGCGCTTGGCAATCTTCTTGATCTTCGTGTCCGACGAGGTTGCCTCGAGATCCTTGCGCAGGCGATCGATCTCGCGCGTGAGATCGAGATGACGCAGCAACTCGCGGATGCCCTCGGCACCCATCAGGGCGGCGAAGTCGTCACCGAACTCCTCGACCTTCGCGAGGTAGTCGTCTTCGGTAAGCAGCTGAGCGCGGTTGAGGGGAGTCAGGCCCGCGTCGACCACGACGTAGGCTTCGAAATAGAGCACGCGCTCGATGTCGCGCAGGGTCATGTCGAGCACCATCCCGAGCCGGGACGGCAGCGACTTCAGAAACCAGATGTGAGCAACCGGGCTCGCCAGTTCGATGTGGCCCATGCGCTCGCGGCGCACCTTCGACAGCGTGACCTCGACACCGCACTTCTCGCAGATGACGCCGCGATGCTTGAGCCGCTTGTACTTGCCGCACAGGCACTCGTAGTCCTTCACCGGGCCGAAGATCTTGGCGCAGAAGAGGCCGTCGCGCTCCGGCTTGAAGGTCCGGTAATTGATGGTCTCCGGCTTCTTGACCTCGCCATACGACCACGACCGGATCTTCTCGGGAGAGGCAAGACCGATCTTGATCGCGTCGAATTCCTCTTCCTGGGTGACCTGTTTGAACAAATCGAGCAGTGCTTTCATGCGAAACCTCCGGATTCCAGTGAAAGGTGAAGGGTGAACGGTGAAGGGCAAACCCGCCTAAAAGCCGCAACCCTTCCCTCTTCCCGCTTCCCCTCTTCCCCCATCAATACCTTTCCAGATCGATGTCGATCGCGAGCGAACGGATTTCCTTCACCAGCACGTTGAAGGACTCCGGCATGCCGGCATCGATCTTGTGCTCGCCCTTGACGATGTTTTCGTAGACCTTGGTGCGGCCGGTGACATCGTCCGACTTCACGGTGAGCATCTCCTGCAACGTGTACGAAGCCCCGTAGGCTTCGAGCGCCCACACCTCCATCTCGCCGAAGCGCTGACCGCCGAACTGGGCCTTGCCGCCCAGCGGCTGCTGGGTGACGAGGCTGTAAGGCCCGGTCGAGCGCGCGTGCATCTTGTCGTCCACCAGATGATGCAGCTTCAGCATGTGCATGTAGCCGACGGTCACGGAGCGGTCGAAGGCATCGCCGGTGCGACCGTCGTGCAGGGCGATCTGCCCTGTGCGCGGCAGTCCCGCAAGCTCTAGCATGGCCTTGATCTCTGCTTCCGTCGCGCCATCGAACACCGGCGTTGCGAAGGGCACACCGTTCTGGAGATGCTGGCACAGGTCGATCACTTCGGAGTCGGACAGCGAATCCAGTTGCTCCGGCTTGCCGCTCCCGTTGTAGATGAGCGCGAGCGCCTTGCGCAGATCCGTGATCTGGGCATGCGCCTTGAGCATCTGTCCGATCTTCTCTCCCAGCCCCTTGGCCGCCCAGCCGAGATGCGTCTCCAGGATCTGGCCGACGTTCATGCGCGAGGGCACGCCGAGCGGATTGAGCACGACATCCATCGGAATGCCTTCCGCCGTGTACGGCATGTCCTCGACCGGCACGATCTTGGAGATGACGCCCTTGTTCCCGTGACGGCCCGCCATCTTGTCGCCCGGCTGCAGCCGGCGCTTCACGGCGAGGTACACCTTCACCATCTTCTGCACACCGGGCGGCAGCTCGTCGCCCTGGGTCAGCTTCTTTTTCTTCGCTTCGAAGGCGAGATCGAACTCGACGCGCTTCTGCGCGAGGCTTTCCATCAGTTGCTCGAGCTGCCGGGCAGCCTCTTCGCTCGCCAGCCGGATGTCGAACCAGCTGTGGCGCTCGACTTCCAGCAGGTACGGCTTGGTGATCTTCGTGCCCTTCGCGAGCTTCTTCGGACCGCCATTCGCGACCTTGCCCACCAACAGCCGCTCGATGCGCACGAAGGTGTCGTCCTCGACGATGCGGAACTGGTCGGCGAGATCCTTCTTGTAGCGCTTCAGCTCATCGTCGATGATCTGCTGCGCGCGCTTGTCGCGTTCGATGCCCTCGCGCGTGAACACCTGCACGTCGATCACCGTGCCGGACATGCCGGAGGGTACGCGCAGCGAGGTGTCCTTCACGTCCGACGCCTTCTCGCCGAAAATCGCCCGCAGCAGCTTCTCTTCCGGCGTGAGTTGCGTCTCTCCCTTGGGCGTCACCTTGCCCACCAGCACGTCACCGGCTTCCACTTCAGCGCCAATGTAGACGATGCCGGACTCGTCGAGACGCGCGAGTTGCGCTTCGGAGAGATTGGAGATGTCGCGCGTGATTTCCTCCGCTCCCAGCTTCGTATCCCGCGCGACCACCGACAGCTCCTCGATGTGGATCGAGGTGAAGCGATCGTCGGCCACCACGCGTTCGGAGATGAGAATCGAGTCCTCGAAGTTGTAGCCGTTCCACGGCATGAACGCGACCAGCAGATTCTGTCCGAGCGCGAGCTCGCCCATGTCCGTGGAAGCGCCGTCCGCGATGACGTCCGCTTTCGCGATGGCATCGCCCACCTTGACGAGGGGACGCTGGTTGATGTCGGTGTTCTGGTTCGAACGCGTGTACTTGACGAGATTGTAGATGTCGACACCGACCTCGCCCGCCACTGTTTCCTCGTCGTGCACGCGCACCACGATCCGGCCGGCATCCACGTAATCGACGACGCCACCGCGGCGGGCCTGCACGGCGGTGCCCGAATCGACCGCCACCGTGCGCTCGATGCCGGTTCCCACGAGCGGCTTCTCGGGACGCAGGCACGGCACCGCCTGGCGCTGCATGTTGGAACCCATCAGGGCGCGGTTCGCATCGTCGTGCTCGAGAAACGGAATCAGCGATGCCGCCACCGAGACGATCTGCGCTGGCGCCACGTCCATGTACTGCACCTTGTCCGGACCGGAAAGGGTGAACTCGTTGTGATGGCGGCAGGATACGAGTTCGTCGACGAAACGTCCCTGCTGGTCGAGGGCGGCGTTTGCCTGGGCGATGACGTACTTGCCCTCCTCGATGGCGGAGAGGAATTCGATCTCATCGGTCACATGACCATCCGTGACCCGGCGGTACGGTGTCTCGAGGAATCCGTACTCGTTGGTGCTCGCGTAGAGCGCCAGCGAATTGATGAGGCCGATGTTCGGACCTTCCGGCGTCTCGATCGGGCACACCCGGCCGTAGTGGGTCGGATGCACATCCCGCACCTCGAAGCCCGCCCGCTCCCTAGTAAGGCCGCCCGGCCCCAAGGCCGACACGCGACGCTTGTGCGTGATCTCGGACAACGGATTGGTCTGGTCCATGAACTGCGAAAGCTGCGAGGAGCCGAAGAATTCCTTGATGGCCGCAGACACCGGCTTCGCATTGATGAGATCGTGCGGCATTAGGTTCTCGGACTCCGCCTGCGACAGGCGCTCGCGCACTGCGCGCTCGACGCGCACGAGGCCGGCGCGGAACTGGTTCTCCGCGAGCTCGCCTACGGATCGCACGCGCCGGTTGCCGAGGTGGTCGATATCGTCGATCTCACCGCGACCGTTTCGAAGCTCCACGAGGATACGGATCACCGCGACGATGTCATCCTTCGACAGCGTGGCCGCGCCGATAAGGTCGTCGCGGCCGACGCGACGGTTGAACTTCATGCGCCCGACCGCGGAAAGATCGTAGCGTTCCTCGGCGAAGAAAAGGCCCTGGAAGAGCTGCTTTACCGCCTCCTCCGTGGGCGGTTCGCCCGGACGCATCATGCGGTAGATGGCGACCTGCGCCGCCAGTTCGTCGGCGGACTCGTCGATGCGCAGGGTCTGCGAGATGTAGGGACCCTGGTCGAGATCGTTCGTGTAGATGGTCTGGATTTCCGGCACTCCCGATTCCCGCAGCTTCTTGAGCAGATCGTCGGTGAGTTCGTCGTTGGCGCGAGCGATGATCTCACCGCTCTCCTTGTCGATGACGTGGCGGGCCAGCACGCGGCCGAGGACGAAGTCGGTGGGAACACTGACCCGTTTCAGTCCCGCCTTCTCCATCTCGCGGATATGCTTCACGGTGATCCGCTTGTCCTTGGGCACGATCACCTGGCCTTTGGCAGCGATGTCGAAACGTGCAATGTCGCCGCGCAGGCGCTCGGGCACGATCTCGAACTCCATCTCGCCACGCTCGAGATGGAACGTGTCGAAAACGAAGAATTCCTTGAGGATCGCCTCGGGCGTGTAACCGATCGCCTTGAGCAGGGTCGTCACCGGCATCTTGCGGCGACGATCGACCCGGAAATACAGATAGTCCTTGGCGTCGAACTCGAAGTCGAGCCACGAGCCCCGATACGGGATGATGCGCGCGGAGAAAAGCAGCTTTCCAGAGGAGTGGGTCTTGCCTCGGTCATGCTCGAAGAACACTCCCGGCGAGCGATGGAGCTGGGACACGATGACGCGCTCGGTGCCGTTGATGATGAAGGAGCCGGTGGTGGTCATGAGCGGAATCTCGCCCATGTAGACCTCCTGCTCCTTGACCTCCTTGACCGTCGGCTTCGATGCCTCCCGATCCATGATCGTGAGGCGCACCCGGGCGCGAAGCGGCGAAGCGAAGGTCAGACCGCGCTGCTGGCATTCCTTGACGTCGAACGGTGGCGAGCCGAGCGCATAGCTCACGAAATCAAGGCGGGCGTTGCCGGAGTGGCTCGAGATCGGAAAGATCGACGTGAATGCAGCTTGCAGACCTTCATTCTTGCGCGCATCCGCCAAGGTCTCGGCTTGCAGGAACGCGCTGAAGGAGTCGATCTGGGTCGCGAGCAGGAACGGAACCGGCAGCACGCTCGCGCGCTTGGCGAAGCTCTTGCGGATGCGTTTTCTCTCGGTAAAAGAGTAGGTCATGAAATCACTCCACAGCACGGACGGAAAGAGGTGAGAACAGGGGCCGAACAGGCGCTGAGCCTCCTGCCTCGGAGTGCGCATTGCGCCGAAGATTCCATGCGGCCGCTCGCGGACGCAGCGACCTCACGGATTGAACCGGATGTTTCGTACAGCCGCGCAAATGCCACGCTCGCAGAAAAAGCGGAAAAGGCCGGCGGTTTCCCGCCAGCCCGCAACCACAGTCGATAGCGCTTACTTGATCTCGCAAGTGGCGCCAGCGTCCGTAAGTTGTTTGGCAACGGCGTCGGCATCTGCCTTCGACACACCTTCCTTCACGGGCTTGGGCGCGCCGTCCACCAGATCCTTGGCCTCCTTGAGCCCGAGGCCGGTGATGGCGCGCACCACCTTGATGGTATTGACCTTGTTCTCGCCGGCGCCGGTCAGGACGACAGTGAACTCGGTCTGCTCCTCCGCAGCCGGTGCAGCAGCACCACCAGCGGCCGGGGCGGCGACAGCGACCGCGGCAGCCGCGGCGGATACGCCAAACTTCTCTTCCATCTCCTTGATCAGCCCGGACAGCTCGAGCACGGTCATGTTGGCGATGGCATCCAGAATGTCAGCTTTGGCAACAGCCATTTCTCTACTCCTGATTCGTAAGTCGTTACGTTGTTCGGTGAGGAAGGGGAGCGGGCGCGGACCTGAAGTCAGGCCTCGCCCTTGGCATCGCGCACGGCAGCCAGCACGCGAACGAAGCGCGACGGCACCTCGTTCAGCGTTCGCACGAACTGCGCGACCGGTGCCTGCATGGTGCCGAGCAGCTTGGCCAACAGCTCCTCGCGGCTTGGCATGGTGGCAAGGCTCGCCACCTCCTTCGAGGTCATGACGTAGCTACCCATCGCGCCGCCCTTGATCGCGAATTTCTCGTTGCCCTTCGCGAACTCGTGCAGCACTTTTGCGACCGCTACGGGATCGCTCGAAATGCCGTATGCGAGCGGACCAACCATCTTCTCCGCCAGCCCTGCAAACGGTGTATCGGCGACCGCGCGGCGCGCGAGCGTGTTTTTCACAACGCGCAGATACACCCCGGCGTTGCGCGCACGCTTGCGCAGTTCCGTCATCTGCCCCACTTCCAGACCGCGGTTCTCGACGAGGATGATGGCCTCGGCACGCGCCACTTCCGCGCTCACCTCGGCCACTACCGCTCTCTTGTCTTCCAGCTTGAGACCCAAGGTCTACCCTCCAGTTGCGGGATCGGTCTTCGCCTGCCCGGTCAGGGGCAGTCGCCGAACTTCCCAGTTAGTCATAGCGACCTTAGAGCCAGGAGTCATTTCCAGCCTGCGGGGTGCGCTATCTGCGTCGGGCACTGCAGTCGGAAAGGAAGATAAGGGAAGGGTGTTTCCATCCCGACCTCTTCAGCCATCCAGCTGCTGGCGTTTAAGTCTCTTTTGGGTTCCACGCTCGTGGATCGGGTTGCAGGGCATCCCCCTTCTACCTTCCCCTTCACGCTTCACCTCGAAGACCCCAACGGTCTTTGATAACCCTGACCACCCACGCCCAGCGGCGCCACCGGATGACGGTCGGAATCGATCATTCCATTCTCGCCCCCGGCGACCCGATCGAAGCGGATCGTCAGGCCCAAAGTTCCTGCAGCCACCCGTCGCGCGGGCAGCCAAACCATTCATTACTGCGCCAGCGTCGCGTAATCGACGCGCACTCCCGCCCCCATGGTGCTGGACACGGAGATCTTGCGCAGATACACACCCTTGGAACTCGCAGGCTTCGCCTTGTTGAGGGCGTCCACGAGCGCGGTCAAGTTTTCCTTCAGCGCATCGACCGGAAACGAAGCCCGCCCGATGGTGCAGTGAATAATGCCGGCCTTGTCGGTCCGGTATTGCACCTGGCCGGCCTTGGCGTTCTTGACGGCCTGCACCACGTCCTGCGTCACCGTGCCCACCTTCGGGTTGGGCATCAGGCCACGCGGGCCGAGGATCTGGCCGAGCGCACCCACCACTCGCATTGAATCCGGCGTAGCGATCACGACGTCGAAGTCGAGGAAGCCGCCCTTCACCTTCTCCGCCAAGTCCTCGAAGCCGACCAGGTCGGCGCCGGCTGAGAGAGCATCCTTGGCCTTCTCAGCCTGCGCGAACACCGCGACGCGCTTGGTCTTGCCCGTGCCGCGGGGCAGCACCACGGACCCGCGCACCTGCTGATCAGACTTCTTCGGGTCGACGCCGAGATTCACCGATACGTCCACCGATTCGTCGAACTTCGCAATGGCGTTCTGTTTGACGAGTTCGAGGGCTTCCGCGATCGCATATGTCCTGGCGCGATCGACGTTCTTGGTGATTCCCTGATAACGCTTGGAAACATTTGCCATGTCACATGCCCTCCACTTCGACGCCCATGCTGCGGGCACTGCCGGCGATGGTGCGCATGGCAGCTTCGAGATCGGCCGCCGTGAGATCAGGTGTCTTCGCCTTTGCGATCGCCTCGACCTGGTCGCGGGTGAGCTTGCCGACCTTGTCCGTGTGGGGTTTGGGACTGCCCTTGTTGATCTTCGCCGCCTTGCGGATGAGCACGGACGCCGGCGGCGTCTTCATCACGAACGTGAAGCTCTTGTCCTGGTAAGCGGTGATCACCACCGGCACCGGGAGGCCAACCTCCATGCCCTGGGTCTGTGCATTGAACGCCTTGCAGAACTCCATGATGTTGAGACCGCGCTGGCCGAGCGCAGGTCCGATCGGCGGACTGGGGTTGGCCTTGCCTGCGGGCACCTGCAGCTTGATCAGCCCGACTATTTTCTTCGCCACTCTGACTCTCCTCTACGGGTTCAGCGGACGCGCGAGCGTCCTCCCCGATTCGCCATGCTCCACGCCAGGCGCGTCGCCACTCAGGCCTTCTCAACCTGTCCGAAATCCAGTTCGACCGGAGTCGAGCGACCGAAGATCGAGACCGACACCCGGATCTTGCTCTTGTCGTAATTGACGTCCTCGACAGAACCGTGAAAGTCGGTGAACGGACCGTCCTTCACGCGCACCATCTCGCCGACTTCGAAGAGAACCTTTGGCTTCGGTTTCTCCTCGGCCTCCTGAATCTGGTTCAGGATGCTCTGGACCTCCTTCGCCGAGATCGGCGTAGGCTTGGTCGCGGTGCCACCGACGAATCCCGTGACCTTCGGTGTGTTCTTCACGAGGTGCCAGGTCTCGTCGGTCATTTCCATCTCGACCAGCACATAGCCAGGGAAGAACTTACGTTCACTCTTCGCTTTCTGGCCGCCCTTCATCTCGACCACTTCTTCAACGGGCACCAGAATCTGCCCGAACTGGTCCGCCATACCCGCCCGGTGAACGCGCTCCTGCAGGGTTCGCTGCACGCTTTTCTCGAATCCCGAATAGGCGTGTACCACGTACCATCTCTTCGTCATTAGTCGCGGCCCATGAGCAGTTTGACCAGCCATAGCAGCGTTGCATCGACCAGCCACAGGAAAATCGCCATCAGCAATATGAACAGGAACACCAGCCCGGTCGTCTGCAGCGTCTCTTTGCGGGACGGCCACACGACTTTCTTGGTCTCCGCCACCGATTCCTGGGCGAAGGCGAAGAGCTGCTTTCCGGGGGCCGTCATCCAGGCCACCGCCGATGCCGCGACCAGTCCCACCACTACGGATCCCGCGCGGATGATGGTGGCGCTATCCGCCAGATAGTAGTAGCCGACGATTCCGGCGATCACGAGCAGCGCGGCAACGGCAAGCTTGATCTTGTCAGCCATGTTGGATTTGAGGGGCAGGCCAAGAGGGTCTCGAACCCCCAACCTTCGGTTTTGGAGACCGACGCTCTACCAATTGAGCTATTGGCCTGTGGACCATGGGAAAGCTCGAAGGAACGGGGCGCGGAAAGGAGCGGATACGCCCCGGTCTGCGCCCTGAACCCACGCGCTGTCGCGTCTCTCGTTACTCGATCACTTTGGCGACGACGCCGGCGCCGACGGTACGTCCACCCTCGCGGATGGCAAAGCGCAGCCCCTCTTCCATCGCAATCGGGGCAATCAGACTCACCGTGATCGATATGTTGTCCCCGGGCATCACCATCTCCGTGCCCGCCGGTAACTCGATCGACCCCGTCACGTCCGTCGTCCGAAAGTAGAACTGCGGCCGATACCCGTTGAAGAACGGCGTGTGCCGCCCCCCCTCGTCCTTCGAGAGCACATAGATCTCCGCCGTGAACCGGGTGTGCGGCGTGATCGACCCGGGCTTCGCCAGCACCTGCCCACGCTCGACCTCCTCGCGCTTGGTGCCTCTGAGGAGTACGCCAATATTGTCCCCCGCCTGCCCCTGATCCAGGAGCTTCCGGAACATCTCCACCCCGGTGCACACGGTCTTCACCGTGGCCTTCAGCCCCACGATCTCGATCTCTTCGCCCACCTTCACAATGCCCCGCTCGACCCGACCGGTCACCACGGTGCCCCGACCCGAGATCGAGAACACGTCTTCCACCGGCATCAGGAACGGCCCGTCGATCGCCCGCTCCGGCTGCGGGATGTAGCTGTCGAGCGCCTCGGCAAGCTTCATGATCGAGCCCACCCCCTGGTCGCTCGTATCGCCTTCCAGCGCCTTCAACGCACTGCCGATCACGATCGGCGTGTCATCGCCCGGAAACTCGTACTTCGACAAGAGCTCGCGCACCTCCATCTCCACCAGCTCCAAGAGCTCCGCATCGTCCACCATGTCCGCCTTGTTCATGTAGACAATGATGTACGGCACCCCCACCTGGCGCGCCAGCAGGATGTGCTCCCGCGTCTGCGGCATCGGCCCATCCGCCGCCGATACCACCAAAATCGCCCCGTCCATCTGCGCCGCACCCGTGATCATGTTCTTCACGTAGTCCGCGTGCCCCGGGCAGTCCACGTGCGCGTAGTGCCGCTTCGCCGTCTCGTACTCCACGTGCGCCGTGTTGATCGTGATCCCCCGTGCCTTCTCCTCCGGCGCCGCATCAATCTGATCGTACGCCTTCGCCTCCCCTCCGTACTTCTTCGACAACACCTGCGTCATCGCCGCCGTCAGCGTCGTCTTCCCATGATCCACGTGCCCGATCGTCCCCACGTTCACGTGCGGCTTCGTCCGCTCAAACTTCCCCTTCGCCATTTGAATGTTCCTCGCGCTGAATCGAACGCCGTTAAGATCCTCTGGTGCCCATGGCCCGGATTGAACGGGCGACCTCTCCCTTACCAAGGGAGTGCTCTACCACTGAGCTACATGGGCGATTCCCCCTTATGCCGGCTTTCACCGATCGGTTCCTGTTGCCGAGCAAATCTCTTTCTGCAATTCTCGATATTTGCGGCACCGATAGGGTTGGCGACTGACGCGGGAGCGGGTGAAGGGAATCGAACCCTCGTCGTAAGCTTGGAAGGCTTCTGCTCTACCATTGAGCTACACCCGCGTCGGAAAACGAAAGGTTCAGTTGCCCTGCCAGCACCCTGCGCGGCCCATCCCGCCTCGAACCGATGGCTCAACCCCGTTCTCTTGGTGGAGGGGGAAGGATTCGAACCTTCGAAGGCAGAGCCGGCAGATTTACAGTCTGCTCCCTTTGACCGCTCGGGAACCCCTCCAAACGAAACCCGCGATTATCTTGCAACCCCGATTGGGTGTCAAACCGCTGCTAAAGGAAACTCCGCGAAACCATCGCCGCCTCGTGCGGGGATTGATACAGTTGCAAGCAGACGAGAGAACTGCGAGGTTAAACGTTGAAGAAGCAGCTGACCCTGGCAACGAGTGATTTCGAACGGTTTCGCAAGCCGACGCGGCGCGAGAAGTTTCTGGCCGAGATGAACACGGTGGTGCCGTGGGCGGAGCTGTGCGTGCTGATCGAGCCCTACTACCCGAAGGCCACGAGCGCCGGGGGTCGCCCGCCGGTGGGGCTGGAGCGGATGCTGCGCATGCACTGCCTGCAGTTGTGGTTCGACCTGTCGGATCCGGCGGTGGAGGAGTGGCTGTACGACTCGCTGGCGATGCGCGCGTTTGTCGGCATTGACCTGGGGAGCGAGCCGGTGCCCGATGAGAGCACGCTGATGCGCTTTCGCCACCTGCTCGAGCACAACGGGCTCGGGGAGAAGATCTTCGAGGAGGTCGGGCGGGTACTGCTCAGTCGCGGGCTCAAGGTCTCGAAGGGCACGATCGTGGATGCAACGATCATCGCTGCCCCCAGTTCCACGAAGAACGCCGAGGGCAGCCGCGACCCGCAGATGCATCAGACGAAGCAGGGCAAGCAGTGGTACTTCGGGATGAAGGTGCATGTGGGTGTCGATGCCCGGAGCAAAGTGATCCACTCGGTGGTGACGACCCCGGCCAACACGGCCGACTGCAAGGTGCTGGGCGATCTGCTGCACGGCCACGAGACCCGGCTCTACGGTGACCAAGCCTACAAGGGCCAGCGTCAGATCATCCGGGCGAAGGCGCCGAAGGCCAAAGACTTCACCCATCGGCAGTGCAAGTGGAAGCACGCCTTCGATGCTGCGATCCAGGCGAAGAACCGCACGAAGTCGCGCATCCGGGCACGGGTGGAACACTCTATCGGGGTGATCAAGCGCGTGTTCGGGTTCACCAAGGTGCGCTATCGCGGTCTGGCCAAGAACGCCAACCGGGTATTCGTCACCACAGCGCTGGCCAACATTTTTCTCGTTCGCTACACGGTCCTGGGCGCAGTGCGTCCGCAGTAGGAAAACGAGGCAGGAAAACCTCGATGCCGCTGCCAAATCACCCCGAGAACCGATCAGATCGCGATGAATCAATCTTTCCTGCTTTCGGTCAGCCGAAGAATGCGCGGTTGTGCGGACGTTCCTTAAGTTAAAACGAAGAGCATCAGAGGGCAAAGAAAGCGGCGGGCAAGGTGGGTGGGTCTGGCTGGACTCGAACCAGCGACCAAGGGATTATGAGTTCTAGGTTCCATACAGACCTCGGGAATTTACGGGCATTAACGGATATTGATTTACATGTGTTATATGCCTATCATCTTCTTAACGGGGTTACACGGAAATCGCTCGAAATTCACCGAAATCGTAACCCCGACGTAACCCCAATGGGAAGCAATGGGCGTAACCGTGAATTTTACCAAGGAAACGCTGGCCGCTTTGCCCTCACCCGAGAGCGGCCGGGCCGTCTATCACGATGCCAAGACCGCGGGGTTGCAAGTCCGGGTTACGCACACAGGCATCAAGACCTTCTCCGTTTTTCGCCGAATCAAGGGCGGCCAGCCCGAGCGCATAACCCTGGGGCGCTTTCCCGAAATGACTGTGGAGCAGGCCCGTAAGCGTGCTGCGCGGATCAATGCCGAGATCGCAGAAGGATCGAATCCTGCCGAAGTGAAGCGGGCGCACAAGGGGGAGCCAACCGTTGCCCAGTTCTTCCAGGAATACGGGGAACGCCACGGCAGCAAGAAGCGGTCGTGGTACAACGACCAGCAGCGCTTCCGGGATTACCTCGAAAAGCCCCTGGGCAGCCGCAAGCTCTCCGCGATTACTCGGGAGATGTTGGGGCGTATCCTTTCCGACATGGAGCGGGACGGCAAGGCCGGGGCGACTGTCAACAACGCGCGTGCCTTGGCTTCGGGGATCTTCGGCAAGGCGATCGAATGGGGTTACCTCAGTGAGAACCCCGTCCGGGGCATCAAGACGCGGAAGGCCGTGAAGCGGGACAGGTTCCTGCAGGCCGATGAGTTGCCACGCTTCTTCTCCGCCCTGGCTGAAGAGCCGAACGAAACGATCCGGGATTACCTCCTCGTAGCCCTTTTGACCGGTGCACGCCGTGCCAACGTCCTGGCGATGCGATGGTCCGAGGTCAATCTGCCTGAGGGACTCTGGCGAATCCCGCGCACCAAGAACGACGACCCCCAAAACGTCACCCTGTCTCCGGAAGCCATTGTGATCCTGGAAGCCCGGAAGGAAGCCGCAGCAGATGACGCGGTCTTCGTTTTCCCCGGCCCCGGCAAGAGCGGCCACTTAGTGGAGCCGAAGAAGGGATGGGGGCGGGTGCTGGAGCGGGCCGGAATCTCCGACCTACGCATTCACGATCTGCGGCGCACCTTGGGAAGCTGGCAGGCAAAGACCGGGGCCTCGCTCACAATCATCGGCAAAAGCCTGAACCACAAGAGCCACCAGTCCACGGCGATCTATGCCCGGCTCGATTTGGATCCCGTACGGCAGTCCGTGAATGTGGCGACCGCTGCGATGCTGGAAGCCGCGGGTGTGAAGAAGCCCGCCAACGTCGTGAAGATCAAGAAGGGCTGACAGGAAAGGGCCTCATGTAGTACCGCCCCGGCGCGGTTATCGTAGGGAAGCAGGCCGAGCGGATGCTCAGAACATCTATCGTTAGGCGAGGCTGCAGCTTGCCACGCGATGTATGGAGAGGTCGGCTTAGGTTCGTGGACGGCCGCCAAAAGACGGCCAGGAAGAGACGATCGAGGATGCCAGCGTAATGGCCCGCTCCTCGATCAAAGCTGTCGTTAGCAATTGCCTTACTGGTGAGCCACGTTGGACCATCTGAGCGTCCGCTTACGAACACGACGAACGCTCACTTCCGACCCTGAGCAGCCACAGGCACTCGGGGAAAGCAGACGGTCGAGGGCCAGATCCACAGAAACAAGTTGTGCCAAGTTGCTAACCCCTCTTCGTGATGGGTGCACCTATGCTTATCTTCCTTACCGCGACAGCGCCAAAGGCACCCACCGTTAGACCCAAGGCGGGGGCACGTAAAACAGACCAGGCTGCCATGCTTCCGTTCTCTTGCGAGCGGAGCAACCTGGAGTGTTAGCGTGGAAACAATAGTGGTTGCGTGTAGAGCCTGACATCGGTTCTACATTCCGGCGGCGTCCAGGGCAGGGCCGATTCGTGCCAGCAATCGATCCTTTTCAGCGTCCGGCACCCAGAAGTTGAACGCCACCGCCAGGTCCAGGCCACTGCCACGGCTCTGGGCGATTGTGGCGGTGCCTTCGAAATCGCCGTAGCGGGTCGCAACAGTGCGTGGGCCGAGATCCCATGCAGCGTGAGAACCGATGAAGCGGGCCACCGTGGACACTGAGGTGGCAAAGCCACCTGCAGCGGGTGCGACTTCGAGCACAAACGCACCGCCGTACGCGCCGGGCGCCCATACACCAGAGGTGTCAAGCATCGAGGGAGCCGCATTGGTGCTGTCATAGCCCGATATTTCGCCAAGGAGCCGCTGTCCGGCGGCCGTCCGCGCGACGACCAGGTCGCCGACGCCGAACGGAGCAAGCAACCGCTGCCGGATGTAGGCATCAATCGGTTGCCTCGTAGCGCGTTCGATCACAGCACCAAGAGCGAAGAACGCGACGTTGGAATAGCCGTCGCCGACCATGCTGCCTGGGTTGGTAACCAGCGGCATGCCATAGACGTACTGAACGACATCACCCTGCGTCGGCGAGCCGACGCGGCCGGCAAGAAGAGCGACATCGCGCATCGTCGTGTCCCCATGGGTGCCGTCAGGGCGGCGACCGAAGAGATCGCGGTGCATGCCGGTAGTCCGAGTCGCAGCTTGCCGTGGTGTCACCAGTGCAATCCGGGAATCCACCGATACGTCACCGGGCAGAGGCGTGTTGACGCCGAGGAAGCTGAACATCGGCGTATCCAGGCTGAGGACTTTGTCGTCGTGCAGGGCCTGGGCTGCTGCCGACGTGAATAGTTTTGAAACGCTGGCCTGTCGGAACAGTGCGGTAGGTTGCGTAATCGGGAACCAAGATTCTGCCCAGGTGTAGCCGCGGGACACCCTTACTACACCATCCCTGGCGACGGCCAAAGCCGCGGAGCGCACGCCGAAGCGGCGCATCGTGTCGGCCATGCCAGCGTCCAACTCGGCGGCCAACGCGTCGGGGCCTTGTGCGTCGACAGTCACTGTCCACGCGCGCGGCACAGCAGTTTCCTGGCCTGCGAATATCGCCGCGTACTGAGCGGAGTCACCAGAACCACCTGCCGCGACGACGATCGGGCGTTGGTCCTGCTGAAGTTGCCGGTCGAACTCGGCCTGGTATTCCTGAGCGTTGATTCGGTGTCGCGCTGTCCATGCTCCAATCTGGTCGTCTCGGAACACCGAAAGCACGAGACCGTCGTCGCTGACCGCAAGAGACGACGGGCGATTGCCCCCCGCCACCTGTGCATCGAACAGGCGCTGGTAGAAATCGCCGTCACCCAGCCACCACGAGGCACTGATACCGTCACGGGCCTCCCACCAGATACCAGCGAACCGGCGGTCGTTCTCATCCCCGTACACCGCAAGACATCGCGGAACTTGACCTGCCGCGTACGCGGTCTCCGATTGGCCCACCATCGTGTCCGGCTGACCTGATGCACCCCATGTGAGGCCGTGCCGTGCCGTCCAAGCTCCGACATCCCGCTGCTCGAACAGAGCGGCGAAGACAGGACGGTCCACCGATCCGGCGGCGGAGACGACCGACGGCGTCAGCCCATTCGCCGTGAGCTCATTGAACCGCTGCTGATAGCCTGCAGCGTCGAGATTGTGCAAGCCCGCCCACGCGCGACCGTCGCTTGCCACCCAAACAGCAGCGTAGCAAGCATCGCTCGGGTCACCGGAGACATTAACCCAAGTCATCCGCATTCCTTGCGCCAGCAGCTCGTCGAACCGCTGTTGATGAGTAGCGGCATTTACACCATGGTAGGCCACGAACGATTTCATTGAATTTGCTCCGTGTGCACAACGTGCTCGGTCCCTCGGGCAGCTCTCACAGCGCAGAAGCAGCATCGTTCGATGAACGACGCCTTCGTGTCTTCGCTGTCTTGATCTTCGCCGTCCCTGCGAAACGGCCCGAACAGTTCAACGACGCCGCCCCTAGCAGGATCCCGGCTTGCGGAAGGCGCAGGAGGGGACCGTCAGTGCACTGGCGCTTTGTCGGCACCAAGGATCGCTCAACGCGAGCGTCGGGCGTCCTGTTGAAGGCTCAAACCAGACGTGCAGAGCCCAATAGCGCCCGTGTTTGCGATCGGCGTGGAATTCGCGTGTCTTGAGATCCTCCCTGTCGATGCCCATGCAACCCTCTGCATCGATGCGCTTGCCGGCGTCGAACACGCTCTTTTGCAGGTCGTCGTTGGTGGCGCACGTGAAGCCGCCATCGCCGGGCGAGCGGTGATAACCAGCTTCGTGGAGCCACCAAATGCCGGAGTCGACACCGGCAATCTCCGTGGGCCCAGACTCGTTGTCGCGATCGTGCTGATAGCTGTATCCCATCCCGATGATGCCCCAGTCGTCTTCGTCCTTGCCCGTTTTTTGGAAGAAGAGTAACGAGGGATCAGCCAAGTCACCTGATGCGTTTTCAACCACGCCGGAGCGTTTGCCTTGGATCATCGTGACGCCGTAACCCTTCAGTTCAGCGTGCCCGGTGGCCAGCGCGCCAGAGGGGTGCGAATCAATGAAGCTGGGATCGTCGGCTTTTCGAGCTGTCTTGAAGTTCGGGTATCGTGAGGCGACCTGGCGGGCGGCAACTCCAAAAGGTGTGTCGCTTCCGAACACCCCGATCTTTCCATTTGCAGCGCATTTGGCCTCGACAATCGCGGTGGGCAATGTGGTGCTGGGAGGCGGGGTTGAACTGCCTGGCCCCTTTTGGGGGCAATCGGGGTCATTCGCGCAGGCAGCGCAATTCAAAATTCCGTCTTTCCCGCACGGGGGCGGCTGTTGATCTTTGCCGTCCAACGCACTGACTTGAACCGGTGCACGGATCTCCTGTGCACGCAACTCTACTTGGCTGTTGACGAGCAAAAGACCGATGCAAACGCTGATAGCGCGAAGGTGCATGTCATCTCCTTGCTAGCGCTCCGCAAGCTCCTGCCGGTTCTCAGATCAGGGAGTTGAAGGAGCGTGCTCTGTTCTGGTCAGCTCAGGAGGTCCAACCCTATTGGGCAATGTCGCGAAACTCACAGCGCTGTAATGATCCGCCATCGAATCACTGTGACTAGACTATTGCCGAAATCTGGAACGAATCGCGCCGATTTCGAGGAAACGTCACGTTGACACGCTTCTCGCTCTTTCGCCGCGGCTGCCGGTACCCGAAGGAGCAACCGTCACGCGGATGCAGGGCCTCAAACTCCCGCCTGGGCGCGGGCGATGCCGCTCAGCGCGGCGCTGTACGGCGTCCAGTCGTGGTCCCTGAAGTTCAGCGCCACCTGCGCGGTCGGAAACCGGTCGTTCACCGCACCATCCTTGTCGATGTAGAACAGCCTGTCCGCCGTGCGATATTGCTGGCCCACCTGCGGGAGCGGCGTGCCTAGCCCGATATGGGTGCCGGCAAGGTCGAGGCTGATCGGGTTCTTCAGCGTCACCGGGAAGTTCGGCCCGAACGGCGGCAGGTGCACCACCGGATCGCCGCGAAAGGCGATCAGGGTTGATTTTCGCACCCGTTCGGCCAGCAGCTTGTTCAGGCTCTCATCGCCTGCCCGGGGCGCGGCGAAGGTGAACAGCTCCACCGGCGTGTCACGCATGCCGTCGGCGATGTCCAGCGCCGCCAGCAGCGCCAGCGCGCCACCCAGCGAGAAGCCGGTGACAAAGATGCGCCGGGCGGGTGAGTTCTTCGCCGTCTGGCGGCTCACCTCGGCCAGCAGTACGTTGCGCACCAAGTCGTATGCCTGCCAGAAGCCCGCATGCACCCAGCGCTGGTCGGGCCATGATTTTGGCGCCGGCGGATAGGCCATGCGGTTGGAACGGAAGTCCGTCAGCACCCAATCCTTGAATGCGCCGACCTCGTCAAAGAACTGGGTTTCCGATCCGCGGAAAGCCACGACCACGTCGCCATCATCGCTGCGCGCAACGAAACACTCGGTGTCGCTTTTGAAGTTCTTGCCGGTGATGCCGCTGGGGTTGCGCACCTGCGCTCCGCGCAACAAGCACGGGGCCGTTTCGCCAAACAGCGTGGTGCGAACTTCCGGGTTGGCGGTAAGAGTCGCTGCGTCCGAGAACTGCGCCACGTGCGTCAGCGCCAGTAGCTCCAACGCAAGGGTCGCATCCAGTACCGAAGTACCCGGCACGTTCAGCGCCGCCAAGTCCTGGATTTCCTGCGTGCGGATACTGTCGAGCGTCACCTTTTTCGCGTCTTTGGCGTCGTCGATGCGGTCCTTTTTCTCGTCGACCGCGAGATCGATGGTGTCGCGCTTGTCATCCTTCGCGTCGTCGATGGCGTCACGTTTCTCCTCGCGCACCTCCGATTTCGCATCGCGCTTGGCCTCGCCCTTGAGGTCGGACTGACGGATGTCCTTCATCTCGTCCCGCTTTTCCTCACGCGCGTCCTTCTTCTCGTCCCGCTTCTCCTCGCGCGCGTCCTTCTTGTCCTCGTGCGCGTCCTGGCGAGCGTCCCTCTTTTCCTCCCGTGCGTCCTTGCGGGTATCCCTTTCCTCCTCGCGGGCGTCTCTCTTCACTTCCTTGATCTTCTCCTTTTGCTCTTTCTCGGCGTCGGTTTTCTTGTCGAACAGGCCCATGCTGTCCTCCTCTTGTGTTGGCTTCGGTTGAATCTGCGGTACACACGCGGCACACGCAGCGTCAAGTTTCACTGCGAGCTTTTCCCGTGTAAATCAGTCTCAACGCATAGACCTTGTGGCATAAGCATTGAGCAGGGATGAAACCGTAGTCGAAGACGACACAGACGGAGAGATAATCGGCTTGGCCACATGGTGCAACAGTGATCGCGAGGCACAAACGCACATGCCATGCGGATCTCGAACCACACGCGCTTGCGATTGGCAAAGGTGCTTGAGGCGTCAAACGGGACCGCGTAGCCGATCTGGCTCCCCAAGTTTAGTACTAATGCGAAAGACGGCCTGACACACAAGGTCTGGTGGCTTCGAACCCCGCTCAGCAAGCCACGCGCGACACACCGGAAATAGCCTCCTTGAAGAGTTCCAGGTGCTTCGCGTTGAGGCGTTCAACCATTCGAGGTGGTGGAACCTGGCGAGCTTGAGCGCGTCTTTTCCGCGATCGTTCGAGACCGCGCCAGCGGCGTGACCATCGAAGTTGATCCAATGCTTTTTCAATGAGCGAGGGCAAATCGCTGAGTTAGCGCTGGCGCGTGGCTTGCCGACAATGTCATTCAACGCCGACATGGCGACAGCGTGGTGCCTGATGTCCTATGGGCCGAACTACCTCACCATGTCACGCACTTCGCGTCACCTGCGAAGATGCGCCATCCGTATCCAAACAGGTCTCCCGAGACTCGACGTAAGATATCGCTGAGATCACCGAGGTTCTCCGCCGCGTGCGGGGACCCCCCACACGGGGTTAGCCCACCCTCGGAGCCGAAGCGCCGCTTTCAGTGAGTTGGTTGCGGGGCGCATTGTCGGTGTCATCAACGACCTCAACGAAGAAGGCAAACGCATGAAGCTGTACTTCGACGACGAGGGCTTCGACGGCCAGTTGCAGCGCACGGTCGGCAAGTGCGACGCCGGCATGGCCAACGTCGGCGAGTGCCTGTACATCGCGTCGCGGATCACGGCCGGCGACCGCGACAGCTGGTACGCCGCGTGGTCGACGTTCGCCGACGGCCTCGTGGCCCAGGCGGCGGCCGCCGAGCAGGGCGGCCACGCCGCGAGCGCTGCGAGCCTGCGGCTGCGGGCGGCCGAGTACTACCGCCAGGCGTTCTTCTGGCATCGCGACGACCTCGACGGCAAGGAGCTGACCACGGCCTACCGGGCCAGCGTCGACGCCTTCCGCAGGGCCCTTCCCGACCTGCCACGGCCCGGCCGCGTGGTCGAGGGCGACACGCCCGGCTATCTGTTCGCGCCGCCCGGCGCCGGCCCGTTCCCGACGATCCTCCACATCGGCGGCTACGACAACACCGCCGAGGAGCTGTACGCGTCGGCGTACCCGGCCCTCGACCGGGGCTGGGCGTTCGTCGGCCTCGACGGCCCGGGCCAGGGCAGCGTTCTCTACGACCGCCGCGTGCCGCAGCGCCCCGACTGGGAGCACGTCGTGCCCGGCATGTTCGACCTCGTCGCGGCCCTGCCCGAGGTCGACGCCGCGCCGCATCGTGCTCGTCGGCCGCTCGTTCGGCGGGCTGCTCGCCCCGCGCGGCGCGGCCGGCAACGCCGCGACTCGCCGCGCTGATCGTCGACCCCGGCCAGTACGACATGGCGGCCGGGCTGGCGGCCCGCCTCGGCGAGCTCTGGCAGCACGTCGACGACCCCGCCGCCAAGCCGCAGTTCGACGCGCTGCTCGAGATCCCGGCAATGCGGACGCTGCTCGGACCGCGCATGGTGACGAACGGCGTCGCCGACCCGCAGGCCTACTTCCAGGACATGCGCCGCTACACCACCGCCGAGTCTGGCGCCGTCGATCACGTGCCCGAGCTTCGTCACCGACAACGAGACCGACCTCGTGTCGACCGGTCAGGGCCAGCTCCTCTACGACGCAATGACGTGCCCGAAGGCATTCCGCAGGTTCACCCGCGCCGAGGGTGCCGAAGGGCACTGCGAGGGCATGGCGCCGATCGTGTTCTGGACCGCGGCGTTCGACTGGCTCGACACGACGCTGCGTTGACCCGGCTCGCGCAAGGAGCGGCCGCCAGACACCGGCGTTCGAGGACGCGACGGCGGTACGAATAAGAGGAGCTTCACCATCGACGGCTTACGCGTGCGCAGACTGGGGTGTTGTCCGGCTGCTTTGGGTCGAGAGTGACGATTCGGTTTTCCAGAATGCGGTCATTGCCGGATAGATGACGCCGCCAAGAATCGAATGGCGACAATGGCCGATCAGCTGCCGATGAGAAGCATCCGTTGGATGACAGCCTACTGATCAGACCGGTCGTTGGAATGAGGTAATTTTCGAGGCAGTGGAGGACCGCTCTGGCCGGGAGTCGCCTGTCATTACTGCGCTGAACTCAACGTCCGCTTTCCGGCAACAGAGATTTCCACGTTCGACCCCGCGCCGCCTGTTGCGGACAGAAGAAGCGGACGTTCGCATGCTTCGGGTCGAGCAGGGCATCAAAATCGATTCGCGGGGCTGCCACCGCCTTCCCGCTCCAATTCGATATCTCCGCGGTGCGGAAACGCTTTGGATCGCCATGGGCAGGAACAGCTTGATTGTCTGCCGACGGCATCAGCTTCCTTAGGCTGTGGCATGGCTTCTGCACGGCTGGTCGATCCTCATCTGTGTATCGCCTTGACTATGCTGAATCGCGTCCTTTCTCTCGACAAGATTGCGTTCCTCCTTGCCGCCCTCTTAATCGCGCCCATTGGTGCACGGGCAGTTGAACTCGACGGCTTTTCGCTGGGTGCACCCAAGGTTGCGACGCTTTCGCAGCTTGCAAAGGTTAGCTCTTTTGGGGCGCCGATCCGTTGTAGCGTCAACCCCCACAGCAGGACCGAAGAATGCCGCGCACAATGGTCCGGCACGCGCTTCGCGCTCTTGGGTGTGCCCTTGGAGAAGATCTTCGTAGAGTTTTCATCCGGCACTACCGACGTGATCGAGTTTCAATTCCGCGCCCGCGGCGACCCAGAACAGGTGTACGCGCAAGCACTCCAGGCAGTCACCGAAAAGCTATCCGCCCCGACGGAGCGCTACGCGAAAGGAGTGCGATGGGAGGGGGACGGACGCGTGGCAACGCTGCACATGGTCAAGGGCGGGCGTGTCGCGTTGCTCCTCATGAGAACGAGTACCAAAGCGTACGAGCCTTCGTCGAACATCGCGAGTGAGAGGCGACGTGGGGCGCTTGTTGCCGATCTCGGAAGGTCGCCGACACCGTCGAGCATGTAAACAACTAAAGTCGCGCACATCCCTGCTTGAGTCGGCCTCCCAAGGCAGGAGGAAGTAAACCGCGCTGTTCATGAATTACGCGGAGGGACCGGACACAGGGAAAAACAACGCTTCTTAGCGGCCAGAAACACCACGCCGCTTCCCCTTCACCGCCCTGATCAACGGGCCGGCGCAGGTACGCAGCTTGCCATTGGCTTACGCGGCATCACAGGCTGCGGCCAGCTTAACCTGACGACGCCATCTAACAGTTCGTTGAAATTATCGATGATTTGGGTGCGGGCATTGGATCGCAACGAGATTTTCAAGATGGGAGAGGAAGCCGTGCGAGGTTTCTCGCGGTTTGCGCTTCCGCGTTGGTGTTTTGCGCCGCTATTTGCACGCGAACCGCAAATGCGGACGCACCTTTCCCGTTTATCCGGTCGCGCCCATGATCGCCTGTGCTATGAACAGTTTCGGCAACCGGCGCAAATTGACCGCCAGCATGGACAGTGTGAACACGTCGCTGACTTTCGGCTGGCCACGCAGCTTGACCTGACGGATCGTTGCGCCATGCTGCTTGCCATCACCGAACAACGTCTCGATCAGCTTGCGCGTCACCTGACTGACCCGATAGCCGTCGTGCCGGGTCGTGCGGCCGTCGATCCGGCTTTCGCGCTTCGCCCGTTTGCCGGTCTTGGTGTCGTACTCGTAGGCATTTTGTGCCACATGAGGGGTGACGTTGAGCTCACGGCAGGCGCTGACAAAGTCCTCGGTATCGTAGTTCTTGTCCGCCCCCACCGTCTTGCGCTGCTCGCCGGGAAGACTGGCCAACATGTCGAGGGCTGCCTCGCGTTCGGCCGTGCCCGTGGCCAGTGTCAGTCGCGTGTCAACGGCCAACTTGCTGCGGTTGTCCATCAGCACATGGCCCATGAAGGATGGCAGAGCCTGGGCTTTCTTCGACTTGGTGAACAGCCGGGAATCCGCGTCGGTGGTACTGGCGTGCGTATCGTTGCTGCGTTTCTGGCCCTTGAACTCCACTTCCGGATTGTTCTTGCTGCCAGTCTTGTTCGGCGGGGGCCCATCCTTCGGCACGAAGCTCTTGAGCGAGGCCCAGGCGCGGATCAGCGTGCCGTCCACGCTGAAATGCTCGGACGAGAGCAGCTTGGCTTCTTCCGCTTGTTGCATCACGCGCCCGAACAACGTCTTGATCGCATCGTGATCGATCAGCCGGTCGCGATTTTGCGTATAGGTGCTGTGATCCCACGCCAAGTCTTCCATGCCCAGTCCGACGAACCAGCGGAACAGCATGTTGTAACCCAATTGCTCGCACAACAGCCGTTCGCTCCGAATTCCATACAAGGCTTGCAGCACCAATCCACGCAGCAGCCATTCCGGGGGCACCGAGTACCGACCACGCTCTTCGTACATCGACTCAAACAGCCGGTCCATGTCGCGCAGCGCTGGATTGAGAATCTCTCGAATCGCGATCAGCGGATGCTCCGCCGGCACGTAATCCGAGGTCTGCTTCACAACGAACAAGCCTTCCTGGGTTACGTCGGCTCCACGCATCGCGCTCATCCCCTTCGATCTATACGACGCATTACTCAACGTACTCCCCCCGGTTCCGTAAACAGGATCAGGGGATAAATTCAACAAACTGCTAGTGTCCTGAGTCCGAAATGCGTTGACAGAATCTGGCGACGCTCGCAAGGATGTGATCGGCAGTTTTGGTCCAGATGAACGGGGTTGGGTTTTCGTTGTAGGTATCGAGGTATTCGCGGATGGCGCGTTCCAGTTCAAGAGTGCTGCGATGCGTTCCGCGCTTGATCTGGCGTTCGCTTATGAGCGCGAACCAGCGTTCGACCAGGTTCAGCCAGGACGATGAGGTGGGCGTGAAATGCAGCCGAAATCGCCGATGACGGGCGAGCCAGGCTTTGACCGAGGGCGTCTTGTGGGTGCCGTAGTTGTCCAGTATCAGGTGCACCTCGAGCTCGGCCGGGACATTGGCTTCGACGGTGCGCAGGAATCCGAGGAACTCCTTGGAACGGTGACGCCGATGCAACTGGCCGATGACCTGTCCGGTGGCCAGATCCAGCGCCGCAAACAATGTGGTCGTGCCGTGTCGCGTGTAGTCGTGCGTGCGCCGCTCCGGCAGACCCGGGGCCAGAGGCAGGATCGGCTGGGTTCGATCCAATGCCTGAATCTGGGTCTTCTCGTCCACGCACAGAACCAGCGCCTTGGTCGGCGGATTCAGATACAGGCCCACGATGTCGCGCACCTTGTCGATGAACAGCGGGTCGGTCGAGAGCTTGAAGGTCTCGGCACGATGCGGTTGCAAGCCGAAGGCGCGCCAGACCCGACTCACCGTGCTCTGCGACACGCGCAGCTTCTTCGCCAACAGGCGCGTGCTCCAGTGCGTGGCCTCGCGCGGGCGCTCATTGAGCGTGGCGGCAATCAACTGCTCGATCCTCGCGTCATCGTGCTTGCGCGGCGCACCCGGGCGCGGCTCATCGAGCAAACCATCGAGCCGACGCTCCAAAAAGCGCTTGCGCCACTTGCCCACAGTCTGCTTGGTCACCCGCAGCCGCACCGCCACCGCGTTGTTGCTGGCGCCTTGCGCACACCCGAGGATGATGCGCGAACGCAACGCCAATGCTTGCGAGCTCTTATGCCGCCGCGTCCATTCGACCAGTCGATCGTTCTCTTGCACCGTCAATTCCAATGGCGCAAGCCGCGGTCCTCTTCTCATCGTTCGCTCCCTGAGTGCTCACACTATCGTGAGACTCAGACGCGAACAAAACATTCACTGAATTAAAGACTCAGGACACTAGTGTTGTGTCCCGAGCAGCTCACTAACTGAAAAGTATATACATAACAT
>CAVVES010000008.1:0-60776 GCA_963747225.1 uncultured beta proteobacterium | reverse complement strand
GGTGGTTTCGGTGGATGCCGCCAGGCACGTGGCCACGGTGCACGGGTCACGGAATGCGGAGGCCTTGGACCTGAGCACCCAGCGGCACTGGGAACATGCCTACGCCTCAACCGTTCACGCCGCCCAGGGCAAGACGACGGACCGGGTACTGGTCCACATCGACACGAAGTACGAGCAAACCATCGGCAGCGAGAGCTTCTACGTTGCGATCAGCCGGGCAAAGCACGAAGCGAAGCTGTACGTGGATGATCGATCCAAGTTGACCCTGGCCGTCGAGCGGTCTGCACAGAAGCAGTATGGCCTTGAAGCGTTGGACTATGCGGTCCCGCCGCCAAAGGCTCAGGAAACGCGAGGAGATATGCGAGGGTAACAGCGCTTCGCGGCAGCCTATGTACGCTTGACGTACATCGCTCAACTCCGTATGTTGGAAGCCAATGATTCTGAGCTACCGCGACAAGCGGACGAGGGACTTCGCGGAAGGCAGGCGCATTCGGAACTTCGAAAGCTTCCGGCGTCAGGCCGAAAAGCGCCTCGATATACTGGACGCGGCGACCAGCGTCGCCGACCTTCGCGCGCTGCCCTCGAAGGGGCTCGAAGCCCTGAAAGGTGACCGCAAGGGCCAGTACAGCATCCGCATCAATATGCAGTGGCGGATTTGCTTCGAGTGGCCGGAAGGACAAAGCGGACCTTCGAATGTCGAGATCGTGGACTACCACTGAAAGGAATTTGACCATGGCCCGCACACCCATTCACCCCGGTGAAGTTCTCGCCGAAGAGCTTGAGCAACTCGGCGTCAGCCCGACCGAGCTGTCGCGGCAAATTCGGGTGCCAGCGAACCGGATCAGCCAGATCATCAATGGCAAGCGCGCCATCACTGGCGATACCGCGCTTCGCCTCGCGCACTGGTTTGGAACGAGTCCACAGTTCTGGATGAACCTGCAAGCGCTCTACGACGTGCGCATGGCCGAGCAAGAAGCGGGAACGGAGATCAAGAGGCTGCCGACTAGGCCCGGCAAACCCAAGACCGACCAGCCGAGGACGGTCTAAGTCAAGACGTCCAATCCCGGAAATGAACGAAGCCTTTTCGCGTGTACGGATCGAGGTCCCGCCTCGAGGGAGTACGATAGCCACCGAATCAGTTACCTCATGAGGATTGGTTGATAAAAACCCTCTCTGCTGCGTATTCCGACGCAACGTGACCGCTGATTCCGAATAGGTGTGACCAGTGATTCCGGTGTCGGACGAGGACGGAAATGGATGACGCGGCTTGCGCTCGAAGCGCGAGGCGCACTGAATCTGGGCGGCTACATCGAGCTGATTCCAAACGCCAGCCGAATCTATGATGGACTATCATGATTGTGAGGGGCCTCTTTTCCATACCTTCGCTAGCCGCCTTGTCCGGAGCTGGTCGTATGCGCAAACCCTTTTTTGAAATTCGGCCTTCGCTCATTCAAGGGCACGGTGCATTCGCCATCCGGCGCATCCACAAAGGGACGCGGATTATCGAATATACCGGCGAGCGGCTCAGCCCGCTGCAGGCCGATACACGATATGACGATGACCGTAGTGAGCGGCCGCGCGTACTCTTGTTCACCGTGGATAGACGGACGGTCATCGATGCGGGGGTAGGAGGGAACGAGGCACGCTACTTCAACCACTCGTGCGAACCGAACTGCGAAGCGGTTTCCGAGAAGAGGCGGGTGTATCTTGAAGCCTTGCGGGCGATCGCGGCGGGCGAAGAATTGACCTACGATTACCAGCTGGAGCGTTGGGGACGGCCTACGGTAGAGTGGGGGAGACGGTATGCCTGTCAGTGCGGGACAGCAACGTGTCGGGGGACGATGCTGACGCACCCGCCGAGGCGAAGGCCGCGCAAAGGACGAAAGGCGGCCACGAAGCACGGTGCTGAACGATCGGGCACATAGGCAACAGAAAGGTACGGGACATGGGTTACAGATTGTGACGCTGAGGCGACCGAGTTCATTCTCGGTTCTCATGTTTCGCTCGTCATCCGCAGCGGAGCAAGTGCGGATTGGACGTAAGCTGACGACTGGCGAGTTGCGCAAGCTCGACGAGGGGCGCTGTCAAGTTGACATTTAAGAGCCCCAAGTCATCAGGTACGAAAAAGCCACGGCGGCCTCTTTCGCCGTTTATCGCGGCGGTACCCTGATTCCCGCGTCAGCGCCTGTGGTCGCTCCAGGCTTCGAAGCGCCTACGCATGATCTCTCGATAGTGTCTGGCGCGCAGTCGATGACGACACGGAACAAGAGTGGCTATCGCAGTTGATTCCGATCGGGGAGGGGCTGGGTCCGCGTGCGGTCGTTGGGCGCGAGGTCCTTAAGTAGGCGCTCTTGGATTGTGGCCCCCGTGCCGACGTCGTAACCGTCAAACCCCGCTGAAGTTTGCCCGCCACAGCCTGGGGCTTACTGTTAAGTTATTCTCCACTCTTCCGGCAGCCGATTTGTCGGGGTGAACCTTGCTTACGCGTGCCGAAGCAAAGCGGCTCCGCGCAATCTGTTACCCTTCTGACCAATGCTAACCACGATCAAAAGGCTGTTTGCGCTACTAGATCGGCGTGATCGCATGCGTCTCGGATTCCTGATGCTCGTACTCATTTTGGTGGCGGCCGCAGAAATGGTGGGTATCGCCTCGATCATGCCTTTCATGGCTGTCGTGACAAATCCTGCCATCATACATTCCCATCGCTGGCTAGGTGCTGCGTATTCAGGTCTAGGTTTCCGTAGCGACCAGTCGTTCTTGCTTTTCCTCGGCCTCGTTGTTCTTGCACTGCTTGTGACGACCAACATCATCAAGGCCGCAGGTACATTCCTAACGTTGCGGTACTACAATCGACTGAATTACACGTTGTCCCGACGTCTGCTTGCACGCTATATCGGACGGCCGTACAAATTTTTCCTGAAGCGCAACACGGCCGAGTTGGGTGCGAACGTGATTGCCGAAGTCACCAAGGTAGTTACCGGGGTGCTCGTCCCGGCCACGGCGATCGTTTCGAGTTTCCTGGTCTGTCTCGCTATCTTTGCTCTGCTCGTGTTGGTGGATCCGCTGGTCGCCCTTGCCATGGCCGGAGTGTTAGGCGGCGCCTATGCAACGATATTGTTCACCGCGCGGCGCAGACTAAATTACGTTGGAAAGGAACAGGTCAAGGCCAACCACGGGAGACACAGGGTGGCAGGGGAGGCAATGTGCGGTATCAAGGACCTCAAGGTCCTAGGGCGCGAAGTGAATATTCTGCAGCGCTTCTCCGTGCATGCAGACCTGCATGCACGCAACAACGTCAGCGCCGGCGTGATCGCGCAGCTTCCACGTTATGCTCTCGAGACCATTTCTTTTAGCGGTATCCTCCTCGTAGTTATGTATCTGCTCAGTCGGGGTGAACGCGGGGCGAATCTCGCTCCACTGCTCGCCTTGTATGCCTTTGCTGGCTATCGCCTCATGCCGGCACTACAGCAATTATTCGCGTCCATAACGTCCTTGCGCTTCCACGCGCCTTCTCTCGAACGTCCTCTATCGCGACTTGGGCGGAGATGAGGATGGGGATGTTGACTCCGAGGAGCGGCTGGAGCGATCGCTTCGCGCGCCCGTTTTGCCGTTTGTCCGAGAATTGCAATTGCGTGGGGTTTCGTTTCGCTATGAGGATTCCGGGTCGCCAGCGCTACGAGAACTCAATATAGCTATTTCGCCGCTTACGTCCGTTGGTATCGTCGGCCCTACCGGCTGCGGTAAGACTACGGCGGTCGATGTCATTCTCGGGCTGCTTTCTCCAACCGAGGGGCAATTTCTGGTCGACGGCATCGAGATTACGCAGCAGAACCTTGCGAGCTGGCAGAAAAACCTAGGCTACGTGCCTCAACATATCTACATCGCTGACGACACAATAGTGAGGAACATCGCTTTCGGCGTACCAGACGACGATGTCGACATGGAAGCAGTGCGTCGAGCGGCCCGTATCGCGAACATAGCTGACTTCGTCGAGAGGGAACTGCCCGGCGGATACCAGACATGCGTTGGTGAACGTGGATTGCGGCTCAGCGGCGGCCAGCGCCAGCGCGTAGGAATCGCCAGGGCGCTATATCGCGACCCGGGAGTACTCGTCATGGACGAGGCCACGAGCGCACTTGACGGGATAACCGAAGAGAGCGTCATGGACGCAATGAGAAGCCTTTCCCGAAGAAAGACGATCATCGTGATTGCTCATCGCCTTACGACCGTACGGGAGTGCGATGTTATTTACCTGCTCGAAAGTGGGGCGATTGTGGCAAAGGGAAGCTATCTCGAGTTGCTCCGTGAATCCGCCTGGTTCCGAGCAGCGGCCGGCGAGTGAGATTATCTACCGGGGCGAGTGGAGCGCTGCGTCCCGGCGAAGCTCTGTCCCGATAATGCCGACCATTTCCTGCGCGCCTCGCGTTCCGGTGCATTGAGGGGCAACAGTACAGACGGGGGTAGCCTTGCGGCTGTCGCCTTCGAGAGACCTTTGCCGTAGTTGGTGCCAATTGGTCAGTGCGGCATTCGCGACGACGTAGGCCAATGTCGACTCGAACACCCGCAGGCTTCGCTGGACGGATGAAACATATGATCACCCCGAAACCCTGTGGGAGCATCGAGGAAGCCTCGTAGGGACGGACGGCGGCGACCAGGGTCGTGTCGAACGCTAATTACCAGCCGTCATCGGAACAACGCTTAGTAACAGTTCGTTGAATATTATCGATGATTTGGGTGCGGGCATTGGATCGCAACGAGATTTTCAAGATGGGAGAGGAAGCCGTGCGAGGTTTCTCGCGGTTTGCGCTTCCGCGTTGGTGTTTTGCGCCGCTATTTGCACGCGAACCGCAAATGCGAGCAGCTCTCGTGTACGCGGAAAGGGCGAAAGCAACGGTAGGTACTTCCCGCGAAAGATCTCCCCGCGCCGTTCCAGGATGCGCTCGCCGGCCGCCGATTCCTCCTGGAGCCCGGTCAGTCGCGGCAACACGTTGTCCCCGCCCATGCCAATCAGTCGGCGCACCTCGTCGAAAGAGATGTCGTAGCCAAACTCAGTACCGACGTCCACCCAGCTCTGCGCGTGCGCGTCGTTGCTGTCGATCAGCGTTCCATCGACATCAAGAAGCACGACTGCAATGTCCTCACGTTTACGCACGGGATTGCGCATTCCTCACTCGACAATTAGCAGGGTCAACAGCGACCGCATACGCGCGCGTCCGGTCAGACTCGTCGATGGCGTCGACCGTGCGACTGGTCAGGGCCTCTCATATCAACCGTGGCGGGACGCCAGCGACGAAGAGCGTCTCGATCCGTTCAACGGAATTCTGCTTGCGCCGCATGTCGACGTTGCGTGTGATGCGGGCTTCATGACCTTCGACGACGAAAGCGAGAGGCTCATGTTAAGGCGCAAAGCTCTCGCACGCCGACGCAACAGCCCTCGGGTTAAAGACTGATAAGGTAGTCGCATTCGACCAGAAGCACTATGGTTCCCTCGCGCATCATCGGTGGGCCGTCTTTTTGAAATAGTCACGGCCGATGACAGGACGATTACCGATCTCGACATAGTTCGTGTTATCAAGAACGAGTGTTTGGCGCACGTTAGTATCGATCCGGAATGGGCAGTGCACAATGCGGCCGCCCTGTCCATGTCCGAGTCCGCCCCAGCCGCGATAACCCCGTCTCGGGTGACGCGCCGGCACCCGTATGGTTCCAAAACTCGTCCGGACGTGCGGGGCAGTATGCGACCGTTTGTTAAGGTTTCCTTGTTGAACGTCGGCATTCCACGGTTGCCTCTCCGCGAGGGTAGCGGCGACTGAAAAGAAAGTGAGCAGCGAGCTTAGTTGCCAGCGAACCCCACGTCGTGGCAAACCTCCAAACAGCATAAGTGTGGAAGGAGAGTGGCTATGCTATCTCATACCAGAGCCGGTTCGGCAGCGCGCTTCTGGGCGGCGTGCAAACCGGGCGTTAAGCCAGAGGACCCAGTAACGGAATTCGAGCTCATCCGTGGCAGCATGGTTCCATGTGCTGAGCATGTTCTGCTCGACCAGGAGGACGTTCTACGCGTGATAGAGCGTGCGGGTGCTTGGGCACAGATCACGCGAGTGTTCCGAGCAGTGTGGGGAAATGATTAGAGCGTCGTGATGCGCTGGAAAAGGAGAAGCAGCGCTGCCGCGTTAGCGGGATTATCAATACCAATCTGAGCGGCAACCGAGACGACGACGGGGTAGGGCCTCCTGCCTAAGCGTACCGACGGAGCGCTGAGAACAATCAGCCTTACGGGCGAGCAAACAACTCGGCCCGGTACTCCTGCCCCCTGGAACGTGGCGAGGAGCGATCGGCGCCCGGCCCGGCGAGCGCCCATCACAAACGCTCGCCGGGCCAAGGGTTGAGGATTACTTCGACACGGACTACAACGCGAAACCTTAGTACATGCCGCCCGATGCCGCGATTCTTTCGCCGGTAAGCCATCGCGACTCTTCGGAGGCGAGGAACACGGCGACCTGCGCGATGTCCTCCGGCTGCCCAAAGCGTCCGAGCGGCGTTCGCGCGATCATCTCCTTCTGCCAGTCGCTGCCGATGATGCCGAGCTCATGCACGCCTTCGGTCTCGACGCCGCCCGGAGCTATGGTGTTGACGCGGATGTTTCGGGGACCCAGTTCCTTCGCCAGCACCCGCGTGAGCGAGTCCACCGCACCCTTGGTCGCGGAGTAGACGCTCGAATTGGGCGGCGTTAACTCGCTTACGACCGAACTGATGTTGATGACGCTGCCGCCCGCGGATCCGAAGTGCTTGAGCGCCTCGCGGGTGGCGAGGATTGGTCCGAGCACATTGATATTGAACTCGCGGTGGAATTCCTCCTCCGTGACGTCCTCGAGCGGGTGAAACGCGAACACCCCCGCATTGTTCACCAGCACGTCCAGCGCTCCGAACGCCTTCTTCGCTTCTTTGAACAGGCGCTGCATGTCCTCGGCCTTCGATACGTCGCCCTGGACCGCGATCGCCCGACCGCCTTTGCCGGTGATCTCCGCCACGACCCCCTGCGCCTTCCTTGCTCGAGGAGTAGTTCACTACGACCGCGGCTCCCGCCTCTCCCAGGGCCTTCGCGATCCCTGCACCGATACCCTTCGATGCGCCCGTTACGACCGCCACCTTCCCTTCCAGCTTGCTCATGCTCATCTCCTATGTTTGCCGTGCCGATTACTCGCACGGTTGCTGGGACTGCGCTTATGTGTTATAGTTCCGCACTATGGAACTATAGGAGCGCGATGAGACCTCTATTTCATCCATCGGTCGATGACATTACGGTCGAAGGCATTCTGCACGCCTTGTCCAACCCTGTGCGCGCGCACATCTTTGTTCAGATCGCGAAGGCGCAGTGCGCACAGACGTGCTCGACCTTCCTGGACGTGACCGACAGGGGAGTGCCGAAATCGACGCTGTCTCAGCATTTCAGGGTGCTCCGAGAAGCGGGGCTCATCCGCAGCGAGCGCAAAGGCGTCGAAATGCACAATACGTCACGATGCGTCGAAATCGACGAGCGCTTCCCCGGACTGATTGCAGCAATCATTGCCGCACACCAAAGCCAGATCGAGCATCAGCGGCGCGTCAGCCGCAAGAAGCGACCAAAGTCGGCGTGATAGGCGACGCTCCCACTGCTTTGGGTTGACACGTCCAGACTTAGCAATGCGACTGTGCGACCGGATTGGAGGCGACCGCTTGCTGCGGAGGGACCGGATACAGTCAGTCGCTCCGCGAGTGACGCACGCGCGCCTTGCTTCGTATAGCAATAAGGAAGTGAGACATCGCGCGCTCCCAATCGTCGGTGTCGCGCGGCGTGAGACCGATCGCCGCGCTCGAATGCGCTGCGACCTGGTCCCAGAGTTCATATGCAAGTTCCAAGGAAATGGCGTGCTGGTGCGCGAGCAGGCGCAAGATATTGGGGTAGAACATGATTTGGTTTTGTTAGTTAACGTTGAATCGAAAAGTTATCCCTGCCTCGTCGCAAGACGCTCGGGACGACGTGTAAATGGCGCGGAATCGGGAGCCGAATGGCGGAGTAAAAGGGAGCCAGTCGGTTGGTGGAAATGGGCTCGAAGGAGCCCGGTTCTTGCTGGGTGATGCGTGTCTTAGTTGGTGCAGCGAGCGTAGCGTAGCGAAGCCCGGTGCCCGAGGCAAGCTGGCGCGAATCAATCGACTTCGGTGGCACCCTCTTTCGGATCGATATGCCCATGGTCACTGGCGTCAGGTGCCGCGATTGCGCTGGCTTTCCTGGCGCGCTTTTTTGATGTGGCCAGCCGGTAACTGTCGCCGTTCATTTCCAGGATGTGAACATGATGGGTCAGCCGGTCCAGTAACGCGCCGGTCAAGCGCTCGGAACCAAAGACGCTCGTCCATTCATCGAACGGCAGATTGCTGGTTACCAACGTGGCGCCATTCTCGTAGCGACGGCTGATGACCTCGAACAGCAGTTCCGAACCGACGGCCGTGAAGGGCACATAGCCGAGTTCATCGACGATCAGCAGATTCACCTTGGCCAACTGCTTTTGCAGTGAGCGCAGGCGGCGCTCATCGCGGGCTTCCATCAGTTCATGGACCAGGGCGGCGGCGGTGACGAAGAGGACGCTGTGATTTCTCTGGCAGGCCGCCAAACCCAAGGCCAACGCCGTGTGGGTCTTGCCGGTGCCGGCCGGACCGAGGGCAATGCAGTTCTCCCGTCGCTCGATCCATTCGCAACGTGCCAGTTCCAGAACCAGTGATTTGTTGAGACTGGGGATCGTCTTGAAGTCGAAGCTATCCAGGCTCTTCGTTTGCGGGAATCGGGCCTGCCGGATGCGACGTTCCATGTTGCGCCGATCCCGGTCGATGCGCTCCAACTCGCACAGACGCAACAGGTAGCGTGGGTAATCCACCTGGGCCCGGACGCACTCGAAGGCAACCTTCTCGTAATCCCGCGCGAAGGTGGGCAGCTTGAGCGATTTCAGATGATGGGCGAGCAGCACCTGGGGCGGCACTGTGGCCTCTTCAACAGCGCTGCTCATGGCGACACCTCCACTCGCCCTTGGCTGACCTGCGCCTGCAACAGCGCCAGATAGTCACGGACATCGGTGATGCCAACCGTGGCCTGTGGCAGAAACGGGTAGGCCGAGAGATCCAAGCGCGGTACACGACGCTCGATTTTAGCGAGCACCAAATGCTTGACGGCGTCGTAGCTGATCGCCGACAGGCGCAGCGCATCCTCGACGGCGACGGCCACTTCCACGTCGCCGAAGGTGTCTATCAAGCGCAGCACTTGGATATATTCCTTGCGACCTTGCTTGTCCATCCTGGCTTCCAGCAAGCGACGCAGATGCTCGAAATCCTCGGGGAGCTCCCAGTTCTGCAGCGGCGCCGCCTGGTCAAGGGCACCAGGCTTACGTTCCAGCAGCGCCAGGTAGTGCAGCGGGTTGTAGATGAACTCCTCCTTGTCATAGCAGCGCCTATGGCGGGCAATGACTTCGTTGCCGCAGCCAATCACCACCGCGTCAACGTAACCGCGTACCAAGACCTCGTGATGACCATAGGCCGTCGGCACCGAGTAGTCGTTGTTCCGGTAACGTACCAGGGCCATTGACGAGGCACTGGTGGAAACCTTCTCGCAGGGGTCAAATACGTCGGTCGGTCGCGCGAGAAACGCCAGGCGATCCCGTTGCAACCGTTCGCCGATGCTTTCCTTCTTCCCGCGCAGCACCGCGACCTGCCGTTTCTCGCACGCCGCCAGCACTCGGGCATTGAATTCGTCGATGCTGCGCACCCGTGGCAGCGGCACCATAAAGTTGCGCCGTGCGTAGCCGACCAAGCCTTCAACCTTGCCCTTGTCGTTGCCCTTAGCCGGCCGGCCAAAGCGGTCCTCGAACAGGTAGTGACTCTGCAATTCGCTGAACGACTTGGTGCGCTTGCGCGTGCCGTCACCAAGAATCTTGGCTACCGCAATCTTGGTGTTGTCGTAGAGAATCGACCGGGGCACCCCACCGAGCCAGGCAAAGGCGGCAACGTGCCCATCCAGAAATGCTTCGGTCGTCTCGGCCGGATAGGCTTTGACGAAGATGGCGTCCGAGTGCGGCAGATCCAGGCAGAAGTAGTGAATCCGCGTCCTGACGCCACCCAGATAGATGTCGGCCTCACCGAAATCTACCTGGGCATGGCCCGGCCGATGCGCCAGCGGAACAAAGACTTCCTTCTGCCGCAGACGTTCCTTGCCGACGAACTCGCGCACGACCGTGTAGCCGCCCGTGTAGCCGTGTTCATCACGCAGTCGCTCAAATATCCGTACCGCCGTATGCCGCTGCTTCTTGAGGACTTCCCGGTCTGCCTGCAGGATTTGATGAATGATGCCCACCAGCGGCCCCAGTTTGGGTGATACCGGCGCCTGCTTGCGCTGGTAGCCCGGCGGTACTGCGTGCCGCATCATCTTCGATACCGTCTTGCGGCTGATCCCAAACCGCTTCGCTGCTCCGCGCTCGCTCTGGTTCTCCACCATCACGGCGCGCCTTACTTTGGCGTATAGGTCCACGTCTCTGTACATCCTCTCTGCCTTCCTCGATCCCCTCGGGGGTCAAAGGATAGGCTTTCAGACTGGCCCCTACGCTGGTGCCTTCTGGCTCCCTTTTACTCCGCCGTTTACAGCGCCTTCAGGAACTCGATGATCTGCGGCCCCTTGATTGCACCGTGAAAGAAGCGGAAGTACAGCCGCCAAAAACTCACGCCAGCGATCAGCGAGAGCTGCTTCCAGTTGAAGCTGTACTGCAGCACCGGGGTTTGGCCCTTCGGTGCCCAGGTCTTCACCCGGGTGGGCCGCTCGCTCAGCCCCGATTCGTCGACGAAGACGATGGTGCGTCCGTCTCGTCTGGCGTTTTTTTTAGTGCTGGCCAGCGCTTGGTCTTCCAATTGAGGATCGCCTGCTCGTCGCGTTGGGTAGCGCGGCCCATCGGGCGTTGCGAGGAGAACCCCATCTCGCGCAGCAGCGTCCACACGTGCGAGGTGCTGAAGGCGTGGCCGAACTCGCGCTCGACCAGGTTGGCTACCCGCGAAAGCGTCCACACCTCGGTCGGAAAGCCGTTGGCCATGGCGCCCTGCACCAGCAGCTTGCCCAAACGCACGCGATCCTTCGCCCGGAACACCCCAGGCCGACCCAACGCACGGCGCCGCCATGCCCGCGGGTCCTCGGCGAGCATCCGCGCCCACGTCATGGCCGTTTGCCGGCTGACCTCGCACTGGCGCGCAACCTCCGCTTGCGGCACGCCGCGTGCGAGCATGCGCATCCCACGTCGGCGTCGAGTCTCCAGTGCTTTGAAATCGCGCTTGTATCGTTTCGTCGCCACGCCAATCCTCCGAGCAGTCCCTTGCTCGAATAACGCACATGGTAGCGAATCCGTTGTCAGGCATTTCAAGAAAGCTCAGTAGTACGTGTTTCGCGAGTTCGCTCGC
This sequence comes from uncultured beta proteobacterium, assembly GCA_963747225.1. Classification (GTDB taxonomy): domain Bacteria; phylum Pseudomonadota; class Gammaproteobacteria; order Burkholderiales; family JAEUMW01; genus JAEUMW01. The sequence continues at coordinate 49,316 of CAVVES010000008.1, read as the reverse complement.
TTTATGAAGCGCTTACGGTGCTTCCGCAATGGGAGGACCGGTGCAACAAAAGTTGACCTGATGACAAGGAAAGCGAAGTCCGAGAGGGAAGCTAAGGTGATACTTCGGACGCGGCGGAAACACCAAGCGGTGCAACGAACGTTGCGCCACTCCGCTCCGCGAATCACGAGGGCGCGCGGAAGGAAACGCAACGCCTTCTGGCGTTACCGTTGCGTGGAGGGCGGATCTATGTCCAGCGCTTCTCAAATTCCACAACGTTCCGAATCACCCATCGCATGATCGTCGTGTGAGACATGTTCACGCCCCGCTCCGGCATCATCGCAACGAGATCTCGTAGCTCAGGCGATAAGTGAGTTTCCACCGCACGCACAGAACAATGATCTCGGTGTCGAACTGGCGCTTCACATAGATCGCGTCATGATTCCGGGCTTGGTCATCGGGCGTCTCCGTTGGCACCGTACAGTCTTGCTGACTCCCGCTCTTGCACCGGAACCGTATTGCGGCTACTACAGGCAGCGAAACAACAACAAGAAGAAGTTCCTGGTGGAGCCGCGCGAAAGGCGCTCGAGAAAACAGAACAAGAACGGCGACACGACTACTGCGCAATGCCATACGGTGGCGTCATCTGCCACTGGCAAAGCGATGTCGCGAGCTCGCGGGTCTCGTCGGAGAGCGCGTCGCCATGCGGCGCGTCTGGCGGCGCGAAGCCCCAGAAACGCACGGCGCGCAGCAGCCCGACCGAATAGCCGCCGTTGTTCGCCTTGTCGACGATGTGATTCGCGGCTGGCGCGGTGCGGAACGTCTCGAGCTTGACGTCGGTGCGTGCGACGCCGGGCAAGCAGTACCACCACGCGTCGCTGACGTACTGGTCGTTGTCGACGAAGAGCTGCATGTTCTTCGTGAACGTGCCATCCTCGTTCTGCGTGATGAACGGCGCGAGCTGCGGCGCCGAGACCGACACGCCGGGGCCATGATACCGACCGGCCGCCGCGTAGCCGTTCGCCGAGAGGAACTGGAAGCAGTCGACCGCATCGTCCTCGTTCGGGTGCACGTCCCACACGAAGGCGGCGTGGCCGTGGCCGCTCGCCCAGTCGATGCCGATCAGATCGCCACGGCGGATGTCTCGAATATCAATCGAGTAGCCGAGATTGAAGAACGCGGTCGCGAGCGCCGAGTCGTCGCATAGCTTCCAGCCGTGGTCGTGGAACTTCTGCTTGCGCGCGGCGACGATCGCGGCCGAGTTCGGCACGTCGGTGTCCACTGCGAAGTAGAAGCCGTTATGGAGCATGTAGTAGTCGAACGGGAGCGCGAGCGTGCCGCTGCCGTTGTTCATGACGGGCGCGTAGTCCGTCGCGTCGTCGGTGGCTCCCCTCGCGTCGTACATCATGCCAATGCACGTCGCCGTGAACGGCGAGCACGAGGTCGTGTGCTTCGCGCTCGGGGTGCCCCAGCCGGAGATGTGCTGCAGCACGCTGCCGCCGTAGCCACCGGGGTTCGCGTCGCGCGAGGCCTCCCAGATCTCGATCATGCGGTCGAGGCCGCCCGTCGGGATTGTGGGCTTGGGATCGAAGTCGTCGGGAATAGCCATGTCGAATGCTCCTCAGCTGGCGATGTAAGTTTGAAGCTCCAAGTGGCGAGAGTGCGTCGCGTGCTCCTCGGTCCGCCATCTGACGAACCTCCACATGAGATGATCGGGTTCGCCTCTCGGACAACCGCAAGAGCTGTCCTGCCCGGCGCTTCAATTTCAGTAATCGCAAGTGCGATACCTAGTAACTGTTTCACGAATTAGCTCGCTTTATGAAGCGCTTACGGTGCTTCCGCGATGGGAGGACCGGTGCAACAAAAGTTGACCTGACGACAAGGAAAGCGAGGCCCGAGAGGGAAGCTAAGGGTATATTTCGGACGCGGCGGAAACACGACGCAGTGCAACGAACGTTGCGCCACTCCGCTCCGCGAATCAGAAGTGGCTCATGGAGGAAAATGCAGCGCCTGTCGGCGTCACTGTTGCGTGGAGAACGCCGGTTGCTTGCGGCGCGTTAGCCGTTGGTTCAAGGCTTGGCGGGAAATCCCCAGGATGGTCGCAGCCACGCCCTGATTGCCATCGGCACGGCGTAAGGCTTCGTAGAGGAGGGCTTCCTCGGCTTCTCTGAAGGTTGGAAGCTGTTCGGGAAATGAATCCATGGGGAATCTCAAAGCGCTGGCCGGATGCGGTACGGTTTCAGTGGGTCGACTGCGGGAAATAGCATCCTTGAAGCTCTGCAGCGACAACATGGCCCCGCGATGGCGTGCAACGGCGTCGACAACCATGGCTTCCAGTTCGCGTACATTGCCGGGAAAGTCGTAGGACCCTAACAGTTGATACAGCGCCATCGGCACGATCGGCGCTGATGCCCCAAACGCCCGTGCGGCCTTCTGAAGAAGGTGAGCGACGAGCAAAGGCAGATCTTCTGTACGCTTGCGTAGTGGCGGAAGCGTGAGGTGATGAGTTCGCAGCCGGTAATACAGATCCTGACGAAATGTTCTCGCGCTCACCGCTCGGGCAACATCGCAATTGGTCGCAACGACAACGCGTGCGAGACTTTGCCGTGGGTGGTCCGCGCCGAGCGGATAAAACGTGCCATCCTGCAGCAAGCGGAGCAATTTAACTTGAGAAGCAACGGTCAGGTCGCCAATCTCATCCAAGAATAATGTGCCCTCCGCCGCGCTTGCAATCAAGCCGGCGCGTGGGCGGTCGGCGCCGGTATAGGAACCTTTGGTGTGGCCGAATAACGTATCTGAGAACATGGTGTCGTCGAGGCCAGCGACGTTGACCGCAACAAGTTCACCGCCCCGCCCTGAAAAGCGATGCAGCGCCCTTGCGACAAGTTCCTTGCCCGTTCCAGTTTCGCCGGTGATTAACACCGGATGAGTGGAGCGAGCGATCGCTTCCGCATAACGGAACATCGCGAGCATCGCTTCGTCCCTGGTGATGATTTCAGCGAAAGCGTCTGAGCAATAAGTGCTGTCGTTGGCAGTGCTCATACTTAGGTGACTTCCAGCTATTCGAAAAAGAGCAGGCTGTGTCGACTTCCTAAGCCATTCCGTCCGGTTATTTAGCCGGACGATATTGGACGAGTCGAAGGTGAAGGATTGTTGAACGGTGCGATTGCGCTCGACACATTAACTACGCGGTACTCAAGTTGCGAGTTACCCGTTGGATCAATTTCGTATAGTCAGTAACCCAGAGGACGACGGCACGCTTTGTCACAAGTAACCGAATCGCTCCCGTTTACAGGTGTCTGTCATTGCATACAGCCACGATAGGCCATCAACTCCGACGCCGGCAATGGGACCAATGCATTAGAGCGCTCGGCATACGCGGCTTTACACCGCGCCCTTTGGGGGAAGTTGGCGGCCCAGGACCAGATGTCCAGCCGCGAGCGCCAGACTGGGCATGGCGACGAGTGAATCATCAATGACAGGAACAATCCAGCGAGGGAGCGCGCGCCCGCTGCATGCCATGGCTTAGGCGCCGGTTTAGTCGGGCCGATCCAATAAATGCGGATCAGCTCCAAACGATAACGCGACGTATGGGGCTGTTGTGCCGCGGAAACAATTACGGAGCCGCAAACAGCGAGGGGTCAAAGGATCCTAAGCCGACGCAAGCATGCGAACTCGCGCGCGGCAGTGTAGGGCACGTTCTAGGGCCGGTGGTGATCGGTTCTGCAGCGGGCTGTGTGCCTCATGCTAATGGGCAATCTTGTGATTCCCAAGAGACTTCGGCAATGATGTACTGGATTGTGGGTTCTTTGGTAGTGGGGCTGCGAGGCCCGCAGGCCCGTATAGGAGGGCCGACGATGCGCCACACCAAGAGTCCCACGGCGGCCCTTACCGCGGGCGGCGGTGAAATGGTCCGCGTTAATAATATCGTGGTTAGGCGAGGCTTGTGCGTGCGCACCGTTGGACCTCTTCATACCGAAGGTTGACAGCACGGTCCGCTCTGCCTCCTCGAGTGAAACGTTGAGCGCGTGGGCGATCTTGGCTATGAGCTCGGCTAAGGTTCGCATGGTGCGACCTCCTTCACTGACGACGCCTGCATGTGAACCATAGGATTCGAAGTTCCTTGAGCCGGCATTGGGCTACAGTCGTCGGCGAGAATCTCTGCCATATAGCTCTGAGGGGTTCACGTGGCACCATTCTTCAGAATTGCCCCCTCTTCCACAATGGGACATTCCGCCTAATCTGGAGAGATAGCTTGCGCGTGCTCTCAACGTGTCCGTGTTAAGGGAACGATCCACTCGTGCGTGCCCTAGTAGCATCGCGAGATGCGAGCATTCTCAAACGGATCCTGGCCGGATGTGATAGATCGTACGTCGCAAGGACTCATTGAACCGGCAACCCTCTCGCCGCTGATTTGCCGGGGCTGCGCCACGAAGGCCGCCGGATCGTCCCCGAGGTCGGCAAAGTGATACGCCCCCAATAGGTGGTGAAATCCTGACCTACTACAAGAAACACGGGACGCGAAAGCCGTCATAGATTCCGAGCACAGCGCTTGCATCGCGTGCAAGCCTGCACCGCACCGGTAGGTGCCTCAATCTGCGAATTCACCCCCTGCAAGCGGAGTGGAGGCCGCGAGCAACCGATGCGGCTTGTTTCGTTGAATGATCTAGCGACTTGACGATTCTCGTAAATAACAGAAACTCTCCCCCATGCCGCTGGACCTCATGGAGGAGACTGCGGCGCCGGGGACATTGCACCAGGCGTCTGGCGGCTTGGGTGAATGACCCGGGGCGCGTTCAAAGCCCGCTGCGCCGACCGCCGACGATGCGCAAACACACGTTCGAGGGAAATTTGAATGGGTCTTCGGGAAGTCGTGTGGGTGATTTGAGGGGGTAAACATAGCTGGAAGCGGCATGGATATTGGCTTTCAGGCGTTACGAAGGGTGCGCGAAATGGGCATCATGTTCGGATGCCCAATTCAGCGAAGCGAGCGCGGCGGCTGTGGGACGCATACGCGTTCCGCGGCTTTCGTCCGCAACCCACGGTGCGCGGCGTGTTCGGTGATCCGAAGGCGCGCGTCATCAGCCTTGTGCGGCGCTCAAAAAAACGACCTGCGGCTGCTGTGCCCGCGTGCAGTCGGGCTGGTACGACCGGCGTGTGCGCCGCGTTCGCGATCTGTCGAGCGGCGACGCGCGTGTCTACCTGGAGTTCGAGGTCCGGCGTGTGCAGTGCAAGCGTTGCGGCACAGTGAAGCGCGAACGGCTCGATTTCCTGGCCGACAACCCGTTCTATACCAAGCGCTTTGCCCACTACGTGGGGCGACGCTGCCGCTCGGCGACGATCAAGGACTTGGCCCTGGAACTCAACCTCGACTGGGGCACGGTGAAGACCCTGGAGAAGCAGTACATGGCGGCGCAGTTGGCCAAGGCTGGCACGCCTGGGCCGAAGGCCATAGGCATCGACGAGATCTCCATCCGCAGGGGCCATACCTATCGAATCGTGGTGAGCGACCTGATCCGCGGACGGCCGATCTGGTTCGGCGGCGAGGACCGGTCCGAGGCGAGTATGGCGCAGTTCTACGACTGGCTGGGCGAGAAGAAGGCGCGCGGCATCCGCTTGGCGGTGATGGATATGTGGAAGCCGTTTCGCAACGCGACCGCAGCGCATGCGCCGCAGACGGCGATCCTGTTCGACAAGTTCCACATCATGCGCCACCTGGGCGAGGCGCTCGACAATGTACGAAAGAGCGAGTACGCGCGGCTCTCTGGTCGAGACCGGCGCTACATCAAGGGCCAGAAGTACACGCTGCTCTCGCGCCGCGAGAACCTCACGATGGAGGGCCGAAAATCGCTCAAGATGCTGCTGGCGGCGAACAAGCGATTGAACACGGCCTACCTCCTCAAGGAGTCCTTCGGCCAACTCTGGGACTACGAGCGAGAAGGCTGGGCGCGGCGCTTCTTCGAGAACTGGCGCGCGAGCCTGAATTGGCAGCGGCTCAAACCGTACGAGAAATTCGCGCAGATGATCGATCGGCATTGGGATGGTATCGCTGCTTATTGCCTGCCCGAGAACAAGGTGTCACTCGGATTCGTCGAGGGCTTGAACAACAAGATTCGTGTCCTCCAGCGCCGCGCATACGGACTGCGCGACCAGGAGTACCTGCGACTCAAGATACTGACCTGCATGCTGCCGGCCCTCTAAAGTGCACCGAATTCACCCACTCGATTTCCTGAAGAGCCATTTGAATAAGTGTTCTTTCCAGTGGCACAGCGGCGTCGCAAAACGCACTCAAAGCGGCGACCGACCCGCTTTAATGCGAATCGAGACCTTAGCGGAATTGATCACATGGGCACAGAACGGTGCCATCGAGTTTCATAGCTGGGAGGTCTTGCTTTCCCGCTATTGATCGCCCCGTTCGCATTACGCTAGACCTTGACCCAGATCCAGATCCTGGGAGTGGCCATCTGATCGGAGAGCGGATGGGCCGCGGTGCGGTCGCCAAGGGAAGTCCTTGAACGTGCGTTCTTGGATTATAGTTTGCGACTCGTCCACCGACTCCTTGTTGTTTACCTCACTGACCATGCTAACCACGATCAGAAGGCTGTTCGCGCTACTGGATCGGCGTGATCGCATGCGTCTCGGGATGCTACTGTATAGCAGCCGCGGAGCCTCGTCACAACGCCTTGCCTCGGCTGGCGGCAGAGTGACCGTCGGCCGTCCGTCCTATTTACAAGGGGCTCAGGTCGTGCCGGAATGACGAGCACGCTATTGAGCGGCAACCGAATGGGAAGACGGGTGATGGAGAAGGATTCGGCATCCGAGATTGGCGACAACAAATTCGCCCGCGTTCACTTTCCCGAGGTGCTCGCTTCAGCCGAACTCGTGCTCGTGCGCGCCCGTAGGGAAGCGCTGGGCGATGCGCTCGATCCTCAAGAGCCCACGGGCCGCGCCGCATTGGCGATTTCCGGCGGAGGCATCCGCAGCGCGACATTCGCGCTCGGCGTGCTGCAGGCTCTTGCCGAGCTCCGTCGGCTGCGTAAGTTCGACTACCTATCGACGGTGTCGGGCGGCGGCTATGTCGGTAGCTTTTTCGGGACCCTTTATCTGCCCGCCGGCATTCGCGAGAACTGCGAGACCACGGAGACAGTACCGTCGGCCTGCGACACGGTCGATCAAGTCGAGAAGGTGCTTGGTGACGCGGCTTCCGCGCCCGTGAACTGGCTACGTGAGAACGGTCGGTACATCACGCCGAAGGGCGCTGGCGATTATTTCTATGCAGCCGCGATTTTTGTTCGGAACTGGGTGGCTCTGCATTGCGTATTCGCGATCAGCACCCTCACGGTGTTCCTCAGCGCCGACCTCGCCCGGGTCGGGCTCGCGCAGCATGTGGAGCTAGCTAGACGCGTTGAGGCGATGCTCCGCCCGGTCGGTGAAGCCGCGATCTGGTGGAGCCCATACGCGGTGCTGCCGATTGCCGGAGCCGCGTTCGCCCTTGTTCCTCTCGGTTGGGCGTATTGGCTCACGCAAATCAGTCGAGGCCGTCTTGCGCTCGTCGCGAATCCAACTTTGATCGGCACCTTACTCGTGCTGGCGGCGGGCGTAGTCGCGTTTTGTGAGCCGGGCAACTGGCCACCGCTTCCCAATTGGGTGCGGACGTCTGGCGCGTACCTCGCTTATGCCGCGCTCGCCGCCTCAGTCTTGTGGGGCTTGGCGCGCTGGATCGGCGGGAGCGAAAGCGTTGCTCGTAACCGCCTTTCGACGGGGCTCGCGGCGGCCCTCCGGATCGCGCTGGTCCTGTTGGCCTTCGCCCTGGTCGACACCTTCGGGCAGAGCGTCTACGGGTTCTGGCGCTCGTCCGGGTTCACCGGATTAGGATCCATGCTCGCGGCGCTGATCCCTGGCGCCATCGCCACGGTTGTTCACCGCCTCGCTCCCATCATCGACAAGCTCGGCGTGGAGGAGAGAGGACTGCGCATCCCAGCGGCGACACTGCTTGCCATCGTCGGTCTGGTGCTGTTCGCAGTGCTCATGGTGTTCTGGTCGGCGATCGGCCACGGTATCTTTTGGGCCGGCGGCTATGTCACCGGCGTCGAGCCTGCGCAACCACCGCTCACGCCCGCGCTCGTGGCATTCGCCGGATTCGGTGTCCTCACGGTCTTAACCGGCCGCACGATTCCGTTCCTGAATCTTTCGACCCTGGCGCAGTTCTACTCGGCGCGGTTGACGCGCGCGTACCTCGGCGCCTCGAATCCGGGGCGCACCGGGTATCGCAGCGACGCTCCAGCGCCTACTGGTGTTCCCACCGACTCGCGGGGGCGGGACGTTACCCGTGCGCAGACCTCCGATGACATCCCCTGGCACCGGTATCGTCCCGAGCGCTACGGTGGACCGCTGCACCTCGTGAACGTGACGCTGAACGAGACCGTCTCCGGCACCTCGCAGCTGGAACAGCGTGACCGTAAGGGCATCAGCATGGCCGTCGGGCCGTGTGGGATTAGCGTTGGGGCCGTCCATCACGCTTTGTGGGACGCGCACGACGACGGTATGGTGAGGCCGGTGCCGCTTACGCCGGACCGCTTTGCAGTCTTCCCTGCGCACGGCAGCGAACGGCTGCCCGTAGAGGCGCTCACGGTCGGCCAGTGGGTGGCGATCTCGGGGGCCGCGTTCACCACCGGCCTCGGATCGCGCACCCGTCTGGGCCTCTCTGCGTTGCTCGCGGTGTCCAACGTCCGGCTTGGATACTGGTGGGATAGCGGCATCGCGCCCAGCAAGCGGCCCAGCCGCGTGCCAGTCGGCTTTGTCGCAGCGGCGTTCGAGTTCCTGAGCGGTCTGCTGCCGGTTCAGTCGTACTTGAGCAACGAGACCTTCGCGCGCTTTCACGGTCCGCATCGGACGCGCTGGTATCTCTCCGACGGGGGGCATTTCGAGAACACCGGAGTATATGAGCTACTGCGACGGCGTGTGCCATTCATCGTCGTCTGCGACGATGGTGCGGACGAGCAATACGCCTTTGCCGACCTGGGCAATCTCGTCCGCAAAGCGCGGATCGATTACTGCGCGGAGATCCGGTTCTTGACCAAGGACGAGATTGCCGCATTGCTAGGCTCAGGCTCGCCGCTCCTCGACGTGATCGGTACGCTGCCCCAGCTCCAGCGGCGGGAGTCTGCGGACACTCTGCAAGGGCGCGCGTACGCAGAGCGTCACGCCGCACTCGCGTGGGTCCACTATGACGGCACCACCGCGCCGGGTTCGTTCATTCTCGTGCTGAAGCCGACGCTGGTCGGTAACGAGCCGCTCGACGTACTGCAGTACCACGGCGAGCATCCGGACTTTCCGCAGCAGACGACGGCGGACCAGTTCTTCGACGAGGCCAAGTGGGAGAGCTATCGTCGCCTCGGCAGGCACATCGCCGAGGTCGTGTTCCGCGCGCCGGCGATGGCCGATCACTGGGCACCGTCGGACCTGCGCATGCCGTCGTCGGAACTCGTGCAGAAGGTGCTGAGGATACCATCGCGACGCCTCGGACCCTGAGCTGGTAACGATAATACTGCTGGGCTTCGTGGCGAGCTGAAGCAGCGGCAATTCGTAACCCGTCGGTCAGCCGGACTGCTCGGCGAGCGTCTGTTAACCTCACCTTGACTCGCCTGCGGGAAGCTCTTGGAAACAGAATAGGTCGCTCAGCGACGGTCGCTAACCGGGCCAGGAAAAGACAATCGAGGATACCAGCGGCAATGGCCGCTCCTCGGCCTCACCGGACGTTGACAACTACCCTTGACGGGACCAGGTTGAATGTCCGCATTTCGATTCGCCGAACTGGCGAAGTCGACCCTGAAGATCCATTCAGGCTCCGCGCCAACGAATGGCTGCTTCCCGAGGCTCAGCAGCCTGCCAGCGCGGTATCTGCCCAGGGTAGCGGCGCATTGGGCGCCAACACCCCGTAGCGGTGGCGATGCCGGCGTGGCGGTGGGATCAAGGCGGCGACGCTCCGATCAGTTGGAGCGGGGTTAGCATCGGGCTGACGCTGCCGCGCGCCCCCGGCTTGACGCTTCATACACCAAGTGCTCAGCATCGATTTCACGCAAGCGTTCCAGCGGAACGCATCGTGCGCGTATTCAGCGACAATCTGAATCCGGAATTGTTCGACAGCGACGCGCTCGTCAACGCGCTATCACGCGTGGCGCGCCAAAAGACTAAACACGCAATTGATCAAGCGCGCGCACCGTGTCGGAGCCCTGCATTGACGCCTGCCGTCCGCGGTGCAGATTCGCAAGCTCACTTACACCCGGATCACTACGTGCCGAAATACTGTATTGATCGACGCGAGCGGCGTGTTCCAAGTGCCTAACGAGGGCAACAAGGTCAGTTTCCTGAATCGCGACGATCGTGCGCTGGTGAAGCACCTAGCGAGCAGTCGACGACTTGTGGCAGAAAAGCGTGGCCGATCTCGAACTCCGAATCGCGCCGGTTTAGGCGTGCGTCTCCGTAGATTCAACGGTCCTACTCATCTCCGGCAAGGAAGTACAACAGCCGCTTGCTGGGAGGAAAAAATAACCGCCACCTCGAGTCGTGACGAATCGTCGCAGAGGACTCAGACGAACCGGCCCGTCGCGGCTCGGAATCAGGAATCCGGTATTGTCCCGGCTTCCCGCGGTGATCGGATCCTCTTCGCCGACCAGACCATGAAACGACGGACTGCCAAGCCAGGTCTGCTGAATGAACTCGAATTGCCGCTCGATATCGCCGTTCAAGCACATAAAGAGCAGACCGGGATGTTCATTCGCATGCGGCCGGTACGGGCGCCCCACCCGAAGCAGGCGATGACGGTTGGAGATATCGATCTGGTCCCGGGAGCCCGGATCAAAGCTGTCACGCGGATTCGCGCGGCGGATGTGCGCACCGAATGGACAGCGCAACGCTTCCGGGTCCTCGTCGCCGAACAGGAAATCATTGTCGGCGCGCGCACTCGGCCCGCCCGGCGCCTCGATCGCAGGCCTGCCGTCAGGATTGCTCTTCGGGCGCGATACCGCCAGATGCCCCTGCTCGCCGGTCCCGCCGTGGCGTGCCGGCGCATGGGGATGGCGGACAAGCGATGAGCCGTTCCTCCATCGTCCGACCAGCTTCGCGGCGATGAACTCCTCGTCGATGCGATTCGGAGGCCCCAGTCGGTCCTCGAGCCGCGCAGCCTCTGTGCGGCAATATACCTCGAAAGCGCCGACATCCTGCGCCAGTTGGCGGATGACCAGGAAACTTCCGTTGCGACCGATTTCCCGCGCGGCATTCACGATGTTGGACGTAAAGTCGGTGAGCGCGCAACTCGATCGGCAGGCGATTGTGAGGATCGAGCAGTGCTGACAGGGTTGGTCCCGGCGGTATGTTTCCCCGGTTATCGGGATACCCGAGCACGAATTCCCCTGGCTCGACCAGATGGATCGGATCGCGCGTCCGCAGACCTTTGTAGGTACCACGCATGGCGGGTTGCGAGATGCCGTCGACGAAGCCGAACGGCTCTGCCTTCGCCTCCGTCAACCTCCTCGAGCGGAATTCGATGGATCGGCGTGTGGTCGAGCGAGTTCGCGAGATCCCGAATCCGCTGCTCAAGAATAGCAACCGCCTCGGCGGAATCGCCATAGATCAGGAGCGCGACATCGGGCGGCTCTTGCCCCCAGGACCACTCGCTGACCGCGTTGCCATCGACGTCGCCGAGAATGTGGGCACGCGCCGCCATGCCGTCCAGGTGCGCAGCGGGAAAGCCGCTAAGACAGTCCTCCGGCAGACCCAGTTTGGTGAGCGCCCGAGGGCCGAACGCGCCCGTTATCACGGCGTCTGCCTGCCGCCGCGGCCCGTCATCGAATGCCACATGCGGCATCAACTGTCGCAACCACCGTTGTGCCTTCTCGCGGTCGTCGGACAGCGCGTACAGCACGCAGACGCCGAAACGCAGGAAGCCGAGTCCACCGAAGACGAGACTCTGAATATCGCTCGACTCGAATGTTGCGTCGGGTCGCGCCGCCGAACCGAACAGCGCGAGCCAATCCGATGCCTCTTCGTCGCTCAACGCGGCGGCAAGACCGCGCCGGATGATTGCGTTGGTTCGGATATGCGCCGTCGTGAGGTCGGGGTACGCGCCGCAAGCACCTTGAACGCTTGTCCGGGTTGGTTGGGAACCGAGGTCGAGAAAGCGTTCACCTTGCGTACCGTGTCACGCACCGTTTCCTCCTTCGTGGGAGCGGCAGAGCAACCTCAGGGACTGCTACGGCTTTGCCGCAGGAGAGCGCCGATGACCTGCTCCATCCGACGCCAATGCGAACCCTCACTGTAGACCCCGTCGCACGGGTCGCAAATCCCGAAGCGGCAATAGGAGGGTACGCTCGCTGACGGTAGCCGATCGCGAATTGTCTCCCGTGCGACCGACCTGAGCGCCCGGTTGCAGCGCGGGCACCGGCTGAAGAGCTTGATGGCGCGGTAAAGATCCAGCCTCGAAAGAATTTCCTCCAGTTGCTTCCTCGGCCGGGTCTCGCGCACAAGGCAGCCGTGGCTGATCTGCTCATGCATGAGCAGCGCGCGATTGCGCGTCAGCACAATGCGCTGATCCTCAGCGGCGATGCACGCAACCTGCGCGTCCGTGTAATCGCTATCGTAGAGCGTATCGAAGCCTAGCACGCGCAGGTACTTCGCCAAGCCGCCCAACTGCGCATCCGCGATGAATTGCGTCTGCCGCAGCGGGTTGGCTCTAACAGTTCGTTGAAATTATCGATGATTTGGGTGCGGGCATTGGATCGCAACGAGATTTTCAAGATGGGAGAGGAAGCCGTGCGAGGTTTCTCGCGGTTTGCGCTTCCGCGTTGGTGTTTTGCGCCGCTATTTGCACGCGAACCGCAAATGCGGACGCACCTTTCCCGTTTATCCGGTCGCGCCCATGATCGCCTGTGCTATGAACAGTTTCGGCAACCGGCGCAAATTGACCGCCAGCATGGACAGTGTGAACACGTCGCTGACTTTCGGCTGGCCACGCAGCTTGACCTGACGGATCGTTGCGCCATGCTGCTTGCCATCACCGAACAACGTCTCGATCAGCTTGCGCGTCACCTGACTGACCCGATAGCCGTCGTGCCGGGTCGTGCGGCCGTCGATCCGGCTTTCGCGCTTCGCCCGTTGCGGTCTTGGTGTCGTACTCGTAGGCATTTTGTGCCACGTGAGGCGTGACGTTGAGCTCACGGCAGGCGCTGACAAAGTCCTCGGTATCGTAGTTCTTGTCCGCCCCCACCGTCTTGCGCTGCTCGCCGGGAAGACTGGCCAACATGTCGAGGGCTGCCTCGCGTTCGGCCGTGCCCGTGGCCAGCGTCAGTCGCGTGTCAACGGCCAACTTGCTGCGGTTGTCCATCAGCACATGGCCCATGAAGGATGGCAGAGCCTGGGCTTTCTTCGACTTGGTGAACAGCCGGGAATCCGCGTCGGTGGTACTGGCGTGCGTATCGTTGCTGCGTTTCTGGCCCTTGAACTCCACTTCCGGATTGTTCTTGCTGCCAGTCTTGTTCGGCGGGGGCCCATCCTTCGGCACGAAGCTCTTGAGCGAGGCCCAGGCGCGTATCAGCGTGCCGTCCACGCTGAAATGCTCGGACGAGAGCAGCTTGGCTTCTTCCGCTTGTTGCATCACGCGCCCGAACAACGTCTTGATCGCATCGTGATCGATCAGCCGGTCGCGATTTTGCGTATAGGTGCTGTGATCCCACGCCAAGTCTTCCATGCCCAGTCCGACGAACCAGCGGAACAGCATGTTGTAACCCAATTGCTCGCACAACAGCCGTTCGCTCCGAATTCCATACAAGGCTTGCAGCACCAATCCACGCAGCAGCCATTCCGGGGGCACCGAGTACCGACCACGCTCTTCGTACATCGACTCAAACAGCCGGTCCATGTCGCGCAGCGCTGGATTGAGAATCTCTCGAATCGCGATCAGCGGATGCTCCGCCGGCACGTAATCCGAGGTCTGCTTCACAACGAACAAGCCTTCCTGGGTTACGTCGGCTCCACGCATCGCGCTCATCCCCTTCGATCTATACGACGCATTACTCAACGTACTCCCCCCGATTCCGTAAACACTATCAGGGGATAAATTCAACAAACTGCTAACTTTCAGTAGCGGTGTCACGTCGAGCGACTCGAACACCGGGTACACGCTGATGCGGTCACCCGCCTGAACCACATACGAGAAGTCGACCGACTCGCCGTTAGCCAGAATCACCTCGACCTTGGTATGCGGCACGCCGAGCGCTTCGATCGCCTGCTTCACCGTCGCCCCACTCGCGCACACAGAGGCGAAGACGCACTTCCTGTCTGCAGCAGGAAGAACGTCGTTCAGCTCCTCGTAGAACCTGAAGTTCGCTACCACCGTAGCTCGGACTGTCACATGAAGGCTCCCGGCGCGTGACCCGTTGTTCGGTTTCTTCGGCTATCAACCTACCAGTCCGACAGGCTCCGATTTTCAGGCCCAAATTCAGGCCCAAATTGGGGGATTCCTGGGGTAACCTCGGGGAGTCGTGCGGCGTAACCGCATGATCTGATTGCACCACCCGACCCCCTGAATCCCCTGTAAAATGGTTCGAATCCAATCGCGCCTACCGAAATTCCCCTGTAGATTCAATGACTCAGCGTTTTCTCTGACGCGTTGGGTGCACTATTGGTGCACTATCCTCTGACGAAAGGGCCTCAGAGTGCGCCGTCGAGCCCCGGTTTTTGCCCCGAAAAGAGGGTCGTCAGGCGGGCCGCTTCGTTGCCGTTGTCCGCCTCGTCCAACCAGCGCGCGTAGCTCGTGTGCAGGGAGAGGACCGTGTGTCCGAGCTGCTTTGCAACATAGGGCGCCTTGAAGCGCAGGACCGAATCGATCAGTTGCTGAGCTTCGAGCGCCTGCTCGCCGACCTGTCGGCCTCGCTCGTGGGCGCGCCCGAAATCGATCTCGACATCGACGTGAACGCGGCGTTGGGCGCGGTTGCGATGTCGCTCGGGTTGGATGGCCTCGCGCTTTGGGACTTGGCGACGGTACCCGGGCGGCCGACCGTTACGCATCGATGGACTGCCGAAGGGGCGCCCGCGCCATCGTCTCGACTGAGCGCGGACGAGAAACCCTGGATCCTCGGCGAGATCGTCGGGGACCACATCGTCAAGGTGCTCTCGATCAACGATCTTCCGTCGGCCGCGGACGTCGACATCGTTGCGCTGCGTGCATCGCACGTGCAGTCCTTGCTCGGGATTCCGTTGCGCTCGAAGGGCGTCGCAATAGGCGCATTGATACTCGGATTCGAGACCATGAGATTCCTCGTCCAAACTCTCACGGGTCGCGGATCTCTGGAGGGCAAACCGCGCTCGTCGCTGAATGTTTGTGATACGGACCGCCGAGCGCCGACCAGACGCAAACCATCAGCGTTCTCACCGCGAAGGTCGGAATTTCGATCGCCAACGCACTTCTGCTTGGGTGGCAGGAAGGGTTTGCCCAATTTGCCATTTCGCCTATAATGAACATGTGCAGCACATGACCATATGGAGGGCGAGGTGGGATCCGCAACCGAACGTATTCCGATCCTGGTAACCGTTGAGGAGAAGGACCAGATCGCCAAGAGGGCGAAGACGGCCGGACTGTCGATGGGGGAATTCCTGCGCCGGGCCGCTGCCTCGTTCCGGCCCTCGGAGGATGAGAAGATTCTGGAGGGAATGATCGAGCAGATGGCCAAGACTACGGCGCAGGCAAGCGCCGCAATCGATGACGCGCTGGCTTTCGTCGAGGCATCCAACCAGCGCATTGCTGCGCTCGACGCGCGGAGAAAGGCTGCCTGATGGGTGTCGGCGACAAGATGTGGGAAGCCATCACCACGGTCATCAAGATGAACGACAAGGTTGAGCGCATGGCGGCGACGATGAAGACCCAGCAGGAAAAGATCGAGGGTTTAACCGAGCGGGTCATTCGCCTCGAAACGGCGCTCGAAATTGCACTGGCAAGCCAAGGTGCGACGAAGCCGACAGCGCGTCGGATCGAGCGCAATGGTTGATCTACTGAGCTTTACGTAAATACGTAACGTCAAATGGGCAATTCGGCCTGCTGCCAGAACGCGGTGATGAGGCGCGGTCGGTGTTGCATGGACTTGAGGCGGTTGCGGGCGAAGGTGCCGACCTCACCAATGGTATGCACACAGAGATTGGCCAGCTCGCGCTGCTTCATGTAGCCCCAGATGTACTCGACCGGGTTGAGTTCTGGCGCGTACGCGGGCACTCGTTCCAAGACCAGGTGTCCGTCGAGCGATTCGACATAGTCCCTGACGAGGCGGCTGCGGTGCGCCGGCAGGCCATCCCAGATGACCAGCAGCTTGCCGCGAATGTGCTTGCTCAGCGCTTGCAGGAATTCGACGAACTGCCGGCCGCGGATCGCGCCGGCATGCAACCGGAAATAGAAGTTCCAGAAACTGATGCCGGCGATGACCGACAGTTGCTTCCAGTTGAAGCTGTATTGCAGGACCGGGGTTTGCCCCTTCGGCGCCCAGGTCTTGACCCGCGTGGGTCGCTCGCTCAATGCGCTTTCGTCGATGAAGACGATGGTTCTGCCTTCGCGGCGGGACTTTTTTTTAGCGCCGGCCAGCGCTTGCTGCGCCAATGCTGGGTCGCCGCTTCGTCGCGCTGGATCGCGCGCCCCGCCGGACGTTGGCTGGAGAAGCCCAGCTCGCGCAGGATGCGCCAGACGTTGACCGTGCTGTACGCCATCCCAAACTCGCGCTCGATCAACTTGGCCACCCGCGCCAGCGTCCACACCTCGCTCGGAAAGTCGTTGGCCACCGCGCCCGCCAGCAAGGCTTTGCCCAATTGCTTCTTCTGCGCTGTATCCAAGCCACCGGGGCGTCCCAACGGTTTGCGTCGCCACGCCTGCGGGTCCTCGGCCAGCTTCCTGGCCCAACTCGATGCCGTCTGCCGACTCACTTCCAGCGTACGCGCCACCTCGGCCTGTGCTACCCCGCGCGCGAGCATGCGCATCCCTTTGCGCCGACGCAATTCCAGTTCCTTGAAATCTCGTTGATATCGCCTCGTCACCATGCCCGCTCCTCGAAGTATGCGCACTTCGATTAACGCTCATGATAGCGAAGCGGTTGTCATTCATTTACGTAATTCTTAATAGGTGTAGGTGCACTCGCAAGTACGGCATATGCAACCCCCCGGCTACTGATCAACCATTCCGATTGATCGCGATTGTGGATTCCTGTTTCGATTTGATCCTCGATTCCTATCGCCGACTGATCTACGCTACGCTTCTGGAGTTCATGGAACTCTTCGTTCTCGATCAGTCAAGGCAATCGTTCTATGGGACAAGCGGGATAACCGATAGGCGGCTAGCTCATTGGGTGGAGCCGTGGCGGTTCACGTCATCGCACTCCTATTTTCGGGGCCAAATTCGGGGATTCCAGGGGATTTGTAGGGACCGATAAAGTGTAACCCTCTGATTTCAGGCCCCCGTCTACCCCCTCAATCCTTGCAAAAATGGTTCGAATCCAATCGCGCCTACCACTTTCTCGCATCAACGAAATCACAGAGTTCCGAATCGGCGATCGGCGCTTCATCGCCGTGCCCCGACCCCGTCCGGTTCAACGCCGTTCGTGTCAAACGCGCGGAACTTGAAGCCTGACTCTTCCCGATACTCTCGGCATTGCAGGAGCGTCTGAATATCGTGGCGGTGGGCGAGGGTTGAGGCTAACCCAGTTTTCTGAGCCGTTCAGAATTGGAATTTCCGGCATGATTTCTGACCCCCGAAACGGGAGGTCATGTCGTGAAGAAGTCGAAGTTCACCGAAGAGCAAATCGCTTTCGCGCTCAAGCAGGCCGAGTTGGGCACCTCGGTGGAGGAGGTGTGCCGCAAGATGGGCATCGCGGATGCCACCTTCCACAACTGGCGTAGGAGATACGGTGGCCTGGGTCCCTCGGAGCTGCGGCGGTTAAGACAGCTTGAGGAGGAGAATGCAAAGCTCAAGCGCCTGGTCGCCGATCTGTCGCTCGACAAGGCAATGCTGCAGGATGTGCTCGCAAAAAAGCTCTAAAGCCTTCTCGGAAGCGGGCACTGGTGAGCGATCTCATGCATCGGTTTGGGGCCAGCCAGCGGCAGACCTGCGCCCTGCTCAAGCTAGCCCGATCGGTTTATCTGTATCGCTCGCAAGCCCGCGATGCGGCGCCACTGGTGATGCGCATGAAGGAGATCACTGCGGTGCGCGTGCACTACGGTTACCGCCGCGTGCATGTGTTGCTGCGCCGGGAAGGCTGGAAGGACAACCACAAGCGTGTCTACCGGCTCTATCGGGCCGAGGGCCTGTCGCTTCGTCACAAGTGTCCGCGCCGCAACAAGGCGGCACGGCTGCGCCAGCCCAAGCGGCTGGTGAGCACCATGAACGAGATCTGGAGCATGGACTTCGTGAGCGATGCGCTGTTCGACGGTCGTCGATTGCGTGCGCTCGCCGTGCTCGAGAACTTCAGCTGCGAGTGCCTCGCAATCAATGTCGGTCAGAGCTTAAAGGGCGAGGACGTAGTGCGAACGCTCGAGCGCGTCAAGGCTGACCGTGGACTGCCACGCACGATCAAGGTGGACAACGTACTAAATGCAAGCCCAGTTGTCTCGGAAAGCAACAGCGATCCTTGTCGATGCGCGATTGAGCATCGAGGTCGTAAAAAAAGCCACACCACTCACCCAATGGTCTTCCGCAGTCGTGTCAGGGAAGCCTTGCCTGACCATAGTGGACACAAGATTCAGCGCCGCATCGGCGTGATCTTCATCGTACCTAAAACAGCATAGGGTCCCAGCGGAAGGTCCGAGCATTATCTACGGGGTCGCAAGCGCCCCTACGGCAACCGAGAGAGGGATCGATCCACTGGGTAGACTCTGTTCGAAGAACTGCCGGTACGGCTGGTTCTTCTTGATCATGCCGTAGGCCACCCGCGCCATCTTAGCGGCCACGGCGGTCAATGCTTTGCGGCGAAGATCTGGATCATCTGGCGCACTGCGGACATAGCGCTCGTACTTCGCCCGAAAGGAGTTCTCCTTCATGTGTACCGCGGCCACCGCAGCTAGCCAGAACGCAAGCCGCAAGCGAGCGTTACCGCGCTCGGAGAGCTGCTCGCGGCCACGGTGGACGCCGGACGGATTCTTCGCCAGATCGAAGCCGCAGTACTTCAGGAACTGGCGGTGATGGGCGAAACGACGCAAGTCACCGCCTTCTGCCAGGATGGTCATGGCGATGACGGAGCCAATGCCAGGCAAGGTCTTCAGATGCGCGAAGTCCGCATTTGTCTGCAATAGCTCTTCAGCACGTAATTCGAGCTCAGCCCGAAGCTCATTGAGCTGTTGGCATCGCCGCAACGTGATACGAAAGGTTTCCACCGCGAGGCAGTCGGGGGCGTGTGGTAGGGCGGCAGTGGCCCCGGCAGTTTCCCAGATCTCCTCGAGCTTGGCGCGCTTGTTGACCTTGCGCCCGACGACCTCCCACGCAGCGTCGACAAACTGGGCGCAGGACAACGAACGAACGTGTGCCTTGCGTCGGAAACCGCAACAGGAAACGGACAAACCACTCGTTGCGGGTCGTCGCCCAGTAACGGTGCATCTCGGGGAAGTACAGCGGTAGCCCGTGGTTGATCAATGAGTGCTGGACCTTCGTGCGTGCCCGCGAGACTTGGTAGTACGTCTTGGCGAGTTTCCTGCAGATCGTGGGTGCCGACCGCCATTGGATCGACGTAGCACTGCACGTCGCCGCGACGGAGCATCTCCAGGATAACGCTTGCGTCCTTGGGATCGTTCTTGTCCCAGGAATTGAAGATCGCTTCGCGATAGCGTGCTAGTGCAACCGAGTTGACGCTCACGACCTCGAACCCGGCGCGTAGGAGCCAATGTGCAATGGGCCGGTGATA
The DNA here is from genome assembly GCA_963747225.1 of uncultured beta proteobacterium. Taxonomy (GTDB): domain Bacteria; phylum Pseudomonadota; class Gammaproteobacteria; order Burkholderiales; family JAEUMW01; genus JAEUMW01. The sequence goes on along the minus strand of CAVVES010000008.1, from coordinate 29,415 downwards.
GTCACCCGTGGGCTCCAGGCCAACGCGGCAACTGCCCGGCAGAGAGCAAAGGAAGCTGAGCAGCCGGCCGAAATCGGCGGCCGTGTTGGCCATCTTGAAGCGGTGTCGCTTGCCACCAGCGGTCTCGATCAGCACAGCGTTACCGTACCGCCCGATGTCGATCGCTACCAAGTTGCAAGGGCATGTAGCATTTGCCAGGTCAGCCATCTCGGGTTCCTCCCTCGGTCAACAGACAAACCAAAGGATGCCGTTACCCTCGATGGCTGGCATTCTGCATGTACTATGGATCGGAGTTCATCTCGAAGACCATGGACCGCTGGGCTTATGAGAACGGCGTAGAACTCGACTTCTCCCGGCCGGGACGGCCAATCGATAACGCCAAGGTCGAATCCTTCAATGGGCGCCTACGGCAGGAATGTTTGAACGCCCATTGGTTCTTGTCATTGGCCGATGCGCAACGCAAGATTGAAGCGTGGCGACAGTACTATAACGAGGTGCGTCCTCACAGCGCGCTCGGATGGCTCGCACCCGCCGAATTCGCCCGCCAGAACGGGGCTTGCCCTGCACTGACGAGCGACAAAGAGCCGGAATTCTCCACCTGAGAGCGGCTCGGATTCGGGGTCAACCTCAGGGTTGCCCTGACCGGATCGCATCCTGGTTGCATCTTTGGAGGCAATTGCACGCACACGGCCTGGAACCCGAAGGCACGTTGCCGGTAAGCGGTCCGGGGGCGAAGTTCAGCTACGCGAGAGTCCTGCGGAGCGCTTCTGTAAGCCCCGTTGTTAAGCGGTACACAACCTTTGACATCCGAACCGCGGCGTCTAAGACCGTTGCGACAACGGGTTCGTTTCTCTCCGCACACCTTCCAGGATAGTTGGTGTAGCGTTCGAAGCGAACGCGTGATCAGCAGTCTAGGAGGAAACACAATGCCCTATGCCGATCTGGCAGAAGTCCGCCTCCATTACTCCCTGGAAGGGGACGAAAGCCTGCCCGCACTGACGCTTTCGAACTCCCTCGGCACTACCATGGACATGTGGGCGCCGCAGATGCCCACGTTCCTCAGGCACTTTCGCGTGCTGCGCTACGACACGCGCGGTCACGGGAAGTCCGGCGCGCCACCGGGACCCTACAACTTCGCAAGGCTGGGAACGGACGTCGTCGACTTGCTCGACCATCTCGGCGTCGGCCGCAGCCATTTCTGTGGATTGTCCATGGGGGGTATCACCGGCATGTGGCTGGGCATTCATCAGCCACAACGCATCCATCGGCTGGTGCTCTGTAACACGGCCGCCTACATCGGTCCGCCGGAAGCGTGGAGTGGCCGCATCGACACCGTGAAGACGAGCGGCATGACGCCCGTGGTGCAGGCCGTCACAGAACGCTGGCTGACACCCGACTTCCGCGGGCGCGAGGGCAATGCCCAGATCGCGCGACACCTGCAGGAGATGCTCGGCGCCACGCCGCCCGCCGGTTACGTGGCCAACTGCGAGGCCATCCGCGACAACGATCTTCGCGGGCAGGTCGGCAGCATCTCCGTGCCCACTCTGGTCATCGCCGGAACCCACGACAACGCGACGCCGGCGAAGGACGGGCGCGCGGTGGCAGAGGCGATCGTCGGTGCGCGCTACGTGGAGTTCGACGCGGCGCACCTGTCGAACTGGGAACAACCCGACGCGTTCACGCAGGCGATCGTAGATTTTCTTGCGGCGTGAGTACCGGGTCCGATAGCTCGCATTCACATCGTTCAGAGGCAAACGTGATATCCCGAGATGTAAGACAGATACTTGTGGGGCGCTGCCCTGCTCCTTGTTGCGGTGCAAGTTCCTGCCGCCGGCGACGCCTACCCCAGCCGGCCGATCAAGTGGATCGTGCCGTTTCCGCCGGGCGGAGCGATGGACAGTATCGCGCGGGCGCTCGGAAAAGAAATAGCCGAAAAACTGGGACAGCCTTTCGTCATCGAGAACCGCGCGGGAGCTGGCGGGAACATCGGCGCGGACCTGGTCGCGAAGTCTGCTCCCGACGGGTACACAATGATGGTCGTCTCCATCGGCATGGCGACGAACAAGTTCCTGTACCCGAAGCTTTCCTACGATCCGGTCAAGGATTTCGCACCGGTGTCACTCCTTGCGATCGTACCGAATGTGCTGGTGGCGCATCCGAACAAGTCGACGGCAAAGACCGTTCAGGAAGTGATCGCGCGGGCGAAAGCACAACCCGCGAAATTCACCTATGCTTCCGCCGGAAACGGAAGCTCGATCCACCTCGCGGGGGAGCTCTTCGCCGCGATGGCCGGGGTCGACCCCGAAGACGCTGTCGATCGTCTTTTCGACCGATGAACGCACTCGGTTCCGCCGAATCCCTGGTGGACCGCACCCTCGCGCTCCGTGACGCGTCGCGGTAGCAGGCAATTGCGGAACGCAAGGCGATATCGAATTTTCCCGATGCACAGGAGGCGCGGCGATGGATGAGGGTGATCGTTACGAACAAGGTATGGAGGTGCGTCGCGATGTCCTCGGCGATGCGCACGTCAATCGCACGCTTGAGCGCCGCGAGTTCAATTCCGAGTTTCAGGAGTTGATCACGCGCTACGCATGGGGAGAGATCTGGACGCGCCCAGGACTGCCGCGCCACACGCGCAGTCTCCTCACCCTCGCCATGATGGTTGCGCTCAACCGTGCCGACGAGTTTCGCCTGCACGTGCGCGCAGCACCGAACAACGGGGTCACTCGCGATGAGATCAGGGAGGTGTTGCTGCAGGCTGCGATCTATTGCGGCGTGCCGGCTGCAAATTCGGCTTTTCACATGGCCGAAGAAGTGTTCGCGCAGCTCGATCAGGAGCGCCGCGACTGATGGTCGCGGGTCGCGGCAAACCCTGTGGGTCGGGCTGCGGCAAGCAAGCGCGATAGCTACATCGACTGGAGCTTTTGTTTTCTCTGCGTCTCGCGGGGCGACGCGTGGAACCGCTCGCGGCAATACGCCGGGAGCCTGCCCGAGTGTCCGAAGCCGAAGTCGAGCGCGATCTCCGGTGTACCAGGCCTGCTGCTAACCGGTTGGGCGTTGCGATCGGCGTCGTCAACGTGGGCGGTTTCACCTCGACGCTGATCGCCGTGCTCGCCATCGCGCTGCAGACGGCATCACCATCCGAATCCACGGAGTACGGCCTGCGCGCGTTCCAGTGGGCCCTGACGGTACAGTATCCCCTGTGGGTGTTCGGCACCATTCAGGTGCTCCGCTATCGACGCCGCACGCTGCGCAAGATCAGCGAGCAGAACCCGGAGGGATATGAGGCGCTTCGCCGTGGCGTGCGCTTGCCGCCACCGGAGTGAGGTGCAACGCGCTCCCGGTTCGATGCGAAGCCAGCTTCGACTTGAAGCCGCGCCCGAGTGCCCCCATGTGGGAGGGCAACGCTGAAAGGAGTCATTACCGTGGGTGCCAATCCGCGATTCCTTATCCCGAAGTTCGTCCTGGGCGAACCCGACGAGACGCTGCCTTCAGGCGAAGCTCCGCCGTTGGCGGAGGATGACGCGTCCGCGCTGGATGCCTATTCCCGGACAGTAGCCTCAGTCGCCGACAAGATAGGGTCGGCAGTGTGTCTGATCGAAGTGCGCCGTGGCGGTCGCGGTGGACACGGATCGGGTTTCGCCATTTCTCCGGACGGTCTTGTCATCACCAACAGCCACGTGGTGCACGGCGCGGCCGAGATCGTCGCGCGCTTTCCTGATGGGCGCGCATTCCCGTCCCGGATCATCGGCGAGGACCCGGCGACTGATGTCGCCTTGCTGCGCGTCGAGGCAGGTGATGTTCCCTACGCTCGGCTCGGGCAGTCGGGCGCTCTGCGTGTGGGGCAGATCGCCATCGCGATCGGCAATCCATTGGGATTTCAGACCACCGTCACCGCGGGCGTGGTGAGCGCTCTCGCCCGCGCGCTGCCGTCTGCAACCGGACGCATGATCGACGACGTGATCCAGACCGACGCCGCGTTGAATCCCGGCAATTCAGGTGGACCGCTGCTCAACTCGCTCGGCCAGGTGATCGGCGTGAACACCGCGATCATTCCGGGTGCCCAGGGCATCTGCTTCGCGGTGGCGATCGATCTCGTCAGTGTCGTGATCGGCGATCTGATCCGCTTTGGTCGGGTGCGGCGCGGCTATCTCGGCATGTCCGGTGCCGACATCCGACTGCCGCGACGCGCGCTGAGTCGTCTCAGCCTGGTCGAGAATCGCGCGGTGCATGTGATCAAGGTCGAGGCTGGCAGTCCCGCTGCCAAGGCTGGAGTGCGGGAGGGCGACGTGCTTCTTGAGTGGCAGGGGAAAGCGGTGACGGGTGTGGCTGCGCTGGCACGATTGCTCGACAGCGAGACGATAGGCACGGCGTGCAAGATGACGGTGCTGCGGGGGTCGAGCGTCACGACCATGCCAATCACGCCAGCGGAGGTAAGCGTCCCGTGAGAGTATCTCCCGGTCCCTGACCGAAAACCTTGAGAGCGTGACGCAATGATCGATGCACCAGAATGGCAAGGAATGGCTCGCGCGTTGCGCGACCTGCATCGCGCTTTGCTGGAGCGCGCGCGTCGCGACTATGAGCGCGAACGCGGAAGCTTAGTCAACCTTGCGCAACTCCTGCAGTTGCTCGCGACCGATCCGTACTTTCAATGGTTGCGGGCTTTGTCGGAGCTCATGGTCGACATCGACATGATTCGGGATGGAGATCCGGCGCTGATGGCAGAGTTGGCGACTGCGGTCCGGCCGGCCGTCGAGCGTCTCATCTCGGCGCCGAAGACCCCCCCGGACGCCGGTTCGTTCTCCCAGTATTACCTGCGTTACGTGCAGGATGATCCCCATGTCGCGATGGCGCATGCGGGCATCAAGCAGATCATTGGGTCATGGCCGTTGCCCGAAGAGACGGATGAAGCCGCGCTGCTGCACGAGCGTCACCGCCTAGCCGAGAAGGCGCGTCACCGCAAGGGCTGACGCCGGGTCGGCAGGCTAGCCGCGATCCCGATCCGGTCGCGGCTTGTCGCTGGCAGCACGCTGCCGCTCCGCCCAGTCGATGAAAGCGGCTTCCGCGGAAGCGTCCCGCTCGAGTTCGGCGAGCAGCTCGCGTTGCCTTTCGGTAAGACTCCCGGGACGAATCAGGCGGACGCCTATCAGCAGATCGCCGCGAGTGCCCGTTGCTGCGTCCAGCATGCCATGCCCGGGGATGAGCAATTCAGTGCCATCGACCACATCGACAGGCAGCGGAACCGAGATCGGCGCAGCCAGGGTTGGCACTTCGACTGACCCTTCGGCCAGCGCGCGAAACACGCTGACCGGCACTGCGCACCGCAAATGCGGAAAATCGGGTTCGAAGAGCGGATGCGGCGCAATCTCGACATGGACCAGCAAGTCGCCGGAGACTTCGCCGCTGCGCCCACGGCGGCCGTGACCGCGCACGCGGAGCTTGGCGCCGGGCCGCGTGCCTGCTGGGATCTCGAAGCGCAGGTGTCCGACCTTGCGCGCGTCGGTGCCGCTCCCCGCGCAGGCTTCACACTGCGCTCGCACGCTCCCCGCTCCGCCGCAGTCGGCACAGGCGATCGTTCCGGCGCCGAAGATAGAGAACAATCCGAACGAACGGCTCAGCTCCCCTGCACCTCGGCAAGTGATACAGGTGATCGGCGCCGCATCGCTGATGCCGCTGCCGTCGCAGCGCTGACAATACTCCGTTCGTGTGAGCTTGAGCTTGACCCGACAGCCGCTCAACTGCTCGCCCAGCGTGATGCGCACGCGGCGCGTCAGATCGGGTGCGCGAGTCGGCGGCGGACCTGGCGAGTCCGCAGGCTGAGCAGCCGCGTCCTCGGGATGCTCGTCGAACGATGCAGGGTTGCCGTCGTACTGGGCACGCCGCTCCGGATCCCGCAGGACCTCGTAGGCGTAGCGGATGCGCTTGAAGGTTTCCTCGGCCGCGGGCAGCCGATTCCGGTCCGGATGGAAAATCATCGCGCGCTTGCGGTACGCGCGCCGGATCTCGTCCATCGAAGCGTCCGCGCGAACGCCCAGCAGGGAATAGAGATCGTCGTCCAAACGGGCTTGTTGCATGGTTGTATTATCTCATCGAGCCGGGTCTCGCCGCTTGCGCGGAAAGGTCGGAGCCGTGTAAAACACCGCCGCGGTCAGGTATCATCGGTCCAACGCCGAACGACGGTCTCGCAGGAGCAGGGCGGCATGATCTTTCGAACTCGCCTCACCGGATGTAGTCAGTTCCGCTGAACCCCGTTTTTCCTTTTGCGAGACAAGTGCGGTTCGGCCGCACTTTTTTTTGAGGAAGCATGCCAGTCATCAGACTTCCCGACGGGTCCGAGCGTCGGTTCGAGCAGCCGGTGACGGTGGCCGAACTGGCCGCCTCCATCGGTCCGGGCCTCGCGCGTGCCGCCGTTGCCGGCAGGGTCGATGGACGGCTGGTGGACACATCGTTCCAGATCGACCGCGACAGCGCGGTGGCAATCGTCACCGACAAGGACGCCGGTGCGCTCGATATCATCCGCCACTCTTCGGCGCACCTGCTCGCCCAAGCCGTGAAGCAGCTTTTCCCGGAAGCGCAGGTGACGATCGGGCCGGTGATCGACAACGGCTTCTACTACGATTTCTCGTACAAGCGCCCCTTCACGCCCGAGGACCTCGCGGCGATCGAGAAGCGGATGGCCGAGCTCGCGAAAGAGGACATAGCGGTAAAGCGCGAGGTCTGGGACCGTTCCGATGCCATTGGCTTCTTCAAGGACGAGGGCGAGCACTACAAGGCGCAGATCATCGAAAGCATCCCTCCGGGCGATGTCATCTCCCTGTATCGCCAGGGTGACTTCATCGATCTTTGCCGCGGACCGCACGTTCCCTCGACCGGCAAGCTCAAGGTGTTCAAGCTGATGTCGGTGGCCGGCGCCTATTGGCGCGGGGATTCGAAGAACGAGATGCTGCAGCGGATATATGGCACGGCGTGGCTGCGGAAGGAGGACCAGGATGCCTACCTGCACGGGCTGGAAGAAGCCGAGAAACGCGATCACCGGAAGCTCGCCCGCCAGCTCGACCTCTTCCACATGCAGGAAGAGGCGCCGGGCATGGTGTTCTGGCACCCGCGCGGCTGGGTGATCTGGCAGCAGATCGAGCAGTACCTGCGCGAGGTGCTGCGGAACAACGGCTACAACGAGATCCGCACACCGCTCGTGATCGACCGCTCGCTGTGGGAGAAGTCGGGTCACTGGGAGAATTTCCGGGACAACATGTTCACGACGGAGTCGGAGTCGCGGGATTTCGCGGTGAAACCCATGAACTGCCCGGGGCACGTGCAGGTGTTCAATCAGGGCATCAAGAGCTACCGTGATTTGCCGCTGCGACTTGCCGAATTCGGCTCGTGTCATCGCAACGAGCCTTCGGGAGCGCTGCACGGGTTGATGCGCGTGCGCGCGTTCACCCAGGACGATGCGCATATCTTCTGCTCCGAGGCGCAGGTCGAAGGTGAAGTCATACGGTTCATAGACCTGCTTGAAAAGGTGTACGCCGATTTCGGGTTCGACGAGATCCTGATCCGCCTTTCCACGCGCCCCACGAAACGGGTGGGCACGGAAGCACAGTGGGACGAAGCCGAGGCGTCGCTTGCCTCCGCGCTCACGAAGAAGGGCCGCGCCTTCGAGCTGCAACCGGGCGAAGGCGCGTTCTATGGGCCGAAGGTCGAGTTCTCCCTGAAGGACAGCATCGGCCGGGTCTGGCAATGCGGCACGATCCAGCTCGATTTCTCGATGCCAGCGCGGCTGGGGGCGGAATACGTGGCCGAGGACAACAGCCGCCGGGTTCCGGTGATGCTGCATCGGGCGATTCTCGGTTCCCTCGAACGGTTTATCGGCATACTCATCGAGCACCACTCAGGCGCCTTCCCCTTGTGGCTCGCGCCGGTGCAGGCCGTGGTGATGAATATCTCCGAGGGGCAGGCGAATTACGCAGCCGAAGTTGTGGCAAGGCTGCGGAAAGGGGGAATCCGCACGCTGGGCGACTTGAGAAACGAGAAAATTACCTATAAAATTCGCGAACATAGTTTGCAAAAGCTGCCTTACCAGCTGATCGTCGGCGAGCGTGAGGTCGCCAATCAGACGGTTTCAGTTCGCGCCCGGTCCGGCAAGGATTTGGGCGCGATGTCGCTGGAAGCTCTGCTCGCTCATCTGAACGCCGAGAACGCCGAGCGTCAGCTGTTGCCAGCGGAATAGGGCGAAAAGGGGGGCGGGTCGGCGCGAGCACGCGCGGGACTTGCCGAAGAGAACGAGACTGGAGGACTTCGCATAAGTCAGGAAAAGGAACTGCGGATCAACGGCGAAATCAACGCACCCGAGATCCGGCTGGTCGGTCTGGAGGGAGAGCAGCTCGGGATCGTGAGTCTCGCAGCGGCGATCGCCATGACCGAGGAAAAGGAGGTCGATCTGGTGGAAATCGCGCCGACGGCGCAGCCCCCCGTGTGCCGGTTGATGGATTACGGCAAGTTCAAGTACCGGGAGAGCAAGAAACGCCACGAGGCCAAGCTCAAACAAAAGCAGATCCAGGTCAAGGAAGTCAAGTTCCGGCCGGGCACCGATGAAGGTGACTATCAGATCAAGGTGAGAAATCTCATCCGATTCCTGGAGGAGGGTGACAAGACGAAAATCACCCTGCGATTCCGGGGTCGCGAGATGGCGCACCAGGAATTCGGGATACGCCTCCTCGAGCGGATCAGAGGGGAACTCGAGCCCTACGGGGTGGTCGAGCAGTTCCCGAAAATGGAAGGGCGGCAGATGATCATGGTGCTGTCGCCGAAGAAGCGGTAGTCGCAGACTGCCGCAAACAATTTCCGGCGCATGCGCCGGAACACAAGTGATGCCCGGCTCACCAAGCGCTTCGCCAGAAGCCGCCCGGCGTCAGGCTAAAACAAAGGAGCAGTCATGCCCAAGATGAAGACCAAGCGGGGCGCCGCGAAGCGCTTCCGCGCCCAAGGCAGCGGCGGGATCAAGCGCACGAAGGCGTTCCTACGCCACATCCTCACCAAGAAGAGCACGAAGCGCAAGCGCAACATGCGCGGGACGACGCAGGTGAACGCGTCGGATGTGCGCGGGGTGCGCGCTATGATGCCTTACGCCTGACGGAGAAGCCGCCATGCCACGAGTGAAGCGAGGTGTAACGGCGCACGCGCGCCACAAGAAGGTGCTCGACGCGGCGAAGGGTTTCCGCGGGCGTCGCAAGAACGTGTTCCGCATCGCCAAAGAGGCGGTGATGAAGGCGGGGCAGTACGCTTACCGCGATCGCCGCGTCAAGAAGCGCGAGTTTCGCGCCCTGTGGATCGCGCGCATCAATGCGGCCGCACGGGAATGCGGACTGTCGTACTCGGCGTTCATGAACGGACTCAAGAAGGCCGCGATCGAAGTGGACCGCAAGGTGCTCGCGGACATCGCGGTGCACGACAAGGCCGCGTTTGCCCGCTTCGCGGCGCAGGCGAAGAGCAGCCTCGGTCTCTGAGCCGTCCGCGAAAACGAAGAGGAGGCGCATGCCTCCTTTTTTTCCGGCTCTGACTGTCCCTCGTTCGAGACAAGCGTCATGCACGATCTCGATGTCATCCTGAGTGAAGCGCTCGGAGTCTTCTCCCGCATCAACGATCCCGACGAACTCGAGCGGGAGAAGGCGCGATTCCTCGGCAAGTCCGGTGCGCTGACCGAACTGCTCAAGGGCCTGGGCAAGCTGCCCCCCGCGGAGCGTCCGGCGGCGGGGGCTCGCATCAACGAAGCGAAGGTGAAGCTCGAATCCGCGCTTGCGGCGCGGCGCGAAGCGATTCGCGCCTTGGCACTGGAAGCGCGGCTACAGGAAGAGGCGCTCGATGTGACACTACCCGGCCGCGGCATGGGTCGGGGGGGGCTCCACCCCATTACCCGCTGCCTCGACCGCATCGCGCTTCTGTTCGCTTCGCTTGGATTCGAGATCGCGGCTGGACCGGAGATCGAAACCGATTTCTATAATTTCACGGCGCTCAACACGCCGGAGGACCATCCCGCCCGGTCCATGCACGACACCTTCTACCTCGAAGGCGGCGAGTATCTGCTGCGCACCCATACCTCGCCGATCCAGATCCGTTACATGGAAGCCCACCGGCCGCCCATCCGCATCATCGCGCCGGGGCGCGTGTACCGCGTGGACCACGACGCGACGCACTCCCCGATGTTCCACCAGATCGAAGGTCTGTGGATCGACCGCCAGGTCAGTTTCGCGAACCTGAGGTTCGTGCTCACCGATTTTCTTCAACGCTTCTTCGAGCGCGATGATCTCGAGGTGCGATTCCGCGCGAGCTATTTCCCGTTCACGGAGCCTTCGGCCGAGGTCGACATGAGCTGGGGCGAGGGCCGCTGGTTGGAGATCGGCGGCTGCGGCATGGTGCATCCGAACGTGCTGAAGCAGGTCGGGATCGATCCCGACGAGTTTCAGGGTTTCGCGTTCGGCATGGGTCTCGACCGCCTCACCATGCTGCGCTATGGCGTGAACGACCTGCGGCTTTTCTTTGAGAACGATGTGCGCTTCCTCAGGCAGTTTGACTGAAGCCGCAATTGCGGATCAGCGCGGACGCGGCGCGTTTGGGCACGACTTGAGAGACCGATGAAATTCTCCGAGCAATGGCTGCGATCCTTGGTGAATCCTCCGCTCGATACGGATTCGCTCGCACACGTGCTCACCATGGCGGGACTCGAGGTGGAGCACATCGAGGCGGCGGCCGCGGACTTCTCGGGCGTCGTCGTCGCCCAGGTGCTAGAGGTTGCGCCACATCCGGGAGCGGATCGCCTGCGCGTATGTCGCGTCGATGCGGGATCGGGCGCACCGCACACGATCGTCTGCGGCGCTCCCAACGTCGCGGCCGGACAGAAGGTGCCGTGCGCGTTGCCCGGCGCGAAGCTGCCGGGGATCGAGATTCGTGAAACCGAGCTGCGTGGTGTCGCATCGTCGGGCATGCTGTGCTCTGCGGCGGAACTCCGCGTGAGCGAGGATTCGTCCGGTCTTCTCGTTCTGCCGGCCAATGCGCCGGTCGGGGCAGACTTCCGCGGCTATTACGAGCTCGACGATCGGCTGTTGACGCTCAAGCTCACGGCCAACCGCGGCGATTGTCTGAGCGTTTCGGGGATTGCGCGCGAGGTGGCCGCGCTGACGGACAGCACGCTGCATCCGGTGGAAATCGCGCCTGTCGTTGCGCAGATTCCCGATACGCTGACGGTGAACATCGAGGCGCGCGAAGCCTGCCGTCGTTACGCTGGACGCATCATCCGCAGCGTAAACGCCCGCGCTGCGAGGCCGCTGTGGATGGTGCGGCGGCTCGAAAAGAGCGGAGTGCGATCCATCAGCGCCGTGGTCGACATTACGAACTATGTCATGCTCGAACTCGGCCAGCCGCTCCACGCGTTTGACCTGGCGAAGCTCCAAGGCGGGATTCATGTCCGCATGGCGCGAACCGGCGAGCGGCTGCTCTGCCTGAACGACCGCAACGTCGAGCTTTCCCCGGAGTTTCTGGTGATCGCCGATGCGAACGGTCCCGTGGCACTCGCGGGCATCATGGGGGGTGCGCCCACGGCGGTGGCCGCTGCTACGGCCGACGTGTTCCTGGAAAGCGCCTTCTTCGATCCGAAGGCGATTGGCGGGCGCACCCGCAAGCTCGGTTTCACCACGGACTCGTCGCACCGCTTCGAACGGGGAGTGGATTTCGAGGCGGCGGCGCGCGCGCTCGATCGCGCCTCCGCGCTCATCGTCGAATTCTGCGGAGGCAAGCCCGGCCCCATCACCGACGAGAGGACGCGGCTGCCCGAGCGCCTTCCCGTGCGACTGCGCCCCGACCGGGTCCCGAGGGTGCTCGGGATCGACCTCGCTCGGGACGCCGTTGCGTCCATTCTTGATCGGCTGTCGATGTCGGTGCGTCACGATGGCGACGCGCTCTTGGTGACTCCACCGTCCTACCGGTTCGACATCGCGATCGAGGAGGACCTCATCGAAGAGGTGGCGCGGGTGCACGGATACGACCGCATCGAGCCGCGCCCCATCTGCTCGGAACCCGCGATGCTACCGGTTTCCGAAAGCCGCAGAAGTCTGCGCGACATGCGCCAGTCGCTGGCGTTGCGGGATTATCAGGAGGTCATCACGTACGCCTTCGTCGATCCGGCGTGGGAGGCGGACCTCGGCAGCGCACCTCCGCTGCGCCTCGCGAATCCGATCGCGAGCCAGATGAGCGTCATGCGCACGACGCTGGTCGGCGGCCTCGTCGATCGCGTGCAGTTCAATCTGAACCGCCGGCAGGGGCGCGTGCGGCTGTTCGAGGTTGGCACCGTGTTTCTGGGAGAGAGCGAAGCGCAACAGCCGCTGCATCTCGCCGGTATTGCCCTCGGACCGGCCTTTCCCGAGCAGTGGGGGAGCGCCGAGAGAAACGTCGACTTCTTCGATGTGAAGGCAGACCTCGAGGAAATCGCTCGACCGTTGACGCTCACGTTCGAAGCGGCATCGCACCGGGCGCTGCATCCGGGCCGCTCAGCCCGGATCCTTTGCGCGAGCCGGCCGATCGGCTGGATCGGCGAGTTGCATCCCCGGCTGCAGCAGAAGTACGAAATGCCGGTCGCGCCCGTCGTGTTCGAGGTGGCGTTCCACGCCCTTCAGCATGTCGTCCCGCAGACCTACCGGGAGATCTCCCGTTTTCCGCAGCTGCGCCGGGACCTCGCCCTGGTGGTGGACGAAAAAGTGGCAGCGCAAGGTCTGCTCGAATGCCTGCGCCGGGCCACCAGCGGGCTCGTCGCCGAGGTCATCCTGTTCGACGTATATCGCGGTAAGGGCTTGGAAAATGGGAAGAAAAGCCTTGCTTTCGCGGTTCTCTTGCAAGATACTCAAAAGACTCTGACCGACGAGGAAGCCGATGCGGCGATCGTTCGCCTGATCGCGGCGGCGAAACAAGAATACGGTGCAAGCCTGCGCCAATGACAGGCTGTTAGAAAACAGGGAAAGCGATGACACTCACGAAGGCGGATCTGGCCGACATTCTGTTCGAGAAGGTCGGGCTCAACAAGCGCGAAGCCAAAGACATGGTCGAGTCCTTTTTCGAGGAGGTGCGCGTTGCCCTCGAAGCGGGAGAAGGGGTGAAGCTTTCCGGTTTCGGAAATTTCCAGTTGCGGGACAAGCCTCGGCGCCCAGGCCGCAACCCCAAGACGGGTGAGGAGATTCCCATCACGGCGCGACGCGTGGTCACGTTTCACGCGAGCCAGAAGCTGAAGTCGATGGTGGAGGAGAATTTCAGTGGAGCCGACGCCCCCTAGGAATTCGCTATTGCCGAGTTCGCTACCGCCGATACCTGCCAAGCGCTACTTCACCATCGGCGAAGTCTCCGAGTTGTGCGGCGTCAAGCCCCATGTCCTGCGTTATTGGGAGCAGGAATTCTCCCAGCTCAAGCCGGTGAAGCGGCGTGGCAATCGCCGCTACTATCAGCATCACGAAGTCGTGCTCATCCGCCGCATTCGCCAGCTGCTCTACGAAGACGGCTTCACCATCAGCGGTGCACGCAATCGCCTCGACGCCGCGAGCCACGAGGGGAGTCGCCGCGCCGCGGCGGCGACCGCGCCCAAGCTCGACGCTGCGCAGATCAAGCAGGAGCTGCGTGCGGTCCTCGACCTGCTGCGCTCTTGACCTTTTCAGCCCCTGACGCCTTCGTTTCGGCGCCGCCCGTGCGGCTCAACCGATCAGGCCTTCTGCTATAATCGCGCGCTTTCGGGGCGTAGCGCAGCCTGGTAGCGTACCTGCATGGGGTGCAGGTGGTCGGAGGTTCAAATCCTCTCGCCCCGACCATAATAAACAGAAGGTTAGATTCTAAGTTCCTAGAGTCTTTTTCTTGTGGTACACGACGTGGTACACACGTTTCTGTACTAGGCGTACAACTGCCAACGAAGAGAAAAAGCAGGCGAACGCTCCCATCCCCATCTCTTACCGGTTTGTTAGGCTTCCGATCCCGTGCCACGAGAGAGCCCTCTGAGTTTTTTGAGTGCCGGAGAGCCGCGCGCATCGGATACCGGACCGAACTAACTGCAACGGGCCTGCATCTTGATTTCCGCAGGTAGTGCAGCGCGAGCCCGGACTCCTTTGGTCGACTGTGATTGCTCAATTTCCTCACGCTTGCAGGCTCGTCCAGTGAGCTTGTCCGGGTCGCATACTGCGACCGCGTAGATCGCTTCTGCCCGTCTTTTGCCGGAGTTCTTCCGAGGGCCCCCGCTGCTGGGATACGAATCGGGACCAGATGCCCCTCGGCATGAGCAATGCCTCATGATCGACTAGAATGCCGTCTGCCGGAGGAAATGGGGGGCGGCGGCGCCGGTGAGTCTATGGCGTCGGCCTGCCAGCGAAGGTAGCCAAAAGCAAGCGAGAGCACGAACCAACCCCGGTCGTTCGGAACCCAAAACCGCTGCCCAAAAGAGACGGCATGAAACTCGAGGACATTAAGGTCGGGTCCATTCTCCGCGGAGTGAAGCCGGGCCAGGCGGTTACGGTGCTGGCGGTCCAGTGGCACGGCAACGATTGCGGGGAGATCACGTACAAGGACGAAGACGGCAGGGCAGATACCCGCCTTTGCTATCGCGGCGAAGAGGCGCAGCTCGAGATAGTCGAGAGGGGCAGAACCTGGGCGCTGCAGGAGAGACTGACATCGATGAGCGAACTTGACCAAACGCCACGCCGCAGGCGCGGCCGTCCCCCTTCGAACGGAAAGATGCCGGGTTGGATGTTCTTTCGCGGGACCATCGTGGTGGAAGCCTACGATCGCACGCGGGCCGAGGGGCTTGGATACGACAAGGCGGTGCAGGCGGCCATGCAGGGGGTACGCGAGGTATTCCCGCAGATGCCAATCTCCGAGGCCGAGGTGGCGCGAATCATCAGACAGTGGAATCCTCCCGGCGCGCAGGAGGTGTGGCGGGTGCGCAAGGAGGGAAATAGCTGGGGCATCGGCGTGGGTGAACGCCCCAGTTACGGCCGTAAGGTCTCCAAACCAGACCGGTTCCGGTTCTCCAAGAAGTTCGTTGCACGCTAGTCGCAAAAAGGACTTGCCAGGAATTTTTTGACACCAACATTTCTACGGACCATGACAAATCCTTCCTTAAGGAGAAGACGTCATGGTCCTACGAAAGCCCCGTGGCGCCGGGTCCCCGCGCCCCCTGTCTTTCTCGTACCAGCCGATCGCCCGTCTCAAGCCTGACCCGAAGAACCCGCGGCATCACCCGCCGCAGCAGATCCGGCGGCTCATGAACTCCCTCGAGAGCTTCGGGTTCCTCATCCCGATCCTGGTCAATCTCGCCGGCATCATCATCGCGGGCGTCGGGCGCTTCCTCGCCGCCCGTGAGCTGGGCTGGCGCGAAGTGCCCACCGTCCTGGTCGAGCATCTCTCCGAAGCCCAGATCAAGGCTTACCGCATCGCCGACAACCGCCTCGCCCAGCACAGCACCTGGGACGATGCACTGCTCGCCGAGACCCTCCAAGAGCTCTCGGTCATGGACCTCGACTTCTCCCTGGAGGTGACCGGGTTCGATACCCCCGAGATCGACCTGCGCATCGGCGCGCTGAGCGGGGACGCCCCCCTCGGCGGCGAGGAACACTCCGATCCCGCCGATGCACTGCCCGAGGCCCTCGGGCCGGCAGTCACGGTCCCCGGAGATCTGTGGCTCTGCGAAGGACAGCAGCACCAGGTGCACCGCGTCCTGTGCGCCGATGCCACCCAGGAACATTCCTACCGGGACCTCATGGGCGGGCAGAAGGCCGATCTCGTGATCGAAGACGCGCCGTACAACGTGCGCGTCAACGGCCACGTCGGCGGCAAGGGCCACATCAAACATCCGGAGTTCGCCATGGCGAGCGGCGAGATGAGCACCGGACAGTTCACCCACTTCCTCACCACCGTACTTGGCTTCGCTGCCCAGTACAGCCGCCAGGGCTCGGTGCACTACCTCTTCATGGACTTCCGCCACATGGGCGAGATCCTCGCAGCGGGGAGGGCGGTGTACGACGCGTTCCTCAATCTCTGCGTCTGGGTCAAGCATTCGGGGGGCATGGGCTCGCTCTACCGCTCCCAGCACGAGCTCATCTTCGTCTTCCGCAATGGGAGGGCATCCCACCGCAACAACGTCCAGCTCGGGCGCTACGGGCGCAACCGCACCAACGTCTGGGCCTACCCCGGCATCCAGGCCATGCGCCGGGGGAGCGAGGAGGGCGACCTCCTCGCCCTCCACCCCACCGTCAAGCCGATCCGAATGGTCGCCGACGCGATCCTCGATTGCACGAAGCGCGGAGACATCGTCTTGGATGCTTTCCTCGGAAGCGGCACCACCCTGATGGCGTGCCAGCGCACAGGACGCATCTGCTACGGCCTGGAGATCGACCCGCGCTACGTCGATGTGGCCATCCGCCGCTGGCGGGCCGACACGGGAGGCCAGGCCCGACATGCGGTCACTGGCGAAACGTTCAGTGCCCATGAGCGCAGGGCGTTGCGCATGCCCCACACGACGAAATCGTCAACATCGCGTGGTCATAGCACGAAGACGGCGGTGTCCCGTTCCACACGCAATACACGCAATACACGCAAGGGAGATCGCCATGGCTAAGCGTACCCAGTTATCGAAAAATCGTGCTGATTCGGAATACGCCGTCGGCTACGCCAAACCCCCTCGGGCAACCCAGTTCCAGAAGGGTGTGTCCGGCAATCCCAACGGACGCCCGAAGGGACGGCGCAATCTGGCGAGTACCCTCTACGCCATCTTGAACGAACTCGTCACCGTCCACGAGAACGGCCGGCGCGTGCGCATCACCAAGTTCGAGGCCGCCTGCAAGCAGCTCGTGAACAAGGCCGCAGCCGGAGACGGCCCCGCCGTCCGCCTCCTGCTGCAGCTCTTCCCCACCCTCGATGCGCTCTTGAGTGACGCGAGCCCCGCGCCCATCGACCGCGAGGCCGATCAGTTGCTGGTGCAGGGATTGGTCACCCGGCTGCGCGCTTACACCCCCGAGGAGACAACCACCCAGGAGAACCTGTCATGAACCTGCTCCAGATACCCCTGATCCAGTATCAGGCGCTCCTGCGCCAGGACCTTTTGTAAACGGCGGAGTAAAAGGGAGCCAGAAGGCACCAGCGTAGGGGCCAGTCTCAAAGCCTATCCTTCGACACCCGAGGGGATCGAGGAAGGCAGAGAGGATGTACAGAGACGTGGACCTATACGCCAAAGTAAGGCGCGCCGTGATGGTGGAGAACCAGAGCGAGCGCGGAGCAGCGAAGCGGTTTGGGATCAGCCGCAAGACGGTATCGAAGATGATGCGGCACGCAGTACCGCCGGGCTACCAGCGCAAGCAGGCGCCGGTATCACCCAAACTGGGGCCGCTGGTGGGCATCATTCATCAAATCCTGCAGGCAGACCGGGAAGTCCTCAAGAAGCAGCGGCATACGGCGGTACGGATATTTGAGCGACTGCGTGATGAACACGGCTACACGGGCGGCTACACGGTCGTGCGCGAGTTCGTCGGCAAGGAACGTCTGCGGCAGAAGGAAGTCTTTGTTCCGCTGGCGCATCGGCCGGGCCATGCCCAGGTAGATTTCGGTGAGGCCGACATCTATCTGGGTGGCGTCAGGACGCGGATTCACTACTTCTGCCTGGATCTGCCGCACTCGGACGCCATCTTCGTCAAAGCCTATCCGGCCGAGACGACCGAAGCATTTCTGGATGGTCACGTTGCCGCCTTTGCCTGGCTCGGTGGGGTGCCCCGGTCGATTCTCTACGACAACACCAAGATTGCGGTAGCCAAGATTCTTGGTGACGGCACGCGCAAGCGCACCAAGTCGTTCAGCGAATTGCAGAGTCACTACCTGTTCGAGGACCGCTTTGGCCGGCCGGCTAAGGGCAACGACAAGGGCAAGGTTGAAGGCTTGGTCGGCTACGCACGGCGCAACTTTATGGTGCCGCTGCCACGGGTGCGCAGCATCGAGGAATTCAATGCCCGAGTGCTGGCGGCGTGCGAGAAACGGCAGGTCGCGGTGCTGCGCGGGAAGAAGGAAAGCATCGGCGAACGGTTGCAACGGGATCGCCTGGCGTTTCTCCCGCGACCGACCGACGTATTTGACCCCTGCGAGAAGGTTTCCACCAGTGCCTCGTCAATGGCCCTGGTACGTTACCGGAACAACGACTACTCGGTGCCGACGGCCTATGGTCATCACGAGGTCTTGGTACGCGGTTACGTTGACGCGGTGGTGATTGGCTGCGGCAACGAAGTCATTGCCCGCCATAGGCGCTGCTATGACAAGGAGGAGTTCATCTACAACCCGCTGCACTACCTGGCGCTGCTGGAACGTAAGCCTGGTGCCCTTGACCAGGCGGCGCCGCTGCAGAACTGGGAGCTCCCCGAGGATTTCGAGCATCTGCGTCGCTTGCTGGAAGCCAGGATGGACAAGCAGGGTCGCAAGGAATATATCCAAGTGCTGCGCTTGATAGACACCTTCGGCGACGTGGAAGTGGCCGTCGCCGTCGAGGATGCGCTGCGCCTGTCGGCGATCAGCTACGACGCCGTCAAGCATTTGGTGCTCGCTAAAATCGAGCGTCGTGCACCGCGCTTGGATCTCTCGGCCTACCCGTTTCTGCCGCAGGCCACTGTTGGCATCACCGATGTCCGTGACTATCTGGCGCTGTTGCAGGCGCAGGTCAGCCAAGGGCGAGTGGAGGTGTCGCCATGAGCAGCGCTGTTGAAGAGGCCACAGTGCCGCCCCAGGTGCTGCTCGCCCATCATCTGAAATCGCTCAAGCTGCCCACCTTCGCGCGGGATTACGAGAAGGTTGCCTTCGAGTGCGTCCGGGCCCAGGTGGATTACCCACGATACCTGTTGCGTCTGTGCGAGTTGGAGCGGATCGACCGGGATCGGCGCAACATGGAACGTCGCATCCGGCAGGCCCGATTCCCGCAGACGAAGAGCCTGGATAGCTTCGACTTCAAGGCGATCCCCAGTCTCAACAAATCACTGGTTCTGGAACTGGCACGTTGCGAATGGATCGAGCGACGGGAGAACTGCATTGCCCTCGGTCCGGCCGGCACCGGCAAGACCCAGGTATCCATAGCGCCACGGGGTTGATGCCGAGTGGCAAGACGATAAGGTCCGAATCGCGCAGGATGCCTTGACGATGTGATCGCGGGTCAGCCCCGTGCTGAGGCCGAGGGGCAAGAGAATAAGGGCCGAGCCGCTCTCTCTGCCATGACGCATCGATCCCGGCCTGACCCGGCTCCGGTACTCTCGCCTGCGGGCATCGGTCGTGCCGTCCATCAAGAACGTGGGAGAGCCTCGCAAGTTCGTCCCGACGATGTGAAAGCCAAGGGTGGCGTGGCCGAGCTGGCGCAGGCAAGAGTAACGAGATAGTGGCGCAAAGCGCGGCCACGGATCAAATACCTGGCAGTGCTGCCCAGCATCGAGCCCGACCACGTCAAGGAGAAGAGCATGTTTCGACGCACCGTAGGGATCGACCTGGCGATCAGCGCCGTGCAAGTGGCGCAGATCTTCGATGACGGCGTGCCTGTGGGGAAGCCGATCCGCTTCCGGCTCAACGCGGACGATCTGCGTGGCTTCGTTGCGGCGGTCACCCGCGAGGTGCCACAGGGCGTGCCGATCCAGGCGATCATGGAGCCGACCGGAATGGCATGGTTCCCAGTGGCCAGCTGGTTGCAGAACGCGGGTGTCCATGTCATTCGGGTGAAGGGACAGCGGGTCAAGGCGCTGCGTCAGTACCTGAGCGAGCATGCCAAGACCGATCTGGCCGACGCCCATGTATTGGGAGCCCTACCGAACTTCGGTGGGCGCGTGCTCGATCCGGTCCCCGTGCCGGGCCCAGACCAGCACGCGCTGCAGCGGCTGACCAAGCAACGGCACCGCTATCAGGAACAGATTTGCTCATCGCGCCGGCGCCTGTTGGATCTGATCCGCTGGGCCTGTCCTGCGCTGGAGCCGATCCTGCCCGATACCACGACGCGCCTGACACTGGCGATTCTGGCCGAGCTCTTCGACCCGCATCGTGTGCTCAAGACCCGGAGCGCGACCTTGCTGCGTTTCATCGGCCAGAACGCCTCGGGCAACCATCCGCACAGTGGCCCTTTCGTCGAGAATCTCGCCCAGGCGCTCAAGCAGTGCGCGCGCGCAACCCTCGGCCTGCACGGCGATCGGGTGGACTTCCAGTCGTTGCAATTCGAAGTACGTCAGGAGGTCGAGTTGCTCAGGCTGCTCGATCGCAACATCACCGCTCTGGAGCAGCAGATCGAAGTCCTCTACCAGCGCCAGCACCCCACCAACGCCCTGCGTTCGATCCCCGGCATCGGCCCGACCCTCGCACCGCTGCTGGTCGGGGTCCTGGCACGAGCCGATCGCTTCCGCAATGAACGCCATGTGCGTGGCTTCTGCGGACTGTTCCCCACCAAGAATTCCTCGGCCGGCATCGACCGGCCCGGCCAGCGCATCACCAAGAGCGGCAACGACCGCATCAAGCGCGCCCTGTACGTTGCCGCCGACACGGCCCGCAAGATCGACCCGGACCTCGCAGCAGTCTACTGGCGCCTGATGGTCACCAAGGGACATCACCACAAGCAGGCCCTGTGCGCCGTGGCCACTCGACTGGTCAATCGCATCTACCGCGTGCTCAAGACCGGACAAGCCTATGTGCTGCGCGATCCCGACGGGCGGCCCATTACGGTGGCGCAGGGCAAACAGATCGTCGCCGAGTTGTTCACAGTGCCCTTGGAGATCAGACGAACTCGCTGCCGCCACCTCGAGGGCACGGCATAGGAGTTATCCGGGCCCCGCGCGCGGGGCGGTGGGTAACTCCGGACAAACCGCTTGACAGTGGGTACGAGATCACACGGCGCTGGCCTTGGGTTTGGCGGCCTGCCAGAGAAATCACAGCGTCCTCTTCGTCACCGCCGCCGCCCTGGTCCATGAACTGATGGAAGCCCGCGATGAGCGCCGCCTGCGCTCACTGCAAAAGCAGTTGGCCAAGGTGAATCTGCTGATCGTCGATGAACTCGGCTATGTGCCCTTCACGGCCGTCGGTTCGGAACTGCTGTTCGAGGTCATCAGCCGTCGCTACGAGAATGGCGCCACGTTGGTAACCAGCAATCTGCCGTTCGATGAATGGACGAGCGTCTTTGGTTCCGAGCGCTTGACCGGCGCGTTACTGGACCGGCTGACCCATCATGTTCACATCCTGGAAATGAACGGCGACAGTTACCGGCTGGCCACATCAAAAAAGCGCGCCAGGAAAGCCAGCGCAATCGCGCCACCTGACGCCAGTGACCATGGGCATATCGATCCGAAAGAGGGTGCCACCGAAGCCGATTGATTCGCGCCAGCTTGCCTCGGGCACCGGGCTTCGCTACGCTACGCTCGCTGCACCAACTAAGACACGCATCACCCAGCAAGAACCGGGCTCCTTCGAGCCCATTTCAACCAACCGACTGGCTCCCTTTTACTCCGCCATTCGGCTCCCGATTCCGCGCCATTTACACAGCGTGGTGCTACGTCGACGAGATCGTGTGAACCTGCGGCGTGACGCTGAAGGGCGAGTTTCGAATTTGAATGTCTGCGTCTCGCTTGTTGAACGGCTGCTATCGAGAAGGACTAGAGGACGGCTTTGGGTCGAACCCGGTCTTTGTACAGAGCAGGGGCTCGAAGCCGTCAGACGTTGTCTGCCAGGTCGATTTCCGTTAGGACAGTTGACGGTCCCCCTGGAATCGTTGGTTAGACCGCTGGCGGATTGCGCGGGATTCGGGGTATCGCATCGCTCATCTGCACCCAGGGTTGCGCTGAGTCGCACCAGATGTTGACCTGTGGCTGAAGCCAGGATGTGTCATCCAACGTTCCGGCCTTGAGCCAGTCCATCGTTGGCGTGGCCGCGACTTCCGTGAATATTGGCGATCCGCACTTTGAGCAGAACCTCCGCAACACAGGAAGCCCGCGTTCTCCGACATCTAGATACGTGTCGGGCTGCGCCCCTTCCATGATGAGTGCGCCTTTTGGAAGGGCGACGAGTATTGAGAAAGCCGTGCCGGTTTGGCGTTGGCAGTTCTTGCAGTTGCAGATTACGGTCATGAGAGGAGCGGCATCCGATCTGTAGCGAACTGCACCGCACAGGCACCTTCCTTGAATCTCTTGCATGATCATCTCCGCAATGACGTTCGTGCCACGAAGTGGGCATTCGAGGACCCCGGTAGACCGCAGAGAGGCTTTAGCGGCCTAGGACGTGGCGCGCACGGTGTTCCAATCACCCGAAAATCACCCTTACCGTACCCCCACCTTGGCATGTTGAAAACGGACGCTTATTTGCTGGTCGCGATGGCCGTCAAGCTGAACCAGAAGAAGATGAATAGGTGACCTGTTCATGACTTCCTTGTCATGTATCCGTTGGACCCTGATCCGTTGCACCGGTGTACAGTCTGCGAGGGTAAGGTGGATGCGACCGCGGCGCGTACTGGTGCGAGCTGGGCAGGAGTGCCCTCGGTGAATCGCAGGTGTCTACCGGCGGAAGAGGACGGCACGTCAATGTCCGTCCGCTACTTGCCCGACCGGGCGCCGGGGCAAATCGGCCAAAGCTCAGCCGCCGGAATTTCGCTCGCGCGCTGGTGGGGGTTGACAGAAACTTTGGCTTGTCTGTGGCGTAGGGCGGACGGATAAGCGCTAAGGGGATGACCTCATGACTGAAGAGGCGGACCGGCGAGCGAGCTTGCGATGAGAGCCGAGGTTCGCGGATGGCGCGCCGCCTTTCCCCCGGCGCAGTGGCTCCCCGCGTATCGGCCGCAATGGCTGGCGCACGACGCGATCGCCGGCGTGACCCTCGCTGCCTACGGTATTCCGGTATCGCTCGCCTACGCTTCGCTCGCTGGTCTGCCGCCGCAATACGGCATTTACTGCTATCTGGTCGGCGGCCTGTTCTATGCGCTGTTCGGCTCGTCTCGCCAGCTTGCGATCGGCCCTACCTCTGCGATCTCGCTGCTCGTCGGCGTCACGGTGGCGGGCATGGCGGCCGGCGATCCGGCGCGCTGGGCCGACATTGCGGCGCTGACCGCGCTGGTCATCGCAGCCATGTGCGCGCTGGCGTGGGTTCTGCGGTTGAGTTCGCTCGTCAACTTCATCAGCGAAACCATTCTGCTCGGTTTCAAGGCCGGAGCCGCGCTGACCATCGCCATGACCCAGTTGCCCAAGCTGTTCGGGGTCAAGGGCGGCGGGGAAGACTTCTTCGAGCGCGTCGTCATCCTGGGGGGCCAGCTTCCCGAGACCAATCTCGCCGTCTTGGCTTTCGGCCTCGTCGCCATCGCGGTGCTACTGGTGGGAGAGAAATTCCTGCCGGGACGCCCGATCGCGCTGCTCGTGGTGGTGATTTCGATCATCGTATTGTCGGTGACGCCGCTGGCAGGTCTTGGCTTCAAGGTCGTCGGCGCCCTGCCGACGGGCCTGCCCGACTTCCACCTGCCGGGGCTGCGAGTGCGCGATGTCGACGGGGTGATTCCCCTGGCCTTCGCGTGCATGCTGCTGGCGTACGTCGAAAGCGTGTCCGCTGCACGGGCCCTGGCGCAGGCGCACGGCGACGAAATCGATCCGCGCCAGGAACTGCTCGGCCTCGGCGCGGCGAACCTCGGTGCGGCGCTGTTCCAGGCCTACCCGGTGGCGGGCGGCCTGTCGCAGTCCTCGGTGAACGACAAGGCCGGCGCCAGGACGCCGCTGGCACTGGTGTTCGCCTCGGTCACGATCGCTTTGTGCCTGATGTACCTGACGGGGTTGCTGGCCAACTTGCCCAACGTGGTGCTCGCCGCGATCGTGCTGGTAGCCGTCAAGGGATTGATCGACATCACCGAGCTGCGGCACGTCTGGCGCGTCAGCCGCTACGAATTCGTCGTGTCGATGGTCGCCTTCGCCGCCGTGCTGATGCTGGGCATTCTCGACGGCGTGATCACGGCAGTCCTGGTGTCGCTCGGGTTGTTGATACGGCGCGCCGCGTACCCGCACGTAGCCTTCCTCGGCAACATCCCCGGCACCCGCGGTTACTCGGACATGGAGCGCAATCCGGACAACGTGCCCGTTCCGGGTGCGCTGGTGTTTCGCGTCGAGGCGTCGCTGCTCTACTTCAACGTCGACCACGTGCGCGATGCCGTATCGGAGAAGATCCGCTCTACCACCGAACCGCTGAAGCTGGTGGTGTGCGATCTGTCCATATCACCCATCGTCGACCTGGCCGGCGCGCGCATGCTGGCGAACCTGCACAAGGAACTGCAAACGGCGGGAATACGCCTGCGGCTCGTCGCGGCGCATGCGACGGTGCGCGACATCCTGCGTGCCGAAGGCCTGGAGGAACGCGTCGGCTACTTCGGTCGCAGGATCTCGGTGGCTGATGTCATCGAAGAGTTCCAGGGCGAAACGGGAACAGGGGGCCGGCCTGATTGACCTGATTACCCTTCCTCAAGCCGATCATTCCTGAGAGGACTCGGGCCACTCTCCCCCATATCCAATACCGGCTCATCCCTCGCTGTCATCCCTCGCCGCCGCAACGCCTTGACGGGGATCGCAGCCACCAGGGCAGTCAGCAGCACGCCGCACACCCGATGAGGATTGCGAGCGCGCGCGTAAGCGATGACTTGGGCGCAAGATCGCCATAGCCGATCGTCAACCCAGATACGAAGTCAAAATAGATTGACTCGTTACCGACCAGCCTTCGATAAGGCCGATAACCAAACCGAGCGCGATGATCGGGCCGAGCAGGCCGGACAGGATTGGCCCCACCACGCGCAACCCGGTGAAAAGCCCCGCAACGAACTTCCTTCTCAACGTGCGCGAATCCATGACCTCTCCGAGGTTACAAGATCGTACACGACGGCATCGCCAAAGTAGGGGCCGCGTCAGGCTCGGCGTTCTCCCGGATGTCCGCTATCGAGTAACTCAGACGATTGCTCAGGGCCGATCGTGCACTGTCGCATTTCTGAAAGCGGCTGATCAGTTTGCAATTTTGTCCACATCGCCGGAAGAAACCCGCCAACGACCGCTTTCACCGAACTCTGCTTTTCTCGACGAATTCAGCGAATGACGGCTTACTGTTGATTTCCGCGCAAATCTGACCCGGGGTTTTCATCGGAAACTGACCCGGGTTTTCGGTTCGCAGTATAGCTAGGTGGGTGGTTCGTTGGTTTCCTCCGTTTTCAGGGTTTGAGTTTTTCTGGGTTGAGTGGATCGGCTGGGGGTGAGCCTGGCTGAGCTGTTCCGGAAGCGCCAGGACTCGTTGCCGGTCTCCACGATGTGACAGTGATGGGTCAGCCGATCCAGAAGCGCCGTGGTCATCTTCGCGTCGCCGAACACGCTCGCCCACTCGGTAAAGCTCAAGTTGGTGGTGATCATCACACTCGTGTGCTCGTAGAGCTTTGAGAGCAGGTGAAACAACAGCGCCCCACCGGCTTGGCTGAAGGGCAGATAGCCCAGCTCGTCGAGGATTACCAGATCGACATGCATCAAACGGTAGGCGAGATGTCCTTGCTTGCCGAGGGCCTTCTCCTGTTCAAGGGTATTGACCAGTTCGATGGTGGAGTAAAAGCGCACACGCTTGCCGTGGTGGCGGATCGCCTCAATGCCGATGGCGGTGGCGAGATGATCTCGTACCCACTGTCAAGCGGTTTGTCCGGAGTTACCCACCGCCCCGCGCGCGGGGCCCGGATAACTCCTATGCCGTGCCCTCGAGGTGGCGGCAGCGAGTTCGTCTGATCTCCAAGGGCACTGTGAACAACTCGGCGACGATCTGTTTGCCCTGCGCCACCGTAATGGGCCGCCCGTCGGGATCGCGCAGCACATAGGCTTGTCCGGTCTTGAGCACGCGGTAGATGCGATTGACCAGTCGAGTGGCCACGGCGCACAGGGCCTGCTTGTGGTGATGTCCCTTGGTGACCATCAGGCGCCAGTAGACTGCTGCGAGGTCCGGGTCGATCTTGCGGGCCGTGTCGGCGGCAACGTACAGGGCGCGCTTGATGCGGTCGTTGCCGCTCTTGGTGATGCGCTGGCCGGGCCGGTCGATGCCGGCCGAGGAATTCTTGGTGGGGAACAGTCCGCAGAAGCCACGCACATGGCGTTCATTGCGGAAGCGATCGGCTCGTGCCAGGACCCCGACCAGCAGCGGTGCGAGGGTCGGGCCGATGCCGGGGATCGAACGCAGGGCGTTGGTGGGGTGCTGGCGCTGGTAGAGGACTTCGATCTGCTGCTCCAGAGCGGTGATGTTGCGATCGAGCAGCCTGAGCAACTCGACCTCCTGACGTACTTCGAATTGCAACGACTGGAAGTCCACCCGATCGCCGTGCAGGCCGAGGGTTGCGCGCGCGCACTGCTTGAGCGCCTGGGCGAGATTCTCGACGAAAGGGCCACTGTGCGGATGGTTGCCCGAGGCGTTCTGGCCGATGAAACGCAGCAAGGTCGCGCTCCGGGTCTTGAGCACACGATGCGGGTCGAAGAGCTCGGCCAGAATCGCCAGTGTCAGGCGCGTCGTGGTATCGGGCAGGATCGGCTCCAGCGCAGGACAGGCCCAGCGGATCAGATCCAACAGGCGCCGGCGCGATGAGCAAATCTGTTCCTGATAGCGGTGCCGTTGCTTGGTCAGCCGCTGCAGCGCGTGCTGGTCTGGGCCCGGCACGGGGACCGGATCGAGCACGCGCCCACCGAAGTTCGGTAGGGCTCCCAATACATGGGCGTCGGCCAGATCGGTCTTGGCATGCTCGCTCAGGTACTGACGCAGCGCCTTGACCCGCTGTCCCTTCACCCGAATGACATGGACACCCGCGTTCTGCAACCAGCTGGCCACTGGGAACCATGCCATTCCGGTCGGCTCCATGATCGCCTGGATCGGCACGCCCTGTGGCACCTCGCGGGTGACCGCCGCAACGAAGCCACGCAGATCGTCCGCGTTGAGCCGGAAGCGGATCGGCTTCCCCACAGGCACGCCGTCATCGAAGATCTGCGCCACTTGCACGGCGCTGATCGCCAGGTCGATCCCTACGGTGCGTCGAAACATGCTCTTCTCCTTGACGTGGTCGGGCTCGATGCTGGGCAGCACTGCCAGGTATTTGATCCGTGGCCGCGCTTTGCGCCACTATCTCGTTACTCTTGCCTGCGCCAGCTCGGCCACGCCACCCTTGGCTTTCACATCGTCGGGACGAACTTGCGAGGCTCTCCCACGTTCTTGATGGACGGCACGACCGATGCCCGCAGGCGAGAGTACCGGAGCCGGGTCAGGCCGGGATCGATGCGTCATGGCAGAGAGAGCGGCTCGGCCCTTATTCTCTTGCCCCTCGGCCTCAGCACGGGGCTGACCCGCGATCACATCGTCAAGGCATCCTGCGCGATTCGGACCTTATCGTCTTGCCACTCGGCATCAACCCCGTGGCGCTATGGATACCTGTGTCTTGCCAGTTCCGGGGCCGCCGATGAGCACGACGTTGTGAGCTGCGTCGAGGAACTGCAGGCTATGGAGCCGGCGCACCAGCGCTTCATCAACGCGGGACTGGGCGAACTCGAATCCGGCGAGATCCCGGTGTGCAGGGAAACGCGCCACGCTCATCTGGTAGGCGATCGAGCGCACCTCGCGTTCGGCCCGCTCGGCGGCGAGTAACTGCTCGACGAAACGCTCGGGGTCGAACTGCGCATGCCGCGCCCGCGCTACCAGCTCGGGCCAACTGCTCGCCATGCCGTGCAGCTTGAGCGCCCTGAGTTGTGCCACCGTTTCAATCGACATGGGTTGCCTCCGCGTCGGGACGCAGCCGCTCGTAGCGATCAACGTCCGCGGCTGGCTCCTCGGTCAAGGCGAGCGCGGCTGCCGACACCTCTGCGGACGGTGGGCCGGAAGGCGATGTCAGGCGTGCGAGGATGTTGAGCACGTGCTCGCCGCTCGGACGACCCGATTCCAGCGCGATCTCCGCGGCTACCAACACGGCCTCCAGGCCATGCACCGGCACTGCGGCCAGCACTTGCGCCATGACCCGGTCACCGCCCGGGTACTTGAGAAGGTACGCCTGCAGCCGCACGAGCGGCTCGGGCATCGTGGCAAAGGGAGCGCCGTTCCTGAGCGCCCCCGGCTTCTTCACGATCAGGTTGATGTAGTGGCGCCAGTTGTAGAAGGTCTGATCGCGCTCGAAGCTGCGCACATGGCGTGCGACTTCGTGGCCCTCGGCGATGACGACGAGTTCGAACGGGTACCTCCGCAGGCTCACCACCCGGTGCGCGTACTCGGTGGGCACGCTGTAGCGATTACGCTGTACGTGCACCAACCCTGTGGCCGATACCCGCACCGGCTGCTCGACGTAGGCGTCAAACGCCCGCGGCAGCGGCATCAGTCGCGCCTGTTCATCCTGCAGCAACTCGGCGACGGTCAGCTCCGGCCACTGCGGGTGGCGCATCTCCTCCCAGAGGGCGCGGCAGCGTGCGCCGAGCCAGGTGTTCAGTTCATCCAGAGTTCCCCAGCGCCGCTCGGTGGCCTCGCACCAGATCTGCCGGCGTCGATCCTGGACGTTCTTCTCGACGATGCCCTTCTCCCAGCCCGCTGCCCGGTTGCAGAACTCAGGCTCGAACAGGTAGTGCGAGCACAGGGCGTAAAAGCGCACGTTGACCGTGCGTTCCTTGCCGCGGCCGACACGATCGACCGCGGTCTTCATGTTGTCGTAGATGCCACGGCGCGGCACACCGCCAAAGGCAGCGAAGGCGCGTGCGTGGGCGTCGAACAGCATCTCGTGGCTTTGGTTGGGATAAGCCACCAGCCAGAAGGCGCGGCTCGCCGCGAGCTTCGTATGCGCAACTTCCAGCCGTCGGCGCAATCCCCCGACGAATGCGTACTCGCAGCTCCAGTCGAACTGGAACGCCTCACCGAGTTCGAAGGCGAGCGGCACGTACGCAACTCGCTTCGGTGCGTCGGCTTCTTCAGCCTTCCAGCGGCGCACGAACGCGCACACGCGCCCATAGCCGCCCGCATACCCTTGCGCCCGGATCGCTTGGAATAGCGCTATCGCCGTGCGCCGCTCTCGCTTGACGCGATGACTGTCGCTCCGCAGCCACGTGCGCAGCACCTCCGCCCAGCCGTCGAGCTTGCTCGCCGCCTTGCGCGGCGGGTACTTCGGTTCAACAACTTCCGGCCGACGCAGCCAACTACGCACCGTGTTCCTCGACAGCCCCGTGCGCCGCGAAACCTCCCGCAGCGACATCCCGTCGCGCAAATGCATCCGCCTGATCTTGGCCAACATGCCCACGCTGATCACTCCTCGTTCTCCCGCTCGTTCTGAGAGCGGGCAAGTCAATCATGTGGGTCAGTCTTGGACGAAAACTACCTCCTCAAGTGGGTCAGTTCTGGGTGGCTATCAAC
>CAVVES010000007.1:0-71174 GCA_963747225.1 uncultured beta proteobacterium | reverse complement strand
GGCGACCTCGCTCGGCATCGCCACCGGCAATACTCTGGAGGCTCTGGTCGGCGCCTATCTCGTGAATCGCTTTGCCGGTGGTCGCGATACATTGGCTAACGCCGAAAACATCGTGCTGTTTACGGTGCTCGCGGCCATCGTCAGTACAACCGTCAGTGCCACCCTTGGGGTGACGAGCCTCTCGTTGGGCGGTTTCGCCCGTTGGGCGGACTTCGGATCGATCTGGCTCACGTGGTGGCTGGGGGACATGACCGGTAATCTCATCGTCGCCCCGGTGGTGCTGACGTTCAGCGCGCAGGCACAGGTCCGAGGGCAACGCGGGAATTTCTTGGAAGCAGCTGTCCTGCTCGCGTGTCTCTTGTTCGTCGGCGAAGTGGTGTTCGGCGGACTCTTCCCGTCTGACACCAAGCACTATCCCTTGGAATTTCTGCTCCCCCCATTTCTGCTCTGGGCGGCATTTCGCTTCGGGCCGCGGGGCGCCGCCATGGCCGTCCTCGTGCTCTCCGGGAGTGCGATCTCGGGGACGCTTCGAGGCTTCGGGCCCTTCGTACAAGAGAGCCCGAACGAGTCCTTGCTGTTGCTGCAGGTGTACATGGGAGTCGCCGCTATGACAACCCTGATGCTTGCCGCCGCCGTTGCCGAGCGGGAAGAGAGGGCAGAGCAACTTCATCAGATCTATCGGTGCGCGATTCCTTGACGGGGATTGCCAACTACCGCCGGCTAAGCGACCGGCTGCAGGTGGAGATTGAGCGCTCACAGCGCACGACGCGATCGTTTGCCGTGCTGTTCCTCGATCTCGACGGTCTCAAGGAAATCAATGACCGTTACGGGCACCTGGTGGGCAACCGAGCGCTAATTCGGGTGGCAGAGGTGCTGCGGCTGCACATGACACAGGTGCGGAGAAGCTGGCAGCGGAGATTCTCGCGCTAACCAAGTTGAACTGGAACAGCACTCAAATTGACGGTAGCCTGCCGATCACGCTTAGAGCCGCCCACCGGGTCGGTGATGTGCTGAAATACGTCCCAGACGATCAAGACCCGAGAGCACAGTACAGCTACTACATGTAAGCTCTTCGAATCAGAAAAATCCTGGGCACCTGGAAGTAGACTTATAGCGAACTGGGTCCCCGCAGCAAACGTCCCGCCCGATGACTCGCAGCCGCGCACGGTGGATGAAGACTCAGGACATACGCCGACGACAACGCGCGTGAACCGCCCTGTGCGCGGACCGCGGTAGTGTGGGGAGGGACGGTTAGACGCCAGCCCTTACCGATTAGGGCGCGGCATCTAAGCCCGCCAATACTCGCCGGTGTTCGTCTTCGGAGATACCATTGAGGTTTGATCCTTCGTGCTTAGCGCCCGGGGAAGCATGTGGCGTACGGGCGCACACGTCGGCTACTCAGGATGTGGAACGCAGTGGTGCGTCCTCGCCCCAGACCCGCCGCGCAGTCTCCACGACCAACCTGAGCTTTCGCTCCTGATCAGCCGGGGTGATGGCGTTTCCCACCACCGAGCTCGAAAAGCCGCATTGCGGGCTGACTGCCAAACGCTCCAGGGGCACGAAGCGGCTCGCTTCACGGATTCGGCTTTCCAGTTCGTCCATCGGTTCCAGGCGAGGACGCTTGGTGGTGATGAGCCCAAGCACCACCGTCTTGTCATCCGGCACCTCCTTGAGGGCTTCGAACGATCCCGAACGCGCATCGTCGTATTCGAGCAGGAGCCGTTGCGCCCGCACGCGCTGGAAGACTGTCCGTGCGATCCGCTCGTACCCGCCGCTCGCAAGCCAGCGGCTGCCCTGGTTTCCCCGGCACAGGTGAAAACCGAATGTGACGCCCGGAAAAGCTCCGATGACGGCGTTGTCCATCTCGATCCCTTGCTCCAGGTGGCGCTCCCTGCTCCAGCCTTGGGATTCGTAGAAGCTGCGCGTCGCCGGATCGAGCAGCAGCGCATAGTGGGGCGCGTCAAGCTGGATGTAGGTCGCTCCAAGCCGCACTAGCTCTGTGACTTCCTCGCGAAGGATGTCCACCACGTCCGCGAGGAAGTTTTCCAGCGTGGGATAGGCTGCGCGGGAGCGCTGGGGAGACCAGAAGTTCGCCCAAAGGCTGGGGCTAGGCAGCGTGATCTTCCGGATGCGTGTCGTGCGCGCACGCAGAAACACGAATTCTTCGACCGACAAATAGCGTTTGCGCTGAAGCCTCTGCACGACACCGAGCTCTGCGGGGCGCTCAATCGTCCGATCGCCGACGGTAGAAGTATCTCCGCGCCAGTCGCCCCACAGAAATGCGTTCAGGTCCCAGTCGCCCAGGCCGCTCACGGATTCGGCGAGCTGGCTTTGGTAGGAGAGCCGCCGCTGCTCGCCGTCGGTGACAACTGGCAGGCCCACGCCCTCCTGCAGCCTGATGGCGTCCTCTACGGCGTGGTCTTCGATGGCCTTGAACCGAGCACGCGAGATCCGGCCCGCGGCGGCGTCTTCCCGCGCCGCAATGAGTTCGGACGGCCGGAGCAGACTGCCGATGTGGTCTGCGTGGCAAGCGATCATGGTGCTCGATAGGAGTTCAACACAGCGCCTTCACGTCAGTGCGAAAACCACGCTTACGCGAGTCGTTTCTAGGTCGTTACGCCGACGAAACCTTGCGCGCATTCTGGCTTCCGGTTCACTCCTGTGGACAGCGAATATCCTGGAAAGCCTCAGTGGTTTCGAAGGAGTTCCCTTGCTCGTCGTACCAATAGAGCTTGTTGGGGTCTTCCAGGCGGGTAACCTTATGGGTGCCGTTGCAAAAAGGCTGGGTGTTCGATAGCCCGCAGCCGCAGATGTATTTGGTTTCACCGCCTATGGTCACTGGGTATGGGCCGTCCCGTGTTCTCTTTACGATTCTTGCCATGGTGCCTCCGTCCAAATCGGTTAATGGGATAGATCCCATGTAGGGCCGCGTGGGTCCCGCGGACCGCTCAGAATGAAGTCGTCGCGCTCGAGGCGGATGCCGAACTCCGTGTTCCTTCAAGTCATCGTTCGGCTGCTTGCGAACCTCGCTGGCTGAACGAGGCGTCAATTCAGTTCTGATACCTTTTTCTGCAGTCCCGTCACGGCATCCTCTTCCTCATGAAGGTGGGAGGTGCCCCGCTTTGTTGCGGCGATCTCGTGTCTCAACTCTGAAAGATAGGAATTGAGGATCTTCTTCAGCAGGTCCCGCTCTGCTACGCTCACTTCAATCATCATGACCATGCACTCCTTCTCGCGTATCGTTGAAGGACGCGGTCTCGCTCCTTCGCGGCATCCTTCAGCAGTGCCGTATCCGGTCCCGCTCTGAGGGTTTGCTATTCGGTATGCGAGACCCTTGGAAATATCAGCACGTTTACGCACTACTGGCGCCAAGCTAGGAACGTATCTACCGTGCGCCAGCGTGACGCGATCGGTTAGACAAGTACTTTAGGAGGAAATCCTCGTCGAGGGGCGACAGGTCGAATCGGCGACCGGCCTCTTCAATGGTCCGAAAATCACGGCTCGGTTGCTCGAGCAGCCACGCCACAGCGCGTCGCAGTCCTTCGTGCTCGGGCAGGAGAGAGGTGGCTCTATTCATCGCTCCTTCCCGTAGCGACGCCGCGTCTTTCCGCAGAGCGGCGGAGCCCACTGACGACGGGAAAGGCGCGCATCTTCGCAGTCGTGGCTGTGGTTGCGTTGCTCAACCTGAGTGAGTTCTGGATTCCATCTTAGGCTTCGACAACACCGGGCAGCACGGGTTTGATAATCGACGACTGCTCAACCCGCAAGCGAAGCGCTTTGGCCCCGGTCGCCTACCGACCGACATCGTGCGTAAAGTGGCGAGTCTTAGGAATCGGCTATCTTCCCGAGGCCCATCGTGAGAAAAATCCTGCGCGCTCTGGAAGAAACTTATAGAGCCACGAGTCTCCCAATGTGCGCCCTTTGGATGAATGCCCACGGCTGACGACAACGTGTGCTCCCCGTTGGTGAATCGCCCGTGCGGACCCGCATGCAGGGCCGTTGTGGAGAGGCGGGCTCGATCTGGGTGCCGATTACAAGCGCCGCCGCGTGTGGGAAGAGGGTCGGAAGAAGGTGTTACGTCACCGACAGCGCGCGACAACAGCCCAGTAGTCGCGCAAAGCATTGGTCAAATCACTGCGGGACTTTTGCGGGACTCTCTCCAACAAACCACTGCACATTGATGCAGAAGTCCCGCAACGGGCGCTGTCTAAGGCGCTGATAAATAATGGACTTCTGCCTTACGGTCTAGCTACGAACCAGGGGGTCGTGGGTTCGAATCCTGCCGGGCGCGCCAAATTACCTATTTCAATACAATCAATTACCGCTTTACGCGGTGATTGCTTTCCGTTTGAGCACGACGAGTGCCGGAGTTTTGCCGGAGTCTTGTTCGCAGACTCTTTCAGAAGCTGCGATGAGTTCCTCCAACTCAGGTGCCGAGTAAAGCGTCGTGATATCCCCGTTCGTGTGGCCGAGCAGCACCCTACGCGTTTCCAGCGGAACGCCGGCCGCACGCAGTCGCCGCCCGAAAGTGTGCTTCAGATCATGTACCCGCACGAACTCAAGCCCGACTTCTCGGCGTGCACGCTGCCAACCGCTATTGTTGATGCACTGGATCGGCTTGCCTTTGAACGTGAAGACGAACTCGGGGTGAATACGCCGCTGCCCCTCGATCACCGACCTCGACACCCGATTCAGCACCACTAGACGGTCCTCGCGGTTTTTCACTCGAGCTCCCGGAACAATAAACACGGAAGTATTCAGCTCCGGTACCGGTACTTCCCAATCCCAGCGTAACCCGCACACTTCCTGCTCCCGGCAACCTGTGTTGACCTTGAACAGGCACATGCGCGCCAAATGATCCGGCAGCACTTGAAACAGTCGGCGCTGCTCTTCCCATGACAGCGGACTAGGCTTGCGCCCATCCGTGAGCGGCAACATCTGGATCAAGGGCGGCGCTTCCAGCCACGTCAGGCCGTTCTCATCGCGCCACAGCCGGGACGACAGATTCAGTATCCGTCGAACGAGACTGAGGCCGGCGTTCACGGTCCGGTTCTTGACCCCTTGCCCTTGACGATCCTTAATGAAGCCCTGGAGCGTCCCAAGGTGCACCCGGTCCAGCGACAGATCCCCAATGTAGGGATCGAGATGTCGCAGGTGCATCGCGGCGTCCCCGATACTTGCGAGATGCATGTTCTCCTCGAGGTATCGAGTGGCCGCGTCTCGGAACGGCCGCTTGGGCCGCACGCCGAAAATCGCCGCATGGCGGATCTCCTCGATGCGGCGAGCCAGGATCAGTTCCGCTTCTTCGAGGTCGCTCGTTCCAGTGCTCTCGAAAACCTTTCGGCCGAGGATCTGCTTTTCGATGTGCCAGATCCCACCGCGGTCTCGAAGTCCTGGGCTGCGTTTACGTCCCATAGTTCCTGCCCTCCGGGTTTGGAGGCGGGACGCCCGTTGCGTTTCTTATAATGATCCGCCCAAGCGTCCAATTCAAGTCGGTCAAATGCAATGCCCTGCTCGCCAATCGGTATCTCCGTAATCCGTGGGCGGACCTCGGCATTGAAGCGATTGCGGTCCATCCCGAGGTAGAGCGGTGCATCCCGGAATCGAATCAGCCGCGGCAGCAACGTTGACCGAGCAATGGTGGTCTGTTGATAGCCACCCAGAACTGACCCACTTGAGGAGGTAGTTTTCGTCCAAGACTGACCCACATGATTGACTTGCCCGCTCTTAGAACGAGCGGGAGAACGAGGAGTGATCAGCGTGGGCATGTTGGCCAAGATCAGGCGGATGCATTTGCGCGACGGGATGTCGCTGCGGGAGGTTTCGCGGCGCACGGGGCTGTCGAGGAACACGGTGCGTAGTTGGCTGCGTCGGCCGGAAGTGGTTGAACCGAAGTACCCGCCGCGCAAGGCGGCGAGCAAGCTCGACGGCTGGGCGGAGGTGCTGCGCACGTGGCTGCGGAGCGACAGTCATCGCGTCAAGCGAGAGCGGCGCACGGCGATAGCGCTATTCCAAGCGATCCGGGCGCAGGGCTATGCGGGCGGCTATGGGCGCGTGTGCGCGTTCGTGCGCCGCTGGAAGGCTGAAGAAGCCGACGCACCGAAGCGAGTTGCGTACGTGCCGCTCGCCTTCGAACTCGGTGAGGCGTTCCAGTTCGACTGGAGCTGCGAGTACGCATTCGTCGGGGGATTGCGCCGACGGCTGGAGGTTGCGCATACGAAGCTCGCGGCGAGCCGCGCCTTCTGGCTGGTGGCCTATCCGCAGCCAAAGCCACGAGATGCTGTTCGACGCCCACGCACGCGCCTTCGCTGCCTTCGGCGGTGTGCCGCGCCGCGGCATCTACGACAACATGAAGACCGCGGTCGATCGTGTCGGCCGCGGCAAGGAACGCACGGTCAACGTGCGCTTCTACGCCCTGTGCTCGCACTACCTGTTCGAGCCTGAGTTCTGCAACCGGGCAGCGGGCTGGGAGAAGGGCATCGTCGAGAAGAACGTCCAGGATCGACGCCGGCAGATCTGGCGCGAGGCCGCCGAGCGGCGCTGGCGGAACTCTGGATGAACTGAACGCCTGGCTCGGCGAGCGCTGCCGCGCCGCTCTGGGAGGAGATGCGCCACCCGCAGTGGCCGGAGCTGACCGTCGCCGAGGTGCTGCAGGATGAACAGGCGCGACTGATGCCGCTGCCGCGGGCCTTTGACGGCTACGTCGAGCAGCCGGTGCGGGTGTCGGCCACCGGGCTGGTGCACGTGCAGCGCAATCGCTACAGCGTGCCCACCGAGTACGCGCACCGGGTGGTGAGCCTGCGGAGTGTATCCGTTCGAACTCGTCGTCATCGCCGAGGGCCACGAAGTCGCACGCCATGTGCGCAGCTTCGAGCGCGATCAGACCTTCTACGACTGGCGCCACTACATCAGCCTGATCGTGAAGAAGCCCGGGGCGCTGCGCAACGGCGCTCCCTTTGCCACGATGCCCGAGCCGCTGCGTGCGGCTGCAGGCGTACCTGCTGCAAGTACCCGGGCGGCGACCGGGTCATGGCGCAGGTGCTGGCGGCGGTGCCGGTGCACGGCCTGGAGGCCGTGCTGGTGGCCGCGGAGATCGCGCTGGAATCGGGTCGCCCGAGCGGCGAGCACGTGCTCAACGTGCTGGCGCGGCTGACATCGCCTGCCGGCCCACCGTCCGCAGAGGTGTCCGGCTGCCGCCGCTGCGCCTTGACCGAGGAGCCGCCCGCCGACGTGATCGCTACGAGCGGCTGCGTCCCGACGCGGAGGCAACCCATGTCGATTGAAACGGTGGCCCAACTCAAGGCGCTCAAGCTGCACGGCATGGCGAGCAGCTGGCCGGAGCTGGTGGCGCAGGCGCGGCATGCGCGAGTTCGATCCGGAGCGTTTCGTGGAGCAGTTGCT
Organism: uncultured beta proteobacterium; assembly: GCA_963747225.1. Lineage (GTDB taxonomy): Bacteria > Pseudomonadota > Gammaproteobacteria > Burkholderiales > JAEUMW01 > JAEUMW01. The sequence continues at coordinate 63,773 of CAVVES010000007.1, read as the reverse complement.
CGCCGCCGAGCGGGCCGAACGCGAGGTGCGCTCGATCGCCTACCAGATGAGCGTGGCGCGTTTCCCGGCGCACCGGGATCTGGCCGGATTCGAGTTCGCCCAGTCCCGCGTCGATGAGGCGCTGGTGCGCCGGCTGCATACGCCTGCAGTTCCTCGACGCAGCTCACAACGTCGTGCTCATCGGCGGCCCCGGCACCGGCAAGACACATCTCGCCACCGCCATCGGCATCGAGGCGATCCGCCATCACGGCAAGCGGGTGCGCTTCTTCTCCACCGTCGAACTGGTCAATGCCCTGGAGCAGGAGAAGGCCGCCGGCAAGCAGGGCCAGCTCGCCTTGCCGGCTGATGTACGTCGATCTGGTGATCCTCGACGAGCTGGGCTATCTGCCCTTCAGCCAGGCCGGTGGTGCGCTGCTGTTCCACCTGCTCTCGAAGCTCTACGAGCGCACCAGCGTGATCATCACCACCAACCTGAGCTTCACCGAGTGGGCGAGCGTCTTCGGCGACGCGAAGATGACCACGGCGCTGCTCGACCGGCTGACCGCATCACTGCCACATCGTGGAGACCGGCAACGAGTCCTGGCGCTTCCGGAACAGCTCAGCCAGGCTCACCCCCAGCCGATCCACTCAACCCAGAAAAACTCAAACCCTGAAAACGGAGGAAACCAACGAACCACCCACCTAGTCCGCTGAACCAGATGAATCGCACCTGATGCGGCGACGTGGGTCGGCATACTTCCACTTCAGTGGTGCGGCATTTTTGTTGTACTGACGGATGTATCGCGTGAGTTTCTTGTCCAGGTCTTTGACGCTGGTGAACACACCCCGGGTGATGACGTCGCGCTGGATGCGGGCGAACCAGTTCTCGACTTGGTTAAGCCAAGAGGAGTAGGTGGGCGTGAAATGCATCGTCACGTTCGAATGCTCGGCCAGGAACGACTGAACCGCAGGGGTCTTGTGGCTGCTGACGTTGTCGCAGATGACGTGGATTTCCTGTCCAAAGGGTTGGTTGCTCACCACATCGGTGAGAAAGCCGACGAACTGTGCGCTGGTGTGGCGCGCAGCGGTCTTGCCGAGCACTTCGCCGGTGGCCGTGTTCGACGCCGCGAACAGGCTCAACGTGCCGTTGCGCTTGTACTCGAAGCCGTGACTCTCGGCCCCCCCCACGCGACAGTGGCAACATGCGGTCCTTGCGATCGAGGGCCTGGATGGCGGTCTTTTCGTCCACGCAGAACACCGCCGCGTGCGTCGGAGGATTCAGATACAGCGCGATCACGTCGGCCGCCTTGGTCTCGAAGTCCGGATCGTTGGAGACCATGTGCCGCTCGAGCCGGTGAGGCTGGAGGTCGTGCTTGCGCCAGATGCGCTGCACGGTCATGAACGGCAGGCCCAGTTGGGCGGCGAGCTTGCGGCTGCTCCAGTGCGTAGAGCCGTCCTTGGGCTTGCGCTTGAGCGTGTAGTCGAGCACCCGCGCTTCCAGCCGTGCCAAATCGCTTCGCGGTGCCCGACCCGGATGACGAGCATACAGCCCCGCCAGGCGATCGGCGGTAAAGCGCGTCTTCCACGTCGAGATGAAACGCGAGTCGCAGCGCAACTCACTCATGATCGCCTCGCGCGAGGCCCCTTCGTCGAGCAACAGGATCAGTCGCGCGCGCCGCACTTGACCCACGGCCATCGTGCGGCTGCGCTGCCTGCTCATCAATTCCCGCCGCTCGGCTTCGCTCAGATTCATCTTTCCCATGCACCTACGAACAGGTGCATATTCATTGGTTCAATCGACTAGCTATACTGCGAACCGAAAACCCGGGTCAGTTTCCGATGAAAACCCCGGGTCAGATTTGCGCGGAAATCAACACGCTGCGCCACTATCGTGAGAATAACCAACAATCATCGCTCGGTTCCCCGTGAAAGGTAAAAGCCTACAATAGTGTTCCCGCTCGGTGAGGGCCTATTCCTCGCTGGGAACATTTTCCTGCACGTTTACATTTTAGAAACATCCGCGAGCCAACCGGGAGGCGGAGGGGTATGAGGAGGCCAAGATTTCGGGTGCTCATACCATTGTAATGACCCAGCTGTTTCTGCTCAGGTCAGGCCGCTACTGCGAAGCAGCGGACGCTCCGGGAGAAAGCTCGTGCGCCCGACCCCAGAAGTCAGCGCTGAGGAGGAACCCTAGATTGGGGTTCTCACTGTGCGGGGCGTCGCTATTCAATCCAGAATCGCCCGCGCTGCCGGCTGATCGCCACGCAGAAGATAGCGTCGCGTCCACCAGCAGGTCGATGTCTAGGTTCCGAATTTGTCAGGACACATGCATTCAGCTTGATATTCCAGTGATGGCCCACACAAGCGAGTCGATGGGAAAAGATGAGGCGCATGACAAGTTGGGGGGGCCGGAAGGCTGGAAGTCGTTGCTTGCGCACTACACGAAGTGCGGAAAGTCGCCGCGCGTGAACCTAGGTCATTTCGGCGGTGATACAGACGGGTCAACGAACGACTGGACGCAACAGATGGCAGAACTCATGGCGTATTCTCCCGCCGCCAAGAACGTGTTTGCAGACTTGGGTTACTGGTCCGAGTTGCAATGCGACGACGTTGGGCTAGAGCGATGCCAGAAGGCAGTCGACCGCCTACGTCGCGCGTTAGATCAGAACCTCGGTGATGGAGAGCGCGCTGCCGACCGGGTCATGTTCGGCAGCGATTGGCTAATGCTATCTCGAGAACGTTACTGGCCGGACTACCGCGTCCGATCTGCATAAGACCATCAGCGGATTTGCTCCCGGTGATGCAGAGAACATCTTCAGCAAGAACGCAACGAGATGCTTCGGCTCCAATATCGCCGCAGCTCGATGAGCTGGAGAAGCGAGCAAGCGCAGATTGGAGGGTTAACCGAAGACACTGGAGAAGCGTATGGGCAATCTGGAGAGCGCGGCAGAGCAGCCAACCTCGCCCGGATTCCGCGATCGCGCTAACCGCGACGGCACAGGTTAAAATGTTGCGTAGCGGGACCTTGGAGCTCAACAAAGTGTCACTTCCGAATCCCAAAGGAGGTGCATCCACCGACTGTGTTTCCGCCGCGAAAAAAAATCATTGCCACAGGTGGTCCGCCGCCGCTCCGGTCCTACGCCCGGACCATTCACTCATCCTATAGGGCGGCAAGAGCAACTCTTCTTTGACAGGGTCGGTTGTCGGCGATCAATAGTCCACCCTACTATTACGGCTCGATTTCTTCGGACTTAGCAATTGCTCGCTATCGTCGAGTACTACCAGCGCGTATTTTTTCGGGTTGTTGAACAGCATCATGAAGCCATACGTACCGCTTGGCTCGACGAACCTCGGCGGCTGCGGCTCGCTTACTGCACGAAGTATCTGGCAGCGAATGCGAGACTTGCTCCCCACGAGGCTTGGGAATTCGCCAAGGGCTATTTGGGGGCGCTTGAGAGTGCGATAGAGAAGATAGTCGAAAAGCATTCGGTGTTTTACTGGATTCATCTATACCGCCGGATAGGGGTTTCGCTGATTGAGGGGCATGAGGGCAAGACTGACGCAAACACGCTCGGTTTAGTTCGAGCCATCGCTGAAGCCGCAATAGCCAAGTTTGGGCGCCTCGACTATTTAGACGACATCAGGCTCGGTCGCGATGTCGGTTTGAATGACATCTTGGGCGGCTTGTACGCAGAAAGTCTCCGAGAAACCACAAGCGGGAGTGAGTCGGACTTAGAAACCGCAAAGGCAGTGTTATCCGATCAGTGGGTCTTAACCCGGTACTCGGTCGATGCCCATATCGACATGTTTCGGATTGAGGGCCTCGCCTACGAATACTGGCGCGCTACCGCGATGATGCGATCATTCGGAAAAGGGGCATCCTTAGTTCAAGATTCGCAACGCGGCTTTATTGACGATAGAACTGACGAACTTCACGCGCTGATCGCAAGTTACGATCGGCGTATCGACGCGTACGGTGCCCCAGCTTCCTCCAAGGGCTTGGCAATTTTTGATTACCCACGGAGCTTTCCTGTTCGAGACAAAGTTCTCGTCCCAGTCTACAACGCGCAGCGTATTCCGTTCCATCGTCTCCATCCGAAGGGTCGGCAAGCTTCCAAGGAATTCATTCCAAACTTCCAAATAGCCGCGCTAAATCTCAGCTCTTATCTCGAACAACACAGCTTTATGCGTCAAGCGTTTTTCGACCGCCATGGCGTTGACTTCGAAGCAATATGCACTTTTGTGTCCGCCTTATCGTTTGACGCACGACTGAGAACCTTCGATGAGGACGCGACCGAATCCCTACGCCAAACCGTCCGACTCTATCAACGCGCTTACCTTGTTCCCAACGTTGCAACAGGCGAGCTAGCACATATTGCCATTGATCATTCAGAACGCCTGAAGGTGCTCCTTGGCACCGACCACAGGATTACGGAGGAGGAGGCAGAGGCGGCGATTGATTTCTTGACGCTCTCCAAAGAAAAACAAGCCTCTGTAAGCCTTTGGTCCATGGGACCGCGTTACTTGTTTGTCCCTCACGGTGAATTAAGAGTCTGGGACCTAGCTGCCATCTGGCCGCTGCTGAGCAACCTCTTCTTCGGCATAAGGGTGGACCAGCAAACACGGGGGCCTAACTTTGAACGGGCTTACCGCGCCCTCCTGACGGACAGAGGCTTTGACGTCCTGCCTGACCGGGACCTGATCAACCTCGAACGCGTCAAAAGAGAAACGGACGTGGCAGTGCGACGAGGAGATACGCTATATCTCATCGACTGCCGCAGTATCGAGCGGCCTCTCGACTACGACATCGGCAAACCGGCAACGATCAGTACTCGAATTCAGCGGCTCAAGCAAAAAGCGACCAAGGTGAGGACGATAGGAGAGTTCGTACGACAGTTTCCATTGGGCCACTCGTATGACTTCTCCTGGGCGAAACGAGTCGTCTCTATCGGCGTTTCTCCGTTCGTTGAATGGATCTGGTCTCTCGGAGATGATCTTTGGGTCAGTAAGCGGTACAACCAGCCCGTTATCATGGAGTCGTCAGAGTCACTCGACTTCCTGAAGAACCACAAACAGCCGAGACTTCGGAATCCAGCGAAGAATGAGCGTCGAAGGAGAAAGAAAAAGCGCAAACGTTCATAGCAATGAAGGACTCTAGCTCAGGCAGCCGTTGGGCGTGTCCGCACGGTCGGAAATGAAGGAAGCTGCAGCGATCGGTTGACCGTCGTTCATCCGCACACGAAGATCAGTTCGAGTTCGCTCACGTGAGCCTGGGTTGGTGATTCAAGGTCCTGGGAGCCCTCCCGACTTGCGGTCGCGCTTATCCTGAACGGCGCGAGTTACTCCGATTTCAGAGAGGCCATGTCGATGGAGAAGCGGTACTTCACATCGGATTTGAGCAGCCGCTCGTAGGCCTCGTTGACCTTCTGGATGGGAATGACTTCGACATCGGCGGTGATGCTATGTGCGCCGCAAAAGTCGAGCATCTCCTGGGTCTCTGGGATACCCCCGATGGGCGAGCCGGAGAGGCTGCGGCGTCTGAACAGAAGGCCGAAGGCAGCGACGGCGAGAGGCTTCTCAGGCGCGCCCACGAGGGTGATATTGCCATCGCGGCGGAGCAGGTTGATATAGGCGTTTATATCGTGTTCCGCGGAGACCGCGTCGAGGATAAAGTCGAAGCTGCCGGCGTGCCTCTGCATCTCGTCGGCATTGCGAGAGACGACGACTTCGTCGGCACCCAGGCGGAGCGCGTCTTCCTTCTTGTTTGGTGAGGTCGTGAAGGCAACTACGTGGGCTCCGAGCGCATGAGCGAACTTCACGCCCATGTGGCCCAGTCCGCCTAGACCCACCACGCCAACTTTCTTGCCTTTGGTCACGCCCCAGTGCCGCATCGGTGAGTAGGTCGTGATCCCTTCGGCCGTGACGCCGTAGCCGACTGCCCCAAGCGCGACCGCTACGGGGTCTGCGTCGCGCGAGTGAACGGGAAGGATATTGGCTCGACCAGATCGAGGCCGGCCTTGCGTGGGGGTACAGGAAGTACGCTTGCTCTACCTCAGAGATGGTCTTAGATGTTGTAAGGGCAAGCCGTGCAAAGATTTCACTCGGCAGGAAATTCATTCACTCCCCTTTTCTTGTCCGCATCTCGACAAACCCATATCGTAGAAGGGCTATAGAGCCGCAACTGCAGCGGCCCGTTCCTTGCGGCGTATCGATAACCCGCGCGAGAAGTGCGGGGAAGGGTTCTCGCATGCGTGCCATGTGCCATGAGCCTAACCACCCCACCGGGGGCCATCACGCCGTACGGGGGCGTGGCATTTCTCATTGTCTCTCTGATCGCGGCGGTGGTTGGCCTTGGCGACATCGGTGCTGTAGCCGCCATCGCTTGGGTTCTGTCCGTCGTGGCGTTGATTACAGCGGTGATCTTCGTTGTTCTTGACCGTCGCAGTCGCCTGTGGCTGAGACGACTCGCCCGGGACCGGCTTGTAAGGGGTGCCGGGCGAGTGGGGTGTGCCCCCCATAAGCCGCTATAACTGGGGCGCCTTCCTGTCGGCATTGGGAGATGCCGAACGTCCGCACGGTGTCGATTCTGTCCTCAAGCAGAAGAAGATCACAACCCACTGGCGAGGATTACAACGCGCTGCCGCGACGTAGGAACACGGATGGAAATGCGATGCACTGCCCGTCCCCTGGCAATCAATACCCATCTGAGGAAGAATGTGGCGTCGGTACAACAGGCTCGCCTTGAAAACAAATAGCGCCGTCAGATAATGCTTTACACCAGACTAGCTTAAGTAAAAAGTAAAACCGTACCGTGATCCTGTACGAGCTGTTGGGGGCTGTCGAACTCGACTAGGGGAATTTGTGTGGCGTAATGGCGCAGCCGCGCCTCCGCACTCTTGGTACCTGGCGGATAGCCGAATCGTGCCCATGGTGCCGGCTGGCTTCTTGTCGCCTTGTCCAACTTGTTAGTCCGCTCGGGTCCCGCGCGCCGGGGCCTCTTAGGGTGTTCCATCAATTTGCATTATGTGAACGATTTCAGGTCATCCCGGGATCACGGACAGTACGGCGAGCCTTTGACAGAGCCGTAGAGGTTTCGGCCATCCGCTCCCACCTAACTCGGGCTACATCGAGACCGTGTGCTGGTAAGGAAGGGAGAGGGTTCCCGGACTGGAAATTGCGGTGTCACGAGGCGTGATCGCACACCCACTGCCGGCGCTTACGGCAACAAATCAAGGCTCGAACAAGCAACCGCTAACCGAGCTCATCGCCCGGGTCGCCCGCGCGCTCAACGTCTCCCTGCGGGACGCCGAGCGAATCGTGCTGTCAGCGTTACATCCGAGATAAGTCTCGCACCCGAGAAGAGATCGTTAGGAAGTCGGCTTTTCTGGTTTACGCAGTCTTGTTATTCTTCACCGGCTTGCTTTCTCCGGCGCTCCCGGCGGTTTTCGCGAGGAACTCCTTCATCTGGGTAGCGGCCGCTGCAGGCCCCTGCGCAACGGCCTTCATGAACTGGTCAAAATAGCTTTCTGCCTCCGCGTTGTAGGAGACGAATGGATGCCCCAACAGCTTAGTAAGTTCGGCCTGGGTTTGCGCCATAATCTCGAACCAATTGCGGGTAACATCCATCATCCTTTGCGCGTTCTCCTGAAACAGGCTCGGCCATTGGGCGAGTGCTGCGGTTGGCTCTTGCGTAGTCAGCAGCATCGCAATGTTCTTTGAATTCTGTCCGAATGCTGCTTTGGCGGCTTCGACTTGCAATTGAAAGAGACGCTCGTTCGCTTGCGTGACGATCGCCACAACCTGCCGTGTCGTATCAATAGCTGCCTTGGGATCAGCGGCTGCCGTCGCTTTAGGGGTAGCGTTAGGTGACATGGTGTGACCTCTTGAGAAAAAGTGTTGGATCTACATAGGCAAGCCCATGTAGAACTTCGCTTGAGTTTCGGCAAATGCCCGTACTATGGGCACGAGTCAAAAGAGAAGAGCCACAGGTATTCAACCTGCTGGGATAGTCGGCATCGCACAAGCTCGCGAATGCCTGGAGGGACACCAAAAACAGCCCCGTAGAAGGGCTGGAATTGCCTTTCAATCATTTTGAGTATAGACCTACCTCCAAGGCATGGCGCCGCCGCAGGATGGTTTATTTTCGCGTTTTAAGCCGGAGGCGACCCTGTCCTCTTGCCGCCGCCTGGCGCAGAGAAATGCAGCGTCGCGGGGTCAATGTTGTATGGGCGGTGAAATTCCTCGCGATGCATGAAAGGCAATGCAACCCAGCGGCCGTCTACTGCAGGCGGAGCTAGTCACGCGAGAGGTGGTCGCTACCCGCCGCTGCCGTATGGCCGGTTGATGACCTCAATAACGCGCGGGCCTTGGCTTCCGGCATCTTTGGTAAGGCGATCGAGTGGGGTTACCTGACCGACAACCCCGTCCGGGGCATCAAGACCCGCAAGGCCGTGAAGCGGGACAGGTTTCTCCAGGCCGGTGAATTCCCCCGTTTCTTCTCGGCCTTGGCTGAAGAGCCCAATCAGACGATTCGCGACTATCTGCTGATTGCGCTGCTGACGGGGGCACGTCGCGCCAACGTCCTGGCGATGCGTTGGGAAGAAGTGAATCTGTCCGAGGGGCTGTAGCGCATTCCTCGTACAAAGAACGACGATCCTCAAAACGTAACGCTTTCCTCGGAGGCAATTGCACTGCTCTCTGATCGGAAGGACGCCGCTCAGCAAGCGGTAGGGTACGTCTTCCCCGGTGTAGGCAAGCATGGACACTTGGTAGAGCCGAAAAAGGGCTGGGCGCGGGTACTACAACGCGCAGGCTTGTCCGATTTGCGCATCCATGATCTGCGACGGACCCTTGGAAGCTGGCAAGCCAAGACTGGGGCATCCCTCACGGTCATTGGGAAGAGCCTGAACCACAAGAGCCATCAGTCCACGGCGATCTACGCGCGACTCGATCTCGATCCGGTGCGGCAATCGGTCAACGTGGCAACCGCCGCGATTCTGGAGGCCGCAGGGGTAAAGAAGCCCGCTGAAGTGGTGAAGATCAAGGGGAAAGCAGGCTAGCGCAGTATCCGACCCAGACGGTTTCCGGGGAGGCGCGCCGAACGGATGCCCAGAACATCTGTTGTAGGCGAGGCTGCAGCTTGCCACGCGATGTACGAAGAGGCCGGTTTAGCTTCGTAGACGACCGTCAAAAAGCGGCCAGGAAGAAACGATCGAGAATGCCAGCGGAATGGCCGCTCCTCGGCCTAAGCCGACCTTCGAGTGGCCGTCCGGAGAGATCGCCTTGCCGCGGGGCTTCCTCACGCCCAACGCGCTTGCATGCGCGCCGACGTTGCATTGGCCTACTGGACACCTGTCGGAGCCGCTGCGGCAGGAACTTTACCCTCCGACCCCTTGCGTCACCCACTCCGGCCTCACGCGCACATGCCGAATGTGCTACATCAAGGCCAACGAGCTGCAGGACAAGGCGAACAAACGATTGATCAACGCCGACCAGAAGCTGAAGGTGGTCTTCGGCGGCAAATCCCAGGTGTCCATGTTCGAGATGACCAAGCTGGTAAGCGTCCACCTCCACTGAGGGCACGGACTCCCCCTGGTTTCCTCGTTCGCCCGCGCGTTGAGGATCAGTTGTCCCTGTGGCCCCTACCGTTTCCATGGCCATGGTCATGCCCGTGCACCTCGCGATCGTCATCGCCATGATGCTCTGACCCCTCACGATAGAGCGGTACGTACTCCTCGTAGTACCAGCGATCCGGCACGAAGTAGACCGGCTGGGACGAGCTGCACGGATTCTCGAGCGGCGCCGCTTTCTCCGATGCACTCAAGACTGCTGCAAAGACCCACTACGGGCACGCCGGGCGAGGGTTCCTCGAACGACTGACCCGAGACGAGCGCGACTTCTGTGCGCTGCTAGAGCGCATCAAGGCAACGCGAGACTTCGCGGTCGAAGGCGCCGAGGGACAGCACAAGCGGGCCGCCGCGCGTTTCGCGCTGATCGGCTTGGCAGGAGAGCTCGCTACCGAGTATGGGATTACCGGATGGCAGCAAGGCGAAGCACTCAAGGCCGCGGCCGAGGGCCTTCGGCTCTGGCAGTCACTGCGCGGTAAAGGGAACGACGAACGCCGGCAGATTGTCGAGCAGGTAGCGGCATTCATCGATCGACATGGTGACGGGCGTTTTTCCAGCGTGGATGCTTGCCCGGAGAAGTACCCGATCCGCGATCGGGCCGGCTGGTGGTGCGAGGGCGACGACGGCCGCGAATACCTGTTCACCGCGGTGGGCAGGCGCGAAGCGCTCCAAGGCTTTGACTTCAAACGCGGGCTCGACGTGCTGCAAGAGGTTGGTGCGCTGCCTGAGCCTGGGGCCGACGGAAAGCGGGCGCGGTTCCAGCGCATCAACGGGCACGGCCAGAAGGTCTACTCGATCAACGCCGAAAAGCTGGATGGAGGCGATCGTGTCGCTTGAATCGCTGCTGGATTCGCTGGAGCGTGGGGTATCACAGGGTGCGGACCAATAAACACGGGCCTTCCGGCCGATACCCCACGAAATCCGGCGAGGTATCATGGGTATCAACCCTATCGCCGAGGCCAGAGCCGATACCCCTGATCCCCCTTCCAACCTGGCCGGGGTATCACGGGAACCCGCGCCAATGCTGGCCCGCATCCCTGATCCCCGCGAAAATTTCACGACGCAGCAACGCTGCAACTCGTGCCGCTACCTCTGGCGGGTCGACGAGTATGCCCAAGGCACGCGTCGTCGCTTCTGGTGGCGTTGCCGTGCGGGGTACCAGCCAATCGAGCGCCCGGCCCCCGGGCTGCGCAGGGAGATCGTGGCACCGGCCGAGTGCCAGGAGTACCGGCCATGACGCGCGTGGTCGAGGCGCGGCCAATCGAGGAGAAGGCGCCCGCCCAGGCAGAGGGGGAGGGGCGGGTCAAATGTTTAGCGCCCTGGTGTTGGCGAGCGTGCGACTAACCTAAAAACCTAAGCGCGAGAATGGAGTTCGGCCCGATGCCTGAGAAACACCGGTGTCTGAAATGCGGGCGTGAGTTCGAGCCTGCTGGCACGACCGGGCGCCCGCCCAGCTATTGCTCGGTGGGATGCAGACGCGCGGCTGCTTATCAGCTTCAACGCCTGCAACGGCACTTGACGCGGCTGGAAGAGCAGCGCCTCGAGCTCGCCGGCACACATCCGCTAGACATTCCCGACCACCGCGGGCGCACGCTGGACCAGGCGCGCGAGGACGTTGACCGCGCGATTGCCGAGCTCGAAGCACGACTTGCCGCGCCGCTCGAAGCCGCCGCGCTTGGGAGCGCACATGAGCGATGATGACGAACCCGGGGCTGAGCGCGCGAGAAGCAGTGTGTTCGATGTCGGCTCGCTGTGTTGTGTTCGTATTGCCTCGCTAGGCCCGAGCGAGGAGTGAACCCACCACCAGATCAAAGAAAAAACATGCCGGCCACAGCGTGCCGATTCGCCGGCGGCACGCCGGCGACACCCGGCGGGTGCATATGACCGATGACATGGCATTCTTCGCCGGGTTGGGGGCGGCACAAAGGGGTTCGGCCACGACTCGACCGATCTGCCCAGACGAGGTTAAATGGCAATCACGAAAAAAACTCCCGCTCGGACGTGTCGATGGGTCCGGTAGTCCATAGCACCGTGGACAAGGGTAAAGTCCCACACGCCGTGGCGCAAGGCATTGAGGAACAGGAACGCGCCGCCTTTGTCGAGAGCGTACCGGCGCTCTCTCGCGGCCTGATCGCGCGGTCGCTCACCGGCACCGCGAGCCCCAGGCAGGCGATCAAGGCATTCTGCCTCGCCTGCACCCATTACAACCGGGACGAGATCACCCATTGTCCGGTTTGGCGCTGTCCACTGCACGCCTATCGGCCCCGCTGGTCCTCGGCGCTCGCTGAGGGAAGCGATCCCGCCGAGGAATCCGGTTCGGATGAGACAACCTCCATGGGCGCCTCCGAAAGCGACTAGAACCCCTCGTCTGAAGCAGGCGCAGACCACAAGGAGCCAGCCCGTGCCCGAGCAAGCCACAGCATCTCCCGTCCGCCTCGAAAGTCCCTCCGGACTTTGCATCGAGGTGAACCGCAATGGTTCGCTTCGATCGCCTGGAGCATCGCGATATCCTGCTCAACCTGTTTCCCGGCAACGAGCTGGAAGGCGGACCCGCCAACCTCTATCTGCGGCGCCTAGGCGACATCACCGAAGCCACTCCGCTGTTAGGCCCCTGCAGTCCCGCCACCATTGCTCATGACCATCACCACGTAATGCTTTCTGGGCAGTGGCAGGCCATCCGCTTCGCCGTGACGCTGACGTTCGCCGAGTCAGCCGCTGCCTGGTACTGGCACGTGATGCTGGAGAACACCGGAACAACGGCCGCAACCGTGGACCTGATTTATGTCCAGGACGTGGGACTCGCGCAGTACGCCGCGGTACGCCTCAACGAGTACTTCGTGAGCCACTACCTGGACCACACGCCCCTCTCCCATCCCGAGCGGGGTTGGGTCCTCGCTTCCCGCCAGAACCAGCGTGCGGAGGGCCGCAACCCGTGGTGCGTGATCGGCGCCCTGGGCCAGGGAACGACGCTTCGCCACCGACGCGCTCCAGGTCCATGGGCTCGCCACCCGCGCTGGGCGCCTGCCCGCTGGAGTAATGGAAGGTCTGCCGGGTGTTCGGCTGCAGCATGAGCACGCCATGGCGGCGATTCAGGACGCCCCGGTGCGGCTGGAACCCGGTGCGCGCATCGACCGCGGCTTCTTCGGGTGGTTCGAGGCAGACCATCCCGCTGCCAACGTCCGACGCCGACCTCGCCTTCGTGGATCGAGCCCTGGCGCTGCCGGAAGCCGCGCCGCCCGCCGAGTGGTTCTCCCCTGCCACTGGGCAAGGGATCTGCAGCCAATTTGTTCAGCACTGCGCCGCTGCTGGAAGCGCTCGAACTCTCCGAGGCCGAAATCGACGCGGTGTTCGGCACCGAGCGTCGCCATACCGAGCGCGACGCCGATGGCCGTCTGTTGTCCTTCTTCACGGGCAGCCGCCGGCACGTCGTGCTGAAAGCCAAGGAACTGCAGGTGCTGCGTCCCCATGCACACATTCTTCGCTCCGGGAGCGCGCTCACCCCAGACGAATCCGCGCTCACCTCCACTGTCTGGATGGCCGGTGTGTTCCATTCGATGGTCACCCAGGGCCATGTCAGCATCAACCGGTTCCTGTCCACCACCCATAGCTACCTCGGCCTGTTCCGTTCCCATGGCCAACGGCTCTTCGTGCAGCTTGACAACGCCTGGCGATTGCTGGACGTACCGTCCGCCTTCGAAATCGCTCCCGAAGGCTGCCGCTGGATCTATCGTCATGCAGAGGGTGTGTTGGAAGTCCGCGTGACCGCGCTCACCGAACGCCATGAGCTCGACCCTCGACATCGATGTCGTATCCGGAGGTCCGTCGCGTTTCCTGCTGGTGAACCATGTCGCACTAAACGGCGACGACGGTTCTGAAGCCGAGCCAGTGCGCTTCGAGCGCGAGGGCTCGGGTGCCTTCGTCCGAGCCATTCCCGACTCCGAGGTCGGACGCCGGTTTCCAGACGGCGGGTTCTTCCTCGAACCGCAGCCCGGCACGGTCGTCGAGCAACTGAGTGGGGACGAGCTTCTGTTCGCGGACGGCGTGAGCCGGAAGCAGCCATTTCTGTGCTTCGTCACAGCGCCGGCGCGCGCCGTCGGATTCCGTATCCAGGGCAGGCTGGTGCCGGAACAGGTTCCGATCCCCCACGCGTCCTTATCGGCCGACGACTACTGGCGCGCGATGACAGCGCGGCTTCAATTCACGCCCCCTGCCGGGAGCCCGCTCGCCGAAGAGACCGAGCGACTGGCCGAGATCCTTCCCTGGTTCGTCCACAACGCACTGATCCACTACCTCGCCCCGCGCGGTCTCGGAGCAGTATTCCGGCGGTGGCTGGGGCACCCGCGACGTGACCCAGGGTCCGCTGGAACTGCTGCTCGCCCTCGGCCGCCCGGAGCCGATCCGCGACATTCTGATGCGGGTCTTTCGCAACCAGAACCCCGACGGCGACTGGCCTCAGTGGTTCATGTTCTTCGAGCGCGAGCGCACTATCCGCGCCGGCGACTCTCACGGCGACATCGTGTTCTGGCCGCTCCTCGCGCTGGGCCAGTACCTCCTCGCCTCAGACGACGCAGCGCTCCTGGAGCAAGCCGTGCCCTTCTTCTATCCGGCGGGCGAGACTCGAAGCGGAAGAGGCGACGGTGTGGGAGCACGTCGAGCGGGCATTACAGGTGATCAGTGCGCGCGTGATCGCCGGCACGCGGCTTGCCGCCTACGGCCACGGCGACTGGAACGATTCACTGCAACCCGTCGACCCCTCGTTTCGCGAGCACCTGTGCAGCGCCTGGACGGTCACGCTCCACTACCAGATGCTGACCACGCTGGCGCAGGCGTTGCGGCGGCTCGGTCGGGAGCCGCAGGCGCTGCCCCTCGAGCAATGGGCGGAGGAAGTCCGGGCGGATTTTCAGCGGTGGCTGGTGGTGGAAGGCACGCTCGCGGGCTTCGCCCATTTCGGGGAAGCGGATGCCGTCGTCTATCTCCTGCATCCGACAGACCGTACGACTGGTCTTTCCTACAGTCTGCTGCCGATGATCCACGCCATCTTGAGCGGGTTGTTCAGCCCGGAGCAGGCCCGCCACCATCTGGGTCTCATCGAACAGCACCTGCTCGGTCCCGACGGCGCCCGCTTGTTCGACCGGCCCTTGGAATACCACGGCGGACTGCAACGATTCTTCCAGCGTGCGGAGAGCAGCAGTTTTTTCGGGCGCGAGATCGGCCTCATGTATACGCACGCGCATCTGCGCTATGCCGAGGCACTCTGGTATTACGGCGACGCCGATGGCTTCTTCCGGGCGCTGTGCCAAGTCATCCCGATCGGCCTCGACACACGTGTGCTTGCGGCGACCCGGCGCCAGGCGAACTGCTATTACTCCAGCAGCGATGCGGCCTTTGCTGATCGCTACAATGCCTATGCCAAATACGGCCGGGCGCTCGCCGGGGAGATCCCGCTTGATGGGGGCTGGCGCATCTATTCGAGCGGTGCTGGCATCGCGACCGCGCTCATTCTGAGATGCTTCCTGGGCCTACGCTCGGAGCCTTCGCAGCTCGTGATCGATCCCGCGATCCCCAAGCGCCTGGACGGACTGCGCGCGGAGCTGGAATTGGGCGGCATGCGTTTCGAGATCGCCTATCGGATCGCGGTCCACGGCTGCGGGGTCGTGGCACTGGAACTGAACGACCGTGACCTTCCCTTCAATCGCAAACTCAATCCCTATCGCATAGGTGGTGCTGAGCTGTCGCTCGGGGCCTTGCAAGGTAGCCAAGAGGACGGGCCGATTCGACTGACGGTATGGCTGGCATGACGGAGAGGGGCAGCGCACGGTGCGGTTGGGCGGGCGTCGGGAAAGAGAAATCCTACGAGTCTCGTTTCCGACTGGATCAATTTTCACCGCGACGTTCCAAGTCGGCGTCATTGTTGTTGCCGCAGGGTCGACCGCGTCCAATATGTCGTGAGGAATACTATGAGCACGGCCAGCACAGGTGGCGTGAGCGGGATCCCTTTCCAGCGAGGAATTCGTCATGAACAACGCTTTTGCAAGCTATCCCAGTCTCAAGGGCCGGGTCGTCTTCATCAGCGGCGGGGCGAGCGGCATCGGCGCGACCCTGGTCGAGGAATTCGTCGCCCAGGGCAGCCGCGTGGCCTTCATCGACATCGACGTGCCGGCGGCAGAGGCATTGGTGGCGCGCCTGACCGAGCTGTTTCCCGATGCACCGCTGTTCCTGCACTGCGACGTGACCGATATCACTGCGTTGCGCGAGGCGATCAAGACGGTCGAGGAGCGGTTGGGCCCGATCGAGGTGCTGCTCAACAATGCCGCCAACGACCGCCGCCACAAGCTCGAAGAGACCGGTCCGGAGGACTGGGACGCGCTAGTTGCGGTCAACCTGCGCCATCAATTCTTCGCCGCCCAGGCGGTGCTGCCGGGCATGCGCAAGAACGGAGGCGGCTCGATCATCAATTTCGGTTCGACCAGTTGGATGAAAAAGACCGGCGGCATGCCGGCGTACACCGCCTCGAAGGCCGCCGTCCAGGGCCTGACCCGCTGCCTCGCGCGGGAGTTCGGCCCCTACAACATCCGCGTCAATACGCTGGTGCCCGGTTGGGTCATGACGGAGAAGCAGTTGCGCCTGTGGGTGGACGCCGCAGCGCAACGGCGGATCCAGGAGGGGCAGTGCCTGCAGGGACGGGTGCAGCCTGCCGACATCGCACGCATGGCCTTGTTCCTGGCGGCGGACGACAGCCGCATGTGCACCGCGCACGATTACATCGTCGACGGCGGTTGGGTGTGACCACGGTCATCGCGGAGGTCGAGCTGGTGGCGGACTGCCGCAACACCCTCGGCGAGGGGGTGCTGTGGTCGGCGGAACACAAGTGCGTGTACTGGACGGACATCGCCGAATCCAAACTATGGGAGCTGAATCCTGGAACCGGTAAGACCGCGGTCTGGTCGCTGCCTGCGCGGCTGGGCAGCTTCGCTCTTTGTGGCGGCGGCCGATTGCTGCTGGCCCTGGAAAAGCAGCTTGCCTACTTCGATCTGCTGGGTCGGGAACCGGTGGTGCCGCTCGCCGAAGTAGAGCGGGACATCCCCGAGACGCGCAGCAACGACGGTCGCTGCGACCGAGCCGGCAACTTCGTGTTCGGTAGCATGAACGAGCGCTTCGATGGCCGGCCGCTCGGCTCCTTCTATCAATTCAGCCGCGAAGGGGTGCTGAAGCGCCTGGCACTCGGCCACGTGCAGATTGCAAACAGCATCTGCTTGGTACTGTCAAGTCCGAGGCCGATGTGCTGAAATGGTGTATGGACAACACTACTGCACCAAGCTATGAGGGCTGCCGCTTTCCGGCTGAGATTATCTCCCACTGCGTGTGGCTGTACCTGCGCTTCTGCCTGAGCTTTCGCGATGTGCAGGAGATGATGTTCGAACGCGGCGTTGAGGTCTCGCACGAAGGCATTCGCCTATGGACGCTGCGATTCGGGGTCGATTATGCCAGACGGCTGCGGCGACGCAACCTCGGCTACGGGGATACTTGGCACCTTGATGAAGTGTTCTGCAAGATCAATGGGGAGTTGGTCTACCTGTGGCGTGCGGTAGATCAGCACGGCGAGACTCTAGCAGCGTGATGCAAAACTGGACATTTCTTGGTTATCGACTACCTTGTGAAGAGGACAAAAGCCCCCAACTGCGAGAGAGAAACGGCACGCGTGGTCAACTGGATCCTCAAGCATCGATGTTTAGCTACTCTCTCGCCGGAGGCGCGGGTACCTGCGGCGCATCCGCTGCGGTCGATCAAGGGCTACGCCGACACGGTGCTCAAGTCGCTGAGCCGCGAGGTCGATGAACTGTATGCACGCACGGGACGGCCGTCGATTCCGCCGGAGCGGATTATCCGGGCGCTGCTGCTGATGATGCTGTACTCGATCCGCAGCGAGCGGCAGCTGATGGAGCAGATCAACTTCAACATCCTGTTCCGCTGGTTCGTCGGCCTGGGGCTCGACGATCGGATCTGGGACGTGACGGTGTTCAGCAAGAACCGCCAGCGTCTGCTCGAGAGCGAGATCGACGTGAAGTTCTTCGAGGGCATCCTGGCACGGGCGCGAGAGAAGGGGCTGCTCTCGGAGGAGCACTTCACAGTCGACGGCACGCTCATCGAAGCTTGGGCGAGCCAGAAGAGCTTCCAGAAGAAGGATCAACCGACGCTTCCTCCCGACGACGACCCGGGCAACCCCAGCGTGGATTTCCGTGGTGAGAAGCGGACGAACGACACTCACGGATCCAAGACCGATCCTCAGGCGCGGCTTTGGCGCAAGGCCCGTGGGCATGAGGCCAAGCTGTGCTTCATGGGCCACGCGCTCATGGAGAACCGCAACGGCCTCGCCGTCGCCGGCTGCGCGAGCATCTCTACGGGTCGCGCCGAGCGGGAGGTCGCTCTCGATCTGATCAAGTCGAAGGCTCGGCCCGATGGCCGACGGATCACGCTCGGAGGCGACAAGAACTACGACACGGCGGAACTGGTCGCTCGCCTGCGGGAGATCAACGTCACGCCGCATGTCGCCCAGAACGACACCAACCGCTCGAGCGCGATTGACGACCGCACGACCCGCCACGCCGGTTACGAGATCAGCCAGCGCAAGCGCAAGCGTGTCGAGGAGATCTTCGGCTGGATGAAAGCCTATGGTGGCTTGCGCCGCACGATGGCGCGTGGTCTGCGCCGTGTGCAGCTGCATGCCCATCTTGTTGGCGCTGCGTACAACCTGCTGCGGCTCGCGCGGTTGCGGCCGCTGACAGGATAGTAGCGTCCTGAGCAAGCCGGTAGGACTCGAAAAGCCTTCAACAGCGAGAAATGAGAGCGGTGGGGAAGCCCAACACTGCTCATCCAAGGCCAAGAAAATGAAAACGATGTCGCTTCTCATCGAATTCCGTCTTTTTGCATCAGGCTGCTAGACGTGCTGGTGCAGAAGCGGCGCAACGCCAAGGCGGCAAAGCGCTTCTTCCGCAAGCTGCTGAAAGGGCTTCGTTACGCTCCGCGGGCGATGGTCACCGACAAGCTGGCCAGCTACGCTGCGGCACGCGAAGAGGTGGTGCCTGCGGTCGAACACCGCAGAGGCGGCTGGGTGAACAACCGGGCCGAGAACTCCCATCAACCGACCCGAGAGCGCGAACGACGAATGCGGCGCTTCAAGTCGATGTGCCACGCGCAGAGATTCCTTTCAACGCACGCGGCGGTGTCGAATCACTTTCGTCCGTGTCGGCACCGACTGCGCGCCAGACACTATCGGGAGATCATGCGTAGACGTTTCGCAGCATGGAGAGCGATCACGGGTACCGGATCCGAAGACAAGACCACGGCGAACTAGACCGAGCAGCACGATTCGACCGCTGGCACGGGTGGTCTCGTCCGTGAATTTGTGCTTCCGCAGTGTCGCAGCTTGCCATTGTTTGACAGGTAACCCTCGTCGAGATGCCAGCTTGGCGTAGGTTGCGCCAAACTTCTGTGACCAATCACGAACGGTTTCGTAAGTGACGGCAACCCCGCGCTTGGCCATGATGTCCTCGACATCGCGGAGGCTCAAGCAGAAACGAAAGTACAACCAAACACAGTGACTGATGATCTCCGCAGGGAATCGGCGACGGTGATACAAGGGTTTCGACGGGCTCATGCGGCATCATAAGCTACGGTCAGCTTAACCTGACAATGCCCGGAACGGGCTATCAAACAAAAGCCATGTTGGTTCCGTAGGTCTTTGTTCGGCTCGGTCGTGAGGATCGTAAGCGACGGGGGCGCGGTCGCCTGCCCCCGTTGCTACACGTTTCACATCCCACCGAGAGAAACCACTTGTCGGAAGCCTTGCGGATGCAATCGCTCCTCTTGTCTGTGTTTCCGCAAACGACAAGCGTCTATCGGATTGGATAGAACCGCTTGTCGGCATTTTTCCGTCGTTGATCACCCAAAGATAGCCGCAGAGAGACCGGTCCTATACCTTTCGCGGCACGGTGTCCACATCGTCATGACGAGTGGACCATCGTGGATTTCTATCCAGGTATCAACAGACGCAAGAGATCAGAGGAACACCATTGAACGCCACGAGTTATGTTGCCGGTGCCATTGCGGCAAGCCACCAATTCGGGTCTCTGCAGCGCGGTCGCGGCATGCCGCTTCCGCTTCCGTCAGTCGATCAGCTGGCCGCCACGTTACTGCTGATTCTGCTGAGCCCATTGATGGCGATTCTGGCGCTTCTCATTTGGCGACGCGATGGCGCGCCAGTGTCCTTCGCGCACTATCGCGTGGGATACGAAGGCAAGCTCTTTCGTTGCTTGAAGTTTCGAACGATGGTGAAGAACGACGAGCAGGTGCTGGCTGAACTGCTGCGAGACGACCCGAAAGCTCGCGCCGAATGGGCACAAGGTCAGAAGCTGGCCAATGATCCACGCGTGACGCCACTTGGCCGCATTCTCCGGCGCACCAGCCTGGACGAACTGCCCCAGCTCCTCAACGTCCTGCGCGGCGAAATGCGTCTCGTCGGCCCGCGACCGATCACGGTGTCCGAGCTCACCCGTTACGGCGGCTCGCGCTGGCACTACCTAAGCGCGAGGCCCGGGATGACGGGGCTGTGGCAAGTCAGCGGCCGAAGCGCCATGACTTACGACGAGCGGGTCGCACTCGACCGGTGCTATGTGGAGGAACGTTCCTTCTGGTTCGACCTCCGCATACTGCTCAAAACGTTTCGCGTCGTCGTGGGACGAAAAGGGGCTAGTTGACAGCCTTCTGGACTCTCGACTTCGAAACACCGCTTCACTGAAACAAGTATGCGACGCGAACTCCCGACTGCCGACACCGAGAGCGGCAAGATCGTACACGTGGTCGGCCGCGTGACTGACGAGGTCTTCAGTTTTCTTGGCCCGGCGACGAGCGCTCTGGCGCAGTCTGGTCTCGATCAATCCGTGGTCATGATCGACGACACGCGGTACCGTCGCTACCTGTCTGACCTGCATCAATCCGCGAAGGTGGTTCTCGCGCCGACGACGCGCAATCCCGTCAAGCAGTGGCGGGAAGTATTGCGGGCATGTCGCCTGGCGTTGGCAAGCGGTCCGCTGTATGCCGTGCACTTGCACGGCATACTGCCCTGCCTCATTGGTGCGAGCGCAGTTCGTGCAGCGGGCTTGCAAGCGCCCGTCTTCTATTCCCCTCATAGGTCACAAGCCCGTCGCACCTCGCTGACCATCGGCGCTCTGGCGCTGTTTCTCATTCGGCCCTTGCTTCGTCCGCTCCATAGTGCGGCAATCGTCAATGTCCCGCGACAGACGCTCGCGTTCGAACGTTGGGAATCGGTGGCACTTGTCGAGAGCCCGGTGAGCAACGTGTTTCACACAGTGACCCGCAACGAGGCACGGTGCCCCTTGATCGTCACCGGCGGCCGCGTACGAAACGCGCAAAGCGTCGACCGGCTCGCGCAACTCTCCGTTCTACTGGGCGGCGAAGATTTGCGCATCAGCTTTAACTGGATCGGCACTGTCGATGCGCCCGCGCGCCTGCGGTTGAAGGCGGCGAATGTGAGCGTGTTCGAACGTCTCGAGCGACGCGGAACGCGCCACGCGGCTTGCCGCGGGGTGGATCTATGTTGCACTTGGCGGCGCGCGGGGCTCGCTCCTGGCCGAAGCCATGGCTGCTGGTTTACCGTGCGTTGCCGCGGACCATCCACAACACCGCGAAGTGATTCGCGACGGCGAGACAGGTTTTCTGTGTCGGTCCGAGCGTGACGTGATCGGACGCGTCGCGGCGCTCATCGATAGTGCTGCCTTGCGCGCACGTATCGGGAAAGCGGCACGCGAGGAGGCAAAGGACAGGTTCGCCGAATCCAGTTTCAGCACCAAGCTGCTTGAAGCCTATGCGGTGAGTGCTGTGGAACCCGGATCAGTCGAAGTACCAGGGGCGAGGAATTGATGGCTTCCTGCCAGACCGTGACTGCCGTGCGCGCGCGGGGCTTCCGAGGGATGGGGTGGTTTCCGCGCGAGCGACTGTTGAGCCTCAGCCCAATCCTGCACGGTTCAACCCACGACGATTAGAGGCACACGGACATGCGGATGACCGTCGGGCAATTCTTCGTCATTATCGTTGCGCGAGCACGCTCAGCCCTCGTCGTGTTTGTCTGCGTCCTGTTCGTCGCTGCGGCAGTAAGCCTGTTGATGCCGAAGCGGTATACGGCGTCTGTATCGGTGCTGCTGGATGTGCGCTCGCCCGATCCCACGTCGGACGGCCTGATCGCAGGAGGTCTCGTCGCCGGCATGCTCGCGCCTGGCTACATGTCCACCCAGGTTCAAGTCGTGACCAGTGAGCGCGTCGCGCGTCGCGCGATTCACGCGCTTGGGCTGCAGAGCAGCGCGGAGTTGAAGGAGGAGTGGATCGATCAGACGGACGGCATGGGCGACTTCGAAGCATGGCTCACCGAGAAGCTGCACAAGCGGCTCGATGTCGCAGCGTCGCGCGACTCAAACGTTATCGACATTTCCTATTCGGCGCGGAGTCCGGAGCAGGCGGCGGCCACAGCCAATGCATTCATGCAGGCCTACATGGACACCGCGTTAGAGCTCAAGGTCGAGCCCGCGCGTGACTACAACACCTTCTTCGACGAGAGAGCCAGGCGCCTGCGGGAAGATCTCGAGGCGGCCCAGAATCGCCTGTCCGACTTCCAAAGGGTCAACCAGTTGCTGGTCAGCACAGAGCGCATCAACGTCGAGAACTCACGTCTCAACGATCTGTCGGCGCAAATGGTAGTACTGCAGTCCAACGCTGCCCAGAACGAAGGCAAGCGCGCTCAGGCAAGCGCGCGTCCCGAGCAACTGCCCGAGGTGCTTGGCGATGCTGTAGTGACCCAGCTTACTGCTTCGCTCGCAAGCGAACAGGCACGTCTGCAGGAACTGACCGGGCGCTACGGCGCGAATCATCCGCAGCTGATCGAGCAGCGGGCCCGGCTCGCCGAGCTGAAGAACAAGTTGGACGTGGCCACCGCTCGAGCCACGGGCAGCGTGAACGTCAACACCAGCGTGAACCAGAACCAACTGACACACCTGCAGAAATTGTATGGTGAGCAGCGCGCCCGAGTTCTGAAACTGCAAACCCTGCGTGATGAGGCAGCGGTGCTGCGGCGAGACGTGGACAACGCTCAGGCCGCCTACAACGCCATGCAACAGCGCGTCATTCAGACCCGTGTCGAAAGCCAGAACACGCGTACCAACGTGTCCGTGCTCAAGCGTGCAACGGAGCCTGCGTCGGCATCGTCACCCAAGTGGCTTCGAAATATGGGAGCGGCCGTCTTTCTTGGCGCGTTGCTGGCATTGGCTACCGCATTCTTGCGCGAACTGCGTGACCGCCGAGTCAGAACGGTCGCCGACGTAGAGATCGAACTCGGGCAACCGCTGCTGTTGAGCTTGCCGGTGAGCACTTTGCTCCCGACACCCTCTGGCGACGTGCGCATTCGCGGTATCAAGGGCAGAACTCCCGTCGGCTCGCCGAACCCCAATGCGACTTAGGCAACCGACTACGCCATGAAACACCGCCCCCAATTCAGCCCTGTCGCAGCAAACCTGAGAGACAGGAACGCGGCCGAGAGGTCAGAGTCGAAGGTCATCGATCTGCCCATCGGACGTTTGATGCGCGACGCGATGATGATTAACGACGAGCAGGTCGAGACCATTCTCGTGCATCAGCGCAACTGTGGATTGCGCTTCGGGGAGGCGGCCGTCGATCTGGGGCTTGCCACCGACGACGACGTCGCGTGGGCGCTGTCCCAGCAGTTTCACTACTCTTACGCGCCGGGCACCCAACAGTGCCACCCCGAGCTGGTGGTGGCGGCCAATCCCTTTGGACGCGAAGCCGAGGTCTTCCGCGAGCTACGCAGTCAGCTAATGATGGGAGTGCTTGCGCCATACGGTCCGCGACGTGCGCTGGCGGTCTTGAGTCCGGATGCAGGCGATGGGAGGACTTACCTGGCCGCCAATACTGCAGCGGCGTTCAGCCAGTTGGGCGCGCGCACCTTGCTGATCGACGCCGACATGCGAAACCCGCGGCAACACGAGCTGTTCGGCATGGGAAAGGGTGTGTCCGGTCTGAGCAAAATACTTGCAGGCCGCGCGGAGATCAGCGTGACCCAACCGATACGCAATCTACCGAGCTTGTATCTCCTGCCGGTTGGCGTCGTCCCACCGAACCCCCAAGAACTTGCGCAGCGGCCGACCTTCGATCTGCTGGTGAAGGAGATGCTCGGGAGGTTCGACCACGTGGTGGTGGATACGCCCGCTGCATCCCAAGGTGCCGATTGCCGTGTGATTGCTGCTGCCTGCGGCGCAGCTCTGGTCATCGGCCGCACGGGACTCACCCGGATGGACGCGATGAGCGCACTGCTGAAGGCCTTGTCCAAGGGACCGAACCAGGTCGCAGGCGTCGTGATGAACGAGCACTGACATGACTGTCCGCGCCCTGGTTGTCATTCCGACTCTCAACGAAGCACACGGTATCGAAAAAGTACTATCGGATCTCACCCTGGACTTACCCGCGTCCGCGTCGATCACTTTTGTTGTGGCCGATGGCGGTAGCACGGATGGTACAGCCGGGATCGTCACCCATTTGATGCGGCAGCGAACTGACCTCCGCCTGCTGCCGAATCCGAAGCGCATCCAGGCCGCCGCTGTCAATCTCGCAGCACGTCAATTTGGTGATGGCGCGGACCTACTGATCCGCTGCGACGCTCATGCTGTGTACCCGTCCGGGTACGTCCGGAAGCTCTTGGATTCGATGCAGAGAAGCGGCGCCGATGCCGTCGTTGTGCCGATGGACTCGATCGGTGATACGTGCGTGCGTCGCGCCGTGGCCTGGGTATCTGACACGCCCATCGGTTCCGGTGGTTCTGCCCACCGCGGTGGACGCGCGAGCGGCTTCGTAGACCACGGTCATCACGCGGCGTTTCGCATGGCCTCGTTCGTTCGAGCCGGGGGCTACGACGAGAGTTTCAGTCACAACGAAGACGCCGAGTTCGATTGCCGCCAGCGTGCACTGGGAGCGCGCATTTTCCTGGACGCTACCATCCGGCTCGGATACATCCCTCGGGGTAGCATCGCCGGACTTTGGCGCCAATACTTGGCCTACGGGCGCGGCCGCTCCCGCACGGCACGCAAACACCCGCGTTCGCTGCGCAGGCGGCAGCTGGCGGTGCCGGCGCATCTTGCGCTCTGCGCGTTCGTCGCGGCGTTGAGCCCTTGGTGGCCAGGGCTGCTGCTGTACCCCATGCTCTACTTAGGCGTGCTGGTCGCCGCGAGCCTGGTCTTGGCGTTGCGCCGCGGTTCGCTGTGCGGACTGCTGGCGGCGCCGGTTGCCGTGACGATGCATGTCGCCTGGGCTACAGGTTTCTTGCTGGGGCTGCTGACATCGCGCGAATCGCGCTGGCGCCCCACCATGGCATCGAGCACACTCGGAAGCCTTTTGTGATCGAGCGCCCGACACTCGAGGTCTTGCTGGTCGATCCATCCCTCTTCACGGGACCCTACGACGCGGCACTCACCGAAGGCTTGCTCGCTTCGGGCGTGCGGCCCATGTGGGCCACCCGTGGCACGCGGCGAGGCGACCGCCAAGAGATTTCGGTTCCCTACGTGGACGCGCTTTTCTACCGGCGTATCGATGACATCGCCGGCCTGCCACGCCCAATGCGTGCGATCGCCAAAGGATGCGCACACGCGCTTGGCCTGGTTCGTCTCGTGACGCGCGTCTGGCAGCGCCGCCCAGATTTAGTGCACGTGCAGTGGGCGGTTTTGCCCGCGCTCGATGCCTTGGCGCTGATGCTCATCCGGATACGCTTCCCGGTCGTGCTGACCGTCCACGATACCGTGCCCTTCAACGGTCAGCGAATGTCGCTGTTGCAGAACCTTGGCTTCGGCCTGCCCATGCGCCTCGCGCACCGCGTGATCGTGCATACCCAGGCGGGCCGCCGAGTGCTCGCTGAATGCGGCGTGCCGGCAGGGAAGATTCACGTCGTACCCCATGGGCCGCTGCGCCTACATGCGGCACCCAGCGCCGCGGCGCTCGCGCGCCCGCGCGACCCACGCTGTACGTTCGTCCTGTTCGGCGAGATCAAGCCATACAAGGGGCTGAATGTCCTGGTCGAAGCGCTCGGCCGCCTGTCACCGGTCGAGCGCTCTCGGGTGCGTGTCATCGTGGCCGGACGGGCCCGCATGGAACTGGGGCCGATCATCGTTCGCATTGCCGAATTCGAGTTGGAGGGCACGGTGGAACTGCGGGCGCACCGACTCGACGAGCAGGAGATGGCAGATCTATTCGAAGAGGCGGATGGCTTTGTCTTTCCCTATCTCCAAATCGACGCCAGTGGCGTCTATTTCCTGGTCAAGTCCCTGGGCAAATGGCTGATTGCCAGTCGGGTGGGTATCTTCGCGGAGGATCTGCAGGACGGCGTCGAAGGTGCGCTTGTGCCAAGCGGGGACGTCGAGGCGCTGGCCTTGGAGATTGGTCGCGCGGCAACAACGCGGCCTGCTGCGAGGCCGTCGAGCGCATCCGGCTCGTGGCAACAGATCGGTGCGACCACCCGTGCGATCTACGATGCGGCAATTGCCTCGTTTCGCCGCGCAGACATGGGCTCGCCAGGCATCGAAGAAAGGAGCCCCGGATGAGCCGCGCCAAGCTGCGGAGGTTGGCCGCGATGGCTGTCTCGGCGCTGCCCACGGCAGCCCTGAGACGCCGCACGTACAACCTGTTTTCCAACTATCGCCTTGGCCGAGGTGCACGCACTGGTCTGTTCGCAGTAATTGCCGTTGACCGGTTCGAGTGCGGGGACGAAGTGGTAATCGGACGCGGTGTGCAATTCATCGGTCCAATGCAGGTTCGCATCGGGGCGCGCACCCTGGTGGGTCGGCATAACCGCTTCGAATGCCCGCCGGTCGCTGCGCACCCGAGCACGGCACACATGCGCTATGCGCGGCGCCTGACGCTGGGTGCCGACTGCCTGGTCCACGAGGCTCACTTCTTCGACGTCTATGGGGCCATCGACATTGGTGACGGCACCTGGATCGCCGGCCGCGAGTCCCAGTTCTGGACCCATGGTGCGAGCGTGCAGGATCGCGACATCCACATCGGACGCAATTGCTACCTTGGCTCGGCAGTGCGGGTGGCACCCGGCGCGGGTGTCGGCGACCGCGCTGTCGTGGGGCTGGGATCGGTGCTCGCATCGCGGATTAGCGAGTCCGACGTGATTGTGGCGGGCGTGCCCGGAAAGGTGGTCCGCAGGCGAGAGCCCGGCTCCGACGCGTTTTCCTTCACGCGCTGGGACAACGCGGCATGAACGAGCCGACGCAACGCCTGCACGAGCTCGACGGCTTGCGCGGGCTGCTCGCACTGTACGTCGCCGTGTATCACCTAGCAGGCCCCCTCACGCAGCCGGGGATGAGCTTGTCCTCATTGCGGCCCGTCCTCGATTCAGCGTGGTTCGCCGTAGACATGTTCTTCGTCATGAGCGGCTTTGTGATGGCCCACGTGTACGGCCCTGCGTTCAAAGAACGCGTGAGTTCAGGCGGCCTCTGGAGGTTTTTCATCTGGCGTGTCGCGCGCTTGTACCCTGTGCATCTGTTCGCACTCGTGATCACCGCGATCGGCGTCCTGCCCTTCGTCTACAACAAACCCGAATTCACCGGCGTCGGAGGTCGCTTTTCGTGGACGGCGGCACTGGCGTCGCTATTGATGTTGCACGGACCCTGGATCGATCACCGGTCCTGGAACTACCCCGCGTGGTCGATCAGCGCCGAATGGCACGCCTACCTGATTTTCCCCTTGCTGGCTCCGTTGTTAGTCCGTCTAAACGCGATTGGCCTGAGGTGGCTTGTGGTGCTTGGCGTCACCATCCCGTTTTTCCTTTACCTGTCCGGCGTCGGGGATGGATCTCATCCCACGAACGGCCCGTTGGTACTGGTGCGCGTGCTCCCGTTATTCATAGGCGGTGCAGCGACGCATTCGCTCTGCGCCGCGCCCTCGGTGCAATCGAACGCGCTTGCATCGCTCGCTGTCGTCGGCGCTCCTATGCTGCTGCTTGGCCCGGGCACCAGTGCTTTTGCGGTCCTGCTAACGCCCCTCCTGCTGCTTGCGACGGTGAAGCACGCCGTCATGCGCCGATGCCTGAGCCACCCCGCGTTGGTCTGGCTGGGCAGCATCTCCTACAGCCTGTACATGACGCACGCTCTCGTGGAAATGTTCGGCGTCGCGTTGGCGCTGCGGTGGTTCAGCCGCTTTGCCCGCGTCGACATCGCCTCCAACGCCCTTGCCAGTGGAACGCTGCTGCTCTCGGCCACGCTGGCAGCGCTTGGCGTCGGCGCACTGACGTGGCGCTGGGTAGAGGCGCCGGGTCGCCGCTTCGTCCCAATCGTGGTGCGGCGGCTGCTCGACAGAACCCCGCAACGGGCGAGCGCGTCGTGACAACGCACTCCGTGCGTCGCTGGTCGCAGGTTGCGGGCGGATTCACAGCGTTCGCGACTGCTCCAAACCCTTATTCGCGATGATCGGCGTTCTGCGCCGCGGGCGCGCATACCGGATGTATCAAAAAGACGGCGTGCCCTTGCCCTTCGAGTGTGGGCACTCCCGTATCCATGCCTCTGAACCGGTGATCGACACGACGCGCGCCGTGTTGACGCTAGGCGCATTCACGTGAGCGCCGCAGACATGCGTACATCAGCCCTGTCCGCTGGGACCGACGCCCACACAACGCAAGGGCGTTGGTGGTTCTACAGCGCCTTCGTGTTGCTTTGCCTCGTACACTTTTCCAATGCCTGGTACTGGCCGGTTCACCCCGAGTTTGGCGATCTCACCGTGCCTCGCTTCGAGAAGATTTTCGGCGTGCAGTTCCGGTACACCATGTGGTGTCTGATCAGCGGTACCGTGTTGCTGCATGTGCTGCGGTCCGGGTTCCGAAGGATCATCACCGTCCTGGCGCCCTTCATTCCCTTCTGGGTCGCAGGTTTGTTGGCAGGAACCCTGGGCTTTGATCCCGTGACGTTGCTTCGCCATTCCGTGTTCTGGATTGCGATGGCGCTGAGCGCAGCCGCGGCCGGCATCGAGTTGTCGCCGCGACAGGCGCTTGATGCACTCCTCGGATCCCTGGTGGCCGTGCTGGCAGTGTCTGCTGCAGTCGCCGTCTTGCTGCCCGATGCCGGCACTCAAACCTACGGGCACTCGACCGTGTGGTCGGGCGTCTTTGTCTCGAAGAACCAGTTGGGATGGGTCGCTGCGCTCACGCTTGTGCTGGGCCTGCACGGTGTGAAGGAGCGGGTCTCGACTGCGTTGTCGGTCTGCCTGATCGCTTTCTCTGTTCTGTGCCTGGTCCAGTCGCAGTCGAAGGGTTCATGGGTAGCTGCCGCCGCGGGCGCGTGCTACGTGACCGTGCTTGCCCACCTGGCAAGGCGATTCAGCGAAGCCCTGGCGACAATCATGGCAATGGGCATTGCGCTGGTGACCGTGGTGTTCGCCAAGATGGCGCTGCCGCTGGTCCTGGACGCTCTGGGGCGAGATGGAACGCTGACGGGACGGACCGACATCTGGGACTTGTACCTCTCGGCCATGATGAAAACGCCTTGGCTCGGGCAGGGTCCCGGGGCATTCACGGGGTTGTCGTCGATCACCGAGAAGCTCGCATATCAGCTCGCTGATCTGGGCGCCATCTACACCCCCCACAACATGTTTCTGGGTGCTTTTGGCGACGCGGGCGTATTGGGGTTGGTGGCGTTTTGTGGATCGCTTCTATACATCGGCATCGTCGACCCCATACGTGACGGAACGCTGCTATCCAAGGCGCTGGCGGGCATGTGTGTCGTCACGGTGGTAAGCGGTATGGTCGAGGCACACGAGGTCTACAGCGCGGGCGTAGGGGGGTTTCTGCTGGTGTTCACGCGCGCAGTCCTGATTCGAACCCGTGAAGAGCACCGTGCATGCGAGGCCACGCGATGACGTCCATGGCCCATCGCGCGGACATCGATGGCTTGCGAGCTGTGGCGGTCGTATCGGTGATCTCCTTTCACGCGGCGTCGACGGCCTTCCCCGGCGGCTTCGTCGGCGTTGATGTGTTCTTCGTGATTTCCGGCTATCTGATCGGTCGCAGCATATACGCCGACCTGGATGAGGGCCATTTCACGCTGGCGGGCTTCTACGAACGCCGCATTCGCCGCATCCAGCCGGCCCTGATCGCGATGGTGGTCGTATCGGTGCCTGCCTTCGCAATCTTCCTCACCCCCATAGACTACAAGTCCTTCGCGCAAAGTGTGGGCGGCGCCCTGACCTTCTCCTCCAACCTCTTCTTCTTCCTCAAGAGCGGCTACTTTGATCTGGGCGCCGAGACCAAGCCCCTGCTCCATACGTGGTCGCTTGCCGTCGAGGAGCAGTACTACCTCGTTTTCCCGATGCTGGTGGCTGTCTTGCACCGGTACGGACGGCGACGGCTCACAGCCGCTATCGCTCTACTGCTTGTTGCTTCCTTTGCCATATCCGTCGTCCAGGTGCGGCTGCAAACGGATGCGGCGTTCTATCTGCCATTCGGCCGCATGTGGGAGTTGCTGGTAGGTGCCCTTCTGGCGCGCGGTGTCGTTCCGGAAACGAGCCGGGCGTGGCCCCTCCAGGCTTGCGCGTTGTCGGGGCTGCTGGCGATCGTCGGCGCCGGGATTTGGCTTTCGCCGGTATCGCGCTTTCCCGGTGAGACTGCGCTGCTGCCGTGCCTGGGGGCCGCGCTGATCATCTACGCCGGTTCTGGCGGTGGCAATGCCACCAATGTCCTGCTCTCTGGCGGAGTGCTCGCATTCATCGGGCGCATCTCGTATTCGCTGTATCTGTTTCACTGGCCAGTGCTCGTCGGTGCGCGCTACCTGCTGTTCCGGGAACTCGCCGGGTACGAGTTGATCCTCTACGCGGGAGTCACGGTTGTCCTGGCCTGGGCCTCATGGCGATGGGTGGAACAACCCTTTCGCACGGGCGGCACCCGCCCTGCAATGCACAGTGCGGTATTCCTGTCGACTGCAGCGGTCACTGTTGCAGGTGTCGGTTTCGCCGTGGTGACGCATCTGGAGTTGGGTTTTCCCTCGCGCTTCGACGAGCTCTCACGCTCATATGCGGCGGCGGCGCTCGATACCAATCCGCGAAGGGGTGACTGCGATCGCCCGGCGCCGATTCGGATCGCCGCGGGTGAGGTCTGCGCGCTGGGAATCGCCGCGCCGGGCGAGCCGAGTTTCGTGTTGATAGGCGACAGCTTTGCCGATGCTGCCGTGCCGGGCATCGACGCGACTGCCCGGAATCTGGGACTTAAGGGCTGGAGTCTCACTTACAGCGGTTGCTTTCCCTTGGCCGGCGTAAGACAGACCAATCCGGATTGCGTCCGCTTCATGGATGCCGCAGCCGCCTTCGTTACTTCGCATCCGTCGATCCGCGACGTAGTTTTAGTCGGTCGTTGGACCTCCGCCTTGCGGGGTGACCGCTTTGGCCAAGTCCAGGTCCAGGGCTGGTTCATCGATGACGAGCAATCTACCGAGCACAGTGCCGCGGAGAACACGAGGGTGTTCGAGCGCAGCTTCGATCGCATGCTTGCGGCTTTCGACGGACGCCGTGTGGCGGTGGTCGCCTTCATACCAGAGCAGCGCTATGACGTTCCGCGGGCGTTGGCACTCTCGGCGCGGTTCGGCCATCCTGCGCAGCCGGCGCTACCGACGGTCGAGCACGAGAAAAGACAGTTCGAACTGCGCTCAGCGTTCGCGCGCCTGCGCGATCGGCACGATTTCGAACTGATTGATGCAGGTAGCTATGTGTGTGGCGAGTCGGTCTGCGACGTGCTGCGTGGTGGCACCCCACTCTATGCAGATGACAATCACCTCTCGCGCAAGGGTGCGACGGCGCTGTCCGCCCTCTGGAGCACGGCACTTGGCCACCCGATCGCGCATCCGGCACTTGGCTGGATGTCCGCCAGCCACGTTGACCACTGAGATCACCCGCGAGTGAAGGTCGTCGTCCAAAAAATGCACATCCGGCTCACGGTATCGACGGGGATACCTCGCGCACGTTCTGCCCCCTGTTCAAAATCGCGGCGGGATGCGCCGACGGATGAAAACCAATGATCGAGCAACTCGACGGGCGGGCGCGATCTGCGCCCAGCCCGGACGCACGCAGTCCACTCCACGGAGCACTCCGGATGCTCAATCAGCGCGCTCTCTCAGGTTTCCTCATCATGGTCCTCCAAGCGCCCATGGCATTCGCCGTAGAATTTCCTGTGTCGGCGACTCTCAAGTTGGCGCTGCCGGCCGAGGCGCCGACGGCCAAATGCGCCCCGGTCGCCGGTGGCCGGGACCCGGCCACGGTGACGATGCAGCGCAGTTTCCTCGAACCTTTCGAAAGTCTCGACCTTTCCGCAGGGCGTTGGACATCCCACTACGACGCCGGCTACGACGCTTCCATAGGGCGCTGGCCGGATTCCGACGGAAGCCCCGCCAAGCGTACTTTGCAGGGCAACCACGAGCAACAGCTGTATGTGGATCCAGGCTACCGCGGCACTGCGTCCAAACCACTCGGTCTGGACCCCTTTCGGCTACGCAATGGCGTGTTGAGCATCGTCGCGCAACGCACTCCGCCAGAGCTCAGGGGCGCCCTCTACGACTATGAGTTCGTCTCGGGCCTACTCACCACGCGCGCATCGCTCGTGCAACGCTACGGCTACTTTGAAATGCGTGCGCGCATCCCCGCGGGCAAAGCGCTATGGCCGGCCTTCTGGCTGCTGCCGGCTGACAAGAGCTGGCCGCCCGAGATCGACATCCTGGAAGTAGTGGGCCAGCAGGCGGAGCTGATGGTGACCACCACGCACTGGGCTGGCGCGGACGGCAAGCGCCAGGCTTCCGGTTGCCGCACCCGGCTCGTCGATGCCGCGACGGGCTTCCATCTTTTCGGAATGCTGTGGACAGAACAGCGGATCGTTTGGTATTTCGATCGCGAACCCGTCGCCCAACTCGCCACGCCCCCCGGCGTGGACAAGCCCATGTACATGGTCCTCAACCTTGCCGTGGGCGGCAACATGGTTGGGCGTGCCGACGCCGAGACGCCCCTGCCCGCCAGCTTCGACATCGACTGGGTGGTGGCCTACACACTGCCCGAACATCCCGCTTGTGAACCGCGCCGTTCGGCGCAGGAGAGCAAGACATGCCAAACACGATGAGCGCCGACGATCTGGTGATCTGTATTCCCACGTATCGCCGACCCGAACAGCTTGCCGCTTTGCTGCAAAGTCTGCTGCCTGAATTGCGGGCAATGCCAGCCCTGGTCATCGTGGGCGACAACGATTGCAGCGAGTCCGCACCGCAGACAGTCGAGTCTTTTCAGGCGCAGTGGCCGCAGGCCGTGTGCGTCCCGATCGTCGAGCGTGGCGTCGCCCAGGTGCGCAATGCCCTGGTACGCGAGGCCTGCATGCGCCGACCGGGCTGGCGCTGGCTGCTGATGCTGGACGACGACGGACTCGTCACGCCCGGGTGGATGCCCCCGCTCTTTGCGACCGGAGAAGCTTTGCTGGCGCACCTTGTCGGTGGCCCGGTGGAGGGTGGTCTGCCGCCCAATGCGGGGACGCTGGCGCGCAACAGCATCTTCGCCGCGCGCCGCCGCTGGCCCACGGGCTGTGTGCCGACGCTGAACGGCGCGCAAAACCTGGCGATCGCGCGCAAGACGCTGGCTCTCGTGGGCGAGC
This sequence comes from uncultured beta proteobacterium, assembly GCA_963747225.1. GTDB lineage: Bacteria > Pseudomonadota > Gammaproteobacteria > Burkholderiales > JAEUMW01 > JAEUMW01. The sequence continues at coordinate 30,428 of CAVVES010000007.1, read as the reverse complement.
CGCTGTTTCGGCAGGAGTACGGCGCATCTGGCGGTGAAGACTATGACCTGTTTCGGCGCACTGCTCGCGCCGGCGGGGTCATGGCCTGGTGTGACGAGGCGGTTGTGATGGAGCCGCCCCCCGCGAAGCACCTAAAAGCCCGAGCCCTGCTCTACCGGTATGCCAGCACCGGTGCGTACATGGCGCGCATCGATTGCTCCTACGATGGACCGGCCAAGGTTTGGAAGCAGGCCTTGAAGGGGTTGTGCGGCGCGGCCTGGCGTGGAGCTCACGGCACTTTGCACCGCGACCCGAATCTCACGGCCCGCAGCCTGCTCAGCGCTGCGCACCAGATCGGCCGCATCGGCGGCTTGCTTGGAGCTCGGTCAAGCCGATATGTGGGTCACGGTGCGACGGAGAGCTGACCGATGGCTGGGCCGATCCACCATTCCAATGATCTGCGCGGCGTAACGGTGGGGCTTTGCACATACAAGCGCTTCAAGTCGCTGGAGCGCACGCTCGAGCACATCGCGGTGGCCGCTGCGGAACTGCACGAACCGCCGTGCGTGATCGTCGTGGACAACGACGGACGGGACACCCAGGTGCAACGCAGTGTGTTGGCGTTTTCGCAGCGTTCGCGCCTGACGGTGCGCTACATCGTCGAGCCGAAGCCCGGTATCTCGGCCGCGCGAAACGCTGTTTTCGCCCAAGCCGATGCGCTCCGTGTGCGCTTCGTGGCGATGATCGACGACGACGAATGGCCCTCCCGGGACTGGCTGAAGGAACTCCTCGTGGCACAGGCGGCAGAGGCGGCGACCGTTGTGGGCGGGCCCGTCCGCCCGATGTTTCCAGAGGCGGCCGCGTCGTTACGCAAGTACGCCCGCTTCTGGGCGGTGGAACGTCAGTTCCTGCAGGGCAGGCCGTTCGTCTTTTGCACCTGCAACTTCCTGATCGATATGCAGGCGATCACCGCAGTCCCACGCCCATTGTTCGATGATGCCTTCGGCCTCACCGGCGGAGGCGACACGGTATTTTTCCGGGGCCTCTTCTTTTCCGGACATGGGATGGCGTGGTCGGAGGCGGCGTTTGTGCATGAAGAGGTGTCCCCTCCGAGGGCTTCTTTCGCGTGGATACGCCAGCGGCGCTTTCGTGTCGGCAACCACGCGGTACGCTGGGAGCGGCTCGCCGGCCGCACGCGCAGCCTGCTGAAGACTCTTGGCCTGACTATTCGGCTGCTTGTCTATCCCTTGCTCCGGCGCGAGCCCGAAGCACCCCTGGTGGGTTGGCTGCTCGAGTTCGACAAGGTACGTGGGCGCTTTGCCTCGCATTTCGGTGACGTGTTCGTGGAATACGCGCGCAACCCGCAGCCTGGGGAAAAGCCGTGCGGCTGATCCGATGATCGCCACCTTTGCCACGCTGGAACGGCGCTTTCGCGTCGTTACCTTTGCCGGCACCTTGCTGCCGACGATGGGTGCGCTCGCGCTGCAGCTCGTCACCTTCACCGTCACTGCCCGCGGGCTCGGCGTCGAGCAGTTTGGCCTCTACACGGCGGTCCTGGCCTTGGCCGCCGTCGGCGTGGAACTCGTCGGATTAGGTGGTTCGGACCTGTTGGTGCGAGGCGTCGCACGCGACAGGGGGCGCTTCACGGCTTACTACGGCAACATGCTGCTGCTGATCGTTGTCACGCTGCCGTTGGTGGTTGGATTGAGCATGGGCGTGGGGCTGGGGCCGATGCAGATGCGTATCGGCGCGCTGGAACTGGCCGCGGCGCTAGTGGCAGAGATCGCGTCCGCACGCATGTCGGCGTCGCTCGAACTGGTGATGGTTGCCCACGGCGACACGGTGCGCGCTGGCTATGTACGCATGGTCGCGGTAGCGACGCGGCTTGGCGTCGCATTGCTGTTCTTCGTGCTGCTCGGGCAGCAAGGTCTGGCCGGTTGGATCGTCATCGTGTGCGCGCAATCGGCACTGTTATGCGTGGTCTGCACGGTAGCTGGCAGTCGCCTTTACGGATCTCCGAGATGGGGTTTGCTGAGCGGCGAACTGCGCGCCGGGGCGGCATACAGCGCTACACAGGTGGCCCGTGTTTCACAGGGGAACCTGGATCGCCTCGTGCTCGCGCACTTCGCTGACGAGTCTGCATTGGGTCTCTATGGTGCCGCGTCTCGCGTCCTGCAACTCGGGCTGTTTCCGCTTCAGATCGTCACGCGCATCCTCTACCCAAAGTTCTTCGTGCACGGCGCCGAGGGCCTTGCTGCGAGCCGCAGGTTCGCTCTGCACACCGCCGCGCCCGCCTTGCTGACCGTCGGCGTGATTTCTTGCCTTTGCGTTGTCATGGCCGCCGAACTGGTCCCCGTTATTCTGGGCAAAGATTTCACACAGAGCACTCGAACGACCATCGTGCTGGCGTTTGCGCTGCCCTTCATCGCGCTGCAGTACCCTGCCGCTGACGCGCTGACCGGTGCGGGTCAACAAGGGCTGCGTGCGGCCATTACCAGCGTGGCTACGTTGGGCTTCGGATTGCTCATGCTGGCCGGAGCCCGGTGGGACGGTGCCCGCGGACTGAGCATGGCCTTCGTTGGTGGACACGCGCTGCTGGCCGCCGTGCTGTGGAGCGCAACTTTCCTGTCCTGCGACCTGGTCGAGACTGGTCGGACTCCTGAGCAGCTCCCTTCGGGCGAACGGGCTGGACGACAAGCAACGCGATCGTGAAGGACCTGGGGCTGCTGAAGGTGCTGTTCAAGAACAAAATGGAGCAGAAGGCGCCACGGTATCTGAAGCTCGTCACGCACGGCTTTAACGACAAGGATGTGGACGGTCTGATCGATTGTATTGGTAGGCCGTGTAGGGATCGAACCTACGACAAATGGATTAAGAGTCACCAAGTCGGCGATCATGTCCTCAACCCTGAAACGAATCACTGGCTGGCACCGCCACTGGGGGATCCAAGATCACAGAAGTTGAGTAGAGTCCTTTCAGCTAGGCGGACCAATCCTGGTTCCAGGATCGGTGCCGGAGCAATGCCGGAATCGATTCAGCACGGTTGTGCGCGGTTATGCAGTTTGCAACGGGCATCGCCGCCGAAACATCAACAGAATCAATCTATTGCGCCTCAGAACCCTGCCTACGAACCAGGGGGTCGTGGGTTCGAATCCTGCCGGGCGCGCCATAAAATCAATGGGTTGCGAGAGCGGCCCATTCTTGTTTGTGCGGCATTGCTACCCCATTGCTACCCACTGGCAGGGCTCAGAGCTGAGGGTGTCGATGCCGAGTACCTGCTCGATGACAAGCTGCGCCTGCACCTCGGCATGCGCCGTGACGCTTGCCCTGAATCGGTGGTCAAGGCCATCGACAAGCTCCGCGACGAGCTGGCTCAACCCGGCAAGATACTTCGCTTGGTCGGCGTATCGGGTGTGGGGAAGACCCGTCTCGTCCAGGCGTTATTCGACGCTCGGATCGGATCGCACCCGCTGCCGCCGTCTTTTGCCGTTTACACCAACTTATCGGACAACCCGGATCCGCAGCCAACCGGCCTGGCCTCGGACCTAATCGCGAACCGCACGCGCGCGGTCCTCATTGTCGACAACTGTCCTCCGGATCTGCACCGCAGGCTCTCGGAACTGTGTAGCGGGCAGATCAGCACGCTCAGCGTCCTCACAGTTGAGTTCGACGTGCGCGACGACCAGCCCGAGGGAACTCGGGTCGTCACCCTCGACACGTCTTCGCCTGAGCTGATCGAGAAGATCGTCCGGCGCCGGTATTCGCACCTGTCCCAAGTGGACGCGCACACCATTGCCGAGGCGTCCGGCGGTAACGCCCGCATTGCAATCGCCCTCGCCGAGACTGTCGAGCGCTCGGAGACGATCGCTGGACTGTCGGACGACGAGCTCTTCCAGCGGCTCTTCCGGCAGCGGCACGAACCGAATGACGCTTTGCTCCGCGCGGCGCAAGCGTGCTCGCTCGTGTACTCCTTCCAAGGCGAAGCGCTGGCTGGGGAAGAGGCTGAGCTTCCGCGTCTGGCCGCGCTTGCAGGTCAAGCTGCCGAGGAAACCTACGGTCATGTTGGTGAGCTGCTCCGGCGCGATCTCGTGCAGGAGCGCGGGGTCTGGCGGGCGGTGCTGCCACACGCCATCGCGAACCGGCTTGCGGCCCGCGCGCTCGAGGACACGCCCTACGATCTCATTACCCAACAGCTCATCGATGGCCGGACTGAACGCTTGGTGCGGTCCTTCTCGCGGCGGCTGTCTTTCCTACACGACCACCCCAAGGCTGTCGCCATCGTCCAGAGGTGGCTCGCATCCGACGGCCTTCTGGGCAACGTCACGGCTCTCAGCGAGCTCGGCCGAGCGATGTTGGAGAACGTCGCACCGGTAGTGCCGGAGGCGGTACTGGCGGCCATGGAGCGAGTCGCTAACCGCCAATCTGATGTGGCCACGATGCTGTGGCGCCACCGGTCCTTGCTCCGCTCCCTCGCCTACGACCAGCCTCTGTTCGAACGGAGCGCCCAATTGCTGGCGCGGGCTGTGACGCAGAGCACAGACGAGCAGAAGGCTCAGGACGCCTCTGGGACTTTCGTCTCTTTGTTCACGCTCTATCTTTCCGGAACGCACGCCACTATTGAGCAGCGTCTCGGCCTGATCGAACGGCTTCTCAGATCTGGCGAGGCCAAGGCGCAGGTACTGGGCTTGGCTGCGCTGGACAAGATACTGAAGGTGCATTTCAGCTCGAGCTATGGGTTCGACTTCGGGGCTCGATCGCGGGACCACGGTTATCGGCCCCGGAGCAACGTCGACATTTCCCGATGGTACGGCGCCGCGCTTAAGCTGATCGAGCGTCTGGCTCTGACCGAAGGGGTGCTCGAGCCCGAGCTGCGCCACCTACTGGCGCGGAGCTTCCGGGGCCTCTGGACCTCAGGCCACATCCATGGCGAGCTCGAAAGGCTATTCCGGAGGTTCGCTACCGATGGGTTCTGGCGCGAGGGTTGGGCTGCGTGCGGACAGACCATGCAATTCGACAGGCGCCGGCTCACGCCAGAGGCCGCGTCGCGGTTATCTGCCCTCAAGGCCGACTTGGGACCCCAAAACCTTCCGGAGCGGGTTCAGGCGATCGTCCTGGGTTTTGGGTCCAGTGGGCTCGACCCAGACGATGTCGAACGTCAATGCAGAGCCATTGACCCCGATTGAGCGCTTGGAGGCGATTGCATGCCAGCTCGGCGTGGCCGTAGCCGCCGATGAGGCCACGTTCGTCGAACTCCTGCCCGACCTCCTTCGCGGCGGAGGCAAGGTCTTCGCGTTCGGCCGCGGTCTCGCCGCTGCGTCCCCAGACCGTCGTGCGACTTGGGCGAGGTTGGTCGAAGGCCTTCAGCAGATCGCTCCGGGGCAGCGGAACGTTCAAGTGCTCATGGGCTTTGTCGCCGAACTCTGGGAGCAAGACAGAGAGCTCGCGCAACATCTCCTCGACTCGGCGCTCGATCAACCTGCACTGTCTGTGTTCCTGCCGACTCTGCATTGGGCCGTGGGGCTCGACGAACGTGGCGTCGACCGGCTCAAACGTGCATTGAACAGGGGGCAAGCACCCATCTCGATATACCGGAACTTGGCGATCGGACAAGTTACGGATCGCTTGGCCGGTGGTTCTCTCACGGACCTACTCCTGCTCATCGCCGACCAACCTGACGGGTTCGATGTGGCGCTGGAGATCCTTCACATGCGCTTATATTCGGATTCCTCGGCTCAGCGGGAGCACGAGCCGAAACTCCTTGAGTTCGGCCGGGAGTTACTCCAGCGCGTCACGTTTGGGCGGAGCAACGAGAGCGGCGATCACCAGCTGGCAGGCGTCGTCAAGGCCTGCCTTTTCGGCCCGGATGCCGCTCCAATCGCGGCACAGGTTGCAGCGCGGTTGAGGCGAGCCGTGACGGGCGACGAGACCTATCCGATAGACAACGTCGGCCTACTTCAGGCCCTACTTGAACGTCAGCCCGCGGCCGTCCTGGACGCGTTGTTCGCGGGTGAAGAGAAGGACCAGCGAGCGGGCGCCAGCGTGTTCGAACTACTGGGTGACGAATGGATCAATCCAGCGGATGCGATCCCCTGCGATGCACTCGTCTCCTGGTGTGAAGGAGACCGTGACCGCCGCTACCCGCTTGCGGCGTCGATCATCAGGTTCGCTCATCGTCCGGAACCGAATAGCCCACTGGTCTGGACTGAGCAAGCAAAGGCACTTCTGGCTGGCGCACCCGACCCCAGGAGCGTGCTGGCGGTATTCATCGATCGGTTCCGGCCGATGAGTTACAGCGGTTCGCGCGCTGCGCTGATGGAGGCGAACGCGCTATTACTGGAAAGCTTGGAGTCGCGCGTTCTATCTGACCTTGTGCCATTTGTCATTGAAGCCAAGGCTAAACTTGCGCAGGAGATCGCGCGTGAGCGGCAGTGGGAAACAGAGCAGGACCAGGCGCGAGATGAGCGATTCGAATGATGAGGGATGACTGACGACAAGCAGCACCGCAGCGATCAAAGGTCTACTCCTCGGGTACGTGTCAACGTCTGCTGCTGGCCAGAAGTGAGCGACGGACGATGCATCCGCAAAGCGGTCATTTGGCAACGCGGCATGCGCATTCGGTGACCGACCGCTCTGCCCGAGGAGCAGAGGTTTGCGGCGATCGCGCGGACCATCTCCGAAGGGTCGATCTGAGGCGATCAGAGCGAACGCGGAAAGTCCGCCCATTCAAGCCCAAGTTCACTGACTGTTCTCGCGACTCCGCTCGCGCAAGCCGAGACCTTAATCGCGTGTGCGCCGGCCATGTCTTCCGTCGGACGGGGTTGCGTATAGAGCATCTGCTGTTGCAAGCTAATCTTAGGTGATCCCTCTTTGGGGCGCCTGCGTTGCCAGCCTGATCCTGTCAGCTGGTTCCCGTGATGCCTTGTTGGGCGAGCGGGCTTCCATAACCCTGGAGCCTTGCATGCCCAAAACTCTCGTACGTTCTCGCAATACTGCGTATGCGCGCCAGCGCGGCCGCTGCTTTTACTGCGACCTGCCGATGTGGTCTGATGACCCTCGGAAGTTTGCTCTGAGATACCACCTCACGCCGCGTCAAACTGACCTCTTTCGATGCACTGGTGAGCATCTCGTCGCCCGCCAAGATGGCGGTGCGGAATCGCCAGCCAACATCGTTGCCGCTTGCTGGTGTTGCAACGCACGTCGTCACCGCCGAAAGAATGCGCCTCCGCCAGATCGCTACAAGCAACTGGTCAGGAGGCGAATCAGCCAAAGCCGGTGGCACGATCCACGGATCCTTGCGCATATGAAGGGCGATTCAGCGCTGTGACTTGAAAAGGACGGTGCGCGCTTGTGACGGTGTTCGGCGCGCCGAGATCGTCGGCGTCCCAGTCGGCGCCGGGGGGCAATGCAGAGTGCTGGGTTCGGTGCGTGTCGAGAGGTGGGTTGGAAACCCTCCACGGCTGGGTTCTCAGACTCAACCCGGATTGACGAAGTACAGCGCACTGCGCTTGCACTCGGCGCACTCGCGGTAGAAGTGGCGGGCGTCCTTGCGCAGGCGCTCCCGGTGACCGGCATGGCTGCAGCCCAGTCTGATCGGCGTGTTCCCGTTACAGTTGGCGCACTTGAAGTAGTAGCCGTACTTCCCGTATTGAATTGCGACCTTGTCGCTCCCGCATGCCCGACAGGTGGCTTTCTCGCCCGGACGGTCCTTTGAGGACGCGGCACTTCCTGCAACCTGCTCAGCGGCCGTGTCGTCGGCCTGAGGAGATTCCTGGTCCGTCAGACCGAAGCGCGCTGCGACATCGAACGCGGCAGGCTTGTGGAGGGCGACCAGCTGCTTGCCGATCTCCTGGAGTGTCTCGACCGAGACGATACGGGCCACGCTCCCCAGAACATTGAGGACGCCGGCCTTGTCGACCTGCGCGTTGATGGTGTTGCGCAGGGCATCGACCTTGATGATCCGGCTGGAATCGAACTTCCGGGGTCGATCCACGCGAGCGTTGGCTGACACCAGCACGAAAGGGTAGAAGGTGGGCGAGAGGCGAAGCCCCAAACGCGTAGGCATCTCGATGCGATCAAAGGCATCGCGCAAGACGGCGACGTGCCGGTCATTCTGGGCGAGCGGCGACGCCATTCCCTCGTAGCTTTTCTTGTAGTGGTTCCAGCGCAGAAACTCGCCTTCCTCCGTGATTTTCATGCCGCTGCTAAAGTGCTTGGTCTCGAGCACGTAGCAATCGAGGACGCGGTCCAGCAGCAGGTGGTCTATCTGCGCGACGCGCTCGTCGATTTCGAGACGGAGGTCATGGATGACGACCCAGTTCTCCCGATTCTTGAAGTGGAAGTCGATGAGGTAAGCTGCTTCCTCCTCACCCCTTACGCCGGCACGAACGGTGCGCAGCTCCTGCTCGATTCTCTTCTTGCGATTCGCTGGGGCAGATTCCATCAGTCCCGACTAGCGCTCCAAACAACGAGCGATGCAGCATGCTCGATCCAGGTTGCCGGAAACCCTCTGCTCAGCTTTCGCGCTCGATAACCAGACGGTACCGGGAACTGTGCTTATTCGCTCTATAGAGAGTCAAACTGGGTAACCCTAACGAGAAACGCTCTTCCAATAGCTCCCGTAACTTGGCCTTGGCTGGTCCCTTCGCTCGGCATCCGATAGTGATCGCGCGCAGGGCCTCGGGCCGCCTTGCGCGCGCACGCACGCGAGGGCCTCCGTGATATCGGCAACGGAGAAGAAGAACAGCCACTGCGGATGGACGTGGGAAAGGCGAGCGGTGTTCGCCATACTTCCCGCCGCATGTCCCGACCCGTCCCACGCGAACATCTGTTGACAACCTATCTGCGGCCCAAGGTTCAGCACGTCCAAAGCGGTCCAGCCAAACAACGCCGAATACACGGCGAACGATCGTTCGTGATCTTCGCTATGGTGCAGGTGCCACGACACAGAAGTCGAGCGCGCGGCGGGTGGTGCAGAAACCAAGGCAACGACAGCACCAAATGGATCGCGCAGCACGGCGCTGAGCGACCTATCATTGCCGTGTCGAGACGGCCCCAGTCGTTGACCTCCGATCGATCCCATGCTGGTCGCGGTTCCCTCGACATCGCTCACGGCGACGTGACCAGCCAGTGCGCGGGGACGCCCAACGTCGCCGCGCGTTCCGGGAGCGCCGAGATGGATACTTCGCCATTCCAGAATCGCGAGCCGAGAACACGTACGTAGAATGCGCGCGCCGCGGCGGCGTCGGTCGTTCGTAGTTCGTACCGGAAGAATCGGTGTGCGGCCACGCGTTCTCACGTCTACCGCTCGTGGGGCGGAGGTGGCCCATGGATGCTGCGAATCGGCAAGCTGCCGGTGAATACGCGGCTCAGCGGTCACTACAATGTCGTCCATCCCGACAATGGCGCGAACTGGCAGATACGCGCGCAGGTGCACAGTTCATGTTTCCGAAGCAGCGCGCACCATTGCGCGTTGAGCCGCTGCCGCTCGGGCGGCTGGTCGAGTTCGTGTCGAAATTTCTGCTGGAGGGAGTGATGATGAATGCGCGCGGTCGGAAGGGCAGCGCGTTGAAGGTCTCAAACGAATCCAAGAAGGTTCGCGAAAATCTTCAACCAGGAAGAAGCCGGCTGCTGACCCCCGTCTGTCCCATGGCCAGCTCTACGCGATGGGCAAGACTCTACGGGAAAAGTGCCCGCGCAACTCGAACGCGGTGTGGAAAAACCGCCGACAATCGTCCCGATCCTCTGCGGTTGCTGGAGAAGTCGAACAAAGGGCGCATTCAGGAACTGATCCAGCGGTGGGCGTTTGTCGAAGGCGAGGGATGGTAAAGAGATAAGCATGGCACGCAAAAGTCGTCCCCCATTTGTCGTTGGACACCGCTCTGTCTTCACGGTACCGTCATTGACCTAGACGATCCAGCCGCCCAAAGTATTGAGAAGTGAAGAACATCGTGCCATCGGACAACGGCATCCTTGTCAGTTTGCTCACCGGCACGCCTACCGCCTTGCTGCCGCTGGAAATCGTCGAGCGAAAGGGGCTCGGTCATCCGGACAGCATCTGCGATGCGCTGGTGGAGAACCTGAGCATCGCGCTGTCGCGTTTCTATCTCGAGCGCTTCGGCGTGATTCTGCACCACAACGTGGATAAGGGTCTGCTGTGGGGCGGCGCGGCGCAGCCCGCCTTCGGCGGTGGCGAGATCACCGAGCCGATCGAGATCTATATCGCCGGCCGCGCCACCGCGAACTGCGAGGGCGTGCCGATTCCGGTGGATGAGCTCGCGGTCGAGGAGAGCCGCCGCTGGCTCCGAACCCATCTCCGATTCCTCGATCCGGAGCGGCACGTGCGGATTCATCCGCGGATTCGTCACACTTCGCCCGATCTTGCATCCCTGTTCCGGCATCAACGTGCGGAAGGGGTGCCGCTCGCGAACGATACCTCCTTTGGCGTAGGCTTCGCGCCGTTCGACGAGCTCGAAAGCGTGGTGCTGGCGGTGGAACGGCGCCTCAACTCGCGCGAGGTCAAGGCGGCACACCCCGAGATCGGCGAGGACATCAAGGTGATGGGCACGCGACGCGACGACGCAATAGTGCTCACGGTCGCGTGCGCACTCGTGGGGCGTTACGTTGCCGACCTTACGGACTACCGCACAAAGAAGGAACAGGTTTGCCAGATCGCGCTCGACGTGGCGCGCTCAATCGCGCACGGCAGGGTCGAGGTCGCTGTCAACACCGCAGACGGCATCTACCTTACGGTGACCGGCCTTTCCGCGGAGGGGGGAGACGACGGCCAGGTCGGCCGCGGCAACCGCGTGAATGGGCTCATCACCCCGTACCGCCCCATGAGCCTCGAGGCCGTCGCCGGCAAGAACCCCGTCTCGCACGTTGGCAAGCTCTACAACGTGATCGCCAACGAGATCGCCAGCGCAGTGGCGGAGGAAATCGCCGGGGTGAAGGAAGCGTATTGCATGCTCGTGAGCCAGATCGGGCGCCCGATCAACGAGCCGCAATTGCTCGACCTCAAGCTGCGCCTCGAAGACGCCGCAGCGCTCGAGACGATCCGGCCGCGTGCCGCCGAGATTGCTGCGTCGGGGGTCGGGCGAGTCGCGACGCTCTGGCGGGAACTGATAGAGGGCCGGCGCGTGGTCGCATGAAGGATGCACGCGAGTGGTTCTTCACTGTTCCCGGTGTGCACTCCTTGCACGACGCCGTGCGGTGACGCTGGCGGCGCACTGCCCTTGGTGAAGGGGATGGCGGAACCCGCAATCAGCGCACGAAACCTCGTGAAATGGTTTGGGGAGGGCGACGCCAAGACCTATGCCGTGCGAGATGTGAGCTTCGATGCCGCCTTTGGCGAGATGGTCTACATCGTGGGGCCGTCCGGAAGCGGCAAGACAACGCTCCTGAGCATCGTCTCCGGGATCCTTCGACCCAGCGCGGGTAACGTAAAAGTGAAGGACAGGGACATCTGGGCCCTGTCCGCCAACGAGCTTGCTGATTTCAGGTTGAACACGGTCGGTTTCGTGTTTCAGGATTACCACCTCTTCCCGAAGCTGACTACGCTGGAGAACGTGGCTATCCCCCTCATATTGAAGAAGCGGGCTTGGGACGCCTCGCTTCGCCAAGCTGCACGCTACCTCGAGATCGTGGGACTCGCGGACAAGGCGGAGTTGCCGCCCGTTAAGCTGAGCGGAGGCGAACAGCAGCGCGTCGCGATTGCAAGGGCCATCGTTTCTCAGCCAGACGTTCTGATCTTCGACGAGCCCACTGCGTCCCTCGACGGAGACACCGGCAGGCGCATCGTCGAGTTCGCAAAGCGCAACATCCTGGATGAGTCCCGGTGCATCGTGCTCGTTACACACGACAGCAGAATCTACGAGTTTGCCGACAGGATCATGAGGATGGAGGATGGGAGGCTCACAGCAGCGCCGGAGGCACCACAATGAAGAACAGGATCCTCTTCATCCTCTCGCTAATCGGCTTGCTCGGCGCACTGGCAACCGCATATTTCGTCGGAGTGGAGAGGAAGTCCCAACCGCCTGTATTCAACCCTGCGCCGAACCCTTATGAAAAGGGCGTGTATGCGCAGGGGATCATCGAGAGCTATCAGCACACCGGACAGAACGTCAACATCTACCCGGAGGTTGCAGGGACAGTGGTGGCAATTCCGGTGGCCGAGGGGCAGGTCGTGCGTCAGGGCAGCACGCTCGTGGTGATCGATAGCTCGGTCCAAAAAGCCACGGCCGAGCAGCAAAAATCCCAGGCGCAGGCGGCTCTGGCCTTGCTGCAGGAACTCAAGGCTCAACCCAGGAAGGAAACCCTGGAAATTTCCAAGGCGCAGCTTGAGCTTGCTCGAGCGAATCTGAAGACTGCCCAGGATCAATTGGAGAAACAGACGAGATCGTACGAGCTTAATGCGAAGTCCGTGAGCAAGAACGACTTGGACAACGCAAAGAACGCGGTGGAGGTCGCGAAGGCGAACGTGACGCTCGCCCAGAGGCAATACGAACTCACCAAGGCTGGCGCTTGGAGTTTCGACATCAAGAACCAAGAGATGCAGCACGAGGCGCTGGAGAAAGCTTACTCCGCTTCTTCCGCTCTCCTCGCCAAGTACACGATCAGGGCACCGGTGGATGGTGTCGTGATGTCTGTGAACACGTCCGTCGGGAGTTACGCGTCTCCACAGGGGACCTATGATTCTTACACTGACTCATTCGGCCCGCCTCTGGTGATGGGAAGCGCGGACGCCATTCTCGCGGTTCGCGTCTACGTCGACGAAATTCTCGTGCACCGGCTTCCCCCGGCGTCGCAGATTCGCGCTCAGATGTCCATCCGGGGGACATCGGTCAGTATCCCGCTCGAGTATGTAAGAGTACAGCCGTTCGTCTCGCCCAAGATCCAACTATCGAACCAAAGAAAGGAGAGGGTCGATGTGAGAGTGCTGCCAGTCATCTTCAGGTTCGAGAAACCAAAGAATCTGGAACTCTACCCTGGTCAGTTGGTGGATGTTTACATCTCCGAAAGGTGACTGCGAAGAGGGCGCGCTTCGGGCGCCGCTGCGCAAACGGCTCAGTGCCAATGACTCCGGCGCGAAGCGTCGCGGTCCGCAGCAGTGGAGGCGACGGTGGACGATCATCGGCAGGTGGGGGCTGCGGGGCCTGTGCGCTTCAGCGGCGTTCCTCACTTTCGGCTGTGCCGTGGGGCCGGATTTCGTCAGACCCCAACCCCCGTCGGTACAAGGCTACACGCACGGGTCACCGCCTACCGTCACGGTTGCGGCGGATGGGGTGGCGCAACGCTTCGACGGGGAGGCCAGGTTCGCTGCGGATTGGTGGAAGCTGTTCGAGTCGCCCGAAGTGGACGCCATCGTTTCCGAGGCGATCTCCAACAATGCGACCCTGCAGGCGGCGCAGGCCGCCTTGCGTCAAAGCGAAGATAACCTCCGTGCGGGGTACGGCGTCTTTTTCCCCCAGCTCGACGCCGATCTCGGGGCCACGCGCCAGAAGTTCTCTCCCGCCCGATTTGGCGGAAGCGCGCCGAACAGCATCTTCAATCTGTTCACGCTGGGGGCAACCGTAAGCTACACGCTCGATGTGTTCGGCGGTGAGCGACGCACCGTTGAGGCATTGCAGGCCCAGGCCGACGTTCAGCACTACGCGGTGCTCGTCACCTACTTGACGCTCACCGGCAACGTCGTCAATACGCTGATTGCACAAGGCGCCTATAAGGATCAGATCAAAGCCACCGAGGACGTTGTTCGGTCCTTGCGGGAACAAGTCAGCGTTGCCGAGGCCCAGGTGGCCGCGGGAACGACTTCCTACACGACCTTGCTTAGCCTGCAGAGCCAGCTCGCTTCGTTCGAAGCAACCGTCCCGCCGCTGCGGCAAAGCCTTGCCCAAGCCGAGAGCCTGCTCGCGACCCTGGTCGGCCGGGCTCCTGCGGAATGGGCTCCGCCGGACGTTCGAGCTCTCCGCTCTCGCGCTTCCGCGAGATCTTCCGGTCACATTGCCCTCTGAGCTCGTGCGCCAGCGGCCCGATATTCTGGTCGCCGAGGCACGGCTGCACAGCGCGAGCGCCGGCGTGGGCGTCGCGACGGCAGCGCTGTTTCCGAGCTTCACCCTAAGCGGCACCTACGGTCAGACGAGCAACTCCACGAGCAGCCTCTTCAAGAGCAGTGCGAATGTCTGGGGCTTGGGAGCGGCGGTCGCGGCGCCGCTGTTCCACGGCGGAACCCTGTGGTTTCAGCGACGTGCGGCCATCGACTTTTACGACCAGTCGCTTGCCGCCTATCGTCAGACGGTGCTCGACGGGCTCGCACAAGTGGCAAACGCGCTGCGGGCCTTGGAACACGACGCTGAAGCGCTCGATGCCAGCTCTCGAAACTTGCGCGCGGCCGGCGACGTGCTGCCCCTCGTGGAGGCCAACTACATCGCCGGCACCGTGAACTACCTCGGCTTGCTCGTCGCAAACGCCCAGTTCCTTCAGGCGAAGATCGGTTACCTCAAGACATTGGCACAGCGCTACCAGGACACGGTGGCGCTCTTTGTCGCACTGGGCGGTGGTTGGTGGAACGAGGCTGCAGTGCCCGGCGAGACTCCACCGATGAGCGACAGCCCTCGCGCTGTGGATCCGAACATTCATGGCTCCGCCATTGACGGAATGTCGAGTGATGCGGGGGCCGATGTGCAAGCGAATGACCCGCAATTCCTCAAGAGGTGAAGGGGCTACATGAACGGGATGCTGAAACTCGCTTACAAACTGTTGGCGAATGACAAGGCCAAGTTCGCCGCGCTGCTGGTCGGGATCACGTTCGCGGTCTTCCTGATGGTTCAGATGACCTCGCTTTTCGCTGGGATACTGAAAAAAGCATCGTCCACGGTGCTCAATATCGGTGCGACGATCTGGGTGATGGATCCTTCCGTCAGCACCCCCGCAAACAGTATCCCCATGCCGGGCTATGTCCTCGACGCTGTTCGCAGCATGAACGGCGTGCGGTACGCGGTTCCCTTGTATTCGGGCGGCGCACTCGTGAAGCTCCGGAGCGGGACGTATCAGGCGGTGAACGTGCTGGGGCTGGACGATGCGAGCCTCTTCGGCAGGCCGCAGCTCATCGAGGGCAGGATCGAAGACCTCTACGCCGAGAATGGCTTTCTAGTGGTCCGTGACGAAGAATTCGAGAAGCTCGATAATCCCCGTCTGGGGACGGATTTCGAGCTCAACGATCACAGAGGCGTCATCGTCGGAATCGCGAAGGTCACATCGGGTGGTCTGTTTGGTGTGCCGACCCTGTACACGACGTTTAAGAGAGCAATTTCGTATATTCCATCCACGAGGTTCACGACGGCATTCATTCTCGTGGAGCCTGCGAGCATGGCCGCCGTGTCCCAGATCAAGGAGCAGGTCAAGGCCCTGGGTTACCTCGCCCTTACCAAGGACGAGTTCATGCAAAGAACTTCCGACTTTTACATGTACAAGACAGGGGTTGGCACCAACATCCTGTTGATGACGGTGATCAGCTTTATCGTGGGGTTGTCCATCTCGGCGCAAACCTTCTATACGTTCATCCTTGAGAACCTCGACAAGTTTGGCGCTCTGAAAGCGATCGGGATCAAGGGGTACGAGCTCGTACACATAATACTTTTTCAAGCAGCCTTCGCCGCGCTGACCGGGTTCGGCCTCGGAGTCGGACTTTGCGCCTTGATCATCGCGATCGCGAAGCTGAGGCTTCCGGACTATGCAGCGGCGATCACCTACTTGAATCTCGGTCTTGCGTTCATGATGGTCATTGTGATCGCGGGCATCTCGAGCTACATAGGAGTGAGAAAGGTGCTCACGATCGAACCGTTCGATATCTTCAGAGGTTGATGCGAGTTTGCCAGACGGTGTCGGGCGACCCGCTGGGTCCTGATCGGCGTCTCAAACTGCCTCCGACTCGAGCGCGCCCCGAAAGTAGTCGAGCACGTTGGCCCTCGAGCCCCGGCCGAGCTGCAGCCGCGAGTGCAGGCGGCACCTCGCTCGTCAGGTCGTCGAAAACCGGGCGGTCGCGGCAGAAGCGTGAGATCGTGATTGGGCACATCGCCTCCACTCGTACGGGCTGCTTCCAGCAGCGCCCGGTACCCCGCCACGTCTGATATAGCCAGCTCCTTCAGGCGCGCCTGCAACCGCTTGCACACCTGATCGCGGACCTTGCGGTGCGCGGGCCAATGCAGGCCGAGCCGGGGCGGGGCCCGCTGCAGGAATGCCACACGCTGACGTATCCTTCATCCGCAGCATCATCAGTGTGTTGACCTGCATCAAGGCCGGAGCCGGCTGTACCGGTAGCCTTTCCAAACAATTGAGCTTCTTTAGGAGCAGAGAAGACCCCTATGGCCATTGGCGAGATATGTAATCGTGAAGTGGTATTTGCACGTCGCGACAATACCGTCAAGGAAGCGGCGCGGCGCTGCTGATGCGCCAATATCACGGGGGCGACCTGGTTATCGTCGACGAGTTCGAGAGGCGGCGTGCACCGTGCGGTATCGTAACCGACCGCGATATAGTGGTCGGCGTGGTAACCAAGGGCCTCGATCCAGATGCGCTGATGGTGGGGAGATTGCGGGGCCGGAACTGGTGCTCGCCCGGGAGAAAGACGGCGCGTCCGAGACTATCATTCGGACTGGATCCCGCCACCCCCATCCAAACAACACGGGCGGGGGTCGCCGCAATGATCGAAGCGGGCAAGGTCTAACACATCAGCGCGTGTAACATTTCGCCCGATCAGATCCGAGAAGCGCGCGCGAGAGCTGTTGACTTGCCGAAGAGCATTTACTCGCCTTGCGCGACCGGTGGCTGGATACTGCGCCAAAGCATCGACGGGCACCCAGGCCGAGTTCGAGCTCAATCCGGGAAACTTATGCCATGAAAGCCAACACCCTCGCGCCGGAACTGCTCCACCAGATGGATGCCTACTGGCGCGCCGCCAACTATCTGTCGGTTGGCCAGATCTATCTTTACGACAACCCGCTGCTCAAGCGCCCGCTGACGATTGCGGATGTGAAGCACCTGCTGCTGGGGCACTGGGGAACGACCCCCGGGCAGAACTTCATCTACGTGCACCTGAACCGGGTGATCAAGAAATACGACCTCGACATGATTTACGTCTCCGGCCCCGGGCACGGTGGCCCGGCGGTCGTCGCCAACACGTATCTTGAGGGGACTTACAGCGAGATCTATCCCAACGTCAGTCGGGATGAAGCCGGGCTCAAGAGGCTCTTCACACAGTTTTCGTTTCCCGGAGGAATTCCCAGCCACGCATCGCCCGAGTGCCCAGGCTCGATCCACGAAGGCGGCGAGCTGGGCTATTCGCTCAGCCATTCGTTCGGGGCGGTGTTCGACAATCCCGATCTCATCGTCGCCTGCGTCGTCGGCGACGGCGAGGCGGAAACGGGTCCGCTAGCCACGGCGTGGCATTCCAACAAGTTCCTCGATCCACTGACCGACGGCGCGGTGCTGCCGATCCTGCATCTCAACGGCTACAAGATTGCCAATCCAACTCTCCTCGCCCGCATCACCCGCGAGGAATTGGAACAGTTGCTGCGCGGCTACGGGTGGTTGCCTTACTTTGTCGAGGGACACGAGCCTTGGCCGATGCATGAGGCTATGGCCACTACGCTCGACATTGCAGTAGAGCAGATCAAGAAAATCCAGCGGGACGCCCGCGCCCACGGCAACTTCGCGCGCCCGCGCTGGCCGATGATCGTCCTCGCTTCTCCCAAAGGCTGGACGGGGCCGAAAGTAGTCGATGGCAAGCAGATCGAAGGGACTTTCCGGGCTCACCAGGTGCCGCTCTCCGACCCGGCCACCCATCCCGAACACCTCAAGCTGCTGGATGACTGGCTGAGGAGCTACCGGCCAGAGGAGCTGTTCGATGAATGGGGCCGCCTGAAACCGGAACTGACCGAACTTGCACCCAAGGGCGACCGCCGTATGGGCGCGAATCCCCACGCCAACGGCGGCATGTTGCTCCGCGACCTGCGGATGCCGGATTTCCGCGACTACGCGGTCGACGTGCGCTCGCCGGGAGCGCCCGGGATCGGCGACACGCGCGTCCTCGGCCCTTTTTTGCGCGACGTCGCGAAGTTGAACCAGGAGCAGCAAAACTTCCGGGTCTTCGGTCCGGACGAGACGATCTCCAATGGCCTGGCGGCACTTTTTGAAACGACCGAACGCCAATGGGACGCCGCGACCGTGCCGAACGATGAATTTCTCGCGCCCACCGGGCGTGTGCTGGACTCGATGCTTAGCGAGCACCAATGTGAGGGTTGGCTCGAAGGCTACCTACTCACCGGGCGGCATGGACTCTTCAACTGCTACGAGGCGTTCATCCACATCATTGATTCCATGTTTAACCAGCACGCCAAGTGGCTGAAGGTCACGGCGCACCTACCGTGGCGGCGGAACATCGCCTCGTTGAACTACCTGCTGGCCTCGCACGTCTGGCGTCAGGACCACAACGGCTTCACGCATCAGGATCCGGGGTTCATCGACCACGTCGTGAACAAGAAGGCCGAAGTTGTGCGTGTTTACTTTCCGCCAGATGCCAACTGCCTGTTGTCGGTGATGGACCACTGCCTACGCAGTCGCCATTACGTCAACGTCGTGATCGCAGGCAAGCACCCGGCGCCACAGTGGCTGACGATGAACGCCGCCGTCGACCATTGCACCGAGGGCATCGGCATCTGGCAGTGGGCGAGCAACGACCAGGCTGTTGCACCTGATGTGGTCATGGCGTGTTGCGGCGACGTGCCCACGCTGGAGACGCTGGCCGCCGTCTCCATCATGCGCGAGCGTCTGCCCGACCTGAAAATCCGGGTCGTGAACGTCGTCGACCTAATGAGGCTGCAACCGCCGACTGAGCATCCCCACGGATTGAGTGACATCGATTTCGACGAGCTCTTCACCAAGGACAAGCCGGTCATCTTCGCCTTCCATGCATACCCCTGGTTGATCCATCGGCTGACCTACCGCCGCACCAACCACGACAACTTCCACGTGCGCGGCTACAAGGAAGAGGGCACCATCACTACGCCGTTCGACATGACGGTGCTGAACGATCTGGACCGCTTCCACCTCGTCATGGATGTCATCGACCGCCTGCCGCAGACCGGCGACAAGGGTATCTACTTGAAACAGCAACTCAAGGACAAGCTCATCGAGCACAAGCAGTACATCGACAGGCACGGCCAAGACATGCCGGAAATCCGGAACTGGAAGTGGAGTCTGGGCGAGCCGCAGAAAGGGTAGCCGCTGGCGAGGAAGACGCGTGTGCCTGAACCAGACTGACGGTGGATCGTCGGAAGCAAACATGGAAAACAAAACCGTCTTATCGAATCTCGGCGTGATCGTCTCCGTGCGCGGGAGCGTCCTGGATATGCGGTTCGATGAACGACTGCCCCCGATCTACTCGGTGCTGCGAGCGGGAGGGAAAAGACAGATCGTCATCGAAGTGCTGGCGCAACTGGATGCGCGTCACGTGCGCGGGATTGCCTTGACGCCCACTCAGGGTCTCGCACGCGGCACGCCGGTGGAGGACACGGGGGGACCGTTGCAGGCACCAGTGGGCAAGGGAACGCTCTCGCGAATGTTCGATGTCTTCGGTAACGCAATCGACCGTGAAGCGGCGTTATCCGATGTTCAATGGCGTTCCGTGCATCGGGCTCCACCGCCTCTGGCACGACGTTCGACCAAATCGGAAATCTTTGAAACGGGCATAAAGATCATCGATGTGCCGATGCCGCTGGAACGCGGCGGCAAGACGGGACTCTTCGGCGGAGCGGGCGTGGGAAAGACCGTGTTGCTCACCGAGATGATTCACAACATGGTCGGGCAGCACGAAGGCGTGAGCATCTTTTGCGGCATCGGCGAGCGCTGCCGCGAAGGCGAGGAGCTCCACCGCGACATGAAGCAAGCCGGCGTGCTGCCGGATATGGTGATGGTGTTCGGTCAGATGAACGAGCCGCCTGGCGCACGTTTCCGCGTCGGCCATGCAGCACTAACCATGGCTGAGTATTTTCGCGACGACGAGCATCGCGACGTACTGCTGCTCGTAGACAATATCTTACAATTGTCATTAGCGTCTCGAGCCGGTACAACCCGAAGATCCTTTGAATCGATTTTCATCTCGATCCTTTCGGTCGTCGCTAAGGCCTTGTCAGCCCTGAGCTTCGCCTTCATCGCCGAGCCGCAGACCTACGGTGTGGCCGAACGCTTCAACCCGACGCTGAAGGAGGTGATACCCCCAGAGCTTGACCTGATTGAGGAAGTCTTCAGCCGTGTAGGTACCCGAGCGGTGCGGCCTTCTCCGATGCAATCCCCCCGCCGGCCTCGCGCGCAAAGTGGCGCGGGTCGAACCGCTGGTCTGTATCGAGGGTTTTAGTGTCCTCTCCCATTAGTTGCTTGCCGAAACCAGACGAAAAATCGGTGCCTGGCTTCGTTCAAACCCTCACCAGGTGTGCGCGCCGAAGCGTAGGGGTAGCTGCCCCTTTTGGGATGTGACGCAGAATCCGAGCAGGCCGGGCCCCGCCATCCAAGGAGGTTTAACATGAGTATCGAACACGAGTTACAGGGCACGATCCGCGACTTAGTGCAGAAAGGTAAGGGCATCCTGGCAGCCGATGAAAGCCTGCCCACGATCGCAAAGCGATTCAAGGCAGTCGGTGTGGAATCAACCGAAGAGAACCGGCGCGCCTACCGCTCGCTGATGCTGACGGCGCCGGGTGTGGGCGAATACCTGAGCGGCGTCATCCTATTCGAGGAAACGCTCGGCCAGAAGGCGGAGGACGGAACGTCGCTGCCGAAAGCGGCTGAGGGCCAGGGACTCGTGCCCGGCGTGAAGGTGGACAAAGGAACGGTTGCGCTCGCTAATGCACCGGGCGATCTGATCACCCAGGGTCTCGACGGCCTGGCGGAGCGATTGAAGACCTACAAGACACAAGGTGCACGCTTCGCCAAGTGGCGCGAGGTGTATCCGATTACCGACCGCAATCCAACGACGCTAGGAATCGCGGCCAACGCCGAGGTGCTCGCGCGCTACGCGAGCACATGCCAGGAGCAGGGGATTGTGCCTATCGTAGAGCCAGAAGTCCTCTTGGACGGCGACCATAGCCTGCAGCGATGTGCCGAGGTCACCGAAGCGGTGCTGCACGCCGTGTTCCACGCGCTGCACCGGCACAAGGTGATCCTCGAGTTGATGCTGCTCAAGCCCAGCATGATTCTGCCGGGCAAGGAGTCTGGCCGCAAAGCCGACCCGGAAGAGGTGGCGCGCGAGAGCATGAACGTGCTGCGGCGCGCAGTGCCCGCGGCGCTGCCGAGCATCAACTACCTCTCCGGCGGGCAGACCCCGGAGGAGGCGACTGCCAATCTAAACGCCATGAACGCGCTGTTTCCGCAGGCGCCCTGGGAGCTGTCATTTTCCTATGCGCGCGCACTGCAGCAGCCGGTGCTCGAGACCTGGCGCGGCAAGCGAGACAAGGTCGAAGCGGCGCAGGATGCTTTCCGTCGGCGCGCCCAGCTCAACGCCGCTGCGCGCAAAGGGGAGTACAAGCCGGATATGGAACGTGCCTCGCAGAGAGGCGGGGATGACGTGGGAAGGCAAGTGAATAGCTGAGGCGACTGAATCGGAGGTGCAGCATGATCGGGAATGGAAGCGGTGCCCCACAGCGCAAGTGAAGTCGGGTGGTAGCCTAAGCGCGCACGAGGCATTGACGAGCGTGCTGCGGGCTGGTGAAATCGAGCATGGCGGGTTGGGGCGTCCACAGGAGCGCCGGACATCCACCCCATGACCGCCGTGGCCCGCAGCGACGCCACGAGGGATAGGAAGCCAACCACCCGAGCCGAACCATCTTCGATGATGGCGCCTTTGTCAAGCGCCAATCTTCGGCCTCGAAAAGCCGGGGTTTCCTTCGTGATCGTCATAGGGATCCTGCCGTGACCGGGGCGCCGATCCTGATGGCCGGGAGCGATCAGCCCATACCGGGGGTCGCGCGAGAGGACGCGTACTGGGGCCGCGATGCGCCGGATCTGCTCACCGCGCTCACCACGAGTCCCCAAGGTCTTTCCTCGACAGAGGCCGCCGAACGCCTCGAGCGCCACGGCCCGAATGTCGTTGAGGAACGGCGTGAAGTCGCGGCAGTCCGGCTGCTGCTCCACCAGTTCGCGAGCCCGCTCGTCCTGATCCTGGTCTTTGGCGCGGCCATCTCCCTCTTCGTTCGCGATTGGGTCGATGCCGCCATCATTCTCGTCATCGTGCTCGGCAGCACGCTCCTCGGCTTCACGCAGGAATACCGAGCCTCGGCGGCGGTCGCAGAGCTGCGCAAGCGCCTTGCGCTCACAGTGCGAGTCCTGCGTGACGGTGCGATTCAAACGGTCGTCGCAAGTCAGCATCGTGCCGGGCGATGTGATCGAGCTCTCCGCCGGCAATCTCGTCCCCGCCGACGGCGTGATCCTCACCGCCAGGGACTTCCTGGTGACCGAGGCGAGCCTCACCGGCGAGTCGATGCCGGTCGAGAAGCAACCGGGCGCCGTGAAAGCCGAAGCGCCGATGTCGGGCCGCACCAACTGCGCATTCATGGGGACTTCCGTGCGCAGCGGAACAGCCACCGTTCTGGTGGTGAAGACCGGTCGCGCCACCGTGTTCGGCGAGGTGGCGGCACGCCTCAAGACGCCTCCACCGGAACCCGAGTTCGCGCGCGGGGTGCGGCAGTTCGGCTATCTCCTCGTGCAGATCATGGTGGTCATGGTGTTCTTCGTGCTCGCCGTCAATCAGATGCTCGGACGCCCGGCGATCGAATCGCTGCTGTTCGCCGTTGCTCTCGCCGTCGGCATCTCGCCCGAGCTGCTGCCCGCCATCGTCAGCGTCACCCTCGCGCATGGCGCGCGGGCGATGGCTCGCCGCGGCGTGATCGTTCGACGCCTCGAGGCGATCGAAGACCTCGGCAGCATGGATGTTCTGTGCACCGACAAGACCGGCACGCTCACCGCCGGGGTGATGGCGCTCGACGCCACCGTGGACGCCGAAGGGGCTGCGTCGGCGGAGGTGCTTCGACTTGCCTACCTCAATGCGGCCCTCGAAACCGGCATCGAGAACCCGTTGGACGCGGCGCTCGTCGCGGCGGGCGAGAAGGCCGGCCTGACCACGGCGGGCTGCGCGAAGATCGACGAGATCCCCTACGACTTCATCCGCAAGCGTCTCACCATTGTGGTCGCGACCGAAGAAGATCCCGGGCATCACCGGATCATCATGAAGGGGGCGTTCGCCAATGTCCTCGGCGTCTGCACCGCGCTTGCGCGCGCGGGCGCCGAGGTTCCGCTCGACGACGCTCTGCGCGAACGCCTCGAGTCCTACTATCGTGACAAGGGCACGGAAGGGTTTCGCGTGCTCGCGCTCGCAACCAAGCGCGTGCCAGCGCAGGAACGCTACGCGCGGGACGACGAGACGGGCATGTTGTTCGAGGGGTTCCTGCTCTTCTTCGACCCACCCAAGGCCCAGGCCGCGCAGGCGGTTCGCGACCTCGCTGCACGTGGCGTACGGGTCAAGGTCATCACCGGGGACAACCGCTATGTGACCGCCCACGTCGCCGGCACGATCGGTCTCGATCCGAAGGCCATGCTGACCGGCGAGGCGATCGCGGGACTAGCGGGATGAATCGCTCTGGCATCTCGCGGCGCGCACCGATCTCTTCGTCGAGGTCGATCCACAACAGAAGGAGCGGATCGTTCGGGCGCTGCAGCGCACCGGCCACTCGGTCGGCTACCTCGGCGACGGCATCAACGACGCCCCGGCGTTGCATGCCGCGGATGTCGGCATCTCCGTCGATCAGGCCGTGGACGTCGCACGCGAGAGCGCCGACGTCGTGCTCCTGCAACCCGACCTGGACGTTCTTCGTCGCGGCGTGGACGACGGCCGCCGCACCTTCGCGAACACGCTCAAGTACATCTCCATTACCACCAGCGCGAACTTCGGCAACATGGTGAGCATGGCGCTCGCCACGCCGCTGCTGCCCTTCCTGCCGCTTGCCGCCAAGCAGATCCTCCTCAACAACTTCCTGTCTGACCTGCCGTCGATCGCCATCTCGACGGACAACGTCGACGCCGAGCGCGTAGCACGGGCCCAGCGCTGGGACGTGGTGGAGGTCAGACGTTTCATGATCGTGTTCGGACTGATCAGCACAGTCTTCGACCTGCTGACGTTCTTCGTGCTGCTCCGCGTGTTCGACGCGACGGAATCGATTTTTCAGACCGCGTGGTTCGTGGTCTCCCTGCTAACCGAACTGGCGGTGTTGCTGGTGCTGCGAACGCACGGGCCGGCCCTGCGCAGCGTGCCGGGCAGCCTACTCATGTGGACGACCGTCGCCGTCGCGGCCTTCGCGGTCGCCGTCCCGTTCATCGGGCCGTTCGCCAGAGTCTTCGGCTTCGTCGCCCTGCCCTGGCCTCTGCTAGGCGCCATGGTCGCAATCGTCGTCGGCTACATCCTCGCCACCGAGCTTGCGAAGCGCTGGTTCTTTCGCGGCCGACGGCGTCGGCGATAGTCGGGTTCTAGCGCGTCCTCGCCCGTTGGCAGTTCCTTGCACGCTTCCACAATGACCCCATCGCGCGGCAGCGTCATAGTGGGCCGTACCGCGGATGCCGCAGCAGTCTGACGGTGTTTTCACACCGAGCCGCCTCGACTGTTCATGCTTGGATGAGAAGTGACTGTCCCGCCGCGCTTGGCATCGTTTGCAGAAGCTGGCGCAGCGGGATATTCGGAACACGTTACTTCGTCGAGCATTCGGCGTCGATGTAGCCGACGAAAACGGAATCCGGACCGACTAAACTGAAGTTCCTCCCTTCGCCGAACATATTTGTCCTTCCGAATCCGAGCAGTAGGTTATTTCTCGGTGTCGTGCTTCTGGCTACACGTTAATGGATCGCAGAAGTTCGAGTGCGCGCCGTTGGGTGGAGTTTGGGGTGGTAACGATGTGGAAGCTCGGCGCATCGGGATCGCCACTCTGGGTGCGGCAGGTGTTGCGCACGACGCAGCCGAGCTCTTCGAGCAGCGTGCGGAAGCTATGGGCCAGGCTGGCGTCTGCCAAGCGATGGGTGGACGCCTTGCGTAATGCGTTCGCCGAGCGCTGGGCGCGGGCCACGGGATCGCGCCAGTCCTTGGCATCGAGATCCTCGTCGGCGAAGAGCAGCGCGCGCCAGGCCTCACGCATGTGCCACTCGACATAGTAGGCGAGCATGCACAGGAAGATGTGGGCGCGCACGCGATTCTCCAGCCGGTGGTGGATCGGGCGGATCTCCAGATCGACCGTCTTCATGGAGCGAAACGCCCGCTCCACCTCGGTGAGCCGCTTGTAGCCGCGCACCACTTCAGCGGCGTCCATCTGCTGCGCGGCAAGTGCAGTGCGAATGACATACAGCCCGTCCAGAGCGGCTTCCGCTGCCACCGACTCTTCGAGCAGCCGGTAGTCGAAGCGCTGTGCCTCGATCGTGAGTTCGAAGTGCTTGGCGACCTTGTACTTGTTGAGCACGCGGCCGACTCGAACGCCGATCTTGCCCGCTCCCGTGAGGCTGCCGCGCTCGACCATCGCGCGCACCTGATCGAGCTGCTCGCGCGTGGCCTGCAGCAGCGCGGCGCGCTTGTGCGCCCGCGCACGTCCAAGCTCCGGGTTGCGACAGGCCACCAGGCGCTCACCCGGATAATCCGGGTGGGTGAGCTCGAAGAGATTGCGCTCGTCGAAAAGCCCCAACTGCAGCGCCTCGCCTTGCACCAGGGTACGCATCTGGCTGCTCTTGAGCGCCGTGATCCAGGCCAGCCCCGGGTGCGTGCGAAGTCGCTCCACCGCCGCCTGCCCGATCATGCCCCGATCGCCCACCAGTACCACCTGCTCGAGCCCGAAGTGCTGCTTGAGCTGCAGCACCTGGGGCGTGAGCGTGGTCGGGTCGCTCACGTTACCCTCATACACCGACACCGCCAGCGGGCAACCGCGCCGGTCGGTGAGCAGACCGTAATTGACCTGCAGCTTGCCGCGCTTGCCATCGCGGTTGTAGCCGAGCTTCGCGAGCGGGCACTGCGAGCCCTCGAAGTAGCTCGAGGACAGGTCGTAGAGCGCCAGTGCGCCCTCGCTCAAGTGGCGCGCCGCGAGCTTCTTCTCGATGCCGCCTTGACGCGCAGCCAGCCAGTCCATCGCCGCATACAGGTCGTTCTCGTCGGCTTGCGCCACGCCAAAGTGCTCCGCCAGCGTCGTGGTGTGCCACCAGCGCGTGGTTGCGAGCTTGGTGTGCGGGGCGAGCACCCGCGCGGCCACCATGGCGCAGACCCGCTCACGCTCGGGCTGGGCGCGTGCGCTCAGAAGCTGCGGGAAGCCGAGCCGATGCATGGCTACACACACGGCCTGGACATGGCCGTGAGCACGAGAGCCAACCACCTCGAAGAGTTCTCCCACCGGGCGCACCGGCTCGCCACGCAAGACAGCACGTATCCCTGCGATCTGCTCCTCGCTCAATGAGGAAAGGTTTGCCAATGTGCGCTTGCGGACGTGAACACCGTCGCGGTAGGACTCGCGCAACAGGTAGGCAGGGCGCGAGCCACGATTCGGAACGACGTCGATATGCATGGCCACACGCTACATGATCCGGCACGATCACGCAAGCACTTACATGGCTACACAATAGGCTTCGACGATACCCCAACCCCCTGAATCCACTCACCAAACTGCAGAAATTTCAGTCGTCCGCAGGGAGAACTTCAGACTAATGATCCCCGACAAGCAATAACCCGAGCGCAACGACCGACCCTTACGGCGGCTGGCATGGTGTTACCCAGGTTTGGCTGACATAGGTCCCGCTCTCGCAGGACTCTGACCTTGGCCCCGTTTGCGGACAGTTCTGAACTAAGGGACGGGCTGCTTCGGACCTCCACCGCTGACCTGATCGGGCGAACTCACTCGGGGTCAGTTGCCCGAGTGCGCCGCGTGGTCGATGCTCGTTGTAATCGATGCGCCAAGCTTCGATTTTCTGCAGCGCCTGCTCGATCGATTCGAACTCATTCACGTTCAGGCATTCATCGCGCAGCCTTTTGAAGGACTCGCATAAGCCATTAACCGGCGCTTTCAGAAGTGGGTCACGCGCCTTCGGACAAGCTGTTCATTGCCTGACCGACGTGGGCTACGAGCGGCATATGGGCGCTCGTGTGCACCGTGCCCGACGGAGGTGACGAGGAAGTGTTGGGTGAGGCGCGCTACGTCGCGGACCCCGACGACCGAACGTGCGAGTTCGGCATCATGATCGAAGATTCGTGGCAGAAGAGCGGCGTCGCTGGGCTTCTCATGGACGCGCTGACCCGGGCGGCGCGTAATCGAGGGTTGGCCGTCATCGAAGGGATCGTGCTGAGCACCATCGCGATGATGTTGCGCTTCGCCCGCGCACTGGGATTCGAAGTGCAAGCAGTGCCCGGGGACCTCACAACGATGCACATCGTGAAGAAGCTGTGAGCTGAGTCACAATGTTCGCTCGGAAAGCAACCGACTGCCCGCGCGGCTATCAAAGGCGAAATGGCTGGCACGCGAGCTCGGCATAGGTGACGCTGCGTTCGCGGTCGCCCGGACTGATGAAGCGAAACGCGACGCGATCGCGGACGGACGTTCCAAGGTGCCTGTCCACCGCTTCGAAGGCGATATTGACGGCGCCATCGGCCAGGCCTGCAAGCTCCCGTCGGACCGTGTCCCACGAGAAGCCGCTGCGCTCTGCCTCGTAGTTCGAGAGGTTTGGGGGCACCTGCAGGTCGGCCGGAGACTTGCGGATGATCTTGGGTCGCATGGAACCCGACGCCTCCTCGGTAGTGGCCAGCCTGATTTATCCGGCTCGATGGATGTACTCAGTATAGGTACCCGGGATGCAAGTGCTTTGACCTGCGTCAACGCGCCCAGCCGTGGGTAGGCATCCTCGCCTGCGCGGGCAGCCCTTTTCGATGGCTACCGTTGTCTTTGTGGCACTCGTTTGATTCAGGTCAACGCCCCGCCGCATCAGCCTGATATCTTGGCTAAGCGAAAAGGAGAAAAAGGATGAAGATATCGCGTCGTCGCGGGCCCACAGGTTCCGCCCCAGAATCGGCGCTCGCGAATCAACGCCAGATGGAAATGCATGCCAAGATGGCGAGTCGGCTGGCATCCGCGGCGGCCGTTGCACGCGATCCCGAGCTGCGCCAGCAGATGATTGCCACTCAGGCTTACTGTCGAGCCGAGGGACGCGGCTTTGTGAGCGGATCGGAGCTGCAGGACTGGCTGGAGGCCGAGAAGGAAATCGACCAGCTCCTGAAGGCGAGCGACCGCCAAGAGACGGGGAAAGGTGCGTCCGTGTAGTCCGCGATACCGGGACAGTCCGAAACTCGCAACGTAGGCGTTCGCGCGGACCCGCACAGAGTCGCCGTGGCAGGCGTTGCACAGACGTAGCCCAAGAGGAAATTCAATGCCGAGGCGATCCAGATTTCCGGGATTTCTCTGGGTAAAGAGGGACAGGCTCATCCAGGAACACAGGATCGACCCCTACCAGGCGAGATGGAAACCCAAGGAACCGACAGCGTGCCCGCAGTGCGGAGCGGTTTATCACAAGGGCCGCTGGCAGTGGCTGGCACTGCCGGAAGGCGCGAACGAGGAGCTATGTTCGGCGTGTCATCGCATCCACGACCGCATGCCGGCTGGCTATGTGACCTTGACCGGCGAGTTTCTGAGGGAGCACAAGGACGAGCTGCTGCACCTGGTCAGGAACGAAGGCGAGCGTGAGAGCGAGGAGCATCCAATGGCACGCATCATGGGCGTGCAAGAGCTGGAGACCAGCGTCGAGGTCACTACGACGGACATCCATCTCGCACGCCGAATCGGTGAGGCCCTGCACCATGCCTACCAGGGGCAGCTCGAGTTCCACTACAACGAGCAGGAATATCTGCTGCGGGTGCACTGGGAGCGATGAGGCGCGTGTCCGATGGGCGATGCGCGCGCCGCAATGCATTCACGAAATACAGGCTACTTGAACTCAAGAGAGATTTCGAGATGAAGAGGTCGAACCACTTCGCGCCGGTCTTGCTGGCGGCAACGATCCTGGGCAGTTCGGTGGTCAGTTACGCGGACGAGCGAAGCCCGGATTTCGGCAAACGCGAGTACCTGGCGAACTGTGCCGTGTGTCACGGCAAGCAAGGGAAAGGCGATGGTCCTTTTGCGGAAGTGCTCGACGTGAAAGTCGCCGATCTCACAACGCTCTCAAAGCAGAATGGTGGAGTGTTCCCGTTTGCCCGCGTGTACGAGATCATCGACGGCGAGCAGATCGTGAAGGCGCACGGCCCCCGCGACATGCCCATCTGGGGTAGCGAATACCGCATCCAGGGCGCCGAACACTACGGCGATTTTCCATACGATCCGGACGCCTATGTGCGGGCCCGAATCCTCGCACTTGCCGAGTATGTGTATCGCCTGCAGGCAAAGTGAGATGTCGTAACCCCACTGCATTTGACAAGGCGTCCACGATGCCGAGACCGGCGTCTCGGCGATGAGGGCGACGCAGAGTGGCGGCGGAGGGCACTCGTTCTGTCCCAATCTGTCTATTGCATAACCGCTGTTCTGATGGCGGTCGGCCACTGAAGACAACTCGTTGAAGGAGCGTTGACATGAAGACACTGGCGAACACGTCCCAGGCTCTGATCGTCTCCCTGGTGATGGTCGTGGCCAGTGCGGGAGCGGCATGGGCGCAAGGCGGTCCGGGTTTTGCCGGCGGTCCTGGAATGATGGGCGGGGATCCGGGCATGATGCGCGGAGATCCGCAAGAGCGTTGGGAACTGATGCAGCAGCGTCACGCGCAACGCATGCAGGATTTGGAAAAACAGCTCAATCTAAGATCCGAGCAGCAAGCTGCTTGGAAGGCGTTTCTCGAAGCGCACAATGCCTGGCTTCAATCCATGCATGCCGGTTGGCAGTCCGGGAGCGGAGCCAAGACCACACCCGAGCGCTTTGACATGATGGCAAAATTGATGGAACAGCGCTTGCCGAGCGTCCAAGATCTAGCAAAGAAAGCGCACGGCTTGTATGACATCCTGGATGTGCAGCAGAGAGCCACGTTGGACCGGTTCACTGCATGGCACGGCCGCGTCAGGGGTAAGGACCGGACCCCGTAGCCGACGACGTTGACACGCCTACGGATTGGTATGGCGCTCCCCGCGGCGAGGTGCGAGGGTCGGGCGAGACTGCATAATCGTC
Organism: uncultured beta proteobacterium; assembly: GCA_963747225.1. Classification (GTDB taxonomy): domain Bacteria; phylum Pseudomonadota; class Gammaproteobacteria; order Burkholderiales; family JAEUMW01; genus JAEUMW01. The sequence continues at coordinate 195 of CAVVES010000007.1, read as the reverse complement.
GCCTCGGAACCGCGAACGGCAACCATTTGCCCGCTAGTCCGTCGCTATGACTGCTTCGAGAAAGATAAAGACATCTGGCCTTCTGGGATTGACGATTGTCCGAAAGGGATTCCGTCCCGGCGCGTGGTCGTTTGCGTTGCTTTGACTTCCGTCAACGACAGGAGCTTTGGCATGCGTATGCTCGGCATTCGAACG
>CAVVES010000006.1:0-275619 GCA_963747225.1 uncultured beta proteobacterium | reverse complement strand
ATCGATTCCGGTGAAGGCCAGTGAAGGCCAGCAATCTCGGCGCGAAACTCACGCTCGAACTATATCAACAAGCTACCGCCCCCATGCGCCTTCAGAGCATACAAATCCGACGGTACCGGGCCTTTGACACAAAGGTTGATGTTCCTATCAGCAATCTCACCGTCTTGACGGGACCGAACAACTTAGGCAAATCGACAGTCCTAAGTGCGCTGGACCTTTTCTTTTCCGTTTTCCAGCCGCGCACCCAGTTCGGATTGACGCGCGGGCAGCGATACAGCTACGAGAATGACTACCCCAAGCGATATGAAGGACGGGCCGGCCGTCGGTGGCCCACGCAAATTCGCGTTCAAATGTCCTTGAGTACTGAAGACGTTGATCTGATCTCCTCTGGACTAGATGGAGCGCGTCCCGGGGAGCTAGAAATCGCCGGGTCCTCAGGTGGGATGGGGGCCTTCAAAGTATTCGCCCATCCGTTGAGCTTTTGCGGCTAAACATTGAACCAGCCAAAAAAGCCATTCTGTCGTGGCTGCAAAGCAACGTTCGAGACGTCTATATTCCCGCCGCTCGGAACGTTCACGATTTTCGACGAGGTGTGTTCGCAGAGTTGATAGCGGGAGCCCTGAATCGGGTCCGAAAGAAGTCAACAGCGCCTTCAAGCCATTGAGAGGTTTTTCGACGATGTCAAAGCAGAAATTGCAGTGGTTGAAGACGAGTTAGTCACTGAATTACGCCAGTACTTGCCTTCGGTAAGGACTCCAAATTTAAAGAGAAGATCTTGACCTCTACCGCCTCGTGTCTGTTGGTGAGGTCGACATTGATGACGGTGGTGCGCACGCCGCTGCAGCAAAAGGGTGACGGATTCAAGAGCCTTTTTGCAATTTCCCTTCTTCAGTATATTGCGCGACAGCGATATGGAAGTAACCTTGTGTTTGGAATTGAATAGCTCTGAAGCACATCTGCATTCATCAGCTGTCTATGAAATTGGGTCTTCGGGAAGTCGTGTGGGTGATTTGAGGGGGTAAACATAGCTGGAAGCGGCATGGATATTGGCTTTCAGGCGTTACGAAGGGTGCGCGAAATGGGCATCATGTCTTCGGATGCCCAATTCAGCGAAGCGAGCGCGGCGGCTGTGGAACGCATACGCGTTCCGCGGTCTTTGTCGCAACCCACGGTGCGCGGCGTGTTCGGTGATCCGAAGGCGCGCGTCATCAGCCTTGTGCGGCGCTCAAAAAAACGACCTGCGGCTGCTGTGCCCGCGTGCAGTCGGGCTGGTACGACCGGCGTGTGCGCCGCGTTCGCGACCTGTCGAGTGGCGACGCGCGTGTCACCTGGAGATCGAGGTACGCGCGTGTGGTGCCAGCGGTGCGGCGCGGTGAAAGAGAAGGATCCCTTGCCTGGCCGACAACCCGTTCTATACCAACCGCTTCGCCCACTACGTGGCGCGACGCTGCCGCACGGCGACGATCCGCGACGTGGCGCGGGACGCAATTCGACCGGAACGGTGAAGAGCCTGGAGAAGCAGTACATGGCGGAGCAGTTGCGCAAGGCTGGTACGCCTGGCCCGCAGGCCATCGGCATCGACGAGATCGCCATCCGCAGGGGCCATACCTATCGAATCGTGGTGAGCGACCTGATCCGCGGACGCGCGATGTGGTTCGGCGACAGGACCGCTCGGAGGCGAGTATGGCGCAATTCTACGCCTGGCTGGGCGAGAAGGCGCGCGGCATCCGCTTGGTGGTGACGGATATGCGCAAGCCGTTTCGCAACGCGACCGCGGCGTATGCGCCGCAGACGGCGGATCCGGTTCGACAAGTTCCACCTCATGTGCCACCTGGGCGACGCGCTCGACGCTGTACGAAAGACCGAGTACCCGCGGACCTGTGGTAAAGACCGGCGCTACATCAAGGGCAAAGAGCACGCTGCTCTCGCACCGCGAGAACCTCACGATGGAGGGCCGAAACTCGCCAAGATGCTGCTGGCAGCGAACAAGCGACTGAACACCGCCGACCTCCTCAAGGAGTCCTTCGGCCAACTGTGGGACTACGAGCGAGAAGGCTGGGCGCGGCGCTTCTTCGAGAACTGGCGCGCGACCCTGAATTGGCAACGCCTGCGACCGTACGAGAAGTTCGCGCAGATGATCGATCGCCACTGGGACGGTATCGCCACGTACTGCCTCCCCAGAACAAGGTGTGACTCGGATTCGTCGAGGGGTCGAACAACAAGATCCGTGTCCTCCAGCGCCGCGCATACGGATTGCGTGACGAGGAGTACCTGCGACTGAAGATACTGACCTGTATGCTGCCGGAGATCTAAAATCACCGAATTCACCCACTCACTTTCGAGAAGAGCCATGAAATTAAGTCCACTCTGCGAGAGTTAGCTAAGTCGTTTCAAGTTGTAGTGACCACCCATTCACCAATCCTTATTCAGCGAGACGACGTTCGCGCCAATGTCATAGTCGAGAGCGCCGGAGGTGGACGCTTCGCGTCAGTGACAAGACCAGCAGACATTTGGCCGACATTCGTTGTTCTCTAGGCATAAGACCTCACGAGAACATGACTACAGCGGAGGTTGTTCTGATCGTCGAGGGACCTAGCGAAGAAAACGCGCTAGCCCCCATTTTGGCGCACGTTAGGCAGCCGCTCGGCGATGCTTTTTCGTCAGGGCGAGTGAGGATAATGTCGGCGGGCGGAGCTGCGAACATTCCCGCCGTTGTTCGCGCACTTGCGCGAGATGCTACGAGTTGCCTCGTGTTTGTTGACAGTGATGAGGAGGGCGAGCAAACCTGCCGCAAGATCCGGAGCCGTACTCTGGTTTACTACAGCCGAACGATATTTTTCGTGTCCCGAAACGGGATGCCTGTCCTGAGACGGAGTTCGAGGATCTCTTCGATCCACAGCTTTACTTGGATGACTTGTGCGCTGCGACCGGGCTCCTGCTAACGGTTGAAGGCTTCGTAGAGCACCGACGGCGGTCAGGACGGAGAGGTCTTAGATGCCAGAAGTGGTCACACGTAATGGCATTGGCCGCGAATGAGCAATCGCGGGACTGGGATGCCATAGCCGACGACGCTAAGTCGGCAGTCGCGTCTGCCGTAGCCAAGCATGCACACCAACTACCTCCAGAGCAACTTCTCTGGCTGGCGGAATTGCGGAGCGCATGCTCGGCTATCTCGCCGAGGATGCCGAGGCTGCCTAGACCAGCAAACGCGAGAGAGAGGGGTCCGAGAACGATAGAAGATGTAGATCGTGACCAGGTCATATTGAGTGTGCCAAAAGTGTGACAGGATTAGGTTGATATCGACGTTGGCAAGCGTCGCTGCTTTCTGAGGTGTAGCAGCTTTCCGGTGCGGTTGCCGAATCAGGGCTGCCACGCTCGATGAGTTCGACCGGGGTCAGCATCAGGCTGACGCTTCCGCGCATCCCCCGGTTTGACGCTCTCATAGACCAGGTGCTCGGCATCGATTTCACTCAGCCGCTCAGCGCGAAGGCGGGCCGGGCGCATTAGCGCAGTAGGCGTCGAGCCCGGAAGTCGTGATTTCGGCCGCTACCGGCCCGCCCACCCCATGCGAACCGACGAGAAGCAAGCGAAGCATAGGCCAAAAAACGGAGGACGACCGACGACTGTTTTACAGTTATATGGGATTGTCGTTCGACCCATCATCGATGGTTGGTTGTGGATCGTGGTCTTGCAAGTTTGGCCTTCTGATGAAGAAGGTCTCTTGAACGTGGGACTATCCTCGAACTTATTCAAGAACAACTGAAAGTTGAAGTGGCGAATGAAGAAATTATTAATGTTTGTTGCTTGGAACGATATGGTGTCGTCCAGCCCTGACAGGCCCGCAACCATGCAAAAAGTCGCGTCCTTACGGAATTGATCGGAGTTTTCGAACTTCGCCAGTACAATACGGAAGTCCTGATGGCGAAAAAGAAGCCGTGGTTTATCCCAATGGCCCCAAGAGAATGGCATCGACCTGAAAGGCCCGGTACCACTTCAAATGTAGCGTCGCCCCTTCCTACGCCGTCCTTGTTCTTGATAGGTGTTATCACGCCAACTTGGTTTTGATGTCTGATCCAAAAATCGCGTTTGCTAACACATTCGAATGATGATCCTATGGTTGCCATTGGTATTCTCCCGCTCCTAGCTCACCGTATAATCCGCAGCATCCCACTACGCTCCATTCACGATCTGCCGTGATCTCAGCGCGATTGCCTGAGACGCCGTAGCGAGAAGGATAGGAGATCCAACGCCACTTCCGCAAGTATTTGGGCAGTCTTGGCACTTACAGCAGTCATCGGTCGGGAGCTGCGTGCCGACGGAGGCTGCAAGCCGCGCCAGAATCGCAACGCATGACCGCTCCCCGTCGCGGGAGATCCGATCGTCGTCTTGACGCCCCCCTACCACGCGATGCGCTGATCGAATTCGTAGTCCGGTGCCGGCTGGGCCTGGGGGTCGAAGTCGCGCTGCCCGGCATCGGGCATGTCCCACAGCGGCGGGCCGCGTGCTGCGGTGAGGTCGGTCCGCCCAGGTGTGCGAGGATTTGGCGTACGGTCGGCGCCTCGGCGAGGAAGGCGGATGATCCGCATCTCGGTGCCACTCCTCGCGACGAATGACCCCTCTCGCGTCTGAACCTGCCGCTCAGAAGCGCCGTCTTGCACCACTATCAATGTCTGCGCGTGGCCGATTGGAGTCGATACCGATCTGGAGAATCCAGCCATTGTGCCTAGCCGGGACTGGCTGTGCCTGAAATTGTGACTGGAATAGGCTGTTATTGAGATTGGCAAGCCTTGCAAGTGACTGAATTGGCGAAAACTATCTAAGCCTCGAACCGCCTACGAACCAGAGGGTAGTGGGTTCGAACCCTACCGGGCGCGCCAGTCACTTACGAAGCTGGGCACTTCACCGAGCTTTCTTTTCTGCACGAAGCCGATGGCGTCTGCGAGACGCCGGTGGCTGCCGGTGACGACCAGTCGCTCCCGTCGAATCGGATGTCATCGACGAGCAGTCGCAGGTAGGCTTTGCCCAGGCCCGAGGTCGGATCGGTGAAGCGCTCCTTGAGCGCCGTGCAGAATGCCTGCACGGTATCCGCGTTCACGCGACGTACCGCGAGCGCTTGGCGGTCCTTGAGCTTCGCCATCTCGGTGAGTAACTCGCTCCTGCGGGCTTTGAGCTTCTGCGTGCGGGTGCGCAGCGTCTCGTCGTATCCAGCGCCCCTTCCTCCACGGCTTGATAGAGGCGATCCAGGCCCGTCGTCGCCCGGTCAAGTTCCTTCTTGAGCGTGATGAGCGGGCGTCCTCGGCGGCCTGCTGCTGGTGTCCTAGCAGTTCGTCGAGAATCACGCACACCCGTTCGCGCGTGATACCTTTCGGATAGCGCCTAGACCATTGTGTCTGTCTGCTCTGCGCGGCAGGTTCCGCGCCGCGAGGTGTCCACGGCCTTCGCTATCTTGTGGTGCACTGTAGTAGCGAGACCCCGACGACTCTTACCGGGTGGCCCGCCACGCTGGCACCGCAGTGCCCCGGATTCCAGCAGCCCCACCAAGGGGCGCGGGGCAGGCCATTGCCCGGGCGGGGCTCGCCTTCGGTGGCTGCTCTCCCGGCGTTCGCCGCCCGTTCCAAGGCTTCCCCGGATCCCACCTGATCGCTGTACTGACACCGCGAGATTTCATCTCTCGGGCTGCGGGCGTCCCTTGGTGTGTGTGTGTTGTGATGGTTGAGAGAAATAGTCGGTGAACAGTGGATCGCAGAGCTGGTTCACCTTCTGCATGAGCACGCCTTGTGCATGCTGCAGCTCCTGGTGGATTCAGGTGGGTCGCCATCGCCTCTCATCACCCACTACCTGCCCGTCATGGCCGCGAGGTAGGCAGAGAATTCCCGGCATCCGTCTCCATTCCCATCTAATCAATCCCAGTTGTGCTGGCTGGCCCTGTATGCCCACGGCGTCGGTCTCTGTCACCGCCGGAGCCAAAGGGTGGGCATGAGCCCGTTCCAACACCTGGTGGTGACGGTAGGAGAATGCCGCCAGGGGAACTGGAAATGGCCCGGAGATCTGCCACGGTGTCGGTCGTCACTGCCGAGCCAAGGTGGCACGAGCCGTTCACAACCCCTGCGGCGTTCTCTGCATTGCCCGCTGGGTGTGCTTGGCGTTCTGCTCCGGGAATTTCGTTGAAGATACGAAGAGTCCGCCGCCATCTCCGCCGGCCGCGTCATCGCCCCGTTCTGCTGGCTGATCGAGACGATGATGTCATCTTCTCCATATCCGTTTGTAGTGGAAGGGAATTGGAACAGATCCGGAAGAAGCGCTAGTAAGGCCACGGCACCCAGGATCGCGTCGAGGGTGGTGGCTGCGTCGCATCGGCCGATCATCTGCTGCAACATGGCGCCCAACCATTGATCAAGCGCCGGTTCCGACGTACTCCGAGGCGAGGGCGAGTTGGTGGTTTTGCATATTCCGAAACGCTTGGCGCAGCTGATCGGGGACGGACAGATTGTTTTCGGCTTGGCGGGGCCAAAAACCCCACAGGGCCACGGCCATGGCGGTTCGTCAGGGTGAGGGTCGGAATCGAAGTTGGGGGCATCACCCGATTGAGGAGCCCAAGGTGGGTGTATACTCAGTTCGAGTTCGCCGGGAACCCAACGCATCCTCGGGTAGTGCACGCAGAGCTCTAACATAGGCGGGCGCGCCCCGCGCGCGGTCCGCCTGGCGGGACAGCGCCTCACGCCGGTACGCCCCCGAGAGCGAAACACCGCGTTGTCCACCGCGGCGGCCGTTGCGTGCGTGAGAGGCGCCGCATGCCCGCCGCCGTGGGCAACGCATCCGCCGTTCCGTTCGGAGATACGCGTTCTCCTCCGTCTTGTGGCAGCCTCCGCTGCCGTCCTTCGCTTGCTGGTGTGTGTTGCCTGTCCGGTTAGTGTTGCTGTCCGTCTCGCATGCCTTGGCATGACGAGAGCCACGAGGGACGCGGGACACCACTCCCGCTTCGTGCAGGGGGTTTGCTACTTGCCAGCGCTGCACGGCGCTTTGGTTTGGCATCGATGGTTGTGCCTGCGGGCACCGGACACACATCGAAGGCCATTGACCCGTGGCCTGCCGGGGCGTCCGAGGGACGCGATCCGTGACGGGGATCAATCGGCGCAGGGCATCGCGCCCTTCGCGGTACAAGACGCAACGACCGCTTCTCTGGTCATTGCCAGATCGGATGCGGGCCCGCACGCGCCGCTTTCGCGGGCATGTGGGGGTGCCATCCGAAATCGCTTCGGACGCGTTCGCACGGGGCGAACGCAACGCGGCCCAACGGGCCATGGGGAAGGTAGGAAGCGTCAGGCGCGCGCCAGGGGCGCTGCCCGACGAGGTCGGAAGGACTTACTGAGCGGTAGCGCGGCTGCTATCGGAAACGACAGGCTGGCCGCGTCCCGGCAACGGGCTCGCTAAGCCTGATGGGATCGACTTGACTTCAGAGGAGGGACTGCAGCGGTGCAACACCCAAGCAGCCAAGTTGTGCTGCTCCGGCGAGCCGCGAGCGGCATCCGATATTCTCTGCACATGCGTGCAGTGCATGAGTCGGACTGACTACACTCGCGCCAGCCTGGACGGCACTGGCGCTACGCTACGACGTACCGAAGGACATCACGATTATCTCCAAGCCTTGCGGCCACCGGTTCTCAGGAGATCTCGACCGGTTTCGGCGCTCTTGCGAGCAAAGGGCGATGCGTAACGGGCATCAACCGGGCTGACACAGCCAACGTGAAATCGCAATTCGTTTCCGCAACCCTTGGGGTCGGACGATCTCGGACTATGCCGGACGAATTCCTGGTAGCGGAATTAGCGATGTGACACGAGACGGTGGAACGAGTTCCCGCACGCGATGCGAACGGAATGGCCGCCTACAACCAGCGCGACGATTTCCGCAATGAAGTCCACTGATTGCTGGAACGTGTAACAGTTGCGACTAGGCGCACGAGAAACCGATACGCGCCGGAAGGATCGAATGTCATGGTTCCGGTGCCGCGGACGGGCTTCCGGTGCGAGATGCGTGGGCCAGGGGAGCTCGGCCGTCGGGCGAAGGCTGCACCATGAATCGACCGGGGCTGGATGCGCCAGGGGACCCCGTCACGTGACTTGGCAGGGTTCGTCACGTGCGCCAGGGGCCTGTAAATCCAATACTGGTGCGGGGTCAGGCGCGTCGTCACTACCGGCTCGCCGCCGCGGTAGTGACGACGCGGGTTGGCGCAGACTGTTGGCCCCAATGCTGGGTCAGTTCTTCGGGGCATTGCCGATCGATGGCGATTGGCAGCAGGTGTTGAAGTTTGTTCGACGCGTCCCCACCGGGCTCTGGGCCGCGGATCGGTGCAGGGCATTGAGTCCCCAAGTTACAGGTGGTAGACTAGTCATTTAACTAGTCTACTGGAGCGATAATGAAGGCTTGGCCGGTTCAGGACGCAAAAGCCCGGTTCAGCGAACTGCTTGAAGCTTGTATCACCGATGGGCCGCAGATGGTAACCAGGCGAGGGACAGAAACTGCGGTATCTGGTGCCCGTCGGGGAGTGGCGACGACTACAGCGCCACGGCCCGCCCCTCGCTCAAGCAGCTGCTGCTGTCCGATGTTGGCCGGACCGAATCATTGACGCCGCCACGGGGAGTCGCCCGCAGGCGCAGAATTGCCGTGTCGGGATAAGGCACATGTACCTGCTCGACACCAACGTCGTGTCCGAATTGCGTAAGCCACGGCCCCACGGGGCCGTCGTAGCCTGGCTGCAATCCGCAGCCGATTCCGACCTGCACTTGTCGGCAGTCACCCTTGGCGAGATTCAGGCCGGCATCGAACTGACCCGGGAGCAGGATGCAGCCAAGGCCGCTGAGATCGAGGCATGGGCGGGCTTGTCGCAGCCTCCTACAACGTCCTGCCAATGGACGGTGAGAAGTTCCGCACGTGGGCTCGATTGATGCACCGGAAGTCGGATACGTTCATTGAAGACGCTATGATCGCAGCAACGGCCATCGTTCATAAGCTGACGATCGTGACTCGCAATGTCGCCGACTTTGCATATTTCGACGTGCATCTCTTGAACCCATTCGAGACGATGCGAGACTGAAGGATCGCACCGGCCTAGACGGCCGTTTGCTGAGGAAATCGAGAGTGAACGTCGAATGGAATGGCGCCAGCTCCCAGGTCGGCCGTGCTCCGCGCACGACTGGCTCGACTCGGCGAGAAACCGCCCTTCGCCCGACGCTCGCTCGGCTCCCCAATTGAGACGGGCGCGTTCATGACGGCCGCCGAGTGGAAGAGTTAGGCTGGCATCATATGAAGATCACCCTCGACTTGTTTGAAGCCCACCTGAAGTGTCCAACGAAATGCTGGCTGCGAGCAACTGGCGAATCATCCGCCGACAACACCTACGCAGAATGGGTAAAGGCGCAGAACGACTCGTACCGCACGACCGAGACAGAACGGCTGATGGAGCGAGTTCGCGAACAACGAGGTCGCGCACTCGCCAGCCATGGAGAATGTCATGGCCGCCAAGTGGCGGCTGGCCTCCAGCGTGGCGGCGAAGGCGCAAACGAATAGCTGTGTGCTGGAATCTGAACTCCACGCGATGGAACGCGTGCCCGCCGACGACCAGGGTAAACCGGCTGATTTCATTCCAATTCGTTTCTTCTTCACCAACAAGCTTGGCAATGAAGACAAACTGCTGCTGGGCTTCGATGTGTTCGTGCTTTCGGAAGTGCTGGGATGTGAGATCAGCGTCGGCAAGATCATTCACGGCGACGACAGCGTCACCCTGAGGGCGAAAACCTCGGCCCTTACTGGCGAAGTGAGAAAGCGCATCAAGAAGATCGCCGGCCTGCTGTCCAGCCCTTCGCCTCCCGAGCTTGTACTGAATCGGCACTGCACGGAATGTGAGTTTCAAAATCGATGCCGCCAGAAGGCAAAGGAGACAGACGACCTCAGCTTGCTGTCGGGAATGTCCGAAAAGGAACGTGCCCGGCACCGCAGCAAAGGCATCTTCACCGTTACCCAACTCTCCTACACCTTCAGGCCGCGACGAACGCCCAAACGAGCAAAGAATCCCGCCAAACCGCACCACTTTGCATTACAGGCGCTCGCCATCCGGGAGAACTGTGTCTACATTCACGGGTCGCCAGTATTGCCGGAATGCAAGAGCAAAGTCTATCTGGATATCGAGGGGCTGCCAGATCGTGACTTCCACTACCTCATTGGAGCGTTGATCGTCACCGAAGAGCGCGAAACCTTCCACTCATTCTGGGCAGACACAGAATCTGACGAGGCTACCATCTTTCTCCAGTTGGCCGAAGCCATCTCGCAGCTTCCAGATTTTCGCGTCTTCCACTACGGCGATTATGACGCTGCCGCGATGAAGCGTGTCGCCACAGGTTTGCCAGCCGGCGCGCAAAAAGAGTTCGATGCCATCCTCCAAACAGATCAGTCAACGTTCTTTCGCTCATATATCCGCACGTCTATTTTCCGACGTTCTCGAACAGTTTGAAGGAAATTGTTCCGCACCTGGGTCTCCCGTTCGGCAATCAGAGGCCAACTGGACTGGACAGTATCGTCTGGCGGATGCAGTGGGAACAAGCAAGAGATCCTAGGCTCAGAAAGCAACTCCTCGAATATAACCATAGCGACTGCACAGGGCTCAAGCAGCTGACGGACTTTGTAACCCATCGGATTTCCAACGAGACTGAAACGAGAGAAGATGGAATGAAGGTAAGTCGCACCGAAGACATGAAACAGGTTCGACCCCACTGGCAGCTCTTTGAGGTGAAGCCTTACGCCCTAGCCGACTTAGCAACACGTCGCCAAGTGCGCATACTTCGACTACCAGCGAGAGAGAGTCTTCATTCGAACCCATTCACAATTCAAAGCGATCAACCGAAGGGCAGTAAAACAAACGATCAATTTACCAAGCAAACCCAATAGCACAATGCTTGTCGAAGCCCAGATGTCCTAACTGTAGGAGTCGTCGGTTGAAACGCGATTCCGAGAGTGTGCATATCGTAGTCGACCTCAAGTTTTCCAAAAGTGGCATGAAGAAGTCCGTAACGAGGATAGTGTCTTGGCGATATAACTGCGAAAAATGTGGCAAGAGCTTCCGTTCCGAAAACCGCCTTCCGAACCCGCAAAGACTCGGCCACGCTTTGGTAAGTTGGTGCGTCTACCAGAACGCTGTTCTTGGTGTAAACATGAGCAAGGTACGAAAGAGCCTTGTTGACGTATTTGGGCTACATCTGGATCAGGACAATTTGGATAGGAGCAAAGGTCGATTTGCGGCAATCTACGAACCGCTATATGCGGAAATACTGAGTGGAATTATCCAGTCACCAGTTTTGCATATTGACGAAACACCGGTTAACGTTCGAAAGCTGAAGGGCTACGTCTGGGTTCTACCACATTCGATAGGGTGTACTATCTTTATCGCGCCACACGGGAGACAGAGTTCCTCCGTGAGATGCTTTCGTCATTTCGAGGCGTCTTAGTGTCTGACTTCTACACCGGTTACGACTCTTTGCCATGTGAGCAGCAGAAGTGCATTGTTCATCTGGTTAGAGACATCGACGATGACTTGCTGCGCAATCCTCTTGATGAGGAACTAAAGCGCCTAGCACAAGCTTTCGGAAGACTGTTGAGGTCGATCGTCAGCACTATTGATCGATATGGGTTGCGGTGCAGGCACCTCAAGAAGCATCAGAGTGATGTGGCCAGATTTCTTGATGACGAGGCGGCACTTGAATGCACTTCGGCGCTGGCGAACAAATATGGGAAGCGGTTCAAGAAATACGGGGTCAAGATGTTCACGTTCCTCGACCATGATGGTGTGCCGTGGAACAACAATAACGCGGAACACGCAATCAAACGGTTCGCGAAGTATCGCCGGGATAACGACGGGCGTCACAGCGAGAGGACTTTGAAGGACTACTTGGTTCTTGCCAGTGTCTTTGAAACCTGCGAGTTCAACGGCGTAAACGTACTCAAGTTTCTTCTGTCCAAAGAGCAGACGGTTGATGGGTTGCGGCGCATGGGTGGACGGAAGAAGGCCAGTAGTTCAAAGCCATCTGAAGCGGAAAGCGCGCAGGCCAGCGACTGATCGCGGCACTCATTTCGGTGCTGGCTGGGTCTGTGGCTCGTACTCGTACCGCGCGGGATCCGATCCGGCAGTGCCTGGCAACGCCTAGCCGCCTGACCGCTTCGGGAGAGCGAATAAGCGGAATGGGCCTCCATGCGTTCACGAGACCGGAACAACCTCCCTCCAGTGCCCAGATTCATCCTGCCGGGCGCGCCACATTTCTCATTACGTCAAGCAGATGCGTTATTCGGCCGCACTGGTTTCTGTTTCAGCAGAACCAGCGCGGGACCTTTGCGGAGTCGGTCTCGCACACCGGGTCGCGGCTTCGATCAAGCTTTAAAGTTCCGCTGCCAAGTAGTGCGTTGTAATCCTACCCGACCTATGCCCCAACAAGTCCTGCCTGTCCTCGAACGACACCCCCATGCGCGCGGTCTTCTCTCAAAGGTGTGTTTAAGTCGTAAGCCCTGACCTGCGGCAACGACGCTGCAGCATGCATCGAAGACGGTGAACACAGGAGATCGTCTGCGCTATGAGCGCGAGCCGGGTAGCGACGATGAGTGCGGAGTAGAAGAGGCATGCCGACGTGCGCCGATATGCTATGCGGGAGCGTGGAAACACGCTACAAGACGCGCCTTCTGTAGGCGCACAAGTGTCCAACACGTGTCTGGGTGGACTGCCTTTCTGCGTTGGCACGCACATCCCCGTCACTTCGGCATCCAGTACAGCACACCTGCCTTCATGTCTGGAACAAGGATGTATTTGCCGTCGGCAGAAAGGCCAATATCAGCGCCAGATTGAAAGGTCTGCGCATACTGCTCGGGCTTGGCACCACTGCGCTTGGGATCGAGCTTCCACACGCGCCCTCCCTTCCAGTCCGAGAGATATAGGATCCCCGCGGCGTCGCGGGCAAGTCCGCCGATCTCAGATACATAAATGCGAACGTCGCGGCCGACAATGGCGGATTCCGGCTGGGCAAGCCCTTTACGGTGCGCAGCTCGTCGGCCTGCGCAAAACTGCATGCCGCCAACAGCGCGAGCGAGGCAATCACATCGCGCGGACTGAAGTGCATGGAGGCGGGTCCGCGAGTCGGGCGCTCGGCAGGTGCGGCACCATTGACATACAGCGGAAGCGGGGGAGAGTACTCCCTGCTGTAGTCTGACAAACTGGCGGCTGACATGGTGTGACTCCAAAGGTAGGGCCCCGAGTAGCCCGGGACGGGTCGGGGAAAGAGCTATAGTAGCGTGCGCGCAGTGCCTTACTTTAGGCGTTCGCCCTACGATCGATTGCAATCAGTCGAGTGCTTGCCCGAAAATCGGGCGACGCGGCTACGCAAGTCATTCCGGATCGTATCGGCGTTCACGGAGAAGCACAGTGGCTACAAAGGACGAAGTGGCGAGGTTTATCGCTGCCGAATTTCCCCAGACGAAGTGCATCGTGCACGAGGTCGACAGTGGTCGGGCTACTGTCTCTCACGAGGTTGGCCCGAGCGAGTTGCGGCCGGGAGGAACGGTGTCGGGTCCGGTGCTGATGGGGGTCGCAGATGTGGCGCTGTATGTTGGATCCTCGGCGAGATCGGTATCGTCCCCCTGGCGGTCACGACGAGCCTCACCATCAATTTTCTCCGCAAGCCTGTGGCAAGCAAAAGCATCATCGGCGTATGTGAACTCATGAAGGTAGGCAAGTCGCTCGCCGTCGGCGAGGTCTCCCTCTATTCGGAGGGTATGCGTGAGCCTGTGGCACACGTCGTGGGCACTTATTCCATCCCTCCGCGCTGACGGGCGAGCCACGCGACGGTACTGGTCATCGCAGCCGGTGCTTACGACTGTCCGCTTTGCCGGTTGTAATGTCACAACGAACCAGCTATAGCTCGTTGTATGAAGAGGTCGGAAAAAGCGCACCCTGGCCGAAGGGCAAACCAGTATCCGCGAGTTTACCGATAACTTCCCATGCTTGACGTCGACATCGAGCGGATCAATTCGCCCAGTGTGCGAACCTTCCAGCCGGACCGCAACGACAAGAGCGGACGCACCGCATTAGTGGTGGCCAATGCACCTGCCGGCGCGACCTATCGGTGGTCGATTCAACCCGATGCGACGCAGTTCATGGCACCAAATGCACCGGCGACGTCGATGCTCGCCGGGCGCCCAGGCGTCAGGACGGTCAGCGTCGAGGTCAGGGACCCAAAAACCGGTGACAGCGGCACGGCGACAACCTGGGTCGGCGTACCGCAGTTCGTGGTGGTGCACGAATACACCGGTGCGTATCCCACTCACCGCAAGGCGGGGACGTTCTCGGCCTGGTTCGACATCGTGCTCAGGGAGTATCACCTGTACGGCGAGCGAAACTTCATCCTCGAACAGGCGCGGGCGGTCGCCGAGTTTCTGTTGCGACGGGTGAACGTGCGCATGGTGTGGGAACTCCCGCCCTTCGGCGAGCAGTTGCCGACGCAGTTCCAAGCCGGCAATTTCGCCGTGCACTTCTACACGCTGCTGCTGCTCGCAGGCTTTCCTCCCATCAGCCGCCGCAACAGCGCCGGCGTGGTGGAGCAGATCGCGATCGACCAGATCGGCATTACGGATCGTCCGGGCGGCGTGCGGCCGGCGGGGCGTGATCGAGATTCATCCCGGTGCGATCGACAGCGGAACCAGCGTGGTGGCGCGAACGGCAGCAATCGTCCGGCACGCGGTGCTGGCCGCGGAGCGCGCGTTGGCCATGGCTTCGGGGAATGCGCAGCTCCAGCAGGAGTTCGACAGGCTTCGCGACCTGTGGCGCGAAATCGTGGCGCGGATGATCGGCCTCGCGATGGCTCACGAGATCCATCACCTGCTTCTGTCCGAGGCGCCGGGACTGGCGAACGGCCATACTGCCCTGCCGGACATCGACCTGCTCAGTCCCGGAAAGGAATTGTCCATCGAGGAATGGACCGGCATCGGCGTACCCGACCCATTCTCGGGCAGCTTTCCCAATGTGGGAACCTATACGGACGCCGGCTTCAACGGTCTCGCTGTGCTCAACGACCGGAATCAGGCCATGGTGGACGTGATGTTCGCCGTCCCGCCCGCGCACCCGTTCGAATAGACGAGGCGTTAAGGTCGCCCTTACGGATACCAACCGTCCACGGCCGTAGATCGTGGGAGTCCCGGACGCCTCCCGGGGCGAAACCCGGCTGCCCAAACCGGGATGCCATACCTTTCCGGTCGTTGCTCGGGAGACTGGCCATAGCACTTGCTTCGCGGCGGAAAACGGAGGAGCATTCCGTCAGAGGACCTAATGGGGGTGCCGGGTGGGGGCGGTTGATGCCGGAGAGCCTTAGTAATGTTCCATCTATCTGAGAAGTGGGGGAAAAGCGATGGAAGAGCATGACGCCTCACGGCGGGAGTTCGTAAAGAAGGCGGCCTATGTCGCACCAGCGATCCTGACTCTGCAGGCGGCGCCTGCTTACGCCAAGGGCGGATCGGATAAGGGAGACGGGGGCAAGGACAAAGATAAGGATCCCAAGAAGAACAAAGACGACAAAAACGGCGGGAAGAAAGGCAATTAGCCCCATGCTGTTGTAGTCGTCCCCCGGTGATCCGATCCGCCGTCGCCGATGCCCCGCGCTTGTTCGACTTGGCCACCACGCCTGCCGTTGCAGAGTTAGTTGCACAAAGTTGTATGAGCGCGTGCCTTTTCCTTCTTGCTCACGACTTGGTGTAAGAGCGCTTCGCCGTTAAGCCACCATAGTGCGCCCGGTACTGCTACGCCAGCGCCGACACCTCATCGACCGGAGCGCGCCGGTGCGAGACGTCGCCAATGCGCTGATCGATCAGCCCTCCAGACCTTCGGGCTCCTAGCGCCGGCATTGGCGCCGAAACTGCCGCTTTCCGATGCCGAAGATCTGCGCCGCCTGTTCCTGCGTGAGCCGACGCGCGCCCCAGCGTTCGTACACCTCCTTAGATCGCATCATCCGTACCTCCCGTAACAGTATCGCCCGCTTCAAGGTTCACCTCCCTTCGGAAGCTCAACCCTAAAGCGACATTTCATGTGTTACCTAGACCGGACGTTTCTCGTGTTACCTACACAGCACAATCTCACGGGTTGACTCCATCATTGTCGAGTGTCACCATGAACTGACGTTCTAGCTCGCACTCTCACTGTCAACAAGCGGTACTCGCTGACGCGGCCGTTCAGGAGCGTAGCAGCACGTTCTGCTTAGTCGCTTCGAGTCCCGCGGTCGACGCGCCGCGATCTTGCACAATCTCCTGGCAGGAACAGGGACTACTTTCCCGAACATGCCTGCAATCGGAACTCGCGGATCGAGATGAGCCCTTTCTCAGAGCAGGACATCTATCTGTTTCGCGAAGGCAGTCTGTTTCGTGCCTACGAAAAGCTCGGTGCGCATCTTGTGGCAGAGGGGAAATTAGGGACGCACTTCGCTGTGTGGGCGCCGAACGCTATGCAGGTTGCGGTCGTCGGGGATTTCAACGACTGGGATAAGGGGTTAAATCCACTGCGCGCCAGAGACGATGGCTCGGGCATCTGGGAAGGTGAAGTCTCCGGAGCTGGGCGCGGCTCCCGCTACAAATATCACGTCGTTTCGAGTCGCGGAGAGGCCTTCGAGAAGGCCGACCCCTACGGCTTTCTCTGCGAGACTCCTCCGCAGACCGCATCCGTCGTGTGGGAACTCGCATACGATTGGGGCGATGCCGATTGGATGGCGAGGCGTGCCCGTACCAACGCGCTCGACGCACCGATGTCGATCTACGAGTTGCACCTGGGCTCGTGGCGGCGCGTGCCGGAGGAGGCCAACCGCTCGCTCTCCTACCGCGAGCTCTCCGAGTGGCTGCCGGAATATGTGAAGTCGATGGGCTTCACCCACGTCGAGCTGCTGCCCGTGATGGAGCATCCGTTCTTCGGCTCGTGGGGCTACCAGGTGACCGGTTACTTCGCGCCCTCCGCGCGCTTTGGTACGCCGCAGGATTTCATGCTGCTCGTCGACCGCCTGCACCAGGAAGGCATCGGCGTCATCATCGATTGGGTGCCCTCTCACTTCCCGAGCGACGGCCACGGCCTATGCTTTTTCGACGGCACTTACCTCTACGAGCACGCCGATCCGCGCCAGGGATTTCATCCCGAATGGAACAGCTACATCTTCAATTACGGGCGAGCCGAAGTGCGCTGCTTCCTCGGCAGCAGCGCACTGTTCTGGCTCGAGAAGTACCACGCCGACGGGCTGCGGGTGGATGCGGTCGCTTCGATGCTTTACCTCGATTACGCCCGCGCGCCGGGTGAATGGATCCCCAACAAGCACGGCGGCCGCGAAAACCTGGACGCGGTCGACTTCCTGAAGCACCTGAACGTCGTGGCCTATCGCGACTATCCGGATGTCCAGGTCATCGCCGAGGAATCCACCGCTTGGCCCATGGTGTCGCGCCCGGCCTACTTGGGTGGCCTCGGCTTCGGCATGAAATGGAACATGGGCTGGATGCACGACACGCTCGATTACTTCGCCAACGATCCCGTCTTCCGCAAGTATCACCACAACGCGCTGACCTTCAGCATCTGGTACGCGTTCGCCGAGAACTTCGTGTTGCCGCTTTCGCACGACGAGGTCGTGCATGGAAAGGGGTCTCTCATCGGCAAGATGCCCGGCGACACCTGGCAGAAGTTCGCGAATCTGCGTGCGCTCTTCGGGTACATGTGGACACATCCCGGGAAGAAGTTGCTGTTCATGGGGTGCGAGTTCGGGCAGCGCAGCGAGTGGGCGCACGATTCGTCACTCGAATGGGGGGTGCTGCAGTACCCCGAGCACGCCGGGCTGCAACGGTGGGTTTCCGACTTGAACCGGCTGTATCGGGCGGAGCCCGCACTGCACGAGGTCGACTTCAGCCAGGCAGGCTTCGAGTGGATCGACTGCCGCGATAGTGAAGAATCCGTCATCAGCTTTCTGCGGAAGTCGCACGCCGGTGACCCGCTGCTGGTGGTCTGCAACTTCACCCCGGTACCGCGCGCGAACTACGTTGTCGGCGTGCCACGCAGCGGGTATTGGCGGGAGGCGCTGAACAGCGACGCGCCGCTCTACGGCGGAAGCGGGATCGGTAACTTGGGCGGCGTCGACTCGGCGCCGGTGGCAGCCCATGGTCGTTTTCATTCAGTCACGCTAGCGGTGCCGCCGCTCGCGACCCTGCTCTTCAAGTGGGAGGCGCTGCATGGCTGAGAAACGGGGCACGGCAGAGCCCGCTGACGGTCGCGTGCGTGCCGTCGTAGAAGGGATCACTCCAATGGTCGACGGCGGGCGCTTCGCGGCGAAGCGGGTGGCGGGCGACCGCGTGGTCGTCGAAGCGGACTGCTTCACAGACGGGCACGACCTCCTTGCGGCCCGTCTCCTGTGGCGGCGCGAGGACGAGACGAGGTGGCGTGAGGAGCCGATGGTGGCCATCGGCAACGACAGATGGCGGGGAAGCTTCGGGGTCGATGCCCCAGGCAACTACGTCTACACCGTGACCGCGTGGGTCGACCCGTTTCTGTCGTGGCGCCACGATCTTGCGCGGCGCGTCGATGCCGACGACATTCGCATCGCTGCCCTCATCGGTGCCGAGCTCCTTGAGACGACCGCGGGCCGCGCCGAGCACGTTGCGGACGGCAAGATGCTCAACGCGTGGGCGGGCCGCCTGCGGTCGACCGAGGACGCGGATGCGCTGAAGCAGACGGGCCTCGACGAGGCGCTGAAGGCGCTTGCCGAGCGTTGTCCTGATCGCCGTTTCGCCTACACCTTCCCGGTCGAGTTGCCGCTCGTGGTCGACCGTGAGCGCGCGCGCTTCTCCACGTGGTATGAGCTATTCCCGCGTTCGACCGCGGGAAATCCCGGAGCGCACGGCACGTTTCGCGACTGCGAGGCGCGGCTGGAATACGTCGCCGCGATGGGCTTCGACGTGCTTTACCTGCCGCCGGTCCATCCGATCGGGCGGGAACGGCGCAAGGGGAAGAACAACGCGCTCATCGCCGCGTCCGACGACGCCGGCAGCCCGTGGGCGATCGGCGCGGCCGAGGGCGGTCACCAGGCATTGCATCCGCAGCTCGGCACGTTCGATGACTTCCGCCGGCTGGTGGCGCGGGCGCGCGAGCTCGGCCTGGAGCTCGCGCTCGACATCGCGTTCCAATGCGCGCCCGACCATCCCTACGTCAAGGAACACCCGGAGTGGTTTCGCTGGCGGCCCGATGGCACGGTCCAGTACGCCGAGAATCCGCCGAAGAAATACCAGGACATCTTCCCGTTCAACTTCGAGTCCGACGGTTGGCCTGGCTTGTGGCAAGAGCTCAAGAGCGTTTTCGAGTTCTGGATCGGCGAAGGCGTGAAGATCTTCCGCGTCGACAACCCGCACACCAAGGCGTTCCCGTTCTGGGAGTGGGCGATCACGGAGCTGAAACGCGACCATCCCGACCTGATCTTCCTCGCCGAGGCATTCACGCGACCCAGGGTGATGCACCGGCTGGCGAAGCTGGGCTACACGCAGTCCTATACGTACTTCGCCTGGCGCAACACGAAGTGGGAGCTGACCGATTACTTCACCGAACTCGCGCATGGTCCCGGCCGCGAATACTTTCGACCGAACGTCTGGCCGAACACGCCAGACATTCTCACCGAATATCTACAGGTCGGCGGTCGCCCGGCGTTCATGGCGCGGCTGGCGCTCGCGGCGACGCTGGCCGCGAGCTACGGAGTATACGGACCTGCGTACGAGCTGCTCGAGTGCCAGCCACGCGAACCCGGATCGGAGGAGTACCTGGACTCGGAGAAATACCAGGTGCGTCACTGGGACCTCGGCCGCGAGGACAGCCTGCAGGCGTTCATTGCCAGGGTGAACAAGGTGCGGCGCGAGAACCCGGCGCTGCAATCCGACTGGTCGCTGCGCTTTTTTCCGATCGACAACGAGAGCATCATCTGTTATGTGAAGAGCACCGATGACCTCGACAACGTAATCCTGACCGTGGTGAACCTCGATCCCTATCACGCGCAGACCGGATGGATCGAGCTGGATCTCGCCACCCTCAACGTCGACCCCCACGCGCCCTATCAAATGCACGAGCTCCTCACCGGCGCGCGCTACCTGTGGAGCGGAGCGCGCAACTTCGTCCGCCTCGATCCGGCGGGCGCGCAGGCGCAGATCTTCCGGCTCCGCCGCCGCGTGCGGACCGAGCGCGATTTCGACTACTTCCTGTAGCGGCGAAGGGGACCATGGAGGATAGCGTGGCGGCACCGGCCGTCGAGCTGGCGCCCGGGAAGACTCCGCAGTCCGCGGCGGTAGCCGACGATCCGCTCTGGTACAAGGACGCGGTCGTATACCAGCTGCACGTCAAGGCGTTCTGCGATTCCAACGACGACGGCATCGGCGATTTTCGCGGTCTCGCATCCAAGCTCGACTACGTCAAAGATCTGGGTGTCAACGCCATCTGGATCATGCCCTTTTACCCGTCGCCGCTGAAGGACGACGGTTATGATGTCGCCGACTATCACAACGTCCATCCGCAGTACGGCACCAGACTCGACTTCCGGCATTTCGTGCGCGAGGCGCACCGCCGCGATCTCAAGGTAATCACCGAACTGATCGTGAACCACACTTCCGATCAGCACCCTTGGTTCCAGGCGGCGCGGCGCGCTCCCGCTGGCTCCGCGAAGCGCAACTATTACGTCTGGAGCGACAGCGATCAAAAGTACGCCGGCACGCGCATCATCTTCACCGACACCGAGACCTCGAACTGGACGTGGGACCCGGTCGCCAAGTCGTTTTTCTGGCACCGTTTCTTCAGCCATCAGCCGGACCTGAACTTCGATAATCCTAGCGTGCTGAAGGCGATCTTTCGCACGATGCGCTTCTGGCTAGACATGGGGGTGGACGGCTTTCGGCTCGACGCGATTCCATACCTGGTCGAGCGTGAAGGGACCAACAACGAGAACCTCCCCGAAACGCACGCGGTGATCAGGCAGATCCGCTCGATGCTCGATGCGCATTACGCGAATCGCATGCTGCTCGCGGAAGCGAACCAATGGCCGGAGGACGTGCGCGAGTATTTCGGCGACGGCAACGAGTGCCACGTTGCCTATCATTTTCCGCTGATGCCGCGCATGTACATGGCGATCGCGCAGGAGGACCGCCACCCCGTGGTCGAGATCATGCAGCAGACCCCGGACCTTCCCGACTCCTGCCAGTGGGCCGTCTTCCTGCGTAACCACGACGAGCTCACGCTCGAGATGGTGACCAGCAAGGAGCGCGACTACATGTACCGCATGTACGCCGCCGACTCGCGCGCCCGCATCAACCTCGGCATTCGGCGGCGCCTCGCCCCCCTGATGGAGAACGATCTCGATCGCATCAAGCTCATGAACAGCCTGCTGCTGTCGATGCCGGGCTCGCCGATCATCTACTACGGCGACGAGATCGGCATGGGCGACAACATTTTTCTCGGCGATCGCAACGGCGTCCGCACGCCTATGCAGTGGAGCCCTGACCGCAACGGCGGATTCTCGCGTGCCGACCCGCAGCGCCTGTTCCTGGCGCCGATCATGGACCCGATCTACGGCTACGAGGCGGTGAACGTCGAGGCGCAGCAGCGGGAACCGTCGTCGCTGCTCAACTGGATGAAGCGCATGCTCGCGGTGCGTGGGCAAAGCCGCGCCTTCGGTCGCGGGCGGCTCACGTTCCTAAAGCCGGGGAACAGAAAGGTTCTGGCCTACCTGCGCGAATTCGGCGGGGACATCATCCTGTGCGTGGCGAATCTTGCGAGCACCGCGCAGCCAGTGGAACTCGATCTCTCGCGCTTTCGCGGGCGTGTGCCGGTGGAACTGCTGGGCCGCACCCCCTTTCCGCCGATCAGTGAGCTTCCGTACCTGCTGACCTTGCCCGCCCGCGGCTTTTATTGGTTCCGTCTCGCCGCGGATGTCGATGTGCCGCGCTGGCACGAAGATCGGCTGTCGCGTGAGGATCTACCGGTGCTCGTTCTGTTCGACGGCTGGGCAAGTATTTTCCGCGACCGTGTCGTGCCCTGGCGCATCGGCATGGCGGACAAGGTCCGGCAGCAGCTGGAGCAGGACGTGCTGCCGCGCTTCATCGAGTTGCAACGCTGGTACGCCGCCAAGCAGGAGCGAATCAATATCGCCCAGCTCGTTGACCATGTGTTATGGGAAACCGGCGGCCGGGCCTGGTTCATCGCGCAGTTTGACGTCTCGGGCGCTGCCGAGCTGGCGCGCTATTGCATGCCGCTCGCGCTCGCGTGGGAGGAAAGCGAAGAAGCCCGAGTGCGCGCGCTCGCGCCGGCCACGATCGCGAAAGTGCGGCAGCAGGCGAATGTCGGAGTGATGGTCGATGCATTCGCCGATGAGGCGTTTTGCCGCACCGTCATCGATGCAATCAAATCCGGCCAGCAGCTCGCAACTGCCCACGGCACACTGCGGTTCACCCCCACGCAAGCCTTCGACAAGATCGCGGGTCGCGATTACGCCAAGCTAACGATGGGCCGCGCGCAGGCGCAGAGCACCAATACCGTGGTGGATCTGGGTGAGAAGCTGTTCCTTAAAGGTTACCGCCGCCTCCGGGAGGGTGTGAACCCGGAGCTGGAGATCGGGCGGTTCCTCACCGAACAGGCGCGGTTTCCGAACTGCGTGCCCGTCGCGGGTGCCGTCGAGTATGTCGCTGCGGACGGAACCCCGATGACGCTCGCTCTGCTCCAGGCCTACCTTTCGAATGAGGGTGACGGCTGGAATTACACCATCGACTATCTCGGGCGCTTCCTGGAGAGCCAGCGTACGGCAACCGATCCGCCGCCGGCAGATGTGCACGGAGGTTACGTGGCGCTCCTGCATACGCTCGGGATCCGTACCGCGGAGCTGCATCGAGCGCTCGCGCTGCCCACGGGCGATCCGGCATTCGAACCTGAACCCGTCACCGGGGAAGACGTGCAAGCGTGGAAGCGTCGCGTGCGCGAGGAGGCTGCAGCCACGCTCGATCTCCTGGAGCGGAACATCGGGCCGATGCCGGCCCCCGCGCGGCACGAGGCGCAGGCGCTGCTTGGGCAGCGCGACACGTTGTATTCCAGAATCGAGGGTTGCGTGGTGGCGGAGGAGGGGCTGTCGAAGACCCGCTACCACGGAGACTATCACCTCGCCCAGGTGCTGGTCCGCAGGAACGACTTCGTCATCATCGACTTCGAAGGTGAGCCGGTGCGACCGCTCTCGGAGCGCCGGGCGAAGCATTCGCCGCTGCGCAACGTCGCCGGAATGATGCGCTCGTTCAGCTACGCGCGCTGGACCGCATTGAAGCAGGCGGCTCAGGACCACGGCGACACCGAGAAGCTCGCGCCGCTCGCCCAGGCGTGGGAAGAGGAGATGAGCAAGGCGTTTCTCGCCGCCTACGACGAGGCTGCCCGCGCCGGTGGTCTCTATCGCTCGTTCGACGATGCGCGCGGGCTGCTCGAGTTGTTCGAGCTGGAGAAGGCGCTGTACGAGATGCGATACGAGATCGAAAACCGCCCCGGTTGGATACGGATTCCACTGCTCGGCATCCTCGCCCTCGCGGGCATCCAGGTGCCGGACTGATGCACCCCAAAGGAGACGATCATGGAGAAGGTGGACATGTTTTTTGAACCCGTGCGCGTGCTGCTCTCGCAGGTGGCCGTTTTCCTGCCACGGCTTGCACTTGCTGTGGTGGTGCTGGTGGGTGGCTGGCTGCTCGCCAAGGCGGCGAGCTTCGCCGTGGTGAAGGCGCTACGCGCGATCAACTTCAACGTTCTCACGGAGCGGTCGGGGATGGACGGCTTTATCGCGCAAGGCGGTATCGGCGGCGATACGACCAAAATTCTTGGCGCTCTGGCGTACTGGATGGTCATCCTGGCGGCGCTGATCGTCGCTTTCAACGGTCTCGGGCTCACCTACATCACCGACCTCCTGCGGGACGGCGCTTTGTTCCTGCCCAAGGTCGTAGTGGCGCTGCTGATACTCGCCTTCGGCTCATACTTCGCACGCTTCATCAGCAATGCGGTCATTGCCTATTGCCGGGGCGCGGGTATGCAGGACGTCGAGCTGCTCGCACGGCTTGCTCACTACGGCCTGCTCGTCTTCGTGGTGCTGATCGCGCTCGATCACCTGAGCATCGGCGGCGCCATCGTGCGCGAGAGCTTCCTGATCCTGCTTGCCGGCATCGTCCTCGCCCTCGCGCTCGCCTTTGGGATCGGTGGTCAGCGCTGGGCGGCGAATCTGCTCGAGCGCTGGTGGCCCTCGCACCGCGAGCAGGATCAGCCGCCGAGCACACCGGTCCCGCGCAACCCGCGCAAAAGCGGGCCAATCGAATCCCACGCTGCCCCTGCGCGCCAGCCAGGCCTCTACGACAGCAGTCGACGCGGTTGACGCGGCGCACGGCGAGCCGGCTAGTGCGGTCACCGCGCCACCGGGCGGGAAATCTCCTCACGGCCCTCTGGCCGGGCGCGCCGTATCCGCGCGGTGCGAACTGGGACGGCGAGGGTGTCAACTTCGCGCTCTTTTCCGCCCACGCGGAGAAGGTCGAGCTATGCCTCTTCGATCCGTCCGGGCGCCGCGAGCTGCAGCGTATCGAGCTGAACGAGAAGACCGATCAGGTCTGGCACGGCTATCTGCCCGAGGCGCGGCCGGGGATGCTCTATGGCTATCGCGTTTACGGGCCGTACAAGCCGGAGCAGGGGCATCGCTTCAATCCGAACAAGCTGCTCCTCGACCCGTACGCGAAGCGGATCGTGGGGCAATTGCGCTGGAGCGACGCGCACTTCGGCTATCGCATCGGACATCGCCGCGAGGACCTTTCCTTCGATCGTCGCGACAACGCCGCGGGCGTGCCGAAGTGCCGCATCGTCGACCCCTCCTTCAGCTGGGGCGACGATCGCGCGCCGCGCGTGCCCTGGCACGAGACGGTACTGTACGAGCTGCACGTGCGCGGATTCACCATGGAGCACCCGGAGGTGCCACCGCAGCTGCGCGGGACCTACGCCGCGCTCTCGACGGCGCCGGTGATCGAGCACCTGAAGCGGCTCGGCGTGACGAGCGTGGAGCTGATGCCGGTGCACATGTTCGTCGATGACCGGCATCTCGTCGAGCGCGGGCTGCGCAACTACTGGGGCTACAACTCCCTCGGCTTCTTCGCCCCAGACATGCGGTACTCGGCAACCGGCTTCATATCCGAGTTCAAGACCATGGTGAAGACCCTGCATTCAGCAGGCATCGAGGTCATTCTCGACGTGGTCTACAACCACACCGCCGAGGGTTCACACCTCGGGCCGACGCTGTGTTTCCGCGGCATCGACAACGCCTCCTATTACCGGCTGGTTGCCGACAATCCACGCTATTACATGGACTACACCGGCTGCGGAAACACGCTGAACCTCGTGAACCCGCGGGTGCTGCAGCTCCTCATGGATTCGCTTCGCTACTGGGTGCTCGAGATGCACGTGGACGGATTCCGCTTCGATCTCGCCTCCGCGCTCGCTCGCCAGCTGCACGCGGTGGAGCGCCTTGCCGCGTTTTTCGACGTGATCTCCCAGGACCCGGTGCTGTCGCGGGTGAAGCTCATCGCGGAGCCATGGGACGTCGGTGAAGGTGGCTATCAGCTGGGCAACTTTCCGCCCGGCTGGACGGAATGGAACGATCGCTACCGCGACTCGATCCGTGGGTACTGGAAGGGCGACGGTGGCGTGATCGGCGAGTTCGCGCGCCGCCTTACGGGGTCGAGCGACCTTTACGAGACGAGCGGCCGCAAGCCGCATGCGAGCATCAACTACGTCACGGCTCACGATGGATTCACATTGCACGATCTCGTCAGCTACGACCACAAGCACAACGAAGCGAACCTCGACGATAACCGCGACGGCTCGGACAACAATCTGAGCTGGAACTGCGGGGTCGAGGGCGAAACGACTGACCCTGCCGTGCTGGCGTTGCGCGAGCAGCAGAAGCGCAACCTGCTGGCGACGCTGCTGCTGTCACAAGGCGTGCCGATGCTGGTAGCGGGCGACGAGATCGGCCGCAGTCAGGGCGGCAACAATAACGCCTACTGCCAGGACAACGCGATTTCCTGGATCGACTGGCAGGTAACGCCGATCCGCGAAGCGCTGCTGGAGTTCACGCGGAGGATGATCGCTCTGCGCCGCGAACACCCGGTGTTCCGGCGCCGCAGGTTCTTCGAGGGACGCGCAATCCACGGCAACAGCGTGAAAGACATCGTGTGGCTGCGACCGGACGGTGCGGAGATGACGGATGCGGAGTGGGATCACGACTTCGGACGTTGCCTCGGCGTATACCTCGCGGGAGAGACACTGGACGAGGCCGACCCGCGCGGACGCATCGTGAAAGACGACAATTTTCTGCTGCTGCTGAATGCACATCACGAACGCATCGATTTCCTGCTGCCTGCGTTTGCGGAAGGGGCGAAGTGGGAAGCGCTCGTGGAAACGAGTCACGAAGTGGGGCTAGCGAGCCGCGACCCGTTCGCAGGAGGCGTGGTCTATCCGCTGCAGGGCCGGTCGCTGGCGCTCCTGCTGGAGATCCGCGCGGGACCATGAGACGGCGCCACGCGATGCCGTTCGGCAGCGAGCTGCGCGAGCATGGCGTACGCTTCCGGCTGTGGGCGCCGGCGGCGCGAGAGGTGGCGTTGAAGCTTCACGGACCGCATGCGGGCGCGCTTCGTCCGATGCGTGCGACCGCGAACGGCTGGTTCGAGATCGAGTGCGCGGATGCGCATGGGGGATGCCGCTACCAGTTCGTCGTGGACGGAACACACACAGTTCCCGACCCTGCGTCCCGGTTCAATCCGGACGATGTCCATCGCCCGAGCGCGATTGTCGATCCGCTCGCCTTCGAGTGGCGCGATGAAGGCTGGAAGGGACGGCCGTGGCACGAAGTCGTGTTGTACGAGCTGCACGTCGGCGGCTTCACGCCTCAGGGTACGTTTGCCGCCATCGAGCCGCACCTCGACCACCTCGTCCGGCTCGGCGTCACGGCCATCGAGCTCATGCCCCTCGCTGACTTTCCCGGCGCGCGCAACTGGGGCTACGATGGCGTGCTGCCGTTCGCACCCGATTCCTCGTATGGCACTCCCGACGATTTGAAGCACCTCGTGCAGGAGGCTCACGCGCGGGAATTAATGGTGTTCCTCGATGTCGTCTATAATCATTTCGGTCCCGAAGGCAACTACCTCGGCCTCTATGCGCCGGGGTTCTTCACCGATCGCCATCACACACCGTGGGGTGCGGCGATTAACTTCGATGGCGCGGGCAGCCGTATCGTCCGCGACTTCTACATCCACAACGCACTCTATTGGCTTACGGAATTCCACCTCGACGGCCTGCGCTTCGATGCCGTGCACGCGATTCGCGATGACTCGTCGCCCCACATCCTGACCGAGATCGCGCAAGCCGTGCGCGCTGGACCTGGCCGCGAGCGCCACGTGCATCTCGTGCTCGAGAACGACGAGAACAGGGCGCGTTATCTCTGCGCTCGAACCGGCGACGCAGGTTGCTTTGATGCACAGTGGAACGACGACTTCCACCACGTCCTGCACGTGCTCGTGACCGGCGAGCGCGACGGTTACTACTCCGACTACGCGGCGCGCCCGCTGCACCGGCTGGGGCGCTGTCTCGCGGAAGGCTTCGCCTATCAGGGGGAACCTTCTCCTTTCCGCGACGGCCGCCCGCGCGGCGAGCCGACCGCTGCGCTGCGTCCTACGGCGTTCGTGAACTTCCTGCAGAATCACGACCAGATCGGCAACCGCGCCTTGGGTGACCGGCTCACGGTTCTCGCGTGTCCCGAGCGCCTCGCCGCCGCCGTTGCGATCCTGCTCCTGGCACCTTCGCCGCCGCTGCTCTTCATGGGCGAGGAGTGGGGTACTTATCGGCCGTTTCTCTACTTTTGCGACTTTGCCGGTGAGCTCGCGCAGCGGGTGAGTGCCGGGCGCCGACGGGAGTTTGCGGGCTTCGAGGGCTTTCGCGACGACGCAAGCCTGCTCCGCATTCCCGATCCCAGTGTGCGCTCCACCTTCGAATCCTCGAAGCTCGACTGGAGCGAGGAGGAGCTGCCCGCGGACACGAAGTGGCTTGATCTCTATCGTACGCTGCTCGCGTTGCGCCAGAGGGAGATCGTTCCGCATCTTTCCGGAAAAGGCGGTGGCGCGCGCTTTCGCATTCTTCACGACCAGGCTATCGCAGTGGACTGGAAGCTCGGCGATGGCTGTGAACTGCACCTCCTCTGCAATCTCTCCGATGCCACGCTGTCCGGCTCTCCGCTGCCGAAGGGACGCCTCGTCTATGGGACTGCTCCAGCCGATGCTTCGCTGCCGCCGTGGACGGTGATGTGGTTTCTTCAGGATTCCCCGGGTTGATGGCGGCGTGGCGGGAAGAGACAAAGTGATCCCACGCGCGACCTATCGTCTGCAACTCCACGGCGGCTTCGGCTTTCGCGATGCGCGCGAGCTGGTGCCGTATCTTGCGGAGCTCGGGGTCAGCCACGTGTACTGCTCGCCCTATCTTAAAGCGCGGCCCGGAAGCCTCCACGGCTACGACATCGTCGATCACAACGCTCTCAACCCCGAGATTGGCAGCCGCGACGAGTTCGATGCCTTCGTTGCCGCGCTGAAGGCCCACGGGATGGGGCAGATTCTCGATATCGTGCCCAATCACATGGCGGTGATGGGCGCCGACAACGCCTGGTGGCTCGACCTTCTCGAAAGCGGCCCGGCCTCGCGCTATGCGGACTTCTTCGACATCGACTGGGACCCGGTCAATCCGGCGCTCAAAGGGAAGGTACTGTTTCCGGTACTGGGGGACCACTACGGCGTGTCGCTGGAGCGGGGCGAGCTCAGGCTCGCGTTCGATCCTGCTGGCGGCACCTTCAACTTCTGGTATCACGAGCACCGGTTTCCGGCCGACCCGTGCGAGTACCCCTCGATTCTGGATTCGGTCGCGACGGCGAGTAACCGGGACTCGATCCCAGAAACGGTGCGGGAGGAGTTTGCGAGCCTCCTCACGGCATTCCGCAATCTTCCGGCGCGGTATGAGACCAGTCCGGAGCGGCGCGCTGAGCGCAATCGCGACAAGGAAGTTCACAAGCGCCGCCTCGCGCAACTCGCCTCGGACTCGCCTCCGCTCGTGGAGGCAATTGAAGCCGCCGTGCACGCGCTGAACGGCGTGCCAGGAGAGTCGAAAACGTTCGATGCCCTGCATGCCCTGCTGGAAGCGCAGGCGTACCGACTCGCGTACTGGCGCGTCGCATCGGACGAGATCAACTATCGACGCTTCTTCGACGTGAACGAGCTCGCGGCGCTGCGTACCGAGAACGAGGCGGTGTTCGATGCGACGCACGGGTTCGTGCTCGAATTGATCGCTGCGGGAACGATCGATGGGCTGCGCATCGACCATCCGGACGGCTTGTTCGATCCAGCGGAGTATTTCCGTCGCCTGCAGGAGCGCATCGCCAGCGCTCGCGGCGTGCGCTTCACCGAGGGTGCTGCGCCACCGTTCTACGTCGTCATCGAGAAGATTGCCGCCGCCTACGAGCGCGTGCCGGAAAGCTGGTGCATTCACGGAACCACGGGCTATCGGTTCATGAACGTGGTGAACGGAGTCTTCGTCGACGGCGCGGCGAAGGCGAAGCTGGAGCGCCTGTACCGCGGGTTAACCAACGAGATCGCGGATTTCGAGGACATCGCATACCGGTCGAAGCAGCTCATCATGCGCACCGCCCTTGCGAGCGAGCTCACCGTGCTCGCCAACCGGCTGGCGCACATCGCACAGGGCGACCGCCGGACGCGCGACTTCACGCTCAATACGCTGCGGCGGGCATTGACGGAGGTGATCGCGTGCCTGCCGGTCTATCGCACTTACATCGCAGACACGCCGTCTGCGGATGACCGGCGCTACATCGAGTGGGCCGTCGGCGCTGCCAAGCGGCGCAGCCGTGCGGCGGATCCGACGATCTTCGATTTCGTCGCGTCTGCCCTGCTGGGCGAGGCACCGCGAGCCGATCAGGAGCAAGCCACCGCGGTGCGGGCGTTCGCACGGAAGTTCCAGCAGCTTACCGGGCCCGTGAGCGCGAAGGGCGTCGAGGACACGGCGTTCTACGTCTACAACTGCTTCGTATCGCTGAATGAAGTGGGGGGAGATCCCACGTCCTTCGGCTATGGGGTCTCGACGTTTCACGGAGCGAGCCAAGACCGTGCGACCAAGTGGCCGCATACCATGCTCACCACATCCACCCACGACAACAAGCGGTCGGAGGACGTGCGCGCCCGGCTCGACGTGCTCTCGGAGCTGCCCGCGGAGTGGCGGCTCGCGCTGCGGCGCTGGAGTCGCCTGACCAGAAGCCGCAAGCGCGAGGTCGACGGTATTGTCGCTCCGTCCGCGAACGACGAGTACCTGTTGTACCAGACGCTGGTCGGCACGTGGCCGATGGAGGAACTGACAGAATCCGCGCTGACTGCCTACCGAGACCGCATCCAGGCCTACATGACCAAGGCGGTGCGCGAGGCGAAGATCGACAGCAGCTGGATGAACGTGAACGCGGAATACGAAGCGGCGCTCGCGGGGTTCGTCGATTCGCTGCTGGGCCGGCTCGATGGCAACCTCTTCCTCAACGATTTCGTGGCTTTTCACCGGCGCGTTGCGTGGCTCGGCATGCTGAACGGCTTGTCCCAGGCACTCATCAAGTTCACGAGTCCGGGCGTTCCGGATCTGTATCAGGGCAACGAGGTGTGGAACTTGAGCCTCGTCGATCCCGACAATCGCCGGCCCGTCGACTACGGGCGACTGCGGGAGCTGCTGCAAGAGATGAAGCAGCGGGTGGCGACGGGCGGCATGGCCACGCTGATGCGAGAGAACGCGCTCTTCGCGGTGCCGGCAGAAGGACACGCCAAGCTGTTCCTCACCTGGCGTGCGCTGCATGCAAGGCGCGAGCAGGCGGATCTTTTCGAAAATGGAGACTACGTTCCGCTTGCCGCCGGCGGTGTACGCTCGGAGCACGTGGTGGCGTACGCGCGTCGCTGGCAGGACGGGGGCCTGATCGTGATCGCCGGGCGGCTCTTCGCCCGGCTGGCGCCGGAGCCCGGCGATCTGCCACTGGGAGAGGCAGCGTGGGGCGACACGTCAGTCGATGCATCGGTCATTCCGGCAGACGCGCAGCTGCAGGATGTCTTGACGGGACGGAACGTCGCAGTCGAGGGTGGACGACTGTGGATGCGGGACGCCTTCGCAGACTTTCCGGCCGTGCTGCTGCGCTATCGGGCTGCGGCGAACTAGCCCGCGCCACCTACGCCTTGCGGGCTGCGCGCGCGGCGTCGAGGAATTCCAGCATGATCGGCTGCGAATCGAGCAGATCCTTTGCGCCCGGTTCGTGAAACTCGGGATGCCACTGTACGCCGAAGACGTAGCTCGGCCCGGTCCAGCGTATGGCCTCGATCACCTGGTCGCCCGCTGCATGAGCCTCGGCGACCATGTCGTCGCCCAGGGTTCGCACCGCCTGGTGATGTATCGTATTGACCCGCGCGGTGGCGAGGCCCGGGTATAGCGCCGCGAGCCGTGAGCCGCTCGCGATGTCGATCTCGTGATAGTTGCGGTCGTAAAGGTCGACGTTGAAATGCCTGCGCGCTCCCGGCAACTGCGTTTCGATATCCTGGTACAGCGTGCCCCCGAACGCGACGTTGATGATCTGCGCGCCGCGACACACGCCGAGCACCGGTTTGCCCTGGTCCACGAAACCGTGCAGCAGCTCGATCTCGTAGACGTCGCGCACCCGGTCCCCGCCCCACACGGGTTGCATGGGCATCTCGCCGTAAGTGGTGGGGCTCACGTCGGCGCCGCCCTGCAGGATGAGGCCGTCGAGTTCGTCCACGTAGTCCGCCACGTGGATGTCGGAGCGGTGGATGATGCCCCCCTGATCGATCGAAGGCAGCATGAAGGTCAGCGCGCCGTGGGCCATCGCCCAATGGGCGATGGATTGTTCGAGGTACTGAAGCACCTTTCCCCGAAAGCCGAGCTCGCGGGGAATGTTGAAAAGAAACCGCGGCGAAAGACCGATCCGGAGCGGAGGCGGGGCGTTCATGTCGGACATTCTTACCAACAATGTCAACGGTATGCAATGGGGGGCGTGTAGCGATTGCGCGATTCCGGCAATCGTTTCCCTCGTCCTTCGTACCGCGTCCGGAGAAGGTCCCCGCAAACCCCTGACGCTGAAGGCGTTGCGGCGCATCGGCGCTTCGGCATGCGCGTTGCGAACTCGCTACGCGTGAAAGTTGCACTGAGAACGGTTTCGATCGCCCTTGCCATTCCCGCCGCCACCTTTGCTGCTCTCCTGCCGTTCGTGGGGGAGGGTCTATTCCGCGGCTGGGTCGAGCAGATCATTTCCCAACGCACTGGCTGCGAGGTCCGTGCGGACGGCGTTCACGTTCGCGTGGGATTCCGGCCCGTAGTCACGCTCAAGCGTCTGCGCGTGAGAAGTGTTTCCCGCGTTACCCACGGGAGGGGTTCCCTGCATTTTCGATTCGACGCTGACAGCGTCCGCTTCGTGCCCGTCTCTTCTATCAACTCTGACGGGAACAGCGCTGCTCACCGACGTTGTCTTCCTCAGACCTGATCTCGTTCTTGAGCGAGGTGAGGATGGCCCTGCGGAAACAGCGACGAGCGGCCAGTGCCGCTCCAATTCAGGATGCAGATCGCTGCGATCGAAGACGGAACGTTCGCGTACCAGGACACGGACAGAGGCATCGACGTACGCGGAACCGTCACAACGGAGAACTCCGAAGCCCGGGAGACTCTCGTCGTCGAGGGCGGAGGCACCATCAACGGCGAGCTCACGCGCATGCGAGCCCGCGCCCCGGTGGACCTTCTATCCTCTGGGCGGATGAGTTCACACCAGTTGTTTGGCAACGAGCGGTGGCTTTCTTGGCTTGGGAGAGAAGGTCTTCGCCATTCCCTGGCGGGCGCTAACCCTCGACCCCGATAACAAGTCCTTCGTTCTCGACGTGTCTAAGGAACATTTAAAGGACGCACCGGGATTCGACAAGGATCACTGGCCGAGCATGGCGGATGAAACGTGGGCGCGCGAGGTGCACACTTATTACCAAGCGCGTCCGTACTGGGAGTGACAGTCACGGCTCAGTCGTGAAATGCACTGTGTGGAGAGATGCGCCGGTCTGACGGCCGGTGCATCGGATCTTTTTCGAGAAAGGAGTAACGCGATGACAGTCATTGTTGCCGGAACGTTCGACAGCAAGAGCAGCGTCGACGCGGCCATTACCACTTTGCGGCGCGCGGGGTTCCGGGAAGACGAATTCAACTCGTTCTTCGGGGACCGCCGGGCCGACACGATTTGTACGGAGCGGGCGGTGATGCCCATCACGACGAAGGCACCAGGCACTCGGGCCCCGGGGCGTTGATCGGGCTTGCGATCGGCGCAGGAGGCGGTCTTGCCGTGGGTCTCGTGGCCGCGCTGCTGTCCCCTGTTTCCACGATCGCAGCGCTGTTGGCCGGGCTCGGTATCGGCGCGTACGTCGGTGCCCTGGTGGGGGCGCTCAAGGCAGCACGCGCATGGAAGGAAACGCGCGCCACGAAGGAGCAACCGGTGGAGGGCCCGGGCGGCGTGATGCTGGCAGTCAATGCGGAGCGACCCGGTCATCCGGCGATGGCCGTGGCGACGCTGCGTCGGCACGGCGCGCACGACATCGTGCAGACCCAGGGCGAGTGGAAGGACGGTGCGTGGCGGGATTTCGATCCGCGCGTGCCGCCCGCACCGATCGAGCGGCAGGCTGTTGCCCTATCCGCTTGAAGAGTGCGCGTCTAGAGGACGCGCCATTCGGCCGGACGCGGGGGCGACTGCGTTTCATGGTGATCCTCGGCCGACAAAGTCTGCACATCCTCGAGCAGCCAGAGCCGAGATCCGCCGCGGAAGGCCGTGAGATTGTGGCCGCGGCGTGTCCCGTGGGGCAGTTGCCTGAGATGCTTCGAGTTTCCGCCGCCGATCATGATGTAATCGACGTTGAACGCGCGCGAGAGCGTCACCACGAGGTCGGCGACGCGTTTACGCCACGTTTTCTTGCCCATGCGCTTGAGTCCCTGCCTGCCCAGGGCGAGGCCGACGTCCTCACCGCTGCCATCCTTGAGTGCTCCCAACTCCATGGGCACGATCACGTTGTCCACGATCAGCGCGGAGCCGATGCCGGTACCGAGGCCCAGGAAAAGCATGCGGCCGCCTTCGTAGCTGCCCAGCGCCTGCATCGCCGCATCGTTGATGATCCGCACCGGATGATCGAACGCGGCGGCGAAGTTGAACCCAACCCAGCCGGGCGCGAGATTTCCGGGTTCCGAGCGTAGACCCTCGGTTCCAACGAGCCCCGGGATGCCGATCGACACCGCGTCGTAGCGCCAGTCCGCCGCGTCGGCGACGACCTGCTCGACCATCGCCTTGGGGGTGAGGCTTTTTCCGGAGCGGAACGAGCGTGGTTCGGTGTGACCGGTGGCGAGAAACTTCACGTTTGTGCCGCCGACGTCGATGGTGAGGATGGATGTCGGGGACGCCTCGACAGACGCAACCGCCTTGCGTGTCCGCCGCGCCCCCGCCTTCGATGGAGCTTCCTTCTTTGTCATTTTTGCTGGCCTCCGAGAGCGCGTGCGCAGCGCAAATGCGCCATCATTTGCATGCTCTGCATTGTAGCTGGATAATCGCACAAGGGCGGTCCACGAAATCCTCGAGAGGCGTGCCACGAGTTCTGTTGTAGGTAAAGCTTGCAGCCCTGTTGCAACTCTTACCTGCGCCTTCGATGCTCTCTCCCCACCGCTGCGCGCTGCGACGCGTGGCACCTGCTTTGCTGTTCCTTCCGCGGTCCTTCACCATCCTCAACGAGGTTCGTCAATGATTCCTGCCGAGAGCATCGACGTGGCCGCGGTGCGCGAGCTCATGAAAAGCGTGAAATACGCAATGCTCACCACACGCTGTGCGCAAGGCGCGCTGCGCAGCCATCCCCTTGCAACGCTCGAAACTTCGTTCGACGGCATCGCTTGGTTTCTCGTCGCCATCGATTCGAAGGTGGCCGATGATGTTCATCTCGATCCGGAGGTAAGCCTTACTTACGCCAATCCGCGCGGCGGCACGTACGTCGCGGTTTCCGGCTCGGCTACGGTGGCGCACGATCCGGCTGCTGCCCGCGCCCTCTGGAACCGCTGGGCGGACGCGTTCTTTCCCGACGGACCCGAAGATCCGCGGGTAGCGGTCCTGCGCGTGCAGATGCGCGCAGCCGAATTCTGGACGTTGGATCAACCTGCGCGCGACGACCCCGACAGCAGCAACGTCGGCCGCCACGGGAAGGTCGAGTTCGTCTAAGGGGAGATGACGAGGCGGTGCGCTTCATCGCGTTGGCCAGTGACTACGACGGAACGCTCGCACGCGACGGTCTCGTCGCGTCCACAACGGTACACGCGCTGCGGCGGCTTGCCGAAAGCGGTCGCACGCTCATACTGGTAACGGGGCGGGAGCTGCCCGAACTGCGCGCCCTGTTCGCGGATCTCGTGCTCTTCGACTGCGTCGTCGCGGAAAACGGCGCAATGCTGTACTGGCCGAAAACGGGAACGGTGCAGGTGCTGACCGAACCGCCACCCGAAGCGTTCGTTGCCGCGCTGCGGTCCAGCGGGATGCCGCTTTCGGTAGGCGAGGCTATCGTCTCGACGGTGCATCCCCACGAAACCCTCGTGCTGGAAGCGATTCGCCGCTTCGGTCTCGAATTGCAGTTGATCTTCAACAAGGGCGCGGTCATGGTCCTGCCCGGCGGCGTGAACAAGGCGTCGGGCCTTGCCGCTGCGCTCGCGGAGCTCGGTCTTTCGCCGCGGAACACGGCGGCGATCGGAGACGCGGAGAACGACCACACTATGTTCGAGTTCGCCGAGTACGGCGTCGCCGTCGCCAACGCGGTGCCGATGCTCAAGCGCGCCGCCGACTGGGTCGTGGGCAAAACGCACGGCGAAGGTGTCGTCGACCTGATCGAGGCGCTGCTGTCCGACGACCTCGCGGGTGTCGAGGCGCGGCCGGCACGGCGCACTGTGACCCTCGGACATAGGGGAGAAGATGTGATCGCCATGTCTTCTGCCACTTCCCGCCTGCTCGTGAGCGCTTCTGATGCGGAGGTCGCAGCCGCTTATGGCGAGCGAGTTCTCGAAGAACTGCTCGGACAGGGCTATCAGTGTTGCGTCGTCGATGCGTCCGGTTCGTTTGCGCAGCTTGGCGGTAGCGTGAACTTCAACGCGACAGACGCAGCACCGGAGATCGAGGCGG
The DNA here is from genome assembly GCA_963747225.1 of uncultured beta proteobacterium. Classification (GTDB taxonomy): domain Bacteria; phylum Pseudomonadota; class Gammaproteobacteria; order Burkholderiales; family JAEUMW01; genus JAEUMW01. The sequence continues at coordinate 239,235 of CAVVES010000006.1, read as the reverse complement.
TCGTGCAAACCCTCGAACGCCCGGACGCGAGCGTGACGATCTCCGTGGCCGCGATGTCCGAAGCCGGACGACGCGAGTTTCTCGGAACGCTGATGTCGCGGTTGCGCGGGTTGCGGAAAACTCGTGGACGGCCGCACTGGCTAGTGATCGACAGGGCGGACAACCTTCTCGGTGATTTGCCCGGCGCGGTCGAAGACGCGGTCCCTGCCGGGGTGGCGTTGCTCATGGTGACGGCGCATCCCGAAGCGCTTGCCCCAGATCTCTTGTTGCACCTCGACGCGGTTGTGGCGGTCGGACAGGACCCGGCAAAGACCATGGCGAGTGCTGCGCGCCGAGCCGGCGTTTCCCTGCCGCGCATCAAGGCCTGCGAAGCACCGGGCGATGCGCTCGTGTGGATTTCGCGCGAAGTCGGCGGCACGCCCGCGCTACAGTGCGTTCAGGTGCCATCTCCGGCTCGCAAGACAAAGCGGACGGCCTGATGCGGGCCTGATGCTGCCGGTCGGGGGGCCCGCCGCCCCTCGTCACGACTGCGTAGGACGGAACCGGACACGACAATCAGGCACGCTCCGATTCCGACAGGGGTCGAAATCGCGCAAAGTACGGGTGTCCGCGACAAGCACATAAGCGTCACGAAGGAGCGGTCATGTCTACCCAACGCAGGGACCGCGGAGCGCCCATCAAGGCACCCGGTGCGAAGCCTGCGATAGATGATCCAAAGCGGGACCCCCGGGCACCGCGGGAGAAGCAGGCGCGCAGCCGCAGATCGGCGACTACGTATTCCGAACCAACCAGGCGGTGCCGCGGCGTACGCACGTGATGCATGGCGGCATTGAGTCTTAACACTGTTTCACACTCATTCACTCCTACACTCATCCACATCATGCAATTCAACTCCCTAGAAATGACCGGCAGCCGAGTTCGCCTCGCTTATGAAGTCGAGCTCACCTATGACGTCGACGGACCGGCGGAATTTCTGCTCAACGTTCACGCAGCGAAGACAGCCCGACAGGCTGTGGTGGAAGAATGTTTCACCGTCTTTCCCGACGGCGAGACCGCTTTGAACGTCGATCCGACCACCGGCAATCGCATCGCTTCGTTCAATGCGACACCAGGCAGGGTGGTGGCGCGCTACGACGCGCTGGTGGAAATCGCGCACCGCATCGTCGACCCACAAGATGTGATAGCCGAAGGTCCCGCTTCGTTGCCGGTTTCGACGCTGCGCTTCATGTATCCGAGCAGGTACTGCCAGGCAGATCTCGTCATGCAGCACGCGTGGGACACATTCGGACACCTGCCGCGCGGGTACGCGCAGCTGCGGGCCGTGCGCGACTGGGTGCGCGAGAAACTGACGTTTCAAGTGGGCGTGTCCCGAAGCAGCACCTCCGTGATCGACACGCTGCGCGACGGGGTAGGGATCTGCCGCGACTTCGCCCACACGATGATCACCTATTGTCGCGCCCTGAATTATCCAGCGCGGTTCGTGACAGGGGTCGACTACGGTGCAGATCCCGAGCTCGGTCCGCCTGATTTCCACGCGTACGTGGAGGTCTATATCGGAGGCCACTGGTTTCTGTTCGATCCGACGGGAATTTCCCCCACGACGGGATTGCTTCGCATCGGGACCGGCCGCGATGCGGCGGACGTTTCGTTCGCGACGATCTTCGGGCCGGTCCGCACCGGCATGCCCCGGGTGGTGGTCGACGCCGTCGAAGACGTGGGGCAGGGTTTTCAGGCACCCGTTCAAACCGAGCTTGCCGTATCGACGGCGAGCTGAACGGGCGAGTGATGTTGTCTACTTGAGGAGGTGCCCAAGATGAAGCGCATGCTGAAGCTGGCAACCGTTCTGACATTCACCTTGCTGGCCGCTGCTTGCGGCACGGGGTCATCGACGGAAAAAGGCACTGCAATCGGCGCAGGGGTAGGCGGCGCGGCTGGCGCGGCGGCAACCGGTGGGGTGCTGGGCACCGTCGGTGGCGCGGCAGTTGGGGGAATTATCGGGTCACGAGATCGGTCGTAGCGAAGACAACAAGAACAAATAGTGCGCGGCGCAATCCCCCGAAACGGGGGCGAGTTGAAAGAGCGGAATGAGCCGTGACGCGATTTTCACGGCTCGAGCTCTGGACGGAAAACCCAAGCTGGTAGGAGATACGGAAATGAACATGATGACCTACACGGATGAAATGGAGCTGCTGGACGATCTCGTTCGTACGAATCTGGACGTGCAAGCCGCATTCACGGTCTGCGCGCACAAATCCGGGAACGAGCAATTGTGCGCCATGCTGCTTGCGCGGGCGCTGGTATGCGGACAGGCCGCCCGAGAGTTGGCGGAGAAACTGAGCGCGCATGGTTGCGAGATCCACGACGACGTGGTCCCGAAGAAAGGGAATACGCCGGATTGGGTCGCACTCCAGTCGGCGTTGAGTGCGCATGACGACGACGCCGTGCGGGACGAATGCGCACGGACGGAAGACGAAACGCTTGTGCGTTTTCGGGATGCGCTCGAGCAGGAATTGCCCGCCGATATCCGCCGTTCCGTGCAGAATCACTTTGCCGCGCTGCTGCAATATTGCGGCCGTCTGCGCGCGCTTCCCCTGCCTCCCTCCCACTCGAGGGAGTCTGCGGCTGCCGCGCCTATGCAACGAAGCGCGTAAGCAGCGGTCCCGTCACGATGGGCAGCGTGAGCTGGTATTCGCAGTTCGCCAAATCTGCGGCGCACTTCTGTGGTCGGCCGCGCATATTCTCACTGGCCGTGGCGACGATCGTCGTGTGGGCAATCAGTGGGCCGATTTTCGGTTTCAGCGACACTTGGCAACTGGTTATCAACACTGGAACGACGATCGTCACCTTTCTGATGGTTTTCCTGATTCAGAACACGCAGAACAGGGATACGGAAGCCATTCAGGTCAAGCTCGACGAGCTGATCCGGGCGACCCAAGGTGCACATAACGCGTTGCTCGATCTCGAGCAACTGGAGGACGAAGAGCTCGAGCTGTTCCGGACGAAGTATCAGGCCTTGGCGTCAACCGCGCGGCGGAAACTCCAGGACGGAGGCGCAGACACCGGAACGCCTGAAGCCTGACGGCAATCGCCTCAACGTCTTGTTGCTATTTCGGATGCAACGTGGCGAGCACAATGCGCTCCGCCTGCTGAGTAGTGATATTCAGCGCGCGGGCGATTTTTGCGACGAGCTCCGTCAGGTTTCGCATGAGTGCATCCTCCGGGGCACAGTCGGTGTGGTCTTACCGCGCCCCTTTTCTTGCGGGCACCTTTCCACCTTCCCGTCTCGCTTCGGACAACCCGATCGCAATCGCCTGCTTACGACTCGTGACTTTCTTGCCCGAGCTGCCGCTCCTCAATGTGCCGCGCTTGCGCTCGTGCAGAGCTTTGGCAACCTTATCGGATGCTTTCTTGCCGTACCTGACCATCGTCGCTCTCCTTTCTGTCCTTGGTAATGGTCGACCCCTTCTTCGTCGACCTTCACCTGCAATATGGGCCTGAGAAACACCGAATGTAAGGCGTGTTTGTCTGATTTCCTCGTAGGAAATGTCCGGCACCTGGGCTGTGGAACTCATCACCAACCCGCACGGGCTGTGCGCGACAGGAATCGCGCCGTCAAGGACGTTTTCATTAATGTTTCTCGAGGAGATCAGCTCATGGGATTCGCTGAACGATTCACGTTGGTGACGCTGTGTGCTACGGCGGCGCTGAGTGCACCGTCCACTCCGGCGGAGGAGCTTACCTGAGGCGCAGCGCATCGATCCTTCCCGTCAGTCACCTGTTGAAGCGACCGAGCGACCGCGCCCTCGAGGTGTTCGTCGATGTTCCGGATACTCGATGCCAACCATGCTGGATTCATCAAGAGGGAGGAAGCGGGGAAGTCGGCGGAAACGACAGCAACCTGGACGGGCCTCGACGGCGACCGTGATGAGCGCCTTTCCATGGAGGAGTTGTGTGCAACGCAGGATACGCCTGCGCGGCTCGACTGGGCGTGTGAACCGGCAAGCAGATCGCGACCGCAATCCTCGTGTCGGCCCTCGCGACCGTTTTGTCGGCGGCTGGGGGGAGCCCGACCTGAGTCGGGAAGGTGGAAATCGGCACGACCAGTGACAAAGAAAGCGACACCGCGCTATCACCTCACTACCGAGGAAAGGAGCGATGCCGGAAGTGAAGCCGCCAAACGCTCGCGGCAAGGTGAGCCGGTGAGCGCTGACAGCGCTCCGTGGGGAAAATGCAAGACGCCCGGCTGAACTAACAGCCGGGCGTCGTCGGTTGCGATGTGCTTGAGCCGTAGCTACAACGGCGGACTCCGGCGGCCCAGTACGAAGAAAACCAGGGCCACAATCAGCCCGACGACGAACAGAATCCACGCGATGTTCACGGCGGTACCAGCGATCCCGCTGAACCCGAGGACCCCGGCAACCAAGGCGATGATCAGGAATACTGCGGCCCAATAGATCATGGTCGTCTCCTTCAGAGGTTTTGTTACGTTGCAATGAGTCTTCGAGACCTCATCGATCCAGCTTGTCCTTCGCCTTCTCGCCAGAGCGCTTCAAAGCGTCCGCTGCCTTGTCTGTCGCATCTTCGATTTTCTCGCCAGCGCGTTCGGCGGATTGATCGATCGCTTTTCCGGCCCGCTCCGCGGGACCTTCCTTCTGACACGCGGACAGGCCGAGAAAGAACGCCACGACGCCTGTGAGCAAAGCGATTCGCAGTGCTTTCACGATTCTCATCAGCTACAGAACGCCGAAAAGGTGCAGAACGATAAGTGCGGTGATAGGAACGCCGAGTGCCCACAGGATGACGTATCTCATTTGAACCTCCAGTTCCGGTTGGGGGCGCGACCGTTTGGCGTCGCGCATGTTTAAACTCGTCCCAAGCTTTCGCAACCGGCGGGCCAACTGCTCGGAGGGTATAAACTATTGACTGCAAGGGCGTGCCGGTTTTGGAGGGAATCTGCGGAGACGAACGATTTACCGAGGTCATGAACTTCTTACAAATCGTTCACGACCGGGGCCGGCAATTCCAGCCTTTTCTTGAGTGTTGCTCGAGTGACCGCAAAAGAGGAACGCAGTCGCCGGCGACATCAGGGTGTATCGATCAGTACGGAGGCGGGCAATTCGCGAATACGTAACTCGCGGTTGTTCCATGCTTGAGGACGATCGTTGATCCGCGCGGAGTACGGCTCGTCCGGATACGGCCAACGGAGGATCAGCCCACCCGGCGGTAGCGTCACGCCGCCAGCCACTGTCAGCACGATGCGCTTTTCCGTGTGGCGTACGGTATAGCTCAGGATTCCGTAGGGCGTGCGCAGATTCTCGATGGCAACGGCGTCGCGGTCCAGCCATTGCAGTGGGATGCCTGCAGCCAGCACCACCGCCCGGTCCCGCGGGCTCTCGAATGCAAACAGGTCGAGGGTCGCGTTGATGAAATCCGACGCGATCCATCCATGAGGCATGTCGCCGACGAAGCGCGGCTGCCGCACTTGGCGACCGACCACCTCCGCCCATTGATTCCACCCCGGGGGGCGTCGGTCCGCGAGAAAGAAATCCAGCAGATCGAGGGCGCGATCGCGCCAGCCCAGCCGCACGAAAGCACCGACGTTGCGGAGCTCGTAGGGCGTGTAGTCCGGCCAGTCGGGCGGCGTGCTGTCGCGGCGTTTGAGGAACGCCTGCCAGTAGCGCTCGAATGTTCCGTCTAGCTGCAGCTTTGGTAGGGTCTTCTGCAATCCAGCGATCGACAGGGCGATCGTGGTGGAGGTCGCATCGAAATCGCCGCGGTCCGCGCTGCCCGGAAAATAATCGATGCGGTGCCGGGCCATGCTCGCGCGCAGCGATGCATCGAGGTCCCGCTGGAATTGGTCCCGGTTGCGGGCGATTTCCGCCGCCTCTTTCCCTCGTCCGAGTGTGCTGGCGATCGCGACCGCACTCTCGAACCCAGCGAGCGTCCAGAAGTTGTCCCAATACGAGTAGGCGGGCTGATCGGAATAGCCTTCGTGGCTGATCGAGGGCGGCATCAGTCCATGGTATGCGCGGCGTTCCTCGGTCTCATTCTTCGCGCTGCGCTCTTGCCTGCGCAACGAGTCCATATACGCCGCGGCGGCAGCAACCCGTGGCCACATGGATTGCAGCCACGCGCGGTCGTGCGTGTAACGGTAGTACTCTCCGATCAGGTAGATGAACTCGCCGTGACTGTCGTTCTCGGCGACCGGGTCGGAGCCACGACCATCGACGCAGCACGGCACCTTGCCGCTCGCGAACTGATGGGGCGCGAACCACTCGATGTATTCCCGCACCACGTCCGGATGGCCGAGTCGCAGCAGTGCGTCCGACATCATCGCTCCGTCGCGCACCCAGGATCGCGCGTAGGCCCGTGTCCCCGGCTGCAACGCAGCCCCGTTGCGGCTGATCAGGATGTGTGCGAGAGCGGTCCGCACAGTGTCGGCGATTGCTTTTGCCGCCATCGGCAGATGCAGGCGGACACGGTTGAGTTTTTCGCGCCACGCATGGGCGACTGCCGCGTGCTGGGCGGTCGTCCACGCTGCTGCATCGCCGTCCGGAAGAGACGGCATTCCTGCAAGCGGTGTCACGATCCCGATAGTGCGACTTGCATGGGGCGGCAGCTCGAGCCGATAGAGCATGATGCCCGACGCGAATCCGGTTTCATCCGTCACGGAGCGCGGCAGCGCCGATTGTGGTGCTGTCAGCAGCTCCGGCGTGATGCCGGTGTCGAAATCTGCTGCGCCGACCCGGGTCGGAGGCTGCAGCGGAAACAGCTGACGCCGACCGTTGATCGAAAGCGCACGGCCGTCCCATGCGAGATCGCGGATCGCCGTCGCGCCTCCGGGCGTGTTCAGAAACTGTGTCGGCGGGTTGACCTGAAAGGGTCGCACCGCGAGCGCGAGCATCACCACACGGGAGCGCGCGGACAGGCTCTCGACGCTGTAGGTCCCGATTATCTGGGAGTGATCGCGCGTGCCGCTGCCGAATGCGGTAATGCGAAGAACCAGGTCCGGCCGCTTCCATGTGACGGTCGGAATTGGAAGGTAGTCGTCGAGCAGGGACTGCTCCGTTTTCACGTCGGCCCACGTGACGAGTCCTTCGTCGGTCACCAGAAAGGGTTCGACCGAGGCCGAACGAGTCCCGAACTCCAACGCGCCATCCTCCGACAGCAACCCGTGCGCAGTGCCCCCGTCGATGCCGACGACTGTCCAGTAGCTCTGCTCGCCGGCGAAACCGCGAGGAAAGTGACCACGCGGTGCCTGCGCTGCCAGCGCGGTGGAGAACGCATTCGGTGAAGCACCGAAGGAAAGGTCTTTCACTTCGATGCGCTCGATTCCGTACGCCTTTTCCGGACCGTCGTGCATGCGCACGCGCAGGAAGCGCGCTTCCGATTCCGGTAGCAGGTGCGGGTCGGTGCCGCCGTTGCCGGCGACCACATGGCGCACGGTGCGCCAGGTTGCGCCATCGTCCGAGAGATCGATGTCGTAGCGCGAGGCAAACGCATCGGGTGTCCAGTGGAGGATGAGTCCGCCGAATTCGCGCTGTCGCTGGAAGTCCAGCTTAAGGTTCTGCTCCGGACCCGTCGCCGGATCGCTGCGCCAGGCCGTGCTCGGCGATCCGTCGAGCACATGCTCGGGCGCATGGGAACCCAGCGTGGATGTCGCGCTCACCACAGGCGCAGGTGGCAAAGAATCCTCGACGGGAAGGGTGCGAAACGAGAGCCGGTCAAAGCACAAACTTCCCTTGCCGCCTCCTGTTCCCCTCACGATCGTGAGCTCCAACGCAGCGCTGGTTCGGAGCGTGCGGTCCGCGGTCGGGCCCCAGGCGAACTCGATCTGCCGTTTCTTGAGCCGAACATCGTGCCAGTCCCGCGGAAAATCGATATCCGGACGATTGACCCACCATACGTTCGCGCCGCTCGCATCGACAAGCTTGAACTGAAACGTATTCGCGGGCGCTTCGCCGCGCAGACCAAACGAGAACTCGTAGTTTTCCGGGAACGTCAACGGCAGCTCACGCCGCGCCACCGCGTAGCCCGATACGTTGCCGAAATCGAAATCGAGACACAGCGCCTGTCCGTCGCGTCCTGCGCCTTGACGCAGCGTCGCCTTGACGTCGTCCGACGTGAAAACATCCCACGCGGACAGATCGCGAAAGTCATCAAGGATGCGCACGGGGTTCTCCGTTCTTGCTTGCGTGACTGGGAGCGCCGTCATCGCGACGCAGAGGAGCGCGAGCGCAAACACCTGACGCGCGATGCGTCGTGTGCAATCGCCTATCCTCATCATCCCTTGACGCTGCCAATCAGCAGGCCCTGGATATAGTGCTTCTGCAGCGCGAGGAAGAGGAGCAGCACGGGCAGCACCGTCACCACCGAGCCGGCCATCATGAGCTCGCCGTCCTGGGCGTGCTCGCGCGACAGCGATGCAAGCGCGACCGGCAGCGTGTAGAGCCGGTCATCCCCCAGCACGATCAGCGGCCACATGAAGTCGTTCCAGCAACCGAGAAAGGTGAAGATCGCGAGGGAGGCGAGCACCGGCCGCAGCAGCGGCACCACGATGCGAAAGAAAATCCGGAACTCGCCGGCGCCATCGACCCGCGCGGCCTCGAGCAGTTCATCGGGAATCGTGCGCGCATATTGCCGCACGAGGTAGATGCCGAAGATGCCTGCAAGCGCCGGAACGATGACGCCCCCGTACGTATTCACAAGTCCCATGGCCTTGAGCAGCAGAAACAGCGGCATCAGCGCGACCTGACCCGGAATCACCAGCGCCCCGATCAATGCGTGGAACAACCGGTCCCGGCCTGCGAACTTAAGTTTGGCGAACGCGTAGCCCGCCATCGTGTTCAAGGCCAGCGAGAACAGCGTCACTGCCGCGGCGAGGAACAGACTGTTGAAGGCAAACCGCAGCATGCCTGCACGGAGAAAAAGCTCGCGGTAGTTCGCGAGAGTGGGATGCTCGGGGAGGAGTGGAGGCGGAATCGCGCTCGCCGCGCCCGCGGGCATGAACGAAACAGACAGCATCCAGAGAAGGGGGAAGAGGCTGATCGCGGCGAGGCCCACGAGCAATCCATTGACGATTGCAGTCTGGACCGGTGCCCTCATGTCACCGCGCCTCGTCCGCCGATCCGCAACAACATTGAAGTGGCACCGAAGATCACGGCGAACAGCAGGAACGCGACGGCGGACGCGGTTCCGAAGTTCCACCACTTGAAGCCTTCCTCGTACATCAGGTAGAGCACGCTGACGGTGCTGCGAAGCGGTCCTCCCTGGGTCATCACATAGGGTTCCGCGAAGAGCTGGAAGTAGCCTGCGGTCGTCAGGATGCCGACCATCGTGAGGGTCGGCGCAAGCATCGGCAGCGTGATGTGCACGATCTGACGCCACCACGAGGCGCCGTCGATGTGCGCGGCCTCGTAAAGCTCCGTGGGAATGGCCTGCAGCCCCGCAAGCAGAATGACCATGTTGTAGCCGAAGTTCTTCCAGACCGCGAGCAGGATGATCGTGGGCATCGCCCAGTGCGGATCGCCGAGCCAGTCGATCGGTGCTACGCCCAGCGTTTCCAACCCGTGATTGATGACGCCGTAGCGGCTGTGGAAGAGGTAACGCCAGACCACAGCCACCGCGACCAGTGTGGTCACGACCGGCGCGAACAGTGCGGTCCGGAATATCGCCTTGCAGCGCGCGAGGCGCGAGTTGATCAGCAGTGCTGCGCCGAGCGCGAGTGCGATGGAAAGCGGTACCCCGACAACGACGAAATACAGCGTGTTGCCCAGCGCTTGCCAGAATAGCGGCATGCGCAGCGTGTGGAGATAGTTGTCCAGACCCACGACCCGCAGGTTGCGGATATCCGCGAGGGCGTACAGGTCGAAATCGGTCAGGCTCAGGGCGAACCCGGCCAGAACTGGCAGCAGGAAAAACAGCGCGATGACAAACAGCGCAGGCGCGACGAACGCCCAGGCAAAAGACGGTCGTCTCACGGCTTCGCTCCGCGGGCGAGCATCCAGCGCCGCTTCTCCAGGATCGCGTCGACCCGGCTGTCGAGTTGTTCCGTCGCACGAGCAATGTCTTCACCGCCGCGCACCACCCGCTCCGCCGCCACCTGCATCTCCTGGGCGATTCGCTCCCATTCGGGTACCTTCGGCGCGGGGCGCACCCGCTCGAGCTGATCGCGAAACGCCTGCGCGTGTAGGTCGTCGGCGAGCCGCGCATCCTGCCAACTCGTGCGGCGCGGCGGCAGGTTGCCGCTGAATTCGAAAAAACGCACTTGCACGCGAGGCTCGGACAGATATTCGATCAAGCGCCACGCGGCCTCCTGGTGCCGGGAGGAGCGGAAGATCACGAGACTGGATCCGCCCGCCGTGGAAGCGCCCGGCCCATCCGGTCCCGGTAGCGGAGCGGTCATCCAGCTTCCCTGCTGCTCCGCGGGGAGCCGCCGCCGCAGCTCTTCGATGTTCCACGGACCGGAAATATAGGCGGCGAACCGGCCGCGTCCGAATTCCGTCCAGATGTTCGAAACCTGTGCGCTTCCCAGGGCTGGTGCCCAGCCGTTGCGGAACATGTCGGCATAGAAGGAGAGCGCACTGCGGAAGTCAGAGCTTGCAAACGCTCCGCGCGTGTCATCGTCGCGCAAGAGTGGCTGCTCTTGCTGCAATCCGAGGGCAAGCAGCGGTTCGAACTCGGTAAGCGGCAGGAGCATTGCGAAGTCGTCCGGCGCCGCACTGCTCTTGAGTGCGGCGAGCGCGTGTTTCCACTCCGCCCACGAGCGTGGCGGTGCGTCGAGACCCGCGCGCTGGAACAAGTCTCGGCGGTAGAACATGACCCGCGTATCGACGTACCACGGAATCCCGTACAGGTGGCCTCCGACCACATTGGTATCCCATATTCCCGGGAAGTAGTCGCTCGCGACGACGGTGCCCGATTGTGACACCTTGGGATCCAGGCGCTGGAGGGCATTGAGCGCCACGAACTCGGGTATCCATGTGTTCCCGAGCTGACAAAGATCGGGGAGCGCGTCGCCGGCAAACGCGGTCAGCAGCTTTTCATGCGCGGCGGTCCATGGGATCTGCTGCAGGCGAACGCGGACGTCCGGGTTCCTTCGCTCGAATTCCGGCAGCAGTTGAGCGACGACTTCGCCCTCGCGCCCCATGACCCAGAAGCGCAAAGTCTGCGTGGTGTCGGGCTCCGGCGCGCAGGCGGACAAGAGCAAAAGCGAGATGACGAGGGCAAGGCGTCGCGACATGGTGCTGAAGCATAACCCATGACCCCAAGCCCGCGTTCGCGGGCAGAACCACGGACGCGCCAACGCAGAATCGCGCGGCGCGGCAGGAGAAAAAATCAGCCGAGGGATTGTTTCGTGTGGGCGACGCGGTCCGGCGCGGCAAGCCAGCCGCCAGAGAAGCCGGCCCGCTCGAGCCCGCGACGGATATACGGGTTCTGCTTGATCTTGTTCCAGACGAGGCCCGTGCGATGGTTCTCGATCATCGCCAGGATGGGGCCTTGATTGATGCCGACGTAGTCGTTGTCCACCCAGCCGAACCCCGGTACGACACGCCCGTGCGTGAGCGGCACGTCGTAGGTGAAGCTCTGGTTGAAGGCGTCGAAGAATCCGTACCTGCCGACGATGTATTCACCGTAACGGCTGTACATTTCCTCGATCGCGGGGATCACGATCTCAGGCGCAAAGGCGATCGAGCCCGCTGCCGCCGTGGGCGCAATCGTGCCGTCGTCCACGGAATACACGCGCCCGATCCCGCGCGCACTGTATGTTCTGAAGCGGCGCAATTCACCGGCGTAATCGAGCTCCACGTCGGCCGATCCGTCGCTCGCAGTCAGGCCCCACATGTTTTCGCCGTAGCCGGTCCAGCGCATCGGGTTCTCGATCGCATAGGCCCGTTGGGCGTATGTGGCACGTCGCGAATTCTCGAAATAATCGAATCCGGCGGCGCGCATCGGGGCGTCGAGGATGCCGCGGAAGTCCACCCACACATGGGTGTATTGATGACCGAAGAGCGGCGTGAAAGTCAAGTGCTTCTGGCCATAGAGCGTGTCCCAGTAATCCGGGTAGTTGCGTCCCCATTCCTCCCAGGCGTTCGGCGCCACGGAATGCGTCGGGGACCCGAGAGCAAGGATGTAGACAAGCATCGCCTCGTTGTAGCCGTGCCAGTCATGCTCGATGAACCGCGCTTCCGGTGTCCAGCCGTGGGAGATCGCGGGTGCGCGTGCTTGTGCCCAGCGCCAGTCGACCCGGCTGTAGATCTCGTCGGTAAGCCTGCGGATTTCAGCTTCCTCGGCGTCGGAGCCATCGAAATAGGACTGGCAGAACAGCATCCCTCCCAGAAGCAATGCCGTATCGACGGTCGAGAGCTCGATCGGACCCGAGCGCAGGCCCGTATCCATGTCGAGGTAGCGATAGAAGAAGCCCTTGTAGCCGGCGGCATTCGTCGACCCCTCGCCTTGCGGTGCGTTGCGGAAGAAACGCAGGGTCGTCAATACCCGCTGGCGCGCTGCCTCGCGCGTCACATATCCACGCTCTACGCCGATCGGGTAGGCAGTCAGGGCGAACCCGACAGCGGCGATGCTGGCGAACGAAGGGGTGGGGTAGCGATCGGGGATCAATCCCGTTTCGGGCTGGGCGTTGTCCCAGAAATAGCGGAAAGTCCGCTCCTGAAGATCGTCGAACAGCGGCGGCAGGGACTTGGTCACGGGGGGGCTCTCGTGCTCGATTGGCGGTGGAACCAGCCGGCTGGCGGTGGGAAGCAAGGCCGCGGCAAACAACAGCAAGACCAGCAGTGGGCGGACTTTTCTCATCGACGTCCACATCCTAGGTAGAGTTGGGCGGCCGGACCATAGCAAAGTGCGGGCCGCTTCAACCTGCCGGTTCATCGAGAATGGCTCCATGGGTTGCAATCACTCGGGAGTAGAACCGCGCACTCGCCTTCGGAGTGCGGTGCTGGGTTTCGAAATCCACGTGCACGAGGCCGAATCGCTTTGAAAAACCGAGAGACCATTCGAGATTGTCCAGAAAGGACCACCCGAAATAGCCGCGGACATCGCAGCCTACCCCGATCGCCTCTCGCAGTGCCCGCAGGTGTCGGCGCAGATAATCGACGCGAAGCGGGTCGGCGAGCACGCTGCCATCGACTACGGGGGGGTCGTAGAATGCCGATCCGTTCTCCGTAATGTAGACAGGGGGGTTGCCGTACCGTTCCTTTACCCATCTCAGCACGTCGGCCATGCCCTGGGGAAAGACTTCCCAGCCGGTTTCGGTATAGGTCGCCTGTTTCTGGCGGGCGGGCGCAGCCCGCAGCGGCCATGCCTGCTCGTCGTGCCGGGTGACACTCCGCGTGTAGTAGTTGACGCCCAGGAAGTCGAACGGCTCACGGATGAGATCGAAGTCCTCCTGCGGCCACCGTGGCCACGCCTCACCGAAGATCTCTTCCAATTCCTTCGGATACTTCCCGAAGTACACCGGATCGAGGTACTGGCGGTTCATGTAGGCGTCGGCGCGAGCCGTGGCTGCCAGGTCTTCGGGCCGCTCCGAGGCGGGATACTTGGGCTCGAGGTTGACGACGAGTCCGATGCGGTGCTTCCCTTCTGCCCGGTAGGCACGCACTGCTGCTCCGTGCGCACGGAGCAGGTTGTGGCTCGCGATCGGCGCTTCGAACCGGCTACGATGGCCGGGAGCCAGCGCGCCATGCAGGTAACCGCCGTCGGTGACCACCCAGGGCTCGTTCAGCGTTGCCCAGAGTTTGACGCGGTCGTTCAGCCCCCGGAACATGGTCTGCGCGTACTCGGCGAACCATTGCGCGATATCCGGGTTGAGCCAGCCGCCCCGGTCGTCCAGGGCCGCCGGGAGATCCCAGTGGAAGAGCGTGACCATGGGCTCGATGCCGCGCTCGAGGAGCGCATCCACGAGCCGTTCGTAAAAGCCCAGGCCCGCGTGGTTGACGTTGCCCCTACCCTGCGGCATCACGCGCGACCAGGACACACTGAACCGGTATGCCTGGAGACCGAGATCGCCCATTAGCGCGACGTCGTCCCGGTACCGGCGATAGTGGTCGCACGCGACGTCGCCGGTATCGCCGTCGCGCATCATGCCCGGAGTGTGGGCAAACCGCTGCCAGATGCTGGGACCCGCACCGTCGGCGAGGGGCGAACCCTCGATCTGATAAGCCGAAGTGGCGGCGCCCCAGAGGAACTTTTCGGGAAAGGTGCGTTCTTGTTTCAAGTTATTGAGGCCGGAAAAAATCCCGACCACACCGTGTGCCAGCGGTCATCTTAGGCGCGCGGGCACGGTGCGCACAAGCATGAATCGCGGAAGTCGGCTGGCGCCCGGAATGCCGGGGAGTGGAAACTAGGCCCCGGACGCGCCGATCCGGGCGCCGGTTGCGGCGTCGAAGCAGTGCAGCTTGGACGGGTGAAACCCCACTGCCATGAGGCTTCCCGGCTCTGGCAGTGCTCTCGGCGCAAGCCGCGATACCAGGGGCTGATCCGCAAAGCGCAGATTGAGGAACACTTCGTTTCCAACCGGTTCGACAAATTCGAGTCGTGCCAGAAAACCAGCATAATGACTCTCACCGAGTTGATCAGACGTGGGCCACAGATCCTCGGGGCGCAGCCCCACCACGATCTCGCGCCCGACCCAGGACGCGACCTCTGGATCGATGTCCCCGAGAGGCACGGTAATATCGCCGTGCATTAGGCGAAGCCCTCCGTTGCAAACCAACACACCGCGCAGGAAATTCATCGCGGGACTGCCGAAGAAGCCGGCGACAAAGACGTTGGCGGGTCGTTCATAGAGCCGCATTGGTGTGTCGATCTGCTGGACGACGCCGGCGTCGAGCACGACGATGCGCTGTCCGAGGGTCATCGCCTCGATCTGATCATGGGTGACATAGATCATGGTCACGCCCAGTGCGCGCTGCAGCTTTCCGATCTCCGTGCGCATCGCGAGCCGCAGCTTCGCATCGAGATTGGAAAGCGGCTCATCGAGCAGGAATACCTTGGGATTGCGAACGATGGCGCGACCGAGCGCAACCCGCTGGCGCTGTCCGCCGGAGAGGGTTCCCGGTCGGCGGTCGAGCACCTGGGTCAACCCCAGGGTCTGCGCGGCGGCGCTCACGCGCCGGGTGATCTCGGCGGGTGGATGCTTGCGGAGCTGCAGCCCGAAAGCAAGGTTGTCCGCGACGCTCATGTGGGGGTAGAGCGCATAGTTCTGGAAGACCATTGCGATGTCGCGGTCCTTCGGCGCCACGTCGTTGACCAGGTGCTCGCCGATCCACAACGATCCGTCGCTGATCGTTTCGAGCCCCGCAATCATGCGCAGCAGCGTAGATTTGCCGCAGCCGGAAGGGCCCACGAGCACCAGCAGTTCGCCGTCGGCAGCGCGAAAGCTCGCGTCGCTCACCGCGACATGACCGTTGTCGTACACCTTGCGTATCCGGTCGAGACGCACGTCGCTCATGCACTCTCCTTCACCTCCGCAGGTCGCCATCGTACCGGCTGTGCGTTGCAACAGGATAGAATCAGCGCTTCCTCGGAGTGGAGTACATGACGAAAAGTTACGACCGGGAGCTGGGAATGGACCGGCCAATCGGACGCCGCGATTTCCTGAACGGCCTCGCCTGGGGCGCGGCGGGTTTGCTGCTGGCGCCGCGCTGGCTTCCTGCCGTTGGCCTCGACGAGTTTGCTCCGGAGCGGGCACCAGACTACTACCCGCCCGGCCTCACGGGGCTGCGCGGTAGCCACGAAGGGTCATATGCCGTGGCGCATGCCGTCAGAGACGGCGACTTCTGGAAGTCGGCGGGCGCGCCCCAGGATACCGGCGAAACCTACGATCTGGTGGTGGTGGGTGGTGGCATCAGCGGGCTCGCCGCCGCGTATTTCTTCCGCAAGGCGGCTGGGCCGAGCGCCCGCGTTCTCGTGCTCGACAACCACGATGACTTCGGCGGTCACGCCAAGCGCAACGAGTTCAACGTCGGCGGGCGGTCGATTCTCACTTTCGGGGGCACATGGGCCATCGACAGCCCTGGCCCCTACAGCGCGAATGCCAAGGCGCTCGTCGACGAGCTCGGGATCGATGTGAAGGGCTTCTCGAAGTCCGTGGACTGGGGACTCTATCCCTCGTTGGGCATGGGTCCCGGCGTCTTTTTCGACAAGGAGACGTTCGGCGCCGACCGGCTCGTGGCGCAGCACAAAGGCCCCGCGCTGGATGGCGCGGCCGGAAGCGATCCGGCTCGGTGGAAACAGTTCGTTAAAGAGACGCCGCTCTCCGAAGCTGCGCGGCGCGATCTGGTCCGCCTGCAAGGGGAGAGCATCGACTACATGCCCGGCCTGACTTCCGACGAGAAGAAAGCGCGCCTTGCTCGGATGAGCTACGCGGACTACCTCACCAAGGTCGCAAAATGCGACCCCGGGGTGTCGCCACTGATCCAGACGCTGCCACACGCGCTCTACGGCGTGGGGATCGACGCGGTCTCCGCCCAGGACGCCTGGGGGCTGGGATATCTGGGATTCCAAGGCCTCAAGCTGGACCCGAAGCCTGGCCGGGGCATGAATCGCGACGCGATGCGTAGCGGCGAAGAGAAGGAATACTTTGCACACTTTCCCGATGGCAACGCGACCGTAGCGCGCCTGCTTGTGCAGCGTCTCATTCCCCAGGCGATCCCGGCCGGAACCGTAAGCGATCTCGTCACCGCGCGGCTGAACTACGCACGCCTCGACGATGCCAGCTCCCCGGTTCGGATCCGGCTCAACAGCACCGTCGTGCGCGTTGCCCATCGCGGTGATTCCGCCACGGCGCGCGAAGTCGACGTACGCTACGTACGTGGCGGCAAGCTCCAGAGTGTCCGCGCGTCGCGCGTGGTCCTTGCCTGCTGGAACGGCGTCATTCCCTACATCTGTCCCGACTTGCCGGACGCCCAGCGTAAAGCGCTGGGCTACGGTGCCAAGGTGCCGTTGATGTACACGAACGTGCTGGTTCGTAACTGGAAGGCGTTTACCAAGCTCAAGGTTTCCGCCGTCGACGCGCCCGGCAGCTACCACACCTCCGCGAACCTCGACATGGCGGTGAGCACCGGAAAGTATCGGCCTTCACGCTCTCCCGACGATCCGATCGTAGTTTGCATGTCGCGGACTCCCTGCTGGCCGGGATTGCCCGCGCGCGACCAGCACCGCGCTGGCCGCGCCGAGCTCCTGTCCACGCCGTTTCCCGTGATGGAGCGGCGGATCCGCGACCAGATGGGGCGCATGCTGAGTGCCGGCGGCTTCGATCCGGCAACGGATATTCTGGCGATCACGGTAAATCGCTGGCCGCACGGCTACGCCTACCAGTACAACTCCCTATGGGATCCGTTCTGGCTGGAAGGTGGCGAGTTGCCCTGTGAGGCGGGGCGCAAGCGATACGGGCGCATCAGCATTGCCAACGCCGACGCGGGTGCGTATTCCTACACCGATGGTGCCATCGACATGGCGCAACGAGCGGTGCAGGAAGTGCTCACGGTGAAGTCCTGACTCTCTTTGCGCATTTCTGTCCGCTCGCTCGTGAGAGGAACCGTGTTTCTCGGTGGTGACGAAGGCAATGAGCCGCCGCACAAGGTGTTAGGAGCGAATAGAACTGTCCGGTTTTGTAGCAAAGGGATTGTCCGCTTTTTTGCTCCCGCGCCTGGCGGACATCTCAGGCGGCCTGTTTCGATTGCCCTGTCATGAGCCCGCGGTATCGTAGTGGGCGAGCTTGCGGGGGCCGTGAAAGATCGCGCGGCTGCCGTCCACATACCGATGCACCGGCACCTTGGCTTTGACGTAGTGGTGGCGATGGCGGTCGGCGGGAATCTGTAGCGTGAACCCCTCGAAGCTCACGCAGTTATCGCGTCCGACGGTGCGCTCGAACTGCTCGCACAGGATGTCGGCTAACGCCGGACCGATATAGTGCACGTAGGCGCTGCCGGCCTCGGCCGCTGGCACGGCGAACTCGGCATTGTAGGCCGGGCGGGTAGACGTACTCGAGGTGGCGATTGGCCGCCTCGATGTCGCGAATGCCCGCCACCGCCAGTTCCCTGGGCAAGCGTGCCTGATGCGTGCGAAACGCCCGCTCCGAGCGCCCGCGTGCCTCGGGTGAATAGGCCGGCTGATGCTGGATGCCCAACTGCGCCAGCGCCGGCCCACTTGGGTGAGCGCTTGTTTATCCACCTTCCCCCGCCCCTCGGGGGTATGGAAGTAATGACTCGCCCGATCGGTGTAGAGCATCGCAAACAGTCCCTTGGCGGCAATGGTTTGACCGATGCCGTGAAAGCTCGAAGCGCTCCCCTCTTCTTCGACGAAGAACATCGAGGTGTGTTCGCTGGTGGCATCGTCCCGGGTCACGATCAGATCCCACTGCACGCTGGGCACCCATTCGTGGGTCGAGCCGTCCTGGTGCAGCATCATGCCCCGCATCGGCGCCCGTTCCCGGCGCTTGCGGTGCTTGCTCCGCCCCGATGGCCGCTGCACCGCGCCGGCTGCCTGCAGCGTGTTCTTCACCCAGCTAAAGCTGCGCGTGCCACCGTGAGCACGCAGGTACCAGCTGTGAAAGTGGCGCATGTTCCAGCCCCGCGTAGCGACCCCGATACAGCTCCACCACCTCCAGCACCTCATCGACCGGCGCGCACCGCCCCGATACCTGCACCATGCGCCGGTCAATCAGCCCTTCCAACCCGCTTCTTCGTACCGATCGATGTAGCGCCGAAAGCCGTGCTCACACACCCCAAGCAGCCGCGCCGCTTCCTCCTGCCGTAACCGCCCCGCCGCCATCCTGCATACGCCTCTTCGAATCTCATCGTCCGGGTCTCCTGTAGCCATCGTGCCCGGCTCCGAGGTGCTTCCCTCTCTCACCTCAAAACCGGACAGATTACGTGCTACTGAACCGGACACATCATTTGCTCTCAACATGAGCCACCGCACAAGGTTGCCCGTCTCTGCTCGTCACCTGAGCATGGATCGAATGATCGGAAGCAGCATATCCACGTTCGATTCGGTCGGCAGTTTTACCAGGGATGAGGTCTGGTCGGTGTTCAGTCTCGGAAGTCTGGTTGTGACGACGGAGATCTTCTTGAAATGCTTGTTAACGTCTTGCACCATCACTTCGGCGGCTGACTTTGCCATTGCGTACTCTGTCATTCCGTTTGGTCTCTCCGAGACGAATACCGAAGACGGGAAGTAAATCTTCAGGGTCTTCGCCCCGACCCTGCTCTCCAGGTAAACGCACATCTCGTAGAACTTGTCGACGTAGAAGTCAACGAACTCTTGAAATATCCGTGGGGAAAAGAGTGTCGACTTCTTCCGCTGAATTCTCGGGGTAGCAAAAAAGTAAACCGCATCAAGGGAATCTGGTGCGAGATCCATCGACTCGAACGGGTCGGTGAGCAAGTCCAGCTTCATTGCTTCGCAACGGCTGCGGCCGCTCGTATTGATCTCGTCGCTGACACGACGCGCATCGTCCGCGCCCGACGCATACGTTATGACCACATCGCCTCCCCCAACCGCAACGAGCTTTGCGGTAAGCTCACCCAGACCCCTCGATCCACCGAGGATCAGAGACCGAGTTCCCGCGAACTCTTCCGGATCAACCTCCTTCGCCAACTCTCCCAACGAGGGTTGCGTTTGGGGCGGCGGACGCAGAAATGCGCTAATGCTTCCACTGATGCATCCTTTGAACGAGATATCGAACAGACGAAAGCGCTCATCGTACTTGTCTACACGGAATGTGAGGGAGTCGCCTCGTTCTGACTCTTCGTCAAGATTGATCTCCGCACGAGAAAAGATGGAGTGCAGTCCGGGGCAGACCATCCCGACAAAATAGGAGAGGGCAAGAATGGCGGCGACGCGCTTTTCTCCGAGGTGATGGGTTACCTGCGGAAACTGACCCGAGAGATCGAAATCGTTCAGTCCAACCACATACTCTTTGTCGTTGTGATATTCCGGTGGTTCATCGAGAGGGGCGGTCAGCGAACCGATCGCAACCGAATTGCGACGGGAGTTATCATCGTGCACCGTTTCGGGTAGATGGTTTCGATCCTCCTTCGACGCTGCTGTGATCACGACCCGGGAGCAGAGCAGTGCGTTCACCGTGGCATCTATCACGAAATCACGGTCGCCCTTGCGCCGTTGCGTGAACTGCACGTTCTCTGCAATGTTGACTGGGTTGCCAAAACTGCAGCTAATTGCAATCGGCGTCGCTTCGTTCGCGTGCTGCCAGCGCTCGAGTGCCGTGAGCAATATATGGATGCCGTGGACTACCTGACTGCCGGTAAGCAACCTTCTTGCAGCGATCGGATCGACGTGCATCGGGTTGCAGTCGCCGGAAGTTGTCGCGAATCGTCGCTGATCTTCTTCCGTGAAGATCTTTTCCCCGATATCCAAAACTTGGAGGAGCGCTGATGTATTCATTTGCTAGTCATTTGGTAGAAGCGATCAGCCCTGACAGGTCGAATCACGTCGGACGGCGCGTCCTGCCGGGGGGACGGTCAAACCCAATGCGCTGAAAGGTGTCGGAGCCGTCCCCGCGCGTCCTAGAACTGCCAGTACAGGAACTCGCTTCTGCCTCCCAGCTTCAGGAGTGCTGTTGCCGCGACTGCCGACGCGGCAATGGACCACGCCAGCGTCGGGCGCCAGGCAAATATGCGCGCCAGTCTGTGTTGTTCGGCAGGCCGTTGTTTCATCCCCAGAGCGGGTTCATAGCGGGCCATTAGCTCGAGTGAATTGGGGAGCAGCAGTGCTATGGCAAGCAACAGGATTATCCAGGGTGCGGCTGGAGCGATAAGCTCGGCCCCCGTTCCAGGGACGGCAACGGAAACAATATGCTGCAATGAACTCGTCAGGGGTCCGGCCTTCTCGAGGATATGTTCCGGCAGGCTGATTCCGTGAAGCCCCGTCATACCATTCAGGACTTCCTTTGCGGCTCCCACGGTCGGCGAGCGGAACAGAACCATCGAGCTCACCACCGCGAAGAAGGTGAGGAGAAATCCCACAGGTTGCATGAACTGCGCGTAGCTCTCCTTGCTGGGCCACCGCGGCACGGCGTAAAGGCGCCAGGCGTGATTGATTGCCAGGTAACATCCGTGCAGCAATCCCCAGAGGATGAAGAGGTAACCCGCCCCGTGCCATAACCCGGACACAAACATCGTAAGAATGGTGGGTGCTGCGAGCAAGTGAAGGAACGTACCAACAGCCGGGTTGCGTCCTCCAAGCGCCGCGCGGCCTTGGGTCAAACGCCGTCGCGTAAGCGACAGCACGAGAGGATTGTAAAGGTAGGCGGTCAGGAACCGCGTCAGCGTCATGTGCCAACGCAACCAGAAGTCGATGATGCTCGAGGCTTTCAAGGGCGAGTCGAAATTGGGGGGGAGCTTTACGCCAAAGCACCGACTCAACCCCATGGCCATGTCACTGTACCCCGAGAAATCGAAATAGATCTGTAGAGTAAAGCCGACAGCGGCTACCCACGCCGGAAAAAGCGAGACTTCGTTGCCGCCGGCCGCGATCTCATAAATCGGACTCACGTAAGCAGCGATACTGTCGGCGAGAACTACTTTCTTGAAGAGTCCGCATAGGAACAATGTCAGGCCGACCGAGAGGTTGTCGCTGCTGAAGCGACAGGACAGCTCACGGAATTGCGGCATAATCTCGCGAAAATGCACGATTGGACCCGCAATAAGGGGTGGAAAGAACAGCACGAACAAACAGTAATCGCGCAAACTGAAGGACTCGATCCGTCCTCCGTGCACGTCAATCAAGAACGCGATCTTCTGGAACGTGATGAAGGAGATCCCGAGCGGCAGGATGACCTCTGTCAGGAACCAGTTTGTCCCTGCCACATCGTTAATGACGTTGGCGAAGAAGTTGATGTACTTGAAATAGCCGAGAAAGGCTATATTGAATGCGATCCCTAGGATCAGCACTGCGCGCGCTGTGCCCTCCCGACCCTTCTGCGCGCCGAGGCGCAAGAGCAATCGCGCAAGGACGAAGTTGACTATTACAGAAGGCGCGATGATCAGTACATTGATCGGCCTCCACCAGGCGTAGAAGAAAAAAGAGGCGATGATCAACCAGTTGAGCGCCCAGTAGCGGGATCTCCCGCCAAGCAGGAAGAAACCCGCGAGTGTCGCCGGAAGAAATACGCAGATGAACTCATAGGAGTTGAAGAGCATACGTCGCGTGTCCTGTTTATAGACTTCTACTTCTTAAGCGCATGTGCCTCGGTCACCATATCCCCGACGGTCTTGAAGGATTCAACGTCGGCGATTCTGAATTTTATGCCAAGCTCCATTTCCGCAGCGACGATGAAGGTCACGTATTTGAAGGAATCCCAACCCGGAACGTCATCACGCGTTGTGTCCATGTTCAGGGAAAGCGACTCGTCGTCCAGCAAGTCGCGGAGGATGCGGGTAAAAACCACCAAAAGTTCCTGATCGTTCACGCTATTGTTCTCTCCAAGTAATGAACGTGCGGCGGTTGATATACGCGGCGACGTTAAGGGACCATCTGCTTGCGCCGTTGGCCTCTGCGTGCTCTGGCAGGCGCGAGAACCCGAGGTCTTCGAACAGTTTGCTGATCACGCCATTCTTCTGAGTCGGAACGTAGTCGGCGTACAAGGTATGTACGCCCCGGCGACGAACGGCCTCAATCGCGATATTCATGGCTTCGATTTCCAGTTGACGAGCGAACACTCGACAACTCATGACCCAGCTGTCAATCTCGAGAACGCCGTTCTCGCTGGGGGCGGGGCGAAGAAGCATGACGCTCACCAAACCATTGTCACCGAATCGGTCGCTCAGGCGAAACTGAAGAGTGAGGTTCTTGGGGGTTCTCACAAACGAGGACAGTTCCTCCGAACCGTATCGCTTCGTCGTGGTGTTGAACTGGTTGGTCTTGTTGATGAGCTGTGTCGCCCGAGCCAGATCGACATCGGCAATCGGGCCGAACGAAACAGTCATGTCGAGTCCACGCAGGAAATCGTCGACACTCTGCGAGCCATCGCGCAGCGCCGTGCGTTCGGCGTTTGCGATATATTGTGCTGCGCGGTCTTGATCTTCACGCGTGAAGCTTACTGCCTCGAAATATCCTGCATCTGCGATGCAACGCACGTAATGCGCAACGTCGGATGGCAATTCCGGCACGGCAACCATCGGCAGACTCTCTCGTATCCGCGCCCGCTCCGCTGGGTTGTCATCCACGAACACAAGACTGTCGAGTCCGATGTTGAGCTGTCCTGCGATGGCTTTCAGATTTTCCGCCTTGTCGTTCCAGTTTGCGACGAAGGCCGCGATGTCCGATCGACGAAGTACCATTTCCGGGTGATCCTGAAACGCTGCTTCCGCGGTTGCGATGTCGTTCTTCGAACAAACCGCGAGGATGATCCCACGCTCCTTCAGCGACTTTGCGTATCGCTGAAGGGCTGAGTGGGCTTCGCCTTGGGCGCTGCCCTCGCCCAGCACGATACCTTCGATGCCATCGTCGCCAATGACGCCGCCCCACAGTGTGTTGTCCAGGTCGAGGACGAGGCATTTTCTGGATTGACCGCGCTGAGCGGCAATTAGTCGGGAAACGAGTTCGCCATAAATTGGGGCGGCCTGTGGCGCGATCTCGATCTTCCCTTGAAGCCAACGCCCGACATCGAACCATGCGTCAATGCCATCTCGAGCGCTTGCCTTGCCTATGTCCAGCAACAGGACCCGGTTCTGTGCCGTGGCTTCCGCCACAAGATTGTTGAGGGTGGCGACGAGCTGCTTTGGGTTTCCTGGCACGAAGCGGTCGTAACTCCCGAAGAGCGATTCGGAAACATCCAGAAACGACTGCTGAATCACGGTGGCGTTGAGATTGTTGCGCGCACTGTGCCAAAGCTGGCGCAACTCGGCTACGGATCGAGAGATCGCTCCATGTACCTCGTCCGTGGTGGCTCCTAGCGGCACACTGGCGATTTCTTCGCGACAGTCGAGTGACAGCACCACGAATTCAGGGTGGAAGGCGTGCAGCGGCGATGCGGTATCAAGTAGCTCTTGACGGTACTGACCGTAGCGCCCGGCGTGGATCTCGAACAGGAGTCCGCGGCGCACACCGGCCACACGAATAGCTGGCAAGAGATGGTCGATTGTGCAAGACGTAACAATCGCCAGGCGGATGCGCGAGTACTCCCCGGGAAACGCGGCTGTCTCTTGAATTGCCTTGTCGAGTTGGATGGTTTCAAGAAAGCTCAGTCGATATTGCGCGAGACGAGCGAGTGCCTTGATGCGTTCGCTCGGATTAGACATGGCGAGCGCCGCTCGCAGCCTTTCTCGAAAATCGGTTGGGCAGGGCAGCAACCAGTTCAGCAACGAAACAGCTCCCAGTCAGATTTCTTCGGCGCCACGATGCAGTGAACTAGCGCGGGGTTGTGCGAGAATCTTCCGCACACTGGAGAATTCGAGGACCCGCCGCCTGAAAGAACGCACTCGCCCATCGCTCAGCGCTCGGCCGATCGAGGTGACTCGTGTCGAAGGTTTCGAGGCCGTTCAACTGCGGCGCTACCAGATCAACACCGAGAGCGCCGGCGATTGCTTTCGCTTCCGCGAACCTTGTCCCTACGTAGGGTGCGATCGTCAAGATGACGCAGCGACGGTCCACCGGAAGTTGGGACAGGAACTTCTCCCCCAGCGCCGCGTAATGCGGCCATTTCTCGGAGTCACTGGCGGCTCCGTCGGAAACGGCAGATCTTGCTCCGAAGGTTGTGGACCATCCTTTCAGTTGCCAAGCGCCGTTCTCGCGGAACCGGAAAAACGCCACCCGGTCTCCGCATAAGGCGTGCACCCTAGAGCAAATCGATTCATGAAGAGACTGCCAGTACTGTTTGTGTCGGTACCGCGTTCCCGCGTCTGCGTCCTGCAGGACCTCTCTTGTAGGTGGCCTGGTCTCGTCACTAAAGAACCGGTCGATGTTGATTACATAGACCTTCGCCTGTGGCCTCAATTTGGCGAGCAGAGGGCTGGCAAATACAGCGTTCTCGAAGTCGGCGAAACCCAACAGGTAATAGCGTAGCGCATGCGAAGAAAACCAGTTGTCAGTGGCGGCTGTCGAGAATGCGAACTCCATCCTGCTGCTTCCAAGGAACAGCACCTGAGCGTTGGCGGCGCCCCGCTGCGCCTCTGGTTCGAGGTCGAACCAGAAGGCACCGCGGTCGTAGTCGCCATAACCATCCGCGTGGCAATAAGCCAGGTAATGATCCGACGCGTATCCATCGGCGGGACAGGCGAAGATGCTCTGGGTGCGCACCTTGTAGGCGAATGTGCCCAGGATGCTGCACACAAGCACGAGGAGGTACAGGGCCGGCTTGGTCGCAAAAATCCCTGTGCTCCTCTCCTTGCGAGCGGTTTCGGCTCTTGGAATTAAACGCGAGGGTATGAATCGGAGATAGAACTGACCTGCCTTCATAAGCATCTGTTTTAGCAAGACACATTCCCACAACTAAAAGGGGACGGATTGCAAGGTAGCGGATGTGCCGACGCTTTGCCGGGACGGGGGTATTGGACTCTTCTGAGTTGAGCTTTGGACGAATCCGAGGAATGCTCGACCCATTTTCAGGTTCCAGATAACAAGACTCTGCCGACTGGATTTTCGGGAACCTCCTGAACTCCTGGCAGCGGTCAAATTGCAACCCTGATAGCGCGAATTGGTTCCTCAAGAGTCTCATCCCTTCGAGATCCCAATG
Source organism: uncultured beta proteobacterium (assembly GCA_963747225.1). Taxonomy (GTDB): domain Bacteria; phylum Pseudomonadota; class Gammaproteobacteria; order Burkholderiales; family JAEUMW01; genus JAEUMW01. Next base: position 213,521 of record CAVVES010000006.1, on the reverse strand, counting down.
GTGAAATGATATACGCAATGGATAGGACGGATCATGAAGACTTGCCGTCGGAGGCTCTGCGAGCCATACGACACGTGTCTTGCTTCGACTTATCCCGCTATGGAATGGAGGTCAAGCCACCACTTGCCGAAGGCCGGCTCCGGAAGGGCCTTGCTGATTGCGTACCCTTGGGCAAAGTCACAGGCCAGCTCACGCAGTCGGTCGAGGGTGGCAAGGTCTTCGACACCTTCGGCCACTGTCACGAGTCCGAAGTTGTGGGCGAGATCAACCATCGATCGTACGATTTGCGTGTCGCCCTTGCTCTGGAGCATGTTCTGCACGAAGAGTTTGTCGATCTTGATTTCGTCGAATGGCAGCCGCTTGAATTGGGCGAGTGACGAATAGCCGGTCCCGAAGTCGTCCATGGCGAGCCTTACGCCCAGTTGTCGGACACGATCGAGAACCTGTGCCGAGCGCCTGACATCCCTCACGATGGTACCCTCGGTCACTTCTACGGTGAGCTGATCGGGCGGAACCGACCAGGCGTCGAAGCTCTGCGCAAGAATTTCGGGAAGCTCGTCGTCGTTGAGCAACGTCGGAGAAATATTCACGCTCATGCGGGCGTCGACGCCGGAGCGGCGGAAACCGACCATATGCCTCAGAACCGTGTTGAGGATGAAAAGCGTGAACGGATGGTTGATCTCCGTGTTTTCCGCGACTTCTGCGATGATCGCCGCGGGTACGACGCGGCTGTCGGAGGCCGGCCAGCGCACCAACGCCTCGGCAGAGCGACAACGTCCGGTTCTCAGATCTATCTGCGGCTGGTAGTGGACTTCCAGAGCGTTGGTCCTGACTGCTTCGCGTACGACGCCCTCGAGTTCGGGGTCCTGCACGATCGAGATTCGGTCCGAGGGCTGAAAAACGCAATAGCTTTCCTCTTTCAGGGCGGCCAACTTGCAGGCGGCGTCCGCGACTCGCACCAGACGCGCAACGTCGTTCGCATGGTTAGGGAAGTGGGCGATGCCGATGCACGGGCGAATCTGAAGGTCCGGATCATTGGCGAGTTCCGGGCTTTCCAGCTTTCGTACGATACGGATCGCAGCGAGGACGGCGAGACTCGTATTGGCGAGTTCGGGGAGCGCAAACCATATCTCCTCGTGGCTAGCCGCCGCGAACCGATCCTGGGGAAGCACCAATGCGTCAAGGGTGTCCAGAACCCGCGTGAACAGTCGTTCCGAATCCGGCGCGCCCATCAAGGCGTCCAACCGGTCCGATCGTCGTAGATTCACGACCAGAAATGCAACGGCGCTGGCGGAGGCACGCGCCCTAGCCATCGCGGCGTTTGCGAAATCGAGGAGAGATCGCGGGCTGAGCTCCTTTGCACGGGTGGACGTGGGGGTCGGAGTCATTGCCGGAAAGGCGTGCGTCATTCGCGACGGCGAAATAAAGTTGAACGCTGCTCTACGCGGCGCTCAGGTAGCACGTGCTGGTATCCAGTCCGTACGCGCCCGCGGGAAGCCCGCGTCGCACCTGAATCTGCTGCCGCCGGGTCGCGTCGTTGAGAAGGTCTAGTGTCACAAAGCGCTGGAGTGGTTGCTTATCGGGGGATGCGATCACCAGGACCGATGGCTGCAGACGGCGGACGCGATTGTGGCGGATCACGATGGCGACTTCGCCGGTTGAGAGCTCTACCAAGGAACCAACGGGGAACACGCCGATCGCCTGGATTAGCTTCTCGACCAGGGGCTGGGCGAAGAGATCGCCTCCCCACTTGTAGAGACGCATCATGGCATCGCTGACGGACAGGGCGTCGGCGTAAGGGCGGGGGAACGTCATGGCGGCAAAGCAGTCCGCGATCCCCGCCATGCGACCGAAGATGCCAATCTGTTCTCCCTTCAGTCCCTTCGGATAACCGAGCCCGTTGAGCCTCTCATGATGCTGCGCGATACCCTCCAGTATTTCCGGATGCAGGGCCTTGGGACCTGAGGAGACGACTTCCAGGCCGTAGGTTACATGCTGCTTGACGAGCTCAAACTCCTCTGGCGTGAGCTTGCCCGGCTTGTTCAACAGAGTGCGTGGCAGGGCGGTCTTGCCCAAATCGAGCAGCAGACCCGTAGTCCCCAGGTAGCCAAGTTGCACCTTCGGGAATCCGAGGTGCCGTCCGAGCGCCAGCAAATAGACGGCGACCTGGACTCCATGTGAATACACGTCGCTGTGCTTTTGCCTGAGGCGCGCAATCCACATCAATGCGTCCGGGGTCATGATCATGCTCTCGACCATATCGTCAACCACTGCATCGACGTCTTCCACGTCGACATGGGCTCCAGTGCGCATGTCTTGCGCGAGACGATCCAATACCTCGTGGGCACGGACGAACGACTTTTCCGCGCGCGGCAACTCGTCCCGGATCGGAGCGTCGTCGGCGTAAACCACCAGCTTGACTCCGGGAGGTGCCAGCGACGGATCGATTCTTCGGGCCGTCGCGCCATCCGGCAAAGGCGTGTCGGGCAGGGTCGATTCCTTCCACGAGGTGGCCAGACTTCCAAAGAACTCCTTCACTCTGGACAGGGGATTGAATCCGGAAGTACCGTCATCCGGCCCGCTAAGGTTGTTGGCCGACTGCGCCGCAGCTTGAGGGGCAACCCCCGTGGCCGGTTTCTTTATGGCATTGCCCCCACCATCTTTCTGCTGTCCTCCTATTTCTACGACGGCCGTTGGCCGAGCCGGAGGGAGTTGGTCAGCCGACGGGCGTTCGAACGAGGAAGTTGACTTGAGGGATGCAACGGCGGAGAGCGGGTTTGGCAGGGGCTGGCCAAAGGCCACGGTGGACCGCAGCGGATCAACGTAAACGCGGTTGCACAGCTGACGCAATATCTCGAGGTCGCGCTGATCGTCGAGCAGGAAGCCTTGGATCAGGAACGGGGTGTCCAGCCAAGGACGGTCGAGATCTTCGACGAACATGCCCAGCCGAAGGTCTGTCGTCAATACTTCCAAGCCACCCTGTTTCATGGCGGAGGTCTGTTTTGTCGTTCCCGCAAGTGCGCGTTGGGGTTGAGCCGCGCTTCAATGGCTGAAGGAGCTCACGCGTTGGCAAGTCCCCGGATGGCGGGCGGAGTGCCAGAAGTGTGCCAGCTTCGTGAAATGCGCCACTGGCAGGGACGAAAAGGGGGCGCCTCGAAGGAAAATCGCGAAAAGGGACAACGTCTGGCGGGAAACCCCTACGTCACCGTCCGGAAGTCGTTCGCTGCGGTCCCCAGGCTCCCCCCTAGGCAGGCACGGGACTTAAGAAGGCGCCTGCCCGCGGCACGCTACTGAGACTGCTGTTTGTCCTTCCCGACGATGTTCCCGATGACTCCGCCGGCGACCGCGCCAATGGCCGCTCCAGTCCATCCGCTGCCCCCGGCGATCGCGGCAATACCGGCACCGGCAGCCGCGCCGGCACCGGCGCCGAGCGCGGTGTCCTGCTGCCGGGGCGTCATGTTCCCGCAACCGCCCGCAGTGCCGAAAGCCGCCACCATGACAAGAGTTAGCCCGACTCGTTTCATCGCATATTCTCCGCTACTTGGATGGCCGCAATCCGGGCACGACCATCTCGAACCAGATGACTTCAATCACCGGCCGCTTCAGCTGCTGTGGATTTTTCGCATACCAAGCATCGAGCCCCTGTGACACCCCATCGAGCGTGGCACCACTCAATCCTTTCGCCATTCGGGGAATGAGGCTCTGGCTGTCGCTCGGGGGGTTATTGCGCCTCCCATGGTATGCGCGCTCGATCTGGAGGACATTGGCCACCCCGATGAGGTAGGCCTTCTTCAGCTCCTGCGTCGACTTGACCCAATGTTCTCCGGTGACGATCTCGACTTCCGCTGCCTGCGAATAAGTGTTGAAAAGCAGCGCGACCAGGACCCACGACGATCGAACGGCCAGGGAGAGCAATCCAGGCATGGCGGGGTCTCCTGCTGAGTTCAGCGTTTCTCTGATGCGCGATATTCTGGGCAACGTGTAGGAAGGTGGCCAGGACGCGCCCCCCGCCATCAGGCATGTTGGATGCATTATCCAAGACTTCCGAGGCGCGACTCAAGAGGACGTGGCACCCATAACACCTCTGAGCACAAAGAATAGCTCCGACTTTCCGCCGACCGTCACTCGGACCTGGCAATTCTGTCATTTTTGCCGCAGTTTCAAGCCCGCCGATGCGCGCGGTTGTTTGTGCTTCTCAAGACCTTAAGGGCCCTATGCTGACCAAGACCACAAGGCTGTCGAAAAACGACTGGAAGGTACTTACCGAGGCAAGGCTCTTCCGGGGCGTGGACGTCGAGTTGGTTGATCATCTATTGCAGGATTGCACTGTACGGGACTTGCGGGACCGCGAGGTGTTGCTGACCCGGGGTGGCGCTCCGAGTCACGAGATCTTCGTCGTCGTGCGGGGGCGCGTGAGCGTCCATCTGGCCGGCGCCGATTCCCCGCCCCACATCGTCATCGAGTTGGGCGAGTGCGTCGGCGAGATGTCGGCGATCGATGGCGAGCCAATTTCGGCTACTGTCCTGGCGCTGGAGGATACGCGGTTGTTCGCGATTCCGGAGCCTGTCCTGTGGTCCCTCGTGAACACTTCGCATGCCGTAGCGCGGAATCTGCTGTATCTGTTGTCCAGGCGGATGCGCCACGATAACGCGGTGATTGTGTCCGGTTTTGACCGGCAGCGCGAGCTCGAGCACGCGGCGAGCACGGACGGCCTCACGGGCCTGCACAACCGGAGATGGATGAACGAGGCGTTTGCGCGGCAGCTAGAGCGGTGCGAGCGCGACGACGTTCCGGTCAGCCTAGTTTTGATCGATCTCGACGGATTGAAGGCATACAACGACCAAGCCGGGCACCTTGCGGGGGACCTCCTGATTTGCAACGTTGCCGACATGCTCGCTCGCCATCTCCGCCCCGGCGACCTGCTCGCGCGCTTTGCCGGCGACGAATTTTGTCTGCTCTTGCCGGACACGCCCCGCTCCAATGCAGTTGCGGTCGCGGAACGGTTACGCACCGCGATCGAGGCGGAAACGCCCAAGAGTAGGCTGCCGGAGCCGATCGCCGCCACCGTTTCCTGCGGGGTTTCGAGCAGCCCCCCCGCTGCCAAGCTGCAGGACCTCCTGCACGCAGCAGACGAAGCGCTGTACCGTGCCAAGGAAAAAGGCAGGAACACCGTCGCGGAGTAGCTCAGTAACGGCAGTTTTGCCGATCCCCCCTGGCTGTGCTTCGTGCGCCAGACACTATGGCGACGAGCGATTCAGCTCCAGCACGGTCGTTGCGATATCCTGGCTCAGACGGGCGAGGGCGCGGCTGTGGGCGGCTGCGAGGGCATCGTAACCTTTCTCCTGCACCGGCTCGCGCGCGGTTGTACGTCCAGTCTTTGTCTCTCCATCCTTCATCCGGCGAACCGTCCAGACGGCGTCCACCAACGCAAACTCTCCGGGTGCCGAGGCGAAGGCTTGCACCTCGATCGCCGCCCGATAGTCCGCGTCCGCGCTCAGTGTCTGCGGGTAAAGCGTCACGCGGGGGGTGCCGAGCATCGCGACCAGATTCTCGGCGACAACGCGGGATATGTTGTTCTGCAGGGGCGAGGCCCAGCGGTTGAACTCGTCGAGTCGCACCTGATTCGGGCCCGCGCTGACCACGATCTGCGGCCGATCCACATCCGCCGGCACCGACACGGGCCCGACCACCACTGAAACGTTGGACGGTGATGCGGTGGGCGCGGCCGCGCCAGCAAGGGTGTAGAAGCGCGCCGGCGGAGCGGACGTGCACCCGATCGCGAGAAGCAGGCCGGCGCAGGAGATCATCAGAGCGGCGATGTGGCGCATCAGGGTTTCTCCTCGGTCTTGCCGCGGATCAGGGCGTCGGGATGGCGCTCCAGATAGTCGGCCAGCACGCGCAGCGATCGCGCCGCGCGGGCCACCTCCTGCAGGGCGTCGCGCAGCTGCTGCTGGCCGGGGGCATCTTTCCCGACGATAGTCGCGTTCGTGCTGTTGAGCACCTGATCGGCGGTGGCCGTCGCACGCCGAACTTCCTCGAGCACCTTCTTGAGTTCGGGTGTGACCTCCGCATCCAGGCGATTTAGTGTTTTGCTCGCATCTTTCAGCGTCTGGTTGAGTGTCTCGAGCATTTTCCGGGTGTCCGCGCCGATCGCCTCGATCTGCATGTTGTCGATTTTTGTGAGGATGCTCGTTAACTTCGCCTGGATATCCGCGACTCCACCCTGGATCGTCGGTATTTCCAGCGGATCAGCGGTCCAGTCGAGCTTCACCTTCGGGGCCTTCGGGAAGAAGTCGAACGCCACGTACATCTGCCCGGTGAGCAGGTTGCCGCTGCTTAGCTGTGCGCGCAGCCCCCGCTCCTCCACCATGCGGCGCAGGAACTGGATGCGTGCCTCACCACTCTGCTCAACGAGGGCCTTGCCCGCCGCCTTCTGCTTCGTCGAGGACAAGCGGCCAACCAGGCGCTCAGGGAAGAACGTCACGAGCACGCGCGGGTGAATCGCCAGCGTCTCCGGGTCCAGGGAAAGGCCGACGTTGGTGACTTCGCCCGCCGGGAGGCCGAACAACATTACCGGCGCCCCCACCGACAGGCCGCGCACGGATTCGTTGAAATTGAGCGCGTAGCGCCTCGAGATGGTCTCCGGCTGCTTCATCGCGATCTCCCGGTCGCGATACAGGGTAAATTGGGTGTTCGCGGCGGCGGGCTCGGCGGCGGGGAGAAAGGCGGGTGTGTCGAACGCGAGGCCGCCTGCAAGCACCGCTACCAGCCCCTCGGTGCGCACTTCCACCCCACCCGCGCCGACCGAGACGTTGATACCGCTTGCATTCCAGAATCGTGTCTCGGGATTGACGAACTTGTCGTAGGGCGCGTTGATGAATACCGTGATGTCTACCGCCATGCCGTCGGCTGTGAGATCGTACGCGGCGACCTGGCCGACCTGAAGGCGGCGGTAATAGATCGGCGAGCCGACTCCCAGCGACCCGAGGTCGTGGGCCTTCAGCACGAACCGCCGGCCCGGCTGGTCGGGGATGCTCGGCGGCACGTTGAGTCCGATGAACTTGTGCTGTTTCTTGTTCGACGTACCGGCCTCGAACCCGATGTAGTTGCCCGAGAGCAGGGTGTTCAGGCCGGAGACTCCGCTCAGGGTGATACGCGGCTCGACGACCCAGAACTTCGCGTCTTCGACGATCAATCCGGCCGCGCTCTTGGCGATCTTCGCCGTCACCTGCACTTTCGCGAAGTCGTCGGAAAGCTCCACCGCTGTCACCTGGCCGATGTTCACGTCCTTGTACTTGATGAAGGTCTTGCCAGCCTCGATGCCCTGGGCAGCCGCGAAGACGATGGTGATGGTCGGGCCCTCGCTCAGGATCTGCTGAATCGCGATTCCGATGCCGACCACAGCAGCAAGGATCGGGATAATCCAGACGACCGAGATCCGCGTCTGCCTCTTCGGCACGACCGTGGCCTGCGGAAGGTTATCGGGGGCGGTGCTGTTAGCCATGTCGGTGTTGCTGCGGGTTACCTGAATCCCAAATCAGGCGGGGGTCAAAGGACTCGGCCGCGATCATCGTCAGCACCACCACCGCCGCGAAAAACACCACCCCGGCGCCGGGCTCCACCGACATCAGCGGCTGGAGTTGCACGAGGGCCACGGTGAACGCGTCGACGAACACGTCGAGCATCGACCACCGGCCGATGAACTCCACCATGCGATAGAGCCGCGTGCGCTGCCGGTTGCTGCCAATCGAGCGGCGCTGGACCACGATCAGGAGATAGGCCAGCGCTACCAGCTTGCCGAGCGGGATCATCACGCTCGCGATCAGCACGATGAGCGCAAGCGGCCACGATCCAGAAGTATAGAGGAACACCACCCCGCCCATGATCGTGTCGGGCTCGGAGGACCCAAACGTGTTGGTGACCAGCACCGGCAGGGCGTTGGCGGGGATGTAGCAGATCGCCGCGGCGATGACGAGCGCCCATGTCATCTGGATGGACTGGTGGCGACGGAATTCGAGCCCCTCGCCGCAGCGGCGGCAGAAGCCTGGCTCAGCCGCACTGGCGGGCCGCGACAGGAGACCGCAGGTCTCGCACGACACGAGTCCCGCCTGTGCGGCAGTAAGCGTTGTGTCCATCATTGCGCCGGTTCTGTGGTGGCAACCCCGGCAGCCACCAGCGAGGGCATTTCGCCGTCGGCCCACTCGACCCGGTGCCAGATTTCGCGGGGATCGAACGTCACCATGATTGCTGGAAACAGCATCATGAGTGCACCGACCGAATACATTCCGATTCCGGCGGTCACCGTGGCCAGCTCGGCGATCTTGATCAGAGCCACGAGGATGCCGAGCATCATCACCTCGAGCATCGACCACACCTGCAGATGTTGCGCCCAGCGCAGCATCTCCCCAACCCAGGGCGGCGCCGGGAAGCGCCTTGCCGCGAGCAGGACCGTCAGCATGAACAGGATGTAGAACGCGGGGGCGATCACTGCACAAAACGCGACAATCACTCCGGTGATTCGCTGACCCTGCGACCACATCTCGTAAGCGCCGCCGATGATTGTCGTGCTCGCGTGGCGCCCGACCGCCGACATGCCCATCAGCGGCGCCGTGTTGGCGACGATGAGCACGATCGCGGCAGTGACCGTGAGGGCGAGGGGCAACTCGAGCGAATGGGTGGGCCGCGTCGCAAGGGTGTAACCACACCGGGGACAGCGCGCCTTCCCGCCAGGATTGAGAGGGGGGATGTTCTGCAGCAAGTCGCAGTCGGGGCAGGCGATCGTTTCCACGGTAGGAGAGGCTACGTTGACGCCGGCATTCTACACGTCGATATGCCACCGCACGAACGGCGTTCCGTATTCTGCCTCGACTTGCAACGTGGCCCCCGCTCGGCGTTGATGCCAGCTTCTAAGGAGTCTTGATGCCCTTGTCCCGCAGCGCGCCGTCCACCGCGAGGTTGATCTCGTGCTGCACGCGCAGTCGCTTTTCGAACGAGTCGACGAACGCGCGGATTTCGAAGTCGAGGGAGCTGGTGCCGAAGCCCGCGAAGAAGACCGATGGCGCCGGCTCCCGCAGCACGTCGGAGTTGCGCTGAACCGCATCGAGTATCACCCCTTGCGCCAGCGCCATGTCTGTCCCGGTGGGCACGCCGATCTTGAGCAGCAGCCGGGTCGTCTGGTCCGAGAGTGTCCAATTGATCACCCGATCGGTGATGAACGACTTGTTCGGGATGAGGACCTCCTTGTTGTCGAAGTCGATCACCGTGGTGGCGCGCGCGCGGATGAGCGAGACCGTCCCCGAGACGTCCCCTACCGTGACCACGTCACCGATGCGGATCGGGCGCTCGGCGAGGATGATGAGGCCCGACACGAAGTTTGCGAAGATCTCCTGCAGGCCGAAGCCCAGACCCACGCTGAGGGCCGCGACCAGCCACTGCACGTCGCTCCACCCGATGCCCAGGATGTTGGAGGCGACCATGACGCCGGCGGCTGTGAGAGCGTACCGCGCCACGACCTTGATCGCGTAGGTCGCGTCGGCCTGCATTTCGATCCGCTGCAGCAGCACGATGTCGAGGAGCGCGCCGACGTTGCGCACGGCGACGGCGGTGACCACCCCGACGAGGATCGCCAGGAAGAGGCCAGTCACCGTCAACGCATGCGTGACCGGCTTTCCGTCGATGGTTTCGGTGTAGGTCCACAGTGCGTAGTCGCCGATCACCGACAGCATCGGCACGGCGTCTTTCCACACCGCCCACATGCCTCCGAGCAGCACCAGCGTGGTGAAAACATCGAGAAGCGATCGCGTCTGCTCGCCAATCGCTGCGATGTCGAGCCGTGGCTGCGACACCTTCGCGATCTCGCTCCCGGCTTCTTCTCTCGCGGCGTCTGCTTGTCGCAAGCCGAGGGAGGAGCCCCGCAGACGCACCCAAAGCGCGATCAGACCGTAGAGCGCCAGCGCGCCGATCACGAGGAACAGCGAGTACAACATCCGCGCGAAGAAATAGGCGGCCGCCACGAAGTAGCCGGCGACGGCGAGCGCCGCGGTCCCGAGCGGCACCGCGACCAGCGCCCCTAACCATAGGGCATGCAGCTTGACCGGCCAGCTGCGCGGCGCACGCGAGAAGAGTCGTTGCATCAATGGGCTCTTGCGCCGGAAGAGGTACACGAAGAACACGGCGAGCGCGATCATCGCGACGTTCATGGCGAGGCGTCCCAGGCTCTCCCGGTTGGCGTACGGCGCGTGCTCCAATAAGTTCAGGGCGGAGATGAACACCATCGGCACGAAAAGCGCGGCGAACCTGCGCAGCGCGCGTCCGGCGAACGTCAACGAAGTCTCGTCCCAGCCGAAGTGGCTGACCCCGACGCCCCGCCGGTCGAGGAGCCACGCCAGGGCGGACAGTGCCAGCGGGAGGGGGGCGAGTCGCGTCAGGACATCGCTGAGAGCTTGTGCGAATGGCTGATTATCGGGCGCGGAGCCTAGCAGAGCCCCGGCAGTCCACATCACGATCGGGCCGGGGAGCGCAAGTGCGAGCGTGATCGCAAGCGCCGCGAGCGCATGGCCGATGCGATAGCGTTCGAGGGTCACGGCGTTGGGCGCAAGAGACACGAGCCTGCGCTGCAACCACCTGCGCCCGGCGAAGAGGCCGGCAGCGACCAGCAAAGCCACCGCGGGCCAGAAGGGCCTGCGCAGCGCCTCGTCCCGCAGGATCGCGCCGGCCGCACGCCAGTTGGTGGGCGAGGTCGTCCAGGCAAGCGACTGCGCGACTTCGGTGACCGTCCGCGTCCCTGGCGGGACGGGTATCCAGAACAGGAGGCGGTTCAGTTCTGCCCGCGCGGCGTCGCGCCGCTGCTCGAGGGCCCGATCGGCGTCGATGGTCTCGCGCAGGGTCTGCATGAGCTTCTGTCGCAGCTTTCCCAGCCGCGCGAGCAGCGCGGCCTGCTCGGCAAGGAGTTCGCGCACCGCGGTCTCGACTTGCGTCCGCTGCGTTTCCGGCAGGGGCGGCTGCGCCCCCGCCAGCCGCATCGCGACCGCAGCGTCGAGGTCGCCGAGGTCGCGCAGCCGACGTTCGACGCGCAGGTCCGCATCGCTTGTCGCCTCCAGCATGCGCTGGCGCTCGGCGCGCTCACCCGTGAATCGCCCGGGCTTCGGCAATACGCGCAACTCCTCGATCACGGTCCGTGCGAACTCCCCGTCGAGGGCGTGTACCTGCGCGCTCTGCTCGATCCGGTGCACGTTCGCTTCGAGATCGCCATTGCTCTTGCGGACTTGCGCAAGATCGGCGAGCGCGCGGTCGAGGGCATTCGCGGCATCGGCGATCTGGGCTGCCACCGCGGCATTCTCGACGGCAATGCTGCTTACTCCGTCCGGCTGCGGGGCAAAGCCCGCCCCGCCTGGTGCCGCCAGCGCGGCGAATGCGACGAGACCGAGCAAGGCATAGAAGGCACAGCGCTGGAGGTCGAATAAAGCGATCGCCAGCGCAAGGGCGGATTTCGCTGACCTGATCACGAGCCTTACAAGGTCGAATAAGATTCTCACCGACGCCGATAGTATCAGCAACGGCCACTCATGCCCTGTGCGTAGTCAAAGCAGGTATGCGAAAACGCGGGGCTCCCTAGGCACAATTCGATCAGCTCCTTTACACCTCCGGATTGGTCGCCCGAACCGGCAATGAGTTCAGAACGGTCGGCATCGCCTGGCAATACCGTTGGGGAGCAGCCGCCAACTGGTGCGCGATCGCCGCAACCCCTTGCTGCGCCGGCCAATTCGGGAACACGCTTGCGCTCCGCTTCCGACTCCGACAAGCTATCGCGCTTTTCCGGCGGCGACCCGACCCGCCTCCCGCCCGGCACGCCGGGTTCCCAACGACCTGCAAGCTATGGCACGAGAGAGCTACAGCGCGAAGGACATCGAGATCCTCGAGGATTTGTCGCCCATCCTCCACCGCCCGGGCATGTACACCGACCCGGTCAATCCCAACCACGCCCTCGTCGAGGTGATCGACAACGCAGCCGACGAAGGACTCGCCGGCTTCGCGAAGCATGTCAAGGTTACCTTGCACGAAGACGGGTCCGCGACGGTGGAGGACGACGGCCGCGGCATCCCGGTGGACATTCACCCGAAAAAAAATCTGCCGGCGGTGCAGGTGATCTTCACCACGCTGCATTCCGGCGGCAAGTTCCGCAAGACCGACAAGGACGCGGCCTACCGCATCGCCGGTGGCCTTCACGGTGTCGGCGTCTGCGTGAGCAATGCGCTCTCGACGCGGCTCGAAGTGGAAATCCGGCGCGATGGCGCGAAGCACCGGATGGTATTCGCCCCCAATGGCCAGGTCGCGGAGAAGCTGAAAAAGCTCGGTGACGTGGGACCGCGTGACACGGGGACGCGCGTGCGCTTCTGGCCCGATGCGAAATACTTCGATTCGCCGAAGTTCGTCACTTCCGAGATCGCGGCGTTGTTGCGCGCAAAGGCGATGCTGCTTCCCGGCGTGCGCTTCACCCTTGGTGTCGAGAAGGGTGGGCGCATCGAGACGACCGAGTGGCACTTTCCGGAAGGCATCAAGGGCTATTTCGAGGAAGCGATCGCGAACCTCGACCCGGTGGCGAGCGCATTCATTGGCGAGCGCTACGTTTCGGCGCAATCGGAATCCGACAGCTTCGCCGAAGGCGAGGGTGCCATGTGGGCGATCGCATGGACACCCGAGGGGGAACTCGTCAACGAGTCCTACGTGAACATGATCCCAACGCGCCACGGCGGCAGTCACGTCGCGGGCCTGCGCGAAGGGGTGCACGCGGCGATCAAGAATTTCATCGAGCTGCACGCGATGGGGCAGCGCGGCCTTAAGGTGGTCGGCGAAGACGTGTGGTCGCGCGCATCGTACGTGCTGGCGGTGAAGATGCTCGATCCGCAGTTCAAGGGGCAGGTGAAGAACGAGCTCATCTCCCGCGACGGCGTGAAGCTGGTGGCGCAGATGGTGCGCGATCCGTTCGAGCTGTGGCTGAACCAGCACGTGGAGGAAGGCAAGCGGATCGCGGAGCTGGTGCTGCGGCAGGCGCTCGCGCGCACACGCGCTGCCCAGAAGGTGGAGCGGCGCAAGTCGTCCGGTGTTGCGGTGCTGCCGGGAAAGCTCACCGACTGCGCGTCCGACGATCCCGATCGCAATGAGCTCTTCATCGTCGAAGGCGATTCTGCAGGCGGTTCCGCGAAGCAGGCGCGGGACAAGGAATTCCAGGCTGTGCTGCCGCTCAAGGGCAAGCCGAAGAACACGTGGCAGGATGACCCGGACACCCTCTACTCGAACAAGGAAATCGAGGCGATCGCACTCGCCATCGGCGTCGATCATCACAAGGCGACCGACAACCCCGACCTTGCTGATTTGCGCTACCGCCGCATCATCATCCTGGCCGATGCGGACGTCGATGGGTCGCACATCCAGGTGCTGCTGCTCACCCTGTTCTTTCGGCACTTTCCGAAGCTGATCGAGAACGGTCACGTGCACGTCGCGCAGCCGCCGCTCTTTCGCATCGACGTTCCGGCGCAGGGAAAGAGCAAGCCGGCACGCAAGCTCTACGCTCTCGACGAAGCCGAACTCGAAGCGCTGAAAGGCAAGCTCATCGACGAAGGCGCGAAGGAGGAACACCTGTCGGTCAGCCGCTTCAAGGGGCTCGGGGAAATGAGTCCCGAGCAGCTCTGGGAAACCACGCTGAATCCTGACACGCGGCGCATGCTGCCGGTCGGCGTCGCAGATGCAGAGCGCGAAGAGTCCATTGCCCTCTTCAATATGATGATGGCGCGCGAGAACGCGTCGCAGCGGCGAGAGTGGATGGAGACTTACGGCAATCTGGTAGAGGCGGATATCTCCTGAAGCGTGAATGGGTCAGGGCGTGAAGGAGTGAAGCGGAAACATGGGTGATCAACCCGATCTGTTCGACGACAAGGCCGGTGCCGCGGCGATTGCTGACAAGAAGAAACCGGCACCGCCCGCTTCGGCTAACGGCGGTGAAGGTGGTGGGCTGCCGCCGTTTTTTGCGCCCATGACCGGCGATCCCGGCGACCGGCTTCCGCTTGCCCGCTACGCTTCGACGCAGTACCTGCAGTACGCCATTGCCACGGTGAAGGACCGCGCGCTGCCGCGCGTGGGTGACGGTCAGAAGCCCGTGCAGTCGCGCATCCTCTACTCGCTCTGGGAGATGGGCGGGCGCGCGAATACGCCGCGCAAGAAATCGGCGCGCGTGGTCGGCGATGTCCTCGGCAAGTTCCACCCGCACGGAGACGCTTCGGTGTACGACGCGCTCGTGCGCCAGGCGCAGGAGTGGACGCTGCGCTATCCGCTCATCGATGGCGAAGGGAACTTCGGCTCCCGCGATGGCGACGATCCGGCGGCGATGCGCTATACGGAATCGCGGCTGACGAAATTCGCGGACGTCCTGCTCGCGGAGCTGGAGCAGGGCACTGTGGACTTCGTGCCGAACTACGACGGCAGCCTGCTGGAACCGGCCGTGCTGCCGGCGCGGTTGCCGGTCGTCCTGCTGAACGGCGCATCCGGCATCGCGGTCGGCATGGCGACCGAGATCCCGAGCCACAACCTGACAGAGGTCGCTGCCGCTGCGATCGCACTCATACACGATCCGAACCTCGATCTCACCGGGATCATGCGACACGTTCCCGCACCGGACTTTCCCGGAGGCGGGCAGATCATCTCGCCCCGCGAAGAGATCGAGCAGGCCTACGCAACTGGGCGCGGCGCGATTCGCGTGCGCGCACGCTGGACCATCGAGCGCCTCGCGCGCGGACAGTGGCAGGTCGTCGTGCACGAACTGCCCCCCGGTACCTCGTCGCGCAAGGTGCTGGAAGAGATCGAGGCGCTCACCAATCCGCAGCCGAAGACGGGCAAGAAATCGCTGACCCCTGAACAGGGTCGAGAGAAGCAGCTCATGCTCTCAGTGCTCGACCGGGCGCGCGACGAATCCGATCGTTCGCACCCGGTCCGCCTTGTGTTCGAGCCGAAAAGCTCACGGCAGGACGAGACCGAGTTCGTGAACCTGCTGCTCGCGAAGACGAGCATGGAGTCGAACGCGCCCATGAATCTGGTGATGGTGGGCCTCGACGGCCGCCCCGCCGGGAAGAATCTGCGCGATGTGCTGACGCAATGGCTGGAGTTCCGTTTCAAGACCGTCACGCGACGCACGCGGCATCGCCTCGACCAGGTGCTCGATCGCATCCATGTGCTGGAAGGCCGACTGATCGTATTGCTGAACGTGGACGAGGTTATCCGCATCATCCGCAATGCGGACGATCCCAAGGCGGACCTGATCGCCGCGTTCAATCTGAGCGAGCGTCAGGCAGATGACATTCTGGAGATCCGGCTGCGTCAGCTGGCGAAGCTCGAGCACATCAAGGTGGAGAAGGAACTCGAGGGTCTGCGCAAGGAGCAGAAGGGACTGGATCGGATTCTCGGATCGCGCAAGGCGCTCGAGAATCTCGTGGTCTCGGAGATCGAGGCAGACGCGAAGACCTTTGGAGACAAGCGGCGCACGGTGATCAAGGCGTCGGAAAAAGCCATTGCTGCCGCGCCAATCGTCGACGAACCGGTCACCGTTATCTTTTCCAGGAAGGGCTGGGTGCGCGCGCGGCAGGGTTGGGGGATCGACCGCAACACGCTCTCGTTCAAGGAAGGCGATGCGCTCGCGGAGATCGTCGAGTGTCGCACGGTCGATCCGGTGGTGTTTCTGGATTCGGCCGGACGTGCGTACACGCTGGAAGCCGCGGAGCTGCCACCGGGTCGCGGCGACGGCGCACCGGTGTCGTCGCTGGTAGACCTGCAAGGTGGTGCGCAAATCCGGCACATGGTGGTCGCCAAACCGGAAACGAACCTTCTCGTCGCTTCATCGGGCGGCTACGGCTTTCGCGCGCGCTTCGGCGATCTGCTCGCGAAGAAGCGGGGCGGCAAGGAGTTCATGACGCTGGAAGAGGGGGAAGAGCCGTTGGCGCCGTTCGCCTTCGCGGACGCGGCCGGAAACTACGTCGCAGCCGTCTCCGAACAGGGCCGCCTGCTGCTCTTCGGGATCGCCGAGATGCGTGAGCTGGCCAAGGGTCGCGGCGTCATCGTAATGGGGCTGGAAGCGGGCGAGAAGCTGGTCGCGGTGGCGGTATCCGACCAGCGCAAGCTCACGGTCGTCGGAACCGGCAGGGGCGGGCGCGAGAAAAGCGTCTCGATATCAGGGGAGGAGCTGGCTTACCATGCCGGCCACCGCGCGCGCATGGGGCGCGTCATCTCCGACAAGATCAAACCGACCGGCCTGGTGGCGAGGCCGGCCAAGCCGCAGGCATCCTGACGCGGCTACTGCGCTTCGCTGATCGCGGCCGCCTTCTCGGCGAGCTTTTCGTCGAAAATGAGGATCACGTCGTCCGGTGGTGCACCGCCTTCGACTTTCTGCACAAACGCTTCGTCGAGCCTCTCGCCGGATCGGATCCCAACGAAATCACGCAAGGCCGTCCCCGTGCATGCAACGTCGACTGTGGGGGCGCCCACGCCTGCCGCCACATCGCTTCGGTCGATCGTGCGAAAGTCCACGCTGTAGCGCGCCACCCCCGATGTGTTCGTGATCGAGGCGTGGAGTTGTGCACCAGAAAATAGAAGAATGCTTCCCGGCGGCGGCAGAACGATCAGCTCGTTCTCCGGGGTATGTGCCCGCGCGCCGGGTCGTGATCGAACATCCGTACCGATCTGCTTCGCGGTCGTCAGGCGGTCGCGATTGGCCTGGTAGTAGTCGAAGCCGGCCGAGTCGTTGTCGACCGCTCGGGCGAAGGACACGGGATCGAATTTCATCGCGTTGTCGGCGCGCACCTCCGACACCGGCAGCCACCAGTTGATCTGCTGTGGTGGCGCTGCATACCAGGTGTCCCGGTGCCACGGAAACGCGAACGCGATGCCGGTGGTCAGGTGGTCGCTCGGGTAGGCTGTACGTGGCTTCGGGACATCGAACATCGTGTCGTCGGGACTGAAGCCGGCTTCCTCCACGATTCTCCGCACCAGTTCCTTGGAGCGCGGGTGGTGGACGAAGCGCGGCTTCCATCCACCAAGAATCCGCGCGAGGTCCTCGGGGGAAAGGTGTTCATGGATGTGCTCCGGATCGTCCGGGGCGAAGAGCTCGCGGAGTTGCTCGCGCGCAAATTCGCTGAATGCCTGGACGGAAGGAAGCCTGGTCAGCACGACGAGGTCACCTTGGTACAGCAGCTTGCGCAGGTCCGTATTTCGGGATTGAGGATCGATATGAAGCGTGGTCATAGGTGGTCGGCACATCCACTGCAGAATCAGGGACGTCCACCATACCAGACCGACTCGAACCCTGCCAGAGCGGCGGCCGGGCGGGCACGCCGTTCTGGTGCTGACGGCGCCTTTCTCCGCCGCGAGGCGCCTTACGGAAGGCCGTAGATACGAACCGCCCTCGCGAGATCCTCGGGTGTGCCGAGATCGAGGTAGGTCTCGTTCGGAAAGGGCACTGCGCCGACACGCAATCCCCTCTCAACGGCGGCCCGTACGACAGCTCCCACCGGCAGGTCGCCCTGGGCATCGATCTTCTTGGTCGCCAGTTCACCGAGATTGCCGTTCCGTCGCGCCGACTCGAGGAATTCATGCATGAAGTCGGTAAACACGCAAGTCCACACGGCGCAGAGCCATGCGTACCGTAGTTCACTGCGCTGGGGTTTGAGCGTCAAGGATTGGACACGTCCGCTTGGCTCGAACTCGACCATGTCCATCATCCGGCAGTCGTGGGCGGGGTAGAGGGCCAGCGTGATGTCGAACCCACCAGCCTTCTGCCGGTCGAGCAGCACGGCAAACACGTCCGGCGGCCCGAACATGATGTCCGGGAATCCGAAGACGACCGTCTTGTCGCGCACGAACGGGTACGCTCGGTCGAGTGTGTCCGGCGGCCCCCACGACCCGGCGATCACGATGTAGGCAAGATGCATGTCGAGCATGCTGCCGTCGCCGAAGTAGGCGGGAATATCCCACTTTCCCTCTCGAAGTACTACGAAGGCTTCTTGCGCCCCAGCTGCGCGGAACTTTTCCAGCAGGTACTGGCCGACCACTTTCGGGCGTGGCTCTGCGTTGTTCTGCGCTGCCTCGAAACCCATCGGGTACAGCTCTTTGCTGCAGGGTAGGGGCGCAATGCGCTTCCCCTTGCCGGCTGCGGGAACCAAACCGACCACGTTCGAGGCCATGGTCGCAGGAGAAGGAACGGAGTTGGGGTCGTGAACTGTCATGGTTTTCGCGAGAGTGCTTGGTCTGCAAGGCTCCGATAGCGTATCTCAAAGCGAAGAATCGGTCGGCGCTTCTCGAAAGTCGCATTCCTCATCGGCTCGCCATCGATGTATCGCTTGAGCGAGCTTCCTGTTCAGCGTGCGTTCAGCCGCGTCATTCTAGGATGGCATCGCGTGCAGAACGCGTCATTTCGAGAAAGGAGATCTGTCATGAAAGCGAAACACCTGATCGTTGCCATCGGCGCTGCAATTTCTCTGTCGGCTGCATTGATGCCGGCCACTGCTTCCGCCCACGACCGCGCTTACTACGGGCCGCCGCATGGACGCGGCTGGGGATATGGACCGGGTCACGGGGGGCGTCCGTGGGTACGAGGCTTCCAGCCGCGCGCCGTGATTGTTCCTGCGCCGTTCTACGCCGTGCCTGCGCCGCGCTACGTTCCAATACCGCTTTACGCGCCGGTTCCCGCACCGGCATTTTTTTCTCCGGTCGGGAATGACCTCACCATCATCTGGCGCGCTGGTTGGTAGCCGCCAGACGGAGCGTTGCAGGAGCCCACGCTTGCCCCAACATGGTACAGTCGCGCCACCTGCGGCGGTTAACCGGGCGATGCCCAGCATCGCTTCCCGTGCCGTCGAATCAACCGTCGACCCACCATGAAGCGAGCCCTGTTCACCATCGCCTTTGCATCAACGCTTTCCATGGCGTTGCCCGCGTACGCGAAGGATCCGGCGCCGGGTCCGGGCCACCCGGCTGGGCGCTCCGGCGCCGACGCAGCGGCCGAGCGCGCACAGCGCGATACCGGCGGTCGTGTCCTGTCTCCGCCCCAGCAACAGGGGCAGGGCGACTACCGGGTGAAGATACTCACGCCTCAGGGGGAGGTGCGTTACCTCAACGTGGACCCGCGGCAGGAGCCGAAGGGCCATCGTTAGCGTTTCACCATGCGCGTGCTCGTCATCGAGGATGAACCCGCGCTGCGGGGGCAGGTCGCCGACCGTTTGAAGCGCGAAGGCTTTCAGGTCGACTCCACCGGGGACGGCAAAGAGGGTCTGTACTTCGCCACCGAATTCCCACTTGATGCGTTGGTCGTGGACCTTGGCCTCCCTGGACTGCCGGGTCTCGATCTGATCAAGGCTGTGCGGGCTCGCGGTGGGCTGATCCCGATCTTGGTGCTGACGGCACGTGGCCGCTGGCAGGACAAGGTCGAGGGTCTCGAGGCGGGCGCCGACGACTACCTTGCGAAGCCGTTCGAGATGGAAGAGCTCGTGGCGCGGGTGAAGGCGCTGATGCGCCGTGCCGCAGGTGTGAGCGGAAACGAGCTGCGCTTTGGGCCGCTCGTCATCGACCTCGGGGCGCAGCGCGTGACGATCCACAACCGTGGGATCGAACTCACCAGCTACGAATACCGGCTGCTCGAACATCTGGTGCGGCAGCGGCCCAAGGTGATCTCGAAGGACGAACTCGGGGACCATCTCTATCCTCACGACGAGGAACGCGACAGCAACGTGCTCGAGGTGCTGGTGGGCAGGCTGCGCAGGAAGCTCGATCCAGACGGCACGCTCGCGCCCATCGAAACGCTGCGCGGACGCGGCTACCGCTTCGCATTGCCGGAAGATTCCCGATGATGTCGCTGCATGGGCGCGTCGCCTGGTCGGCGGCCATCGTGCTGACGGTGTTCGTGCTCGTCACCGCCTTCGCACTCGACCGCGCTTTCGGCGAGAGCGTACGCGAGGCGCGGGAGCAGCGGCTGCTCGGCCAGATCTATCTGCTCCTCGGTGCCGCCGATCTGGATGAGGATGGAAAGCTCGTGGTCCCCAACAATCTGCCGGAGGCGCGATTCAGCCAGCCCGGCTCGGGGCTCTACGGCGAGGTCACGGACGAAGAGGGCAACACTGTCTGGCGTTCGCCGTCCGCTGTTGGCGCAGCGCCCGCTTTTCACGAGCGCCTCGGGGTGGGCGAGCGGCGCTTCGAGCAGCGCAGGGATGCCGCCTCCAACGTGTCTTTCCTGGTCGAAAGCCAGGGTGTGAGCTGGGCCACGGGAGAGACCCCTCGCACCTTCACGTTCAGCATCGCCGAGGACATGGGCGCGTTCTCACAGGAGATCAATCGCTATCGGGCAAGCCTTGCGGGGTGGCTTGGCGGCATGGTCGTGCTGCTGCTCGCCGTGCTCGCGCTGACGCTGCATTGGGGACTGCGTCCGCTGCGGCAAGTCAGACGCGAAATCGAGCGCGTTCAGGCGGGTGACCAGGAGCGCGTCGTCGGTGCTTATCCGCCGGAGCTGCGCGGCTTGACCGGCAGCGTCAACGCGCTCCTCACTCACGAGCGTGCGCAGCAGAAGCGCCTGCGCAACGCTCTGGATGATCTTGCACATAGCCTTAAGACGCCGCTCGCGGTCATGCGCGGTGCGGTCGCCGAGGGCCGTGTGGAAGGACAGCTCGCCGCAGTGCTCGATGAGCAGGTCGGACAGATGGACCGCATCGTCCAGCATCAGCTTCAGCGCGCGCTCACCCGGAGTGCCCTGGGTATCGGCGCGCCGGTCGCCGTGCGGCCGCTGGCGGAGAAGCTGAAGGCGTCGCTCTTGAAGCTCCATCGGGAGAAGGCTGTTGCGATCGATCTCGCCATCGCGTCCTCGCTCTCTTTCCGCGGCGCAGAGGGCGATCTTCTGGAAGTACTCGGCAACCTGCTGGACAACGCTTGCAAGTGGAGTCGCAGCCGCGTGCGTCTTGCCGGGACACGGTCTCCGATGGGAGTCGAGCTTACCGTGGAGGACGACGGCGCAGGCGTCGACCCCGCATTGGCCGATCGACTACTGGAGCGCGGGGCACGCGCGGATGAGAGCGTGCCGGGGCACGGCATCGGATTGGCCATTGTGCGCGACATCGCCACGGCGTACAGCGGCGCGGTCCGCATCGAACGCAGCTCGCTCGGCGGCGCGTGCGTCGTCATCCGTTTGCGAGATTGAACCGCGTCCCGACGCGTGCTGCGATGGGGCGGGGGCTGCAGCGCGTGGCCACGACGCGTCCCTCTATCCCACCTTGAGCGCCATCGAAAAGAACTGCCAGTTGCTGGAAGCGTTCGAGTGCGCCGCGCTAGGCAGACAACCGGACGCAGAAGGCTGATCCGGTAACCATCCGGTGTAGTTGCCGAATCCTTAAGAAAGCGGATCAGCTCGATCGTCTTTGCCGCAAGGCCGCAACGGTCCGGAAAACCGAAGCGCTCCGATCTGCGTTCCCGCCCTGATGGAGGGGGCTGAGGATCCCGCGGACGAGAGTTCTTGGAAGCGGTCCCTGTGTTACGAGATTGCGCTTGCGCATGGCACCGCATCCGGCTATTTTACGCGGGTCGCTCAGCCTGCATCCACGTGGCAGGCTTCAGAAGGCGAGTGCGGCGCCCTTGCAGCGGGTGGACGCGCGGGCCATGCAAGCAAGAGAAGAACAACGCACGGGGAGGAGTGAGGCAATGCACGCGGCGCAACATCGCAAGCCGTTCTCGAATGGCCCGTCACGGGTCTACGGTTCGGCTGCGACGGGCTTCGGCGCGGGATCAGGACGTGCCGTTCGCACGCGCTGCGGCGGCCGACGCGTCCCGTCCAGCAATCTCGGCGGCCCTTTCTTCAGTTCTGCACTCGCCCTCGCGCCCGCGCCCGATCGACCCGGCTGTCCGCGCGACAGGCGTACCCTCTCGACACAATTCGGATGTTGCCTGCCGGTGCGGCTGCGGATCGCCTGCGCCTTTCCGTCGATCGACTTTAAGACGAGACCTACGTAAGCCCCATCACCGCGACGCTGGACCGGTCGTTCCCGGACCCTTCGCAAAACCGAACGCCAACTGGAGGAGAAAATCCATGGATATTCGCCAAGACGTTGATCCGACCGAAACCCGGGAGTGGGTCGATTCGCTGAAGGCGGTGCTGCAGCACCGGGGGCCGGAGCGCGCGCAATTCATCCTGCAGCGCATCGTGGACGAAGCCCGGCAGGGCGGGGCGCATCTGCCGTTCTCGATGACCACGGCTTACAAGAACACGATATCGCCGGAACGCGAGGAGAAATCGCCGGGCAATCTCGATCTCGAGCATCGCATCCGGTCCGCCATCCGTTGGAACGCCGTGTCGATCATCCTGAACGCGAACAAGGAATCGTCCGAGCTGGGCGGTCACATCGCGAGCTTTCAGTCCGCAGCTGTGCTCTACGAGACCGGCTTCAACCATTTCTGGCACGCTGCGACGAAGGACCACGGCGGCGATATGATCTACTTCCAGGGCCACTCCGCGCCGGGCATCTATGGCCGCGCGTTCCTGGAAGGGCGCCTTACCGAGGCGCAACTGCGCAAGTTTCGGGAGGAGACCGGCGGCAAGGGGATCTCCTCCTATCCCCATCCCTGGCTGATGCCCGAGTTCTGGCAGTTCCCCACGGTGTCCATGGGCCTGGGCCCACTGATGGCGATCTACCAGGCGCGCTTCCTGAAGTATCTCGAAGGGCGCGGGCTGGCGAAGACCGAAGGACGCAAGGTTTGGGCATTCCTGGGTGACGGCGAGTGCGATGAGCCCGAATCCCTCGGTGCGATTTCCATGGCCGGGCGCGAGCATCTCGACAACCTCATCTTCGTCATCAACTGCAATCTCCAGCGCCTCGACGGTCCGGTGCGTGGAAACGGCAAGATCATCCAGGAACTGGAAGCGGTATTCCGGGGGGCTGGCTGGAATGTCATCAAGGTCGTCTGGGGCAGCGGCTGGGACAAGCTCTTCGCGAAAGACAAGGACGGCATTCTGTTAAGGCGCATGGAAGAGTGCGTGGACGGCCAGTACCAGGACTTCAAGTCGAAGGATGGCGCTTACGTCCGCGAGCATTTCTTCAATACGCCCGAGCTGAAGGCACTGGTTGCGGACCTGACCGATGAGCAAGTCTGGAAACTGAATCGCGGCGGCCACGATGCTGCGAAGGTCTACGCTGCCTACGCCGCGGCTGTCAAGCACAAGGGTCAGCCGACGTTGATTCTGCCCAAGACGGTGAAGGGCTTCGGGATGGGCGAGTCGGGCGAGGGTCAGATGATCGCGCACCAGGCGAAGAAGATGACCGCGGATTCGCTGAAGAAATTCCGCGACCGCTTTCAGATTCCGGTGTCCGACGACAAGATCGCGGACCTGCCGTTCATCAAGTTCCCCGACGACAGTCCGGAGATGAAGTACCTGAAAGAGCGGCGTACTGCCCTTGGCGGCTACCTGCCAGTGCGGCGGCGCAAGTCCAAGGCGCTGGAGATTCCGCCGCTTTCGACTTTCGAGCGGCTCCTGAAGAGCACCGAGGCGCGCGAGATCTCCACCACGATGGCGTTCGTGCAGATGCTCAACATGCTCGTGAAGGACAAAGCGATCGGCAAGCACGTGGTGCCCATCGTGCCGGATGAATCCCGCACGTTCGGCATGGAAGGCATGTTCCGGGCGCTCGGCATCTTTTCCCAGGTCGGTCAGTTGTACAAGCCGCAGGACGCCGACCAGCTCATGTATTACCGCGAAGACAAGTCGGGCCAGGTACTGCAGGAAGGTATCAATGAGCCAGGAGCGATGTCGTCGTGGATCTGCGCCGCGACCTCCTACAGCAACAGCGACGTGCCGATGATCCCGTTCTACATCTATTACTCGATGTTCGGATTGCAGCGCGTCGGCGATCTCGCGTGGGCGGCCGGGGATCTGCGGGCGCGCGGCTTCCTCATCGGCGGCACCGCCGGGCGCACGACCCTGAACGGCGAAGGTCTGCAGCACGAAGACGGTCACAGCCACATCCTGGCGTCGACCATCCCGAACTGCGTTTCCTACGACCCGACATTCGCGTACGAAGTGGTGGTGATCGTGCACGACGGGATGCGCCGGATGTATCAGGAGCAGGAGGACGTCTACTACTACATCACCACGATGAACGAGAACTACCCGCACCCGGGCATGCCGGAGGGCGCCGAGGAGGGCATCCTCAAGGGCATGTACCTCCTGCGCGAAGGTGACAAAGGGAAGGGGCCGCGCGTCCAGCTCATGGGCTCCGGCACGATCCTGAGGGAAGTGATCGCGGCGGCGGATCTGCTCAAGAACGACTGGGGGGTGAACGCGGACATCTGGAGCGCGACGAGCTTCAACGAGCTGCGGCGTGATTTGATCGACACGGATCGCTGGAACATGCTGCATCCCACCCAGACCGCGCGCAAGAGCCACGTCGAGAAGTGCCTCGAAGGCCGTGACGGTCCCGTGATCGCGTCGACCGACTACATGCGATTGTTCGTGGATCAGCTGCGCGGATTCCTGCCGAAGCGCTTCCGCGTGCTGGGCACGGACGGGTTCGGCCGCAGCGACTACCGCGTCAAGTTGCGCGAGTTCTTCGAGGTGAATCGCCACTACGTGACCGTCGCTGCGCTGAAGGCGCTCGCGGACGATGGCGTGCTGCCGGCGAAGAAGGCCGAGGAGGCGATCGCGAAGTACGGCATCAACGCGGACAAGCCGAACCCTTCGACGGTGTAGCGGCTCGCCCCTGGCGACAAGAAGTTTGACACGGTCCGGCGTCGCGGCGGCGTAGCCGTCGCGACGCGAAGCGCAGCAATCTGGGGAGAATCATGGGTGCGACTACCGAAGTGAAGGTGCCGGACATCGGCGATTTCAAGGATATCCCCATCATCGAGGTGATGGTCAAGCCGGGTGACAAGGTCAAAGCGGAGGATGCGCTGATCACCCTTGAATCCGACAAGGCGACGATGGAGGTGCCGTCGCCGGCCGGCGGGGTGGTGAAGGAGCTGAAGGTCAACGTGGGCGACAAAGTGAGCGAGGGTACTCTCATCCTCACGCTTGAGGCTGAAGGCGCCGCGCAGCCTGCAGCCGCGCCGGCAGCGCCCAAGGTTTCGGCGCCGCCTGCGCCGACTTCCGCGCCCGGGGGCGTCGCCGAAGTCAAGGTTCCCGACATCGGCGATTTCAAGGACATCCCGATCATCGAGGTGATGGTCAAGCCGGGCGACACGGTGACGGCGGAGCAGGCTCTCATCACGCTGGAATCGGACAAGGCGACGATGGATGTACCCGCCCCCATGGGCGGTGTGGTGCAGGAGTTGAAGGTCAAGCTGGGCGACAAGGTTTCCGAGGGCACGGTGATTCTGACCCTTTCGAGCGGTGCCGCAGCTCCTGCTCCCGCTGCATCCGCGCCGGCACCGGCGGCGGCTGCACCCGCTGCCGCACCTGCGGCTGCGGCGCCTGCGGCAGCATCGTCCGGTGGTGGTGCCATCGACGAAGCTGCGTTTGCGCTCGCTTACGCGGGTCCATCCGTGCGCAAGATCGCCCGCGAGTTGCGCGTCGATCTCGGCAAGGTCAAGGGGACCGGTGACAAGGGACGCATCCTGAAGGAAGACGTGGAGGCGTACGCGAAGGGCGCGCCGGCGGCTGCCGCGGCAGCGCCGGCGGGAGCGGCTGGTGGGGGCGTGGGCGGCATCAATCTCCTGCCCTGGCCGAACGTCGATTTCAAGAAGTTTGGTCCGGTCGAGTCGAAGCCGCTTGCGCGCATCAAGAAGATCTCGGGCGCGAACCTGCATCGCAACTGGGTGATGATTCCCCACGTCACGAACCATGACGACGCGGACATCACCGATCTGGAAGCATTCCGGTTGCAGATGAACAAGGAGAACGAGAAGGCCGGCGTGCGCTTGAGCATGCTCGCGTTCATGATCAAGGCTGCCGTTGCCACGCTCAAAAAGTTTCCCGAGTTCAACGCCTCGCTCGACGGCGACAACATCGTCCTGAAGCAGTACTACCACATCGGCTTTGCCGCCGACACGCCGAACGGACTCGTCGTCCCCGTGATCCGCGACTGCGACAAGAAGGGTGTGATCGAGATCGGCAAGGAGATGGGGGATTTGGCGAAGCTCGCCCGCGACGGCAAGCTGAAGCCCGATCAGATGCAGGGCGGCTGCTTCACCATCTCGTCCCTCGGCGGCATCGGCGGGGTGTACTTCACGCCGATCATCAACGCGCCCGAGGTGGCGATCATGGGAGCGTGCCGGAGCTTCTACAAACCGGTGTGGGACGGCAAGCAATTCGTGCCGCGGCTCACTCAACCCCTGTCCCTCTCCTGGGATCACCGCGTGATCGACGGCGCGGCTGCGGCCCGCTTCAACGCGCATTTCGCGAACCTGCTCGCCGACTTCCGGCGCATCTTGCTCTAGAGAGGATCTGTCATGGCCAACGTCGTAGAGATCAAGGTACCCGACATCGGCGACTTCAAGGATGTGCCGGTCATCGAGGTCTTCGTGAAGCCGGGCGACACGGTCGCGAAGGAGCAGGCGCTCGTCACGCTCGAGTCGGACAAAGCCACGATGGAAGTGCCGTCCACCCACGCCGGCGTGGTGAAGGACGTAAAGGTCAAGCTGGGCGACAAGATCTCGGAAGGTACCGTGATCCTCAGCCTGGAGAGCGACGATGCCGCTGCCGGGGCGCCACCGAAGGAGAAGGTGAAGGAGGGCGCGGCGCCGACTGGGGAAGGTACGCCGGTTGCCGACTACGGTGCGGCGAGCGGTGTGTATGAGGCCGTGGACGTGCGCGTACCCGACATCGGCGACTTCAAGGATGTGCCGGTCATCGAAGTGTTCGTGAACGCCGGCAGCAAGGTTGCCAAGGAGCAGGCACTTATCACGCTGGAATCGGACAAGGCCACGATGGAAGTGCCATCGCCGATGGCAGGCACGGTGAAAGAGGTGAAGGTCAAGCTAGGGGACAAAGTGTCCGAAGGCTCCTTGATCGTCACCTTGAGCACAGGAGTGGCTGCCGGGGCGCCGGCAGCGCCCGCCGCGCCCTCAGCCACCGCTGCTCCCCCGACTCCCGCGCCGACAGCCGCGAAGTTTGCGGGCGGTGCCGACATCGAGTGCGAGATGGTGGTGCTCGGCGCCGGTCCGGGCGGCTACTCGGCCGCTTTCCGTTCCGCGGATCTCGGCATGAAGACGGTGATCATCGAACGCTATCCAACGCTGGGCGGCGTGTGCCTCAACGTCGGCTGCATTCCCTCGAAGGCGCTCCTACACACGGCGGCCGTGATGGACGAAGCGGTTGCAATGGCCCACCACGGGATTACCTATGGAGCGCCGCAGATCGACATCAACAAGCTGCGCGGCTTCAAGGAGGGCGTCGTCAAGAAGCTGACCGGCGGCCTGGCGGGCATGGCGAAGGGCCGCAAGGTCGAGACCGTGCGCGGTATCGGGCGGTTCCTCGATCCGAATAACATCGAGGTGGAACTCACCAGCGGCACCGGTCAGGAGAAGACCGGCGAGAAGAAGGTGGTGCGCTTCCAGAAGGCGATCATCGCAGCGGGCAGCCAGGCGGTGATGCTCCCATTCGTGCCGGTCGATCCGCGGGTGGTGGATTCTACGGGCGCGCTTGAGCTCAAGTCCATCCCGAAGCGGATGCTGGTCATCGGCGGCGGCATCATCGGCCTCGAGATGGCGACGGTCTACTCGACGCTCGGCACGAGTATCGACGTCGTGGAGATGCTCGACGGGCTGATGACAGGCGCCGATCGCGACCTCGTGAAGGTATGGGAGAAGAAGAACGCCGGCCGCTTCGCCAACATCATGCTGAGGACGAAAACCACGGGCGCCGAGGCGACGCCGGCCGGCATCAAGGTGACGTTCGAAGGGGAGAAGGCGCCGAAGGAGCCGCAGGTGTACGACCTCGTTCTGGTTGCGGTTGGACGCAGCCCGAATGGCAACAAGATCGGCGCGGAGAACGCAGGAGTGGCGGTGACAGATCGCGGATTCGTTCCCGCCGACAAGCAACTGCGTACGAACGTGCCTCACATCTTCGCGATCGGCGACATCATCGGTCAGCCGATGCTCGCTCACAAGGCGGTGCACGAGGCCCACGTCGCGGCAGAAGCGGCGCACGGCGAGGCGTCGTTCTTCGATGCGCGTCAGATTCCTTCGGTCGCGTACACCGATCCGGAGGTTGCATGGGCGGGCAAGACCGAGGAGCAGTGCAAAGCCGAGGGCATCAAATACGGCAAGGCGACATTCCCGTGGGCTGCCTCGGGCCGGGCAATTGCGAACGGCCGCGACGAGGGGTTTACCAAACTCCTCTTCGATGAAGCCACCCACCGTTGTATCGGTGGTGGCATCGTCGGGACCCATGCGGGCGATCTCATCGGTGAAGTCTGCCTGGCGGTGGAGATGGGCGCGGATCCGACCGACATCGGCAAGACGATCCACCCGCACCCGACCCTCTGCGAATCGATCGGCATGGCCGCGGAGTTGTTCGAGGGCGTTTGCACCGACCTTCCGCCCGTGAAGAAGAAGTGATGGGCATGTAGCGAATTGGGGCGGGAATCCCGCCCCCGACTGCATGCAGCGAAGGATTGCTGGAACCTTTCCCCTCGTTGTCTCGCAACGAGAGCCGAAGTCCGCTCGCGCGTGAGCGCAGTGGCGAACCGCACCGGAGAACGCAGGTGGCTCAGAAAAAGTTCTATAAGTCACTCTACTTCCAGGTCGTCGCCGCGATCATCATTGGCATCCTCCTCGGGCACTTCTTCCCCGAGACCGGGACGGCGATGAAACCGCTCGGGGACGGCTTCATCAAGCTCATCAAGATGATCATCGCACCGATCATCTTTTGCACCGTCACGCTCGGCATCGCCGGCATGGAGGACATGAAGAAGGTCGGCAAGACGGGCGGATACGCGCTTTTGTATTTCGAGATCATGAGCACGGTTGCGCTCATCGTCGGACTGGTCATCGTGAACATCGTGCAGCCTGGCGCGGGAATGAACGTCGACCCCGCGAGCTTGGACACCAAGGCCGTCGCCCAGTACACGAAGCCGGGGCAGATGAAGGGTACGGTCGACTTCCTGCTCGACATCATTCCAAACACCGCGGTGGGAGCGTTCGCCTCGGGCGATATCCTGCAGGTGCTGTTTTTCGCCATTTTCTTCGGTTTCGCATTGCACCACTTTGGCGAAAAGGGCAAGCCGGTATACGATCTGATCGACAAGATCTCCCACATTCTCTTCAACATCGTGGGAATGATCATGAAGGTCGCGCCGCTCGGCGCCTTCGGTGCGATGGCCTTCACCATCGGCAAATACGGCGTCGCAACGCTGCTGTCGCTCGGCAAGCTGATGGCTTGCTTCTACATTACGTGCCTCATATTCATCTTCGTCGTTCTCGGTGCCGTCGCGCGCTTCCACGGCTTCTCCGTCTGGAAGTTCATCAAATACATCAAGGAGGAGCTCTTCATCGTGCTCGGCACCTCGTCGTCCGAGTCGGTGCTGCCGCGCATGATGGCCAAGCTCGAGAACCTCGGGGTTGAGAAGTCGGTCGTCGGGCTGGTGATTCCAACGGGCTACTCGTTCAACCTCGACGGCACCGCCATCTACTTGACCATGGCGGCAGTCTTCATTGCACAGGCCACCAATACGCCGCTGGACCTCACACACCAGTTGACTTTAATAGGTGTGCTGCTGATCACCTCGAAAGGCGCGGCAGGTGTGACCGGAAGTGGCTTCATCGTATTGGCAGCGACCCTGTCCGCCGTGGGCCACGTGCCCGTCGCGGGGCTGGCGTTGATCCTTGGCATCGACCGGTTCATGTCCGAGGCTCGCGCGCTCACTAATCTGATCGGCAACGGGGTTGCCACAGTGGTCGTTGGAAAGTGGTGCAAGGAGGTCGATAGCGCTCGAATGCAACAGGTACTCGAGCACGAGACCGCGGAAGAGGCGGACGAACCCGAAAAGCTCGTCTCCTAGCGGGGTGCTCATGGTCACAACATCACGTGACACAGCCGCCGTGCCGGAATCCAGCGACACCATCCCGACCGGATCTCTAGGGGCCGCGCCGGGTTCGGACTTGCTGCGCGAAGTTCCCGAGGAGGCCGGTCTCCACCATATCGTGATTGTGGGCGGGGGGGCCGGTGGACTGGAGCTCGCTACGGCGCTGGGCGACAAGCTGGGCAAGCGTCGGAAGGCGCAGGTCACGCTCATCGACAAGGCGCGCGCACACCTTTGGAAGCCGCTTCTGCACGAGATCGCTGCGGGCAGCATGGATCTCGGCGTGCACGAACTCGACTATCTCGCGCAGTCCCACTGGCATCACTTTCGTTATCGCGTCGGCGAGATGGTGGGACTCGACCGAGCTCGGCGCGAGATTCTCGTGGCGCCTTCCCACGACGAGGAAGGCAAGCTCGTCACGCCCGAGCGGAAGTTTCGCTACGACACTCTCGTCATCGCCGTGGGCAGCAACGGCAATGACTTCGGCACGCCGGGAGTGAAGGAGCATGCGATCCAGCTCGACACGCCGCCGGACGCGAAGCGATTTCACGTGCGCCTCGTCAACGCCTGCATCCGCGCGCATGCGCAGCAGGAGCCGCTCGCACCGGAGCAGCTTCAGGTCGCCATCATCGGCGCGGGCGCGACCGGGGTCGAGCTGGCGGCGGAGCTGCACAACACCACGCGGCAGCTCGTGGCCTACGGCCTCGACACCATCAACCCCGAGGAGGACATCAAGCTGAACGTCATCGAAGCTGCGGACCGCATCCTGCCTGCCCTTCCGCCGGCGTTGTCGGAGGCCGCCGAGGGGCTGCTGACGGGGCTCGGGGTGCGCGTGCGGACCGCCTCGCGGGTGGCGGCGGTGACCGCTGACGGCGTGCAGTTGGAGAGCGGCGAGTTGATCCCGGCGGAGTTGGTGGTATGGGCTGCGGGTGTCAAGGCGCCGGAGTTTCTGAAGGATATCGACGGGTTGGAGACCAACCGGATCAATCAGCTTGTCGTGCGCGACACCTTGCAGACGACGCGGGACGACAACATCTTCGCTCTCGGCGATTGCGCTGCCTGTCCGTGGCCGGAGAAGGAAGGCAACGTTCCGCCACGCGCGCAAGCCGCGCATCAACAGGCGACGCATATCTTCAAGCAGATCAAGCGGCGCCTGGCTGGCGAGCCGCCTCAACCCTGGCGCTACCGGGACTTCGGCTCGCTCGTTTCGCTCGGTGAGTACTCGACCGTCGGGAACCTCATGGGTGGCCTGATCGGTGGCAGCCTGACGATCCAGGGTCACTTCGCACGCATGATGTATCTCTCTCTCTACAAGATGCACGAGTACGCGCTTCACGGCTTCTCCAAGGTCGCCCTCGATACCTTGGCGCGGATGATCACCCGCCGCACCGAGCCGCACGTCAAGCTGCACTAGGCGCTGCAGATTCCGTCTCGACGCGGCATCCTCCGCGCCGCGTCGAGCGCCAGCCCATGGACCGCACCGAACGCTTCTACAAGATCCAGCAGCTCTTGCGCGACCGCAAGGTCGTCCCCTTCAAGGCGTTTCTGGCCGCTCTCGAGGTGTCTCCTGCGACCCTGAAGCGCGACCTCGAATACCTGCGCAATCGCATGAACGCGCCGATCGAATGGGATCGGGAACTCGGTGGCTACCGGATCGCGCCGCCGGAGGAGGGCGGTGCGCAGTACGAGCTGCCGGGACTGTGGTTCAACGCCTCGGAAATTCATGCGCTGCTCACGATGCAGCATCTGCTTGCTCGCATCGAGCCGGGCGTGCTCGCCCCACAGATTGCTCCGCTCGGAGAACGGCTGCGAAACCTCCTGGGCAGCGGTGACCACTCGGCGGAGGAGATCCAGAAGCGAGTCCGCATTCTCGGCATGGCTGCGCGCAAGTTCGCGCGCGGAAACTTTGCGGTGGTCGGATCGGCACTGCTCCGCCGCAAGCGTCTTCAGATCGGATATTACGTGCGCGCGCGCGACGAGACGACCCAGCGGGAAGTGTCGCCGCAGCGGCTGGTGCACTATCGCGACAACTGGTATCTCGACGCGTGGTGTCACTGGCGCGACGATCTCAGGAGCTTTGCCGTCGACGCGATCCGTAGCGGGGAAATCCTGGACAGCAAGGCTCGCGAGATTCCTGAGAGCACGTTGAACAAGGTGCTCGGATCGGGCTATGGCATTTTCTCGGGGCGCAGCGTGTGCTGGGGGCGGCTGCGTTTCACACCGGAGCGCGCCCGCTGGGTCGCGACCGAAGAGTGGCATCCACGGCAGCGTGGTCGCTTCGAGCCCGACGGTTCCTACGTGCTGGAAATTCCCTACAGCGACGATCGCGAGCTGGTCATGGACATCCTCCGACACGGTCCGGAGGTGGAAGTGCTGGGGCCTGCGCCGCTACGCAGGGCGGTGCGGGAACGCCTCGCGGCGACGCTGGAACGGTATCGCTCGAAGCGACCGCGGGCAGCTCACTGATTTCGACGACGAGAGTGTGGGGACCGCCGAAAGCTGGACGCTCCCGACGGGAAAGTCGTCGCCCTGTTTGAAGGCGACTCGACGAGCAAATTGCCGAGGTCCGTGAGTTTTCAGCTCCAGCTCGTTGGTGCGTCAGGCGAATCGGGAAATCCATTCTGGTCCGGCAGCGCCTCTCGTGCTGTGGCATACCGATTGCGAAATACAGGGCGCGATCGGCGGGGATGCACGCCGGGGCGACGCGGGGGAAGCTCAAGCGTCGCGCTGAGTGAAGCGGCGTTCCGGCGGCGCCTCGCTGATCCACTTGAATCCTCCAGTTGACACCGGCCGCGTTCCGCGGCCGGTTTTTTGTTACGGGCCGCCCGCGCACGTTTTTGTCTCGAAGCGGTCTCTTGACGCGTGGCGGTGAGTCGCGGGATGGCGACGTGTTCCGTTGGATTAGAACCCCAGTTGTCTCTGCTCCGGCGCTTCTCCTGTCAACAGCTTCTGCACCAGATCCGACTCCCGCTTGTAGAACCCGTCCGTGTGGAACGTCTCGGGAAAACGGTACAGCTCGTAATCCAGGTGATGACAGAGCTCGTGAATCAGCGTGCGCAGGAAGGTCTTGAACGCCACGACCTGCTTGCGCTGCGCGGTGCGCATCCACACCGAGATCTTGCATGGCGTGTCGTCGTTGCTCGGCTCGTACAACCCGTGCAATTCGCCGCCGCTGATCTGCGGCCGCCGCGTATAGACCTTCACCTTCAACAGCGGAACGCTCAATCGCATGCACAGCTCGTCGAGCAGTGCCTGGCAGGCACGCTCGGTGTCGCGCCGGTTTTCCGTGCTCAATGCACCGCGCATCGCCGCGACCGTCAGCGCAGTGGGTTTTCCTGCCGGCAGAATAATCGTGACGATCGCGTCGCTCGCGAGATAGATGCGCTGGCGGCGCGGGGACAGTCGGTCGAAATAGGCGAAGGGCACGGCGACGGGTCTGCAGCGGGTAACGGGCGAAAGCCGCCGGCATGCTACCATGCGCGCTGGCTCACCCGGTGCGCCTCTCCTGCTCCGTCCTTTCCGTCCGCTTCTACCACGACCTTGACCGCCGTCCTGCTCTGGATCCTCGCCGTCATCCTCGTGATAGTGGGCGTGGTCGGGACGGTTGTTCCGATGCTGCCGGGCACTCCCATCGTATTCGCCGGCCTGTTGCTCGCTGCATGGATCGACGATTTCGCGAGAGTGGGTTCGACACCGCTGATCGTGCTCGGCGTGCTCACCGCGCTCTCGCTGCTGGTCGATTTCGCGGCGTCGATCTTCGGCGCGAAGCGCGCGGGCGCGACTCGCGGCGCGGTCACCGGGGCGGCGCTCGGCGCCGTGATCGGCATCTTCTTCGGACTGCCCGGGCTGATCCTCGGCCCCTTCGCCGGCGCATTTCTCGGGCAGTACCTGGCGACGAGGGACGTCGCGCAATCGGGCAAGGTGGGCTGGGGCACCGTGGTGGGTTTCATCGCGGGCAGCCTCGCGAAGCTCGTGCTGGCGATCGCGATGGTGATCATCTTCGCAGTCGCTTACTTTTCCTGATTTACACCAGAGCAGGCACAGAGTATCCAGAGATAAGCAGGAAATGCATGACAAGAGGAAATCGACTCGTCTTCCTGTTCTCTTTTTTTCTGGTGACCTTCGCCTTCACGCTTGAACCAACAAATCGAATCCAATGACCCCCACTATCGACACCCAAAGCATGGCCGTGTTCTGCGATTTCGAGAACGTCGCCCTCGGCGTACGCGACGCTAAATACGAAAAATTCGACATCAAGAAAGTGCTCGAGCGTCTGCTCCTCAAGGGCAGCATTATCGTCAAGAAAGCGTACTGCGACTGGGGCCGCTACAAGGACTTCAAGGCACCCATGCACGAAGCGGCCTTCGAGCTGATCGACATTCCGCACGTGCGGGTGTCGGGCAAGAACTCCGCTGATATTCGCATGGTGGTCGATGCGCTCGATCTCTGCTACACCAAGTCGCATGTGACGACGTTCGTTCTGATCACCGGTGACTCGGACTTTTCGCCCCTCGTCTCGAAGCTGCGCGAGAACGCGAAGATCGTGATCGGCGTTGGCGTGAAGAACTCCACGTCCGATCTGCTGATCGCCAACTGCGACGAGTTCATCTACTACGACGACCTCGTGCGCGTGCAGTCGAAGAAGAAGGCGACCACAGCGAGGAGGAAGCCCGCGCCGAAGGCAGCGGCGACCGAGGACACTACCGCCGAGATCGTGAAGACGGAGGATGAGAAAAAACAGGAAGTACTCGACCTCGTGATGGAAACGATCGAGGCGATGTTTTCCGAACGCGCGGCGGATGAGAAGATCTGGGGCTCGATGGTCAAGCAGACCCTGCGGCGCCGGAAGCCCGGTTTCAACGAGTCGTACTATGGCTACAACTCGTTCGGCAAGCTGCTGGACGAGCTGGAGGCGAAAAAGCTGATCGAGCTGGAGCGCGACGAGAAGTCGGGGGGCGTCGTGGTGCGGAGCTTCAATCCCGACTACTGAGTCGGCGGTCGCGGCACCTCTCCCGCGGGCGGGGAGAACGGTGCAGAATTAGCCATGCGGAAACCCACCGCATTCGCTCCCGTTTGCAGCATGACACTATTTTCCAGAATCGGCTGGGCTTGCCTCGCACTGATTGGTGCGACGGCGCTCGCGGCGATCGCCACCCACCGCGGTGAAACGATCAACGCCGGCTGGTTCGTCGCCGCCGCAGCCGGTGTCTACCTCGTCGCGTATCGCTTCTACGCGTCGTGGATCGCGGCGCGCGTGCTTTCGATCGATACCACGCGGGCAACGCCAGCCGAGCGTCTCGACGACGGACGCGACTTCGTTCCCACGAATCGCTGGATCGTCTTCGGGCATCATTTCGCAGCCATTGCCGGTCCCGGTCCTCTGATCGGCCCGACGCTCGCCGTGCAGTTCGGCTACCTGCCGGGCACGCTGTGGATTCTCGCGGGCTCGGTGCTGGGCGGTTGCGTGCAGGACATGGTGATGATGTTCCTGTCAACACGCCGCCAGGGACGCAGCCTCGGCCAGATGGCGCGCGACGAGCTGGGTCCGGTCGGCGGGTGGGCGGCCCTGATCGGTGCAGCGATGATCATGATCATCCTGATCGCTGTGCTCGGCCTTGTGGTGGTGAATGCGCTAAAGCACAGTCCCTGGGCGACTTCGACGGTTGCGGCGACCATTCCCATCGCGCTCCTGATTGGGCTCTACATGCGTCGCATCCGACCGGGGCGCGTGCTGGAAGGCTCGCTCATCGGCGTGTCGCTGCTGCTTTTGTCCGTGGTCGGCGGTGGGTGGGTGGCGGAGCACGAAGGTCTGCGCCGCATCTTCGATCTGGAAGGACTTCCGCTCGCCTGGTGGGTGATCGGCTACGGCTTCGCCGCAGCAGTGCTGCCGGTGTGGCTGCTGCTCGCGCCGCGCGATTATCTGTCGACGTTCATGAAGCTCGGTACCGTGTTTCTGCTCGCGATCGCGATCGTGATCCTGCGTCCCGAGGTGAAGATGCCCGCGCTGACGCAGTTCGTCGACGGCACCGGCCCGATCTTCGGCGGCGAGCTGTTTCCGTTCGTCTTCATCACCATCGCTTGCGGGGCAATCTCCGGATTTCATGCCCTGGTTGCATCCGGCACGACGCCGAAGCTGCTGATGAACGAGCGGGACATTCCTATGATCGGCTACGGCAGCATGGCGCTCGAATCCTTCGTCGGCATCATGTCGCTAATCGCGGCGACGGTGCTCGACCCTGGCGTCTACTTCGCGATCAACAGCCCCGCAGGCGTGGTGGGCGCAGCGGCGGCGGACGCTGTGAAAACCATTTCCGGCTGGGGCTTTCCGGTGACGGTGGAACAGATGCAGACCCTCGCGAAAGAGATGGGCGAATCCACTCTCTTCGCGCGGACGGGCGGCGCACCATCGCTGGCGGTAGGCATGGCGAGCATCTTCGCGGATGCCTTTGGTGGCTCGCTGCTCGCGATCTGGTACCACTTCGCGATCATGTTCGAGGCGCTGTTCATCCTCACCACGCTCGACGCGGGAACGCGGGTGGGGCGCTTCATGGTTCAGGATCTCCTGCAATATCTCTGGAAGCCGCTCGGCCAGACCTCCTGGTATCCGTCCGTTTTGCTTTCGAGCGCACTGGTGGTGGCAGGATGGGGCTACTTCCTCTACATCGGCGTGATCGACCCGCTGGGTGGCGTCAATATCCTGTGGCCCATGTTCGGCATCGCCAATCAGATGCTCGCAGGCATCGCGCTCTGCGTCGCCACCGGCATCCTCATCAAGATGGGCAAGGTGCGCTACGCTTGGGTGACGGGGCTACCGCTCACGTGGCTGGCGATCGTGACGACCACTGCGGCGTGGGAGAAGGTGCTTTCCACCGACGTGCGAGTCGGCTTCCTGGCGGCCGCTAACGACATGGCGGAAAAGCTCGCGGCGGGAACGCTTCCGGCAGCGAAAGCGGCGGTGGCGCCGCAGCTCATCCTGAATCAGAGAATCGACGCGGTGCTCACGCTGATCTTCGTCGCGATTCTCTGGACGATCATTGTCGATACCACGCGCGTGAGCCTGCGGCACCTCAGGGGCAAACCTGTTCTGCCGCTCACCGAATCGCGTTACGTGCCCACACGTTTCGCGGAAGGTGCTGTGGCTGCGCCCGCCCGATAGCCAACACTGAGAGGAGGCATCCATGGCAAAGGCAATCCGCATTCATGCGACCGGCGGTCCCGAGGTCATGAAGTTCGAAGAGGTCGAAGTCGGAGCGCCGGGTGCGGGCGAAGCGCGCATTCGCCAGAGGGCGATCGGCGTCAACTTCATCGAACGTCTACCATCGCACCGGACTCTATCCGCTGCCCCTGCCGACCGGTATCGGCAGCGAAGGTGCCGGCGTGGTCGAGGCGATCGGCTCGGGCGTGACAGACATCGCGGTGGGCGATCGTGTGGCCTACGCGGGGGGCGCCATCGGCGGTTACGCCGAAGTGCGGCTGGTCCCCGCGGCCCGCTTGGTGAAGCTCCCGGACGGTATCACCGACCAGCAGGCTGCTGCGATGATGCTGAAAGGGATGACGGTGCAGTACCTGATCCGGCGTACCTATCGAGTGCAGGCGGGCGACACGGTGCTGTTCCACGCGGCCGCGGGCGGCGTCGGCCTGATTGCGTGTCAGTGGTTGAAGGCACTGGGTGCACGCGTGATCGGAACCGTCAGCAGCGACGAGAAGGCGGCGCTCGCGAAAGCGCACGGCTGCGAATTCCCGGTCGTCTACACACGCGAGGATTTCGTCGCCCGCGTGAAGGAGATCACGAACGGCAAGGGCGTACCCGTGGTGTACGACTCGGTGGGAAAGGATACCTTCATGCGCTCGCTCGACTGCCTGCGACCGCTCGGCATGATGGTGAGCTTCGGTAACTCGTCGGGACCCGTGGCGCCCTTCGAGGCCGGGATTCTCGCGCAGAAGGGCTCGCTCTACCTGACGCGCCCGACGCTGGTGACCTACACAGCCGTGCGTTCGGACCTGCTCGCGACCGCGAACGACCTGTTCGAAATCGTGGCGTCGGGCAAGGTCACGATCG
Organism: uncultured beta proteobacterium; assembly: GCA_963747225.1. Taxonomy (GTDB): domain Bacteria; phylum Pseudomonadota; class Gammaproteobacteria; order Burkholderiales; family JAEUMW01; genus JAEUMW01. Next base: position 175,436 of record CAVVES010000006.1, on the reverse strand, counting down.
AGGTGAGCCGCACCTATCCGCTCGCCGACGCGGCGCAGGCGCACCGCGACCTCGAAGGCCGCAGGACAACCGGATCACTATTGTTGATCCCTCGATAGTTTGGCAGGCCTGCGCAACTGAGTAACCGGCTCGCATTTCGCGGCCGCCGTCTGCCTTCAGCGATTCCCATTCATCAATTCGGGGCACAAGAAGTGGACATTCACGCCGTGGCGTTCTAGTGTCCTGAGTCTTTAATTCAGTGAATGTTTTGTTCGTGTCTGAGTCTCACGATAGTGTGAGCACTCAGGGAGCGAACGATGAGAAGAGGACCGCGGCTTGCGCCATTGGAATTGACGGTGCAAGAGAACGATCGACTGGTCGAATGGACGCGGCGGCATAAGAGCTCGCAAGCATTGGCGTTGCGTTCGCGCATCATCCTCGGGTGTGCGCAAGGCGCCAGCAACAACGCGGTGGCGGTGCGGCTGCGGGTGACCAAGCAGACTGTGGGCAAGTGGCGCAAGCGCTTTTTGGAGCGTCGGCTCGATGGTTTGCTCGATGAGCCGCGCCCGGGTGCGCCGCGCAAGCACGATGACGCGAGGATCGAGCAGTTGATTGCCGCCACGCTCAATGAGCGCCCGCGCGAGGCCACGCACTGGAGCACGCGCCTGTTGGCGAAGAAGCTGCGCGTGTCGCAGAGCACGGTGAGTCGGGTCTGGCGCGCCTTCGGCTTGCAACCGCACCGTGCCGAGACCTTCAAGCTCTCGACCGACCCGCTGTTCATCGACAAGGTGCGCGACATCGTGGGCCTGTATCTGAATCCGCCGACCAAGGCGCTGGTTCTGTGCGTGGACGAGAAGACCCAGATTCAGGCATTGGATCGAACCCAGCCGATCCTGCCTCTGGCCCCGGGTCTGCCGGAGCGGCGCACGCACGACTACACGCGACACGGCACGACCACATTGTTTGCGGCGCTGGATCTGGCCACCGGACATGTCATCGGTCAGTTGCATCGGCGTCACCGTTCCAAGGAGTTCCTCGGATTCCTGCGTACCGTCGAAGCCAATGTCCCGGCCGAGCTCGAGGTGCACCTGATACTGGACAACTACGGCACCCACAAGACGCCCTCGGTCAAAGCCTGGCTCGCCCGTCATCGGCGATTTCGGCTGCATTTCACGCCCACCTCATCGTCCTGGCTCAACCTGGTCGAACGCTGGTTCGCGCTCATAAGCGAACGCCAGATCAAGCGCGGAACGCATCGCAGCACTCTTGAACTGGAACGCGCCATCCGCCAATACCTCGATACCTACAACGAAAACCCAACCCCGTTCATCTGGACCAAAACTGCCGATCACATCCTTGCGAGCGTCGCCAGATTCTGTCAACGCATTTCGGACTCAGGACACTAGCTCCACTCGGTACTCCCACCAATCAGTGTCAGTCGCGTTCAGAAGTGCTGGCTGGATCTCGCTCGCGACCGCCACGGCAACAAACTTGCGATCTGAGGAGTCAAATCCTGTCAGCGCCGGATCGTCTGGGAACTCTAGAAAGCCTCGAACGGTGTGCTCGGTGATGGGCACGCGGAGGCACATGGATTCATTGCCTTGGTTTTGCCAAACCCACTTCATGAACATGTCGCCGACTCCGGGAGCTCCGGAGGGACACAGATGTCTGTGATATTCGATGAGGATGTGCATTTCATCATCGAGGAGGATTCGCCCCTGGGATACGACCATTTGCAACGCATCAACGCAGGCCTTCACGCAGCTTAGCCTTACATGGTCCGCCCCCCCGTTCGCGACTATACCAACGTTGGTGTCAACCACCACTGGAGGCCTCATGTGGTTTCTGGGTTCTTGCGCCTTTCCATAGCAGCTTGTGTGATCGCCATCATCTCGCCGAACTCGTCACCGAAGAAGTCCTTCGGCCAGTTGTTTATGGTCCCAAACATATCAAGCTCTAGGGGAGTTAGTGTGGAGCGTCCGTGCTCGTTTTCGCAGAAATAGAGGGCAACGTTTTCCGTCTCGATGGTTTGCTCGGCGACACGACGCTGCAGCCGACGCAATAGGTGCTCGCTGTGACTTTCAACAATAATCTGCACTCCGCGTTTCTGAAAGGCATCGATTAGCACATCCGCAAGACCAGCTTGAACCGACGGATGTAGATGAATCTCCGGTTGCTCTAAGATAATTGTTGAACCTTCGGGGACGTAGAAGCATAGGACTAACACCGGGAGAATCTGCGATACTCCAAATCCCACGTCCGTAATTAATACATCGGGCCCGGTAAGTTGCTTCCGCAGCTTCACTTGGAAAAAGTTTTGCCCCCTCTGCGAGCGGTTCGACATGGAAATCCTGAATGAGCCCCAAGCGCTTTAGCCAAAGGGCTACGTATCCCTCCAAAGTCTGGCGCTTCTTTCCCTTCCCCAACGAAATCACTTCACCTCGCTCCCTTGAAGCGAGGATGGCATGGATCGACAGATCACCGTTTCGCCCCATGTCCGCCGGTTGCGATCCCGCCCATGCATACTCCCGCTGCGGATAGGCGCGCAATGGTCCGAGATAGTAGACGCGGGCGAACAGCTTCTCAAACTCAAGCTCGAAGTCCGAGAGAAATCCCGCATTTTGGTAGTACGCTCGTACCTGATCCGGAAAGCCGTAGCATTTCACAGGCGCCGGGAGATCCCACGGTCGCCCCTGGGACCGCACGAACTGGAATCCCTGGACATCGGAAAACAACTCGTAGTTGCCCTTCGTCCCGCCCTTAGATCGCAATCCAAACTGAGCGCCTTCGAGCTGATACTCCATCCGTTGCACCGCTAGCCGGAGGACTCCATTTCCAGCGGGCTTCTGGGCAACGATATCCGCGGAGAAGCCGAGCGATTGGCCAGCAACGAATTCGGCGCTCCTTCGGGTCAGATCACTAACTGTCAGCGGCTTCGCCAGTGTCCACTCCAGTGCGATTTTCAACGGTAGCTGCGCGTCGTGGTTGTAGATCACGCTCGCAAAATCACCCAAGTCGACAAGACTCCGTACATCCCCGAGGTTTAGTACCTGTCCGCGGTCCGTTGAGTCCGCGGTCTGCTTCAAAAGCAGCAATAATTGGAGAAGGCTCGTCTTGCCCGAACTATTCGTCCCAAACAATCCCGTGATCGGAGCGAGACGAGCATGCCCTGTCTTCTGCCAAGACTTGAAATTCTCGACGCTCAAACTGCTTAGCATTGCGACACTACCTTCTGAGCTGGTGTACTACAGGTTATTCCTTGAGATCGATACATAGCGTACGAGCATTCAGCCCCTCTGTTAGGAAAAGAGATCCAACCAGTTCAACCCTATCATTGCGTACACGAGGGTTCAACCCGAGCAGCAACCGGTTGGCACCCGTATCCGGGCGGTCGAGCGGAAAGCAAGACCACCGGATCACTGCTGCTTCTGCCCTGAGCCCCCGGCCTTGTCCGAACCCGGGTCCCGGATCGACGGCGCGACGTAAAGAGGTACAACGCCTGCTCGCGACGAGGCCAGCCACCACTGACCCACGCCCCAGCCCACGGCAAGAAAGATCGGTCCGAGAAACAGTCCGACGAAGCCGAAGGCCAGCACACCGCCGAATACGCCGAGCAGCACCAGGACAAAGGGCAGGTTCGCACCGCGGCTGATGAGCAGAGGCTTCACGACGTTGTCGATGCCGCTGACGCCGAAAAACCCCCAAAGCGCCATGAAGATCGCCCAGCCGATCTGGTCCTGATAGACCAGCCAGAGGGTCGCGCCACCCCAGATGAGGGGTGGACCGACCGGCGCCAGCGACAGCAGGAACGTTGCCGCGCCGAGGAGGAGCGGGGCCGGCACGTCCGCGATCATGAAGCCGATCGCGGCGACCACGCCCTGGATGATGGCGGTCCCGAGAATTCCATAGACCACCCCGACGATCGTGCCGCTGATGGTATCGAGCACGTCCGCCCCGACTGGTCCCGCTACGCGCTCCAGCGCATCGCGCGCGGCCTCGCGCAACGCGTCCCCGTCCCGGAAAAGGAAAAACCCCACGAAGACCGCGAGACCGAGCTGCAGCAGGCCTTCACCCAGACCCTTGGCAACGGCGAGCAGCAGGGTCTGCGCGGGATCCAGGAACTGCTTCAGGAAGTTTGCCATTTCTTCGCGGCTCGCGGAGAGCCGGTGCCAGTACGCATCGAGCTGCTTGCCTGCAAGCGGAATTTCGTCGAGCCATTCGGGCGGGCCGGCGGAACCCTGTTCGAGCCATCCGCGCACCGCTTCGGTGAAGTCCGGCGCATTCTTGGCGATGTTCGCCGCAAGGAGCACCACCGGGGTGATAAGAAACGTTGCGAAGATGACCGACATCAGCAGGGCGGACAGCGTCGAGCGGCCCTTCAGCGCCTTGCGGATTCGCACGTAAAGAGGCCACGTGGACACCACGCTCACCGCCGCGAAGAGGAGGGCGGTGACGAACGGCTTCAGGACCAGGAAGCACCCGACCACGAGCAGGAACGAGGCGACGGGGCGTGCGTAGTTTTCGAACTGGCGAGTCACGGGCGCTCTGGGCATCCGCTACGCGACGCGCGCGATGTCCAGCCAAGGCAGGGAACAGGCTCAGTGTAGGGATGCGCAGGCAGGGTGTCCACGCCGGCGCCGCACGCTGCCACTGGGATCGGTGCTACGGCAGAATCGTGTCGACTGCCGACGTGGCGGACTTGCGCGCGAGTATGCGCTGTCTTCGGCGCAGATGTGTGGCGTCGTCGCTTCGCAGAGTGAGCAACTGCTCGGTCATCGCGAGGGCAGCGGAAAAATCGCGGCGGACATGCTCGTGATACTTCGCGAGGCGTTCCAGCGCCTCGGCGACACCTTCCACCGCCAGGAGCTCCCACATCGGCACCGCCTGATCCCACTCGCGGCGGCGGCGGTGCAGACGAGCGAGCTCGAGTCTGCCTTCGACGCCGAGCGACGACGCATGGTCCGCAAGTTCGCGCAGCGCACCCGCTTCATCGCCGCGCCGCAGTCGATGCCGCGCAACGGAAAGCGCATCGACGTCCGCGTGAAAGCTTCCCGCAAAGACCGCGGAGAGGCGTGACAACAGACCCGCGAGGCTCACGAGATCCCAGCGATTGTGCTCCATCACGCGCGGCACATCGTCCAGGTGTCCGAACCGGAGGAAGGCGGACCAGACGGCGGGCACTAGGTGTCCGCCGAGGTCGTTCGCGCGGACGAAGCCGAGCAGGCGCTGCTCAGCAGTCTGCAATCGGCAGTCGGGCCAGCGCGACGCGAACGCCGTGCGAGTCGGGTGCAGCAGGTCAAGGTGACCTTTCGCCGCAAACGGTTCCGTAAGCTTCATGAGCCGGAAGCGCGTCGCAAGCAGCGGCACGTCGAAGCACTTGCCGTTGAACGTGACGAGATGACTGGCCGCGTCGAACCACGACCGTGCATGATCGAGCATCGCAGCCTCGCCTTGGAAACCGGTGAGGAAGTATTGCCGCACGCGCAGTCCCTCGGGCTCGGGGCGCGCGAGGCCGAGCACGAAGGGCAGCGTGCCAGTGCCACCCGCGAGCCCGGTGGTTTCGGTGTCCAGGAAAAGCAGTCCCTGCGGCTCGACTGGCTCATCTCCGTTGAAGACGTGAAGCGGGCCTTCGAACAGCGCGGCGAGGGGCTCCGCGCCATGCACGTGGTCGGGAAAGAAGAATTGTTCTACGAGGACGACGCCGTGAGCGATCGCGCAACCGCCGAGCAGCATCGCCACATCGCCATCCAGATTCCTTCGCGCCGCCTTGCGCCCTGCCGAGTATTCGAGGAGGCGTTGCAACCGTTCCGTTGTCGACGGTGCGGTCTCTCCCACGCGAGCGCCACCCTGTTTCGAGAGCAGTGCGAGTCGATCCCGGAGATTCACTCGGGGGCCGCCACGGTCGGGCTGCAGAGGATGTCGAGCACCGCGCGCGCCGCACCCTTTGGCGAGTAGCCGCGTTCCTCGTCGGAGGCGAGGATGGGCCCGACGCACGCCGGACAGCCGTGGCGGCAGTCGCAGCCCGCGACGAGATCACGCGCCCGCTCGGCGACCTGATGCCGCAAGTCGAAGAGCGGCGCTGAGAGCCCGACGCCGCCCGGGTAGTTGTCGTACAGATACACGGTCGGCTGGAAGTCTCTCACGCCGTGCTCCACGTCCACCGGCTGGCCGTCGAAGCTGCGCGCGGCGCCACGGCCCTCCGCACCGACGATCGCCGACCACGTGGAATCCGCATCGCCCACGGCGCGCCCGAGGTCCTGCCGTTCGGACATGGTGAGGAGCGCGGCGACGTGGTGCATCGCATAGGCTGCGCCGAGGAATCCGTCGAGCGCCTGCGAGCGATTGGGAAACGCAGTGAGCAGCGCGCCCGAGTCCGCCTGCCACCAGACCGCGGTGGTGTGCAGTTCCTGGTCCGGCAGGTGGATGTTGCCGTAGCCGATGTTCTCGTGCGTGTAATAGCGAATCTTCTTGTAGCCGGGTATGCGGCGCACGAGATGCACTTCACCGTGGGCGCACGTCCCCGCACGCACGCGCGCTCTTTCGAAGCGGTCGAGGATCTTGAGCTTTGTGTAGTCGATGGCGTCGGTGTAGTAATCGGCCCGGGTCTTCGTGACGAACGCCTTGCGTCCGGTCCAGTCGAGTCGCTCGACCTGCCACGGGCTCGCCTGCACCATGTAGATCGCGCCTTCGTAGAGTGTCATCGGCGCGCTCGCGTAGTCCACCTCCGCGATCACCTCCTGCTTACCCGCGGTGGTGTCGACGACGACGAAGTTGCCTTCCGCCACCGAGCGCAGGCTGACGGCGTTGGCGGGATAGCTGTCGGCCATCCAGTGCCATTGCGCGACTTCCCGATGCACGACGCCCTGCTCTTCCAGATACGAAAGGAGCGCGCTGAGATCCTCGTTGCCGAAGGTTTCGCCTGCGCGAAAAGGAAGCTCGAAGGCGGCGCAGCGCACGTGATCCATCAGAATCAAGAGCTGGTCCGGCGCGATGCGCGCATGTTCGGGCGAGGCGCCGAGGAAGAATTCGGGATTGCGCACGATGAACTGGTCGAGCGGCTCGCTCGTGCCCACGAGCACGCCGAGCGCCGTGCGGCTACGGCGCCCTGCCCGGCCGAGCCGCTGCCAAGTGCCGGCAATCGTGCCTGGATAGCCGTTCAGGACGCACACATCGAGCGACCCGATGTCCACACCCAGCTCGAGCGCTGATGTCGCGACGATGCAGTCCACCGAGCCGGTTCGCAACTTCTTTTCCGTCGCCCGGCGCTCCGTTGGAAGATAACCGCCGCGATATGCGAACACCCGCGCAGGCTGGCGCGGATCGCGATCGAAGACGTCCTTCATGTACTTGGTGATGACTTCGACCATGAGCCGCGTGTTGGCGAAGACGATAGTCTTCAGACCGGACTTGATGGCTAGGCATGCGACGCGCGTCGTCTGCGAACGGGCCGATGCGCGCAGGCCGAGATCCGGATTCATTACCGGCGGGTTCCACAGCAGAAGATGCTTCGGGCCTTGTGGTGCTCCGCTTTCAGTGATCGCGGTGACCGGCGCGCCAATCAGTTGCTCCGCGAGTTCCTTTGGATTGGCGATCGTCGCGGAGCACAGCACGAAGGTCGGATTGACACCGTAAAACGCACACACGCGTTTGAGCCTGCGGATAACATTCGCGAAATGCGAGCCGAATACCCCACGATAGGTGTGCATCTCGTCGATAACGACGTACTGCAGGCTTTCAAAGAACTGCGCCCACTTGGTGTGGTGGGGCAGGATGCCGACGTGGAGCATGTCCGGATTTGTGACCACGATGTCGCCCTTGGTGCGCACCGCCATCCGCGCATCGCCCGGCGTATCGCCATCGAAGGTGCAGGCCCGCACGCCGAGACGGCCGGCTTCGTTGAGTTCGAGAATCTCTGCGACCTGATCCTGGGACAGCGCCTTCGTCGGGAAGAGATAGAGCGCTTTCGCTTGCGAGTCGAGCGCCGACTGCAAGGCCGGCAGGTTGTAGCAGAGCGTCTTGCCGGAAGCGGTGGGCGTGACGATGACCGTGTGCCGGCCCGCTCGGATCGCTTCCCACGCCTCGCGCTGGTGGCTGTAGAAACGGTCGATGCCGTGCGCTCGCAAGCCGGAGGCGATACGCGAATCGAGATCGGAAGGGAACTCGGCAAAGCTAGCAACTCTAGCCGGCACCACCAGTTCACCCGTGATGCGGCTGCGGTATTTCTGCTTCAGTCGCTCGATCAACGACGCGACATCCGAAGCATCGGAACGCTGGAACGCCCGCGATTCCGCCGCCTCGACCGGCTGTTCCAAGCAACGATCGACAATTTCCTCCATGTCGGTGTTCTCCATTTGTTCTCTGTGGTAGTATAACGCTACATCAGACACTTGCAAGCACAACCTCACGCACGGGATAAGCCAACATGTCCCTCACGCGCCGCCAGGAAGAGGTCTACCGATTCCTCTTTAACCGCCGCTTCGATCACCCGCCAACACTCGACGAGCTATGCAAGGCCATGGGCCTCAAGTCGCGCGGTTCGCTCCACAAACTGATCCAGGCGCTGATCGACGAAGGGCTGGTAGAACCGCTGAACCAGAAACAGCGCGGTATCCGCGTCACCAACTATCACGATGCGCCGCCCGAAGAGGTCGAGCTTCCGTTTCTCGGCTACATCGCTGCCGGCAAGCCAATCGAGGCGATCGGGAACCCGGAACCGGTCTGCCTCGCCGCGTGGACGCGCAGCGGGCGCGAGTGCTACGTGCTGGGAGTGAAGGGCGACTCGATGATGGACGACGGCATCCTCGACGGCGACTGGGTCGTGGTCGAGCGGCGGGATTGGGCGAATGACGACGAGGTGGTGGTAGCTCTCATCGACGGTCGAGAAGCGACGCTCAAGCGCATCGAGCAGCGGGTCGGCAAGGTCACGCTCCATCCCGCCAATTCAGCCATGGCACCTATGACGTACCCGCCCGATCGCGTGACGATCCAGGGCGCGGTGATCGGGCTGATCAGGAATTACCGATGATCCTTGGGAGGTCTTCGCGGCCGAACCGACTGGATACGTATCTCACGTCAACCCCTATCATCCCGGCACGAGTTGCCGTCGCCAACGTCCTCCATTGCAGGAACGGGGGCGTACCCGCGTGGCATTTGCGGGACTTGACGCTAGCTCCTCATCACCCTTGAAGAAACTGGGAAAACAACTTGGAAAGTCGGCGGCTGAAGTCTATGGTTAGAAGCATACAGATGCCCCAAGCAGCTAACGATAAATAGCCTCGCTCTGCCACGCTTGCCGCACGGGGCATGGTGTCACCTCGCTACTCGACATCGAATCGAGCGTATGAGGTAAGGGGAGGGACGCGCAAATGTCGCGTTGGCATGTGCGGTCGCCATCAGTCCAGCCGGCCCTGCGGATTGCTCGATACCCACGGTTGAAGTCGGGCGCCGACCCTGTTGGCACGCAGCATGGACTTTGGCCTCAGGAGCCACTCCCAGCGACAGTGCAACTAACCCTTTTGGCCTGGGGAATTGCCGCAAACGCGCTTATCTCCGCGCCGGCATCGGCAGGGTGCGTGATCTTACCGCCCGGACCACTCGGCGCGATTCCGACAGGGGCTAACGTCGCTTGCGTGGGCACCGACAACACCACGCCTCTCCTGGCCGCACCCGCCAGTCAAAACGTCGCTATCAAGGTCGGGGATGGAAGCACTCCAACGAATCTCCAGACGCTGGGCACCTCGATACAGGTCGTCAATTCCAGCGCCGTTACACTCGACCGTAGCGCTGTCGCGACGGTCCACGCAACCGCGGGTGGCGAGGCTATCGCTATCTCCTCGCTTGGCACAGGCAATAGCATCATCCTTAATGGCAGCAGCATCGCGACGACGGGTGGGGCTAACGATCCTATAACCGGGTTCGGAGGCGCTAACACCGGCATTTCTGTCGCCGTAAGCGGCGCCCTCCAGCCCTCCAATGGCAACAGCATTACACTGAACGGCAGCTCCATAACGAGCTCGGGTGCAGCTGATCTTGGCAGTGCTAACGGTATCGCTACGTCCGGCTCCGACGGCAGTATCACGCATCTGACCCTAAACCGCAGCAGCATCACGACCTCTGGGGGGATCACTGTTGGCATTGCTCAGCATCACGGTGCGGGTAGCATCACCGACCTGACCCTAAACCGCAGCAGTATCACGACCTCTGGTATTTTTGCTGATGGCATTGTTCAAATCGACGGCGCGGGTAGCAGCATCGACTTGACCCTAAACCAAAGCAGCATCTCGGGCTCGGGTCAGTCGACGCCGAATTACGCCATTGATCAGGCTGGCGGCGACGGTAGCAGGTTGCGCATGACCCTAAACAACAGCAGCATCACGACCTCGAGCCAAGTTCTGGCTGCGGGTGATGAACGAGATTCGCGGCCGCGGCACCCAGGACATCCTGATCGCCGTGGTCGACGGTCTCAAGGGCTTCCCGGAGGCGATCAGCGCCGTGTTCCCGGACACCGTCGTACAGACCTGCATCGTGCACCTGATCCGCTATTCGATGCGGTTCGCCTCGTGGAAGGAGCGTAAGGCGATCGCCGCTGCGCTCAAGCCCGTGTACCGCGCCGAGAACGCCGAGGCAGCAGCCGTCGAACTCGAGACCTTTGACCAGGGACCGTGGGGGCGCAAGTACGCCGCGATCGCCCAGAGCTGGCGGCGCAACTGGGAAGCGGTCATCCCCTTTTTTGCGTTCCCCACTGAAGTGCGCAAGATTATCTACACGACGAATGCGATCGAGTCGCTGAATGCCTCGGTGCGCAAGGCCGTGCGCAACAAGGGGCATTTTCCGACCGATCAGGCCGCCATCAAGTTAGTCTGGCTCGCCCTGCGCAACGTCGCCGAGAAGTGGAAGAACCCACCGATCTCGTGGCATGCTGCCAAGGCACAATTGGCCATCCAGTTTGAAGAACGATTCGTGTTGAGCGAGTGATTTCATCCACCGGCTCACACACAGAATTCCTGACACCCCCGGTGCGACCATTACGCTGAACAACAGCAGCATCACGACGACCTCGACTACTGACCTACTCGTTCCTTCTTGCGGCATTTGTGTGCGCAGTACCCCAGCAGGTAGCATCTACGACGTGACGCTCAACGGAAGCACCATCACGACCTCGGGGCGCGCCATTAGTGGCATCACTATATTTTCCATGGAGGATGGCATCCTTCCCCCAAGCGGCAAGATTACCGTCAACGCCAGCAGGATTATGACCTCGGGCGAGAACGCCTCTGGGATATACCTCTTTGGTCGCAACGGGGTCATCACCAATCGTGGGACGATTACATCGGGCCAAGCTGCAGCCATAGGCGGGGACGAGTTTGCGTCGGGCAACACGATAATCAACGCGGGCACGCTTGCCAGTGGTGCCGGCACAGCGATCATCCTTCCGGGTGCCAACAGCCAGGTCATCTTGCAGTCGGGCTCGGTCATTCACGGCAGTATCAACATCAACGGCAACGTGACCTTTAGCCCAGGCTCGAACTATCAAGTTGAGTTGGGCCCCGCAGGCTCCCCGAACCAGCTCGTTGCAAGTGGCACGGTCTCGATTGGTGGTACGACGAATGTTCAGGTCCTCGATGCCCCGAATGGCTATCGTCTCAAGACGCCGTACACGATCATCACCGCCTCCGACGGCGTCCTGGGTACCTTCGCTGGCGTCACCGCCGAGGGCGCGTCGCCGTTTCTCGCGCCTGCACTCTCCTACGATCCGGACAATGTGTATCTCACGCTGAACACAAACTTCGTTGCCGGCGCCGTCACCCCCAATCAGCGTGCAGTCGCCACCTACCTGGACCGCGTTGCAGGCGATCCGGGAATGCAGTCGCTGGTGGGCAGGCTGCTGGGTATGTCGGTACTGCAGGCGCCGCTCACATTCGCCTCGATGGATGGCGAACTCCATGCCTCGCTCGCGACCGCGATGCTCAACCAGGGCTCGCAGGCACTGCGCCGCCTGGGCGGGCGGCTCGCGATGCTGGAAGGCAGCGCCCCGGCAGCTAACTTCGCGTGGTCGGGCCTGACGCTGGCGAGCAGTGCGTCGGCGAACGATGTGCCGGCCCCGTCTGCGCAGACTCTGGGTCCTGCGGGCCTCGGCTTCACCGGCCCGGGCTTCTGGATCCAAGGTGTCGGAGACTTCTCCAACATCGACGGCGACGCGAACGCCGCCGGCTACCGCTATCGCAGTGGCGGGGTGGCGACGGGCGTCGATGCGCAAGTTGCCTCGGACACCTACATTGGGGCGAGCTTCAGCTACGTCTCCGGCTCGATGACCCTGGACGGGCGCAACGACAGCGGCAACGTGAACAGCCCGCAGGTCGGGTTGTACGCAAGCCATCGCAGCGGAGACTTGAGCGTCAAGGCCGTGGCCTGATATGCCTTGAATCGCTACGGCACCAGTCGCGCCGTCCTCGAAGGCAACAGCGTCGCGATTGCCCGTGGGAACTACAACGGCAGCGAGATCGCGGCCTACCTGGAAGGCGCCTATACGTTGCCCTACTTCGACCGAAGCGTGCAGCCGGTGATCGCGCTGCAAGGGGTGTGGCTGAGCCAGGACGGGTTCACGGAGAATGGCGCCGGAGCCGCGAGCCTGCGGGTGGCGGAGCAGAATCCGCACTCGCTCGTGTCCTATCTCGGCAGCCGCTTCTTTGCTGTCGTGAACGAGTCGGCGCGCGTGGAGCTACGCGCGCTCTGGGCGCACGAATTCGCCGACACCTCCCTCGCGATCAACGGAAACATGGTGGGAGCATCGACGCTCGTCAGCTTCACGACCACTGGAGTGTCGTTGCCTCGCGATGCGGCAGTGCTCGGCGCTGGCCTGGTGGCGAAGCCCTACGCGAAGCTCTCGCTCTTTCTCGACTACAACGCCACACTCAATAGCCAGCAGACCACGCAGACGGTAGTCGCAGGAATGCGGTATCTCTGGTAGTCGACGAAAGCTGAGTTCGCTCGGTCATTCGAGGGTACAGCGGGGAGGGGGTCGTCGCTCCACCGACGGCAGCAAAGCGACGCGAAAGGCAATCGGCCGGCGAGCAGGCACGCGGAACGGAAGTCAAGGCTGCCTTCGTGATCCGAATAAGCTAATAACGATTCCGTCGCGTCATTCCCGGCTTCCGTGGGAAAATGGCGGATTTCGAGCTTCAGGAATCACCCATGGTCCGACCCGCGGCCGCTGCCGCCCCTGCTCTCGATCTTGCATTCGGGTTTCGATTCGAAGACCTCTACGACACCGACGCCCTGCGCCGGGTCGATGCAGCCTTTCTCGACTTCCTCGCGGGCGCCGATGATACGCTGCGGAGCCGTCTCGAAGCCGCACGACAGAATCCTTCGGCGCTCGCCGCGAAGCAGGAAGCGGAACTGCTGATCGAAATCGCACCGCACGTCGACGATTTCATCGCGACGCTCTTTCGCATCGAATCCGAAGTCCAGGCGCTGGCGGCGCGTCATCATGAGCTCGCGCCACTGTATTCGTGCAAGCGCCTTTTCGTCCAGCGCCGTGCCTCGAACAAGGTGCCGCCGGAAGTTGCAGAGGCCGTGGACGGACCTGCGACGGAAGCCGCGCTGGCGAACCGATTCGGCGAAGCTTTCAGCGAGCTCACCTTCGCGAGGCATGTAACGCAGTGGCTCAAGGACGAACCGGCTCACGCAGCCGACGTCGAGCTGGCCCTGCACTACGCTGCCTGGGCGGTCAAGACGGAAGCCGGCCGCAAGCGCCATCGCGCGGGAGTCCTCTTCAAGACGCCCCACAAGCTGGATTTCATGAAACTCGTCCCGGTGGAGGTCGACGATCGGGACGGCTTCCCGACCTACCATCTCGGCGCCGATCATCTGCGTCGCCGCGAGGGCTTTGCGCTCACCGATGCCGGGACGGATCTCGTCGGTGCACTCGACCAGGCCAACTACTGTATCTGGTGTCACGAGCAGGGCAAGGACGCCTGCTCGAAGGGACTCAAGGACAAGGCCCCAGCCGACGGCACGCCGGCACCGTTCAAGAAAACGCCATTCGGTGTGCCGCTGGCGGGGTGCCCGCTCGAGGAGCGGATCTCCGAGTTCCACATGGTGAAGACCCGTGGTGAGGCGATCGCCGCGCTTGCGATTATCTGCGTGGACAATCCCATGGTCGCGGCTACTGGACATCGCATCTGCAACGACTGCATGAAGTCGTGCATCTACCAGAAGCAGGAGCCGGTGAACATTCCGCAGGCGGAGACGCGAACGCTGAAGGACGTGCTGGAGCTTCCTTGGGGATTCGAGATCTATGGCCTGCTCACCCGCTGGAACCCGCTCGATCTGCGCCGCCCCTATCCGCGTGAAGCCACCGGGCGCAAGGTGCTCGTGGTTGGCATGGGTCCGGCCGGCTTCACCCTCGCGCATCACCTCATGAACGACGGCCACACGGTGGTCGCCGTGGACGGTCTCAAGATCGAACCGCTGCCGCCGAGCCTGTCCGGCGTCACACCGGACGGAGCGCGCACCGCGTTCGATCCGGTGCGGGACGTGCACGAGCTTTACGAAAGGCTCGACGAGCGCCTGATGGCAGGCTTTGGCGGCGTGGCCGAGTACGGCATCACCGTGCGGTGGGACAAGAACTTCCTCAAGGTGATCCGTCTCCTGATCGAGCGCCGACGGGATTTCGCGCTCTTCGACGGCGTACGCTTCGGTGGCACCCTCACGGTCGAAGGAGCGTTCGCCCTCGGCTTCGATCACGTCGCGCTCGCCGCAGGCGCAGGTCGCCCGACGATGCTTGAGCTGCCCAATGGCCTCGCCCGGGGCGTGCGCATGGCCTCGGATTTCCTGATGGCGCTGCAGCTCACTGGAGCCGCCAAGGCGGACTCGGTGACCGATCTGCAGCTGCGGCTTCCGGTCGTGGTGATCGGCGGCGGACTCACGGCCATCGACACCGCCACCGAATCGCTCGCCTACTACCCGGTCCAGGTCGAGAAGTTTCTGCGCCGCTACGACGCGCTCGTGGCACAGCACGGTGAAGATTTCGTGCGCGGCATCTGGAACCCGGAGGAGCGGACGATCGCCGATGAGTTCATCGGGCACGCCCGTGCGATCCGCGAGGAGCGCGAGACCGCGGCGCGCGAAAAGCGTCCCGCCCGCGTTCTCGAACTGCTGCAGTCGTGGGGCGGCGTGACGATCGCCTACCGGCGCCGCCTGATCGACAGTCCTTCGTACACGCTCAACCACGAGGAGGTGGAGAAGGCGCTCGAGGAAGGGATCGTGTTCGCGGAGGGCCTCACGCCGGTGCGTGTCGAGGTGGACGAGCATGGACATGCGAAAGCGCTGCGCGTGTCCGTGCAGGAACGTGACATGGAAGGCGTCTGGCATCACTACAACGAGATCGAGCTGCCCGCGCGCTCGATCCTTGTCGCCGCCGGCACGCAGCCGAATACGGTGCTCGCGCGCGAAGATTCGGTGCATGTCCACGTCGACGGCCGTTACTTCCAGGCGTGCGACGAGAACGGCAATGCAGTCAAGCCGGAGCGCAGCGCAAAGCCGCTCGAATCACGCGTGTTGCTGTCGCGGATGGAGGGCGGCCGTTTCCTCAGCTTCTTCGGCGACCTGCACCCTTCGTACGCCGGAAACGTCGTGAAGGCGATGGCGAGTGCGAAGCAGGGCTATCCGGTGCTCTCGCGAGTGCTGGCGCAGCGGCCGGCTGCGAGCGCGGTCGCACGCGACGAGTTCTTCGCGCAGTTGAACCACGATCTGCGGCCGCGCGTGAAGGAAGTGAAGCGCCTGACCCCAACCATCGTCGAAGTGGTGGTGGAAGCGCCGCAGGCTGCGCGACAGTTCATGCCGGGCCAGTTCTACCGGCTCCAGAATTACGAGACGTTCGCCACCCGCGTCGACGGCACCACGCTGCTGATGGAAGGGCTTGCCCTTACTGGGGCGCAGGTCGATCGCGAGCGCGGATTGCTCTCCACGATCGTGCTCGAGATGGGTGGATCATCGGACCTTTGCGCGCTGCTCAAGCCCGGCGAACCGGTCGTTCTCATGGGTCCGACCGGCACGCCGACGGAAACCCCGGGTGGCGAAACCGTCACCCTCGTGGGCGGTGGTCTCGGCAACGCCGTTCTCTTCTCCATCGGCGACGCGTTGCGCACCGCGGGCTCGAAGGTGCTCTACTTCGCCGGCTACAAGAAGCGGGTCGATCGCTACAAGGAAGGAGAGATCGAGGCCGCTGCCGATGTGGTCATCTGGTGCTGCGACGAGGCGCCCGGATATGCGCCGCGCCGGCCGCAGGATCGCACCTTCGTCGGCAACATCGTGCAGGCCATGCTCGCGTATGCGCGCGGTGAGTTTGGCTCGCAACCGATCCCGTTCTCCGATACCGATCGCATCATCGCGATCGGCTCCGACCGGATGATGGCGGCGGTGGGAGCCGCGCGCCACGGCGTGCTCGCCCCGTATCTCAAGCCCCATCATTTCGCCATCGGCAGCATCAACTCACCGATGCAGTGCATGATGAAGGAGATCTGCGCGCAATGCCTGCAGCGGCACGTGGACCCAGCGACCGGCAAGGAAAGCTACGTGTTCTCGTGCTTCAACCAGGATCAGCCACTCGACCTCGTCGATTTCGAATGCCTTGATCAGCGGCTGCGTCAGAACGGCGTGCAGCAGAACCTCACGGCGCTCTGGATCGACCGCTGCCTGGAGCAGTTGCGCGAGCGGCCGTCGCGGGTTTGCCTGGCGGCGTGATTTTTCTTGGGGGGGACCGGGTTTGCCGTTGTGACAGCTTTTGGGCGACCGGATGATTTCGTTCCACAAGTCAGACTCCGGTCGAATGGGAGAGCCGCAAAGACCGGGGTCGGCGCCGGTACGGCAGAGAGATAACCTCCGCCCAGCCCTTGGGTGCAGGCATCGCGAGTCACCTGGCGCCTTGCTGGAACGGTGAAGGCGGCGCGTGCCGCCCGTTGTGCCGGTGATTGCGACCAAGCCACCGTTATCGGCGTTGATGCGATAGAACTGCACTCGTGGTATATGGATTGCTGAGAGCCAACCGATGCACTCGTGTCGATTCCGAAGGAAGCCCCGCTACGCCCCTCCTCGCACCTGCGTTTCCGCAGGGTCCCGGATCGCTTCACTGAAGGTTTCGATCGTGCTGGATCGCCATCCATCTGAACTGCCATCGACGCTTCGCCCTTGGCGGAGCAGGATCTTGTGGCAAGACCAATGGAACGGCACACTATGTTCCGTTTAGACGAGTTGGCGCCATGAAACGCGTTGCATTGTGTGTATTTATCTGGGGGGTCTCTTTCGCGCATGCCGAAGAGGTGGAAACCCTTCCGCCTGTCCCTGCCGAAGTGGTGGAAACACTTCCGCTTGCCGACTACCCGCCTCCCGTCGTCGTCGGTGTCTCCACCTTGTCTGCGCGCGCGGACACCCTCCTCGACCGCGTCGCGGAAGGCGAGCAGGAATGCAACCAAGTGCCGATAACCAGCTTCATCGAGACCGATGGCACCCGGATCACCGCCCGCCCGGTAGCCCTCTGCGCATACAAGGAGAGCGATCGTTCATGGCACGTGATCCGGCTCGCGATCACCTATCCCGTGCCCGACGCGTACAAGCGTTGCGTCGCAAGTGCCCCCGACGTTGCGTCCCGTCGCGACTGTTCTCTCGCTTATCGCGTTCTGACGCCTGATTACCGCGTCGAGCACGTGGCTGGTTATGGCATCGCGCGGATGATTTTCAACGTCTCGCACAACGGCGAGCATCTCGTCGTCTATCGCACGCGGCACGTGTGGTTCGACGATGAAGCGCTTCAATCCGGCGATCCTGCCCGGATCATCTCCGCTGCGCGCGCCGTCAATTACACACCCTATCATCCAGACTTCTTCGATCGGACGCTTGTGCAGGGCGGACGCGCGTTTTTGCAGATCAGGGCGCGTCATGCCCTGAGGATGCTGCGCGCAAGAGCGGTCCCGTCGCAGGCATATCCAGGGGAGCGCGTCGCGGATGTCGTGCCGGAGGAGACCCCCATTGCGGTCGCGATCATCGAGCAGAGCGACGACAAGAAGTTCAGCGAAGACCCAAAGGGAACGGTCGAGGCGGTACTGATCGAGTACGCGCTCAACGGTCGTGATGCTTTCAGGTGGGCGCAATCCGGCGCCAATGCTTTGGGGGCGATGCAATTCACGGTGAACACATATCTCAGCATCGCGAACGAGATGTATGTCTCAGCGGGGTTGGATCCCCAGTTTGCGAGAGGCGCCCGCGATTTCGACAATGCAGTGCGCGCAACCATCTGTCTCATCGACTACGAGGTCAGGAACTTCTCCGATGCCGCCGACGTAGCGAAGCTGTTTCGCGACGATCCGCTTCTGGGAGGTATCTACCCCGTGGCGGCATACAACGGCGGTCATGGCTGGGCCAGGAATCTGTATCGATGGGTCAAGGCCAAGAACATCGATCTGGACAACGCAGATGCGGACATGCCGAGGGCGTTAGTGAATCGAAGAGAATCATGCCCTTGCCGCATGGTCAAGACGAGCATGCGCGGTAAAGACGGGAAACGCACGGTCATTACCCGTAAGGTCATGCAAGTGATAGCGACAACGAACACTGAGACACCCGGCTACATAAGAAAGTATCTGTATGTGATCAACTATTTGGCGGATCCTCGTACAGACGGTTGACCGGCTCGCAGGATCTCTTCTCGAGCGCGACGTGAACCCAGCTCGAGTCCGGCCTCAGGGCATCGCGGCAGCATCGCCTTCTGCGCTCTCGCCTTAACTTTCTTTCCCGGCGCTCAGGCGCTTGCAACAGAAAAGCGCTGCTGGAGACTCTTCAGTAAGCGGCCGAAACGCTGATCCTGAACACTCGTGGTTCCACGGGATGGAAGTGCAGGTCCGCGACGCCATCCGCTGGCTCGCCTGGCAGGCGCGACACATAGTAGTAGTCGATGTCGTGATCTTTCCGGTTGAAGATGTTGAACACGTCGAGCCAGATGCGGACATGTGAATCGAAGGTATAGCCGATGCGGCCATTGAACTGCGAGAGCGCCTTTGAGCGAAAGCTGTTGTCCTCGATGAGCGGACGCCCCCCGATGTACCGCCAGCGCAGGCTGCCGAACCATCCGTTCAGATTGGCGACCGTGATGCCAGCCGACCCGACCGCCTCGGCCCCGCCGGGAATGCGATCTCCCGCTCGGTCGAAGTCGGTGAAGCGAGCGCGCGTATACGCGAGTGCCAGGTCCATCGCGAGCCACGACACGGGGACATACTGCACCAGCCATTCGACGCCCGTGCGCTTGGACGGACGGCTCGCCTCCGTGGTCCCGGCGTCGCCGACGAAGAGGAGTTCGGAGTCCTGTTTGAGTTGCCAGAGTGCCAAGGTAGTCAGGAGCCCGGACAGCGGCTGGCTGCGCAAGCCGATCTCATACCCATAGGTCGGGACCACCGGCGTCACCGGCTGCACCGCTTCGCCTGTCTTCGGATCCACCGTGGTAGTGGTGCCGCGCGCGTCGTTGCTGTGGAACCCCTTTCCCCAGTTGAGAAAGTATTCGGTCTGCGCCCAGGGCCCGAAGATCGCCGAGAGCTTCGGCGAAATCTGCGAATCGGTGGTGTCGCCGGAGTTCACCGCGAGGTTGCTGTCGATATCGAACTGGAAATAATCCCACCGTAATCCCGCCAGAGTACGAAACCAGTTCGTCCACTCCAGGCTGTTCGAGAAATAAATCCCCGGGTTGAGGACCGTCACGTGGTCTTCGCGGGTTGTCGAGAGACGCTGCCGCGCTTCAGTCGCATACAGACCCACCGGATCGAGGCGGTCACGGCGCACCTGCAGTCCGACCGTATTCGCGACGGGACGTCCACCCCATTCGGTGAGCCAGGTCTGGCTCGCCTCGCCGCCGAGGACGAAGCGCTGCTCGGCTTGCTCGAATTGATCGCCGTTCACCGGGTTGTCGAGGAAGAAGGTGAAATTGGAGAACAGATTGAGACGCGACCAGATCGCATAGACGTTGGCAGCGCGACTCACATTGCCCTCGGACTCGCGCCACTCACCCGACAGGCTGATGCGGTTGGAGCTTCCTCCGTCGGTTGGATCGACTGCACCGAAGTAGTCGATAAGGCCTTCGGTGACGGCGCGCAAGGGAATCTGGTCGGTAGAGTTCCAGCGCGCGTAGTAGCCCATCGCCGTGACGTTGAAGCCGTTGTCCGGCGTGCCCTGTGCGTATCGCAGCACGCCGTTGTACTTGTTGAAGTTGGCAGGATTGGTCCAGGGGCCGTTGCTGTGCTGGTACTCGACGCCGTAGACGAGATTCCCGGTTCCCAGCTCGGGCGACCCGGCCATCAGCGCCCGCGCGTAACCGTACGACCCGCCGGTCAACTGTGCGATGTTCGATGGCAGCTTGTCGACGTAGGCGATTCGCGCTGACCCCACGGAAGAGAAATCGCCGTCCTCCGCGTAGTAGGGGCCCTTTCTGAATCGCAGGCCCGAGATGAGCTCGGGGATCACGAAGTTGAGATCCGTGTAACCCTGCCCGTGGGCATGGGTCGGCATGTTGACCGGCATGCCCGCGACCCAGGTCGCGAAGTCGGTGCCGTGGTCGAGGTTATAGCCGCGGAGGAAGTACTGATTGGCCTTGCCGTCGCCGGAATGCTGGGTGACCACCATGCCCGGAATCGCTTCGAGCACTTCACCGGGACGCAGCAGCGGGCGAGTCTCGATTCCTTCGCGTGTAACAGTGCCCTCGCTCGCCGAGTCCAGGGTGCCTAGCGGGCTGTCGTAGCGCCCGACGACCTCGACCTTCGGAGCAATGGTCGTTTCTTCGGCGTGTGCTGCACTCGTCCCCGTGAGAACGAGCGCCGCCGAAAGAATGCCCTTCAGCACGCTTGGCTCGACCGGAGCGGATCAGGTCTCGGACCAGGAACGGGCAGGCGCGGATCGAGCGAGCCAGAGCGCCAGGATGAAACTCACCGCGATGACGGCGATGATCGCAACGCCGAACACGATGCCCTTCCCGTCGCTCCAGGCATCCACTGTGGGAGAGAAATAACGGGCGGCGCCGAGGCCGGCAACCAGCAGGGAGACACCGGCAACGCAGAATCCCATCGCCCGGGAGGCGATTCGCGCAGCCCCGTCAGCACGCCGGATCAGCCTCGAGGTCCACAGACCGTTGACGCCGTCGGTGACCAGCATGCCGATCGCGAAGGCCACCCCGAGGATCAGCGCGTAACCCCAGCCCCCCTGCTGCACGCCCATGACTGCGAACAGCGCTGCCTGACCCAGACTATCGAACGAAAAGGCGAAGAGCGCCCCGATGAGCGTGATCAGCCACGGGTTGCTGGTACGCTGAAGCGAGCTGAGGAAGCGGTCCTTGAATCCGACCGGTCGCACCACGGCATTAGAATCGGCGCGCAGAACTGCAAGCAGGTTCGCAAATCCGAGCACGGCCAGGAATATGATCGACGACCAGGCGCCGAAGGTTTCCGCCCACGAAGGCACGCGCCAGTTACCTGAAACCGTTGCCACTGCAACGGCGATGACGATGACCACAACGCTGTGGCCAAGGGCGAACAGCGTGCCGCACCAAGGTGCCAGAGCAGGCTGCATCTGGCTGTTCGAGCGGGTCAAGCCGTCGATCGCTGCGACGTGGTCTGCGTCGAGCCCGTGCCGTAGCCCCAGCATTGTTGCCAGAGACAAAAGCGCGAGCCAGTCATTCGACACGTATTCCATTCGCCTCCCCTTTGGGAAGCGATGCTAGCCCGTGTTAAGAATAATTTCCAACTTATCTTAATGGCGACGCATCCTCGTCGCAGCGGCCGTCACGTTTTCGGGTGCGTGTGGATGTGTGAATGGGAATGGCGAGGCGTTGCGAGCTCCACCGGCACGAGATTGAGGCTGCCGTGGCGCACGCCGCGTTCGGCAATGAGGCCCTCGGCGAAACGCCTCACCGCCTCGGTCGGACCGCGGAGGATAACCGTCTCCAGACAGTGATCGTGATCGAGATGGGCATGCATCGTCGAGACACACAGGTCGTGATGATCGTGCTGGTACGCGGTGACCCGCTCCGCAAGGTCACGCTCGTGGTGGTTGTAGATGTAGGAGAGACTCGCGATGCAGTGGGGAGCCCGTTCCCTTTCGAGCCGGTAGCTCTCGACCTGCTGACGCAGCATATCGCGCACCGCTTCCGACCGATTGCGATAACCCTTGGCGCGGATCAGTTGATCGAATTGTTGGGCGAGCTGAGCATCGAGCGAGATGGTGAATCGTTCCGTCATGGACGTCTCCTCGGGTATCTCCAGGCCGAGGATACGCCCAGCGTGCCGGCGGCAGCTACACCTTGCCCGATGCGGGTCGTAGAAAAACAGGGAGGACGACGAAATGGAACGGAGCGCGGTCTTGTCGGACCGCGCTCGGCACAACGCAGCAGTGGATCAGGGAAGGCGAATGACGCGAGCTGGCGTAACGGAGCGCCTCTCTTCCTTCGACAACGCCTTGGGCACGGCCCGGTGGACGACCGCCTTCGCCAACGCGTTCATGCGCGACTGGGAAAGCGAGTGGTACACCATGGGCGTCTTGTCGGGTCCGCGCCAGAACACGTTGATAGCCATGTTCTCGATCGAGACAGGCAGTTCTCCGTCGCCGATCACGAGAACCAGAGATTGCTCATCGAGCGGCCCTTCGAGGATATCCTTCAGGATGATCGGAGCACCCGCCAACCGCAGCTCGTCGACCATAATCTTCAGTCGGTCGAGTGCGTCGAGGTTGCCGCTGCCGCGTTTGCGGCTGTGCTTGTCTTCTTTGCCGAGTGCGTCTTTTCTTGCCTTCTCGAGAGCCTGCCGGTACAGATCGCCATACTTCATGGTCAGTGTCCTGCGCTGCCGTTGTTGGGGACCGGGGAGAAGCGCAAATTTTCGCCATCAGACAAGCCGGCGGTGCTTCCCCCGGAGACATGAACAGAAAGCCCGCCGGAGACGCGGCGCGGGCCAAGGACCGTCACCCCGGCCGAAAAGCCGTTGCGACTATTGTGGTTGGAGTGACCCGAGGGTCCGTTTGGTCCGATCCGCATCCGCGGTTACTCGCAATTCGCTGTTTTCGTCGATTATAGTCCGCTCCGCGTTGCGATCCGCGCCCCAATTCGGCATCGGTGCCGCACCCCGGGGGCCGCGCTCCGCAACTCTCGGACCCAGTTAAGCATTCGACTTCTGTTTCAGCTGCTTAAGGAATTTATCTCACACCTTCGGGAATCGCAAGTGTCACCATCAGACGACAGTTTTCACGCGAGCCTCTATTGCGGTTTGCTGCCTGTCATAACCGAGGCATAGAATGCAGAACCATCTGCAAACCATTGGAGGATCGAATGAAGACCGTTGTGAGCTTGGCAGTGGCCATCGCCTTCGCGGGGCTTGTTTGTTCGGGGACCGCGGCAGCTGCAGACCAGACCGCGCAGCAGCAACGAATGGTCGATTGCAACAAGACGGCCGGGGACAAAAAGTTGGAGGGTGACGCGCGCAAACAGTTCATGAGCAGCTGCCTGAGCGGGAAGGGCGATTCGGCCGCCGCGGCCCCGACTCAGCAGGAAAAGATGAAGACGTGCAACGAGGAAGCCGGCAAGAAGAGCCTCAAAGGCGACGACCGCAAGAAATTCATGAGCAGTTGCCTGAGTGGCTAGCGCTCGAGCGACTCGATCTTGTTGCCCGTCACCCGCACGCGCTGGCCAGTCTGAACAGAGGGCGCCTGATCAAGGACGACCACTCCCTGCGTGCCATCGCGGTAGAAGATTGTGACTTCGTAGCGGACGGCGATCACGTCCTTTTCCGTGTCGTTGCTGAAGACCGATCCGATCACGCCCGTCCAGTTCTGCGTGGTCATGCCGCGCTCCTTGAGCTCGCGGATGAGGCCCACGGTGCCCACTTTCGGCGGAGTTGCCTCCGGGGGTTTCGGGGTCTGGGCGGTTGCCGCCGGCTGGGGCTCGACCGCCGGCGGCTTCTGGGGCGGTTGAGCACATGCAACCAGAAGCCCTAGCGCAACCGGCAGCGTTTGGCGGAAGCAGCTCACCTGAGTTTGAAGCGGAAGCTGGTCATTTAGCGACCCTGCCACAAACGGTCCGGACGGTAAAGGTGCCGATTCACGTGGACTCCTTGATGTCTTCCGTCAACCCCACGGGACACGTCACGCCGGTCCCGCCCAGACCGCAATAGCCGTCCGGATTCTTCGCCAGGTACTGCTGGTGATAGTCCTCGGCATAATAGAACTCGGCCCCCGGACGAATCTCGGTGGTTACCTTTCCGTAACCCTTTCGGCCCAACGCGTGCTCATAAGCCTCCCTTGAGGCTTCCGCGCGGCGTTGCTGGGCGTCGGTCGTGGTGTAGATCGCGGATCGGTACTGCGTCCCGACGTCATTTCCCTGGCGCATTCCCTGAGTGGGATCGTGGGACTCCCAGAAAACCTTGAGCAGGGCATCGAAGCTTACGGTGGCCGGATCGTAGACGACCAGGACGGCTTCGGTATGACCGGTTCTTCCGCTACACACTTCCTCGTAGGTCGGGTTCGGCGTAAGGCCTCCCGCATAGCCGACAGCGGTTGTGTACACGCCTTCCACCTGCCAGAACTTCCGCTCGGCGCCCCAGAAGCAGCCAAGACCGAAGACGGCCCGCTCGAGCCCGGCAGGAAACGGCGGCTTGATCGGATGCCTGTTGACGTAGTGCTGCTCGGGCACACGCATCGACGCGGCGCGACCCTTCAGTGCTTCTTCCGCTTTCGGTTGAACGGTTTTGGTACCAAACAGGGCCATCGTCATCTCCTCCGCAAAAGTTCACGCCTACGGTACGTTCCGACCTGCATGACAGATGTACGAGTGACAGTCCGAAGGAGCGGAAGTTGCTCTGCCGCGCGGCGCTTCACATTAACGTGCTACCATTTTAGGTTTCGTCCAACTGGCAGGCCAAGATGTCCCGCTCGATCCGCAACATCGCGATCATCGCCCACGTCGACCACGGCAAGACGACCCTCGTCGATCAACTGCTGCGACAATCCGGCACGTTCGCGGCCCACCAGCACGTGGCCGACCGGGTGATGGACTCGAACGACCTCGAGCGGGAGCGCGGGATCACGATTCTGGCGAAGAATTGTGCGATCCGCTACAAAGGCACGCACATCAACATCGTCGATACACCCGGGCACGCCGACTTCGGCGGCGAAGTCGAGCGCGTGCTCTCGATGGTCGACGGCGTGTTGCTGCTGGTCGATGCCGTGGAAGGGCCGATGCCGCAAACCCGATTCGTCACGCGCAAGGCCCTGGCGCTCGGACTGAAACCCATCGTCGTCATCAACAAGGTCGATCGCCCCGGCGCACGCACGGATTGGGTGGTCAACCACACCTTCGATCTCTTCGATAAACTCGGGGCCTCCGAGGAGCAGCTCGACTTCCCAGTGGTGTACGCCTCGGCGCTCCTTGGCTATGCGATGCTGGATCCCGCGCGTCCGGGCGAGAACATGCGGCCCTTGTTCGAAGCCATTCTCGCCCATGTACCCGAGCCTCGGGTCGATGTGGATGCGCCGCTGCAGCTTCAGATATGCTCGCTGGACTATTCGAGCTATGTCGGTCGGATCGGTATCGGCCGCATCACCCGCGGCCGCGTCCGCCCCAATCAGGAAATCGCTGTCATGTATGGCGATGAATTCCGTGGGAAGGCCAAGGTCGCCGGTGTCATGGTCTTCGAAGGGCTCGAACGCACAGCGACCGACGAAGCCGAGGCCGGCGACATCGTGCTCATTTTCGGCATCGAGGAAGTGGGGATCGGCGTCACGATCTGTGATCCGACGGCACCGGTGCCGCTTGCACCGATTGCCGTGGACGAGCCGACGCTGACCATGAACTTCCAGGTCAATACGTCCCCGTTCGCCGGCCGGGAAGGCCGCTACGTGACCAGCCGCAACCTCCGCGATCGTCTCCAGCGCGAGCTTATGAGCAACGTCGCGCTGCGGGTCCAGGACACCGAGGACGCGGATGTGTTCCTCGTTTCCGGCCGGGGTGAGTTGCACCTCACGATCCTGCTCGAAAACATGCGTCGCGAGGGCTACGAGCTTGCGGTATCAAGACCGCGGGTGGTGTTGCGCGAGGTGGAAGGCGAAAAGCGCGAGCCGTATGAGCTGTTGACGGTTGACGTTGAGGAAACCCATCAGGGCACGATCATGGAAGAACTCGGGCGCCGTCGGGGCGAACTGCAGGACATGCAGCCTGACGGCAAGGGCCGCGTCCGCCTCGAATACCGCATTCCTGCGCGCGGTCTGATCGGCTTTCAGGGCGAGTTCCTGACGCTCACTCGCGGAACGGGCGTCGCAAGCCACGTGTTCGACGATTACGGACCGTTGGCCGGTGAGATCGCGGAGCGCCGCCACGGCGTGCTCGTATCAGCCGAACTAGGAGAAGCCGTCGCCTACGCGCTCTGGAAGCTGCAGGACCGCGGCCGCATGTTCGTGTCCCCCGGCGAGCCGTTGTACGAGGGCATGATCATCGGCATCCATTCGCGTGACAACGACTTGATCGTCAATCCGATCAAGGGCAAGCAGCTCACCAACGTGCGCGCTTCGGGCACCGACGAAGCCGTGCGTCTTACGCCACCCATCGAGCTCACACTCGAATCCGCCGTCGAATTCATCGCGGACGACGAACTGGTGGAAGTTACGCCGAAGTCGATTCGCATCCGCAAGCGCCACCTCAAGGAGCACGCGCGCAAGCGCGCATCGCGCCTCTCGGAATCCCTCAGTCCTGCCGCCTGAGGTCGGGAAAGCTCAGCGAAGTTTCGGGTTGAGGGAGCCGCGATTGTATTCGGGGTCTCCCGGGCAGAGACGGCGGCCGACGCCGAACAACCCTCCCACGCAGTAGCGGTCGTCAACCTTGGCGGCGTTCGCTGTCCCGCCTGCGGAAGCCTTGGTCGCCGCCGCACCGCTCGGCGCAGCGCCATCGGTTGTTCCGTACTCCCAACGGCCGTCCGGATGGAGGACGACTTTGCGTCCGTCTTCGGTGGTGGCTCCCAAGGGTTGATCCGTGCTCGCCGTCGCGATTGAGCACGGGAGGGAAAGCGCTGCGAGGAAAAGCAATCGTAGTGGCGTTTGATTGGTCTTCATAGGTCACACAAAGGTTGAAGAGTCGATTCTAGCAGCTGCGGAACATGTACCCCCATCGTCTCCGCAGCCCGTGCCTGCCTCTTCGCGCAAGCCTGCGTGCGGCGGATGACGCAAAAGAACCCGCTGAGATTCAAAGCGCTCGCCACGTATGTTGACTTCAGCAAGTTCAGGTGTCGCGCCTTGAATGCATCTCAGGGACTGGATCGGGCAGGCGGCCCGTGATCGATCAGGTGTTGACGACGTACGTGACAGAACGTCCGGGGACATGGGTTGCACATGGTGACGTTCTCAGGTGCCTAGCTTCCTCTTCGGTGCGCATGGGTCGCTCGTCGAAACCCGTCCGCGCTAGAATCGATCACCATGCCTCAGCTCGTCGACGTAGCCTCCAACCCGCATCTCAACGGGATCTTCGCACCGATCCAGGACGAGTTGACCGACGCCCCCTGTGAGGTCGTGCAGGGGGCCATTCCGCACGATCTCGTGGGAACCTACCTACGTAACGGACCCAACCCGCGATTCTCACCCGTCGGCTCGTACACTTATCCCCTCGACGGTGACGGGATGATTCATGCCATCTCTTTCTCCGGAGGACGGGCTCACTACCGAAACCGGTACGTGCGCACGCCAAGCCTGGCTGCCGAGGAGAGAGCCGGGCGCGCCCTGTGGAGCGGAGTGTTGACTCCGAGTGCACCGAGCATCGACGACGTTCGGGCCGGAGCTTGCTCGGAAGCCATTCCGCGACATGCCCGACATCCACGTCGTGCGTCACGGCGGGCGCCTTCTGGCGCTCGCCGAAGGCGATCTTCCCTTCGCGCTTACCGACGAACTGAGCACGGTGGGACCGTGGACCTTCTCCGGAGCGTTGGCCAGAGGGATATGCGCGCACCCGAAGATCGATCCCGTCACCGGCGACATGGTCGTGTTCCGCTACAGCGTCGATTCGCCGCAGTTGAGCTGGGCAGTGGTTGGCCCTGATGGCGTCGTGACTCGACCCCCGGAGCCGATCGATATCGACGCGACGTACATGATCCACGACTGCGCGATTACCGAGCACTACCTCGTGCTGTTCGTGTGCCCGTTTCGATTCGACCTCGCGAGTCAGGACGTTCTTTCCTGGGAGCCTGACCGCGGCACGCGTATCGCCGTCGTGCCTCGTGAAGTCGGAGACTCGCGCGTACTCTGGTTCGAGACCGACGCCTTCTGGGTGTGGCACTTCGCCAATGCCCACGAAGAAGGTGGCGATGGCAGCCGCCGCGTCGTCGTCGACTATCCACGGTGGTCGCACCCGGCCTTCGGCTCCGTGGGACCCGCCACCGGTGGCATCCATCGAACGATCCTCGATCTCGGCGCGGGCGTCGTCTCCGTCGAACAGCGTGACGATCGCCTATGCGAGTTCCCGCGCATCGACGAACGCCGCCTGGGCAGAGAGCATCGCTACTTCCATGTGGCGGCCAAGGACCCGGATGCACCGGGAGGGCTGGGTGTCTGGAACGCACTGCGCCGCTATGACTTGAAGACCGGCTCAATCGTCGAACGGCGCATGGGAAGAGAGGTAGCGTTGGGCGAAGCGATCTTCGCCCCGGCCACTGGCGCGGACGTATACGACGAGAACGCCGGCTATCTGCTGACCTACGCTTACGACATCGCGAGCCTCGAGACCTCCTGCCTGATCCTGGTCGCAGCCGACATTGCCGGCGAGCCCGTGGCTACGCTGCGCATGCCTCATCGGGTTCCCTTCGGTCTGCATGGCAGCTGGGTCCCGGGCTCCTGAGTATCAATGCTTTTCCACATTTCCAACGTCGAGGTCATGGAGTTCGACGGGAGCGCACGCTAGGCGAGCTACGGCCTCTGTCCGACGCTTTTCTTACCACTCATCTACGCGAGAACTTCGTCGACCTGCCGGCCAGGCGGCCAGCAGAGTTGCCGCTAAAGACACATTTCTGACCCGACGCGGCAACGTGCGGCGCAGCCCTCTTTGAGTTGATGCGATGGAGGAGTTTCTCCGTCTCGGGGTGCCATCACAGAACCGGACAGAACGAGGTAAGCCACCCGCTGGCTGCCTGCGCTGAAGGCATGCCATTTGCCCGCCGATCCTTCCATTTTTGCGGCGCGAGTCGCGTCGGAGGAATTTGCGGGTGTGAGATGCAGCACAATGACCAAAGGAATGGAGCGTTCGAATCAGGCGACTGGTTGAGTGAGTCTCTTTCGCTCCACGATTTCGTCTGGGCGGCTGGCAACGTAGCGCACACGCACCGCTTCCCATTCAACGCTGACCTCTTCATTCGTCAATTCGCGCCGCCATACTCCATCGCCACGTTGATCGGCGCGTTCGAACAGCTAGGCTTCACGGTTTCCGACCAACGGGTTCGCGAAGGTGCACTCGGCAAGCTGCAGCTGCCCTGCCTGGTGGCGCTCCGCGAAGAGCCGTTCGCGCAGAGCAAGGGCACGCCCTCATCCCGTAGCGTTGACTGCGGAGAGGGGACGACGCGTTTTGGGATTGCACTTGTGGGCACGGCCAACGACGGCCGCATTGCCCTCGTCACACCGGATTCGCCCAACCCTCGGACCTTCTCGGATGAGGAGTTCCGCGCGCTCTTCATCGGCCTCGCACTCGAGATCGTTCCTCGTGCAGCGTCACCGAATGGCGAAGACGACGTTGCGCAAGCCGATTGCGCGTTCGGATTCCGCTGGTTCTCGAGAGAACTGTTAAAGCACCGCACCGTGTGGCGCGACGTGCTCGCGGCTTCGCTGGCGCTTCAGTTCATTGGTCTCGCAACTCCGCTCCTCACGCAGGTCGTCATTGACAAGGTCGTCGTCCACCAGACCGTGAGCACTCTGATCGTGATCGGCATCGCCCTCGGAATTCTGATGACGTTCGGAGTCATATTCTCCTGGGTGCGGCAGTACCTGATTCTCCACACTGGGAACCGCGTCGATGCGGTGCTCGGTGCGGGCGTATTCGTACACCTGTTGAAGCTGCCTCCTCGCTATTTCGAACACCGCCCGACAGGGGTCATCGCCGCTCGGCTCCATGGCGTCGAGACCATCCGCGAATTCATCGCGAGCGCGGCGGTAACGCTGGTACTCGACTTGCCGTTTCTCGTGATCTTTGTCGCGGTGATGTTCTGGTACAGCGTGAACCTGACGCTTGTCGTGCTCGCGGTTCTCACCGTCCTTGCGTTCATCAGCCTGGTTGCCGCTCCAGTCTTTCGGACTCGTCTCGATCGTCAGTTCATGCTCGGCGCCCGCAATCAAGCCTTCGTCACCGAATACGTCGCGGGACTGGAGACCGTGAAGAGCCTCCAGATGGAACCGCAACTCAACCGCCGCTATGAGGGGTATCTCGCGACGTACCTGCATGCAGGATTCGAGACGAGACAGCTCGCGAATGCCTACAACTGCGTAGCGTCGGGTCTCGAACAACTCATGACCGTACTCGTTCTCTGTCTCGGTGCGTGGACAGTCATGCATTCCACCGAGTTCACGATCGGCATGCTGGTGGCGTTTCAGATGTTCGCGAGTCGCCTCTCGCAGCCCATGCTGAGGTTGGCCGGACTGTGGCAGCAGTTCCAGCAAGCCGGGGTCGCGGTGCAACGTCTGGGGGACATTCTGAACGCGCCGCCCGAACCTTACGCCGCAACTCCTTCGCGCGCGGGCGCGGGGACAGGCCAGATCGACATTGAAGGGCTTGCATTCCGCTACGCCGAGGATCGTCGCCTCCTGTTCCACGACCTGAACGTCACGATCAAACCCGGATCCACCATTGCGATCACCGGACCATCAGGGTGCGGCAAGAGCACGCTCGCCAAGCTGCTTCAGGGGTTCTATCGGCCTTCAACCGGCAGCGTCCAAATCGACGGAACGGACATTCGCCATCTCCCGGCGAACGAGTTGCGCACCTACTTCGGAGTCGTGCCGCAGGAGACCGTGCTTTTTTCTGGTTCGATCTACGACAATCTCACCCTCGCTCACCCCATGCCACTTTCGATCAGGTAGTGCACGCGTGCCGGATGGCGGAGATCCACCACGTGATCGAGCGCCTGCCGAGGGGCTATCAGACCGAGATCGGGGAGCGCGGCGCCGGGCTTTCCGGCGGTCAGAAGCAGCGCATCGCGATTGCCAGGGCGCTCCTCAAACGGCCGAAGATCCTCGTTCTCGACGAGGCGACCAGCAACCTTGATCCCGCGACCGCCGAGCAGTTTGCGCGCACGGTCAACGCCCTCAGGGGCAAGGTGACGATGCTCTTTATCGCCCACCAACTTCCGCGCGGGCTCCAGGTCGACCGCGTGGTGCGCATTGGCGAGCCGCAATCGACTTCAAACGAAGTCGCCGCATCGGCGACATGAGTACGACGCCTTTTCGCGGTCTCAAGCTCGTCTCAGAACCGAACGAGTTCTCGCCGGTCCTGCTTGCGATGCAGGCTCGCCCTCCGGCCAAACTCCCGCGCGTCGTGATGCACCTTTTACTCGCGCTTCTGGCAGTCATGTTGTTGTGGGCCGTGTTCGGACGTCTCGATATCATCGCGAGTGCAGAAGGTCGTCTGGTGCCCGAAACGTACCTCAAGATCGTGCAGCCTGCCGAGGCCGGCATTGTTCGCGAGATTCTGGTGCGCGAAGGAGAACTTGTTGAAGCCGGTCAGACCCTGCTGCGCATGGACGCAAGACTTGCGGAAGCGGATTCGACCACCTTGCGCATCGAGCTTGGGCTCAAGGCCCTGACGCTCCGCCGAATCGACGCCGAGCTTGCCGGTGCGCGATTCCAACGCCACCGCGACGATCCTCCCGAACTTTACTCCCAAGTTGAAGCTCAGTATCGCGCGCATCGTCAGGCTTTCGATGACGCGCTCGCCCAAGAGCGGGCCGTGCTCGCGAAAGCTCGGCACGATCTCAGTGCCGCTCAGCAGGTGCTCACCAAGCTCGAACGAGTGCTCCCTTCTTACCGCAAGAGTGCCGAAGCCTACGAGCAACTCGGACGCAACGGGTTCGCGGGAGTGGTGCTCGTGCAGGAAAAAGTGCGCGAGCACGTCGAGAAGGAGCAGCAAGCGCTACGTCGCATTCCGATTGCAAGAGGGCACTTGGCGGCGAATCCCGTTCGTCGAGTTCCCTGAGCAGTTCGCTCCCAATCTGCTGGCAAACACCTCAAGACTATTCTTGATCGAGGATACGCCAAACGGTTCTACGGTCAATTTCGACATGAAGCAAAAGGTTGATTCAGTTCTCGCGCTGGACCGAGCATATAAGATCATCGACCGTTCCCTGGGGGAGTAAGCCCGGTACAGAACTGCAGCGAAGAGAGCCAAAATGCCAACCGATATCGAGTTCGCACAGCTCGCGTCACGGGTTTATTCGGACATCAGATCGCAAGAAAACAGTCCTCTCCTCCCTCAAGGCTGGCGGGAGATCAGCCTAGTGGGACCGCTCGCGAGCGGATTCTCCGGTGGTGTGTATACAAGCGGCAGCGAGATCGTGATCTCTGTCGCCGGTACCTCCACTGCCCTGTCTAGCTGGAATGGGATACTCGATGTGCTTAACGACATACTGCTGGCTCTTGGACTTCCGGGCGGCCAGCTCTTCGACGCCATGCGCCTCTACGCACAAGTCAAGCGCGGCGACTATGGGATCGAGAATGCCCAACTTCCCATCAGCTTTACTGGCCATTCCCTGGGCGGGGGGGTGGCGGGGTTGCTCGGAGGTCTACTTGGTGTGCAGGCGAAGGTATTCGCGACGGCGCCTTTTGAATTTGCTTTGAACGTCTCGAATGTGCTAGCGCTTAGGGACATGCTAGCCCGCGAAGGGTTTGCTTCGGTTGACGCCCTTCAAGCATTGCTCGAATTTGACTCGAGCGCTGACGCCTATGTCCTCAATTCCAAGTTGGTTTCCGAACGTGAGGAGCGGGTGATCAACGTTGCAATCAAGGGAGAGGTGCTTGAAGCCTTTCGCTTTGTGCGAAACACGTATGCTGCCCTCGCTGCAACACACCCAGCTATTAATCTAGGCTCACCGCAATTGGGGGCGAGTGATCTGCATTCGATGTCATTGCATCTTGCGGCGCTAGGCAGCGCTCAGTTTTGTCAAGCTTCGATATTGCTTCCTAGCCTTCTCAAGCAGATCTTTGACGGATCTTTATATGGACAAAGTCTACGCTTTCAGGAACTCGATTTCCTCGAACGACTGATCCGTTACCAATTCTCATACGAAGGGTCGGAGACAGTAACCGCCCCGTTGGGCATGCTCGACCGTTTTGGCGCGGACATGCAGAAGCTCGCGGTGAGCGGCGTAATAGGTCAGCGTGCAATGCAGGATGCCCTCATCGCAACTGGCATCGAGTATTACAACTTTGTCAACGTATCAAATCTGGCGGATTTCTTCCGGCCCGTTGGGGGTGGGCTGACATTTGACCTCGGAACCATCGAGGGCCTTGCTCTCGATCAGCAGAAAGGCTACTCCCGTCTACGGGACTACGCGCTGCAGACTTATGGTTCACAATTCCCGGACGCTGACCTTTCACTAGACACTCGCCAGCAGTGGTTCGTGCAAGGCGGCGGGGCGGGCATGGTAGCCGCAAGCACCGGGGAAATTGCAGATGTGATGCTGGGTGGTGTCGCTGCGAACTGGCTCGATGCGGGTGCTGGCGACGATCTCGTGATCGGAGGTGCCGCCGCCGACATCATCAACGGCGGAACCGGGAACGACATCCTCATCGGTGGTGGTGGCAAGGATACATTTGGCTTTGCGCCGGGCGATGGTCACGACCGCATTGTCGACAGTGACGGCACGGGTCGGATACTGATTTCGAATGGTAGTGAAATGCGATTTGCCGGCGGAATGCTCTATCGCCTGTCGGCTTCCGACTCCGAGTGGAGCAGCCCGGACGGAACCGTTACGTTGTCGCAATCAGGGTCGAGCACGCTTCGCTATGGAACCGGCGACAGTATCAATCTGGGCGAGAGCTTTCAATCCGGTCAGTTCGCTATTCTGCTCAAGACCCTTCCTTCGGGGCCCGCGCCAGACAGGGTCGTTGAAGGCGATCTTCAGTTCGTCGACGGCAGCCCTGACATCCCGGGAATTCAACCGGTGTTTGACCCGGAAATTCCGGGGAACTATTTCCGCGACCCGAATGCTCCGCTGCCCGATCTCGCAGATACGCTTTACGGACGCTTCGATGCCGACGACTGGATAGATCCGCGCAGTGGCGACGACACCGTTTATTCGCGGGGAGGCAACGATTGGGTGAGCGCGGGTACCGGCCGCGATCTTGTTTTCTCTGGAGCGGGCAACGACATAGTCGAAGGGGGCAGCGACAGCGACATCATCGACGGAGGCACGGGAGACGACCGTCTCTATGCGGTCGGCAAGGTGGACATCCCGGTGTTCCTTAGTCCAGCAAATGCCGCTCCGACCGGTGAGCACGACTGGTTGCTCGGGGGTTCGGGAGACGACATTCTGGTAGGCAGTGCTGGTGATGACGGCTTGATGGGCGGCGAGGGCGATGACCTCATCCTCGGTGGAGCAGGCGACGACAGCATTTTCTCCGACGCTGCGTTCCTGGCACACAGCTTCGATTGGAGCTATACGGACGAGATCGACGCGCAGGGCAATCTGACAAGGGTGTTTTGGCAGGTATCCGGCGACGATGGGTTTCTGGGCGCCGATACCGTTTACTCCGGCGATGGGGACGATCTGGTCGTTGCCGGCTCGGGCGACGATACTGTTTTCGGGGAGAACGGGCGAGATCGGCTCAGCGGATGGGGCGGCGACGATGCGCTCTTCGGTGGGGCGGACAATGATCAGCTGTTCGGCGATGGGGACGAGCAGCTATCCCAAGGCGATGACTACCTGGACGGCGGTGAGGGAGACGACCGGCTGGCCGGCGGTAACGGTGCTGACTACCTCGTCGGTGGCAACGGCAATGACCATATGGAAGGAGGCCGTGGCGACGACACATACTTCTTAGCACGCGGAGACGGTATCGATAGGGTCGAAGAGGTTACCGGGAGCGATCGCATCCTGTTCGGTTCAACCCTCTCGATCGCCAGCGTGAACGTCGCGTCCGATGGATTGGACCTTGTCCTCGACTATGGAGATTCCGATCGACTCACGATCCAGAACGGGTTGTCGGGGAGCGTAGAACGATTCGAGTCCCCAAGTGGCGCGTACACTCTGCGCGAGCTTCTCAACCTCAGACTCGTAAACCCAATTGTTCTTGCGAGCGGCAGCGACATCTTCAGCGCGGTGACGCTATTCGGCGGTGCAGGGGGCGACACCCTGACTGCGGGAGACGGAGCAGACACACTGATCGGGGGGCGCGGCGACGATATGCTGATCGGAAACACAAGCGTGACCACGTTCAGTTTCAAGACGGGTGACGGCAACGATCTGATCCGTGGTGCAACCGAGGTGCGCTGCATCGCGTTCGAAGACGATGTCGCGCCCGAAACGGTCCGCTTGCGGCGTATGGACCACGCGGATCAGCGGCGCATGACTTCCAGGGATCTCATCGTCAGTTACGGGGAGGGAGGCGATACGATCGCGATCGAGGACAGCGCACTCAGCGTCGATCAGGTCTATCAGTTCGCGGATGGCACGTCGCTTACTCACCTGCAGTTGCTCGAGTTGTCCGGTCTCGGACTCGACTGGCTGGGCGATGAAAGGAACGAGATGGTGGCTGGCACCAGCTTGAACGATGTCGTGCGCGGACAGGGTGGCATCGACTATCTCTACGGTCTCGCAGGCGACGACAATCTGGAGGGCGGAGACGGGAACGATCTGCTGGACGGTGGTTCCGGCGCGGACGTTCTGGAGGGCGGCCTAGGGTCGGACAAACTACTGGGTTCGTCAGGCGACGACACCTACGTCTTCTCTATCGGGGCGGGGGTCGACACGGTGGATGACACGCAGGGCGCGAATGTCATCGCCTTCGGTTCCGGAATTGCACCGGCAGGAGTGAAGCTGAGCCTGCTCAACGACACGGTCGGCGCGACATATCTCCAGGTTCGCTTCGGCGTGGACGATGAAATCCTGATTGCTCAGAACGCCGGTGGTGCGGCGGCTGGAAGTATTTCATTCCGCTTCGAAGATGGGACGGTCCTGACTCAGACCGAACTTGCCTCCCTTGGTTTGGAAGCACCCCTCAACTATGTCGCTGGTGATAAGGCGATTATCCTCTCCGGAGGACGCTTCAACGATCGGATACTGGGTAGCCCGCAGGATGACTCCCTCTTCGGAGGCGATGGCGATGACGTGTTGGCCGGAGGGGCTGGGGCCGATGTTCTGGAGGGAGGTGAGGGCGACGATCTGCTCGTCGGCGGTGCAGGCGACGACGTTCTCCGTGGGGGAGGAGGCGTAGATACGTACGTCATCGCGGTGGGAAGCGGACGGGACATTATTACCGAACCGGCGGGGGCGACGAATATCCTATCGCTCGGCTCCGGCATTGCGGTTTCGGACCTGGATGCCTATCGCCAGAGCGCGGATCTTTACCTCCATGTCAGAGGGTCGCGCGACGGGGTCGTTCTGGAAGACTACTTCGAGCTCGCTGGCTCAACACAGCAGACGTGGCTCCTTGAAACGAGCGACGGTACACGAACGGCGCTCGCGACGATACTGCCGTCCCTGACCGAAACGCCTCGACCCGTGGATATTTCTGCGGAATGGGAGAATTTCAAAGCGCGGGTGGAAACCTACTATCGCTCGGCGCTCATCGCCGAGGGCTACGTGCCGACTGCGGAGGGACGCTATGTCAGCGATGTGAGCTTTGGCGACCAGTACAACACGACGCATCGGGTCAGTCGCGTAGGGTTGGCTTTTGAATCGGAGTCCGGCGCGGAATCCGTGGTCCGGCGCTTAACCTCTGTTGCCCACGAGCAATTCAACGCGACTTATACGCAGTACACGCAAACACGCGCGGTGCGGACCGCCATTGGCGCCGTCACGGTCAACTATTCCGACGGCGGTAATCTTGGATGGATTCCCTTCGAAGGTGGCGTTGGCTCCCTGTCTTACCTCCAGGAAGGGCGGTCGTACAGCTCGGACGGCTATGGGGAGTGGGACTTCAGCTCGAAGCCCTGGCAGGACCCGCTCACAGGCGCGGTGTCCAGCAGACCCGAGGCGCTCACGTTCTACCAGCAGGAGATCACGCCGCCGCCGAGAGTAATCGAGAGCATTACCCGAGTGCATGCGGAAGAACAGAACAACTACACGATCAACATCATCGAGGTTAACGGGAACGCCCTCGCGAACGAGATCGTAGCTTTTCCGATCAGAACAGTTTGGAAGGGCAGCCATTCAGCTTCACTCTTCCTGACGATGTGTTTACAAACGTCGATGCCGGAGACGTCCTCGCCTATACGGCTCGTCTCGAGGGCGGCGCCTTGCTGCCCGGCTGGCTCGCGTTCGACAGCGCTACGCACACCTTTACGGGATCACCTTCAATGGGAGACGGCGGAGTCGTTCGCGTCGAGGTGTCAGCGCATGACCTTTCGGGTGCCTCCGTGACCGGCGCCTTCGACGTATCGATTCCCTTCGCGCCGCGTGAGCTTACCGGGACCGGGGCTGCAAACATGCTCGTGGGCGGGGGCGGTAACAACGTCCTGAGCGGTCTTGCCGGCAAGGATACGCTGCAAGGTCTTGCGGGGGATGATTTGCTAGACGGCGGGACAGGTGCGGACCTGATGTTCGGCGGTACTGGAAACGATCGGTATATCGTCGACAATGCAGGTGACGTCGTGGTGGAAAATTTCGGCGAAGGGAACGATACCGTCGAGGCTAGCATCAGTATTACACTGCCTTCAGAGGTCGAAACCTTGGTTCTCCGTGGTTCGGCCAATCTGAGCGGCACCGGGAACGCCCTCAACAACATGCTCGCCGGTAACTCCGGGCGCAACACGCTGAACGGCGGAGACGGAAGCGATCTCCTGATCGGAGCTGGCGGTAACGACATCCTGATCGGCGGTGCGGGCGACGACACGTTTCTGGTGAATGGTGACGAAGGACGGGACACCTATAGCGGCGGTGAAGGCGTCGACCGTGTAGTCGGCGGGGAGCTGGATGACGTCATCCGCGTCGCCAGCTTTTCCGAGGCGAACACTGTGGAAGTGATCGATGGCGGCGAGGGTTACAACATCCTGGCTGGGACGGCCGCGAACGACACGATCGACCTTTCGCAGACACAGCTCTTCAACATCGCGCGCATCGAAGCCGGCGACGGAAACGATGCTGTAACCGGTTCCTTCTGGTCCGACACGATCGTCGGGGGCGCCGGCACCGACGCACTATACGGCGGGGTTGGGGACGATATGTTCGTCATCGATGGAGACGAAGGGCCAGACACGTTCAACGGTGGGGACGGATTCGACACGATACTCGGCGGTACGGGCGACGATGTCATACGCGTGTCTACCTTCGGTGGCGAGAATACCGTCGAGCGCATCGACGGCGGCGCGGGATTCAACATCGTTGGTGGGACCGGGGGCAGCAATACGATCGATCTCTCAGCAACGGAGCTGTTCAACATTGCCCGCATCGACTCCGGCGGCGGAAATGATTCGGTGACCGGGTCTCGCACGAACGACTATATTGTGGGCGGTGACGGCGCCGACAGATTGGAGGGCTGGAGCGGTGACGACATCCTGCAGGGAAGCAATGGGAACGACACCATTTCCGATGCGGCAGGCAGAAACCTGTTCGATGGAGGCGCCGGCGCCGATCGGTTGACCGGCGGGGCAGATGTCGAGTTCTTCATTGGTGGAAAGGGCAATGACATCCTGAACCCGGGCGCCGGGGCGGACGTAATCGCGTTCAATCCGGGCGATGGGCAGGACGTGGTGAGCATCGCGGGTGCGGATGCGAATAGGACGGTGTCCCTCGGTGGAGGTGTCCGCTATTCGGACCTCACTTTGCGCAAGAGTGCAAATGACTTGATTCTGGAAACTGGAAACAACGACCGACTTACCTTCCAAGACTGGTACGCCGGAGAAGAAAATCACGGTGTGCGCAACCTGCAGGTGATCACCGAAGCGATGGCGGGCTACGACCAGGCTTCTCCGGATTCTCTGTTCGATGACAGCGTCGAAGTGTTCGACTTCCAATCTCTCACGAGAGCCTTCGATACGGTGCGGACGATCTCTCCCACGATGCACCGCTGGGCGGTGATGGATTCACTCCTGGATGCACATCTCTTCGGTTCGGACGGTGCAGCGTTGGGTGGCGATCTCGCTTACCAGTACGGGTTGAATGGAACCCTCGCCGGCATCGGGGTTGCGCCCGTTCAGGGCACACTCGGGTCGACTTCGTTCGGAACAGAAGTCCAGGCTTTGCACTCCTCGGCTGTCTTGCAGCAGGAAGTGAACAGGCTCGTTTGAGCGCAGCAGGTGGCTCGGGTTCTATGCACTTGGGAGCTGGGCGCTAACCTTGGGCATTTGTCCAGGCTGCTTGCGCTGGCCAAACAGCTGCGCGTCCAGCAACACGAAGTCGTCTTTGCTCTCCGGGACGTGAATGCCGCCGCGCCGCTCCTGCGCGAACACCAGTTCGAGTTCGTTCCGTTGCCGGACCTGTCGCAGAGATGGCAGGCGATCGGCTCGGCAATCCGGAGCTACTCGGGCATTCTCGCGGCGGCAGGCTTCTGCGACGCAGAGGGTCTGCTCACCGCTGTCAGTGCGTGGCGATCGCTTCTTACGCTGCTGAGACCGCGCGCGATAGTTTTCGATCACGCACCCACGGGGCTACTGGCCGCTCGCGCAATGGGAATTCCAAGGGTTGTCATGGGAAGCGGCTTTACCGTGCCGCCGCGCCGGGATCCTTTCCTCGCCTTTTGTCCGGGATCATCGATCTCTATCACAGAACTGGAAGCAGCAGATCAGCGGGTCCTTGAGGTGGTCAACGGCGTATGTCGGGAGCTTGGTCTGCCGCTTCTCGCTCGTCTGGAGGAACTCTTCGATGTCGATGGGAGCTTTCTCTGCACGTTCCCGGAACTGGACCACTATCGCGAGCGGGAATCGGGCGTTCGATACTGGGGGCCGATCGCACTGGGCGATGGTTTCGAGTCCCCAGTGTGGCCTTTGGCGCATGGGCCCAAAATCTTCGTCTATCTTCCGCCCTCACTGAGGCATCTGGACGCGATTCTGACCGGGCTTGCAAAGGCTGGAGCGAGGGTGGTTGCCTACATTCCGGGTCTGGCGAAAGAGACGATCAGTCGCATTGGAAACTCAAATGTGCACTTTGCTCGAAGCCCGGTTTCCATGGCTGCGGCGATCAAATCGGCACATCTCGGAGTGACGCACGCAGGGGCTGGTACCACCACCAGGCTCTTGCTCGGTGGAGTACCGGTGCTCATGTTTCCGCAGCACCTCGAGCAGTACCTGTTTGCACGACGCGTGGCCGAACTCGGAGCGGGAGTGATCGTGGAACGCACCGACGCTGCCCACGACTACTCCACGCTTGCGTTGCGAGTCGCCGCAGATGAGAACCTGCGGCGAGCGGCCAGGGTTTTCGCGGATGTCCACCGGGACTTCGACTCGGCGACAGCGACTGAAGCGGTCGCCGAGCGCATCGAGGCATATCTCTAGAGAGCGAAGGTGTGCCTGGGCGCTTCGGCGTAACCGCTGGAGCGGACCGCCGAAGTGTTAGCCCACAACTGTACCGACCGCCCAAGTCTTCGAAACGTAGCTTTACGTATTCATGGCGCGCACGGCACTCCCGGAGTGCGGTTGCGCGGACAAGAAGCCGATCGCCACCTGCCGTCTCGCGAGTTCGTCGGTGAGTGCCCGAATGAAGATCAACACCCCGACCATTTCCATGACTTCCTCGACGAGGTTGTAGAT
Source organism: uncultured beta proteobacterium (assembly GCA_963747225.1). Taxonomy (GTDB): domain Bacteria; phylum Pseudomonadota; class Gammaproteobacteria; order Burkholderiales; family JAEUMW01; genus JAEUMW01. Next base: position 134,521 of record CAVVES010000006.1, on the reverse strand, counting down.
GTCCAGCATCAACGTGCGCTCCGGAACCTGCTGTTGCCCGGCCGCGTTCATCATCTGCGTGTATTCGAAAGAGCTGAACATCTCTAAACCAACAGCACTACCGACATAGATTACGGCGGAGATCATCATCAGGGTGCGAGTGCGCGCCGGCAGTTTCAGGAAGAACCGCAGATAGATGATGCCGAGCACGATGACCGCGACTCCGTACGGAATGACCCAGGCGAAATAGAAAACGCCGGAAGTGCCGAGAAGAGCACGCACGGGCCTGACGGTGAGTTCGTGAATCTGCACCATCTCATCGGCCGCGAGGAAGGCGAATACGACTGCCATGCCGAGCCAGTGCAAAGCATATTGGCCGCCGGCGCCGCGTTCGCTGCAACTGATGACGTAAAGGAGCAGTGCGGCGAAGAGCATGGTCATGGAAGAATAGAAGTTCGGCAGATTATTCTCCACCCAGAAGTCCACCAACGGGCCGAATCCCATTAACTGCTCATAACCGAGCCTATATCTCATGAACAGATAACCAAGGTGAGCGATAACGAGCAGAAGAATGACAGTCGAGAGGAACCGCGTTATCGGTGACGATGCAAACTCGACTTGTAGGGTTCTCATACGATCCATTTTGACGAGTCCTGCCTTGTTGGCACGAGATGAGATGCTGCAGCCCCCTTGTCTCAACGTTCAGCGCTGGTCTTAGCGTCAACCCCCGAGGAAGCATGCTTTGCCAAGACTACAGGCGAGAAAGGCAGTGCGCAACGCATCGAACCGGGGCGCCCGCCAGGCGGCGTCTCTGTCGATGAAGTGCCAGCGCATTGCCTTTCTGGCAGACGATAACTGAGTCGAATCAATCCGTCGGCAGCCCTGCTGTACGGAAAATCTCTTCCAGATGTGGACTCATCGGCAGGTTGAGGTTGACGCCCGTAGGCAGCTTCTGCTGAAACCAGCGGTCGTAGACGTAAAGGATGGTCCGGTTTTCGGCGAGGCGCTGAAACGTGCGTTCGACGACCTCGGCGAAGTCCGGGTCATCCTTGCGGAACATGAGCGCATAGGCACCGAAGGTGAGGAAATCTCCGACCACGCGGTATTTGTCCCGTGTGCCGGTTTCTGCGAGCAGCCCATACAGCAGGATATCGTCGTTCGCCCACGCATCCGCCTTGCCGGACGCGAGGATCTGGAGCGATTCCTTGTGGTCCCCGCCGGTCACGAAGGTAATATCCAGCTTCTGCCGCTCGTTGAGTGCTTTCATGGCGGATTCGTGCACCGTGCCGCGGGTCACCACAATTGTTTTGCCCTTAAGGTCGCGCAGAAAGCGGACCTTGCTCCCGCGCGGCACGAGGAGCTTGGCGCCAGTCACGTACATCGTCGGCGAAAAGCCGACCAGATTGCGCCGCTCGGCGTTGTTTGTCGTCGAGCCGCACTCGAGATCGATCTGCCCGAACGTCACGAGATCGAAACGGTTCTCGGGAGTCACCGGCACGAGCTCGACCTTGATTTTCTTGCCGAGCTCGCTCTCGATCTCTTCGATCACGGCGTCGCAGAGATCCAGCGCGTAGCCGACCGGCTTGCCCTGCGGATCGAGGAATGCGAAGGGGACGGAGTTCTGCCGGTGACCTACGCGGATGATTCCGCTGTCGTTGATCTTCTTGAGTGTCTTGTCGTACCGCGTCGCTGCCAGGGGATCGGTGTTCTGTGCCCCAGCCGGCTGCGTCGCGAACAGGATGACGCAACCAAGCAGCCAGCCCTGCAGGATGGTCTTCATTCCTCTCTCCTTGTGATCGCCCGTCGCCTCACCCTCACCGACGCGGCTGCGCTGACGGAAGGCTCCGGCCGCCGGTGCGATTGAGGGTGAGATTTTAGCCCGGATATCGGAAACGGGCGCGCGGAAGATTACAGGGCCAGATCAGCCCGCCGCCAGCTCGACCAGCAGGTCCTTCGCGCTCACCGCCGCGCCCGGTCTCACGTGCACGCGGGCGATCGTCGCGTCGCGCTCGGCGCGGATCAGCGTCTCCATCTTCATCGCCTCGATCGACACCAGCGGATCGCCCTTCGCGACCTTCTGCCCTTCTTTCACCGCGGTCGTGACCACGGTGCCCGGCATCGGTGCGCCGATGTGCAGGGGGTTGCCTTCCTCCGCCTTGGGCCGCGCGGCTGCGGCGGTGCTACCGGCGTGGGCGACGCGCACGGTACGTGGCTGGCCGTTCAGCTCGAAGAAGATCTTCGTTTCCTCTTCGGCTTCACTTTTGGCAGTGCCCTGCAGGCGGATCACGAGCGTCTTGCCGGCGTCGATGTCGACTGCGATCTCTTCACCGTCGCGCAGTCCGTTGAAGAAAACCGGCGTCGGAATCAGCGTCACGTCGCCGTGGGCGCGGTGATGACCCGCATAGTCCTTGAAGACCTTCGGATACATGAGATAGGAAGCGAGATCATTGTCCGACACCTTGCGCCCGATTTCTTTCTCGGCCTCGTCCCGCACCGCCGCCATGTCGACCGCCGCAATGTGCTCGCCGGGACGTCCTTTGAGTGGTTCCTGCCCCTTGAGAATGCGGCGCTGGACATCGATCGGGAATCCGTCGGGAGGATGCCCGATCTCTCCCTTGAAGAGCGCGATCACCGATTCGGGAAAGGCGATCTCCCGCTGCGGATTCATCACGTCGGCCGCCGTGAGATCGTTCGCAACCATGTACAGCGCCATGTCACCCACGACCTTGGACGTGGGCGTGACCTTCACGATGTCGCCGAACAGCTTGTTCACTTCCGCATAGGCCTTCGACACTTGGGGCCAGCGATGATCGAGTCCCATCGCGCGCGCCTGCTCGCGCAGGTTCGTGTACTGCCCGCCCGGCATCTCATGCTGATACACGTCGGCGGTGCCCGAGCGCATGTCCGCTTCGAACGGTGCGTAGTAGCGACGCACGCCTTCCCAGTAGTGCGAGATCGTCTGCATCGCGGCCACGTCCATCCCGGGATCACGCTCCGTGCCCGCCAGCGCCGCGGCGATCGCGGTCAGATTCGGCTGCGAAGTGAGTCCGCTCATTGCGTCGAGTGCGCCATCGACAGCATCCACCCCGGCCTCCACGGCGGCGATCACGCTGGCAGCGGAAAGACCGCTGGTATCGTGGGTGTGGAAATGGATCGGCATGCCCACTTCCTCCTTCAGCACTCGCACCAGCTCGCGCGCCGCGCGTGGCCTGCAGACGCCGGCCATGTCCTTGATGCCGAGGACGTGGGCGCCGGTACGTTCCAGCTCCTTCGCCATCTTCACGTAGTACTGCAGGTTGTATTTGGGGCGGCTGGTGTCGAAGAGGTCCGCCGTATAACAGATCGCGGCCTCGCACACCGCGTTGGTTTCGAGCACGGCGTCTATGGCGACCCGCATGTTCTCCACCCAGTTGAGGGAGTCGAACACGCGGAAGATGTCGATGCCCGAGCGCGCCGCCTGCCGCGTGAAGAAACGCACCACGTTGTCGGCGTAGTTCGTGTAGCCCACCGCGTTCGAAGAGCGGAGCAGCATCTGCAGGGGGATGTTGGGAACGCGTGCGCGGAGCGATGCCAGCCGCTCCCACGGATCTTCCTTCAGAAAGCGCAGGGCGACGTCGAAGGTCGCACCGCCCCAGCATTCGAGCGAGAAGAGGTTCGGCAGCATGCGTGCGTAGTACGGGGCGATCTCGACGAGATCGCGCGTCCGCACGCGCGTGGCGAGCAGTGACTGGTGCGCGTCACGCATGGTGGTGTCGGTCAGCAGCACACCTTTCTGCTGCTTCATCCAGCGTGCGAAGCCTTCGGGACCACGAGCGCGCAGAATGGCGCGAGCGCCGTCCTGCAGCGGACGATCCATGTCGATCTTCGGCTTGATCGGGTCCGGGATCGGCCCGTCCGGCTTTTTGCGTCCCTTCATTTCCGGATTGCCGTTGACGATCACTTCGCCGATGAAGCGCAGCAGCTTCGTGGCGCGATCGCGTCGCGCGTGGAACTTGAACAGCTCCGGCGTCGTGTCGATGAAGCGGGTGGTGCATTCACCGGACCGAAACAGGGGATGGTTGATGACGTTCTCGAGAAACGGCAGGTTGGTGGACACGCCGCGAATGCGGAATTCGCGCAGCGCGCGGTCCATGCGGCTGATCGCTTCATCGGGGACGGGCGCCCATGCTGTCACCTTCACCAGCAGCGAATCGAAGTAGGGGGTGATCACCGCGTTGGCGTAGGCGGTGCCGGCGTCGAGGCGGATGCCGAATCCGGCGGCGCTGCGATACGCGGTGAGGCGACCGTAGTCGGGCGTGAAGTGGTTCTCGGGGTCCTCGGTGGTGACGCGACATTGCAGGGCGTGTCCGGAGAGGCGGATATCCTCCTGCGCCGGGATGCCGGAATCCGCATCGCCGATCCGTGCGCCTTCGCTCACGCGGATCTGCGCCTTGACGATGTCGACGCCGGTCACCTGCTCGGTAACGGTGTGCTCGACCTGGATGCGTGGATTGACCTCGATGAAGTAGAACTCGCCGGTATCCGCGTCCATCAGGAACTCGACGGTGCCGGCGTGGGTGTAACCGACGGCGCGGCACAGCTTGAGCGCCGATTCGCACAGCTCTGCGCGGCGCTCCGGAGAAAGATAGGGAGCCGGTGCGCGCTCCACGACTTTCTGGTTGCGCCGCTGCACCGAGCAGTCGCGCTCGAAGAGATGCACGAGGTTGCCGTGCGTGTCGCCGAGGATCTGGACCTCGACATGGCGTGCGCGTCGTACCAGTTTCTCGAGATAGACCTCGTCGTTGCCGAACGCAGCCAGCGCTTCGCGCCGCGCGGCTTCGATGCTTGCCGGGAGATCGTCTTCGGACTCGATGGCACGCATGCCGCGCCCGCCGCCGCCCCAGCTCGCTTTCAGCATGAGCGGATAGCCAACTTGCAGCGCGAGGTGCTTCACCTCCTCGATGTCAGGGGGCAGCGCGCCGGTTGCGGGAACGACGGAGACGCCCGCGGCGATTGCCGCGTTGCGCGCCGCGACCTTGTTGCCCAGCGTGCGCATGACGTGGGGAGTCGGGCCGACGAAGACGATGCCGTTCGCATCGCAGGCTTCGGCGAATGCGGGGTTCTCCGAAAGGAATCCATAGCCGGGGTGAATGGCGTCGACCTTGGCCTGCCGGGCCACGCGGATGATGTCGGCGATGTCGAGATAGGCGGCGATGGGTTTCTGCCCGGCGCCCACGAGATAGCTCTCGTCGGCCTTGAAGCGGTGCAGCGCGAACCGATCTTCGTTGGCGTAGATGGCGACCGTGCGAATGGCCATCTCGTTTGCCGCGCGCATCACCCGGATGGCGATCTCGCTGCGGTTGGCGACCAGAAGCTTCTTGAGACGCATAGACGACCCCTGTTCCGGACCACGGCGTGGTCCTCGGTTTTGCCTATCCGCCGGTGCGAGGTGCTGTTGTTGTGGCGGCGTCAAGTTCCGCGCCGCGCGAGGAGTGACGCTACTTTAGCAGAAGCGGCAACAACCACAACGCCGATGTTCGAAGACGAACCAGAAACAAGGAAGGAACGCGCGGGACGCCGCGTGTCTCCCGCGCGACAGCTCTGCAGTGTTTGCCGCGGGTACGCTCAGGCGTTCACGCCGGGGCGAAGCGCAGTGGCGACCGTGACCTCGTTCCGCCGGCGCCGGTCGATGCGGCATTCGTGGGTCGGTTCGATCTTGCCGTGCTCGTCGACGGTTTCGAGCCGCACGGTAAAGCCCCACAAATAGGCGAAATGCTTCATCACGTCCTTGTACTGCGACGAGAGGGGCCGGCGCTCGTGCCGGTAGTGACGCAACGTCAGCGAGCGATCTCCGCTCACGTCGACATTGACGATCTGGATATTGGGTTCGCGTTCGCCGAGGGAATACTGCCGTGACAGCGCGTCGCGCACGGCCTGGTATCCGGCGTCGTCATGGATGGGGCCGATCCTCAGGTGCTGCTCCTGGTCGTCGTCGATCAGGCAGAACAGGTGGAAATCGCGGATCACCTGCGGCGAAAGGAATTGCTGGACGAAGCTTTCATCCTTGAAATTACGCATCGCGAAGTCAAGGGTCTGAATCCAATCGCTGCCCGCGATATCCGGAAACCAAGTCCGATCTTCCTCTGTCGGGTTCTCGCAGATGCGGCGGATGTCCCGGTACATCGCAAAGCCGAGGGCATAGGGATTGATGCCGCCGAAGTACGGGCTGTCGAATCCCGGCTGTGTGAGCACGTTGGTGTGGGAATGCAGAATTTCCATCATGAACGCGTCGGTGACGAGACCTTCCGCGTACAGGGTCTGCATGATCGTGTAGTGCCAGAATGTCGCCCAGCCCTCGTTCATGACCTGGGTCTGGCGCTGCGGGTAGAAGTACTGCGACACTTTGCGCACGATGCGACAGATTTCCCGCTGCCAGGGCTCGAGCAGTGGCGCATGCTTCTCCAGGAAGTAGAGGAGATTCTCCTGGGGCTCCGACGGGAAGCGCGTCTCTTCGCGCTCGCTGAACTGGGCCTCGCGGCGCGGCATGGTGCGCCACAGATCGTTGACCTGCCGCTGCAGGTGTTCCTCGCGCTCCTTGAGGCGCAGTGATTCCTGAGCGAGAGACCGCTTCGGCGGACGCTTGTAGCGATCCACGCCGAAGTTCCCGAGCGCATGACACGCATCGAGAACGCGCTCGACTTCCTCCTCTCCATAGCGCTGCTCGCAGGCAGCGATGTATTGCTTGGAGAACAGCAAATAGTCGATGATCGCGTCAGGTTGCGTCCACGTCGGGAAGAGATAATTGCCCTTGAAGAACGAATTGTGGCCGTAGGACGCATGCGCGATGACGAGCGCCTGCATCGGCATGGTGTTCTCTTCGAGCAGGTACGCGATGCACGGGTTCGAGTTGATGACGATCTCGTAAGCGAGCCCCATGCCGCCGCGCTTGTACACCTGCTCCGTCGCGAGGAAGCGTTTGCCGAAGGTCCAGTGGTGATAACCGATCGGCATGCCGTTGGACGCGTAGGCGTCCATCATTTGCTCCGCGCTGATGATCTCGATCTGGTTCGGGTAGGTGTCGAGGCGGAAACGCTCCGCGACGCGGGCGATCTCCTGGTCGTAGCGCTCGATCAGGTCGAACCGCCATTCCGAACCGCCTGGCAATGGTTCGGTGGTTCTGCGTGGGAGTGCCGGCACGTCTTGCAGCATCCCTTCGGGAAGTGGAAGCGGCATTTTCTGTGGAGTCTTAGGGAAAAGAAAAGGGTTCGCGTCGAGATTCACACGACAGCAAGGGCGGCCGACTTCTCCTTCTTGGCGAACAGGTCGCGCAGCACCGGGAAGATGTCGCTGCGCTCCTGGATGCGCCCCAGCGCGAGGTTCGGCCGTGCGGCACAAGCCTGCTCGTAATGCAGCCAGAGATTCTGGGGCTCACCGGTAGTGATCTCCACGTAGGCCATGTATTGCACCTTCGGCAGCAGCTCCTGCACCAGCAAATCCCGGCAGCGCGGTGAATCGCTCTCCCAGTTGTCTCCATCGGAGGCCTGAGCGACATAGATGTTCCACTGATCGAGGGGAAATCGTTCGTCGATATCCGCGATGGTCGCTTCGAGGGCACTCGAGACGATCGTTCCGCCGCTCTCGGTCGAGCTGAAGAATTCCTCCTCATCGACGATCTTGGCGGTGGTGTGGTGACGCACGAACACGATTTCGATGCGTTCGTAGTGGCGCTTGAGAAAGAGGTGCAGCAGGATGAAGAACCGCTTCGCCAGGTCCTTCCGGGATTCGCTCATGGAACCGGACACATCCATGATGCAGAACATGACTGCCTGCGCGATCGGCATCGGCTGCGTCACGCGGTTGCGGTAGCGCAGATCGAAACTGTCTATGAAGGGCACCCTGGACAGATGCACACGCAGTGTACCGCGCTCGTCGAGCAATGCCGCAACCCGTGGATCGTCCGGATTCGCGTCGTCGCCGCCGAGTTCCTCGAGCTCCTTCTCGATCTCGCGCAAACGCGTGACCTGGGAGCCGCCGAGGGCGATGCGGCGCGCCAGCGACTGGCGCATCGTGCGCACTACGGCGAAGTTCGACGGGGTGCCGTCGGTGCGATAGCCGGCGCGCAGCCGCTGGTGGTGCGGAATGGCGGTCAGCCGGGTCTTCACGAGATCGGGGAGCGCCATGTCCTCGAAGAAGAAGTCGAGAAATTCTTCCCGCGACAGCCGGAAGCGAAACGAATCCTCACCTTCGCCTTCGTCAGTTGCGCCACTTCCCCCTCCGCCGCCACCGCTCTGTGGGCGTTGCAGCTCGTCGCCGGTGATGTATTCCTTGTTGCCGGGCAACACGATCCGTCGTCGACCGCCACCACCATGGGAGAACACCGGCTCGGTCAGGTCGCGCGCCGGAATCGACACCGACGCATCCTGATCGACTTCAGCAATCTTGCGGCCGCCGATGGCGCGGCCGACCGCTTCACGGACCTGCTGCCGGTAGCGTCGCAGGAAGCGCTGCTGGTTGACTGCGCTCTTGTGGCGCGGATTCTCGCGCCGATCGATGACCTCGGTCACCGCTCCGTACCCTCGAGACACCTAAGTAGACTTGCGCACGCGCAGGTACCACTCGACGAGCAGCCGCACCTGCTTCGGCGTGTAGCCCTTCGCCACCATGCGCTCGACGAAGTTCTGGTGCTTCTTCTGCTCATCGACCGACGCCTTGGCGTTGAACGAGATCACCGGAAGCAGGTCCTCGGTGGTCGAGAACATCTTCTTCTCGATGACGGCGCGCAGCTTCTCGTAGCTCGTCCACGACGGATTCTTGCCGGCATTCGATGCCCGTGCGCGCAGCACGAAGTTCACGATCTCGTGGCGGAAGTCTTTCGGGTTGCCGATACCCGCGGGCTTCTCGATCTTCTCGAGCTCGTCGTTGAGCGCCGAGCGGTCTAGAATCTCGCCGGTGTTGGGATCGCGGTATTCCTGGTCCTGGATCCACAGGTCGGCGTACGTGACGTAGCGATCGAAGATGTTCTGCCCGTACTCCGAGTACGACTCGAGGTACGCTGTCTGAATCTCCTTGCCGATGAATTCCACATACGGCGTCGCGAGGTGCTCCTTCAGGAACGCGACGTACTTCTTCTCGGTGTCCGCCGGAAACTGCTCGCGCTCGATCTGCTGCTCGAGGACATAGAGCAGGTGAACCGGATTCGCCGCGACCTCGGTGTGATCGAAGTTGAAGACCTTTGACAGCACCTTGTACGCAAAGCGGGTGGAAAGCCCGGTCATGCCCTCATCGACGCCAGCAAAGTCACGATATTCCTGCATCGACTTCGCTTTCGGGTCGATGTCTTTCAGGTTCTCGCCGTCGTAGATCCGCATCTTCGAGAACAGACTCGAGTTCTCCGGCTCCTTGAGCCTTGTGAGCACCGCGAACTGCGCCATCATGCGCAGCGTGCCGGGAGAGCACGGCGCGTTCGCGAGCGAGGAGTTCCGCATCAGCTTCTCGTAGATCCGTACCTCTTCGCTGACGCGCAGGCAGTACGGCACCTTGACGATGTAGACGCGATCGATGAACGCTTCGTTGTTCCGGTTGTTCTTGAACGCCTGCCACTCCGCTTCGTTCGAATGCGCGAGGACGACGCCGTCGAATGGGATGGCACCGAAGCCTTCCGTGCCCTTGTAGTTGCCTTCCTGCGTCGCGGTCAGAAGAGGATGCAACACCTTGATCGGCGCCTTGAACATCTCGACGAACTCGAGAAGGCCCTGGTTCGCACGGCACAACCCGCCCGAGTAGCTGTAGGCGTCTGGATCGTCCTGGGGCAGAGTCTCCAGCTTGCGAATGTCGAGCTTGCCGACCAGCGAAGAAATATCCTGATTGTTCTCGTCGCCCGGCTCGGTCTTGCAGATGCCGATCTGGGCGAGAGTCGACGGGCGCAGCTTGACCACGCGGAACTTCGAGAGGTCGCCGCCGTACTCCGTGAGCCGCTTCACCGCCCACGGGGAAGGAATGGTGCTGAGATAACGCCGCGGAATACCGTACTCCGCTTCAAACGCCGCTCCATCTTCCTCCGGCGAGAACAAACCGAGCGGGGTCTCGTTGACGGGGGAGCCCTTGAGCGCGTAGAAAGGCAGCTCCTCCATGAGGGATTTCAACTTCTCCGCGAGAGAGCTCTTGCCGCCTCCAGGTGGTCCGAGCAGATAGAGAATCTGCTTGCGCTCTTCGAGAGCCTGCGCCGCGTGCTTGAAGTACGCCACGATCTGCTCGATCGTGTCCTCCATTCCGTAGAATTCCCGGAACGCGGGATAGATGCGGACGATTTTGTTGGAGAAGATGCGCGACAGCCGCGGATCGGTGCGGGTGTCGAGACTCTTCGGCTCGCCGATCGCCATCAGCAGGCGCTCGGCGGCCGTGGCGTACGCCGCGGGCGTAGTGCGGCAGAGTTCGAGGTACTCCTGAAGTGTGTATTCCTCTTCCAGGCGCCCTTCGAACCGGGCCTGGAAGCGTTCGAGCACGTTGGAGGACGGCCCGCCGAGACTGCGATCGTGGCTCGACGTTGGGTGGTTCGCCGTCTCACCGTATGCCGAGATGACTTTCGTGGGATCTGTTTCCATACCAACCAACCTCCGCTCGTTCGAGCACCGGTCAGGAGAGGCTACCGTAGCACGCCTGCCCTCGGGGCTCAAGGAAGTGTTCGGAATGTGTTGCGTGTGTGCGACTCCATCTACAGGCAGCGAGCACCCGATAAATCGACTGCGTGGATTCGCGAAACGTTCATGGTTTCCTTCGGTGACCATTCCACGAACCCGCGCAACGGGCATTAGCACGAGACGCGCCACACGCATTTGCGATACCTTCGTTCGTTGCGAAGAAATCGAAATGGGAGCGAGCGCGGTCCGCCGCAGAACGTCAGCGTGTTATGAGTCGGAAGGTCGATGGATACGGATTGAATACAACCGCAGTCCACCAGGAAGTCAGGCTTTTTTCCACAGGCGGCGCGCGATCGTCATCAGCACGACGTGTCCCACGACGATCACGCCCACCACCGGGGTCCAGCCGAAGTGCCGCCACAGCAGCGCGGGCGCGACGGCGCCGATGCTGCCCCCGAAGTAATAGGCGCTGGTATAGAGCCCGACCGCTGCGGATTTCGCGTGGTGCGCGGCGGTCGGTACAAAACCGGTCGCAATCGCCTGCAGGATGAAAATGCCGACTGAGCTCACCGCCAAACCGGCGACGATGATCGTCGCGTTTGGAATGAGCGTCGTCACGATACCGACGATGCCGAGCGAGGTGGCGATCGTCGCCAGCTTGCGCCGTCCGTGGGCTGCGATCCAGCGGCCCGTGAACGGCGTCACTACGACGCCGAGCAGGTACACGGCGAAGATCGACCCGAGCGCGGATGGGGAGAATCGAAACGGCTCGCCGGCGAGCCGGAGCGCCGCGTAGGTGAAGGTTGCCACCAGTGTGAAGAGCAATCCGAAGCCGATCGCGAAGGTCGACAGGAGCTGGCGGTTGCGCAGGTGGCCCGCAGCGGTGATCAATGTGTTCCGCACCGAACCGTGCGGGTGGGCGATCGTCTGTTTCATTCCGGGAAGGATCAGCGGAAGCAGCAATATCGTGAGCACGCCGATCGTATAGAACGCCACGCGCCATCCGAAGAAATCGGCGATCACGCCGGCGATGAAGCGGCCCGAGAACCCGCCGAGCACGGTGCCGGAAATGTACTGGCCGGCAGCTTTCGCGGCGTGCCTCGGGTCGGGATCATCGCCGAGCGACCCCACGGCCGCGGCAACGATGCCGGGGATGAACAGTCCGCAGGCGAAGCGCCAGCCGAGCATGGCCCCCAGCGAGTTCGCGGTGCCGGAAAGGATGGTTGCCGCTCCCAGGGCGAGCACGGCGATCGTCATCACCCGGGCACGACCGACGATATCCGTGACGACGCCGGCGAGGGGCGCGAGCAGTGCGACGCCTAGAGTGCCCGCGGACACCGTGATCGCCGCGCCGCCCGAGGCCAGTCCGAATGCCACTTCAAGCTGAGGCAGCAGCGGTTGCGGAGGATAGAGATTCAGGAACGCTGCGAAGCCGGCCGCGATGACGGCAACGAAGCGCTTGTCGAGGGCCATGTCTTGGCTGCGCGGGTTTAGACACCCGCCCCGTAATGGATGGCCAACCAGATGGTCGGCTGCGTCGGATCGGTCCACTCGACGCGATGGCGGCGGTGTGGGGCGATCTCGACGTAGTCGCCGGGGCCGAGCGAGCGTGGCGCTCCTTCGTCGTCGAAGCGCAAATGCGCCGCGCCCGTCAGCACCACGACCCACTCCGCGTGGGTCTGGTCGTACCAGAATCCCGGTGGACTCGCCTGTCCGAAGGAAACGATGCGCTCGATGCGCAGACCGGGTCGCGAGAGCACGTCGAGGAACGACTCCCGTCCGCGGGATGCGGGCAAATCGGCGAGGAGATTACCCGCGTTTCGGTTTCGGCTTGGCTCCACGGTCGAATCCGCACCTGGCCGTGCGGAGGATTACTGCTTGCCGTAATGTTGGCTCAGATAATCCACAAGCGGCCCGATGTCCTCTTCCTTGATGGGCGCCCCCATCACCTTGATCATCTTGTTGACTGAAGCTTCCCAGCCCTTGCGGTCAAGGAACACCGAGTTGATCTGAATGTAGTCGACGCTGTGGCAAATCATGCAAGTGGTTTGGACCTTTTCCTTGCCGGGGCCGTCCTTGAGCTGGAGACTCGCTTCACCGCCATGGGCGGCCGTCGCGGCGAAAGCGAGAAGCAAACACGACAGCGCTGCCCTCATCGCAAACCCCCTAAACGATCTGAACCGGAATGCGTTGCACGACGTTGTGATGATAGCCGGCCGGATTTTGGATCAGATCGAGCGTCTGGGACGATCCGCCCCGATTTGTCGCGCGGGCCATTACGACAGCGCTTCCTTTCCGGTTGGGCGTGACGCGCAGACTCCACTGACGGAACGCGAAGCGGCCGAGGTCCGGCCCCAGTTCCGCACGCTGCCAGGTTTCGCCTCCGTCCAGCGATACCACCACGTCGCGGATCCCCGATCCGCCATCCCACGCGATCCCCGCGATCTGCGCCGGCTGACCCGTGGTGAGCTGCTGGTCCGCAATGACCGTCGTGATCAGGGAATTGACAACCATCTCGGTGATCGGCGTGTTCGCTTCGGTCTCTTGCGAAACGAAACGGTCCACCAGGGCAAACTTGCCCTTCGGAATGCGGTACGCGGTCTTCATCCAGAAGCCGTCGAAGGGCTTGCTGACCGCGTTGATCTCAAGGAGATGTTTCATCCAGTAGGTGGCGGTCCAGCCGGGCACCACGATCCGTGCGGGAAAGCCGTTCCAGTGGGGCAACGACTCTCCGTTCATCTCGAAGGCGATCAGCGTGTCCGGGTCCATGGCCTTCCACACGGGAATGCTCTTCACGAAATCCGGCGTCTTCTCGATTGGCGCGGAGTCGGCGCCATTGAGCACGATCTCGATCGCTTCCTTCTTGAGTCCCGCCTGATTCAGCACGTCGCGCAGCCGCACGCCTTTCCACCGTGCGTTGCCCATCGCTCCCGCGCCCCACTGGACGCCGGGGACGTGGGGCTCGAAAAGCCCGCGCCGGTTGCCCGAGCATTGGCACACAGCCGTCACCTCGACCGGCTCGAACTTCTTCAGATCGGCGAAAGATAGTTCAAGCGGAGTCTGGACGGAGTCCCCACCGACGCGGAGCCGCCACGATGACGCATTCACCTCCGGAATGTCGGACAGGTGGTAGCGGACGAAGAACGCCTTGTTAGGGGTATAGGGCTCGCTGAAGTATTCGACCGGCGTCTCGAAATTGGGCGGCCGGTAGGTCTTCTTGATGAGAGACACCTTGCCGGGCAGCGCCTCCAGCATGCTGGAGGCGACGGCACCGCTTGGCAGCTCGGAAAATCCGAGGGCGGCGGTCGATTCCCGCGCCGTCTGGGCGAAGAGGCGCCCGGTGGCGAAGAGCGCCAGGCCCCCCGCTGAGGTCTCCAGAAAGGTTCTCCTCGTGGTCATGCGCTACTCCGCGCTTGTGGACGAGCCGGCGTCTCCCTGCGAAGCGGCCTGGGATGATGCCTGCCTGAAAATGTGTATCAGACAGACGCTCGAAGAGCTAGGACCCGAGGACGCGGGTGTTGACCGTGATATTTCCCTTGGTCGCGTGGGAATAAGGGCAGATCTTGTGCGCCTCGGCAACCAGCGCCTCGGCTTCGGCCTGACTCACATCAGGCAGCCTGACGTCGAGATCGACGGTGAGCTGGAATCCCATGTCATCCCGCGGTCCGATTCCCACGCGTGCGGTCACCTCGACTTTCTTCAGGGGTTTCTTCTTCTGTGCTGCCACGTACTCGAGCGCGCCGCCGTAGCATGCGGAGTAACCGCAGGCGAAGAGATGCTCCGGCGTGGTTGTTCCCGGCTTTCCCGGTCCGCCCATCTCCTTGGGCACCGAGAGATCCACCTTGAGCACGCCGTCGGATGCCTCCGAATGACCATTGCGACCGCCGACAGTCGTAGCCGAAGCAGTAAAGAGTACCTTCATCTATGTCTCCTCCAGTTTGTGCATGGGTTAGGTCAGCAGAACCAGCGCAAGACAATCAGGAAGCTTTCTTCCAGGTCTTGTCCGGATTGAAAGTCTTCAACTTCGCGGCTTCCGTCGCCGTGTTCGGGCCGAGGTTCTTTTCGTACACGACGCCATCCTGGTTGACCAGGAATGTCATGACGCCCGACGACCCGTACTTCGCCGGCCACGCGATGACAGCGAACCCGCCAATCATGTGGCCTTGCGCGAGATAGCTGTACGCTCCATCCGGAGCATCCTTGCCTTGGGCCGTGAGAATCTTGTAGTAGTAACCGTGGTAGGGCGTGGGCTTGCCGCTTTCCCGCTTGTAGCCTTCACGGCTCGCGGTTGCCGCCAGCGGACCGAGCGGGCTTTCGGGTTCGCCGCTCTGCCTTGCCCAGTAGAGTCCATCCTTCTTGCCCTTCTCGCTGAAGAAGCGCCGCGCGTACTCAAGACGGCCATTGCCATTCCGGTCTTCGGACGAATACTCGCGCTGGGCGTCGACGACGGCGAGCAGTACCTGGATCGCGGAGAGTTCGTTCTTGCCGATCCGCCGGTTCAGGATCTCGTCCTGACCCTTTCTTGCGTCGAAGCGCCACGTGTCGCCTCGCTTCACGATTGGCACCGGCAGCGGCCAGTCGTCCTGGCCGACGCTGAGCACCGCTTTCGTGTCCCCCTGCATTTCGACCTTGTGCGTTTCTTCAAATGCGGCCACGAACCTGGCGCGCTCTGCCTGATCGGCAGTCGGATCGCCTGAGCCGATGAGCTTCCCGCTCTCTGGCCCGAACAGCGCGGCGAGACGACGTTCGTCGTTCGCCTTCAGCGCAGCGACAAGCGCCTCGACTGCGGCTTTGGGTGAATCGAAAGTTGCCTGCTTCGGGGCGCCGGCGCAGGCCATGCCGATGGCGGAGAGCCAGCAGCTCACGACGAAACCGATCAGCCCAGCCAGACGCAGCGGGCCGACCTTCATACTCTTCAGTGAGAATGACAGCATCTCGTCCTCGAGTCGATCAGTATTCCGGAGTACAGAAGCGTGCTCATGGAACTCGCCAGTACTAGCGCCGGCCTCCACCGCCACGCATGCCGCCGCCGGCACGGGCACCACCAGCGTGACCGCCGCTGCCCGCTCGCGCGCCGCCGAAGTTACCTCCGCCCGTAGGGTGAGCCGCCGCTTGGCGGCTGGCCGCACCGCGGTCGCTGTGCTGGCGTGCCTGGGCGCCATTCCCCATGCCGCTGAAAGCGTCAGAGTGGCGGGCCGGCTGAGTCGATGGCCTGCTCGCGCCGCCGGCGGCCGCACCACCATGGCCGCCGACTCCGCCACGATCACCGACTCCGCCACGATCACCGACTCCGCCACGATCACCGACGCCGCCCCGATCACCGACTCCGCCCCGATCACCGACTCCGCCCCGATCGCCGACTCCGCCCCGATCACCGACGCCACCCCGATCGCCGACGCCACCCCGATCGCCGACCCCACCCCGATCGCCCACACCCCCGGCGACCCGGTCACCGCGCTGGCCCGCTTGGTCGCGCCCCCGAAAGTCCTGGCGCCCATCCGCGCCAGGCAGGGAACCTTTGCCATACTGCTGACGGGTAGCGGTGTCCCGATAATTCACGCCCTTTCGATGTGCGGGATCGTGCCGCCAGTTGTTGCTGCTGATGGCGGATGCCCGGTTGTTGCGGATGTTCGTCGTGTTGATGCTGTTGAAGCGGTTCACGTTGACGTTCACTTCGCCGCGACCCCAACCGGCGCTGCCCCAGCCCCACAGCGAGCCGACGACCGCCACCCCGGTGGCGAATGCAAGCCCGGAGACGAAAGCGCTGCCCGCGTAATATCCAGGGGGCGGCGGCAGGTAGTAGGGCGGATAGGCCGGGTAGGGCCACGCACCGTACACGGCGGTGGGTTGGTAGGTAGGTACGTAGACGACCTGGGGATTCGCCGGCTGGATGATGATGGTCTCCTGCTCGGTGACTACCTTCTGCTGCTCGTTGCTCTTGAGATTGCCGGTGTCCTGGGCTTTCTTGCGCAGCTTCTGCGCCGCGTTCATTACGTCCGACTGCTGGGCGAGGAACGCGTCGCCGAGCTTCTGGGTCCAGTCAAGCTTGTCGTTCATCATGATGAGGACCTGCGGGAACGCGACGATCGACTTCACGCTGGGGTCCCACTCCTGCTGCTCGAGGGCCTTGGCGAGAGCATCACCCTTGAGGTCCTTGTTCTTCGCTTCCTTCTGCCATCGCGCAGCCTGGACGATTTCCAGAGGATAGGTCGACGCCATAAGGGTCTGGACCAGCAGTTCGTCCGGATAGAGGGCGATCGGGGCGACCAGGGCCTCGATCTCTTCCTGCTTGAACGGCTTGGCGGCGGACGTATCGGCGGCCGGCTGCTGCTGTGGCGGCGGCGTGCCCTGCGCGAACGCGATCGGAGGAGGCGCGACAACCGCTACCGAGATGGCGTAGCAGAGCGTGCGCAGTGCGATGGTCTTCATTCTCGCATTCCCAGTTGAGCGAGAGGAACGGGGCGGCACAACCAGCGGCGCCAACTTGGCTTTCGCTATTCTGCCGAATTGACGCGCGGGCGTCCAAGCGGGTTTTCGCAAGCAGGAGGAGCGACCTCACTCAGGCTTGGGCGCCGCCTCCAGCCCCTCGACCAGTGCGCCGCGGCCTATGCCGCGCGCGGCGAACCAGCCCCGATTCATCTCCAGCGAGTAGGCGGCGGCGCCTTGGGAAGCGTGGACATCCACGGTCTGCGGCACCATGTCTTCGATGTTCAGGATGCGGCCGTCGCGGCCGATGAAGGCGACGGAAAGCGGTACATTCGTGTTCATCATCCACATGGCCTGGGTACTCGGCTGCGGGTACAGGAACAACATGCCGCGATTTTCTTCGAGATGATCGCGGAACATGAGGCCCTGCGTGCGCGCGTCAGGGGTGACGGCGAGTTCGGCGCGCAGCTTGTGGCCGGCGATGGTGAGCGTGATCTCGCTGCTCTGGGCGCGCGCGAAGGCGGCGAGCGACAGCAGGCAAAGCAGGGCGACATAGCGGATCAGTGCGGGGCGCATGGGCGTAGAACGGCGGGGGATCGACGCGAGACTGTACATCACAAGCACCAGCCGTGGTGGACGACGAATGTGCGGCCGCGACGGTTACGGCGGTCACGGCCCTCTTCCTCCGGATTCGCCGAGAGCGGCTACAATGACCTTCTCGAGCACCAACTGATCGGCAATTGGAATTCACGGCAAGATGGCGAAAGATATCCTCGACGTGCTGCTGGAGTTGCGCAGCCAGGGCGATCCCTATGCGATCGCAACGGTGATTGAAACCACCGGATCGTCGTCCGCCAAGACCGGCGCAAAGGCAGTGATCGATCACCGCGGGCGCGTCGTGGCGGGTTGGGTCGGGGGAGGCTGCGCCGAAGCTACCTGCTGCCGGGCGGCGCTCGATGCCTTGAGTGATCGCAAGACGCGGATCGTGGAGATCGACATGGAAGACGAAGTGCTCGGGGTCGGCATGCCGTGCGGAGGCAGCATGCGTGTGTACGTCGAGCCGGTCTTGGCGAAGCCGGGACTGTGGATCGTCGGTCATGGACGGATCGCTGAGGTTGTGTGCCAGCTCGGCGAGCTGATGGGACTGCGGACGACGGTGATCGACGGCGCTGCGACCCGTGATCGCTACCCCGATGCGGTACAGATCATTACCGATGATTTCGAGTATGCGCAGCTCACTCCGCAGCCCGATGATTTCGTGGTGATCGCCACGCAGCACAAGGGGGATCACGAATCGATGGCCTGCTCGCTCAGATCGGCCGCGCGTTATATCGCGCTGATCGCCAGCCAAAGGCGTGCGCGGCTGGTGCTCGACTACCTGCGCGGCGAGGGCTTTGGAGACGACGATCTGGCGCGGGTCCACGCTCCGGCCGGGCTCGACCTGGGTGCGAGCACGCCCGAGGAGATCGCCCTCGCGATCATGAGCGAGATCGTGCTCGAGCGCCGCAATGCACCGGGCGGCGCACTCAAGGACAAGCTGGTGGAAGAGCGGGCGTCGCGGCCGGCGATCAAGTCGGTGCGGTGATAACCGCCGTGCTCTACCGCGATCGTATCCTCGACCACTTCCGGCATCCGCGCCACAGAGGCGGCCTAGACGAAATGGACGCCGTGGGCCGCGGCAGCATTCCCCTTTGCGGCGACGAGGTGGAAGTAGGCGTTCGCGCGAGCGGTGAGGGCAGCATCGCCGTTTGCTTTCGCGGCCGCGGCTGCGCGCTTTGCGTCGCTTCCGCATCGATGATGGCGGAAGCGCTCTCCGGTCTCCCGCGCGACAGCGCAGAGCGAATCTCTACTGCGTTTCTCGACTGGATGCTCGAGCGCAAGGAACCGATGTCGCTCGTGGACGATGCACCCGATCTCGTCGAGACCTTCGCGCCGGCGCGCGAGGCGGGGGCCCGTGCCCGCTGCGCCGCCCTGCCGTGGGGCGCGTTGCGAGAAGCGCTGGAGCGCGTCTGAGCCTTTCTACGGGTTCTGCGGGGACGTGGACACCGAAGCTTGAACACTGAGCGCGCCGGGGTAAAGGCGCTCGAAGAGTTCCAGGGTCGCCGCTTTGAGTTCTGCGTGGAGGTTCTCCGCAAGCTTTTCCATGTTGCATCCGGCAGAGCGCTCGCGCCAGATGAGAGCGAGGGACGCGCGATGGGATTCGACCACCGCCGCGACCTCGTCCTTCCAGAACGGCGGATACTCGCTCTCTTTCCAGTCGCCGCGGCCGCGGCCGTAGTGGGCTACCGCGAGATACCGCAGCAGCGCCGAGGTCACGAGCCCGTCGAGGAATTCGTCGCTCCAGCGCACGGTCGTCGCATCCGCCCCGCGCACCATGTTGTAGCCCTTCGCGAGTCCTGCCGCGCCGAGTGCCCCGAGTAGTCCGCCAGTCAGGAGCCCGGCGCCGAAGGTGAGTCCGCCCGCTGCGAGATCCGCGGCGAGCCCTGAGAGGGCGCCGGAGACGAGTCCGCCGAGCATCGCCGCCTTGCCTTCGCTTACGCGCTCGTCGACCGCGAAATTGCCAGCGAGTCGCGCGAGCACGTCCGCGGCCGCGCGGCCGCCGAGACCGTGTAGCTCGATGAGCTGATCGGTGCTGCGACGCGTTTCGGCGTCGAGTCGCTCGGCGAGTTTCTGCATCGCGCGTTGCTTCGGGCCGGTCTCGCCTTCGCGCCCGATGCCGATCGCCTTACCCACTTCGCGCAGCGTTGCGCCGATTCCGTCCGCTTCGAGCGCTTCGCTCTCGCACGCCGCCCGCGCGAGTTGCTCGGCGAGGGCGCGCATCGCGCTGTCGAAGGTTTCCGTGCGCCGCGCGTGCCAAGCTATTTGCAGACGCTGAAAGGCTGCCTGCTTCGGCTCTGGCAGCACGGCACCGACCGAGCGCATGAGCGCGAGTTCCTGTACCCAGCAGCGCGCGAATGCATCGAGCGTGAGCACGCCGCGCACGAAGCCGTGGCCGCCGACGTGATTGCGCCAGCGGTTCTCCTCCGCCTCTTCCTGCGCGCGCGGCCGCGGCTCGCCGATCTGGTTGAGGAGCACCAGTACCGGCTTGCCGATCCACTCGAGGA
Source organism: uncultured beta proteobacterium (assembly GCA_963747225.1). GTDB lineage: Bacteria > Pseudomonadota > Gammaproteobacteria > Burkholderiales > JAEUMW01 > JAEUMW01. The sequence continues at coordinate 114,396 of CAVVES010000006.1, read as the reverse complement.
TCTCCATCTCCGGCGCGACGTAACCGACGTCCTGGGGATCTTCGGAGGCATTGACGAGATAAAGCACCACGTCCGCTTCCTCGCGCACGTTCCGGATTGCCTGCTGGCTGGACCAGAACGGCCGATCGCGCCAGCGATCCCATACCTCGGACAGGAACCAGCCGATCGGATTGCCCTGCTGCCGCAGCCGCTTCGCCAGCCGCACGCTGTCGCCGAACCCCGGCGTGTCCCACAGGCGCAGCTGGTCGCCCTCGGCGTCCTCGATCATGACGTGAGGTTCCGCGACCGCGGTGACGTGGGCCTCGTCGCGGATCTCGCCGACGTTGTGACCGAGCAGCGTGCGCGCGAGGGTGGTCTTCCCCGCGTTCGTATGGGAAACCAGGCTGAGTTCGATCCGTGAGACGGCGCTGCTCACGAGCCGGTTTCTCCCCGCGCGATGCGATCCAGCGCTGCGGTGAGCGCCGCCGCGGACACGGACGGATCAGGCTGAGCGAGATCCACGAATACCGGCTCGATGCGCTGAGCGGCAAGCAACTGCTGCCACGCCTTGCGGCGTTCTTCGAGCCGTGCGTCCTGACCGCCGAAGCGCTGGCGGAACCCTGCTTCGTCGATGAGCGCGACGAGCGGCGTGCCACGCTGCACCTGCTTGCCCACGGCCGCGACGAATGCACCGTGATTCTCCGTCTCCGGTGTCGCCGTCAGGTTGAAGAGCGGCGCGGCGAGGGCCATCTGTTCACCGGGCATCAGGTTGGCAGGCAGCGCATCTTCGCCACCGAAGGTGACCGCTGGAGCGATCGACACCTCGGCCTTCGGGCCGAACACGCGCGTCACGATTTCCTTCAACCCGAGTGCCGACTGGGGTGCGAGCTGGAAGCTGTAGGGCAGGACATGCACCCGTGCGCTCTCACCTTTGAAGCCGCGCAGCAGGCGCTGGTAATACGCGTCTTCGAGGGGGAGAGGCATGCGCTGCTCGCGCCGCCTCTGCAAGATCCAGGCGAAGAGGGCGAGCACAGCGCGCGGAATCACGACCGCGAACGCAATCGTTACCGTGTACAGATGAATCCAGGGGGCTGCGTTTTCGCCCGGCCCCGCGGAGAATCGGATTGCTTCGAGGTGCTGGGCGTCGGGAAGCGGAATGCCCGAGAGGGTCGACGCAGGTCCGAGCACGATCGACAGCAGACGATGCACCTCGGCGGAACCGAGGAACGTGCTTTCCCAGCCTGCGCGGTATTCGAGCACGAGTCCGCGCAGGTAGAGCGCCGCGATCGCGCCGAGGGCAAATGCAAGCGCCGAAAAATGGAGGATGCGCGCGACCCGTGCCGCGGTGAGCGGCATCGAGATACGAACCCAGTCGCGCGCAAAAATCGCGAGCGGGGACTCCGGGGTTGCCGCCAGCGTCGCCGCCTGCACGCCACGCCCCAACCGCGCCACGAAGTTGGTGAAGGGGCCGAAGCTGCGTGTCCTCGATGGGGCGAGCGAGAGCACGCCGCGCAGGACGATCAGCGCGTAAATCAGGAGGTTCCAGGCAACCAGAGCGAGCAGGGGAAACGCAAGCGCGTTCACCCGGTGCGCAGGACCGATGTAATCGGTCGCAACGCCGAGGGCGAACGCGGCGATCACCAGCACCCAGCCGATCCACGGGCGCCAAGTGACGGCGCGGAGGGTGCGCGAGACCGCCCGGTCGCGCTCGCGAAGGCGCTCGACCGCGAGCGCGGCACGACGGGCGAGGAAACGGTCCGGATCCGCGCTTGAGCCGACGACCTCCGCAGCAGCGCGGCTAGCCCACGCGGCGTCGGCCTCGCTCCATGCCGCCTCTGCCCCGCGCGTTTCGAATGCACGCACCAGCACCACGTTGCGGGCGGCTGCTTCGTTCATGCTGGCGGGTAGAAGTCGATCCGGAGTCGGCAGGACAGGGCGGCAGTGTACTACGCGTGCGCACCCCGAGGCAGAGGCGATCGGATGCCGACGTTGCAGATCAGGCGTGCGGGGTTTGAACGAGTCCGATCACCCATTCCGCGATCGCGTCGGTCACCGCATGCGCTTCTCCAGCGGGCGGGGTGAGCGCGATCGTGATGCCAGGATGACGCTGGCGCAGCGCGTCGAGGATCAAGGGGACATCGCGCTTCACGTGGCTGCCTTGGGCGAGGAACACGGGGATGACGCATATCGAGCGCGCGCCATCCTCGATCAGTGTGTCGATGGCGGCATCTAGGGGAGGGGACATGAATTCGAGAAAGGAGAGCGCGACCCGAACTCCAGCGAGACGGCTCTCGATGCGTGCCTTGATCGCTTCGAACGGACGCGCCCAGTTCGGGTCGCGGGCGCCGTGAGCGAGAAGGACGATCGCGCGCGAAGAAGACGTGCTCATTGACGCCGATTCCGTTGCGGCTTCGCTTCCGGGAGTATCGCGGCGCGCGTCACGCGTGCCGTTTGGGAGCGGCGAAGGCCAGCGATCTGCCTCTTCGCAGCGAGGCGAAGCCTAGCTCGCGTCGTGTGCAATCGCCGGGCGCAGGGGATGAGCCATGCGGACGGCAGATTCCCGGCCCCGATAGTAACCGGGAACGACAGCGGTTTCCCGGTAGCCGAGGTTGCGGTAGAAATGGCGCGCCCCACGATTGCCGGCCCGGAGTTCGAGGTTGACCTGTGTAATGCCGGCGGTCAGGGCAGATTCCTCGAGCCATACCACCAAGCGCCGGCCAATGCCCGCCCGCTGGTGCTGCGGCTCGACGGCGAGCAGGTTCAAATGAGCGGTCTCGTCCCCGAAGTGCATGATGGCAAAGGCAACCAGCTGCTCCTCGTTGCATGCCGCTAGCACGACGCTTTCCGTGGAAAGGATCTCCCTGCCTACCCGGCTCGGCGTCCACGACCAGCCGAGGCCGACCTCGATCAGCTCCCGGGACATGCGGGAGATCGGGTAGAGATCCGCCGGCCGTGCCAGCCGGATAGTTACGTTGAAGGGCATCGTCCTCGATCCGGATGGTCGGGGTCGGTTTCGGTGCAAGGGGAGAAGAGTCGCAGCATAGCCGATCTACGTTTCCTTTTGCAGCCCCTCGCTTCAAGTTTTAGAAGGTATTCTTAAGGATCAACCGCTTAGCTAGAAGTGCGCCAGAGGTGCCCGCCTGAAGCGGCCGCCTCAATGCTTGCCGGTGCTGCCGAAACCGCCTGCGCCGCGGGCACTCTCGGGGAATTCGTCCACGACGTTGAATGCCACCTGCACGACCGGCACCACGACGAGTTGGGCGATGCGCTCGAGGGGATTGAGGATGAACGGCTGGCGGCCGCGGTTCCACAGGGAAACGAAGATCTGACCCTGGTAGTCGGAGTCAATCAACCCAACCAAATTCCCGAGCACGATTCCGTGCTTGTGGCCGAGTCCCGAGCGGGGGAGGATCATCGCGGCGAGACCGGGATCGGCGAGATGGATCGCGATTCCCGTCGGAACAAGATCGGCCTCGCCAGGATTCACGGTGAGCACGTGCTCGATGCAAGCGCGCAGATCGAGGCCGGCCGCGCCGGGAGTCGCGTACTCGGGAAGATGCTCCGCAAGCCGCGGGTCGAGGACCCGCACGTCGACCGTCCTCATCCGACGCTTTCGCGCCTGGATCGCCGCGTCGCCTGCGGACCGTGCGGGGTTCTGTCGTACAGGCGCGCGATATGGGCGACGAGCCTTCGCGCGAGTTCCGGCTTCGGGGCTCGTGGGAGCTCGTGCCGCCCGTCGTCGTCGAACAGGACGAGCGCGTTGTCGTCAGTACCGAGCGCTTCCTGGACGAGGTTTGCGGCGAGGAGAGGCACCCTCTTGGCACGCCGCTTCTCGGCGGCATGCTGCTCCAGCTTCTCGGTTTCCGCAGCGAAGCCAACGCAGAAAGGCGGGTGCGGGAGGGCGGCGACATAGGCGAGGATGTCGTCGTTGGGAACGAGCTCGATGCTCATCGGCTGGTTGCGCTTCTTGATCTTCTGCTTCGCCGGCTGCGCCGGACGGTAATCGGCCACCGCGGCGACGCTCACGAAAATGTCCGCGTTTTGCAGATGCACCGTCACGGCGCTCAGCATGTCGCGCGCGCTTACCACGTCGACGCGAACCGCGCCTAGGGGCGTCGGGAGGCAGGTCGGCCCCGAGATCAGCGTCACCTCGGCTCCCGCGTCGCAGGCTGCGCGGGCTACCGCATAGCCCATCTTGCCGGAGGAACGATTCGTGATGCTCCGGACCGGATCGATCGCCTCAAAGGTCGGCCCGGCCGTGATCAGCACTCGTTTGCCATTTAGCAGCTTCGACTGCAACGAGCCGATCACCCCCATCAGCAGTTCCTCGGGTTCCAGCATCCGCCCCATGCCGGTCTCTCCGCAGGCCTGATCTCCGGCGGCAGGGCCGAGCACCGTCACGCCATCCTTCACGAGCTGGGTCAGATTCCGCTGGGTCGCGGCGCTTTCCCACATCTGGCGGTTCATGGCGGGGGCCACGAGCAGAGGGCAATCGCGCGCGAGGCACAGAGTCGAGAGCAGATCGTCCGCGCTTCCGTGGACGAGCTTGGCGAGGAAATCGGCGGAGGCAGGTGCGACGACGATCGCGTCACGCACGCGCGCGAGGTCGATGTGCGCCATGCCGTTGGCGACGCGCGCATCCCACAAGTCGGTGAAGACCAGCTTGCCGGTGAGGGCCTGAAACGTTGCCGTTCCGACGAAACGGATGGCGGCGTCCGTCATCACGACTTGCACATCGCAGCCCTCCTGCAGCAGCAGGCGCGCGAACTCCGCCGCCTTGTACGCGGCGACGCCGCCGGTGACGCCGAGCAGAATGCGCTTGAAGGGAGGGGAACTCATGCGGTACCGACAGTCGCGAGAGGGCGGAGTGTAAACCATCATGCCGGAGCGCGGAACGGCACCGGGCTGGCCCGAGCTTTGCGAAAGTGCGGCCCTCCCTTCTTCACGACCCGCTGAAACAATGGCTATCACCGACTGGCCCGAACACGAGCGGCCTCGCGAGCGGCTTCTTGAGCACGGCGCCTCTGCCCTCACCGATGCGGAGCTGCTGGCGATCTTTCTGCGTACGGGTGTGTCCGGCAAGAGTGCTCTCGATCTCGCGCGCGATCTCATGATCCGCTTCGACGGCAGCCTGCGCCGGCTGGTGGATGCGGACTTCGGCGAACTGTCGGGTACCTCCGGCATCGGCAAGGCGAAGGCGACGCAACTCATGGCCGTGATCGAGCTCGCGCGACGGGGACTCGCCGAAGAGATGCGGCAGGGCGTGAACCTCGCCTTGCCGCAAGCGGTGCGGGACTATCTGCGCCTCACGCTCGAAGCGCGCCCCTACGAGGTGTTCATGGCGCTTTATCTCGATGCCCAGAACCGGGTGATCGCCGCGGACGAGCTGTTTCGCGGCACGCTCTCCCAAACGAGCGTCTACCCGCGCGAAGTGGTGAAGCTCGCCCTCGCGCACAACGCGGGCGGCGTGATCTTCGCCCACAACCATCCTTCCGGCCTGGCGGACCCCAGCAGGGCGGACGAGCTGCTTACCCAAGCGCTCAAGCAGGCGCTTGCGCTGGTCGATGTGAAGGTGCTCGACCATTTCGTCATCGGACACGGTATCGCGGTATCGTTCGCAGAGCGCGGATTGCTGTAGAGAACGCAGACCACCTGCGTTGGAAAAGCGGCTAGCGGTGTGTTTTCTTTGCCGGATCGACTTTGCGCCGAATGCGCGCGGCTGGCTTTCTCTTTCGTGCTGCGGACGGCTTTACGCTCGTCAGCATCTTCTCGGCGATGAAGAGGTCCTTCTCGATGATGCCGGCCGCGCGGGCCACCGCGATTTTCGCTTCGACGTCGGCAACGTCCGGGTTGGCCTTGATGAGCTCCTGGATCGCCTCCGACAGCGCCTTGCGCGCGCTACGCTTGAGCCGCCCTTCCCGCGCCTTGTCAAGCGCCTTCAGCAGGGCATCGACGAGGGGCTTGGCGAGGGCTTCGACGGTCATGAACGGAAGACCGGCCGGAATCCTCAGTCTTCGCGCTTCATGTCGCGGCGGAAGCGCTTGAAGTTCTCAACGTAGTGGTCGGCGATGCGACCGATGTCCGCAATCTGCTCGTCAGTCAGCTGTCGCACCACGCGCCCCGGCGAACCCAGGACGAGGGAGCCATCGGGGATGACCTTGCCCTCGCCGATGAAGGTATGGCCGCCGATGAGACAATTCTTGCCGATCACCGTGCCATTCAAGATGGTTGCGCCGATACCGATCAGCGAGTTTTCGCCGATGGTGCAGCCGTGCAGCATGACCATGTGGCCGACGCTGACGTTCTTGTGGAGGGTGAGCGGGAAACCTGGATCCGCGTGCAGTACCGAGGTCTCCTGGATGTTGCAGTTCTCGCCGATGGTGATGAGGTCACTGTCGCCGCGGATGACCACCTTGAACCACACGCTCGCGTTATGCTCGAGGATGACCGAGCCGATAACGGTCGCATCGGGTGCGATCCAGTAATCGCCGCGGGTCTGCAAACGTCGTTCGCCAAGTGAGATGATCATGCTGGGTTCCCATTCTGGAGGAGACCGGTGAGGCGTGAGCCGGCCGGCGTTATTATAGAGACGATTGGCCGTTTACCGCGACGGCTCCTGAAAGGATAATTTCGACTTTCGCACCCGGTGGGTCCGGGGCAAGGAGATCAGATGACCGCAAGAGATACCGTTACCGACATCGTCGGTTTGCTCGCCGGCGATGCGCAATCATTGCTCGGCCACGTGTGCAAGGGCATTCCCAGAAACTCGCTGCATCTGCCTGGCCCCGACTTCATCGATCGCGTCGTCGCCCAGAGCGACCGCCCGGTGCCGGTGCTGCGCAGTCTGCAGACCCTGCTTTCCCACGGCCGTCTCACCGGCACCGGTTACGTTTCCATCCTGCCGGTCGACCAGGGCATCGAGCATTCGGCGGGGGCGTCGTTCGCCCCGAACCCGATCTACTTCGATCCGGAAAACATCGTAAAGCTCGCCATCGAGGGTGGTTGCAACGCGGTCGCGTCTACGCTGGGCGTGCTCGGGGCGGTGGCGCGCAAGTACGCGCACAAGATCCCGTTCATCATGAAGTTCAACCACAACGAACTGCTGAGCTATCCCACCACGTACGACCAGACGCTTTTCGCGAGCATCGAGCAGGCCTATGACATGGGGGCGGTCGCTGTCGGTGCGACCATCTATTTCGGCTCGCCAGAGTCGCGACGCCAGATCTGGGAGGTGTCCCAGGCGTTCGAACGCGCCCACGAGATGGGGATGGCGACCGTGCTGTGGGCGTATCTGCGCAACCCCGCTTTCAAGCATGACGGGGTCGACTATCACACCTCGGCGGATCTCTCAGGACAGGCGAACCACCTCGCGACGACGATCAAGGCCGATATCGTCAAGCAGAAAATGGCGGAAAACAACGGTGGCTTCAACGCCATCAAGTTTTCGAAGACCGATCCAAGGGTCTACAGCGAGCTGACCACCGATCACCCGATCGACTTGGTGCGCTATCAGGTCGCGAACTGCTACATGGGTCGCGCGGGAATGATCAACTCCGGCGGGGAAGCCGGGAAGAACGACTTTGCTGCTGCAGTTCGCACGGCAGTCATCAACAAACGTGCAGGCGGCATGGGACTCATCTCTGGACGCAAGGCATTTCAAAAGCCGATGGCCGACGGCGTGCAGATACTTAACGCGATTCAGGATGTATACCTGTCGAAGGACGTGACCATCGCCTGAGAAAAAAGAGGCCCACCGGGGGGTGGGCCTTTTGTTTTCCGCCTCCGAGAGAATTCGGGCGGCAACATAAGTACGACCGTGAGGAGCTCATCTCAGGGCCGGCAAAAAACCTGCGATCGCTACGCGACCCTGCAAGGCAGGGCAGAAGGGCATCCCGCGCTGCAACGTCTTCTGCGGTTCTGCCTTCGAAACGAGAATATGGGCGACGAACGGAAGAATGGCGAGCGCGCACCGCCGAGCGGCGGCCGGCGGCGGACCACCGGTCACAACGTCAGGGTATCGAGGCCCGCCTGGGCGACCTGGGCGTCCTCGTTCGACTTGACGCCGGATACCCCGATGCCGCCGACGATCTGGTTTTCACGCGTGACCGGGATGCCCCCTTCGATGGGTAGTGCAACGTATTTTTCGCACTTTCTTTGGCGGTGGCTCGGTCGGTTCTCAAGCCGCTGCCTCCTCAGGAAGCGGGTTGAGCAGCGTTTCCATTGCGAGATAGCGCCGCTTGCCCCATTTCGTACTCGCGATGTGTCGCAGTCGCGCTGCGACCAACATCAACGCTGAATGTCCATCGGGGAAAGCACCGACGACACGGGTGCGGCGGCGAATCTCGCGGATGATTCGTTCGAGCGGATTGTTGGTCTTTACCTGCCGCCAGTGATTGCTCGGGAAGGCGAAGTAGGTCAGTGTCTCGTGCGCCTTCGCTTCAACGAGCTCGGCTGCCTTTGGCAGCCGCATCGCGCGTAGCTTGGCAATGACTTCGCGCACCTTGTCCTCGGCCGAGCGACGGTCTTCCTGGGCATGAACGGCCTTGAGCATGCGCGCCACCTCGGCCACCTTGCCCTTGGGCACCCGGCTGAACACGTTGCAATAGAAGTGCACCACGCAGCGCTGCCATTGTGCATCGGGAAAGAGCTCCGCCGCTGCCTCGACGAGGCCCATGCACGCATCCGAAATGATGAGCTGCACGCCGGCGAGCCCACGATCCTTCAGATGCCGCAGAAAACCGCGCCAGCCCTCGAGATCCTCTTTCTGACCTTCCGCGACACCGAGAATCTGCCGATGACCGTCGCTCCCAACAGCAATCGCCACCAGCACCGAGACATTGCGCACCTCACCGGCCCAGCTGCGCTTGAGCACCACACCGTCGAGAAACAGATACGGGAACTCGCCTTCAATGGCGCGGTTGCGCCACGCCTCGATGTGACGGTAGATCTTCTGATTGAGCCGCGACACGGTGCCCGAGCTCACCCGCGTACCCCACAACGCCTCGGTGATGTCTTCCACCCGCCGCACGCTCACTCCTGCTAGGTACATCTCGACCAGCGCTTCCTCCACCGATGACTCGCGTCTTCGGTAGCGCTCGATGATCGCTGTTTCGAACGGCAACGAGCGTAGCTTCGGCATCTTGAGCACCACCGCGCCGGCCTTGGTCTCCAGCTTGCGCTCGTAGTGTCCCGCCCGCGTGTCGACTCGTTCCGCTGAACGCTGGTAGCGTCCTGCCTTACAAATCTGATCCGCTTCGGCCTGGAGCAACGCGTTCAGCGTCTCTTCGACACTCGAGCGCACGACCTCATCGATGTGCCCGCGTAGTTGCCCGTCATTGACTCGAATCGCGTCCTTCAGTCCTTCCGCAGTATCCTCTGCCATGGTGGCCTCTCGGTGGTCTGATTCGTGAGTGCTTGGCAGCTACCATTGAACCAGATCGAGGCCACCGCCTCGAAATGTGCGAAATTAATGTTACGTCATCCTTCGATCGGTACCAAGCCCGGCAGATTGAGATAGGCCACTCGGCCTTCCGCGAGGGGCGCTTCCCACACCTTGGTGGGCCGCTTGAACATCACGGCGCAGCGTGCCTTTTCGATCGCCACGGTAATGCTGCCGAGCTGCGTACCGTCTAGGCGATGCAGGCAGATAAGGTGGCCGCCATCATCCACGACGGCGATCGCGACCGGCCAGCCCGCGGACAAAGCCTTGGCTTCAGCCCCCGCGCTCATCCTTTTCGCGTCCTCGAGAGTGAGAACGGGCTTGTGCATGGGAAAACCCCCAGGGTTGTGGGTGATGGCGGCGCGCCACTGCGCTGCCCCTTTGACGAACCTACTTTGCCGGGCTGATCTCGACGCGGCGCGCATCCGCGTCCGCGCCCGCACCCGTCATCACGCTGGCGGGTGGCTGCATGCGAATGCGACCTTCGTCGACGCCGGCGGCCTTGAGCTGCTCACGCACCGCCTTCGCACGCTCCTTGGCAATTTCCTGGTTGCGCACGGGGTCGCCCGTCTGGTCGGTGTAGCCCGTGATCTCCGCGACCATCGTCCCGTCCTTCTTGACGGCTTCCGCGAAGTCGACAATGGTCTTCTTGCCCGCGTCGTTGACCGTGATCTGCCCCGTCTCGAAAAATACCTTCACCGGGACGACCGTGACGACCAACGCCGAAGCCGGCGCGGCGGACTGCGGCACAGCGGCGCCTAGCTGGGACGTGGCCGTGGCGGCGTGCTCGCCCCCGCCGACCATCAGGGGAACGATCATCAGTGCAACGATGTTGATGATCTTGATGAGCGGGTTGACTGCCGGCCCGGCAGTGTCCTTGTATGGGTCGCCCACCGTATCGCCGGTCACGGCGGCCTTGTGAGCGTCCGACCCCTTGCCGCCGAAGTTGCCGTCCTCGATGTACTTCTTCGCGTTATCCCACGCGCCGCCCCCGGTCGTCATGGAAATGGCGACGAAGAGACCGGTGATGATCGAGCCCATCAGCACGCCGCCGAGGGCTTGCGGGCCGAGTAGCAGGCCAACGACGATTGGCACCAGCACGGGCAGCAGCGACGGGACGATCATCTCCTTGATCGCGGACCTGGTGAGCATATCCACCGCACGCGAGTAATCGGGCTTTGCGGTTCCCGCCATGATGCCGGGGATTTCCTTGAACTGCCGGCGTACCTCCACGACCACCGAGCCTGCAGCGCGGCCGACTGCCTCCATGCCCATGGCCGCGAACAGGTAAGGGACCAAGCCGCCGATGAACAGCCCGACGATCACCATGTGGTTCGAAAGATCGAACGAGAGCACGCGGCCACCCGCCTCGAGCGCATGCGTGTAATCAGCGAAGAGCACGAGCGCCGCCAGCCCCGCCGAGCCGATGGCGTAACCCTTCGTGACCGCCTTGGTGGTGTTGCCGACAGCGTCCAGCGGGTCGGTGATGTCGCGCACCGACTTCGGCAACTCCGCCATCTCGGCGATGCCACCCGCGTTGTCCGTGATCGGTCCGTAGGCATCGAGCGCCACGATGATCCCGGTCATCGAGAGCATCGAGGTTGCCGCGATGGCGATGCCATACAGGCCTGCTAACCAGTAGGACACGAGGATCGCCGCGCACACGGAGAGCACGGGCCACGCGGTCGCGCGCATCGAGACGCCGATGCCAGCGATGATATTCGTCGCGTGACCGGTCGTGGACGCCTGCGCGACGTGCCGCACCGGATGGAAATCGGTGCCGGTGTAGTACTCGGTGATCACCACCATGAGGCCGGTGAGTACGAGGCCCACCAGGGCCGAGAAATAAAGCTTCATCACCGACAAGGCGGGGTATTGCTCCGCGATGTTCCCCATCAGCCACTGTGTGATCGGGTAGTACGCGATCGCGGCGATCACGCCGGCGACGATGAGCCCGCGATAGAGCGCATTCATGATCTTCTTTCCGGGCGTGGCTTTCACGAACATCGCGCCGACGATGGACGCGATGATTGAAAGGCCCCCAATCGCGAGAGGATAGACCACGGCATTGCCTGCGATGTCCGGCTTCGACAGCAGCAGCGCGCCGAGCAGCATGGTGGCAACGGTTGTGACGGCGTAGGTTTCGAACAGGTCCGCCGCCATCCCGGCGCAGTCGCCCACGTTGTCGCCCACGTTGTCCGCGATCACCGCCGGATTGCGCGGATCATCCTCGGGAATGCCCGCTTCCACTTTGCCCACGAGGTCAGCGCCCACGTCCGCACCTTTGGTGAAGATGCCCCCACCGAGCCGCGCGAAGATCGAGATGAGAGAACCACCGAAGGCAAGGCCAACAAGCGGCTTGATCACTTCGGCGATCGGTGCGCCGTGCTTCGCGCTGCCGAGCAGGATCGCGTAGTAGCCGGCAACCCCCAGAAGGCCGAGGCCAACCACCAGCATGCCGGTGATAGCGCCGCCGCGAAAGGCGACGGTGAGGGCTTCGTTGAGCCCCGTGCGGGCCGCCTCTGCCGTGCGCACATTGGCCCGTACCGATACGTTCATGCCGATGTAGCCGGTGAGGCCGGACAGCACCGCGCCGATCAGGAAGCCGATGGCCGTCCATACGCCCAGTCCGGGAGTGAGCCAGATCACCACGAAGAGCAGGACGCCGACGATGGCGATGGCCGTGTACTGCCGGTTGAGGTAGGCCGATGCGCCCTGCTGGATGGCAGCGGCGATTTCCTGCATGCGCGGATTGCCCGCCGGCTGCGCGAGAATCCACTTGATGGAAATTGCGCCGTACACGATCGCGATGATCGCGCATACGAGCGCGAAGATGAGACCTGCGGTCATAAACTCCCCTTTTTTCTTGCTACCGACCGCAAGAGCGGCCGCAGCCCCGGCGGGCCCGACTTGGAAATCGGCGGATTCTACCGATCCTTCGTGATCGATGCCAGCCGGAATGTTAAGCGAAGGGCTTTTCCGGCCGGCTGTTGAAAGACCCATCCTGGCTGCGACGTCGGCATTCCGGGAGGGAGCCCACAATGTCGCATACGCTGCCGCGAATGGTGCCGAAACCCCATTTCAGTCAGCAGACGGTCGGAAGAATCCTGGAGCTTTTGTGTCCGGCGCAGATCCGGGAGGTTTTTTCCACTGCCGGCTAGATCTTGAATTCCGCCGCGAGCTTCCTGGGAACTGCGACGTTCCTGAGCCGCACATACGCCGGCAGCCCCCCTGTATAGGGCGGATAGTCCTCGCCCGCAATCAGCGGTTCGAGGTAGGTGCGGCACGGTTTGGTCACGCCGAAACCGTCCTCGGTGATGAAGTCGCGCGGCATGAACTTTTCCTTGTTCGCCACGTCCTTGAGTTCCGCCAGCTCGATCTTCCATTGGTAAGGTCGGTTGGAGATGCGCTTGATCGCGGGCATCACGGAATTGCGGCCCTTCAGCGCCGCCGCAACCGCAGCTTTGCCCACGGCGTACGCTTGGGCCACGTCGGTCTTCGACGCGATGTGGCGGGCGGCGCGCTGCAGGTAGTCGGCAACGCCCCAGTGATACTTGAGCTTCAGATGCTCCTTCACGATGCTGGCGATCACCGGGGCGACACCGCCGAGTTGCGCATGACCGAACGCGTCCCGCAGCCCCTGATCGGAGAGAAACTTGCCGTCGGGGCCAAGCAGGCCCTCGGACACGACCACCGTGCAGTAACCGTACTTGGCCACCATGGCGTCAACGCGGGCGAGGAAGCGCTCCTGATCGAAAGTCACCTCGGGAAACAGGATGAGAATCGGGAGATCGCCGTCTTTCTTCGATGCGAGCGCGCCGGCGGCGGCAATCCAGCCGGCGTGGCGTCCCATAACCTCGAGCACGAAGACCTTGGTGGAGGTCTTCGCCATAGACGCGACGTCGAACGTCGCTTCGAGGGTGGAAACCGCGATGTACTTCGCGACTGAACCAAAGCCCGGACAGTTGTCGGTGATGGGCAGATCGTTGTCCACCGTCTTCGGAACGTGAATCGCCTGGATCGGATAGTCCATGGTTTCCGCGAGCTGGGAGACCTTGAGGCAGGTGTCCGCGGAATCGCCACCGCCGTTGTAGAAAAAATAGCCGATGTCGTGGGCGCGGAACACCTCGATCAGCCGTTCGTACTGCGCGCGGCTTTCCTCCAGTCCCTTGAGCTTGAACCGGCACGAGCCGAAGGCACCGGAAGGCGTGTGACGCAGCGCCGCGATGGCGGCGGCAGATTCCTTGCCGGTGTCGATCAGGTCTTCGGTCAATGCACCGATGATGCCGTTGCGCCCCGCGTAGACCTTGCCGATCTTGTCTTTGTGCTTGCGGGCGGTCTCGATAACGCCGCACGCGGAGGCGTTGATGACAGCGGTGACGCCGCCCGACTGCGCATAGAATGCGTTGCGTTTCCCCATTGCTCCCGCCTCTTTGCTACTGGGTGTCGTCGCCCTGCGCGTCGCGATCGCAGCCGGCGAGCGCGAGGAAGATCTCATCGCGGATGGTCTGCACCGATCCGACGCCGGGAATCTTCACGTGCTTGGGGGCGGCGGGATCGCCGGAGGCTGCCCATTGCTGGTAGTACGCGATGAGGGGTTTGGTCTGGCTGTGGTACACGTCGAGACGCTTGCGGACGGTCTCTTCCTTGTCGTCCTCGCGCTGGACCAGGTCCTCGCCCGTGACATCGTCCTTACCCGCAACCTTCGGCGGGTTGAAGACGACATGATAGGTGCGGCCGGACGCGAGGTGCATGCGGCGCCCACTCATGCGCTTGATGATTTCCGCATCGTCGACGTCGACCTCAACCACGTAGTCGATGGGCACGCCCGCGACCTTCATGGCTTCGGCCTGGGGAATGGTGCGCGGAAAGCCGTCGAAGAGGAAGCCATGGGCGCAGTCCGGCTGCGCGATGCGGGCCTTTACCAATCCGATGATGATCTGGTCCGGGACGAGGCCGCCCGCGTCCATGACCTTCTTCGCTTCCAGCCCGAGGGGCGTTCCCGCCTTCACTGCGGCGCGCAGCATGTCGCCGGTGGAGATCTGCGGAATGCCGTAGCGCTGGGTGATGAATGCGGCTTGGGTGCCTTTGCCGGCGCCGGGCGCACCGAGCAGGATGAGGCGTAGCGACTGCGTGGCCATGACGAGGGACTCCGTGTTTGTGCGCTGCTGCGATCGGGCCGTGCCAGGCTGAGGATCGGCGGGCCCGCTTTTCTGGCTGCCTGCGATTATATGCGCTTCGCTACGGCTTGTGGCGTTGCGTCGCAGCGATTCAGGGTTCGAAAGGCAGAGATAACCCGGCCACGGCTAGATCCTCCGCAGTATCGACGCCGGGCGCGGGTGTGTAATGGACAACGGCAACCGCGATGCGGTGTCCGTGCCAGAGCGCACGCAACTGTTCCAGCGCCTCGAACGCTTCAAGGGGGCAGGCGGCAAGCTGCGGATAGGTCTTGAGGAAACCTGCCCGGTATGCGTAGATCCCAATGTGACGCAGCGCTGGTATTCCCGCAGGCAGCGTGGCGGTCCGCGCCAGCCCGGCGTCGCGCGGGAACGGAATCGGCGCGCGCGAGAAGTACAGTGCGCACCCCGCTTGGTCCAGCACGACCTTGACGGCGTTGGGATTGAAGAAGGTGTCGCGATCGGCGATGGGATGCGCCGCGGTTGCCATCGCTGCACCCGAATGGCTGGCCAGCTCCGCGGCGACCTGGCCGATTAGCGCCGGCTCGATCTTTGGTTCGTCGCCCTGGACGTTCACCACGATCGTGTCGTCGGGATATCCCTCGCGCGTCACGACCTCTGCGATGCGATCGGTTCCAGTGGGGTGGTCGCTGCGCGTCATCGTCCACTTAACACCGTGAGCCGTGCAAGCCTGTGCAATGCGCTCGTCGTCGGTCGCCACTAGAACGGCTGAGGCGCCGCTCGCCTGTGCCTGTTCCGCGACGCTCACCACCATCGGCTTGCCCTGGGAGTCTGCTGCAAGCGGCTTGCCCGGCAGCCGCTTCGAGGCATAGCGCGCCGGGATGATGGCGATGAAGTCCGTCATGGAAAGGGAGGGGGACGCGCGGCCAGGGAGAGGGGCCGGGAGGTGGGAGCCCTTACCGCTTTTTCCGCCACGACTCGATCTCCTCCGGCGCGAGCTTGCGCGCGTCTTCCTCGAGCAGGACGGGGATGCCGTCCTTGATCGGGTAGGCAAGGCCGCTTTCGACCGAGATGAGCTCCTGTGCACTTTTGTCGTAGATCAAGGGCCCCTTGCAGAGCGGGCACACGAGGATGTCGAGCAGCTTGGAATCCATCAGGGTCTCTTCAGGCACGCCGCGACGAGGTCGTCGAGGCCGGGTTCGAGGTCGGCGCGCACCGGCAGGACCCACCATTCGGGGCGCGCGAACGGCTCGCATTTTACTCCATCCTTCTCCGTCATCAGGACCGGCGCGGCGTCTTCGAAATCCAGATCCTCTCCACGGTAAGCGTGATGATCGGGAAACGCATGGGGCGTCACGATCATACCGAGCCGGCGGAGCTGATCGAAAAAGCGCCGCGGATTGCCAATCCCGGCCACGGCGTGAACGACCTTGCCCCGGAACCGGGCGGCGTCCTCGCTCCGCGCCGGATCGGCGATGTTGCGCAGGCGCGCGCCCGCGAGATGCATGGCGAACACAGGTCGCTGCGCCGCCAGGTCGCGATCGACCGCCGCACCCGGCGCGCTGTTGATCACCACTGCATCCACCGACTGGAGGCGTCGGCGCAGCTCGCGCAGCGGACCCGCCGGCAGCAGCAGCCCGTTGCCGTAGCCCCGCGCGCCATCGACCGCTGCAATCTCGACGTCGCGCGCGAGGCGATAGTGCTGCAGGCCGTCATCGGCGATCAGCACGTCGCATTGGGGATGGACTTCGAGCAGACGTCGACCGGCCTCGGCGCGGTCGACGCCGATCCACACCGGGCAGCCTGTCGCACGGGCAAGGAGCAGCGGCTCGTCACCGACTTCGGCGGCCGCAGCGCCCGCCAGGACTTCGAGCGGTTCCAGGTTGCCGCTGCGATAGCCCCGGGACAGGATGCCTGGCGAAAAGCCCCGGGCCCGCAGAGTCTCCGCAAGCCACAGCACAAGCGGCGTCTTCCCGGTTCCGCCGACGGTGAGGTTGCCGACCACGACCACGGGTACCGGCAGTTTCCGCACACGCAGCCAGCCCGCCCGAAAGGCGCGCCGGCGCAGCGCCGCGACGATGCCAAACAGCAGGGAGAACGGCAGCAGGACGGCGGCGATCACCGGCCAGAGGGGCGTCGCGCGATCCCATGTTCGTTCGAGCAGGCTCATTTGCTGGGGCGTGGACGCGCAGCCCGGGATGCGCCACCAGTGCGATGAGGGCCGGAGCGCGACCCGTAGAGAAATCGCGGGCTACTTGCTGCCGCCGCGCGTCTGGGTGGTAAAGGTGATGCGGCCGAATCCGGCCAGCCGTGCGGCTTCCATCACTTGGATGACCGACTGGTGCGTCGCGTTCGCATCGGCGTTGATGATGATGACCGGGTCGGCGGTCTGACCGGCTGCCCGCTTCAGCTCGGTGGCCAGGTTTTCGACGCCGGAGAACGCCACCGGCGTCTTGTTTACCAGGTAACGGCCACTCGTATCGACCACCACAGTGATCTGCTCCGGACGGTCCACGGGTTTTTCCGCGTCCGCCCTGGGCAGGTTGATCTGGAGCTCCGCAAAGCGGGAATAAGTGGTAGTGACGGAGAGGAAGATGACGATCACGAGCAGGACGTCGATCATCGGGATCAGGTTCACTTCCGGCTCTTCGTGCCGGAGTCCGCGACGGAAATTCATGGGTGTCGTCCGCTTCGTTACACCTGCCGTTCGCCGTGCACCACTTCCACGAGCTTCACCGCCTGCTGCTCCATTTCTACCACTAAATCATCGACTTTCGCGCGATAGTAGCGGTAAAAGATGAGAGCGGGAACGGCGACTATAATGCCGAACGCCGCGTTGTAGAGGGCGACCGAGATGCCGTGGGCGAGGGCCTGCGGATTGGCGATGCCGGTCGGGGCCTGGGCGCCGAAGATCTCGATCATGCCGATGATGGTACCGAGCAATCCCAAGAGTGGTGCCATGGTGGCAATGGTGCCGAGGGTCGTGAGAAAACGGTCGAGTTCCTGGGTGACGCCGCGCCCCGATTCTTCGATGGATTCCTTCATGATGTCGCGGGAACTCTTCACGTTGCGCAGTCCGGCAGCAAGGATTCGCCCCAGGGGAGAATTCCGTGCGAGACGGTCGAGCATGTCCTGGGATACGCCGTTCTGCTGGTATTCACGGACGACGTTGCTAAGCAGATCCTTCGGCGCGACGTTCCGGCGGCGCAGGGACCATCCGCGTTCGCCGATGATCCCGAGGGCGATGATGGAGCAGAGTATGATCGGCCAGATGGGCCATCCCGCTGCCTGGATGATGTCGAACACGCAGTCGCTCCGATTTTCGCGAAAGGCGGAAATGTATCCTCGCCGCCGCTCTTCCGCAACCGTGACTCCGTGTTATGGAGGTCGGCTTGGGTACTTAGGCCTCCTCACCCTGGGATGATCGCTTTTCCACATTTCCTGTGGATAACTTTGTGAGCAGACTGTAAACAGCGCCGCTAAGTCGGGCTGACGAAAGGCATTTTTTCCCTGCGCCCACTTTTTAGTCTCAGTTTTTTCTCGCATAATCATCCAGTTGTGTCAAGTGTTACGACTTTATTGAGGATCCAGGTGGCCGTCGGTCTGAAAGCCGCGCGCTGTGGATGCTTTCGCCGTCCCCGTCATCGCGGAACCGCGCCCAGAGGGGTTTTGACGCCATCTGCGCTTCGCAAGTCGTGACGGCGCGCGGCTTTCCGCAGGTTTAGGCTCCGCAATCCGCGTCTCCGCTAGAATCCGGCTTCCATGCAGAGCCTTTTCGACCCTCCATCCCACGAGCTCCCACGGCCGCTAAGGGTGCTCACGGTGTCCGAGTTGAACCGGGAAGCGCGCGCCGCGCTGGAGCGCTGCTTGCCCCTCCTCTGGGTGGGCGGCGAGGTGTCGGGTTTCGTGCGCCACAGCTCGGGTCACTGTTATTTCACCCTGAAGGATCGCGATTCCCAGGTGAGTTGCGTCCTCTTTCGGCAGCGTGCCCAGCAGCTCGACTGGCATCCAAGGAACGGTGCGCAGGTTGAGCTCCTCGCCCTCGTCACGCTGTACGAACCCCGCGGCCAGTTCCAGCTCAACGTCGAAACTCTCCGCCCTGCCGGGCTCGGAGCACTGTACGAAGCGTTCGAGCGGTTGAAGGCGAAGCTCGATGGCGAGGGGCTCTTCGATCCCCAGCGCAAACGTCCGCTGCCATCATGGCCCCGTGCGATCGGTGTCGCCACCTCTCGCGAAGCCGCGGCGCTGCGGGATTTCCTCACCACCCTCGCGCGCCGCATGCCCGGCATCCCGGTCGTGATCTATCCCGCTCCGGTCCAGGGAGAGGGGGCCGCCGAGCGCATTGCCCGCGCGATTCGCGTCGCTGGGGAGCGCGCGGAGTGCGACGTGTTGGTGGTGTGCCGCGGCGGGGGCAGCATCGAGGATCTTTGGGCATTCAATGACGAGCGGGTGGCGCGGGCCATTGCTGCTTCGCCGATTCCCGTCGTGAGTGGCGTCGGTCACGAAACCGACTTCACCATCGCCGACTTCGTCGCCGACCTGAGGGCCGCGACGCCCACGGCTGCGGCCGAGCTCGTGAGTCCGAACCGGGCGCATCTCGCGGCGGCGATAGAGACTGCGCGCATGCGCCTCGTGCGGGCAATGGCACGCCGGGTCGAAACTCTCATGCAACGGCTCGACTATCTCGGTCGTCATCTTGTCCCGCCCGGCGAGCGATTGCGCAGACAACGGGTCGAGGTGGATCAGCGCGCGCGGAGGCTGCAGGCCGCCATGCATCGGGCGCTGGAGGGACGCGGCCGTCGCATCGAGCTGCTGGCGAATCGCCTTCACGCGGCGACTCCCGAGGTTTCCCGCTTCCGTCAACACGTCGAGGCACTCTCTCATCGCCTGACAACCGCTTCACATCATGGCATCGAGCGCAGGCGAGCGGTGGTGCAACGCTTCGCTTCGCAGCTCACCCATCTCAACCCGCGGGAGGTGCTCGCGCGGGGTTACTGCATCGCGCGAAAGGAAGACGGTTTCATCGTGCGCTCTGCGAACGCCCTCGAAAATGGCGCGCGTCTCTCCCTCACGTTTGCGCAAGGCGACGCGACGGTGCGCGTCGAGGAGAGGGGGCAGGGGCAGTGAACGGGATCGGCGCCATGCGCAGCGCTCGTGCCCGGATGCGCGGCATGCGGTGGTTCGCTGCGATCGGGGTCGCGCTCCTCTTCTGGGTGGGCAGCGGCTACGCCGACGCCCTGGGCGGTCGCGTCGTGCACGTGGATGATGGGGACAGCTTCGAAATGCGGGATACCTGGGGAACTTTCCATCGCGTACGCCTGCGCGGAATCGATGCCCCCGAAAAGGCGCAGGCGTATTCGGACGTGTCCCGGCGCAATCTCACGCAGCTGATCCGCGGCCGGGACGTGATGGTCAGCTACGATGCGGTGGACAAGTACGGACGCCTGCTTGCGTGGCTGCACGTGGATGACGGCGTCAGCATCAACCTGCTGCAGGTCCAGGCGGGACTGGCGTGGCACTATCCCGGCCGGTTCTGGACCGCGGACGACGATCTTCTCGCGAGGGCGCAGGAGGAAGCGCGCGCAGCGAACCGCGGACTGTGGGCGCGTCCACAACCGGTGCCGCCGTGGCGGTATCGACGGGAACACCCCTACGATCCCGGGCAAACCGTGCGGTGAGACGACAGCGGGCATCACGACCCTCGCGTCGGCTCGGTACTCAACCTGAAGCGGCCGTCTGCGCGCCGAGATCGAAGGTACGTTCCAGCGCGCTCGCTACACTCGGATTGGCGCTCCTCGCTCCAGCGCTGCTCAGCCTTCCCGCGTCCCACGCGCAGACCGTCTTCGATCGCCGACCGCAGATCATCGCGGACCCGACACCGCAACGCTTCTCGATCTGCTACAGCCACACCTGCTCAATGGTGGTCACCGTCGCGCTGCGGCACGAAGATTGGCAGCGCGTGCAGGCGATCTTCCGCGAAGGAGACGAGGGTCCCGAAAACGAACGGACGCATATCGCCGTTGCCATCGCGTTGCTCGAAACGGTGGTGGGGCAGGCGACTGGAACATGGCGTGATCTGGGGGGCGACGTGCGCGGATTCCTGCGGCCCGGACAGATGGACTGCGTAGACGAAGCCACCAACAGCACGACTTACCTGAGGATGCTTGCCGCGGACGGCCTCCTCGCGTGGCACACGGTCGAAGCGCCGGTGAAGCGCGGTCACATCTTGTTCGGTATGCCGCACGCCACCGCCCTCATAACGGACCACACGACCGGCGAGCGCTGGGCGGTGGATTCGTGGTTCCTGGACAACGGTGAACCTCCCTACATCGTCCCGTATGTCATCTGGAAGGAAGGCTGGTACCCGCCGTCCCGGTAAAGCAGCTCAGTCCCTCCGGGTGAGCTCGTCGTTTTTTCCGCTTCGATTTGTCCGGCGCAGCGCGGGCACACCCGCCTTCGTCCCCCGCCGCGCCTGCTCCTCCATGAAGTCGGCCAGTAGCTCGAAGTCCCGCTTCAGCGGTGTCGTGGCACGCGCGACGAGGGCGATCGTGCGCACCGGCGCGCTCGTCGCAAATGGCAGCGCGAGGAGTTTCGTGCCCTTGAGCACGCCGCCCTTGATCGCCATCTCCGGAAGCAGTGTGGCGCCGAGTCCGCCCTCAACCATCTGCAGCAGGGTGAGCAGACTGGTGGCTTCGACGGTGGGCGTAATGTCGCGCCCGCGCGGACCGCATGCCGTGATCGCGTGTTCACGCAGGCAATGACCCTCTTCCAGCAACAGGATGTTTCCCGCATCAAGCTGCGTCAGGGCGAACTCTTTCAGCTTCGCGCTCGGATCGTCTTCTCGCATCACGTACCAGAACTCGTCGTCGAAGAGTACATGGACGAGTAGGCCCGGTGTGTCGTAGGGCAGCGCGATGAGCGCGAAGTCGAGTTGTCCTGCGTCGATTCGTTCGAGCAGTCGCGCGGTCAGGTCCTCGCGCAGATAGAGGCGCAGGGCAGGGTATTTCCGGCGCAGTGGCGGCAGCATCGCCGGCAGCAGGAAGGGCGCGATGGTGGGAATGACGCCGAGCCTCAGTGATCCGCTGAGGGGAGAGGCTGCACCCTTCACGGCGCTGACCAAGTCCTGCGCGGAGGCGACCAGGCTGCGCGCTCGCTCCGCGACCTGGGCGCCTGCGGGGGTCAGGCGAACGCTGCGCCGGTCGCGCTCGACGAGCTGCACGCCAAGCTGGTTCTCGAGCTCCTTGATGCCGGCCGAAAGGGTCGACTGGGTGACGAAGAGTGCCTCCGCGGCCTGCCGGAAGTTGAGGCGGCCGGCGAGTTCGACCAGGTAGCGGAGCTGGCGCAGCGACGGGAGCGCGTGGGTTGTCATTGCTGATCGCAAAGTCCGATCACTCTAACATAAATGTTTCATTTGATCGATCATCGCTGCACTGCGACAATGCCCTTCCGCAACGCAACATTCAACTGCGAAACATCATGAAAGGAGTCATACCATGCTGACCATTGGCGATCGCATCCCTACCTTCAACGTAGCGGCTGTCATATCCACGGAAACGGAAAAGGCCTTCGCCGACATCACCGACCAGTCCAACGCGGGCAAGTGGAAGATCATTTTCTTCTGGCCGAAGGACTTCACGTTCGTGTGCCCGACGGAGATCGCGGCATTCGGCAAACTGAACGGCGACTTCGCTGACCGCGACGCGGTAGTGTATGGCGTGTCCACCGACAGCGAGTTCGTGCATCTGGCGTGGCGTCGTTCCCACGAGGACCTGCGCGATCTGCCGTTCCCGATGCTGGCGGACGTGAAGCGCGAGCTGTCGACGCAATTCGGCATTCTCGACAAGGATGCCGGCGTGGCGCTGCGCGCGACCTTCATCATCGATCCGGAGGGCGTGATCCGCTTCGTATCCGTTAACGACATGAACGTTGGCCGCAACCCAGAGGAAGTGCTGCGGGTGCTCGATGCGCTGCAGACCGATGAGCTGTGCCCATGCAACTGGAAGAAGGGCGAAGAGTTCCTGAAGGCTGCATAAGCGAAGCGTCTGCCCTTTCCCTCACATAGCGAGGGAGAGGGCGTCCCGATGAACAACCGATCCGGGCAGTGCAGGCTTGCGCGCTGCCCGCGGTGAGAAAAGGAAAGTCGAAATGTCGATCCAGGCCCTGAAAGAGCGTATTCCCGAATACGCGAAAGACCTCAAACTCAATCTCGGTTCCCTAGCATCCGAGACGACGCTCAGCGAGACGCAAAAAGCCGGCACCTTCATCGCGTCGGCGATCGCGTCGCGCAATGCCGAGGTCATCGCCGCAGTGACCGCGGAGTTCGCGTCGAAGATGGATCCGGCGGCCTATCCTGCGGCGAAGGCTGCTGCCGCAATCATGGGCATGAACAACGTCTACTATCGATTTCTGCACCTGGTGGAGGACGAGCAGTACGGCAAGATGCCGGCGAAACTGCGCATGAATGTCATTGCCAACCCGGGTGCGGCGAGGATCGATTTCGAGCTGTGGTCCCTGGCCGTGTCTGCGGTGAATGGCTGCGGTCAATGCATCACCGCGCACGAGCAAGTGCTGCGCAGCGCCGGTGTAACCCGCGAGCAAATTCAGGCCGCCGTACGCATAGCGGCTGTCGTCCATGCAGTGGCGGTGACGATCGAAGGCGACTCGGCGCTCAGCGAGGTTGCTGAAGCGGTAGCAGCGGCCGCGTAACGTTGCGGCGCGGCCTCGCTGCAATGCGTATGCGGAGCCGCGCTCTCCTCTTCTTTCGAGCAAGGCCGGGCGATGGTCTCCGAGAGCATGCGCGGCCTCGCCCAGCAGGCGTTGGAAGACCCGCGCACCGACCCAGCAAAGCAATGCCGCGGGTTGAGGCTTACCCGACCGTCATGCAGAACCACGGCATCGTGGTCGCCAACCAGCTTGCGCAAAACGGTACAGGCTCACGGCCAGTGCATCGCGGGCGGCATCGCCTTCTTCGTCGGGCCACAAGGTGTCACCGATCTGCCGCTGCGACACCTCCCGGCCGCCGCAGGCGAGGATGGCCGAGCGGCTTCTTCGGTGTCTTGCGGGAAAAGACCATCGGAGTGCCGTCCCTTCACGATCGAGAAGCGACCGGCAAAAAGAGCTGCAGTGGCCATGAAGCGCCTTCGTGGGGCGCTGCCTCGTGCGCTGAGGCGCGCCGCGCATCTCCATATCCGGGGCATCCTCCGGGAGAAATACCTCTCTCGGCGGATTGTTGCTCATGGCGACGCCAGATTCAGGTGACTTTACCGCGTCGATGCGGCTCGGTCGGGAGGCGGGAGGGCAGACCGAACTTCCCTCTCCCTCCCCCCTCGGGGGGCGAGGATCGAGCGTTATGCTTCCATCAGTCCAGTCCAACGACGCGGTACGCCGGAACCGGGGCCGAAAAGCCCTTCAAGTCGAGCATCCCGAGCGGCTCCGCGCGCACCAGTGGCTCCACCTGCGCGAGGCTTTTTCCGTTGATGAGGATTTCGCCCGCCGCAGCCTCACCGCACAGGCGCGCCGCGAGATTGGTGACGCTGCCGATGGCGGCGTAGTCCAGCCGCGCCTTGAAGCCGATCGCACCCATCGTGGCGAAGCCGTGCGCCACGCCGATCGCCAGACCGAGGTCATAGCCCAGCTTGCGCCAGCGTTCTCCGAGCTGTGCCGCCTTGTCCCGCATCGCCAGCGCCATGCGCACGGCGTGTTCCACCGGCTGGGGAATCGGTTCAGGATCGTTGAAGAACACCATCAAGCCGTCGCCAGTGAACCGCTCCAACGTTCCCTCGTAGACGAGAATCAGCTCGCCCATCGCAGCGTGAAACTCGCGCAGCAGGGCCATGACCTCCTCCGGCTCCGCCTTCTCCGCGAACGAAGTGAAGCCGCGCAGATCGAGAAACACCACGGTGATGTCGCGCCGATGGCTGGCGAGCGGGTCCTGCGCGCCG
Source organism: uncultured beta proteobacterium (assembly GCA_963747225.1). Lineage (GTDB taxonomy): Bacteria > Pseudomonadota > Gammaproteobacteria > Burkholderiales > JAEUMW01 > JAEUMW01. Next base: position 89,899 of record CAVVES010000006.1, on the reverse strand, counting down.
CCGGCGACGATGCGTGCCGCGAGCTGTGGTGAGAAGAAACGCTTGAGCTGAGAGAGGCGCTGCAGCTCCGAGACCTGGTCCGCGACGCGGTGCTCGAGATCCAGGTTGAGGGATGCCAGGTCGCGCGCCTGCACCTGGACCGTGTCATAGAGGCTCTTGATCCGCAGAAGCGACTTCACCCTCGCCATGAGCTCCTGCTGGTTGAGCGGCTTGGTGAGAAAGTCGTCCGCTCCCGCTTCCAATCCCTTGATGCGCTCGTCGTGCGGATCGAGCGCAGTGACCATGATCACGGGAAGAATCTGCGTGTCGGGCCGCGCCCGGAGTGCGCGGCACACCTCGTAACCGTCCATCTCCGGCATCATCACGTCGAGCAACACCAGGTCCGGGGCGTCGATGCCGATCTTCTCCAGCGCTTCGCGACCCGAGCTCGCGGTAACGACCTCGTAGCCTTTAACGTGCAGCGAATCGGCGAGCAGCTTGACGTTCAGCGGAACGTCGTCGACAACCAATATCTTGGCGGGCGTTTGCATGGTTTGCGGGGGAGATGATGCGGCGGAAGTGCGATCACGATAGCGCCCCATTGCGAGCAACGCAAAGCGGTAAGGGAGGGTGAGTCGCGCCGCCTCATTCGTGGCGTTGCGCGAACCGCTCAACGGTCGTCTGAACGAGCCGCAGAAAACCGAAGATGTCGATCGGCTTCCCCATGTAGCCATCAAAGCCCGCCTGTGTGATCGTCTCGCGTTCCGTCTGCATCACCGAGGCGGTGACGGCGATGACAGGGACGGCGCGCGTGCGGGCGTCGGCGCGCAGCGCCCGGAGGGCGGCGACACCGTCCATGCCGGGCAGGCCGATGTCCATGACAATGAGATCGGGCGGATCGCCTTGCGCGAGCGGCAGACCTTCCTCCGCACTCGTGGCTGTGAGCACACGGTAGCCCTTGACCTCGAGCAGGTCACGCACGAGCTTGAGATTTTTTTCGTTGTCTTCGATAAGGAGTACGCGCTTCGCGCTCATGACTCGACCGTGTGGGGTGACCCCACCGGTAAACATGATGTTAGCCCTGGTTCCAGTATAGCCTTGGGAAGCAACATTCGCCGGCCTTGGAGCATGACGCGGATTCCGGTCGACGTTGCGCCAGATCTATCCCCGGGAGCAGGCGCCGGTCATCCGCCAGCGCGGAGAAATGGAGACACCTCGCGTTGTTACGTGAGGCGTCTCCCGCTGCTTCACTGATTGGCGGTGGAAGGAGTGAATTGCGACGTGTAGACGTATGGCGTCTGCTTGGTTTTCGCCACTGTGACTGCGGGGTGATCCATCATCGGCCGGGATTCTTCGGCGACCGCAAGCCGAGCCGGATGCAGGATGAACGCGGTCGTCCAGTCGAACCCGGCGGGTGCCCGGCGGGCGATAATGACCGCGGGGTGGTCCATCCGCTCGCCGGGGTTTCAATCACTTCGAGACGCGCCGGGTGCAGGTAGAACTTGAGGGTCTCCTGGTACACGCTGTTGCTCTGGTTCATCACCGAGGAGGTGGGTACAGCGGAGTCCGCTGCTTGGGCCGGGGTCGCCATCGCAGCTGCGCTCAGGACTGCGGCGGCGATCACTACGGGGAAGGACTTGATGGATTGCGTGGTGAACATGGTGAGTCTCCGTTGGGTTGGCAAGTGGCCCGGATATCCCACACCGCTATCCGAGGCCTGCAATTTTGGTGGTGTGTTGGATGCCAATTTACGCATCGGTGGCCTACGCTTCTGCGAAGGATTGCACGGAGAATCTGTGAACAATTCACAGATGGGGTCGCACTCGCGGCATTCGGCGCGGAACGACCCGCCATGGGATTGCGAGGGGAAGTGCTCAGGTGCTTGCCGATGTCGCTGTCGACCAGCGGCGCGGGCTTCGCAGTTACGATGGCAACGGGAGCGAAACCGTGAAGGTGGAACCGAGGCTCGGCACGCTGGTAACCTCAACGCTGCCGCCGTGCAACTCAACGAACTTGCGCGTGAGTAGTCGGCCCCAGGCCGTGCCCTCCTGCTTGCGCTCTCCGACGCGATGGAAGGCTTCGAAGAGGTGCGCTTGGTCCTCCGGCGCGATGCCGACACCCGTATCGCTGACGGCGACCTGCAGGGCGCCGTTGGCACGACATGCCCTCACCCTAACCTGTCCACCGGCAGGCGCGAACTTGATCGCATTCGAGAGCAGGTTGAGCAGGATCTGGCGGAGCTTGCGCTCGTCGCCCGCGTAGCTGCCAACCTCTGGCGCTACGCTCACATCGAGCGCCACGCGGGCGCGCTAGTCTCCTGTTCACGGCCGCCACGCCCCGTAGAGTCGTTTCGAACCGAGGTGGTCCGCGATTCGAAGCGCTGGTGGATCACCGCAGCGGCTTCCGGGAGCGTAAACGTGAAGACCGCACCTTTCCCGTGTTCGCTCTGTACCCAAATCCTGCCGCCGTGGAGTTCGACAAACCGCCGCGCCAGCGCGAGTCCCAGCCCGGTGCCTTCGCGCTTCTGGCTGCGATCCGATACTACCTGCCGAAACTCCTCGAAAATCGTTTCCTGCTGCTCGGGTGCGATGCCGACACCGGTGTCGCTGACGGCGAGCTGCAGGGCGCCGTTGGCGCGACGTGCACTCACCCCGACCCGTCCGCCAGCAGGCGTGAACTTGATTGCATTCGAGAGCAGGTTGAGCAGGATCTGGCGGAACTTGCGCTCGTCGCCAGCATAGCTGCCAACCTCTGGCGCTACGCTCACATCGAGCGCCACGCGGGCGCGTTCGCCGCCCTCGCGCACGAAGGTAAGGGCCTGCTCAACAGAGGTGGCCACATCGAAGGTGCTCACGTCGAGCTCCATGTGGCCGGCTTCGATCTTGGACAGATCGAGGATGTCATTGATGAGGGAGAGCAGGTGATGGCCGGAGGTGTGAATGTCGTCGACGTATTCGGCCTGCTTGGCGTTGAGCTCGCCGAAGAAGCGTGCCTTGAGCGCCTCGGAGAAGCCGATGATCGCGTTCAACGGCGTCCTCAGCTCGTGAGACATCGCGGAAAGAAATTCGGACTTGTGGCGGTTCGCCTGGTCGAGCTGCCGCGTGCGTTCCGCGACCTTGCGTTCCAGCCCGGTGTAGGAATCCTCCAAGCGCTCTGCCATGCGGTTGAACTCCCCGGCCAGCGCTTCTAGTTCGTCGTCGGTCTTGACCTCGATGCGATGACCGAGCTCGCCGGCACCGATACGCGCCGCCCCTTCCCGAATGCGCAGGATAGGTGTCACCAGGCGCCGCACGAACGCAACGCCCGTGGCCATGGCGATGAGGAGAGCCAGCGCGAGCAGGCCCACGGTGCGCCACAGCGCGGCGTACAGAGGCGTGAACGCTTCCACCAGTGGCTGCTCGACGAACACGAGCCAGCCCAGTGGTGCGATCTCGGCGTGGGCCATGAGCACGCGCTCGCCGCGCGGGTTTCTGGCAACGATGGCACCCTCGGCTTCCGACCCTGCGGCCCGCGCCGCGCGCACCGGCTCCGAGGTACCGAGGTCAAGCTGCCGTAGCACAAGGCTGATGTCGGGGTGGGCGATGAGATGGCCACTGGAATCCACGACGTAAGCGAGCCCAGCGGTGCCTGCCCGGATCTGCGACACGACGTCCCACACGAATTTGAGGTTCACCTCCGCCACCGTCACGGCGGCCTCCGGCCCGCTGCCACTCACTGCGATGGTCATGTAGGGCTCGGTGTCCTTGCGGAAGTAGACCGGGCTGAAGTATTTCCCCGCGGCTTTCGCTTGCACAAACTTCGGCTCGCCCGAGAAATCTCGCCCGCTGCCGAGCGTGTCGAGTTCGAGCCGCGACACGCGTACCTCCTCGTGCCCCGAGGCATCGAGCCGTGTCAACTCGGTGATCGCCGGTGCTTGCCGCAACAGCCGCAGATACTCGAAGCGACGCTCCGAAGGAGCGACAGCACGGCTTCCCCATTGGGTTTCATTGGTCCAAGCGATCTGCTGCGCGATGCCGCTCACAAACTGCTCGATACGTACGGCGGCGTTGACCGCCTTCTCGTGCTGGAAACGGCCAAGCGCCGCGGTGCTTTCCCGGTAGGTTGCGTACAGCTCGATGCCTGCAGATAGCACCAGCGCGCCGCTCACCAACGCCATGATGAGCACGACGTATTTGCGAAACAGGCGACCCTTCACACGACAATCCTGTCTGCCTGCACCAGCACCGACTGCGGAATGACAATGCCGAGGGCTTTTGCCGTCTTCTCGTTGACGGTCAATTCGAAGCGGGTGGGCTGTTCGATCGGCAGCTCGCCCGGGTTCGCGCCCTTGAGGATCTTGTCGACGTAAGTAGCGGAGCGGCGGAACAGCGCCCGCACATCGGGGCCGAAGGACATCAGTGCGCCGGCGTCGACAAATTCGTAGAACGGGAACGACGAAGGCAGACGAGACTGAAGAGAAAGCGCGGCAAGCTCGCGGCGATTGACATAGAAAACGCTCTGGCTCGGCGTCATGAGTACGGCATCCATTTTCGCGGCGCGGATGCCCTCGAAAAGTCTCGGATAATCGCTGTTCCACGTCGCATCGACCACCAGCAGCTCCCTCCCCAATGTCTTCGCCGCTCGCTGCGCTTCGGCCAGCGCCAGACGGCCCGACTCGTCGTCCGGGTCGTTGAGCACGGCGATGCGCGTCGCGCTTGGCACCACTTCCTTAAGCAGTTCGAGGCGCTTCGCCGTGATGTCCGGCGAGAGTGTCATGACCCCGGTGACATTGCCGCCCGGTCGCGCGAGGGTCTTGGCCATGCCCAGACCCACAGGATCGCTGCTGATCGCCAGGACTATCGGAATCTCGGAGCTGACCTTCAGCGAAGCGCCGGAGGTGAATTTGCAGGTGGCGACGACCACATCCGGGTGCTCCTGAACCAGGTTACTTGCCGTCTGCGTCAAGACTTTCGGGTCTGCGACCCACTGGAAGTCGATGACATAGTCCTTTCTTTCGACATAGCCAAGCTCGCTCATGCCCTGCCGGAAAGCCGCGACGTAAGGTCCGTGCGTTTCCATGTTGCCGAAGGACAGCCAGCCGATGCGAGCGGGCTTGTTGTGCTCGCGGGCGAGCGTCGAGGGGAGCGGAGCGAGCGCAGTCATGGCGCACAAGCCGACGCGCAGGAATTGACGACGTTTCATGATGAACCCCCCCTCGCTCTAAAGAATATGCCCACGCGGGCCTCTACGACATGACCCGGATGCAATGCGCCGCAATCTGGAATTTCACATCTCCGCACGGCCCACGCGCCCTCGCCGGATGAGACGGCTGAAGCGCGTCATACCGACTTGAGCCTGCCTCAATGAATCATCTTGCTCTCCTGCACCCTTGAAGGCTATTTCTTGATCCAGTTGGTTGCGGTCGGCGCGACCCCGCTTTCCTGGAACACGACCTCGCCACCCTTGGACTGCACGTAGTGGGTTACCCCGGCGGGAATGATCGCCAGGCTGCCTGCCGGAAACGGCTTTGTGCTGTCCGATTCGGCAGTGCTGCCGAAGCCCACGTAGAGTTGGCCGGACAGGACCGTGAGTGTCCTGTTGTCCGGATGCGTATGCGGCGGGATTGTGGTCTCCGGCGTCATATGTACCCGCAACACATAGGGCCCGGGCTTGTCCGCACCGCCGTTGAGCCATGAAAGCTCGGCTCCTGGCGCGGGCGGGATTGCCGTCCACTTGATGTCGGTCGGCATGATCTGAACAGGTTGGGCAGAGTCCTGGCTGTATGTCGGGGCAACCGATACCAGAGCGAGCAGAACGGCAGCGATTTGAATTGAGCGAAACGGTTTCATTTTCTTTCCTCTGTTGAAGTGATGAGGCGCTTGCAAGCGTCGAACATTTCGGCCGCACTGATTCACCTGTCGGTGTCGCGAATGGCTGTGCTGCTGCGCGGCCAGGGCAATTTGGCCAGGACATACCCTCCTATCGAGTATTGGCGCATGCGAATCGCGCTTACCGAGTTGATCTCTCATTCGATCACCGTGTCCGTCCGCAACAGCACGGATCGAGGGATGGTCAGCCCTAGTGCAGCGGCCGCCTTGAGGTTGATCACCAACTCGAACTTGATGCATTGCTCCACCGGCAGGTCGGCCGGTTTCGCGCCTCTCAGGATCTTGTCTACGAACGTCGCGGCGCGCCGATAGTTGTCGGCGAGATTCTGCCCATAGCTCATGAGGCCGCCTGCATCGACATGCTCTCGGAATGGATAGATTGCCGGGAGCTTGGTCTTCGCTGCCAGTTCCGCGATCTGTAGACCCTGCCCGATGAGGAACGCATCTGGCAGCACGATGAGTGTGTCTGCACCCTGCTGCGCCATGACCGCGAAGGCGCTCTGGATCTCGTCTGGCGTGCGCGCATCGACCGGCAAGAGCGTGACGCCCATATTCTTCGCAGTGGCTTGAAGGGCTCCCAGGACGGCGGTGTTGGATGCGTTGGATGGGTTCAACAGGACCGCAATTCGGTTCGTTCCCGGAACGGTGGCGATAAGGAATTCGAGAGACTTCGGACTGATATCCTCCGCGGTGGTGGACAACCCGGTGATATTCCCACCCGGTCGCGTCAGGCTGGCAACGAACCCACCCCCAACCGGGTTCGCGGCTGTCCCCATCACGATGGGGATGGCAGTGGTGGCATCCTTCGCGGCCTTGGTCGCGGGCGTTCCACCGGTAACGATCACATCGACCTTGAGCCTTACCAGTTCGGCCGCCAACTCGGGGAGGCGCTCGTAATTTCCGTCCGCGAAGCGGTACTCGATAAGGATATTCCGGCCTTCGACCCAGCCGTTTTCGCGTAGACCCAGCCGGAAAGCTTCGATCACATTTTGGGTGGACGCTGCGGAACGCGGATGCAGCCAACCGATGCGGTGGACCTTGGTTTGATCGGCGCCCAGGATAAGCGGCACGATCAGCAGTCCCGCACTCATCCCGGCGATGAACGCTCTGCGTTTCATCATTCGATCACCTTGTCCGCCCGCATCAGGACGGATGGCGGAACGGTGATGCCGAGCGCCTTGGCGGTTTTGAGGTTGATCACGAACTCAAAATCCGTGGGCTGCTCGATTGGCAAGTCACCCGGCTTGGTGCCCTTCAGAATCTTGTCGACGAAGACCGTGGCGCGGCGAAACATATCGGGGATGTTCGGCCCGTAGGACATCAGACCGCCGGTGTTAGGAATCTCCTGGTATACATACATCGCGGGGAGGCGGTTCTCGGCAGCCACCTCCGCGAGGCGTCGGCCGTGAACGTACGTCATGGAATCGGAAAACGTGAGAAGGGCCGCGTCCTGGCTGCTTGCCATCGTGGCAAAGGCGGCCTGGTATTCAGCCGGCCCGTGGACTTCCACTGGGTGCAGCGTTACCCCCAAGGTGTTGGCAGCCGCGCGCAAGGCGCTCCAGTCGGCCGCGAAATTAGAGTAGCCTGGATCCCAGAGCACTGCGACGCGAGAAGCGTTGGGTACCACCGCCTTGAGCAGCTCCAACCGTTTCGCGGACAACTCGGGGTTGAGCTTCTGCAGTCCAGTGACATTTCCGCCGGGACGAGCCAGGCTCTTTACGACCCCAGAGGCGACCATGTCACCCGTACACGCCCCGACCACGATGGGGATGGTTTGCGTCGCGCGTCGGGCTGCATCGAGCGGTGCCCCGCACGTTACGACGAACAGGACCACCACCTTGAGACCGACCAGCTCGGCTGCAAGATCAGGAAGCCGATCGTACTTGCCTTCCGCGGTTCGGAACTCGATCGCAACGTTCTGCCCTTCCACATAGCCGAGCTGACGCAGTCCGTCCAGGAATGCGTCGTACTGTGGTTGGGTCCGCCACATGGACTGCATGGCAGCTCCCGAGAGCACACCGATCCGGTGAACGTGAGTCGCCGGTTGGGCTGAGGCGACGATGGGTGCGGCCAACAGCCCCGTGATAACGAGTATCTTCAAACAAGCGATGACGTTCGGGTTGTTCATTCGATCACCTTGTCCGCCAGAATCAGCATGGACCGGGGAATCGTGATCCCGAGTGCCTTTGCGGTCTTGAGATTGACTACCAGCTCGATTTTGGTCGGTTGCTCCACTGGGAGGTCGCCCGGCTTAGCACCCTTCAGAATCTTGTCGATGAAGACGGCGGCGTGGCGATACAAGTCGGGGATGTTCGGTCCGTAGGACATCAGGCCACCGGCATCCGGAATCTCCCGGAATGGATACATCGCTGGGAGGCGGTTCCTGGCGGCGAGCTCCGCGACCTGTCGGCGATAGACAAACGTCATGGCGTCCGAGAAGGTGACCATGGCCTCGGCGCCCTCGCGGCTCATGGTTGCGAAGGCAGCCTCGAACTCTGCCGGCCCCTGGGCTTCCACGGGCAGCAGCGTTACCTCCAGAGGCCGGGCTGTGACGCGCAACGCGCGCCAGTCGGCCGCGAAGTCGGAGTAGGCCGGATCCCAGAGGATCGCGACGCGGGAGACCTTGGGCAATGCCTCTTTAAGGAGTGTCAGCCGTTTGGCCGACAATTCCGGGTGAAGCTTTTGGATGCCAGTGACATTGCCTCCCGGATGCGCGAGGCTTGAGACGATTCCGGCCGCGACCATGTCGTCGTTACACGCTGCCACGACAATGGGAATGGTGCTAGTCGCGCGCCGGGTTGCATTGAGCGGCGCCCCACAGTTTGCAACGAGGATGACGTCCGGCCTCAGCCCGACCAGCTCGGCCGCAAGGTCGGGGAGCCGGTCGAGCTTGCCCTCGGCAGATCGAAACTCAATCACGAGGTTCTGGCCTTCCACATAGCCTAGCTCGCGTAGGCCCTCCAGGAATGCGCGGTAGGGTGGATGGTCGGTGCGCCATGTGGCGGACGATACATCCGACGCGAGAAACCCGATCCGGTAGACCTTCGGCGGTTGAGCGGTGGCGGCCATGGCAGCCGTCAGGAGCCCTACGACCACGGCAATAGTCAGGCAGCAGGCGCGTGCCAGTCTGGCCCACAGCAGCGCGATGGCCGTAAGGGAGGACGGATCGATGCGCGGGCATTGAGGGGATTCCATGATGTGTCTACCTCCCTTGCAATATGGCTGTGGAGCAGTGCGCCCGCCGGATTAGGAAGGGGGGCGAATGCAGCGTGGTGTAAAGCGGCACATCGCGCTCTACGAAAAACGTGCCGACGCGGATCAGAGGTTCATCATCGAATCTACGCCAGAGAAACGAAGACGCCCCGCGCTGTCTGGCGCGAGGCGCCTACCGGTGTTTCAGCTCTAGCTGCCATCGCTCTGGTGAAGCGCATGCTCGACAAACGCGAACTGTTTGTCGGACATCGCGCGCGTGGTGGCGGCGTAGACGGGCTCGGTGTCGCCACGAATGACGGGCGCCGAACCGTCGGTGATCGTCAGTTGTTTCTGCACCCATACGCTCTGGGTGTCCGTCTTGTAAGAGCTGACGGCGGCAGGCGATTCCCGGGCACCGATTGCGACAAACGACGCCCCATCGGTGATGGCGAGCTGCTCCTGCAGCCATGCGCTTTGGTCCGCTGCCTGCGCCGGAGCGGCCGCGAAGATCGCGCCCAGCATTCCGGCAGCGATCGCTACGTGGAAAGGTTTGGTGAGTTGTGTGGTGAACATGGTAAGCCTCTTTTGGTGGTTGGTACATGACCCGGACATCCCACACCGCTGTCACGGGCATGTTCGATTTCATGGTGTGTTGAAGATCAATCTACGCAATAGTGGAACGCGATTCTGTGAACGATTACCGAGCAAATCTGTGAACTATTCACAGTTTGTTGGACTGCAACGGAAGGCTAATCGCCTGCGCGATCAGGCGAATGGGGTCGAGACGACAGCACTGCTCGTGCGACTATCGTGGCGCCGGCGCTCCATCTTGGGCGGGCGAGCGAAGATGCCCGATTTCCGTAACGGGCAGCGGCTTGGCAAATCCTTTGAGGGTGAGTTCGCCCACCCGTCTCGCGTCCACCATATCTTCCACGTCGCACAGAACCCGCTGCGATATCAGGATCTGGCCAGCGCTCGCCTCCGCGCACAGGCGCGCGGCAAGATTGGTGACGGTGCCGATCGCGCCGTAATCAACCCGGTCCTCGAAGCCGATGGCACCGATGGTGGCATAGCCTTGGGCGATGCCGATGCCCAGACCCAACTCGATCCCGCGCTTGCGCCAGCGTGTCCCCAGCGCTTCGGCGGCATCGCGCATGGCGAGGGCCATACAGACTGCACGCTCCGTTGGGTTGGGTACGACGACCGGATCGTTGAAGAACACCATCATGCCGTCGCCGGTGAAGCGTTCCAGCGTGCCTTGATACGCCTGGATCAGCCGCCCCATCGCTGCGTGATACTCGCGCAGCACGCCCATCAACTCCTCCGGCTCGGCGGTTTCCGCATAACTGGTGAAGCCGCGCAGGTCGAGAAACACCACAGTCACTTCGCGCCGATGGCTGACGAGGGGATCCTGCGCGTTGCCGGAAACGATCAGGTCGGCGAGCTGAGGCGACACGAAGCGCTTCAAGCGCGACAGCCGCTCCAGCTGCTCCACTTGCTCGGCCACGCGATGCTCCAGCTTGCGATTCCACACTGCAAGCTCAGCTGCCTGCGCTTCGAGTTGAGCAGCCTGTTCCTGGACCTGATCGTGGAGTGCCTTGATGCGCAGCATCGACTTGACCCTGGCTACCAGCGCAGCCTGGTCGACCGGCTTCGCAAGGTATTCGTCGGCGCCTGCGTTGAGTCCGGCCACGACATCCTGTGAGCCTGTCTTCGCCGTGACCATCACGATGGGCATGAACGGCAGGGAAGGGTCTTCCTTGAGCCGCTGGCACACCTCCATGCCGTCCAGCTTCGGCATCATGACATCGAGCAGGATGAGATCCGGTTGAGTTCTTCGTGCAAGGGTGAGTGCTTCGTCACCGTCGCTCGCCGTGACGATCTCGTAGCCGTGCGCAGCCAGGCGAGCCTGGAAGATCGCGACGTTGTCGGGGTTGTCGTCCGCGACCAGAATGCGCGCCGGCGTCCTCACCCGTCGGCTCCTCAGGAATTCGCCGGAAGGTACTCGCGGATCTTGGCCAGGAGCTGGCGCGGGCTGTAGGGCTTCGTCACGTAACCGTTGCAGCCTGCCTCGTAGGCTTTGATGTCGTCGCCGCTCAGCGCGAACGAGGTCACCGCGATGATCGGGATAGACCCCAATGCGGGGTTCGCCCTGATGCGACGCGTCGCTTCATATCCATCCAGGACCGGCAGTTGGATGTCCATGAGGATGAGGTCGGGACGATGGGTCTCCGCCATCGTGACACCTTCCTGCCCGGTAAGTGCCTCGATCAGCTCGTAGCCGACGCTCGTGAGCAGATCGCGCAGGATGCGCCGATTGTCCTCCTGGTCCTCGATCACGAGGATGACCTTGCTCATGTCGCCTCCGTTTGGTGCTCGACGTGAATCGGCAGCGCGACCCTGAACGTGGAACCCTCGCCGAGCTCTGATTCCACCCAGATCCGTCCTCCGTGCAGAGCAGTGATGCGGCGCGCGATGGAGAGGCCGAGTCCCGTTCCGCCCTTTGCGCGCGTGCTGGAGCCGTCGGCCTGCTGGAACTCTTCGAAGATCTTCTGCTGATCGGCTTCGGCAATTCCCGGCCCCGTGTCGCTGACCGAGACCAGGAACTTACCGTCCGCGGCCTCCACCTGCACTCGCACCTCGCCCTCCTCGGTGAACTTGATCGCATTGCCGACGAGGTTGAGAAGGACCTGGTTGATGCGGCGCTCATCGCCCCTGCCGCGGGGAAGATCGGCGGGCGCCGTAACTTTCAAGGCTAGGTTCTTCTCCGCTGCCAGGGCTTCCACTTCCGCGACGGCTGCCTGCACCACCTCCTTCATGGAATAGTCCGAAAGGGCGAGGGCGAGTTGACCGGCCTCGATCTTGGAGAGATCGAGAACGTCGTTGATGAGCCCGAGCAGATGGTGTCCGCTCTTGTCCAGGCGTTCGAGCACGTCGCGAATCTTGGCAGGCACCTCGCCGTAGATGTTGTCGAGGATGAGCGCGGTGTAGCCCAGGATCGCGTTCAGTGGAGTGCGCAGCTCGTGACTCATGTTGGCGAGGAACTGCGACTTGTGCTTGCTTGCGATCTCGATCTGGCGGCCCTTGTCCTCGATCTCGCGAAAGAGTTGGGCATTCTGGATGGCGAGGGCGAGCTGCTGGGCGACCGGATCGACGAGATCCAGATCCCGTTCCGTGTAGGCCCCGGCCGTCAGGCTATCGAGGAAGAAAACGCCGACCGGTTTTTCCCCGGCGAGGAGGGGAAGCATCATGGTTGCCCGAATACCTTCCTGAACCATGAAGATGTCGTCGGAAAAGCTCTGCTCCCTCGCGAGATCGCGCACGAGGCGCGGCTCGTTGTGGAGCATCACCCAGTCGACGGCGGTTCCTTCCGTCCGCGGCCACGACTCACCCTGCCACGAGGCGAGCGGCGGTTCGGCAACCGAAAGTGCTACGAGCAGCTGATTTCCCTCGGGCACCACAACGCCGATCCGGTCGTAGCCGAGCAGCGCCTTGACCGCTTCGGCAAACGCGGGGTAGACCTCGGTCAGTTCGAGCGAACGCCGGAGGACCGGCTGCGCCGCCGCGTACAGACGGCTGTGCTCGAATGCCATCGCGGCCTGGTTTGCGAGGAGCTGGAGGGGCTCCAGCGCCGCCGCGTCGAAGGGGCGGCGACTGTACTTCCAGCCTGCCTCGAGAACGCCGATCGCCTGATCCTGCACGATGAGGGGCATGATGGCGAAAACCCGGGACCGAAATGCCTCGATCTGGTCATAGGGAGGCTTGAGCCGTTGCTCGTCGGGGATCGGGGTCTGGCCGTCGCATACGATCGCCTGGCGCGTGAGGTAGGCCTGGGCCAGCCCCCCGCCTTCTGCGGTCAAGGGGACACGGATCGCGTCGAGGGATTCTCCAGCTTCGGTGCTCGCCACCGCCCGCAGCCACTGGCGGTCGGGATCGGCCAGCAGAATGCTGAGCCGGTCGAGGTGCAGCACTTCCTGACCTTTGCGCAGGAAGTCGTCGCCCCACTTTTTGAGGCCCATCGGATCCTGAATCTTGAGGCTCGCCTGGTAGAGCACGTGGAAGGACTCGGCGAGCTTGCGCTGGGTGATGTCGGCCCACGAACCGACGATCTCGAAGGGCCGGCCCGCGTCGTCCGGAATGACCTTGAATGTGTCCTGAAACCAGCGATAGTGTCCGTCGCGGTGCCGGAAGCGGTATTCGACCGTTCCTCCGCCCTGGGACACGAGGCGAAACACGTCGGCCAACACGTGCCTGGCATCCTGCGGATGGAGATGGGTAGTCCAGAAATCCGGATCGTCGAGCATCTCCTGGGGCGAATAGCCCATGATCGGGTGGAGGCTTTCGCTCACGAATGTGCACGCATAGTCACCGGAAGCTTGGTTCGTATAGATGATCGCGGGCGTGACCGCGAGCACGTGTTGCAACCGCTCGCGGGCGTCCTTCAGATCGATCTCGATCCCTTTGCGCTCGGCGAGCTGGCGGGTCAGTGATTCGTTGGCCCTCGTCAGTTCGGCGGTGCGCTCCTGCAGCCGCCTTTCCAATTCGTGCTCGAACTCCCGTGATGCCATGCCTTACTCCCTCCCGTCAGCTCGCTTGAGTGCGCTGCGGCACTGTCACTCGGATGTGTCTGCTGAAGCTCCTTATAACCTCGACTGATTATCCGATACGGTACACCTTGGCACCTCTATCGCGCGATAGAAAAGCGTGGCGCGCCACGTCCCGTAAGCTTCGCGTCAGCGTATTTCCCCTCGCGCTCAACGCAGCGCCCCGCGCACTTGTGCGCGGGGCAGTGGCTTCCGTCAGTCCTGTGCGGGCGAGGGCGTGAACCGGGTTGGATAGACGTAGGGGTCCTGCTTTGCCTTCGCGACGGTGGCTTGATGCGAAATGGGTTTCGTTCCGTGAGTGGAAGGCGACGGTTTCGCGTTCGCGACGCTCGTGGCCGGACGATCGATCGTTGGTTGCGGCGTTTGCAGCACCACGGCGAGACGCGCGGGGTGAAGAATGAACGCGGTCGTCCAGTCGAACCCTGTCTCTTTCCGATGTGCCACGATGACGACAGGATGATCCATCATCTCGTGGGACGGCTCGGTTACTTCGAGGCGCGCGGGATGCAGATAGAACTTCAGAGTCGCCTCGTACGTCGGGTTGGGTTGGTTCATCACAGAGAGCGTGTGCACGGCCGCTTCTGCTGCTTGCGGGGGCTCTGCCTGCGCGGTGACTGCCATCAATACTGTGCCGGTCGCGATGGCTCCGACGAGTGCCTGGAAAGGCTTGACGATTTGCGTTGCGAACATGGAAACCTCCTGTCGATTGACGTGACCCGGATATCCCACACCGCTACCACGGGCCTTTGGGAAATCACTGGTGTGTTGGACGTCAATCTACGGGGCGGGCCCGCTGAGGTCTGTGAAGGGCGGCGCTCGTGTTTCGTGAAATATTCACGAACCATTGAGCGACAGCCATCGAGGAAATACAGATTGCCTTTTGAAAAACGGTGCGTGGACACGCGGTGCGAGCGGCGCGGGCGCTGCGAACAGTGCGAGACTTGCGGCGAAAGAAATGCGAGCGGAAATCTCAGGTGGAAACGCGTTCGGCGTGACTGGGGGTTGCGCCCATGACCGCTCCGAACAACTGCTCATCCGCCTCCCGCAGCCGGCGGCTGACCTCGCGTCCCATGTTCATCTGGATCAGCGCGAACTGCTCGAGGTCTTTCTCGTAGAGCTCTAAGAGACTGTCCGCCGACAGCTCGATCGCGGTGCAGTCTTCCAAGGCGACAACCGAAGCGCTGCGGGATTGCATATCCATCAACGCCATCTCGCCAAAGCAATCGCCGGCACCGAGTTCCCGCAGCAGCCGCTCTTCGCCTTGCCACGATTTCAGGATCGCGACCTTTCCGGTTTCGAGGACGTACATGGATTGCCCATGATCGCGTTCGCGAAAGAAGAAGTCGTCCTTCCTGACGGAGACTACTGCAGAGCGCTCCAGAAGGAAGCACACGATATCGTTCCGGATGGCGCCGAAGACGGACATGCCCTTCAGTAGCTCGATGCGTGCTTCCTGCGTCTCGGCGATGGGCATGGAGTTCTGCGCGCTACCGGCTCACCACGCGGGCGGCGGTTTGCGCAGCAGGACGAGGCGGCGCTCCTCCATCCCGATGTATCCGCCCACGCGCAATTCCTTGAGGATGCGCGAGACCATTTCCCGCGAGGCGCCGACGAGATTCGCAATGGCCTGCTGCGACATGGGTTGCGGTACGATCAGGCGGCCTCCTTCCTCCCGGGCGAGACTCTCGATCGTGCGGACCACGCGACCGTAGACGTTGAGCAACGCCAGATCGCGGACGCGGCCTGTCAACCACCGAACGCGCTGAATCAGCCTGCGCACCAGCGCAAGCTGGAACTCCGGGTACGCAAGCAGAAAACGCCGGAAGTCGGCCATTTTCACGACCGCAAGGCGACTCGGCTCCATCGTCATCACGGAAGCGGAGCGGCCGCCGGGTTCGAGTGCCATCTCTCCGAAATATTCGCCCGGTCCCTGAAAGGCGATCACGACTTCCTTGCCATCCGCATCGCTGAGGAAGACCTTGATCTGTCCGGTGAGAACGAAGAACACCGCGTCGTTCTCATCGCCTTCGGCCATCAGAATGGTATTGCGGGGAACCGTCCGCTGAACCGCGTGCTCAAGCAGGCTGCGCAATTCAGCCTCGCGGAGACCTTCGACACGAGGCAATGTCGGGAGCGAAGCAGCCATACCACGGGATCTCCTAGGGGAGGGCATCCCATGGTAGTACCTGCTACCCGATGGGTCTACACCGGGTCACGTTGAGTGGTAGCGCGACGAAAGCACGCTGCTCAGACGACTGCCTGCTCGCGACGCAAGCCGAGATAAAGGGCGACGAGCATCATCGGCGCTGCAACGATCGCAGCCACGGGTGCGGACGCATCGATCGCGCAGATCCCGAACCCGTAACTCATCCCCATGCCACCGATGGCGAACAGCTTGGCCTGGCGGCTCAGTACCCCGTGCTTCACAAAGTCCTGCAAGAGGCCGCCGAAACGGGGATGGGCCATGAGCCGTTCCGCCAATTCCGGGGCGCTCTTCGCAAAGCATGTCACGGCGAGAATCCAGAACACCGTTGTAGGCAGCAGCGGCACAACGATGCCGACGGTTCCGAGTGCGAAGCAGATGGCACCCGATGTCTTCAGCGCTGCAGTCTTGAGCGCGATCGGATTGAACGCGGTCAGCTGCAAGTTCTTCGTCATCGCGGTCACGTGCTGCTCCTTCGCCGGTGAGTGGTGGGCCGCCGTTTTCGGGGGCGGGCCCCGATTCCAGAATCCGGCGCAGCGTCACATCTGTATTCGCTGCTCGAGTTCCGGTCACGAAGGAGGATCGCACCGTGCGTGCCAACGAACGATTCTGTATATAGTGCAATATGTTGCGAACATGTTCGAAGAATTCGGACTAACTTTGAAGTGTTGGGGCGAACCAACACCCTGCGTGGCATGAGAAGGCCAACGGGTTGATTCTTATATCATTCCTCCGTGTTTGTCGGGACCAACAAAAAGGCGCCGATCCATCACAGGAATCGGCGCCTTGCTTAAGGACCCCTTTTCAGGGCTTAGTGAAGCCCTCGACCTCTCCGCGGCAATCACGCCAGATCGTAGCGATCCGCGTTCATCACCTTGGTCCACGCAGCGGCGAAGTCCTTCGCGAACTTCTCCTTCGAGTCCTCACACGCATAGACTTCCGCGAAGGCGCGGAGCTGCGCGTGAGAACCGAAGATGAGGTCGGTCCGGGTACCGGTCCACTTGAGCTCGTTCGTCTTCCGGTCGCGGCCCTCGTAAACGTTGTCGCCGGCCGGTTGCCACTGCGTGTCCATATCGAGCAGGTTAACGAAGAAGTCGTTCGTCAGCGTCTCGGGCTTTTTGGTGAAGACGCCGTGCTTGGACTGTCCAGCGTTCGCGCCGAGGACACGCATGCCGCCGACCAGCACCGTCATCTCCGGCCCCGTCAGCCGGAGCAGTTGCGCCCGATCGACCAACGCCTCCTCAGGCTGCATGAACTGATGTCTCTTGCCGTTGATGTAATTGCGGAAGCCGTCGGCACGCGGTTCGAGCGGCGCGAAGGAGTCGACGTCGGTCTGCTCCTGCGACGCGTCCATGCGTCCCGGCGTGAAGGGCACCTTCACGTCGACGCCGGCGTCCTTCGCGGCCTTCTCGATCGCGGCGCCGCCGCCGAGAACGATCAGGTCGGCGACCGAGACCTTTTTCCCGCCAGACTGCGAAGCGTTGAACTCCTTCTGGATCGCTTCCAGCTTCGCAAGCACCGCCTTGAGCTGAGCCGGCTGGTTGACTTCCCAGTCCTTCTGGGGGCTCAGGCGAATGCGCCCGCCGTTCGCTCCGCCGCGCTTGTCGGAGCCGCGGAACGTCGACGCCGACGCCCATGCAGCCGAGACGAGCTGCGACACCGACAGGCCGGACGCCAGGATCTTTGCCTTCAGCGCGGCGGTATCCTTTTCGTCGACCAGCGGATGATTCACCGCCGGGATCGGGTCCTGCCAGATCAGGCTCTCCTTCGGGACGAGCGGGCCGAGATAACGATGGATCGGTCCCATGTCGCGGTGCGTGAGCTTGAACCACGCACGCGCAAACGCGTCCGCGAACTGGTCCGGATGCTCGAAGAAGCGCCGCGAGATTTTTTCGTAAGCGGGGTCCATCCGCAGCGACAGGTCGGTGGTTAGCATGGTCGGCACATGCTTCTTCGAGTGGTCGAAGGCGTCCGGGATCGTAGCGGCGGCACCTTTCGCCTTCCACTGCGGCACACCGGCCGGACTCTTCGTCAGTTCCCATTCGTTGTTGAAGAGGTTATCGAAGAAATGGTTACTCCACTTGGTCGGTGTCTGTGTCCAGGTGACTTCCGGGCCGCCGGTGATGGTGTCACCCCCCAACCCCGTACCATGCTTGCTCTTCCAGCCGAGGCCCTGATCCTCGATGGCGGCGCCTTCCGGCTCCGGGCCGACCAGCGACGGATCGCCGGCGCCGTGGGCCTTGCCGAAGCTGTGGCCGCCGGCAATCAGCGCGACGGTCTCCTCGTCGTTCATCGCCATGCGGAAGAACGTCTCGCGGATGTCTCTCGCCGCCGCGATCGGATCCGGGTTGCCGTTCGGCCCCGCCGGATTCACGTAGATCAGGCCCATCTGCACAGCGCCGAGCGGCTCCGCAAGCTGGCGCTCGCCGCTGTAGCGCTCGTCGCCGAGCCACGTCCCTTCGGGACCCCAATAGAGCTCTTCGGGCTCCCAGACATCGGCGCGGCCGCCCGCGAAACCGAACGTCTTGAAGCCCATTGACTCCAGCGCGACGTTGCCGGCGAGGACCATCAGGTCGGCCCAGGAGATCTTCCGGCCGTACTTCTGCTTGATCGGCCACAAGAGCCGGCGTGCTTTGTCGAGGTTCGCGTTGTCCGGCCAAGAGTTGAGCGGCGCGAAACGCTGCTGGCCGGCGCCGGCGCCCCCGCGGCCGTCGGTGATGCGATAGGTTCCCGCAGCGTGCCACGCTAGCCGGATCATCAACCCGCCGTAGTGGCCGAAGTCGGCCGGCCACCAGTCCTGCGAGTCCGTCATCAACGCATGCAGGTCCTTGATCACGGCATTCAGGTCAAGGCTCTTGAATTCCTTTGCATAGTCGAACGCCTCGCCCATCGGATTCGATTGGGGACAGTTCTGGTGGAGAACGTCCAGGTTCAGTTGATTCGGCCACCAGTCACGATTCGCCCTGGCAGTCGTGTGCATGACCGGGCAGCCGCCCGCGCTCTGGTCAGTCATCTTGTTTCTCCTCTGGATGATGATTGGGCTCGCAGCGCGCACGGCACGTCCGCGTGCGCGACGATGATCTGAGATTAGGCTACCGGGTGCCATTAGGGAAATCGATTGCTACAATGGTTCCGATTGGCAATACCGATGCACGCACCGCACGCTGGGTAAGCGGGTCCTTAACCACGGTGAATCGGATGCCTTCAGGAGCGCATGTGAACCTCAGGGACCTGAAATACCTCATTGCCGTTGCCGACCAGCGCCATTTCGGCCGCGCGGCGGACGCATGCTGCGTCAGCCAGCCGACCCTGAGCGGTCAGGTGAAGAAGCTCGAAGATTATCTTGGCGTCACCATTTTCGAGCGCACCAACAAGTCGGTCGTTACCACACCCGCCGGCGAGGCGATCCTTCGCCATGCCCGGCTCGCGCTCGAGCAGGAGGAAGCGATCCGCGCGGTTGCGCAGGCGCACCGCGACCCGCTGGCGGCGCCGCTGCGGCTGGGGGTGATTCCGACGTTGAGTCCGTATCTGATGCCGCTGGTGCTGCGGCCGCTGCGTGCGCGTTGCCCTGGCCTGCGGCTGGTTCTGGCCGAGGAGATGACCGACACGCTGCTCCTGCGGCTGCGCGAGCACGCAATCGACGCGGCGCTTGTTGCCACGCCTGTCGAAGACGCCGACCTCGCGGCCATTCCCCTTTTCGAAGAGCCGTTCTGGATCGCGTATCCACGCGAGCATCCTCTCGCCGACATCGCCAACATCACGCTGCAGGACCTGTTCGGTGCGGACCTGCTGCTGCTCGCGGACGGTCATTGTCTCGGTGACCAGGTACGCAGCCTCTGCGCGGGAGCGGTCACCTCGCGCTCCCTCGAAGCGACGGATCTTCGCGCATCCAGTCTTGAGACGCTGTTGCAACTGGTGGCGGCCGGTCTGGGTACGACCCTGCTGCCGGCGCTTGCAGTGCGCGAACCGTTGCTCGCAGACATGGGTGTGATCGCACGGCCGCTGCCGCTGCGAGAGGCGCGTCGCGCGGTGCAGCTCGCCTATCGACGGGCGTTTCCGCGCACGAAGGTGCTCGAGACGTTGGCCGAGGTGATCGTTGATCACCTTCCGGAGACGGTGAAGCGCGTGCGAGGATCCGGAGCCGCCCGTAAACCGCGGCGCGCGCCGAAAAAGGCGCTCTGACGCGCCTTGCATCGCGAGGACCTGCCTTTATACTCGGAGCTTCAGCAGCCAGTTCTCTCCCGCAGGAGTCCCCATGCCCGACATCGAAGCGAGCCCGGTCCCCCGCACCACGTCAGATGGCATGGTGACGCTTACGCACATCATCTATGGGCTGCACGCCTTCAGCGCCGTGACGGGAATCGCAACCTCGGCATTCGTGGTCACGGCCTTCCTCACCGGCTGGCCGTCGATCCTCGCGGTCATTCTCAACTACGTGAAGCGCAACGAGGTCGAGGGCACCTACCTGGCTTCGCACTTCACGTGGCAGATTCGTACCTTCTGGTTCGCGCTGCTGTGGGCCGTCATCGCGGTCATCGTCATGCTGACCTTCATCGGCATTCCGTTCGCCTATATCGCCATGATCGGCGTTGGCGTCTGGGTGCTGTACCGGATCATCCGCGGCTGGCTGGCGCTGATCGACGCGCGTCCGATGCCGCTGCCGCGGTAGCGCGGCGCAGCCGTTCCAAGGCGGGCCTTCCGCTTGCATGGAGTCGCGATCCGTCCTCCACGATCCCTCGCCCATATGTCCAACCTGCTCCGCATTTCGCTCTTCACGTTCGCACTCTTCGCCATCCCGGGGATTTCGGCCGCCGCCACGACGGTCGCGGTCGATATCGGTCATTCCGCCGCCAGCCCGGGCGCGACGAGCGCTCGCGGCCGTGCGGAGTTCTATTTCAATCGCGACCTCGCCGGTCACCTCGCGGCGGCGCTGCAGACGCAGCAGTTCGACGTCCGCCTGGTGAATTGGGACGGCAGTCACACCGGGCTGGAGAGTCGAACCGCGCAGGCCCGGCAGGTGGATTTCTTCATCTCGGTCCATCACGATTCTGTGCAACCCCGATACCTGAAGACTTGGGTGCTCAAGGATCATCAGGAGAGCTACAGCGACTGGTTTTCGGGTTTCTCGCTCTTTGTCTCGCGCTGGAACCCGAACCCCGCGCGCAGTCTTGCCTGTGCCTCGGCGATCGGCGCGGCGCTGCGCGAAAGCGGATTCACGCCGACCTTGCACCACGCCGAACCGATCGAGGGGGAGAATCGAACGCTTGCCGACGAGGCGAACGGCGTGTACTACTATGACGAGCTCACGGTGCTGCGTACGGCGATGCAGCCGGCGATCCTGCTCGAGGCGGGTGTGATCGCGAACCGGGACGAGGAAACGATGCTTGCCCGGATCGATACGCAGCAGCGCATCGGCCGCGCCGTGACCCGCGGCCTCATCCAGTGCCTGCGTCCCGGTGGGAAGCCGCTCGAAAAGACGCAGCAATCACATCTCGACTGACAGGCTGACCTTCACTCCGGTGGGCAGGAAAAATGGCAATCGCAGGGCTGAATCACTTTACCGTACTGACCGAGGATCTGGAAGGGTCGCTCGAATTCTACCAATCCGTTCTCGGTCTCACGCAAGGGTGGCGGCCGGCGTTTCCATTCCCGGGTGCGTGGCTGTACTGCGGCGAGGTTCCGGTGCTCCATCTCATTTCGGGGAGAGGCGCGCCCGATGGTCAGGGAGTCATCGATCACGTCGCGTTCACCGCGGCAAACCTGCGCGAAACGATCTCCATCCTGAAATCGCGGAGCGTTGGCTATACCCTGCGCCGGCAGCCTGGAACCGGCGAATGGCAGGTGTTCTGCTACGACCCCAGCGGAGCGCGGGTTGAGCTCGACTTTGCCGCGTCCGAGTCCGCGCCCTAGGCCACCTCAGCGAAACGACTACTCACGCACCGGCGGATGCTTCAGGGCGCATCGCCTGCGGGCTGTCGGGCCAGCGCATTCTCCGTCTTGCGCGCGACGCCGCTTTTGAATTTCTCCGCATCGACGATGTAACGCTCGTGGGTCCCGGTGCAGATGGAATCCACGCCATCGGATGCAGCGACCTCGAACACGAGGCGCCTGCCTTGCACCTCCTTCAGCTTGACCCGAGCGGTCACGTCGAGGCCCGGGCGGCGTGGGCGCGGTGTGACTCAGGTCGACATGGGTGCCTAGGGTCATTTCCGCCGGCCAGTCAAGGTGTGGATTGACCGCCTGGATGCACGCCCATTCCACGAATCCGACCAGGAAGCCGGTTGCGAACACCGCCGGCATTGCTTCAAATTCGGCGGCTTCGGGATAGAGGGCAGGGACTGTCTTCGACTTCGGCACGCGGAAGACCAGGGTGTGCTCGATGCCGGGTTGGAGGCTGGATTTCACGAAAGTGGCTCCCGCTGACAGAAACGACGGACGAAAGTTTACGCTAGCGCGACCCGCGCGGCTTGTTGCCGCCAGCGCCATCGCTTAGCATCTCGTGCACCTGCTAAGGTGCTCTCGAACGCCCGTCTTGTATCGGGGAGCCGGGCGCGAAACCTCGTGCGGACCAGGAACCCTTGCCTTGATTCCGATCAGCGACTACCCGAGTCCGCCTGGCACCCCGATCGTCACGACCGCGCTGATCGTGGTCAACGTCGCGGTCTACCTGCTCATCACGCTGCCCCTGAGCGGTCAGCCGGGGAATCCCGCTGATCCGGCGTATCAGGAATACCTCCGGCTGATGCTCCAGTCGCTGCCGCCCAACGTGTCGCCACAGCAGGCAATACAGAGCATCTCGGCCTACGACCTCGTCGTCTTCCGATGGGGTTTCCGCCCGGCCCATCCCAGCATCCCGGCGCTCGTCATCTCCGTGTTCCTGCACGGGGGATTCATGCACCTCGCCGGAAACATGCTCTACCTGTGGATCTACGGAGACAACGTGGAGCACCGTCTGGGGCCGGTCGGGTTCCTGTTCTGGTACATCGTCACTGGTGTCGCAGCAACGTTGTTCCACGCGGCGTTCAGCGCGGGTTCACCGATCCCTCTGGTCGGCGCTTCTGGCGCGATCTCGGGGGTCCTCGGCTTTTACTTCCTCTGGTTTCCGCACCACACCGTGCGCGTGTTTCTCTTTCTGTTTCCGATCTACGTCGGCACGGTCATGCTCAATGCGCGCTTCGTGCTCGCAATCTACCTGATCTGGGACAACGTGCTGCCGTTCGTGGTGTCCCACGGAACCGGCGGCGTTGCCCACGGCGCGCACATCGGCGGCTTCATCGCCGGACTCGCGGTCGCCTGGTGGAAGAACAGAAGATCGCAGGCCTATTGAACCCGCGCGGGAAGCTTCCCGCGCCTCACGCGGACTCTAGAGCTGTGCCGCCTTGAAGGTATCGCACTGATCCACGCGCCCGGTCTCGAGTCCGCGCTTGAACCACCGCACCCGCATGTCCGACGACCCGTGGGTCCACGATTCCGGGCGAACGTAACCGGCGCTGCGCTTCTGGATCGTGTCGTCCCCGATTGCCGAAGCCGCGCGCAGGCCTTCTTCCACGTCGCCTGGATCCAGCAGCTGCCGTTGCTTGTCGGCGTGATAACCCCAGACGCCGGCGAGGCAATCGGCCTGCAGCTCCATGCGTACCGAGAGCGCGTTCGCCTGCTGCTCCGATGCGCGCGCCTGGAGGTTGCTGACCTGCCCCGCGATGCCGAGCAGGTTCTGCACGTGGTGGCCGACTTCGTGGGCGATGACGTAGGCCCGTGCGAAGTCACCCGGCGCGCCGAAGCGGCGATCGAGCTCGCGGAAGAAATCGAGGTCGACGTACACTTTGCGGTCGCCCGGGCAGTAAAACGGACCGGCTGCCGCCGAGGTCATGCCACACGCGGATTGCACCCCGCCAGAGAACATGACCAGCTTCGGTGGCTGATATTGCTTGCCGCTCTTGGCGAAGATCTGACCCCAGGTGTCCTCGGTGTCGGCGAGAACAACCGAAACGAATTCGGCCTGTTCGTCCTTCGCCGCGCCGGGTGTCCCCGGAGGAGGCGCCGGCTTGGTCTGCGTCTGGGGGGGCGGAGCGACGTTCTCCACCGTGCTCATGAGGGCGAAGGGGTCGACGCCCAGAAGCAGGGCTGCAACGAACGCGATGACCATCCCGAGACCGCCGATTTTGATGCCGCGTCCACCGAAACCCGGACCCTGTCCGCGGATATCCTCGACATTGTCGCTGCGACGACCGGATTCCCATTTCATTGCCTTCTCCTCGACTGCCTTGGGTCACGGGTCAATATACCGCGTCCGGTGGACGGGTGGGGCGACAGATCCGTCTTGCGCCCGCGCGCCTTCCACTCCGAAAATCCGCAACTTCGACCTTTCCCCGGAACCGCCATGTCCTGGACCTATCTCTTCCTCGCCGGAGTTCTCGAGATCGTGTGGGCGATCGGGCTCAAGTACGCAGACGGCTTTACCAGGCTGTGGCCGTCGGTGGTGACGCTGCTCGCGGCATTGCTGAGTTTCTACCTGCTCGCCCTCGCCATCAGGACAATTCCCGTCGGCACCGGTTATGCGATCTGGACCGGCATCGGTGCTGCCGGTGTGGCGATCCTTGGAATGGTGCTCTTCGGCGAACCCGCGACTGGCGCGCGCTTTTTCTTTCTCGCGATGATCATCGGCGGCATCGCCGGCCTGAAGCTCGCCGGCGGCGCTTCCTAGATGAGTCCGCGGGTCACGAGCTCGTCTTTGAGATACGCGTAGAAGATCGGCGCGGAAATCAGGCCCGGAATGCCGAAGGCGGCTTCCATCACCAGCATTGCCGTCAGCAGTTCCCACGCTGCGGCGTGAATCTGGCCGCCGATGATGCGCGCATTCAGGAAATACTCAAGCTTGTGGATGACGATCAGATAGGCGAGCGATACGAGCGCCGTGACCAGCGAGTTGCTCAGGCTGATGACGAAAATGACCGTGTTCGAGACCAGGTTGCCGAGCACGGGAATCAGGCCGACGACGAAGGTCACCGCCACCATCGTCTTGGTCAGCGGCAGGTGAACGCCGGCGAGGGGCAGAACGACGCCGAGGTAGAGCCAGGTCAGGAAGGAGTTGATGGCGGAGATGCGGATCTGGGCGAAGACCACGCGGCGGAATGCGTTCGCGAGATGGGTCAGGCGCGCGATCAGGGATTTCGCGAGCGGCCCGAACGCCGCGTGCCGACGCTCCTCCACCAGCGCGATCATGCCGCCGACGATCATCCCGATGGCGAGCCGGAACAGGCCGTGCCCGGCTTCCCCGCCCATGGTGCGGATCTCCGCCGCATGATCGCGCAGCCATTCCACGATCCGGTGCTGGAGCATCTCCGCGTCCGCCTCCGGCAGCCAGCGCTGCGCTGACTCGGGAAGCGCGTCGCGCGAAGTCTCGATGATCTCCGCCATCTGCTGCAGCAGGCCGGCCAGATCACCGGATTCGCCGCGGAAGAAGGCAACGCCCCCGCCGATCAGGAATGAAATCGTCGCCACGACCCCCACGGCAATCACGGACACCGCAAACAACCGCGCTGCGCCGAGGGTGAGGCGCCGCCCGACGATCCGCGCGGCAAGCAGGTGGACGAGGTAGTACACCAGCAAGCCCGCGAGCAGCGCAGGCAGCAGACGCAGCTTGAGAACCAGAAACAGCCCGACTGCCATCAACAGCCAGGCAGCATAGTCACAGAGCGCGGGGCGCGGGGGTGTGCTCATCGAGGCGGGATTATCCGGGCAAGGGTACGGCCTCGTCGAGCCTGACCGCCGATTGCGACAGGTTGGAGATCGCCCCTTTCCCACTCGGCACCGGGGACGTCGGGCCGCACGGATCAGGAAACGGGGCGATACAGGGCTGCATACGATCGTCGGCGGTGTATGGCAGGCCGTCGAAGTCGACCACACCCGCCGAACTGCGCGAACGCATCCAGGACTCTGCAACTAGCAAGGGTGTGGTGCAGCGCCGCGTCGCGTGCGGTGGCATCTGTGAGCCGTGCGCCGAGCACTTCTTAGGCAATGTCGGCCAGCTCGGTCAGCGAAGCCTGACTTGCCCGCTGCGTCTTGCGAGACGGTTCAAGCGGCTTCGCGCTCGATCACATCGAGGATGCCGCCGATCGTGCCGAGCTGCTCCGGATCGACTCCCATGGCGGAGAAATCGATCCCGTAGGTGGTCTCGAGATAGAGCACGATCTGGAGGATCGCGAGGGAATCGATCAGGCCGACCGCTGAGAGGCCCTCGTGGTCGCCGAGATTGTCCACCGACACGTTCGGTTTCTGAATCGTCCGCACGAAACGGATGAGATCGTCTCGTTGCTGCATGCGATCGCCCGTCACAAGTGCTTTCCTCCCTCAGCGAGTATGCGCGGCAGATCGAGAACTGCCCGATCCTTGCAGGCGACCTTGACCGCCTCCCGGTTGATCTTGCCCCGCGAAGTCCTCGGTATCGTATCGAGCACCCACCACTGCCCCGGCATCTTGTGCGCGGCGAGGTGCGCCTCCATCCAGCGATACAGCGACCGCAGCGTTACGTTTTCGGTGTCCGCCAGGACGACCGCCATGGCAGCCGTCTGCCCGTAGACGGGATCGTCCACGGCGAACGCGCACACGTCCACGGTCTTGTCGAACCGCTCGACCACGGCATCGATGTCCGCAGGATAGATCTTCATGCCGCCCTTGTTGATCTCGTCGCGCTCCCGTCCCCGCAGCGCGAGGCGGCCGTGGTCGTCGAGCGCGCCGATATCGCCCGTCATGAACCATCCGTCGACGACCACCCGTTCGGTCAGGTCGTCGCGCAGGAAATAGCCCTTCATCAGGGCCGGCGTATTGAGCCACACATAGCCCGCTTCGCCTGCTTCGCATTGCATTTCCGGATCGAGCGGCCTTGCCGTTTCTGCGGTGTGCAGCACCTTGATCACCGCGCCCCATCCCTCGCCGATCAGTCCGTCCTCGGCGGGACAATCCGCGTCGGCGAGACCAGCGACCCAGCTGCCGGTCTCGGTGATGCCGTAGGCGTTACAGACTTGGCGCGTGCCGGTCCACTTCCGAATCTCTTCCCACGCGTGCGCGGACAACGGCGCGGAACCGCAGTGGATGCGCTCCAGTGTTCCGCCCTGCGGAGGGCGCGCCACTTTCAGCGCAAGACGCCAGATCGCCGGTACCGAAGACATGAACGTGATGCGGTGCTCGTCGACGAGCCTGCCGAGGCGCATCAGAAGATCAGGGCGGAACGGCGGTGTGACGTACAGATTCTGACCGGACAACCACGGGAAGAGCGCATTGCAGATCAGGCCATGGCCGAAATGCGTCGGAAGCATGCACAGTGTCCGGCGGAACACTTCGACTCCGAGATGGTCCCGCAAGGAGAGCCAGCGCGCTCGAAGCGAACGATGCGTATGCAAGACGCCTTTTGGATCCCCCGTGGAACCGGACGTGAAGAGAATGAGGGCGTCATCGTCGAGTCGGCTGCAGCACGCTCGTGCCTCTTCCGTCCCGGTGTCGTCCGTCGCGACGCAGACCACTCCGGATGCCTCGAAGGCCGACACCACCGAACCGTCGGTGAACTCATCCACCGCGGCAAGGCGCGGATGCGCCGCTGTGACCAGCGTCCGGATCTCGAACGGTGTGAGCCGCGCATCGATCGGAACCGCGCACGCGCCCAGGCGCCAGATCGCCACCAACTCGGCGAAGAACTCCAGGCGATTGCCGAAGGCGATGAAAACGCGCTCCCCGCGCGCAAGTCCGAGCCGTTGAAAACGGGCGATGCGGCGCGCGACCTGGCGGCTGATTTCGGCGCGGTCCCAGCGCCGTCCACTGACGGGTTCGATCAGATTTCCAACGGTCAATTCAATGAACATGGAATTGCTGCGAGGTTGGAATGCAAGGTGTCGAAGTGATGGGCTCAGAGCTTTCCGAAACCGAAGAGGCCGAGGAAAAACTCGGTCCGCGTGAGGAACGACACGGCTGGGTGATCGTCCCAGATCCGAATCACGGCGAAGAAACTCAGAACGGAGACAGCGTTCGCAATGCTGCGGGCGATGCTCACGCCCGGCGTGCCCGCTTTGCGCTGTTGCTCGCGCCGCATCGAGACGAAGATCCCGATGGAAAGCAACAGGCAATAGAAGAGCCGGGAATGCAGCTCTGCCCATATGCTGTAAAAATCCCCCGACACGAGATGCACTGCCCTGACCGCGAGGAGGTGAATGTACATGTTGCCCACGAACGCCGCTGCGAACACGGCGACGAAGAGGCGTAACGCCTGTTGCTTCCGGAACCAGCGGACATACGTGGAAAAGAAGAAGAAATCGACCAGGACTTCCTTGAAGTAGTAGTCGTAGCGCCCCCAGAATTGCACGATCGACTGGGAGAAGAGCGGCCGGTAGGTGTTTCGGAAGATGTTGAAGCCGAATATTCGCAGCATGCCGACGAACAGGTGTCCCACAGTGGCCGTTTCGAGGATCTCCCGGACGAGGTCACAGTAGATGCTCGCCCACGACAATGCGAGCGGTGCATCGCCGCCGCGCGCCATCACCTCGCCCACACCCGGCAGAAGCGTCAGACTGAAACCACCGAGGGCGCGGCTCACCGTCGTGTCCGCATGTCCGTAGACGAGCGTGTTCAGCGCTGAAAGCGCGACTGCCCACAAACCCGAGAGCAGAAAGAGCTTGATGCCCGCGAGCTGGGAACGAGTGAGTGCGGCTTCGTCCTGCGCTTCGTGCCGGCTCAGGTAATCCAGACCCTTGCCGAAGGCGAACGAGGCGTTGTAGTAAGGCATCAGGTAAAGCAGATGATCGCTGAAGCGGGTTCCTGCGACCTTGCCGCGCTGGCCGGAGAGCATCAGGTAACCCAGACGCCAGAGTGTCAGCGCGATGATCACTGCGAAACCTGCCCAGACCTCCCGCCAACGCGTGCCACCCCATGACGCATTCCAGAGCAGCGCGAGAAAGCTCCAGAACAACAGGTGCAAGGTGATCTGCGGATGCGCGCGCACCCACGACGGCAGTGAAGCGAAATGCACAGCGGCGACGTAACAGACCAGAAAAAATCCGAATGCCGCGGCGATTGCGAGGGACAGATTCGTCACATTCGTCGGATGCGGCAAGTCCAGCGTCCAGTGCATGAGGCGGAACAGGTGGTACGCGCCGAGCAACACCGACACGATCGCGAGAATGGTGCGCCGGCGCGGCGGAGTGAGCCATACCAGCGCCCACCGCAGCGAAGTCCGCCACCAGGTTACGACAGCCGGATCTTCATGCCAGGCGAGGAGGCGATGAATCGAAATCAAGGGGACTGCGTTGTTCAGGGTCGCGCCCGTGGGAGAACGAAACAAACCTTGCATGGTATCGCACCAGACGCCGTTGTCAGGCTCGAGAGTACACGGGCGGCTCGCCGGGTTCCAAAAAGGGACGATGGAAGGGTGGGCGGCAGGCTGTTGAAACACTCATCGGGACGGCGCTAACGAGAAGTATCGACGGGGCTATCCGCGACGCGCTCGAGCACGTGTCGCGCCATGTTCGTCGCCAACTCGTCCTCTCCGAAAAATACCTTTCCCGCGTTCTCCTTCCGCAGAAGGGTCGCCTCGTCCGCGCTCTGGGTCCGCACCACGGTCTCGATTCGCGGGTTGAGCGCGCGCGCAATCTCGATCATCTTGCGGGCACGGAACGAATCCGGTGTGGCGACGATCAGCATTCGGGCACGCGCGATATGCGCCTGGATGAGCACGACAGGTTCCGTCGCATCGCCAGACACGGCGGCTGCCCCCGTCTTGCGGAGCTGTTCCACCAGTTCCCGGTTCTGTTCCGCCACCACGTACGGGATGCCCCGTTGGTTGACCGCGCTTGCGATGCGCCGTCCGACGCGGCCATATCCAACGATCACGACGTGACCGCTCAGGTGCTCGGAATCGAACGTCATCGGAAGCTCCGCGAGCGGATCGTCGCGACGCTCGATCTCGCGCGCGAAGCTGGAGCGCTCTCTGATCCACGCTTGCACGGGTTCGATCGTCCTGAACACCAGAGGATTGAGCGCGATCGAGATCAGCGCTCCGGCGAGGATGAGGCTCTGTCCCTCAGCCGACAGCAGTTCGAGCGAACGGCCGAGGCTTGCCAGAATGAAGGAGAACTCTCCGATCTGCGCGAGGCTGGCGGAAACCGTGAGGGCGGTATTGAGGGGATAACGAAACGCGAGCACGAGGAGAAACGCGGCGAGCGATTTCCCGAAGAGAATGATTGCGACGACCACGGAGACCTGCAGCGGTTGCTCGATCAGGATCTTCGGCTCGAACAGCATGCCCACCGAAACGAAGAACAAGACGGAGAAGGCGTCCCGCAGCGGCAAGGATTCCTCCGCGGCCCGGTGGCTTAGCGCAGATTCCCTCAGCACCATTCCGGCGAAGAACGCGCCGAGCGCGAAGGAAACGCCGAAGAGGTGAGCGGACCCGTATGCAATGCCGACCGCTGCTGCCACGACGCACAGGGTGAAGAGCTCGCGCGAGCCCGTGCGCGCAACCTGCCAGAGCAGCCATGGGAAAAAGCGGCGACCCAGGATGAGCATGAATGCGATGAAAAAGGCGACTTGCGCCAGCGTGAAGATCAGAGTCTGCGCGAGGCTCCCGGTGCTGCCTCGATCGCCGCCGCCGAGGATGCCCGAGAGCACCGGCAGCAGGACCAGTACGAGCACCATCGCGAGATCCTCGACGATGAGCCAGCCGATCGCGATGCGGCCGTTCATGGTTGCGAGGACGCCACGTTCTTCCAGCGCACGCAGCAGGACGACGGTGCTCGCGGTCGAGAGCGCGAGCCCGAACACGATTCCTTCTCCCAGGCTCCAGCCCCACAGAGATGTGACAGCCACGCCGAGCGCGGTGGCGACGGCGATCTGGGCGACCGCACCGGGCAGCGCGATCTTGCGGACGGCGAGAAGATCGCCGAGGGAGAAGTGCAGTCCGACGCCGAACATGAGCAGGATGACGCCGATCTCAGCGAGCTGTTGCGACAGCTCGAGGTCGGCGACGAAACCCGGTGTCGCAGGGCCGATGATGATGCCAGCGACCAGGTAACCGACGAGCGCCGGCACCTTGAGGCGCACGGCGATGAAGCCCATGATCAGGGCGAGCACCAGACCGGCTGCAATCGTCGTGATCAGGGTGACGCTGTGAGGCATGGACCTCGTCTCCTCCATCGGATTCGCGCGAACCGCGTGCGCATGCGCGCATGCGGTGCGTTTGTCGACATCGGGTTGCTGCCGGACAAGGGTTAAGGCGAAAAATCAGCGGCGACGTTCCGCCGCCGAGCGAAAAAACCCAGGCGGGTCGCGGGGCTGCCCGGCTCGCCGCCTCAGCTGGACGGCGCTTTCCAGATCAACGTGTGGCGATCATCGGGTTGCGGTCGGGCGACGCTCGACGGATGCGCAGGAGAGATCGCGCGCACCCAGGTGTCATCACCGAGAAACGCGGGAACGCCGAAGGGGAGATCGCGCCGCGGAATCGGCGCATAGTCGTTCGCCGTGAATTGCGGGCCATAGTTGGGGAGCTTCGCAAGTTTTTTCGAATCGGGCGTCACGATGTTACGCAGCGCAGTGATCGCTGCTGCCCATTCCGTCACCAGGCGGACGGGATCATGGCTGCTCGGGTGCGGCACTTTGAAAACCGGCGTCGTGCCGCGCCCCTCCCAGAGATCGACGGCCTGCCGCGCCTGTGTCCCGAAGGCGACGATCGCCTGCAGCGCGGAACCGGTCACGCGGGCGAAGACGTCGCTGCGCCACTTCACTTGGGCAGGATCCTCGAGCAGCGGCCGCGCTGCCGTCGCCCGGTCGGGAATCAGCGAATAGGCGAAGGCGTTCAGGCAGAGATAGGATCGCGTCAGTCCGAGCTTGCCGAGGAATCCCTGCACCCGTTGTCCCGCATCGCCGACCAGCGTGCGATGGGCGATGCGCTCGGTTGCCCCCGGATCGGACGCGATGCAGAGCACCCGCGCCGATCGGTTCAGCCGCCCCCGGTAAAATACCGGTCCCCAGTCGAACCAGAAGCATGTCTCGAGGGCGGCGTAGCTGGGCACCGCAGCGAAGAGCTTGGCCACGTCGGCTGGCGGACCGGGATCGAAATCAGCCATGAGGAGGCGCCTCGTGAAGCGTCTTCGTGGGGCCGCACGGTGCGTTGCGAGCGGCGCGCGGGCACGAAATCGCGGGGGATTGGTCTGACTGCATGACCTATTGTGCGTATTGCGCGATGCCGTTGCCGAAAGACCAGTTCTCCTTCTTCACCTCGACGAGACTCACGAAGACGTCCTCCAGGCGGATGCCGAGCCCGGCATTCAGCCCGTCCGCCAGCGCTTTGAAGAACGACTTTTTGAGCTCGACCGTCCGGCCCTCGTTCAGCGTGATCTGCACCACGACGAACCCGTCCGTGCGCCGAATGTCCAGGTAGGCCGGGTCATAGACGAGGCCGTCCCCATCGTGTTCGGTGATTACCTGGAAATTGTCGTTGGCGGGAACATTGAGGGTCTCGACCATCGTCCGGTAGACGATTTCGCCGATCTTCTTCCCGAATCCGGGAGGGTTGCCGTTTCTGTGGGAAATGCGCACGAGGGGCATGGCGAACCTCATTTGGACGTGGGCGGGGGACGGAGAAAGGGTGACACTGCTTCGCCGCCGTGGCAAGCAGCTTCACGAACCTGGCGAAGCGGGCACGCTGGCAGTCACCTGCCGACTCGCGAGGGGCGGTGTATATTCCAAGTCGCAGGCATGCCTCGGACACGAGCACAGGCCGGACGGTTACCAAACCCCCTGCACCCTTGGATTCCCACCTTCCCGAGATGAACGACCCGCTTTTCAAGCGGCAGGTGAGCGGTTGGCTGGACGAAAACCGCGACCGGCGCGACGGGGTGACCATACCCAGGATCTGGCTGGCGATCCTGGCCTCGGTGCTGGTCCATCTGGCGACCCTGTGGACGCTGCTGCCTCGACTGCACTTCCCGACCATGGACGATGCCCGGCGGGGGCAAACGAACGGCTCTCTGGTCGTCCAGTTGGAGAAGCCGAGCCCGCCAGCGAGCGCCCGTCCTCCGTCACCGCCGGCTCCGCCCGCGCAGGCGCAAAACGTCCCCGCGCCCAAGGCGCAGCCGGCACCCGCTGCGCCCGCACGGCGGTCGCCGTCACCGCCCAAAGCAGCGCCGCGCCCCCAGTCCGCGCCCCCGGTGCTCGCTCTCAACAAGTCCGCGCCCGATACGCCTGCGCGTTCCCCGAGCACTCCGTCCATTGCCACGCCCCCGCCTGCCCGCCCGCCGACTCCAGCACCAGCCCCACCATCGCCGGCACCGGACTTCGCCTCGTACGTCGCGGCGCGCCAGCAAGCCCGCGGGCAGCCGGCTCCGGCACCCGCCGCCGCGGCTCCGAGCCCGCCGGAGGACAAGCCGCCGGAAGAGGACCAGAACGAGCGGAGCCGGCGCATCGTCGCCGCGAACCTGGGGACCGAACGCGCGCCTACCTACGGTTCGCAGCCAGTGAGCGGCGGCGGCATCTTTCAGCTGAAGCGCTTGGGCTACAGCGACGCGGAGTTCGTGTTCTTCGGCTGGAACAGGGATATACGCCGCAACACCACTCAGCTCGTCGAAGTGCAGAAGGGCAACAACAGCGACATCCGCATCGCAGTCGTGCGCAAGATGATCGCCATCATCCGCGAGTATGAACAGGAGGACTTTCTCTGGGAGTCGAAGCGCCTCGGACGCAACCTCACGCTGTCCGCTCGCGCGAAGGACAACGCAGGGCTCGAGGAATTCCTGATGCGCGAATTCTTCTACGACGTGCGTTCGCCCTAGCAATCAGGACGAACCGCGGGACCTCTCAATCAGCGCGGGGCGGACGCTGCTTGAATGCGAACGGCGGCGCGAAAAAAACTTCAGCAGCTTCGTCGTGTAGCCGGGCGAGAACTGCCGCGCCCATGGATCCAGCCATCGAAGGCAGCGCGATCCGCGTTTGTGCGGGGAACGCGCGCCCGCACACGCCCCGCGACGTTCAATCCTCGTCCAGCACCTGGAATCGCTGCGCGAGATAATCGATCAACGCGCGCACCGAAGGCAGCAGCCCGCGCCGCGAAGGAAACACCGCGTGGATGATCTCGCGCCGGGGCGACCAATCGGGCAGCAGCCGAACTAGTGAGCCGTCCGTGAGTTGATCGCGCACCACCATCGTTGGTAGCTGGACCACGCCCACACCCGCGAGCGCAGCGCTCCGCAGCGCGATCATGTCGCTTGTGACGAAGCGCGGCGAGTGGTGAAGAGCGGCCTGCGCGCCATCTGGCCCGAACAGAATCCAAAGGTGTTCCTGTTGCGGAGGGCCGAGCCCCAGACTCGGCCAGTCGGCGAGGTCGGGTGGCGCCTTGGGCGGACCTCGATCCGCGACCAGTGCGGGACTCGCGACCAGGCACTGGCTGCGATCCGCCAGCACGCGCAGCACGAGGTCACTGTCCGCCAGCGGCGGCGGGCGCACCCGAAGGGCGAGGTCGATCGCTTCTCCGATCGGGTCGACACGGCGGTTGGTCGCTTCCAGATGCACCGTCACGCGCGGACAGCTCGCCATGAAGTCTGCGAGCATGGCCGCGACGTGGGCGTGCAGGAGCGCCACCGGGCAGGTCATGCGCACGATGCCGCACGGTCCCGCGCGCGTCGCCTCGATTGCCTCTTGCGCCGCCTCGGCTTCCACCAGCATCGCCTTGCAGTGCTCGTAGTAGGTCTGTCCGATTTCGCTGACCGAGAAACGCCGGGTCGAGCGCTGGATCAGGCGCACGCCCAACCGTTCTTCCAGCAGCGCGATGCGGCGGCTCAGCCTGGACTTCGGCATGCCGATGGCGCGCCCGGCCTGAGCGAAACCGCCGTGGTCGACCACCTGGACGTAGTAGTAAAGATCGTTCAGATCCTGCATAGCCCGCCGCATCGTTCCGGAAATAGGACTCTGAGGGCGAATTCTACCGACTACTTCAGCGCGTTCGCCGGCCCTATAGTTAGTCCACCAAGCAACGCAGGAGATTGGCATGAAAAGGATTCTGGGTGTCTACAGTGCGCCTCGCCAGCATTGGGTGGGTGACGGCTTTCCGGTGCGGTCGCTGTTTTCCTACGACAGTCACGGCAAGCAGCTCAGCCCGTTTCTGTTGCTCGACTACGCCGGTCCGGCTGAATTCAAACCCGCCGACAAGCCGCGCGGCGTGGGCCAGCATCCGCACCGCGGCTTCGAGACCGTGACCATCGTCTACAAGGGCGAGGTGGCGCATCGCGATTCCACCGGCCAAGGCGGCGTGATCGGTCCCGGGGACGTGCAGTGGATGACGGCTGGAGGCGGCATCCTGCACGAGGAATTCCATTCCGAGGCTTTCACGCACTCCGGCGGCATGCTGGAGATGGTGCAGCTGTGGGTCAATCTCCCGGCCGCGCACAAGATGACCGCACCCGGTTACCAGGCGATCCTCGCGCGCGACATCCCGGCCGTGGAACTGCCTCATGGGGCAGGGACGGCGCGGCTGATCGCGGGAAACTACGACGGGCATGCTGGTCCCGCGCGCACCTTCAGTCCGCTCAACGTGTGGGACCTGCGGCTCAACCAGGGCGGCGCGGGTGAGCTGCCGGTGCCGGAGGGCTGGACTGCGGCGCTCGTCGTTCTGCGCGGCGCGGTGCGCGTCAACGGAAACACGGTGGCGCGCGAAGCGCAGATGGTGGTGCTGGATCGGAAGGGAAGCGGGGTTTCGATCGAAGCGGATAGCGACGCCGTCCTGCTCCTGCTTGCCGGCGAACCGATCGAGGAGCCCATCGTCGGCTACGGTCCGTTTGTGATGAACAGCCACGACGAGATCAAGCAGGCCATCAGCGACTTCAATGGCGGTCGGTTCGGGCAGATGCCCCGGTGATTCACGCGACCGAACCGCGCGGCCCGAGCAGACGGGTGCACAGG
Organism: uncultured beta proteobacterium; assembly: GCA_963747225.1. Lineage (GTDB taxonomy): Bacteria > Pseudomonadota > Gammaproteobacteria > Burkholderiales > JAEUMW01 > JAEUMW01. The sequence goes on along the minus strand of CAVVES010000006.1, from coordinate 54,125 downwards.
AGCGCAGTGAGTTCCATCGCCTATTTTATCGCTGCGGCGTTCGCCGAGATTGCGGGATGCTTCGCGTTCTGGTCGTGGCTGCGGCTCGGCAAATCGGCGGTATGGCTGTTGCCGGGCATCGCGAGCCTCGCGATCTTCGCGTGGCTCCTGACGCAGGTGGATTCCGCCTATGCAGGCCGCGCGTATGCAGCCTACGGCGGAATCTATATCGCCGCGTCGCTACTCTGGCTCTGGATGGTCGAAGGCCAACGCCCCGATCGCTGGGATGCCACCGGCGCACTCCTCTGCATCGCCGGTGCGATGGTGATCACCAGGGCGCAGTCAATGCCGTGCGTGCGAATGCTCCAAGCGCTGCATCGCGCACGCCACACCGTGCGGATCGCAGTGGTCCAGCTCCGCCTGCACGGTGGTGTGGGTGATGTGGAATTCGCGCCGGAGGCATTCGGCAACGGCGTCGAGCACCGCTTGCGGGTGGGTCTGCTCGCCGTCGATGACGAGATGGGCGGTGAGGCTCGTCTTGCCGCTGCCGATCGCCCAGACGTGCAGATCGTGCACGTCACGCACGCCGGCGACCGCGAGCAGGCTGCCCTCGATCGCTGCGAGGTCCACACCCTCGGGTACGCCTTCGAGCAGCACGTTCACGCTTTGCTTGAGCAGCGTCCACGTTCGCGGCAGCACCCACAGGGCGATGAGGACGGCGATCACCGGATCGATCCGCGTCCAGCCGGTGAGCCAGACGACTGCGGCGCCGATGATGACGGCAACCGAGCCGAGCGCATCCGCCCAGACCTCGAGGTAAGCACCCTTCACGTTCATGCTGTGCTCCGCATCGCCCTTGAGCAGGCGCATGCCGATCAGATTGATCAACAGACCCGCCGCGGCGACTGCGAGCATGCCGAGCGACTGAATGGGCGTGGGTGCCGTCCACCTCTGGTAGGCCTCGTACAGAATATAGAGCGCGACCAGGAACAGGAGCGTTGCGTTGAAGGCGGCGGCCAGAATTTCGAAGCGGTAATAGCCGAACGTGCGCTTGCGGTCGGCGGGCAAGCGCGAAAGGCGGATCGCCGCGATGGCGATGGCGAGCGCCATCACGTCGGTGAACATGTGCGCCGCATCCGAGAGCAGCGCGAGGCTGTTGAACATGAGGCCGCCGACGACCTCGGCGACCAGAAAAGACGCAGTGAGGCCGAACACGATCCACATCCGGCTTTCGGTCGCGCCGGCGGTGTGGTCGTGCCCGTGCCCGTGATCGTGCCCGCTCATGGGGGAATTATGTGCTGAAGTGAAAAGTCGTGCATCGCGTGATCACGACTGTTCGTTTTCCGTCCGTGTATTGACAGACTACCGTGCGCAGGGATAGCTTCGTTGCTCGTCGGGGTACAGGCTCCCGGCTTCCCAAGACGGTGTCCCGTCCAAGTCCTGCAGTATCCTGCCAGGAGGCCGGGATGGACACCGCCATACCTTCTGTTTTCCAGTCATCCGAGCGTCCAGGATCGCGCAGCTGCGCGGACTGCCGCTTCGGCTTCGCGCAGGGTGCGATGCGATGATGGAAGCGACCCCGCGCGAGATTTCGTTTTCCGAGGCCCTGCGCTTCTGGCTGAAGCTCGGCTTCATCAGCTTCGGCGGACCCGCCGGGCAGATCGCGATCATGCATCAGGAACTCGTGGAGCGCCGGCGATGGATTTCCGAGAGCCGCTTCCTCCATGCCCTCAACTACTGCATGGTTCTTCCTGGCCCTGAGGCGCAGCAACTCGCGACCTACATCGGATGGCTGATGCACCGGACGTGGGGAGGACTTGCCGCCGGCGGGCTGTTCGTCCTGCCATCGCTCTTCGTGCTGATCGCTCTCTCGTGGCTCTACGTGGCCTATGGCAGCGTGCCTGCGGTCGCTGGAATCCTCTACGGCATCAAGCCAGCGGTGACCGCGATCGTGCTTTTCGCGGCGTGCCGCATCGGGTCGCGCACCCTGAAGAACGGGCTGCTCATCGCCATCGCAGCCTGTGCGTTCGCAGCCATCTTCGCTTTGAACGTCCCGTTTCCGGCGATCGTCCTGGGCGCGGCGCTCGTCGGCTACGTGGGAGGGCGCATTGCACCCGCCAAGTTCAAAGTCAGCGCGGGACACGGGGTGGCCGCGAGCGACGTCGAGCGCGCGGTGATCGACGACCACACGCCGACTCCAACGCACGCGCTCTTCTCCTGGCGGCGATTCTGGATCTTGGCGACCGCTGGGATTGCGATCTGGGTACTCGCCATGGTCGTCGTCGGTGCGCTCGACGAACCCGGCGGTACGCTCGTGCAGATGGGCTGGTTCTTCACGAAGGCGGCGCTGCTCACGTTCGGCGGCGCGTACGCCGTGCTGCCCTACGTGTATCAGGGGGCGGTCGATCACTACGGCTGGGTAACTGCGCTGCAGATGATCGACGGTCTGGCGTTGGGTGAAACCACTCCTGGTCCGCTGATTATGGTGGTCGCTTTCGTGGGCTTCGTCGGCGGCTGGACGAAGGCGATCTTCGGACCGGAAGCCCAGTTCGCGGCCGGTGTCGTGGCGTCCGTTGTGGTGACGTTCTTTACTTTCCTTCCGTCGTTCGTGTTCATTCTGCTCGGAGCCCCGTTTATCGAGACCACGCACGGCAACCTCGAATTCACCGCGCCGCTTTCCGCCATCACGGCGGCCGTCGTCGGTGTGATCGTCAATCTCGCGCTTTTCTTCGCCTACCACGTGCTGTGGCCAGTGGGCATAGCAGGACCTTTCGAATGGTTTGCTGCGGTGATCGCGGTCGCTGCGTTCGTCGCGTTGTATCGGTACAAGGTCGGAGTCATCCCGGTCATTTTGTCGTGTGGAGTTCTCGGGCTACTGCACGAGTTCATACTGCGGTGAACGAGGGCGGCAATAGCCGGGCGACATTGTTCCCGCGGGGCCCTCTAAACAACAAGGGCAGCGCAGGCAGCTATGCGGTCCAAGCAGAAGGTGGGGGGCATCCTTGCCAAACGGACCACAGACCTTGTTAAATGGACTTGAACTTGTGGTAAAAGAAGTTAGGGCTTGCAACACGTCGCGCTTATGAATGTCAGGAAGGTTAGGGGCCAGAAACTCAGCATTGTCATCGCAGATTTTCAAATCTGCCGGACGTGTCATGTGGTAGATCGTGACCAGGGTCGGATCCAATACGGCCACAAATGCAGCACCTGCGGCGCTCCGGGAGAAGGTGGAATGATGTATTTCGAGCTATCCGTGGGTCTCTTGATCGATTTGATGCAGGAGGCGTTTCACACGCCGGGCGCGGATCGCGCGAAAGGAAGTGAGTCAATCGGCGACGCACACAATGTCTCAGTCGTACTGTTCCTCTGTACGCTTCGCGAGATACTCCTGAACTTGCTAATAGGTTACCTCTGCTCGGCTCAGAGCATCCCGAAGCCCGTATATCAGCGGCTACTTGCCGACAGCAACACTTATGCTCTTCGCCAGAACAACCTCCTGCCGAGCCTTACGGGGAAGAAGTGGAAAGTCCTCATCGCACAGGAGTCCCGTTTGTCGGAGCTTGACTACGTCGAGCTAGATGAGTTCCTTTGCAAGGCGGTTGACGCCCGAAACAAGTTCATGCACGAAGGGAAATCTTGGGGTATCGATCGCAGCCTCGCCGCGGGCTGCATGGACCGCATTCGGCCCCTGCTAAATTTCTACGTTGCTCTCCACAACCGCTATGTCCATCCAGCTCATATGTCGAAGGGAAAGTCCTAACTTGCTCCTAAGATGCGGCGCGCCGCCGTTGTGGGTCGATCAGTTGTGGCGCTTAACCTGCAACGTCGCACGTTAGCCGCGCATTCCCTAGCACAAGGAGACATCCAATGGTCACAGTCGCATTATTTGTTCGTCTGGAAGCGAAGCCCGGAAAGGAATCGGAAGTCGAACGTTTCCTTCGCGGTGGCTTGCAGCTCGTGCAGGAAGAACCCGCAACTACGGCGTGGTTCGGGATTCGGCTTGGTCCATCGACTTTCGGCATCTTCGATGCCTTTCCGGATGAAGCCGGTCGCCAGGCTCACCTTTCCGGCAAGGTCGCAGCGGCGCTAATGGCCAAGGCGCCTGAACTGCTGGCGAGTCCTCCTTCGATCGAAAAGGTGGACGTGCTTGCAGCCAAGCTTCCCTAGCTTTGCCATCCGGGCGCCTGACGATCTGCATGGATTCGTTCCTACGACCCGAACGAATTCGAGGGTGATGTCAGCCGTCTGGGTCGAGGCAGCACGTCCAGCGTTCGCGATTCGCCCAATTGCGATGGAAGTACGCGAAACGCCGGTCGCGCGCTTTTCATTAGATTGAAAGGAGATCAACCATGATGGTCGCCCGTTGGAACATCGATGCGAAGTTCGGATACAAGCAGAACGTGATCGACATGATGCAGCGTTGGTTGCGGGAGATCGGACCGCAAGTCGGGTTCACCGCCGACAGGGCGCGGTTGCTGACCGGCTCGATCGGCGCGCTGGAGGCGACGATTCAGACCGAGCATCTGGTCAAGGATCTCACCGAGCTCAACCAAGCCTGGGAAAAGCTGGCGGCGATTCCGGAGCACAAGCAGTGGGGCAAGGATCTCGAGCCATACGTAGTCTCCGGGACCAACCGCTGGGAGATTTATCGCGTGTTGTAGCTGGACGATGACCTTCCATGCGGAAAACCACTGGGGCGAAACTTACCCCTCCGGGACGACGTCCATGGTTAAGTGCGCGGTAGATTTAGGGGATGGAATTCGCCCCGCTTCCAGCGCATCGAACAGTTCGGCCGGATCGACGCTCCATTCGATTCGACTCGTCGCCCCGTAAAGCGAGGCACGAGTCAACGCGTGCTCGAAGTTCAATACTTCGGCTAGGAACGGGATGGGAGGAAGCGCACCCAGGCGCGCGCGCAAGTATGCGGCAAAGCGATCGGCCTCGCCGCTCGTGAAGAGGTCCGGAAACGAGCTCGTGTGATAATCGTGGAGCAGCGCGTGTACATTCGCCGGTCCGAGATGGGAGAGAAGCAGCGTCATCGTGAAGCGCATCGCGCGTACGATGCGTCCGTCGCGAAATTCACCGATCAAGGTCCTTATAACGTCCACGCCGGCGTCGCGGGCAATCGCAAGCTCATCGACATCGTCGCGAGCATGCGAGTGTCCGATCGCAAGCATTCCAAGGATTCGCTCCCATTCGAGCACGTCCCCAAGTTCGTCTGACCGATGGAAGGCAACATCTGGACGTCGGGGCACCACGACAGATTCCACCGGGCGTAATCCCCATAGCGCGTTGAGCGGTCCCAGTTGTTCCCTCACCCGGTCGAGCCCCAACCGTGCCACGTAGCCAGGGAGAATTTCGAAGATCAGCGCGCCGAGGTTCGGCAATCGCGGGATCACTTGTGCCGCGATATCCAGCAAGGGCGCGGGGATGACATCCGAGTGCGAATCGAGATAGTAATCGCCGAGCATCATGCCCCCGGCCAGATGCACCTCCCAAACTCGACTGAGCGGCAGCGCGTCAATCACCGCGCTTACCGGTTGACGCCCATTGCGCTCGTTCGCCCAGAGGTTATGGAGATCAAGCAGAATTCCACAGTCCGCTTCTTCAGCAATGGCAGCGAAAAATTCTCCGTCAGGCAATTCATCGGCGCGCGGTTGCAGGTAGTTGACGCCGGTCTCGAAGGCAAACGGTACCGGTAGGCGCGACGCAAGGCGCCGGATGTTGTCGGTAGCCATGCGTACGCCAACATGGGTCTGCCGAGGCGGTAACAGGAAACCGACTTGTTCGATCGCCCCCTCGGTCTGTATGGCGTTGAAGCTCAGATGCTCGCTCGCCCAAGACGCATCGAGTGCGGTCACCGCATCATGGAGGGGGCTCAGGTAGTCGCCGCCGTAGCAGACTGTGCCTCCGACCGGAAACCCGACGCTGTGGACAAGTTTGCGTTGCGGCAGTGCCGCGATGCGCGCCATCGCCCGGGCGTTGGGCACATAGGCCACTCCGTTGAGTGTGCCGGCGGGATGAGTTTTCTCCCAGAAGGTCTGGGGTTCGAGTTCGAGCACGGAGAGGTCCGGATTGTTCTCATGGAACAGTGGATCGAATTCCGCGAGGTAAACCAGACCGACTCCGAGCGGGCGCATTCTTGGCGCCTTAGAACCGAGCGCCGCCGGGGAGGTCAGTGACCTCGAGCGACTTCGGATTCACGACATAGTCCTCGATGATCTGGAAGTCGAGAATGCGGCCAGAATGACATTGGTCGCAGCCGAGCTTCCCCAACACCGTCTTGGTGATCTGGAACATCTTGTCGATGTTAAAGGCGACGTCCCGTGTCACGTAGATGTTCACGCGACGATCTGGGATAGGATCCTGCGGCAGAGCGGTCTTGCCCATGTTGATACTCCTCAAGAATGTTGGTCGATACCGCCACTCAGAAGCGGCATGGGAAGATTAGGAAAGGCGGGGAGTGTCATCAATCGCACAAAGGGACTAGGTCAATAGTGCATGAGGCCTCTATTCGAGTGCGACGTCGCAGATGCTCACGCCGCCAATTCCGGTCGTGGGAAGCGTCGTTCACGTTTGGGTTTTCATGGAACCGCGCCATCTTCTTCAGCTGGCGCCTGGTCTCGGTCAGCGTTTCACGTGGCCTCCGTCAGTGACTTCCATGCCCCGAAGACTTGCGTGCTTTCATCGTCGCGACATCGGCAATGGCGCCCTTCGCGCGGGCGACCCGCAGAGGTGCGCCTGTCCACTCGCGCGCAAAGGTTCCTGGCGGCTGCTGGTACCAGCCCGGATCCCGGTAGTCGTTGCGCGCAAGTCCGTCCCGGACCTTCACCATGGTGAACATGCCGCCCATCTCGATCGGGCCATAGGGTCCATGGCCGGTCATCATCGGCAGCGTGTTGTCCGGCAGCGGCATTTGTATCGCTCCCATATCGGCCATGCCGCGGTCGCCCATGACCATGTAGTCCGGGACGAGCTTCGCGATCTTCTCTGCCACGCCGCGCTGGTCCACGCCGATCATGGTGGGTACATCGTGGCCCATTGCATTCATCGTGTGGTGCGACTTGTGGCAGTGGAATGCCCAGTCGCCGGGTTCGGTCGCCTCGAACTCAATGGCGCGCATCTGACCGACCGCTAAGTCGATCGTCACTTCCGGCCAGCGTGAGCCGGGCGGAGTCCATCCACCGTCGGTGCCTGTGACGACGAATTCATGGCCGTGCAGATGGATGGGATGACTTGTCATCGTGACGTTTCCGATCCGGATGCGCACGCGGTCGCCGAGGCGGCAGACGAGGGGATCGATGCCCGGGAACACGCGGCTGTTCCACGCCCAGAGATTGAAGTCGAGCATCGTGCTCACTTTCGGCGTCGCGGCGCCCGGCTCGACGTTGAACGCATTCAGGAGGAACACGAAATCGCGATCGACGCGCATGAAGGACGGGTCACGCGGGTGCGTGACCCAGAACCCCATCATGCCCATTGCCATCTGCACCATCTCATCGGCGTGTGGGTGATACATGAAGGTGCCTGCGCGCCGCGCGACGAACTCGTACACGAACGTCTTGCCGGGCGGGATCTGTTTCTGGTTGAGACCGCCGATACCGTCCATGCCGTTCGGCAATCGCTGTCCGTGCCAGTGCATCGTCGTGTGCTCGGGAAGGTTGTTGGTGACGAAGAGGCGAACGCGGTCGCCTTCGACCACTTCGATCGTCGGCCCCGGCGACTGTCCGTTGTAGCCCCACAGCTGCGCCTTCATGCCCGGTGCGAGTTCGCGTACGACCGGTTCGGCAACGAGGTGAAATTCCTTCACGCCGTTTTTCATGCGAAACGGCAGCGTCCAGCCGTTCAGTGTTACGACCGGGTTGTAGGGACGGCCGCCCGATGGCGCGAGCGGTGGCTGGGTGGCCGGAGAGTCCTGGTTTGCCGATTCCGGCAGCGTCGTCATCTCTGCGCGGGAAACCGCGGTGGCACTGGCGAGCGCGGCGCCAGCGAGGAAGTTGCGTCGTGTCAGCATCGGGTGTGTCCTCAATGGGTGGATCTAGCGCTGCCGGCAGCGATGGTGGGACTGCGTCGTGCGCGTTTCACGCCCGTGAATGCCCCGTTCTGAGCGGCTTGCAGATCCGTGTCGGCGATCCAGAAATCGCGCTGCGCTTCGATCGAAGCGTTGACCGCTGCAATCTGCTCGCGGGCATCGGCGAGCAGATCGAACACGCCGATCAGCATGCCGTTGTAGCGCAGCAGGTTCTCGTTGGCGATGCGCTTGCGCAACGGAACGATCTCCGTCCGGTAGAACCGGGCGAGCTCGTAAGCGGAGAGATAGCCGCGGTAAGCTTCGCGGACTTCCGAGCGCGCGTTCACCGCCGTGGCCGCGGTGCGGTTCACGGCCTGCATGTAGAGGCTCTCGGCGCGGGCGACGCGGGCACCGCCCCAGTCGAAGAGCGGGATCTCGACCCGGATGTCGTAGCCGTTCATCACCGCACCCGGCTCTCGCACCTGTGCCGCGCCGAGATCGAGGGCATTGACGAAGCGCGTTGCCCGGGTCAGGCCCAATGATTCCGCCACCGCATCGAGTTCGCGCCGCGACGCCTCAATGTCGAGGCGCGTCGTCATCGCCACTGCTTCCGCGTCGTGCAGCGCCGTCGCTTCCGGTGGAAGGTCCGGAACGCGCTCGGGAAGCTGGAAGGCGAGGTCATCACCCTCCAACCCCAGCATGCGGACGAGTTGCTCCCGCTCGGCGACGGCCGCCTGCCGCGCACGGACGAACTGGGCAGTTGCTTCCGCATGGAACGCCTGCTCGCGTGCCCGTTGCAGCGCGCTGAAGTTGCCGGCGCTCTGCATGCGCTGCGCGAGCTCGGCACCCGCCTCGGCGGCCTCCATCACCTGCTTGAAGTACTTTTCCGATTCCTGCGCTGCCACCGCGGCGTAATAGGCGCGGCGCGTCTCCGCCGCGACCGCGAGCATCTCTCCTGCGACGGTAAACCTCGTCTGCTCGAAACGCCGCTGCTCGACCTTCACGGCGAGGGGCATGGTGAGGATCTGCAACACGTTGAACGTGAGGAAGCGTTCGATCTTGAAATCGCCATCGCCGCGCACGTTGAGATAGCCGAAAACGGGATTGGCGATGCGGCCGGCCTGCACCAGGTCCGCCTCGACGATCCCCAACTCGGCATAGGATGCCTGGAGCGAACGGTTGTTGAGCAGCGCGACCTGAACCGCATCCTCTGCGGACAGTGGTTTGGCCAGCAGCACCTTGACCTGGTCGTGTGCGGTGCTTGCTTCGGATTCCGTGCGCAGCCACTTCGCTTCGCTGCCCAGGCGTTCCTGCGCTACCTTGTTGATCGATGCGAAGCCGCCGTCAGGCGAGAAGGTCGCGCACCCGGTCAGGAACAGCGCACCGACCACGGCGGCGGTGATGCGTATGCGCGGCGTTTCCTGGAGTGGTGTTGTGCCGTCCGCGCGCGTCATTTCGTGTGGGGGCTCGACTCCGATGGCTGAACCCGACGTGCCGCCCGCGACGGCGGCGAACGCAACAATACTGCGAGACATGTGATCGCTCCCTGATGCAGTGGAGGGACGTGCCCGGGTGCTCGAACCTGCGGCACGTGAACTCTCGCGGGCAGGCAGCCCGCTGTGGAGCGATCAGGCTAGCGGCGGCCGCTGGGGCTGCTCGGGGAAGAAACTGGGAGAGTGCCGGGGCGGCGCGGAATCAAAATGCGCGCCGAATGCATCCGGCGTCTGGAAAGATGCGGTCACTGCCGCGGAATACAGGTGATGGCAGCATCCGTGATCGTGGCCGTGGCCAGCGGCCGCCGGCTCATTGGGATGCAGGCCACAGCCGCCCGAGTCGGCGGTTTCGGCGTCGAGGGCAGGCACGGGATGCGCGACGGCGGGGGCCCGCTCGCACAAGGCGGCGAGCGCCGGCAGCGCGGCAGCCTGAAGGGGCAGCCACGCGAGGAGTACCAGGGCAATCGAACGCTGAAGCAATCGAACCATGGGAAAAGTATATCCCAGCGCTTGCGCGAGCGCGCGTCGCGCGCAGGAGCAAAGCACGGGAGACGCATGGGACTTCGGTCCCGGGGAAAGGTTGTCGGAAGAATCGACGCGATCCCCATCGACCGGGTCGAGACTGACCCGGTCCGTCGCGAGATCGATGGTCCGGGTCGGGAAGCAACGCTCCCTAAGTTCACTGCATCGCAACAGCGGATTGGGCCGGACCCCCGCCGCAGGATATAATTTCCATTTGCATCCCTGATGGACTGACGTTCTCGATGGCCAGATCGCGGGCCGCCGCCGCGCAGAACCCCTTGCCGCCGAGGATCGCCGCACTCATAAGGGAGTCGTGGTGGCTCCTCCTGGTGGGCGCCTCGGCTTACCTGCTCCTCATCCTCTTCACCTACCACAAGGGTGATCCCGCGTGGTCGGTGAGCGCTACGTCGGGCGTCGTGCAGAACGCTGGTGGGCGCTTCGGCGCGTGGCTGGCGGACGTGCTGCTCTATCTCTTCGGTCTCTCTGCATACTGGTTCGTCGCGTTCCTGCTGAACGCGGTGCGCTGGGGCTACGGTCGCCTGGAGACCGCCTCCTTCATCGACCGGCGCTCGGTGGCGGTGGCCGGCGTCGGGTTCGTGGTGCTCGTCGTCGCTAGCGCTGCCATCGAACACCTGCGCCTCAACAGCCTGACTGTTCCGCTGCCCCTCGCACCGGGCGGCATGATCGGATCCCTGGCGGGCAACCCGCTACTGCGGGTCTTCGGCTTCACCGGTTCGACCCTGCTACTGCTGTTGCTCGCCGCGATCGGCCTCTCGCTCTTTACCGGCTTGTCTTGGGTCCGCTTCATGGAGCGCTTCGGCGGCTGGCTCGAGGACGGCTACCTGTTCGTGCTGAACAGCGTGCGGGCGTGGCAGGACCGGCGCGCAGGGACGGTGGCGAAGGTCGAGCGCGAAGAAGTGGTCGAGGAAGTGAAGAAGCGCATCGTCGACGAGCACGAGCCGATCTTCATCGTGCCACCCGTGCTCGAGATTCCCCGCTCGGAGCGCGTCGAGCGCGAGAAGCAGGTGCCGCTCTTCGAGAACCTGCCGGACTCGCTGCTGCCGCCGCTCTCGCTCCTCGACCAGGCAGGGAAGGAAGTGGAGTTGCTCGCCCACCGAGACCCTCGAGTTCACCTCGCGCCTGATCGAGAAGAAGCTGCTCGACTTCGGCGTCGAGGTGAAGGTGCGTGGCGGCCTATCCGGGCCCGGTGATCACCCGCTACGAGATCGAGCCCGCGGTCGGCGTGAAGGGCAGCCAGATCATCAATCTCGTCAAGGATCTCGCGCGGGCGCTCTCGGTCGTGAGCATCCGCGTGGTCGAGACGATTCCCGGCAAGAGCTGCATGGGCCTCGAGATCCCGAACCCGACGCGCCAGATCGTGCGCCTCTCCGAGATCCTGAGCTCGCAGGTGTACGGCGATGCGGCCTCGCCGCTCACCCTTGCGTTCGGCAAGGACATCGCCGGCAAACCGGTGGTGGCCGACCTCGCGAGCATGCCGCACCTGCTCGTCGCCGGCACGACCGGCTCCGGGCAAGTCGGTCGCGATCAACGCGATGATTCTGTCGCTGGTGTACAAGGCGCCGCCGTCGCGCGTGCGGCTGATCCTGGTCGATCCGAAGATGCTGGAGCTGTCGGTCTACGAGGGCATGCCGCACCTGCTCGCGCCGGTCGTCACCGACATGCGGCAGGCGGCGAACGCGCTCACCTGGTGCGTCGCGGAGATGGAGCGCCGCTACAAGCTGCATGTCGCGCGCTCGGCGTGCGCAACATGGCCGGCTTCAACCAGAAGATGCGCGAGGCGAGAAAGCCAAGGACGCCGATCACGAATCCGTTCTCGATCACGCCGGATCATCCCGAGCCGCTGCACGAGATGCCGGTCATCGTCGTGGTGATCGACGAGCTCGCCGATCTGATGATGGTGGTGGGCAAGAAGGTCGAGGAGCTGATCGCCCGCCTCGCGCAGAAGGCCCGCGCAGCCGGTGTGCACCTCGTGCTCGCCACGCAGCGCCCGTCGGTGGACGTCATCACCGGACTCATCAAGGCGAACATCCCAACGCGGGTCGCGTTCCAGGTTTCGGCGCGAGGTCGATTCCCGCACGATTCTCGACCAGATGGGCGCGGAGGCGCTGCTCGGCCAGGGCGACATGCTGTACCTCGCGCCAGGAACTGGCATCCCCCAACGCGTGCACGGCGCGTTCGTCTCCGATCACGAGGTGCACCGGGTCGTCGATTACCTCAAGCAGAGCGGCGAGCCGCAGTACGTGGAGGGCGTGCTCGACGGTCCGGAGGTGGACGACGAGGCCCTCGTCGACGCGGACGGGCAGGGGAGCGAAGCGGACCCGCTCTACGATCAGGCGGTGGCGATCGTGCTCAAGACCCGGCGGCCGTCGATTTCCCTGGTGCAGCGCCATCTGCGCATCGGCTACAACCGCGCCGCGCGCCTCATCGAGCAGATGGAACGGGCGGGCATGGTCTCGCCGATGGGCGCAGCGGGAAACCGCGAAGTGCTCACACCGGCCACCGACGAGCGGTGAAACGGAAAGGGAATCGCTGCGTTACTCTGTGGTCGAAGCCACGGATGACTGAGGGTGCCGCAAGCCATGACCCCGCGTTTGTTTCTCTCGATTCTGTTTGTCACCCTCGGCTGGCTTGCCGGGGGAAGCGCGGTGGCGCAGGTCGTGTTCAAGTGGGTCGACGACAAAGGCGTGACCCACTACAGCGAGAAACCTCCGCCAGGCCGGACGGCGACGCCGGTCGACATCACGCCGAGCGGTGCCGAGCGGGAACCGGGCAGCGCGCTCGAATGCCACACGATTCAGTGTCAGTACGACCGGCTGCGGGCGGACCGTGCACAGGGCGAGGCGCAGCAGGCCGCGGCGGATCGCACCGCGGCGCGCGCGGCGAACGGGCGGCGCAGCGCCCGGGGCATGAGCTTCGAGACGTTCCGCAACCTCTCCACCGGGATGCAGGAAGGCGAAGTGCTCCTGCGCGCTGGCCCCCCGGACTACAAGTCGAACCAGTTCCTGTCTTCCGGGTATCTCGGCAAAACGTGGTATTACTATCCGACCATCTCGGACCCGTTCACCACCGTGATCCAGATCGGCGGTGGTCAGGTTTTTTCCCTCGATCGCATCCGTCAGTTCTGACATGAACCGACTTTTCTCTGCCGCGGCTGGCGCCGCGCTTCTCGCGTGCGTCTTCGCGGCCCAGGCCGCCAGCGTCGATCGGCTCAAGGCATTCATCGAGCAGACCCGTTCCGGGAGCGCCGATTTCAATCAGACCGTGCTCGACCGCAGCGGGAAAAATATCCAGCAGTCGAGCGGCAGCCTGCAGTTCTCCCGCCCGGGAAAGTTCCGCTGGACGTATCTTGCCCCCTATGAGCAGCTCATCGTCGGCGACGGTGTCGAGGTCTGGATCTACGACAAGGATCTGAACCAGGTCACCGCGCGCAAGCTCGACGCTGCGCTCGGTGCAAGTCCGGCTGCGCTGCTCGCGGGCGACAACGCGATCGAGCAGAACTTCGAGCTGAAGAGCGCGGGGACGAAGGACGGCATCGACTGGCTCGAAGCAACGCCGAAGAGCGCGGAGACGACGTTCGAGCGCATCCGCATGGGATTCAAGGGCGCGGATCTCGACACGATGGAGCTGAAGGATCAGTTCGGGCAGCTCACCGTGATCCGGTTCATCGACCTCAAACGCAACCCGAGCCTGTCGCCGGAACTCTTCACCTTCACGCCGCCGAAGGGGGCGGACGTGATCAGGGACGCTCCGCAGGAGAAGGGAGAAGGGCGACGAGGGAAGGGTGCGACAGCAACTCCTCTCAAATGACGGGTAGGGTCTAGCAGCCTACGTACTCGTTCCCCTTCTCGCATCGCCCCTCCTTTCCCCCTTCCCGCGTCTCCTTTCCCGTCACGTCATGTCCGACCTCTTCACCAAGACCGCGCCCGATGCGCCGCTCGCGGAGCGGCTCCGGCCGCAGCACATCGACGATGTCGTCGGGCAGCAGCACCTGCTTGGTCCGGGCAAGCCGCTGCGGCTCGCGATGGAGGCCGGCAAGCTGCACTCGATGATTCTGTGGGGGCCGCCGGGGGTGGGCAAGACCACGCTTGCGCGGCTGCTGGCCGGCGCGTGCCACGCCGAGTTCATCACGATCTCGGCGGTGCTGTCCGGCGTGAAGGAGATACGCGAGGCGGTTGCCCGCGCGCAGGCGGTCCTCGCGCAATCCGGGCGGCCGACGATCCTCTTCGTGGACGAGGTGCATCGCTTCAACAAGGCACAGCAGGATGCATTTCTTCCCTACGTGGAGCAGGGGCTGCTCACCTTCATCGGCGCCACGACGGAAAATCCGTCCTTTGAGGTGATCGGTGCGCTGCAATCCCGTGCCGCGATCTACCTGCTCACCGCATTGTCGGAAGACGACCTCGGAGAGCTTTTCGAGCGGGCGCGCGAACGTGCGCTCCCGCAACTCGCGTTCAGCGAAGACGCGCGCACGCGGGTGATCGGTTACGCAGACGGCGATGGCCGGCGACTGCTCAACCTGCTGGAGCAGCTGGGCACCGCGGCAGGCGTGCACGGAATTTCGCACGTCGACGACGCGTTCGTTTCCGAAACCCTGACCCAGAGCCTGCGCCGTTTCGACAAGGGTGGCGATGCGTTCTACGATCAGATTTCCGCCCTGCACAAGGCGGTGCGGGGATCGTCCCCCGATGCGACGCTTTACTGGTTGTGCCGCATGCTCGACGGCGGCGCCGATCCGCTCTACCTGGGACGGCGCCTCGTGCGGATGGCGAGCGAGGACATCGGGCTCGCTGATCCGCGCGCGCTGCGCCTCGCGCTCGATGCCTGCGAAACCTACGAGCGACTCGGGAGCCCCGAGGGAGAGCTGGCGCTCGCCGAAGCCGCGCTCTATCTCGCCTGCGCGCCGAAGAGCAATGCGGCGTATGCAGCGTACGGGGCGGCGAGGGCGCTGGTGGCGAGAGACAAGTCGCGCCTTGTGCCCGACCACCTGCGCAACGCGCCGACGAAGCTGATGAAGGGCCTGGGTTACGGCCGGACCTATCGTTACGCCCACGACGAGCCGGAAGCCTATGCGGCCGGGGAGCGATATTTTCCCGACGACATGGAAGCGCCTACGTTCTACGAGCCGACCGACCGTGGATTGGAAGCGAAGATCCGCGACAAGCTTGCGCATCTGAAGGAGCTGGACGCAGCGGCGCGGAAAGACCGAGGAAAGGAGTGATCGTCCGGAGCGCGCCCTTCGTAAAAAAGGAAATGCCGCGGGTTGACCGCGGCATTTTTTTTATTGGAGAGACCCTGGTCGCCTCCCGGTGCGGATTCGTTATTTCTTGTTGAGATCGCTCTTCCAGAATTTCTTCCCGGCTACCGTCGCTTCCGCGATGAGCCCGGTGGGGGTGAGCTGATACATGCTCACTGTGTCGGAGTTCACGAACGATTTGTCCGCACCAACGGCTCCGCCCTTGTCGGACGCTGTTGCTGCTGCTCCTGCCTGGCCCGAGGCTTCCCAGCCCTTGTTCACGAACTGTTCGAGTGCCTGCCCAGTCTTGAAGACGAATACGGTGCGCACATCCTTCACGCCCGCGCCGATGCCGACACTGGCTTCCGCTACGTTCATATACGTCCTGTGCTTATGAGGCACTGCATTGACGTTGACCGCAACACCGCTGCCCCCGGAGCCGCCGGCAAAGATCACCATCGCGCCGGCCTCGCTGAAGACCGCATAGCCGGCAGACTTGGCGATCTCGCTCTTGACGTCCGGTTTGGTCTTGAACAGCTCGGCGAGCGTGTCCGTGGCCATCTTGTCGATGGCAGCGCGCTTCTGGGCCGGAGTCTTCGAGGGCGTGCCGGGCTTTGCCATCTGCTGGCCGGCCTGGTTGCCGAAGGCCTGGGCATAAGCGTTGCCGGTGAACGGAAGGGCTAGAGCTAGTGCAGCGATGATGAGATGGGTCCGCATGATGCGTTTTCCTTTTCTGATGTCGGGTCGGTGCCTCTGGATCCCAAGACTGGCACTATCCAGGCCGGGCACATGCGCCATTATATTGCACTGCGATAGCCTGTGCATGACCTCGTTGGAAAATGGCGGGTAAACTTCACCCGGCTCTTGCCATCCCGAAACGGAGTTTTCATGCTCGACCCGCAACTTCTGCGCAGCAATCTCGATGCGGTAACGACCCGGCTTCGCGATCGCGGCATTACCTTCGACGCCGACGCGTTCCGTGCCATCGAAGTCCGGCGCAAGCAGATCCAGACAGAAGCAGAGGATCTGCAGGCCCTGCGCAACGCGCTGAACAAGCAGGTTGGACAGGCGCGGGCAAAAGGCGAAGACGCCACAGCGGCCATGGCCGAGGCAGCCGCGCTCGGAGATCGCGTCGCCGCGCTGGAAGGGCCTTTGGGCGAGGTGCAGGCGCAGCTGCAATCGCTGCTGCTTGCAACGCCGAACGTGCCCCACGAGAGCGTGCCGGTCGGCAGATCCGCGGAGGACAACATCGAGGTGCGGCGCGTCGGCACGCCGCGCAGCTTCGATTTTCCGGCGCGCGATCACGTCGACATCGGCACCGCGCTCGGCGGACTCGACTTTGAGACCGCGGTCAAGATCAGCGGCGCGCGGTTCGTCGTGATGAGGGGTGCGATCGCGCGAATGCACCGGGCGCTCACGCAGTTCATGCTCGATGTGCACACGTCCGAGCACGGGTACACGGAGGTCTACGTGCCGTATCTCGTGAACGCGGACAGCATGCGTGGCACGGGGCAGCTGCCTAAGTTCGAATCGGATCTGTTCCAGGTGAGTTTCGGAGAGACACAGTTCAAAGAGGCTGTCGCCGATCTTTACATCAGAGAAGGTACGAAGGAAGGACAAATACCCAAGCCAGAGGACGCAAGGTGGGTGCTGCGAAACTGGTTCTTGATCCCAACGGCCGAGGTTCCCGTTACCAACATCGTCCGCGACGAGATCGTTCCCCTAGGCGAGTTGCCGCTCAAATTTGTCTGCCACACGCCATGTTTTCGCAGCGAAGCGGGGTCCTATGGCAAGGACACGCGCGGCATGATCCGCCAGCATCAGTTCGACAAGGTGGAACTGGTGCAGATCGTTCATCCCGCGCAATCGTACGACTGCCTCGAGCAACTCACGAAGCACGCGGAGACGATCCTAACGCGGCTCGAGCTGCCTTTCCGCACCGTCGTCCTGTGCACGGGCGACATGGGATTCTCCGCGGCGAAGACCTACGACATCGAAGTGTGGCTGCCGGGGCAGAATGCCTATCGCGAGATCTCCTCGTGCTCGAACTTCGAAGCTTTCCAGGCGCGGCGCATGCAGGCGCGCTTTCGCAATGAAAAAGGCAAACCGGAACTTGTGCACACTCTGAATGGTTCCGGCCTCGCAGTCGGGAGAACGCTCGTTGCGGTTCTGGAGAATTATCAGAACGCGGACGGCATTGTCACCGTTCCTGCGGCGTTGCGACCCTACATGGGTGGCCTGGAATCGATCGGGAAGGGGTAACGAGCATGCATCGACGCAGCTATCGCAAGCAGGTGTTCGCCGCCGTTGTCAGCGCCGTGCTGGCTGGATGGTGCACGAGCGCCGCAGCGGATGCGCAAACGCCGCCCGCCTCCTCGAAGGAGCTGTTCGACTGGCTCAAGGCGGGGAATTACAAAAATTGGGAGCGGGAGAGCGAGCCGCACCCCTCCGCGGGCGGGCATCCGGGCGCCGTAAACGTGTATCTAGATCCGTCGCTCGCCGGCGCGCTCAAGGCGCAGGCAAGGGCGCAACCGGAAGGCTCCGCCGCGGTACTGGAACTGTTCGGCAAGCAGGGCAAGGTCCACGGCTGGGCGGTGAGCATCAAGACCCAGCCGGACAGCGCAGGCGGCAAGGGGTGGTTCTGGTATCAGGTGTTTTCCGCGACCGACGGCAATCGAACCCTGGCGGCTGACCACGGTGTCGCTGTCTGCACCGAGTGCCACGCGAAGGGACGTGATTTCGTAATGAGCGCGGTTCCGCTGCGCTGAGCGCTCACGCGGGGCGGCATCACGTCGACTCGCGGGGAGGACGATAGCGGCGCACCCAGCGCCGGTCGATCCATTCCTTCCAATGCCACACCCACCGCCCGCGCACGGCGAAGGGGCCATAAGAGGCGACCGCCTTGCCATCTCCCGTGCCGATGAGCGCAAGCGCAAGGCGCTGCGGCCGGTAGTCGCGCAGCCGCTCGCCGGCGAGCGCACGGCGCAGGTTGCGCGCGAGGGGCGGTCCCTGCCGCACCGCATAGACGCCGGATTTCGGAAGCGGGCGGTTGACCATCGTCGCAATGTCGCCGGCCGCGAAGACGTTCGGGTGCGACGCCGATTGCAGGCAATCGTTGACCGCGATGAAGCCGCGGTGGTCGGTCGTGAGTCCGGAGCGCCCGATCCATGACGGCGCGGCGGCGGTCGTGACCCAGACGATGGCGTCGGCCCCAACAGCTTGGCCATCCGCGCAGATCAGCCGGCCCGAATCGACGCGCACGACGGCATGCCGCACCAGCAATTCGACCTGTCGCGATGCGAACTCGGCGCGAAAGATGTCGCGCACGGTCCGGTTGTGCGAGAGCAGAAGGTCCGACTGGTCGGTGACCAGCGTGAAGCGCGCGGCGCCGTTTCCGAGACCGCTGATCCGATGGTGCAGTGATAGAAGCAGCTCCACGCCGCCTGCACCGCCGCCCACCACGGCGACGTGCAGCCGCTCCCCTGCGGCGATGCGCGCTTCGCAGCTCTGCCAGTCTGCGAGAAAGCGATCGACCGGCTTGACCGGCAGCGTGTGCGCCTGTGCGCCCGGGACCGCGGCAGGGGTCGAGCCGATGTCGAGGGAGAGGAAGTCGTAGCCGAAGCGCTGACCGCTGCTGCACTCGACTTCACACCGATCCGGATCGAGACCGACGCTTTCGGCCTCGACGAACTCGCAGCCGGTGGAACCTGCAAGGGCCGGGAGGTGAACATGGGATTCGTCGAGACGGTAATAGCCTGCCATGAGGCCGGGCAGCATGCCGGAATACGCGGTGAGAGGCGTGCGGCTCAGCACTGTCACGCGCGTCCCTGGCGGCGGCGATTGGCCGAAGGCGCGCATGACTTCGACGTGGGCGTGACCGCCGCCGACCAAGAGAAGGCGCTTCAAGACTTTCTCGCAATCAAGGCACTCTCGATCGCACGGGTGTTCTTTTTGGCATGTCCGGCGTCGTTCCGAGTGGCTGACTCACCCTTCAAGCGGGGCAACATTCCGTAGGTGCAGCGATTCGCGCGATCGCCAATGACACCGCAGGGCCTCTGTGTTGACATCCCGGGGGATTGGGTCTAAAAAGCCAACGGTCTGGCTAACTCGAACCGCCATCAAGACAGGCAGTCTCCAACATCGGAGGTGACCTCGACGAACACGCAACGAGAAGTGACGATCGACCGGTGGGTGCCAGTTCCAGTCTCAGCACCACCCGTCCTTCCGCTTCTCGATTGCAGCCCCCGACAAGTTCGCGCACGGCACATGAAACGGTGCGTAGTCGCTAGAGCCGCACCGGCGCTCAAGGTAAGATACAAGAAAACAGCCTAATCAGGAGGAGGGTGCTCAGATGACGTGGAACCAGGTCTACGATCCGTTCAACAACATGTTCCTGTCGACGCTTGCGGCGGCGGTTCCCGTCGTGGTGTTGCTGGGACTCCTCGCTTTCCACGTGCGTGCGCACCTGGCAGCGATCATCGGTCTTATCAGCGCGCTGCTGGTAGCCATCATCGGTTTCGGCATGCCGGTCAAGCTGGCCGCCCTCGCGTCGGCCTATGGTGCGGCTTTTGGCCTGCTGCCGATCGGATGGATCGTCCTCAACATTATCTTCCTGCATCAGCTCACCGAAGAGAACGGCTCGTTCAAGGTATTGCAGGACAGCATCGCCAACATCACTGACGATCAACGTCTGCAACTGCTGCTGATCGCGTTCTGCTTCGGCGCATTCTTCGAGGGTGCTGCGGGTTTCGGCACGCCGGTTGCCGTGACTGCTGCAATTCTCATCGGACTTGGCTTCGCGCCGTTGGCGGCATCGGGGCTCTCGCTCATCGCGAATACCGCTCCGGTTGCATATGGCGCTCTCGGCACGCCGGTCATCGCGCTCTCCGCGGTGACGGGGCTGGACCTCCTTCAGCTCTCGGGAATGATCGGCCGGCAGTTGCCGCTCTTCTCCCTCCTCGTGCCGTTCTGGCTGATCTGGGCCTTTGCCGGATTCCGGGGAATGATGGAAATCTGGCCCGCGATTCTGGTCGCGGGCCTTAGCTTCGCGATTCCTCAATACCTGGTTTCGAACTTTCACGGCCCGTGGCTCGTGGACGTGGTCGCCGCGCTCGTGTCGATGGGATGCCTGACCCTGTTCCTCAAGGTTTGGCGTCCGCGCAAGAGATGGGAATCCACTGCGCTCAAGGGTCATGAAGCCGACTCCGGCGTCGCGGAAGACCTGCACGTAAGCGATACAGCCGATGCCGCTGCAAGCAAGACGGTATTCAAGACCCACGACACCAAGACCGTCATGCTGGCGTGGATGCCATGGATCATCCTCACCGTCTTCGTGTTCGTGTGGGGCATCCCGGACTTCAAGAAGTGGCTCGACACGGTCTCGATCTTCAAGTTTCCGTTCGAGGGTCTGCACAACGTGATCATGAAGGTGCCGCCAGTGGTGCCGAAGGCGCACCCGGAAACTGCCATCTACAATCTCAACTGGCTGTCCGCGACGGGGACCGGCATCCTGCTCTCGGCCCTCATCGGCGGTCTTGCGATGAAGTACAGTCTGGGTGGTCTGCTGCACATGTATGGCCGCACGATCTGGAAGGTGCGCTTCTCGCTGATCACTATCTCCGCAATGCTGGCCATTGGCTATCTCACCCGTTTCGCCGGAACGGACGCGACCATGGGTCTCGCGTTCGCGGCGACCGGCGTGTTCTATCCGTTCTTCGGTACGCTGCTCGGCTGGCTCGGCGTGGCGGTCACGGGGTCGGACACAGCGTCCAACGTGCTGTTCGGCGGGTTACAGAGAACTACCGCCCAACAGATCGGGCTGAATCCGGTGCTCATGGCGGCGGCCAACAGCTCCGGCGGTGTGATGGGCAAGATGATCGACGCCCAGAGCATTGTGGTTGCGTCCACTGCCACCAATTGGTTTGGACACGAAGGTGACATTCTCCGCTACGTTTTCTGGCACAGCATTGTGCTCGCCTCGCTAGTCGGAGTGGTGGTTACGTTGCAGGCGTATGTGTATCCGTTCACGCTGCTGGTGTTTTGACCGTCCGCGAACCCGCAATTCAAGGTCATGATGGGATGTGCGGGTAACGTTCGACGCAGCCTCTACTGAACAGTTGCGGAGAGAGACGTCATGGACCTGATCGAACGTCAAGTTTGCACAGCCAGACCGCGAAGCGCTGCTTCGCGGTCTGTTGGCCATCCTTCCCAGGGAGGCCGTGCTGTATGAGCGCGAAGAGATCAAGCCCTACGAATGTGACGGGTTGGCGGTCTATCGCAATCTCCCATTGGCCGTGGTGCTGCCCGGAACTGAGGAACAGGTCTCGGCCATCCTGAAGCTGTGCCGGGACCTGAACGTGCCGGTGGTCGCACGGGGCGCAGGAACGGGACTGTCGGGCGGCGCGTTACCGCACGATCAGGGCATCGTGCTGTCGCTGGCAAAGTTCAAGCGCATTCTGTCCATCGATCCGCTCGCGCGCACGGCCCGTGTTCAACCGGGCGTGCGTAACCTTGCGATCTCCGAAGCCACGCAGCCCCACGGACTTTACTTCGCGCCCGATCCTTCGTCGCAGATTGCCTGCACCATCGGCGGCAACGTCGCGGAGAATTCCGGCGGCGTGCATTGCCTCAAGTATGGCCTCACGGTGCACAACATTTTCGCCGTGCGTGCCTATACGATCGACGGCGAGTTGCTGGAGATCGGGGGCGACGCGCTGGATGCACCGGGCTACGACATGCTGGCGCTCATCACCGGATCGGAAGGAATGCTGTGCGTCACCACCGAAGTGACGGTGCGGCTGCTGCCCACGCCGATCAAGGCGCGCGCGGTGCTTGCCGCTTTCGATCAGGTTGAGAAAGCCGGGAAAGCGGTTGCGGACGTGATCGCGGCTGGCATCATCCCCGCCGGCATGGAGATGATGGACAAGGCGGTCACACAGGTCGTCGAAGACTACGTGCACGCGGGCTATCCGCTCGACGCCGAGGCCATCCTGATCGTCGAGTCCGATGGCACGGACGAGGAAGTCGAGGACGAGATCGAGCGCATCAGTGCGGTGCTTGAGCGTGCCGGCGCCTGGGAACTGCGCCTCTCCCGCTCCGAGGAGGAGCGCTACAAGTTCTGGTCCGGTCGCAAGGCGGCGTTCCCTGCCGTCGGCCGCATCAGCCCGGACTATTACTGCATCGATGGCACGGTGCCGCGCAAGCAGCTGGCGACGATCCTGCGCGGGATCGCGGGGATGGAAAAGAAATACGGTCTGCGCTGCGCGAACGTGTTCCACGCTGGCGATGGCAACCTGCATCCGCTCATCATGTTCGACGCGAGCAAGCCTGGTGAGATCGAGCGCACCGAAGAGTTCGCCGCCGAGATCCTCGAGCTTTCGGTGGAGTTGGGCGGGACGATTACCGGCGAGCACGGCGTCGGCGTCGAGAAGATCAACCAGATGTGCGTGCAATTCCCGGAAGCCGAGTTGCAGATGTTTCATGCCGTCAAGCGGGCGTTCGACGCGCTAGGCTTGCTCAATCCGGGGAAGGCCGTTCCGACATTGCGTCGCTGCGCGGAATACGGACGCATGCACGTGCGCTCGGCAAAGCCTGTTCACCCCGACCTGCCGCGTTTCTAGGGCGAGACAACCGTGGCGAACGATCTGAAGGTGCTCCAGGAGCGGGTGGTGGAAGCGGCCGCAAGGAAACAGCCGCTCCGGATTCGCGGAGGTGGCACGAAGGAGTTTTACGGCCGCGCAGCTGCGGGCGAAGTGCTCGATACGCGCGGGTACAGTGGCGTCGTCGATTACGAACCGACCGAGCTCGTCGTCACTGCCCGGTGCGGCACGCCGCTTGGAGAACTCGAGCGCACGCTGGCGGAACGCGGACAGATGCTTGCCTTCGAACCTCCTCACTTCGGTGCCGCGACCATAGGCGGTGTGGTCGCGACAGGCCTTTCGGGGCCGCGGCGCGCGACGAGCGGGGCGGTGCGGGATTTTGTGCTCGGCGTGCGCGTCATCGACGGGCGCGGGCAGGATCTGACCTTCGGCGGTCGCGTGATGAAGAACGTCGCAGGGTACGATGTCTCGCGCCTCATGGTCGGTTCGCTCGGCACGCTGGCGCTCATCTCCGAGATATCTCTTAAGGTGTTGCCCATTTCTGCCGCGACGCTGACGCTCGTGCGCGCCGCAAGCGAAGCGGACGCGATCAGGATGATGAACGAGTGGGGTGGCAAGCCGTTGCCGATTTCCGCAACTTGCTGGGTCGACGGTAAGCTCTTCGTCAGGTTGTCGGGCGCTGCCGCCGCGCTTAAGGCGGCGCGCGTACTGATCGGCGGCGACACCGTGGAGAACGACGCCAGCCTGTGGGAAAGTCTTCGGGAGCAGACGCACGCATTCCTCTCGAATGCAAGCGATCTGTGGCGGTTGTCCGTTCCCTCGACGGCGCCCACGCTCAACCTCGGCGCGACGCTCATCGAATGGGGGGGCGCGCAGCGTTGGGTGCGCGGAACGGATGCAGATCGCACCAGGATCCGCGAAGCCGCGGCGACTGCGCGCGGGCACGCCACGGCGTTTCGCTCGTCGGGAGCGCGGGACGATGTGTTCACGCCTCTCAAGTCGGGGCTTGCCAAGATTCACCGCAATCTGAAACAGCAATTCGACCCTCATGGCATTTTCAACCCTGGACGCATGTACGCGGATCTCTGACCATGGAAACCAACCTCGCGGACTGGATCAAGGACACGCCGCAGGGCAGGGAGGCCGAGGCGATCCTGCGCAAGTGCGTCCACTGCGGCTTCTGCACGGCCACCTGCCCGACTTACCAGTTGCTCGGTGATGAGCTCGACGGGCCGCGCGGCCGCATCTACCTCATCAAACAGATGCTCGAAGGGGCGCCGGTGACGCGGACCACGCAGCTCCACCTCGACCGCTGCCTCACGTGTCGCAACTGCGAATCGACGTGCCCGTCCGGCGTACAGTACGGCCGTCTGGTCGACATCGGGCGAGACATCGTTGACAAGCGCGTCCCCCGCCAGGGCGCGGATCGCTTCAAGCGTCGCATGCTGTTGAAGGTGCTACCGAACGCCGGCCTGTTCGGTACTGCAATGCAGCTCGGGCGGATGGTGCGTCCGCTGCTGCCGGAAGTGCTGAAGGACAAGGTGCCGCCGGCCGCACCGGCGACGGCTTGGCCGAAGCAGCAGCGCGCGCGGAAGATGCTGGTGCTTGCGGGCTGTGTGCAGCCCACCATGGCGCCGAACATCAACGCGGCGACAGCACGCGTGTTCGATCGCTTCGGCATTCAATTGATCGAAGCTGCGCAGGCGGGCTGCTGCGGAGCGCTGCGCTACCACCTGAACGAGCAGGAAGCCGGTCTGGACGACATGCGGCGCAACATCGATGCTTGGTGGCCTTACGTAGAGCAGGGTGTCGAGGCGATCGTGATGACTGCCTCGGGCTGTGGCGTGATGGTGAAGGAGTATGGCCATCTTCTGCGGGACGACCCGCGCTATGCCGAGAAGGCGGAGCGGATTTCGGAGATGACCCGGGACACGTGCGAAGTGATGAACGCGGAAGGCGCGACGCTCGACGAGAAACTCGCGGCCTCTTGGCCCAGTGGATTGCCGAAGCGCATTGCGTTTCATCCTCCCTGCACGCTTCAGCACGGCCAGCAGATCCGGGGCGTGACGGAGAAGTTTCTGCGAGCGGCAGGGTTCGAGTTGCAGCCTGTCCTCGACGTCCACTTGTGCTGTGGTTCGGCCGGTACCTACTCGGTCCTCCAGCCGGAACTGTCGAAGCAGTTGCGCAAGAACAAGCTGGGCAATCTCGAGGCCTCACGACCGGAAGCCATCGGGACGGCGAACATTGGCTGCATGACCCACCTTCAGGCGGGAACTGCGACGCCGGTCAAGCATTGGATGGAATTGATCGACGAGCGCCTTGCACCGCTGTGAAGTGGCGCGAAGGACTTTAGGGATACGAAATTCCGCATAGTAGCCATACGAAATTCGCGATCGGACGGAGGGGAGAGCAGCCTAGACTGCGATCGAGATAAAAACGTGACTGCCCAACGAAGCTGGCGGAAGCCTGGCTCGTAGCAGTCTGGCCGACCGGCCATTGTTTTCAATCAAGAGTGAGTGAGGAATTCCAGCCATGGCAAAGATGACGGCAGCCGAAGCGGCGGTGCGGGTGATGGAGCGGGAAGGGATCGACATTGCGTTCGGGATACCGGGGGCGGCGATCAATCCGCTGTATGCGGCGATGAAGCGTCGGGGGAGCATCTCCCACATCCTGGCGCGGCATGTGGAAGGGGCCTCGCACATGGCCGAGGGTTATACGCGGGCGGTGGCGGGCAACATCGGGGTATGCATCGGCACCTCCGGCCCGGCCGGCACGGACATGATTACGGGGCTGTATTCGGCCTCGGCCGATTCGATTCCGATTCTGTGCATCACGGGTCAGGCGCCGCGGGCGCGCATGCACAAGGAAGACTTTCAGGCGGTGGACATCGCGTCGATCGCCAAGCCGGTGGCGAAGTGGGCGGTGACGGTGATGGAGCCGGCGCAGGTGCCGCGCACCTTCCAGCAGGCCTTTCATCTGATGCGCTCGGGGCGTCCGGGGCCGGTGCTGATCGATCTGCCGTTCGATGTGCAGATGGCCGAGATCGAGTTCGACGACGAGACCTATACGCCGCTGCCGGTGTACAAGCCACAGGCGAGCCGGGCGCAGATCGAGAAGGCGCTGACCATGCTGAACGCCGCCGCGCGCCCGCTGCTGGTGGCCGGTGGGGGCATCATCAACGCCGACGCATCGAATCTCCTGGTGGAATTCGCCGAGCTGATGAATGTGCCGGTGATTCCGACCCTCATGGGCTGGGGCACGATCCCCGACGATCACCCGCTGATGGCGGGCATGGTGGGGCTGCAGACTTCCCACCGTTACGGCAACGCCACGATGCTCGCTTCGGACTTCGTGCTCGGCATTGGCAACCGTTGGGCCAATCGCCATACCGGTTCGCCCGAGGTCTACTGCAAGGGGCGCAAGTTTGTCCATGTGGACATCGAGCCCACGCAGATCGGGCGTGTATTCAGTCCCGACTACGGCATCGTGTCCGATGCCAAGGCGGCGCTGGAACTGTTCGTGACGGTGGCGAAGGAGTGGAAGGCGGCGGGCAAGCTCAAGAACTGGGAAGGCTGGGCCGGGGAATGCCGCGGCCGCAAAAGCTCGCTCGAATACCTGCGCAAGACTAACTACGAGAACGTGCCGATGAAGCCGCAGCGGGTGTATCAGTGCCTGAACCGCGCCTTCGACGACAAGGACACCTGCTATGTGACCACGATCGGGCTCTCCCAGATTGCGGCCGCGCAGTTCCTGCACGTGTACAAGCCGCGGCACTGGATCAACTGCGGCCAGGCCGGTCCCCTGGGCTGGACCATTCCCGCCGCCCTCGGGGTGCGCGCGGCCGATCCGGGGCGGCGCATCATCGCGCTGTCCGGCGACTACGACTTCCAGTTCATGATCGAAGAACTCGCCGTGGGGGCGCAGTTCAAGCTGCCCTACCTCCACGTCGTGGTCAACAACAGCTATCTCGGGCTCATTCGCCAGAGCCAGCGCGGCTTCGACATGGATTATTGCGTGCAGCTCGCGTTTGACAACATCAACACCCCGGCCGACGAGGGCATCGTCAAGGGCTATGGGGTGGATCACCTGAAGGTTGCCGAAGGGCTGGGTTGCAAGGCGATCCGGGTGGAGAAGCAGGAAGACATCGATCCGGCCATTACGCAGGCCGAGAAGTGGATGGCGGAATTCAAGGTGCCGGTGGTGGTCGAGATCATCCTGGAGCGGGTGACCAACATCGCCATGGGCACCGAGATCGACAAAGTGATGGAATTCGAGGAGCTGGCTGCCGGGGCCGAGGATGTCCCCACTGCGGTCGGAATGCTCGACTGAGCGCAACGGTGAAGAAGAGAGGGAACGCGCATGCCTAAGTTCAATGCCAACCTCACCATACTGTTCAACGAGGCCGACTTTAGTTCCGGCTCACATGAATGTGACGCTGCACTGAAATCTCCCACATCGGCACAGGAGATCGGGGATGCCTAAGTTCAACGCCAACCTGACCATGCTGTTCAACGAGGTCGATTTTCTGGATCGTTTCGCCGCAGCAACGCAAGCCGGCTTCAAGGGCGTCGAGTATCTGTTCCCGTATCCGTATCCCAAGGAGCAACTGGCCGAACAGTTGCACAAGCACGGTCTCACCCAGGTGCTGCACAACCTGCCCGCGGGTGACTGGGCCGCGGGCGAGCGCGGGATCGCCACGATCCCCGGGCGCGAAGGCGAGTTCCAGGACGGGGTGGGGAAGGCGATCGAGTACGCCACCGCGCTCGGCTGCAAGCAGGTCAACTGCCTGGGCGGCATTCCGCCCAAAGGCGCGGATGCCGACACGGTGCGCGCGACTTTCGTCGGCAATCTCAAGTTCGCCGCCGAGAAGCTCAAGGGTGCGGGCATTCGGTTGCTGATCGAGCCGTGCAACACGCGCGACATTCCGGGCTTCTATCTGAATCGCTCGCAGCAGGCCCTTGCCGTGATCGACGAGGTCGGCTCCTCGAATCTGTTCCTGCAGTACGACATCTACCATATGCAGATCATGGAGGGCGATCTCGCGCCGACCATCGAACGCAACCTCGCGCGAATTCCGCACATGCAGCTCGCGGACAACCCGGGGCGCAACGAGCCAGGCACCGGCGAGATCAACTACCCTTTCCTTTTCGGCTTCATTGACCGGCTGGGCTACGACGGGTGGATCGGCTGCGAATACAAACCGAAAGGAAAGACCGTCGAGGGACTCACCTGGTTGAAGCCGTATCTTTGAGAGGCGAACCTAACTTCGGTTAGGCGACGGCGCGCGCGGGCGCGGGCCAGAATCCGGATTTCGAATGCACACGAAAGGAGAATGAGGCAATGAGCAAGATTGGATTCATCGGCTTGGGGATCATGGGTTCCCCGATGGCCGGGCACCTGATCAAGGGCGGGCATGAGCTGTATCTATACAGCATACCGAGCGTGCCGCAGGCGTTGGTCGATGCCGGAGGCAAGGCGTGCGCGAGCGGCAAGGAGGTCGCGCAGAAGGCCGACATCATCATCACCATGGTGCCCGACACGCCCGATGTGGGGGCGGCACTGTTTGGCGAGAACGGGGTGGCGGCTGGGCTCTCGGCGGGGAAGGTGGTGGCCGACATGAGCTCAATCTCGCCGGTGGAGACCAAGGAGTACGCGAAGAAGATCAACGCGCTCGGCTGCGAGTATCTCGACGCGCCGGTCTCGGGTGGCGACGTTGGGGCGAAGAACGCGGCCCTCTCAATCATGGTGGGCGGCAAGCAGGAGGTATTCGATCGCGTCAAGCCCGTGTTCGAGTTGATGGGCAAGAACATCACGCTGGTGGGCGCCAATGGCGATGGCCAGACCTGCAAGGTCGCGAACCAGATCGTGGTGGCCCTGACCATCGGCGCGGTGGCCGAAGGGCTGCTGTTTGCAGCCAAGGCCGGCGCCGACCCGGCCAAGGTGCGCCAGGCGCTGCTTGGGGGCTTGGCCACCTCGCGCATCCTGGAGATCCTGGGCGAGCGCATGATCAAACGCACCTTCGACCCGGGCTTTCGCATCGCGCTGCACCAGAAGGACTTGAACCTCGCGCTGTCGGCGGCCCGCTCGCTCGGGCTGGCGTTGCCCGCGACTGCTACCGCGCAGCAGCTCTTCAGCGCCTGCGTCGCGAACGGCGGAGCTGCCTGGGACCACTCGGGGCTCGTGCGCGCGCTGGAAGCCCTGTCCAACTTCGAGATCGGCCAGAAGGCGGGTTAGCGAGTGCCATAGCGGGCGAGGAGGTGAGGGCCGATGCGCCGTCTGCGTGTCATTGTGGGGGCGTCGCGCTTCGTGGCACGTATGGAGGAAGAATCAGCGCCGAAGACCTGTGCAGCGTTCCGCAAGCTGCTGCCGTTTCGGAACAAAGTCATTCATTCGCGCTGGAGCGGCGAAGCAGTGTGGATTCCCCTCGGTAATTTCGATACCGGTGTAGGATTCGAGAATCATACGAGCCACCCCTCGCGCGGCGACATCCTGCTCTATCCCGGAGGGTTCAGCGAGACGGAGGTGCTCTTCACCTATGGGAGCGCGTGCTTTGCGAGCAAGATGGGCATGCTCGCCGCAAATCACTTCCTCACCGTCGTGGAGGGGGCGGAACAGCTCGCCGAGATGGGGCGGAAGGTACTCTGGCAGGGCGCGCAGGACATCGTGTTCGAAGAGATGGTACCGGGATAGCGAACTCGGCGTGCAGTGTCAAGCCTGCAACCAAGACGTTACGACAACCAGAGGATGTCATGACTAAGGTGTTCGAACCCCGTGCGCTGCTGCGGCAGATGTTTGACGCAGCGGTTGCAGCCGCCCAGCCGGCGCACTGTATTCCTCCGCACCTGCCGGCGGCGCCGAAAGGACGCACCTTGGTGATCGGCGCCGGCAAGGCTTCGGCGGCGATGGCGAGGGCATTCGAGCAGAACTGGAAAGGTGAGCTGAGCGGGCTGGTGGTGACCCGCTACGGCTACGAAGTACCGTGCGAACGTATCGAGATCGTCCAGGCTGCGCACCCGGTGCCGGATGCTGCGAGCCTCAAGGCCTCGCAGCGCATCCTCGAGTTCGTGCACGGCTTGACCGCGGACGACCTCGTGGTGTGCCTTATCTCCGGCGGCGGCTCTGCACTGCTCGTGGCTCCGCAGGAAGGGCTCACGCTGGAAGACAAGCAGGCGGTCAACCGCGCGCTGCTCAAGTCCGGCGCCGGCATTACCGAGATGAACTGCGTACGCCGGCACCTGTCCGCGATCAAGGGCGGGCGGCTGGCCGCGGCCTGCCATCCAGCCAAGGTAGTGACGCTGCTGCTGTCGGACGTGCCCGGAGATAACCCGATGGACATCGCCTCCGGTCCCACGGTCGGCGATTCCACCACCTGCGCGGATGCAGCCGACATCATTCGCCGCTACGCGATCGAAGTGCCGCCAGCGGTGCATGAAATGCTCGCCAGCGGTCGCAGCGAATCGGTCAAGCCCGGCGATCCCCGCTTGGGCCGCAACGAAGTGCACATGGTGGCCACCCCGCAGATGGCGCTGGAGGCCGCGGCTGCGGTAGCGAAGCAAGCGGGGCTGCCCACCCTCATCTTGGGCGATGCGATCGAGGGCGAGGCGCGCGACGTGGGCAAGGTGATGGCCGGCATCGCGCGCCAGGTGGCCGCGCACGGCCAGCCCATCGCGGCGCCCTGCGTGCTGCTCTCGGGCGGCGAGACCACGGTCACGGTGCGCGGCAACGGGCGCGGCGGGCGCAACGTGGAGTTTCTGCTCTCGGCTGCCGTGAGCCTGGATGGGCATCCAGGCATCTACGCCTTGGCCGGGGACACCGACGGGGTCGATGGACAGGAAGAGATCGCCGGCGCGCTGCTCACCCCGGATAGCCTCGCGCGCGCCTGGGCGAAGGGCATCCGCCCCAAGGATAGTCTCGCCAACAACGACGGCCACGGCTTCTTCGAAGCTCTGGGCGATGCGGTGGTGACCGGTCCGACTCTGACCAACGTCAACGATTTCCGCGCCATCCTCGTCACCGCAGAGGCCGTGCACGCCGCGCAGCACGGATAGCGCCGGAGCCCCCATGCGAACCCGACCCGCTCTCACTGCTGCCGATGTGAAGTCGATCGCCGCTGCCGCCGAAGCCGAAGCGCTGCGCAACGGCTGGGCGGTGACGATCGCCGTGTGCGACGACGGCGGCCACCTGCTGTGGCTGCAGCGCATGGATGGTGCCGCGCCCATGAGCGCCACGGTGGCGCCGGAGAAGGCGCGCACCTGCGTGCTCGCGCGCCGCGCGAGCAAGGTGTACGAGGACATGGTCAACAACGGCCGTTTCGCCGCGCTCAAGATGCCGGTGGTGCCGCTCGAAGGCGGCGAGATGATCGTCGTCGACGGCGAAGTGGTCGGCGCGGTCGGCGTGTCCGGGGTGAAGGCGGGCGAGGACGCCCAGGTGGCGCGGGCCGGGGTGGCGGCGATCGGTGCGCGCTGGGAACTGTGATTCTAAAGGAGCCTGAAGCCATGCGACGCAGCTGTCACGCCAAGATTGTAGCCACCCTGGGGCCGGCCAGTTCGAGCGAAGCACAGATCCGTGCGCTGTTTGAAGCCGGGGCCGATGTATTTCGGCTGAACTTCAGCCACGGCGGTCACGCCGATCACGCCGAGCGGCTTCACACCATCCGCAAGGTGGAGCAGGAGCTGGGGCGCCCGATCGGGGTGCTGCTCGATCTGCAGGGGCCGAAGCTTCGCATCGGCACCATCGCCGGGGGCAAGATCCAGTTGGCCGTGGGCGATCGCTGGCGTCTGGACATGGACCCCACGCCGGGTGATGGCAAGCGTGCGCCGCTCCTGCATCCGGAGATCTTCGCGGCCATCCACGCCGGGACCGATCTCCTGGTCGACGATGGCAAGGTGCGGCTGCGCGTCGATAAGTGTGGGGCGGACTTTGCCGAGACCACGGTGGTGGTAGCCGGAGCGGTCTCGGATCGCAAGGGTGTGAATGTGCCCGGGGTGGTGCTACCGATCTCGCCGTTGACCGAGAAGGACCGCAAGGACCTCGCCTTCGGACTGGAACTCGGGGTGGACTGGGTAGCGCTCTCGTTCGTGCAGCGCCCCCAGGACATCGAGGAGGCGCGGGCCCTGGTCGGCGATCGGGCGTGGCTCATGGCGAAGCTCGAGAAGCCCTCGGCCATCGACCATCTGGAGGCGATCGTGCAGCTGTGCGATGGCATCATGGTGGCACGCGGCGATCTGGGAGTGGAGATGCCGCCGGAGCAGGTGCCCGAGTTGCAGCGGCGGATCGTGCGCACCTGCCGTCGGCTCGGCAAGCCGGTGGTGGTGGCCACGCAGATGCTCGAATCGATGATCGCCTCGCCCGTGCCCACGCGGGCCGAAGCCTCCGATGTGGCCACCGCGATCTACGATGGGGTGGATGCGGTGATGCTGTCGGCCGAATCGGCCTCGGGGGCGTTCCCGCGCGAGGCGGTGGACATGATGGATCGCATCATCCACCGGGTGGAGGGCGATCCGGCCTATCGCATCGGGCTGGAGGCGACCCATACGAACGCCGAGGCGACCACCGCCGATGCCATGTGCTGCGCGCTGCGGCGCGTGGCCGCGCTGCTCGCCCCGGCGGCCACCATCACCTATACCTCGTCCGGCTTTACCGCGCTGCGCGCGGCGCGGGAGCGCCCCGCCGCCCCGATCCTAGGGATCACGCCCCATCTGGCCACGGCGCGGCGTCTCGCGCTTGCCTGGGGTGTGCGGGCCCTGACCTCGCCCGAGGTGCACGACGTGACCGAGATGATCGAGCATGCCTGCCGCGCGGCGCAGACCGAGGGCTTTGCCAAGGCGGGGGAAACCGTGGTCATCGTGGCCGGCCTGCCCTTTGGCAGCACCGGCAACACCAATCTCATGCACATCGCGCGCATTGCCGGCTAGCGCGCCAGGATAGGAGGAGCAGGACGTGGCCAAGATCAGCGACATTCGCGGACGGGAGATTCTCGACTCGCGCGGCAATCCGACGGTGGAAGCGCAGGTGCGGCTCGATTCGGGCGTCACCGGCTGGGCGGCGGTGCCCTCGGGGGCGTCCACCGGCACGCGCGAGGCAATCGAGTTGCGCGATGGGGACGCCAAGCGCTACGGCGGCAAGGGCGTGCGCCGGGCGGTCGAGCACGTCAACGGCGAGATCGGCCAGAGCCTGCGCGGGCGCGAGGTGGACGACCAGCGCGCCCTCGATCAGGCCCTGATCGCCCTCGACGGCACGCCGACCAAGGCGCGCCTGGGGGCCAATGCGATCCTCGCGGTCTCGCTCGCCTGCGCCCACGCGGCGGCCAATGCAGCGGGCGTGCCGCTGTACCGGCACCTGTCCCGGCAAGCCCATCTGCTGCCGGTGCCGATGATGAACATCATCAACGGCGGGGCCCACGCCGACAACAGCGTGGACTTCCAGGAATTCATGATCCTGCCGGTGGGGGCGCCGTCCTTCAGCGAGGCGCTGCGCTACGGGACCGAGATCTTCCATGCCCTGAAGAAAGTGCTCGCCGGGCGCAAGCTCGCCACCGCGGTGGGCGACGAAGGCGGCTTTGCCCCCGACCTGCCCTCCAACGAAGCGGCGGTCGAGGTCATCCTGGAGGCGATCGCCCAGGCCGGATATCAAGCCGGCAAGGACATCTACATCGGGCTCGATGTGGCGAGCTCCGAGTTCTACAAAAACGGCCAGTACGTGCTCGAATCCGAAGGCAAGCAGTTCAGCTCGGCCGAGTTCGTCGACTACCTCGCCGGCTGGGTCGAGCGCTATCCCATCATCTCCATCGAAGACGGCCTCGCCGAAGGGGACTGGGACGGCTGGGCGCTGCTCACGAAGAGGCTCGGCAAGCGGGTGCAACTGGTGGGCGATGATCTCTTCGTCACCAACACCGCGATCCTGAAGGAGGGGATCGAGCGCGGCATCGCCAACTCGATCCTGATCAAGTTAAACCAGATCGGCACCCTGAGCGAAACCCTCGATGCCATCGCCATGGCCCAGCAGGCGGGCTACAGCGCGGTCGTCTCGCACCGTTCGGGCGAGACCGAGGATGTCACCATCGCCGATCTGGCGGTCGCCACCAGCGCCGGGCAGATCAAGACCGGGTCCCTGTGCCGCTCCGACCGCGTCGCCAAGTACAACCGCCTCCTCAGAATCGAGGACGAACTCGCCAACCAGGCTAAGTTCGCGGGAATGGCGGCCTTCTCCCGCTTCGGTCTCAAGTAGCCGATCGCCGCCATCTTGCGCCACGGGTGGTAGACGGGGAGGAGCGCGGGAAGTGGCTGGTACGCACGGTGCGGTGCGTGCCGCGTGGGTTGTCTAACGCCTGTTCTCGCCGCTTCCCAGGTTTTCCTCGCACCCGCTGAAGGCTTGAAGTGCGTTGTCTCCCTCAGATTGACTTCGCTGCGGCGTTTTGTTTCCGAAAGCGCCGCAGGAATGAGGGGGAGCCGAAGGGTGGAAGTAGAACGGACAGCGTGGGACGTGAGACCCTATTTCGGCGATGCGCTGGAAGCCCTCCCGCCGAACTAACAGCTTTGGAATGGATACGGATCACTAGGAGAAGCTGGGAACACAGCATCCGCCCCGAACGGCGAATTCCGCGGATTGCTAAGAAACCGCGCGCAGTTTGCGTCCGGGAGCCGGCCGCGCGATGCGGTCGCACAGGTAGCTGAGCTTGGGATCCGCCGCAAGGCGCTGGAAATCTTCGGGCCGATCCACGTCCCAGCGCACTGGCAACTCCTTCCACGCCCAATCGAGATCCAGGAGCCGTTCCCGCGTGATGCTCATCACCGCGTCGGTACTCCAAGGGACATGGTCGAACAAGGCCGGATCGACGGCCCGCACACCGATCAGCGCGTAACCGCCGTCCTCCGTCGGAACGAACGCGGCGTTGGTGCCTGCTGCGAGGATTTGCGCGGCCGCGCGGAAATCTTCGACAGTCAGGGAAGGACAGTCGGAGCCTACGATGATGGCTTGGGAATGCCCCATCAGGAGCGCTTCAAAGGTGCGCAGCATGCGCACCCCGAGATTGCCGTTGCCTTGAGTTCTCAATACGGGGTGCCATGCTCGAACGAGCCCGTCGAAGAATGGATGCAGGATCGTCGGTGTGCACCATAGCTCGACCGGCCCGATGTCCGCTTCGATGGCGGTCTTGACCGTGTGCGTCGTGCAGCGCTCATAAAGCCGCGTTGCTTTTTCGGCCCCGAGCGACGGAATAAGCCGGGTCTTGACGGTACCCGGCCTCGGAACCTTGGCTAGTATGGCGATCGGAGTGCGGGAGGAAGAGGACATAAGTAGTGCGAAAAACGCAACACGGGCAGCTTACAACCAAAGACCTTGTCGTGGAAGCAGAGTTCGGAACCGTCGGTCGATCGGGCGGGAGTGTGATTTCAGCGGGCAACCGACCGGGCGGGGACAGTCTTGATCCGCGCGGCGAGGTGTTTCAACAGCGGATCGGTCGCGAGCCGGTCGAAACCACCCGGTGCATCGAGATCCCACAGGGTGGGAAGTTCGAGCCATCGCCAACGTGCCTCACCGAGGCGGTTGACCATGGCGTCCATCACACTCCCCGTGGTCCATGAGAGATCCTTGAACACTTCCTCGGCCACCTTGCGCAGACCCCCGAGCGCGCAGCGCTCGTCATCCATCGGAACGAAGACGGCGTCGAAACCGTCGTCCAGCGCTTCGGCCACCATGCGCAGATGCACCGGCAGCACGGCTGGGCAGTTCGAACCCATCACGATCGCATGGGGGTGCGCGGAGAGAAGGGCTTCGAAGGTGCGAAAGAGCCGCATGCCCAGATCCCCACTACCCTGAACGCGCAACGTGATCGGGTGCTTGCGCTTCATTTCGGCAAAAAAGGGATTGAGCATCGACGGACGGCACCACAGTTCGACGGGACCGATATTCGCCTCGACTGCAGAAGCGATGGCGTGGTCGGTGCAGCGCTCGTAGAGCGTTGCCGCGCCCTCTGCTCCCAGTGACGGAATCAACGGTGTGCGTACCGTGCCGGGTACGGGGGCCTTGGCAAGAATGGCGATTGCGGTCTCGGTCATTTTCGGTGCATTGCGCTTAAGCGGTTCCCAGGAAGACTGCCTCGGTCGGGAGCGGTGCCGATTCCCCCGCAGATCCGGTCGTAATAGCTCGTATGAGCGGGCGATCCCTGCGGCCAGCTAGCAAGAAATCGCCCAACCCAAAGTTCGTGATTGTAATGCACGGCGAGCGCCTCGACATGCAATCGACCAGCGCGCAGGCCATCGACGATAGTCCCTGAAGCAGGTACCGTCGACACCCGGGTGATGAGTCCGAAGCGGTGGTCGCGGAAGTTCGGCATGCCTGCCGAGCCGTTGTTTGCGACGACGCAGCGTTTTCCCTCTACCTGGAAATCACGCATGACCGGCAGGCACGTGTGGGTCGAGAGGAATACGCGAACTCCCGCTTCGCTGAACCACCGTACTACGTCAATTTCTGGCGTCGGCGGCGCCACGCGAACGCGAGGGGCACTGTCGAGTGCCTCGCTGGAAAAGCGCCACCCGGCAAGGGACGTTGGGTCGCCGTGCAGGACGCCGATGCATTCGTCCGCGATTTCGAACGTCCGCACCTTTGGTAGTGAGGTGAGGCGCGCCACCAGTTCCGGAAATTGCGATGCGGTTTCGCGCAGGCGACGCATGATCTGATTGGAGCGTTCAACAGTCGCATCGTCGACATAGCTTGGATACGAGCAACCGCATCCCGCATCGTCTTCGCCACGCAGCTCTGCTTCGACGTTGCCGAGCGTGACGGTGTGAGCGAGCACCGTATTGTTCACGTCGCGAAAACTGTGGACGTCTACGTTGAACCAGTTGAAATCGCCGTTGAAGACGAGGGTGACGGGTGGTCCGCTGCGCTCGTCCTGCCGTTTCAACTCGAGCACGGCGGCC
The DNA here is from genome assembly GCA_963747225.1 of uncultured beta proteobacterium. Taxonomy (GTDB): domain Bacteria; phylum Pseudomonadota; class Gammaproteobacteria; order Burkholderiales; family JAEUMW01; genus JAEUMW01. Next base: position 17,349 of record CAVVES010000006.1, on the reverse strand, counting down.
AACGCTTCCGAATTGCCGTAGAGACCGCCGACCGCGTAGAGAGTCTCGGCACGCTCCACCGGCACCTCGCGAAAGAGATTGGGCGAATAGCCATAGGCCGCTGGGCAGGTGCGTCCCGGATTCACGGCTCTCGACCCCCGTAGTAACGACGAGCAAGGTCCGCCGAGTCTGCGCCGAAGAAAAAAGCGAGCCGAAGACGCCACATCAAAAGCACGGTGCGCACGATACCTTCGCGTTCCCACTTTCGACTCGACGTGACAGCGCGCGGCCGCAGGCACACAGGACGACTCTCGCGCTTGAGCCGGATCGAAAGCGCAATGTCCTCCATGAGCGCAAGAGCGGGAAAGCCGCCTATGCGTTCAAAGGGCACCCGACGCACGAACATGGCCTGGTCGCCCGTCGCAATGCCCGTAAGGCGTGAGCGCAGATTCATGAGAAACGCTACGAGGCGCAATGGCGGCGTGCTGGGAGACAACTCCACGTCGAAGCGACCCCACATGCGTCCGCTCCGTCGAAACGCCTCGACAATGAGACGATCAGCGTCGGCGGGCAGAGCCGTGTCGGCGTGGAGGAAGAGGAGCACATCTCCGCGCGCGGCGCGGGCGCCGGTATTCATCTGCCGGGCGCGGCCGCGTGGACTGTTAAGGACGCGATCGGCGAAGGGACGGGCGGCATCCGGCGTGCCATCGCTGCTGCCTCCGTCGACCACGATCACTTCGTGACCGCGGGCGCGCAGGGTCTGGAGGCAGGAGAGTGCAGAGACGATTCCTCGCACTTCATTGAGAACGGGAACGATGACGGTGAGGCGCGCGGGCTCGACTGGATTTTCGGCAGCGGTATTGTGTTCCGCGTTCATCATTTGCGTGCGTCGTTGAGCGTCCAATCGTATTCGAGAAATGCAATCTTTACCTTCCCCTCGCGAACAACCTCCTGATCTTGCAGCAGGTCGCCGAGTTCGGTCGCGTAGCGGGCGAGAAATGACGGCACGGATTCGCTGCCGCGATATCCGCTGGAGAAATCTGCACCATACCAGTCGAAGATTCTCGAGACTTCCAACGTGACCGACTTGGGCACGTAGCGGTTGCGGGTGCGATCGGAGAGGAAACGTTTCGTCTGGTCTTCGAGCTGATAGTCGAGCCGATCGGCCATGTACGCCTCGTTACGCAGGGCTGGGCAGCCGATCGAGGCGCAGTTGACGGCGAAGTGGATGCGCGGCTCGTCGTAGACCCCGCGCTTGCGGATCGTATCGTGCTCGATGCCGTCAAGACTGGTGGGTGTGCCGAATAGCGTGAAGAACCGGTCTTTCCACGGATTGCCGAGCAGGCTTCCGAAATCGCGGATCGAACTCAGGTTCGGATAACGGGTGAGCACCTTCTCGATCGTGAACGCGTTGTAGGCATTGATAAGGAAGGCGAGTTGCTGCGGCTTCGTCCAGCCGTCGAACTCCGCTTTCGTTACCGCGGAAAGTCCGTCGAGATAGATCTTCAGCTTGTCGTGGTCGCTTCGAAACTGCGCGTAGCGAACCTGTGAGGCACGGCCATTGTCGATCCACACGACGTTCCTCGCGAGGAGTTCGGTCCACGCCGCGTGCGAATGATCGAACTGCGCAAGCGCAGACGCGGGAAGCAACGTTAGCACGACCATGAGCGCTCTCAACATGGACTAACGCACGGTCGAGGGTTGGGGTGCCCCGAGAGAAGTGGTTGCGCCACCTTCGGGTTCGCGGAATACGTCGCGCAGCATCTCGTCGCTGGTTCTTTCGAGCGGTGCGTCGAGCGCAATGCGTTCCGCACGGAGCGCGAGTACCCGATCTCCCAGGGAGCGCACCAGCCTCAGGTCATGCACCACAGTGACTAGGGTGAGACCGCGCTCGGAAGCGAGCCGTGCAAGCAGTTCGACCACCTGTACCGAAGCTTCCGGGTCGAGGCTTGCCGTGGGCTCGTCGGCAAACATGACGTTTGCCCCCTGGTGCAGCGACCGGGCAATGGCCACGCGCTGTCGCTCGCCTCCAGAAAGCCGGTCCGCGCGCTGTTCAGCGAGGCGATGCATGCCCACCGCAACGAGCGCTTCCCGAGCGCGGGCGCGCTCGTGCGCCGGAAAGAGCCGGGCCCAGCTTGCGAGCTCCGCGCCACCGCGGGCGCGGGCGAGACCGCCGAGCAGAACATTTTCGATTACCGTCAGGCGCGCAACGAGGTGTGCGCCTTGCAGCACCTGGCCAATTTCGGAGCGCAGCTCCCGCAGTCGAGCGGACGGAACGCGCTGATCGAGGGCGCACCTTAGCACCGTAAGGGTGCCCGCGGTCGGCTGCTTCATACCGCTCGCGAGTTTAAGCAGCGTGGACTTTCCCGCGCCATTGCGACCGATGATGACGACACGCTCGCCGCGTTCGATCGCGAATGTCAGGTCGCGCAGAATGATACGACCGCCGACGGCATAACCAAGCCGGTCTGCGGCGATCGCGGGGTCGCTCATACGAGCGCGAGTCGGATACGCCTGCTCAGCCGGTCGAACAGCATCACGATGGCAACCAGGGCGATGAACAGCGTTGCGAGTCGTCCCCATTGAAACAGCGACATCGATTCTGATATCAACAGCCCCAACCCGCCGGCACCGACGAGCCCCAGCACGGTTGAATCACGGATGTTGAATTCCCACACGTACAGGACCGTCGACACGAGTTGCGGCAACGCCGTCGGCCAGATTGCGGCGAAGAAGGTTTGAGGTCCACTTGCGCCCGCCGCGCGCACCGCTTCCGCGGATTCCATGTCGAGGGACTCGATCGACTCCGCGAAGAGTTTGCCGAGCGTCCCGAGGGAATGGGCTGCCACGGCAAGGATGCCGGCGACGGGACCCAGCCCGAAGATGCCGACGAAGAGCAGACCGAACACGAGCGTATGAATCGAGCGGCAGACGTTGAGCACGCCGTCTGCGGGAAGGCGCAGCCATCGCGGCGCGGAGAGATTGCGCGCAGCCACGGTCGCAAGGGGCAGCGCGCAGACGAATGCGAGCAGCGTACCGAGAGTGGCGATCACCAGGGTGATCCAGACCGCGCGTCCTACCGCGGCGAGGAAATTCCGCTCCTGCGCGCGGCGGTCTTCGACCCGCAACACCACGCCGTCGTCGGACCGATACTCGAGGTGCGGATCGCCGAGCCGAGACGTCCACGAAGCTCGGCCGGCTCAGGTCGTGAATGGTGCGCTGCAGGTTCCTGAGCGGTTCGCGCCCGAAGGTCAGTTCGCCGCGGCTCGCGAGGGTGGCCACACAGGCTGCGACGAACGCAGCGTACAGCATGACACCGATGAGAAATCGCAGCCGTGGAGCCATCTCATCACTTCGGCGCGAGCTTCCCGGTCGCGAGCCCGGCGTCGCGGATCGGCTTGTAGAATCCGTTGTCGGTTGTTACGAAACCGGTGTAGTGGGCGGGGAGAAGACCGGGATCTTTCTTGACCGCCATTGCCACTCCCTCCAGCGCCTGCTGGAGCCTTGCCACGAATGCCTTGTCCGCGTACAGCCGTGAACTCACGGCAAACGCGTCGTTCGGCAGCGGCTCCGAGGTCCAGATGATTCGGCTGTCGTCGGGCTTGATCAGGTTCTGCTCGATCATCGCGTTGCGGTTGCGATTGTAGTCTGCGCCCGCGTCGAGATCGCCGCGCGTCACCTGCATTTCGATCGCCTGGTGCTTCGTATAGAGCACTTTGGAGAAGTAGCTCTCCGGATCGATGCCCCGCTTCTGGAACATGTGGAAGGGGATCAGGTAGCCGGAGGTCGAACCCTTGTCGCCGAAGGCAAAGGTCTTGCCCTTCAGGTCATCCAGGGAATTGATGCCGCTTTTTGGTCCGGTGACGACAATCGCGAAATACTCGGGCTTGTCGTCGTAGAGAATGGTCGCCACCGCTTGCGTGCCGGATTCATTGTTGGCGAGAACATAGCCCCAGGGTCCGAGCAGCGCGATGTCGGTTTCCCCGGTGGCGAGCGATTTGGCGAGCCCTTCCCAGGTCTCCACCGTGCGCAGATCGACACGGCGGCCGAGACGCTCCGAAAGATATTTTGCGAGGGGCGTATAGGTCAGATCGTTCTTTTCCTTGTCGGGCTGGAACAGGCCGATACCGAATCGGAGGGGCGATTCCTCCGCAGTGGCGAGGGCCGATGCGAGGGCGAGAACGAGGAAAAGAATAAGTCTCTGCACGGGAAGCCTCCGTCCAAGTTGGGTGAATATTGCAGGACCGGTGCATCAATTGAGTTGCCAGGCGTGGTAACGCTGCACCCACGTCAGCAGCCGCTGCGGAGCATGCGCGCGTTTCCAGTTCCCAGCCGCGTATTTGTTCGCCTCGACGAGGGTGGGGTAGATGTGGATCGTACCGAGGATCTTGTTGAGTCCGATGCCGTTCTTCATCGCGGTAATGTACTCGATGATGAGATCCCCGGCGTGTTCGCCAGCGATGGTAACTCCGAGGATGCGATCCTTGCCGGGCACCGTCAGGACCTTCACCACGCCCTCCGCTTCGCTGTCGGCGATCGCGCGATCGAGATCGTCGATACCGTAGGTAGTGACCTCGTAGGCGATGTTCTTCTCCTTGGCCTCGGTCTCGTTCAGGCCGACGCGTGCAACTTCCGGCTCGGTGAAGGTGGCCCACGGGATGACCGAGAAATCCGCCTTGAACTTTCTGAAGTGGCCGAACAGCGCGTTGACCGCCGCATACCATGCAGTGTGCGCCGCGGTATGGGTGAACTGGTACGGTCCCGCGACGTTGCCGCAGGCGTAGATGTTCGGATACATCGTCGCCATGTATTCGTTCACCTCGACCGTGCGCTGTCTGGTCGTCGGAATGCCGAGTTCCTCCAGTCCGAAGCCCCTGGTGTTGGCAACGCGCCCGACCGCGCACAGAAGCTTGTCGAAGACAATCCGCACCTCGCGCCCTTCGCATTCGGCAACGAGTATCTTCTGCCCGTCTTCGACGACGATCTGCTTCGCCTTGTGGTTGACGAGCACGTCGATGCCTTCCGCGCGGAACCGTTGCATCACCATGTCGGAAATCTCGGGATCCTCGCGGATCATGATTCGCGGGAGCATTTCGACCTGGGTGACTTTGGCGCCGAGCCGCGCGAAGCACTGCGCGAGCTCGCAGCCGATCGGACCGCCGCCCAGCACAACGAGGCGCGGCGGCAACTCACGCAGACTCCACAGGGTGTCCGAGGTGACGTATCCGCTTTCCTCGATCCCCGGGATCGGTGGCACGAACGGCTGCGCGCCAGCGGCGATGACGATGGCGCGGCTGGTAATCGTGCGTAGGCTGCCATCGGTTAGTTTCACTTCCACCGTCCAAGGGTCCGTGATCTTCGCCGTGCCTTCGATGCATTCGACGCCCAGCCCGGTATACCGTGCCGCGGAGTCGTGGGGTTCGATCTTGCGGATCACCCGCTCGACCCGTTCCATGACGCGCGCGAAACTGAACTCCGCCCGTGCCGCATCCATTCCGAACTCTTTCGCCCGCTGGATGTGGGAAAGGAATTTCGCCGAACGGATGAGCGCCTTCGACGGCACGCAACCGGTGTTGAGGCAGTCTCCGCCCATGCGATGCTTCTCGATCAGCGTGACTTTGGCCTTTACCGCCGCAGCGATGTACGCAGCGACGAGGCCGGCGGAACCCGCGCCGATGACGACGAGGTTGCGGTCGAACTTTGCCGGCTTCGTCCAACGCGCATAGATCTTTCGCGCTTTCACCATATCCACGATCTTTTTCGCGATAAGGGGAAAGAAACCGAGCAGCACGAACGACAGCAGCAGACCCGGCGACAATATTCCCTTCAGCGAATCGATCTTCGCCAGCTGGGTGCCGGCATTCACGTAGACGAGCGTGCCGAGCAGCATGCCGACCTGGCTGACCCAGTAGAACGTGCGGGTCGTGATCGGTGTCAGCCCCATGACGAGGTTGACCACGAAGAACGGAAACGCTGGTACTAGGCGGAGCGCGAAGAGGTAGAGCATCCCGTCCTTTTCGAAGCCGCGGTTGACCGCCGCGAGTTTGTCGCCGAATTTTCTCTGAATCGCATCGCGAAAGAGAAAGCGGCTGCCCAGAAAGGCAAGAGTGGCGCCGAGCGAGGAAGCGAACGACACGATCACCGTTCCCCACAGCAACCCGAAAATCGCACCCGCCACCAGGGTCATGATCGCCGCTCCGGGAAGGGAAAGTCCGGTCACCGCGACATAGACGGCAAAGAAGATTATGGCGGTCTTGAGGCGGTGCGCGTCGTAGTAGGCGCTGATTGCGGCTTGCTGGCTCTTGAAGTATTCGAGGGTGAAAAAGCGCTGGAGGTCGAACGCAAAGAACGCGACGATCGCGGCGCCGACAGCGACAAGCAAAAGCAGGCGGCTTCTGGTCATATCCCTGGTCCCGGGCGTAGCGGTCAGGCGGACAGGGCGCCTCCGCAGCTCGACCCCTGGCCGGCGGTGCAGCCGTAACAGTGGTCGGCCACAGCGATCGACCAGTCTTCCATGTTGACTCCCATGATGTCGCGCAGATGCGTCGGTTTCCGACCGTCCCTGCGGATGGGCAGCGCGAGCATCTGGTTGAAGTCGCAGTCGTACACGTATCCCTGCCAGTCCACCGAGAGCAGAGTGCGGCACATGACGGATTCCAGGTTCTCGTCCCGATGCGCGCTCTTCAGGAGCTGCATGTACGATGTGAACTGACCCTTGGCGACGAGGGTGCTGCCGAAGCGCTGAATCGGCATGTTCGCGAGACTGAACAGGCGATTGAAGGCAACACCGTAGCGCGAACCCAATTCGCGCTTGTACGCTTCCTCGAGCCCCGCCTGCGGCGGGGGCAGTGCAGGTCCGAGGGGGTTGTAGACGAGGTGCAGCTCGAGTGCGGTGCCTGGCCGTCCGTATCCTGCGGCGTTCAGCTTTTGCAGCGCGCGAATGCTTCCCTCGAATACGTGTTTGCCGCGCTGCTGGTCCACGTTCTTTTCGAGGTAGCAGGGCAGTGAGGCGATCACTTCGACCCGATTCGCCGCCAGAAAATCCACGAGGTCTTCCTGCCCTGCCTGCTCGGTAATGGTGAGGTTGCAGCGGTCCATCACGTGTACGCCGAGGTCGCGCGCCGCAACGACGAGGCGCCTGAAATGGGGATTCAGCTCCGGTGCCCCGCCCGTTATGTCGAGCTCGCGCAGCTTCGAGACCTCGAGAAAGCGAAGCACCAGATCGACGGTGTCCGCAGCCATCTCTTCTTTCCGATTTGGGCCGGCATTGACGTGGCAATGGACGCACTGCTGATTGCAGCGATAGCCGACGTTGACCTGGAGCGTGGTTAGGGCCTTGCGACGCAGCGGGGGAAAGTCGGTATCGGCGAGAAGGGGCAGCGTCGCGTGCAAGGATAAAATCCTTTCGGTCGGTGTCTGAATGACGGGCAGTTCATCGCATCCGAAGATACGCCGCTAGGGAAGCGCCGGATGCACTCGCCGCGGTCAGTGTCGCGCGAGGTTCTCACCTGGTTCGTACGGTGGCTGGAACCGCCTCAGGATATCGTAATAGGTGCGCACGTTTTCCACCAACCGGACGGCTTCGCCGCCTCGCGCCGGTCCCGCTTTCAGACGCGCCGCATAGGCGGGTTCTGACAGCTTGGGCAGCAGCGCCTTCAACGCGTTCCACCACTTCGGCTCGACCCCTTCTTTCGGGGCGATCGTACGCGCGCCGTTCAGGTGTCCGTAGCCCATATTGTAGGCGGCAAGGGCCATCCACGTCCGGTCCGGTTCGTCCACATCCGCCGGCAGCTGATCGCGCAATTCCGCGAGATAACGAGCGCCGGCGGGGATCGCCTGTTTCGGATCGAGCCGATCAGTGACCTTGAGCCGGTCCGCAGTGTCGTCGGTCAGCATCATGATCCCGCGCACGCCGGCGAAGGAAGTGGCGAGCGGGTCCCAGTGCGACTCCTGAAATGCGAGGGCGGCGAGCAGCCGCCAGTCGATGCCGGTGAGCCGTTGCCCCTCCTGAAAGAAGGAACGATAGCGGGGCAGCACCGTCCCCATTTTCTGCAGCAGGTGCTGGACGTCGGCAGCATCGAGGTTGTCGGCGTGGCCGTAATAGCGGTCGACCAGGCGCGCGAGCGTCCCGTCGTAGGCGATGCGCGCGAAGAAATTCTGCGCCTGCCACAGCAGGCTGATATCGCCATCCTTGGGAAACGCCCAGGCGATCGGAAGCTTCGGTCCCGAGTCGACCGCCCGCAGCCGTGGGTAATAGTTGGCGGCGAGGCTCGCGTAGCGCGAATCCGTCAGCGCCGCATCCGCTTCGCCCTGCGCTACGAGCTGCAGGGGAAGGAGCGGATCGGCCGTCGGCAGCTCCCTCCACTGTAGCGACGGATAATCCTTCTTCGCTGCCTGGAGCAACGCAATTTCGTTCGACCCCGCGCTCACTACCACGCGCTTGCCGACCAGATCGTGGAATCCCTTCGGCGATGCAAGCCCCCGGCTCGCGACCACCTGCTGCTTCACGGTCTGATAGGGCAGGGCGAAGCGCAGCAGTTTCTCGGTGACCGGCGTGATCGCGACGCCTGCCGCAGCGAAGTCCGCCCGGCCCTGGACTACCAGCGGCACGACAGCCTCGACCGTCGGCTCCACGTCGAAATTCACGGTTGCACCGATCTCGTCCGCGAAGAGCTGCACGAGATCGCGTTCCAGTCCGGCAGGCGGGCTTGCCTCGCCCGCGTCACGGGTCGGCCGGCTCTCGACCGTCAGGACCTTCAGCTCGAGCGGCTGTTGCTGCGCCTGCGCCATCGCGGGCGGCGGCGGGGGAGGTGGAGGAGGCACGGTTGGCTGCGTGCAGGCGATCAGCATCGGCAGCACGATGGCGCAGAGCGGAGCGACGCGGGTACGTCGTGCCGCCCGCGAGCGTTGCTCGCAGCGAAGCACGATGAACTCGATGAACGCAGCGGCAGTTCTCAAGATGTCGGACCTGTGCCGTGACGGTCACGCCCCGGATCGCGGATCGGTGCCATTGGCGGTGACGGCCACGGGCTCGTCGACCCAGTCGCGGAGCATGGTGTAGACGACGCCAACGACAGTAGCCCCGACGAAGAGACCAAGGATGCCGGCAACGGCGAGACCACCGAGAATGCCAAGCAGCACGACGATGATGGGGAGATTTGCGCCGCGGCTGATGATGACCGGTCGGATAAAGTTGTCCACCTGACCGACCACCAGGATGCTCCACAGCAACAGAAAGATCCCCCACCCAGTGGAACCCAGGTAGAAAAGCCACGCAGTGGCGCCGAACATCACCAGCATGATGAGGCCGATGGGGATGAGCGCGAGGAGTCCCGCCACCAGTCCCAGAAACGCCCAGCCTTTGAGCCCCGCGAGCCAGAAACCGAAGGTCGCAAGCAGGGCCTGGATGACTGCCGCGCCAAGAATACCGTAAACCACGGAGCGCATGGTCGCGCCCGCGACATTCAATAGCCGTTCACCGCGCGCATCACCCACGCGACGCGCCATCGCCCTGACGTGGGTCACGAGCGGCGTGCCGTCGCGAAAGAGGAAGAACGAGATGAGCAGGCTCACCAGCAGCTGCATGATGGTATTGCCGATGTGAGCGCCAAGACCGAGTGCGAACTCGGCGCTCTTCGCGAGATACGGACGCACCATCTCGGCGAGCTTGCGCGTGTCGGTGGACAGGTCGTTCCAACGGTGCTCCAGCGCCTCCCCAACGTAGGGAATCCTCGACACCCATTCCGGCGCGGCCGGGAACCCGTTGTCCAGCATCTCCTTCATGCCGTCCGCAATGCGCGGTACTTCCTCTGCGAGCTGCATGCTGAGGAGCACGAGCGGCACGATGAGGAGCGCCGCGAAAAAGAGCGTCATCAGCCCTGCCGCGAGGCTGGTTCGACCGCCGAGGCGGTGCTCGAGCCATTTGAACACGGGCCACGTGGAGACCGCCAGAATGACGGCATACAGCAGACCCGGGAGGAACGGCTGCAGGATGATGAATGCGCCCACCGTCAGCAGCGCGACGATGATGACACCGACGACTTGCTCGATGCGGAACGTGGGCGTCATGGGCGAATGTCGGAAAAAGCGGTGGGTCGGCGCGAACGAGAGGGAGCGAGCCGGCCGGCGAACGCAGAACCTTAGCAGAGTCCGCGGCCCGACGCGAGCTTGCGTTCAGGTCGGTAGTGTCCTATGTGGGTCGGTCTCAAATTAGGGCGATTGTCCGTTACGTGACTTGGTAGAACCGATGAAAGCAAACGTCAAGTGCGGGATAATCGCCCAAATTAGGACACTAACTCCAGGTCCGGCATTTTTCTCCGTCGGCATTCGCTGCTAAAATCTGCGCCCTCGGAACGGGCGGGTCGCATCGGCCGGTTCTGACAATGAACCGGTCGTTCGGTTCGTTGCGGCGAAGATCAACCTTCAAGGACGTTGGAGCCACAATGCACACGACGCATTGCGGCGCAGGGCAACCGGACTACGTTGTGGTCAGGTCAAGCGGAGCGACCGAAGTCAAGCCGGAGTTTCGCAGAGGCACGGAGAGGTGCCAGAGTGGTTGAATGGGCCGGTCTCGAAAACCGGAATACGCGAAAGTGTATCGTGGGTTCGAATCCCACCCTCTCCGCCAGTCGTCGAGTATCGGAAGATCGTCCAACAAGTCCAATGCACCGCCTGTCCATGGCGTTGACGGCCTCGCACCCAGGTCGTCGAATCGTCTCCTAACGTCGAGGGGCTGTCCGCCATACCCCTGCGCAAGCAGTAGTGTCTTTTGTAGTGCTTTTCCCGACGCCAGGCATAAGACACTACTGTCAGCCTCGACAGAACGCTGGAGACACTACTCGCTTACCGATGTCCGCATCCGCACGGCAACCCTGGCCGCAAGGCCCTATCGCATGAACGACGGCGGATCGCTGTCCTGCTCGTCAGACCGAGCGGAGCGAAGTCCTGGGAGTTCCGTTACCGGCGCGAGAGCGTCATCCGCGCCGTGATCCTTGGTACCTACCCCGCAATGAGCTTGCGCGCGGCCCGTGCAGAGCGTGACCGGCAGCGTGTCCTGTTGGGAGAAGGACGCGATCCGCTCGCGCAGCGGGCACTCGCCCGCGAGCAGGAACGCAGGGAACTGGAAACGGCAAGGGTGGAACGCCAGCAGCGTGAGGTAGCGCGTCGGCGCGATCGCGCGACGGTAGAGAAAATTGCTGGCGAGTGGATCGACACGCATCGCGCGACCTGGACTCACAAACATGCAGACCAGATCGAGCAGAGCCTGCGCGACTACGTCTACCCCAAGTTGGGTGGCCGCCCGGTCGCCGCCATCGATACCAATGACATCCTGGCCGTTCTTGGCCCCCTGCTGGATGCAGGAAAGCTCGAAACCGCGCAACGCGTGAAGCAACGCCTCGGGGCGATCTTCGAGTTTGCCGCTCTGCGCCGCTACGCCGAGCACGATCCGGTAGCGCTCATCAAGCGCGAATTCTCCCGGCGCATGAAGCAGGCGCGCCGCAATGCGCCCAGGCAGAACTTCGCCACGGTGGCCACGGCCGACGCACCCGCGCTATTCCGTGCCTTGGCTGTCTACCCCGGCTCCGAGGTGACCCGATCGCTCGTCTGGTTCGTCGCGCTCACGGCCTGCCGCACGGGCGAGGCGCGCGCCGCTACCTGGGACGAGTTCGACCTTGAAGGCGGGGTCTGGCAAATTCCCGCCCCCCGCATGAAGGCTCGCCGGGCCCATGAGGTGCCGCTGTCGAAACAGGCAGTGGCCGTTCTGCGCGGCCTGCCGCGCCGGTCGCAGAGTACGTTTTCCGGCACCCCACTGAAGGCCGACCGCCCCGCCTCCGAGAACGCCGTGCTCTACGTGCTGGCTGCCATCGGCTTCCGAGGCGCAATGACCGGGCACGGGTTCCGCAGCCTGTTTAGCACCCTTGCCAATGAGTCCGGCCTGTGGCGACCGGATGTCATCGAGGCCGCGCTCGCCCACGTCGAGGACAACGCGACCCGGGCGGCGTACCTGCGATCAACCTTCCTCAAGGAACGCGCGCAGCTCATGCAATGGTGGGGCAACGAGGTCGAGCGCCTGACCACGGATGGGCAGCGGCGGCGTGGCGCTGCGCGAACGAACGCGATGACCAGGCATGATCCCACCTAGCAGACGACCCCGGATCAGCGACTCACACCAGGCGGCCGCTAATGAAGCGCGCGATTTCTATACGGCGCCGGAGGAGAACTTCTATTCCGTGCGGGCAATCGCCTGGGTCTTGGGTGTCTCGCGCAACCATATGAACCGCATCCCGGTGGCACGCATCCAGATCGGTGGGCTAGCGGTCTATCGCAAGCGCCACATCATCGCCTGGATGAGGCGCGACGCTGCGCTGGAACGGGGACTTCTGCACGAATTGCGGGAAAAGTACGCGCAGTCCGTAAAGCGACGATTACGCGAGACCAGGCGGGAGCGCCATTACTAGAGACCGCGGGGACCTAGAATGCGGAACGCCATAGGACGGCGAAGGATTTGTTGCTTCCACCCAGTAACGCTGCTAGAATATTTTGCGCAGGCTGGGTAATTGCGTCCATAGCCTGAAGAGCCCGCCCCAAAAAGGCGGGCTTTGTCGTTTCCGGGGGTCGGTGTTTCCGCAAGGAGACCCGGCCCTTTTTCGTTGAGCCCGCACGTGTCGAGAGACCGGCGGGCTTTTTCACTTGTGAGCCCAGAAATCAAAATGAGACGACTCCTCCAAAGTCACGACGCCCTCGCGGGCAAGCGCACGACCGACGCCGTGCGCGAACGCAACCTTTCCATCCTCCGGCTGCCAGCCGTTCTCCGCATACGCGGCGTATCGCGCAGCACCCAGTACGCTGATGTTGAGCGGGGTCTCTACACCCACTCGGTCCCGATCTCGGCGCGCCTGCGCGGCTGGCCTGCGTATGAAGTCGAGGCGCAGAACTTGGCGCGCATCGCGGGCTTCACCGACGATCGACTCCGGGAACTCGTGCGTCAGCTTGAGGCCGAGCGGCCCGCGAGCCTTCAGACCTCCGACCCGAATGTGAATCCACGCCTTCAGGCCGGGCGCCAGCAGTTCATCGCGCATCAGACTGGGTAAGTGTGCCCATAGCCTGAAGAGCCCGCCCCAAAAGGGGGGCTTTGTCGTTTCCGGGGGTCGGTGTTTCCGCAAGGAGACCCGGCCCTTTTTCGTCGAGCCCGCACGTGTCGAGAGACCGGCGGGCTTTTTCACTTGTGAGCCCAGAAATCAAAATGAGACGACTCCTCCAAAGTCACGATGCCCTCGCGGGCAAGCGCACGACCGACGCCGTGCGCGAACGCAACCTTTCCATCCTCCGGCTGCCAGCCGTTCTCCGCATACGCGGCGTATCGCGCAGCACCCAGTACGCTGATGTTGAGCGGGGTCTCTACACCCACTCGGTCCCGATCTCGGCGCGCCTGCGCGGCTGGCCTGCGTATGAAGTCGAGGCGCAGAACTTGGCGCGCATCGCGGGCTTCACCGACGATCGACTCCGGGAACTCGTGCGTCAGCTTGAGGCCGAGCGGCCCGCGAGCCTTCAGACCTCCGACCCGAATGTGAATCCACGCCTTCAGGCCGGGCGCCAGCAGTTCATCGCGGACGTTCGCGCCGGGAAGCGCGCTGCGCCGCGACGCAAGGAGGCTAAGAGCGCTCGGTCGATGGATCAAGCCAATCTCCCGCGTGGAGGGCGCCATGAGCCAGTCTAGGGGTAGCCGCAAGCCGTACCGGGATGCCCGTGGAGGTCACAGCCGTCTTTACTGGGAATTGCAGGACTCGGTCGCGTGGCGCGCACTATCGCCGACCGATCGTGACCTCTGGCTTTGGTTGCGGCGCAAGTTGAAGGGCACAAACAATGGTCAGATTCCGGCTACCCTCTCAACGCTCAAGCACAGTGGGGTTCGCTCCAGCTCCACACTCGCAAAGTCGCTGCGCGCGCTGCAGGCAGTGGGGTTTATCGAGAAGACCCGCCAAGGCGGTATCGGAGCAGGCGGTAAGGAATGCTCGCTTTATCGATTCACCGATGAAGAGGTGTTCGAGCAACCCGCCCTTGGGATTCGAAAACAGAAGCCGACGAACGAGTGGGTTCAGTTCAGAACTCTCGTCGAAGCACAGAATGCACTGCGGGACGCCCATGCACGGGCCAAGCGACCCAAACCCGACCCTGAAAAAATAGTCAAGCTTCGAATTTCGAATCGAGTCAGTTCGAAAATCGAAGCGGACGACGGAATTCTCGATTCGAAATTCGAACAAGGGACGGAGAGTTCGGTTCGAAATTCGAAGCGACACAAGCGAGTCTCAAATGCCGGCTGAACCAAGGCGGGACGCGGCCTTGAGGCAATTCGAGACGCTCTGGCCGTTGTCGGAGTCGCTGCTTCGAATTTCGAACACTATTGCATTGTTGCCACCGCAGGTGCGCAGCGGCGCTGCTCGCCGCCCTGGTCGGATGGGGCACTCCCGGCCAGTTGGTGCCCGGACGGGGTCGGGCCGGCGGGCGCCCTCCTGTTTTGTCGAGAAAGGTGACGATCGTGAAGCGTGAAACGGCTGTGCGGCAATGCGCGAAGTGCGGTACTGATGCAGGCAAGCTCTACTCCTGCGAAGGCGGGCATATCTGCGACCCGTGTCTCCAGCAAGGACGAGCCGGACGCGATATCACCACGCGGGCGGAAAAAGCACGCCAGTGGTCGATGGAGGCACAGGCCGAGGCGAATCGGTCCCGACAGCGTGGCGATACGGGAGCGGCGGCCAAGTCTCAGGACGTGGCAGATCAGTATGCGCAGCGAGCAGATGGTCAATTGAAGCAGACACCGCTGGTCGAACTTGCACTGGGTGAAGTCGTTCCCACCGATCAGGGTGACATACGCGATACGCTCACTGCCCCGGATGCAGCGGCGCTCGATGCGAGCGCACACCGCATCGACCTGTTGACCCGGATCGGCACCGACTGTGCGGCGCTCGCCCTCGACGCGGCGAACAGTATCCAAGCAGGAAACAGCCTGGAAAAAATGCTCGCGCACCAGCTCGCGGTCGCCCACAAGAGCGCGCTTGAGATTGCCGGCAAGGCCTTCTTCGAGTCCAATGCCGTCGAGAGCGCCCGATTGCTCAACGTGTCGGTGCGGCTGATGGAAGCCTTCCAGAAGGGCCTCCTGACCTTCCAGCGCCTGCGCTCTGGGGGCGCCCAGACCATTGTCGTACAGCGGATGAGCGTGACGGAGGGGGGTCAGGCAATTGTCGGTAGCGTCCGGACGGGGGAGAAAAGGAAATGATTGGTTACCCCATGCACCGCGCTCCCCGCTGTGGTGCGAAAACGCGGCGCGGAACACCCTGTCAGTCACCGGCTGTGCGAGGAAAGAAGCGCTGCCGCATGCACGGCGGCAAGTCCACCGGCAGGCCACCGATCCACGGTCGATACATGCAGGCGTCGATCGCCCGAAAACGCAGATGGCGCCGCGCACTGCGGGAACTGAATGCGCTCATTAGCAAAATAGAGAGCGAATCGTAGCGCCGGTCGCGGGCGGAAGCGGTGCGATCAACACCGCTCGGCTCTATCGGGCGACGCTACCGAGTATGAGCGTCCACACCAAACACCACTACCACTACCCAAGCCTGACTCAGGCTGACAACCCCCTGACTCAGTGCTGACTAAGGCTGACTCAGGCTGACAACCCCCTGACTCAGTGCTGACTAAGGCTGAGTCAGGTCTGACTAAGGCTGAGTCAGGTCTGACATGGGAGCTAACTGATTGATGTTTCTTGCCGCGAGACTCGACTTGATGCTTACGATTCATCAGCCGATGCTTGACGAGGGATGCGACCTGCTCCGTGATCGTCGCCGACGATCTCGCGTGGGTTTTGGCGCGACCACCTGTCGCAGGTAGAGCTTATCTGCACTGGAAAAGAAATCCCCATGCCACGAGTCTGTCGCACGCCTCGGCTGAATTGTTGGACACTGCGACATCATCGGCGCCGTTGCGTCGGTGCATTGCTCCCGCTTTTCTGCGCCGCTTTTTTGGTTTCAGCGGCTGCCGAGGACCGCATTGTCGTCGGGAGTTTTTCTGCGGAAACACCGGGATCGCATCTGCCCTTCGGGTGGCTGGCCCTCACGTTCAAGCACATCCCGCGTCACACCCGCTACCAGCTCGTGAAGAGCGCCGAAGGTACCGTCTTGGAGGCAACGGCCGATGGCTCGGCGTCGGGCCTCTCGAAGGGTGTGACTATCGATCCGAAAGCATTCCCCATCGTCCGCTGGCGCTGGAAGGTTGGAAATCTGATCGAGAAAGGGAATCCCACTACGAAGTCCGGAGACGACTACCCCGCACGCCTCTACATCACCTTTCAACGCGAGCGCGGGCGCACGAACGCGGTGGATCGCGCGGCCGCAGCAATGGGTCGCCTCCTGTATGGTGTCGAGCTTCCATACGCTGCCATCAATTACATCTGGGAACGGCACGTGCAGAAGGAGACGATCCTGCCGAATGCGTATACCGATCGCGTACGGATGATCGTCGTCGAATCCGGACCGGAGCGAATTGGCCAGTGGGTAAGCGAGGAACGCAACGTCCTTGAGGACTACAAGCGCGCTTTCGGGGAGGAACCCCCGCTGATCTCGGAGATCGCGATCATGACCGACAGTGACAACACGGGTGAATCCGTGCAGGCATGGTACGGCGACATCAGCTTTCATCGCACCAAGAGATAGACCTCGGCCGCCCGGGTTGCGGTGGGGGCAAACGTGAGCCGACGCGGGTCAGGTCAAGCGCCGCAACCGGAGCCACAACACGGGGTGCGGCATGGTGCTGATGCCGATGCAAACGCAGGCCGCGTAGCCAGATGCTGCGCCTGCCGTTGGTGGTGTCTGTGGTGTCGGTCATTGTGCACTCCTGACGCGGTATGGCTACCGACTTCTAATCGGACTCGGGCGCGCGCGACTGGCCGATATAGGTCGGGACAATTTCCTCCACCGCCCTCGGCTCGATGTTGAGTTCCCGCAGACCCGGCAAGGCACCGCTCGCGACGTTGTCCACCCTGAGCAGGTCCACTTGGCCGGTGGTGAGCGGCGGGCGTGGCAGCAGCTCGAACAACCGAGCCTGGATCATCGCGACTGCGAAAGGGACCGGTACGAGCCAGCACTGCTTGCCGATCAAACGCAGCACAATCCTGACTAAGTCACGCAGTGTGTATACGTCAGGCCCAGCAAGCTCGTACGTCCGGCCCGCGCTCTCGGGGTCGGCCAGGATGTGGGCAATGGCGTCGGCTACGTCCTGCACATAAACCGGTTGCAGGCGGGTGTGGCCGCCGCCAATGAGCGGCAGTACCGGGAGCAGCCGGGCCATGTCGGCGAGCGTACCGAAGAGGGCGTCGCC
>CAVVES010000005.1:0-57226 GCA_963747225.1 uncultured beta proteobacterium | reverse complement strand
GGTCGATTGAACCAATGAATATGCACCTGTTCGTAGGTGCATGGGAAAGATGAATCTGAGCGAAGCCGAGCGGCGGGAATTGATGAGCAGGCAGCGCAGCCGCACGATGGCCGTGGGTCAAGTGCGGCGCGCGCGACTGATCCTGTTGCTCGATGAAGGGGCCTCGCGCGAGGCGATCATGAGTGAGTTGCGCTGCGACTCGCGTTTCATCTCGACGTGGAAGACGCGCTTTACCGCCGATCGCCTGGCGGGGCTGTATGCTCGTCATCCGGGTCGGGCACCGCGAAGCGATTTGGCACGGCTCGAGGCGCGGGTGCTGAACAAGACCCTCAAGCACAAGCCGCGCGACGGCTCGACGCACTGGAGCAGCCGCAAGCTCAGGCCGAACTGGGCGACGTGTCGTTCTGCGGTGCAGCGCATCTGGCGCAAGCACGGCATCGAGATCCGCATCGGCTGGAGCGCCAGATGGCGTCCAACGATCCGGACTTCGAGGCCAAGGCAGCCGATGTGATCGGGCTGTACCTGAACCCTCCTGCGCATGTGGGGCAGCGTTGAGCGTGGACGAGAAACCGGCGATCCAGGCGCTGGACCGCAAGGACCGCCTGCTGCCGTTCGTCCCTGCTCGCCGCGCCGAAAGCCATGGGTTCGAGTACAAGCGCAACGGCACGCTGAGCCTGTTTGCTGCGCTCAACATCACCCGCGAGGTGCTGGGCATGACCGCGCCGCGGCACACGAGCGAGCAGTTCTTCGGCGGTTACCTGGCGAGGTCGTCGCCAGGATCAGCCCTGAGCAACGCGAGATCCACGTCATCCGCGACAACGTCAGCAGCCACAAGACCCCTGCGGTTCAGTCGTTCCTGGCCGAGCATTCGAACGTGACGATGCATTTCACGCCCACCTACTCCTCTTGGCTTAACCAAGTCGAGAACTGGTTCGCCCGCATCCAGCGCAACGTCATCACCCGGGGTGTGTTCACCAGCGTCAAAGACCTGGACAAGAAACTCACGCGATACATCCGTCAGTACAACAAAAATGCCGCACCACTGAAGTGGAAGTATGCCGACCCACGTCGCCGCATCAGGTGCGATTCATCTGGTTCAGCGGACTAGTGCCCCCGCCCTGAGGTACTGGGATCGCGCCATCTGCTCGAACTTGCCCCTTCCAGATGGCGGGGCATTGAGCGATCATATAGCGCATAACTCCACAACCCAGGGAGCGCGCCATGCAAACCGATGTCGTTCGAAAGGTCAAAGCAACCCCAAGTACCACGAGCTGGTGTCCAAGCGTTCCGTGTTCGGATGGACTTTGGCCGCCATAATGCTCGTCATCTATTACGGCTTCATCCTTACCATCGCATTCTTCCCAAGTTTTCTCGCCACACCGGTGGCGGCCGGGAAGGTGATGAGCATTGGCATACCGATCGGGGTGGGGGTTATTTTGTCAGCCTTTGTACTTACCGGAATCTACGTTTGGCGGGCCAATTCGGAATTCGACCGCTTGAACAAGGACATCGTGGAGTCAGCCAAATGAAAAAGCTGATTCCTCTTTCGCTCCTCATTGCGCTCTTTGCTGCGCTCCCGGCGTTCGCCGACGCCGTGAAGGGCCCGGTCGAAAAGCAGGGCGTTAACCTCACCGCGATCGCGATGTTCCTGGTTTTCGTGCTCGCAACCCTCGGCATCACCTACTGGGCAGCTTCGCGGACCAAGACCACCGCAGACTTCTATACCGCTGGCGGCGGTATCACCGGCTTCCAGAACGGTCTCGCGATCGCCGGTGACTACATGTCCGCTGCATCGTTCCTCGGTATCTCGGGTTTGGTGTTTGCCTCCGGCTACGATGGCTTGATCTATTCGATCGGCTTTCTCGTCGGTTGGCCGATCATCATGTTCGTGATGGCCGAGCAATTGCGCAACCTCGGCAAGTTCACCTTTGCGGAACGTCGCGTCCTATCGCTTCGACCAGACGAAACTCCGCTCCATGGCGGCGTTCTCCTCGCTCGTGGTCGTGGCCTTCTACCTGATTGCGCAGATGGTTGGTGCGGGCAAGCTGATCCAGATACTGTTCGGCCTGGACTACTGGCTGGCTGTGGTTGGTGTCGGCATTCTGATGCTCATCTACGTCGTCTTCGGCGGAATGACCGCGACCACCTGGGTGCAGATCATCAAGGCCGTGCTGCTACTGTCAGGGGCCACCTTCATGGCAGTTTCCGCCCTGTGGCACTTCGGCTTCTCGCCAGAGGAGATGTTCAAGCAGGCGACCGAAACGAACCCGAAGGGCATTGCCATCATGGGTCCCGGTGGTCTCGTGAAGGACCCGCTCAACGCGATCTCGCTGGGGCTCGCGCTGATGTTCGGCACCGCCGGCCTCCCGCATATTCTGATGCGCTTCTTCACCGTCCCGAGCGCGAAGGAGGCCAGGAAATCGGTGTTCTACGCGACCGGCTTCATCGGTTACTTCTACATTCTGACCTTCATCATCGGCTTTTCCGCGATCGTGCTGCTCGCGCAGCACCCCGAGTTCTTCAAGGCTGATGCGATCGTCAACGGTGCTGTCGACAAGAGCAAGCTGATCAGCGGCCTCAATGGCGGCACCAACATGGTAGCCATTCACCTCGCCGAGGCCGTCGGGGGCAATGCCTTCCTGGGCTTCATCTCGGCGGTGGCATTCGCCACCATCCTCGCGGTGGTGTCCGGTCTGACGCTTGCCGGCGCCTCCGCCATCTCGCACGACCTCTACGCGAGTGTCATCGCGCGCGGCCGCGTCGACGAGAAGACCGAGATGAAGGTGTCACGGATGGCTACGATTGCACTTGGCGTCATCGCGGTCATCCTGGGGATCGTCTTCGAGAAACAGAACGTTGCATTCATGGTTGGACTGGCCTTCGCGATCGCGGCGAGCGCCAATTTTCCAGTCCTGATCACGTCTGTTTTCTGGTCCAAGATGACGTCCCGCGGTGCGGCGCTCGGCGGCTGGATCGGCCTGACCACGGCCGTTGTGCTCACCGTCATCTCGAAGGCAATCTGGGTGGACGTGCTCGGCAACAAGCAGGCGCTGATCGGCCTGGACAACCCGGCCATCATTTCCGTCCCGGTGGCGTTCCTGAGTATCTGGTTTTTCTCGATCACCGACACGAGCAAGCGCGCCCAGGAGGACATCGCGGGATACGAAGCGCAGGATGTTCGCTGCCAGACCGGCATCGGTGCCTCAGGTGCCTCGGGCCACTGACATTGCTCGCGGCTGAATAGCGCTGCCCGTTCGTAGCTCGAAACCCCTGCTGGTTCGTCGGAACCAGTGGGGGTTTTGCATCTCTGGAGCGTCATGGAAACCCTCGCTCTGCTGGGGCAAACCGCACCTTTCGACAAGCTCACCAAGGCGCAGCTCGGGCACGCCGCGGCAGCTGCTCAGATCGTTCCATTTCGTACCGGCGACCGCTTGCTAGTGGCAGGCGAGGCACCAACGGGGTTACACATTGTCATGCAGGGTGCGGTGCAGGCACTCGTGGGTGGACGGAAAGCAGAGCGCATGGGGACGGGCGCCACCTTCGACATCGAAGCGCTGCTGCGCCGTAAGAGCAATTGCGATTATGTGGCTTGTGAAGATGGCGCTTGCTTGATCCTGCCACGCCCGGTGTTTCTGGAACTGCTCGTCGCCGCGCCCGAATTCGCGGACCAGTGCTTTCACGACATCGCCGGCCGCGTCGGCGAGGTGCAAGGCGAGCAGATGAATCGCGACCTCGCCGGGTTCATGGTCGCGAAGATCGGTGACGCCTATATCCATCCGCGACTTCAGGTTTCCGCAGACATCAGCATCCACGACGCTGCCCGCGCGATGCGCGACAACGGTGCCCGGTCGCTGCTAGTCGAGCGCGGCGGCGCCATCGGCATTTGCTCGGGCACGGACCTGCGCGATGCGGTCGTGATTGACCGGCGTTCACCGGACGATCCCGTGGGCGATATAGCGTCCTACGACCTCATCGCGCTCGACGCGGAAGATTTTCTCTTCAACGCGCTGCTCGCGATGACACGGCACGACGTCAGCCGCATCGTCATCCGGCGCGCGGGTGTGGTCGTTGGCGTGCTCGAACAGATCGATCTGCTCTCGTATCTTTCCAGCCATTCTCGGCTGATCGTGGTGCGCATCGAGCAGGCGACGACGCGCGCGGAGCTGGAGCGGGCGAGCCGCGACCTCGTCGACGTAATCGAGGCGCTGCACGCGCGGGGCGTGAAGTTGAGCTACATTGGGGAGTTGCTGGCCGAGCTCAACAAGAAGTTGTTCGCGAAGCTGTTCGGTCTCATCGCACCGCCCGAGATCGTTGCGAACTCATGCCTGATCGTGATGGGCAGCGAGGGGCGGAGAGAGCAGATCCTCAAGACCGATCAGGACAACGCCCTGATCCTTCGCGACGGCTTCACGCACCCGGACGTCGAACGGGTGACGCGCGAGTTCACGGAGGCGCTGGTAGCTTTCGGCTACCCGCGCTGCCCGGGCGACATCATGGTCTCGAATCCTTACTGGACAAGGTCGCTGTCGGCATTTCGAGACGAAATCTTCAAGTGGGTCCAATGGCCGACCGAAGAAAGCTTCATGCAGTTCGCTATCTTTATCGACGCCCGCGCCGTGGCCGGCGATGCCGGACTGCTCGACGAATTGCGGCACTACGTATTCGAGCGGCTGCAAAGCAGCACCCCGTTTTACGCGAGGTTCGCGCGCGCTACAGAGGCCTTCGAAACGCCGCTCGGCATGTTCTCCAATTTCTTGGTCGGCAAGGCGGAACACCGGGACGCGCTCGACCTGAAGAAAGGCGGCATCTTCCCCCTCACTCACGGTGTGCGCAGCCTCGCCCTCGAACATCGCATCGAATCCACCAATACACTGGAACGCATCGCGGCCCTGCGGGCGAAGGGCGTGCTGACCGACGCCTTCGCCATCGAGCTTGGTGAGGCGTTGACCATGCTTTCGACGTTGCGTCTTACGACTGGCCTGCAGAAGCTCAAGGCCGGTCTCCCCCAGGACAACTACGTGCGCCCGAACCAGCTGAACAAGCTCGAACGCGAGCTGCTGCGCGACTCGTTCAAGATCGTCAACGAGTTCAAGAAGTTCATCGCGTTCCACTTCAAGCTCAACCTCATCGCCTGATCCTGCGCAGGAACTGCCCTGCGGCTTGCGGCCGCGGGGCAGGTTCCGTTTCGTGAAAGATCACGCTGCTGTGCTGCGGTTAGCGCATCGCCTCGGTCAGCACCCGTCCCTCGCAACCGTTGGGAGGGCGTACGTTCAGGATATGTGCGATGGTGCGACCAAGATCCACCGTCTCCGAGTCACCGTACTTGCCGGATTTGACCCAGTTCGGGCCGTACATGGCAAGCGGTACGTTGGTATCGTACGCCCATGGGGAGCCGTGGGTGGCGGCGTAGGCGAACGGCTTCGCGAAGAGATACCGGTTCGGCTTGTTCATGATCACGATGTCGCCACTGATCGGCTGATGCCAGGCAAGGGCGACCTGCTTCGCCATCTTGGTGTTTGGCATCTGCCCCTGTTCGAGCTGGGTCCGCGTGAACACCGCTTCCACGCCAGGATACGTCGTAGGAATTCCTGCGCCGCCTTCTCGGCTTCCATCTTGTCCAGCTTGCGCGATGCGACGAGGTCGTAATCGACGTAGAGATTCGGGTTCCACCAGGCCGTGATGTACTTTGCTTCGCCGAACTTCTGCGCGAGCGCGCCGTTGGTGTCGACGATCATTCTTGTCCGGGTCGATGCGGTCGGCGTCGAGGCTGCGGCTGACGCAGTACTCCGGGATGTTCATGAATCCGTGATCGGCGGACAGCGTGATCAGCACGTTCTTGACTCCGACGCGCCGGTCGAGATACTCGAAGAGATTCGCGAACGCGCGGTCGAGGCGCACCGTCTGATCCTAGGATTGCCTGCTTTCCGGACCGAAGAGGTGATTGACATAGTCTTGGCTCGTCCAGCTGATGGCGAGGATGTCCGGCACGCCGGCCGGATTGTTGCCGAGATTCTCGCCCTCGATCGCGGCTTTCACGAAATCGAGCGTGATGTCGTCACCGTAGGGCGTCCACAGGATGACGTCGTAGTCGGCTTTGCCTGGCTTGTCCGCGCCGCCGCTCACGGGGTGCGGAAACTTGGTGCCGAGACCTTTGTAATTGGTCGACCACGGCCGGTCATCGGGCGCGGAGCGCGCGTAGGCGCTCTCCGGCATCAGCAAGGTCCACGACGTGCCGAAATACTTGTCCTGGGGCTTGGCTTCGTAGTACTTCTTCCACCAGGCGGGGTAATCCTTCATGTAGTATTTGGAAGTGATGGAGCGACCCGTCGTCGCGCTGTACATGTATGCTGTGCCGTCCTGGCCGCCGAGACCGATCGTGCTGCGGTCCTTGCCCGAGATCGCGACGACCTTCGACTGGCCGTTGGAGTAGATCAGCTCGTCGCCGACGGTCGTCACCTTGATGTTGAATGGAGAGGTGCCCGAGTGCTTCGGTGTTTCCTCGTCGAGATACTGGTACCGCTCGTCTTCGGTCGAATAGAGGCGCTGCTTGGTCTTCTTGTCGATCCAGTCGTTGCCTGCGATGCCGTGCTCGTACGGATGGGCGCACGAGAGCTCGCACAGATTCGCGAGCAAGAAGATGCGTACGCAGCGCTTACGCCGCAGCGGTGACGCCGATGGAAGCCTCGCGAATCGGCAGGTTCACCACCGCTGCCGCTGCCGCGAGCGCCATGTCGGCGTACCACATCCACTGGTAGTCACCGAACGTGACGACGGCGATGCCGCCGAGGTAGGCGCCGAGGAAACCGCCGATCTGATGCGATAGCAGCGTCAGCCCGAACAGGGTCGCCAGATAACGAATGCCGAAGAGCTTGCCCACGATGGTCGCCGTGGGTGGCACCGTCGCAAGCCACGTCAGGCCAAGGCCCGCGGCGAACAGATAGAACGTGAGCGTCGTCTTGGGTGCCGCCAGGTAAAGCCCGATCAGGACCGTGCGCGAGCCGTACATCAGGGCCAGCACATACTTGCTGCGAAAACGCGAAACGCTTGCGCCGGCGAGGAGGCTGCCCACGACGTTCGCAAGGCCGATGATGGCCAGAGACCAGCTTGCCACCGCAGGCGGCAGCCCGCATAGATTTACTTCTCCTGGCAAGTGGGTCACGAGGAAGGCGATGTGAAAGCCGCAGGTGAAGAAGCCCAGATTGAGCAACACGTAGCTGCGATCGCCCACGGCCCCTCGTACCGTCTTCCAGAGTCCGTGGTCGCTCGCGTGCGGCTCGTGATGCACAGCACCGGGACGCGTGACCATTCCCACGAGCGGCAGCGCGCCCAGAGTCATGACCGCGAGAGACCACATGGCACCCATCCAGCCCAACCCTTGAATGAGCATCTGCGTGACGGGCGCAAAGACGAACTGCCCGAACGAACCCCCAGCGTTGATGATGCCGGAAGCCTTGCCGCGTGCCTGAGCGGGAATGCGCTGTACCGACGCGCCGATCAGCACCGAGAAGCTGCCCGCGCCGGAGCCGATTGCCGAGAGCAGGCCAAGGGAGACAATGAGTCCGATGCCGGAGGTCATGAATGGCGTGAGCGCGCTGCCGGCGGCGAGGATCACAAGGCCGCCGATCAACACCAAACGGGGACCGTGACGATCGGCCAGAGCACCCGCAAGAGGCTGTATCGCACCCCAGGTGAACTGCCCGATGGCGAGCGCCAGACTGATGGTGGTGATCCCGAGCCCGGTGGACGTGTTGAGCGGCGAGACGAACAGGCCGAGCGACTGCCGCGTGCCCATGGTAACCATGAGAATGGCAGCCGCCGCCAGGACGACCATCATGGTCGAATTGCTCGAGGGCTTCGTCATCACGGCTCCGGGTTGGACATTATGCGACGGGTACGAGCGACGGGACCAGCTGTCCGGTCTTGCCACCGCTCAGTCGCAATTCGCTGCTCGCAATCTGCTCGTGCGGCACCCCGAGGGAAATCGCACTCGCCGCGTCGAGCCGTGCGATTTGTTCCGGTAACGGTTTCACATCGAGCGCGCCCAGCGTGCCGTCGAGTTGATCGAGCGTGCGCGGACCCAGGATCGGAATCAAGCTGTTCGTTGCACGCGCCGCCTTGTTGAGTAGCCACGCGATCGCCACGTGAGTCGGGGATGTGTCGATCTCCCCTGCGACCGCGAGCACCGTATCGAGAATTGCGGTTTCGCGCGCGCTCTTTTCGGTATGAACGAGAATGCCGAGCTTGGTGAGCCGGCCTTCGTCGCTCGTGCGATATTTGCCCGTGAGGAAACCGCCGCCAAGAGGCGACCACGTTGCGACGCCCAGCCCGAACGCTTCCGCCATCGGCAGGAGTTCCTGCTCCGGCGTACGCTCCGCAAGGCTGTATTCGACCTGAATGCCGATGATCGGTGCCCAACCGCGCAACGCCGAGAGTGTGGCGGCGTGGGAGACGCGCCACGCAGGGAAGTTGGAGAGACCGGCGTGCAGGATCTTTCCAGATCGCACCAGGTCGTCGAAGGCACGGACAATCTCCTCCATCGGCGTGACGCCGTCCGGCAGGTGCGTCCAATAGAGGTCGATACGGTCTGTCTTGAGGCGCTTCAGGCTCTCCTCGATGGATCGGATCATGTTCTTGCGGCTGTTGCCCGAGCGCGAAAGCCCGCCACTTTGCTGTGCGCCGAAGGTGTACTTCGTGGCGACGACGAAGTGATGCCGGTCGGGGGCGATGAACTCACCGACCATCTCTTCGGCTTGCCCGACCTGATAGGTATCGGCGGTGTCGATGAAGTTGCCGCCCGCGTCGACGTATCGGTCGAACATGCGCTTGGCTTCTTCGCGCTCGGCGCCGTGACCCCAGCCGGTGCCGAAGTTGCCGGCTCCGAGCGCAAGCTCCGATACGCGTAGTCCGCTGTGCCGCCCGAATGTCCTGTACTTCATCGGATTCCCCAGTTAGATGACGCTCGTCATGGTTGGATTATATGATGAGCGTCATGTAAACTGTCAACCGTTATTTCTTGAGCGTGGAGACTCGGGCAATGAGGGTCAGCAAGGAACAGGCGGCAGAGAGCAGGGAACGGATTCTCGATGTTGCATCGAAGCTATTTCGCGAGCGCGGTCTGGACGGTATCGGCGTCGCAGATCTCATGAAGAATGCCGGGCTGACGCACGGCGGGTTTTACGGCCACTTTTCCTCGAAGGAAGATCTGATGGCGCAGGCCTGCACGCGCGCATTGGGGCGCTCGGTCGAGAAATGGGAAAAGCTGTCCGGGAAGGACCGGCCGTTGCCCGTCATCGTGCAAGCCTATCTGTCCAAACGGCACCGCGATGATCCAGGGGAGGGGTGCGTCCTCGCTTCGTTGGGCGGCGATGTCTCGCGTCAGGGCGTGCCCGTACGGCACGCGTTTACCGAGGGCCTGCGTTCGATGATCGCAGTGCTTGCTCGTGTTGTCCAAGGCAGGACGGAGGCCGCAAGACGCAAGAATGCGCTTGCAACCTACGCCAGCCTGGTTGGTGCGCTCGTGCTGGCGCGCGCCGTGGACGATCCCAAACTCTCGGACGAGATACTGCAGGCGGTAGCGGCTTCGATAGAAGTGGAGTAGTCCAGGGCGCAGGAAGTCGCCTTCGATGTGCGGCCCGCGCACAGGTCGCTCACTGTGTCGAATGCGCGAACCCGAACCGCCCCAGCCCCGGCAGCCGCAGCGCCGGTGAAGCGACATCGACGCCGAGCGACAACCCCAGCACGTTGATCTCCACGCCTTCTTCCGCAGCGACGAGTACGCCCAGGACACCAAGCAGAGACGCCTGCACGCCGGTTCCGCTCGGCGCCACGGTCAGCGCGGAGGAGAGCGGCACGTAGTCCTTGCCGATGGCGTTCGCCGGCAAGTCCAGCCGCAATTCGGGAACGCTGCGACCGATGTGCGCCGTGAAGGTGTTGCTGTTCGGTCCCGGCCAGGTGTGGTAGCGATCAACGAAAGGATAGTTCCTCACCGCGACCTCGATGCGGTCGATCATCGCTTCGACACCGTCGCCACGCCGGTCCAGAAGAATCGCGGGTCGGCTGCCGAACCAGTAGCCGTCGGCAGCGGCGTAGTTCTGGTGCACGTACGGCGCACCGTGCCAGCCGACCACGTCGTAGCGCGTCAAGGTGGCCGCACCTTCGCGCTTCACCACGATCCAGGTGTGAACGGAGAACGCGCCGCGCCAGCCGTATGTGGGTGCCGAGTAAACCTGGATCACCGGCTCCGGAACACTGGCCGGATCGGGTGCGAGCCCGGTCGGCTGGCGTGACGCGGCGTACCAGGGCGCACTTGGAGGCGGGTGCGACGCAACGCTGACAGCGAGCGGCACGAGGAGCAGGGCAACGAGGAGCAGCAAGGCGTACTTGAGCGGCATCTCCGGATGTACCTTCCGCGCCGTGTTTGCGTGCGGAGCAGCCATGAAGATACAGCATCCCGGAGCTGATTGGACGAGACAATGGAAGCGCCACCTTTACGTGCGCGCAATTCTGCGTCTTTCACCGCGGAGGCTTTCCGTGGGTAGTGCAACGTATTTTTCGCACTTTCTTTGGCGGTGGCTCGGTCGGTTCTCAAGCCGCTGCCTCCTCAGGAAGCGGGTTGAGCAGCGTTTCCATTGCGAGATAGCGCCGCTTGCCCCATTTCGTACTCGCGATGTGTCGCAGTCGCGCTGCGACCAACATCAACGCTGAATGTCCATCGGGGAAAGCACCGACGACACGGGTGCGGCGGCGAATCTCGCGGATGATTCGTTCGAGCGGATTGTTGGTCTTTACCTGCCGCCAGTGATTGCTCGGGAAGGCGAAGTAGGTCAGTGTCTCGTGCGCCTTCGCTTCAACGAGCTCGGCTGCCTTTGGCAGCCGCATCGCGCGTAGCTTGGCAATGACTTCGCGCACCTTGTCCTCGGCCGAGCGACGGTCTTCCTGGGCATGAACGGCCTTGAGCATGCGCGCCACCTCGGCCACCTTGCCCTTGGGCACCCGGCTGAACACGTTGCAATAGAAGTGCACCACGCAGCGCTGCCATTGTGCATCGGGAAAGAGCTCCGCCGCTGCCTCGACGAGGCCCATGCACGCATCCGAAATGATGAGCTGCACGCCGGCGAGCCCACGATCCTTCAGATGCCGCAGAAAACCGCGCCAGCCCTCGAGATCCTCTTTCTGACCTTCCGCGACACCGAGAATCTGCCGATGACCGTCGCTCCCAACAGCAATCGCCACCAGCACCGAGACATTGCGCACCTCACCGGCCCAGCTGCGCTTGAGCACCACACCGTCGAGAAACAGATACGGGAACTCGCCTTCAATGGCGCGGTTGCGCCACGCCTCGATGTGACGGTAGATCTTCTGATTGAGCCGCGACACGGTGCCCGAGCTCACCCGCGTACCCCACAACGCCTCGGTGATGTCTTCCACCCGCCGCACGCTCACTCCTGCTAGGTACATCTCGACCAGCGCTTCCTCCACCGATGACTCGCGTCTTCGGTAGCGCTCGATGATCGCTGTTTCGAACGGCAACGAGCGTAGCTTCGGCATCTTGAGCACCACCGCGCCGGCCTTGGTCTCCAGCTTGCGCTCGTAGTGTCCCGCCCGCGTGTCGACTCGTTCCGCTGAACGCTGGTAGCGTCCTGCCTTACAAATCTGATCCGCTTCGGCCTGGAGCAACGCGTTCAGCGTCTCTTCGACACTCGAGCGCACGACCTCATCGATGTGCCCGCGTAGTTGCCCGTCATTGACTCGAATCGCGCCCTTCAGTCCTTCCGCAGTATCCTCTGCCATGGTGGCCTCTCGGTGGTCTGATTCGTGAGTGCTTGGCAGCTACCATTGAACCAGATCGAGGCCACCGCCTCGAAATGTGCGAAATTAATGTTACGTCATCTTTCCGTGGGCAGTTGCTCGAGTGACAGTAGTCGCCGGAAGGCATTACGTAATTGGCGGGCTCTCAACAAGTTAGCACTGTTTCTCCCCCCGCCGCTGTCTCGGCGAGGACGCGAAGCGGCGCAACACTCCGGTCTCCCGCCGGAAGTCCCTCCAACCCTTCCCAAGTTCCTGTCCGGATCGTCCTGGGACGCACGCGAGCGAGCGTATAGCGCCCCCGGGAAGAATCCTGGCTGCGTATCGGCGCGTTCCCCGTTACGCGAGCAGCCACCCGAAGCGTCCTGCGGCGAGTCTTGACCGTAGGGCCTGTTCACACTACGTCGGCAAGTGCGAACGGGTAGCATGGGCTGCCAATCAAGACGCCCGACGATGCCAAGACCGGGGTCTTGGCGAGGAGGGGAACGCAGAGTGGCGGCACAGGGTACCCGTGCCCTTCGGGTTGCGGCGAAAAGGGCTATGTGCTTCGTTGCCAAGCTTCGCCGGGCAGCCCGGCCCGCCTTCGTTTGGTGCCTCCCCATGGCCCTTTTCACTCGCAACGCACCTTGTAGCCGTAGCGTGAACAGGCCCTAATATTGGCGTGCTGCCAATGCCAGGAGGCGCGCGATGAAAACCAGGATCCTCAAGGAACTCTTCGCGGGATTCCTTCGCACCCGGCGCTTCGTTCGTCATTTCCGCCGGATCGCATTGCTGGAGACCGTGACGCGCACGGGCGTCGGCCGCGAGGTACCGCCGTCCCTCGCCAGGCAGCTCGTTGCCGCGGCCACGAGCGACATCAGATTCCTGCTCTTGCGCCTCGGATCGCACGTCGACGGGCTTTCGGAAGCTCAAGCCGAGGCGATCCGCGAACGGGTCGGACCGAACGAAGTCGCCCATGAAAAGCCGCTGCCGTGGTGGGTCCACCTGTGGCATTGCTACAAGACGCCGTTCAGCCTGCTGCTGTCGGTCCTCGCTGTCGTTTCCTATGTGACCGAGGATGTGAAGTCTACGATCGTCATCAGCTCGATGGTGGTGCTCGCGACCCTGATTCGCTTTGTTCAGGAAGCGAAGTCGAACCGGGCGGCCGACAAGCTCAAGGCGATGGTGCACACGACCGCGACGGTCATGCGGCGCGACGTTTCGGAGGAAGCGGCCCCGGTCTTCGAGGAGTACTACGGCGTGCGTCTGCACGTCAAACCCGCGCGCCGCATCGAGCTGCCGATCAAGGAGCTCGTACCCGGCGATGTCATCGCGCTCTCGGCCGGCGACATGATCCCCGCCGACTGCCGCCTGCTCACCGCGAAGGATCTCTTCGTCAACCAGGCGGCGATGACCGGCGAATCGCTGCCCGTGGAAAAATTCGCCGAGCAACGCACGCCCGACACCAGCAATCCGCTCGAGCTGGACAACATCCTGTTCATGGGCACCACCGTCGTGTCGGGCACGGCCACGGCGGTCGTCATCGCCACCGGCAACGGGACCTATTCGGCGCGCTGGCGGAGCGGGTGATCAGCGCGAACCATGCGCCGACCCAGTTCCAGATCGGCGTCAACCACGTAAGCTGGCTGCTGATTCGCTTCATGTTGGTGATGGCTCCGCTCGTGCTCTTGATCAACGTGGTCACCAAGCACGACTGGCTGGAAGCGATCCTGTTTGCGCTCGCGGTCGCGGTGGGCCTCACCCCTGAGATGCTGCCCATGATCGTCACGTCCACGCTGGCCAAGGGCGCCGTGATGATGTCCCGGCGCAAGGTCATCGTGAAACGGCTGGACGCGATCCAGAACTTCGGCGCGATGGACGTGCTGTGCACCGACAAGACCGGCACGTTGACCCAGGACAGGATCTTCCTCGAGCGCCACACCGATGTGTGGGGCGAGGCTTCGGACGCGGTGCTGGAATACGCGTACCTGAACAGCTACTACCAGACGGGGCTGAAAAACCTGCTCGATGTGGCCGTGCTCGAGCACGTCGAGGTTCACCGCGTGCTCGAGGTTGCCACGGCGTTTCGCAAGGTCGACGAGGTTCCTTTCGATTTCCAGCGCCGCCGCATGTCGGTGGTGGTCGCCGAGCATGACGAGCATCACCTGCTGATCTGCAAAGGTGCCGTGGAGGAGATCCTCGCCGTGACGAGCCGCGTGCGCCACGGTGAAACCGACGAGCCGGTGACGCCTGAACTGCTGACCCGGGTTCGCGAAGTCACGGCATCCTTCAACAGCGAAGGCTTGCGCGTGGTCGCGGTCGCGGTAAAGGAAATGCCGCCCGCGCAGGAGGTCTACGGCGTCGCCGACGAGTCGGAGTTGACGCTGATCGGTTACGTTGCCTTCCTCGATCCACCGAAGGAATCCACCGCACCGGCCCTAAGGGCGCTGGCTGAGCATGGTGTCGCGGTCAAGGTGTTGACGGGGGACAACGAGCTCGTCACGGCCAAGATCTGCAAGGAAGTGAAGCTTGCCGCCGACACCATCCTGCTTGGCTCCGACGTTCGAGCGCATGAGCGACAGCGAGCTCGCGCAAGCAGTCGAAGCGCACAACGTGTTCGCCAGGCTCACGCCGGCCCACAAGGAGCGCATCGTGCGCCTGCTGAAGGCGGATGGTCACGTCGTAGGATTTGTCGGGGACGGCATCAACGACGCCGCGGCGCTCCGCACTGCCGATATCGGGATTTCGGTGGACTCGGGGGTGGACATCGCGAAAGAGGCGGCCGACATCATCCTGCTGGAAAAGAGCCTGCTCGTGCTCAACGAGGGCGTGGTCGAAGGGCGCAAGACCTTCGCCAATATGCTCAAGTATCTGAAGATGACTGCCAGCTCCAACTTCGGCAACGTGTTCTCTGTCCTGCTGGCGAGTGCATTCCTGCCTTTCCTTCCGATGCTGCCCATGCAGCTCCTCGTCCAGAACCTGCTCTACGACATCTCGCAGATCGCCATTCCATTCGACAACGTGGACCCGGAGCTGCTGTCCCGGCCGCAGCGCTGGAATCCCGCCGACATCGGGCGCTTCATGCTCTTCTTCGGGCCGATCAGCTCGATCTTCGACATCACGACCTATCTCATGATGTGGTTCGTTTTCAAGGCGAACACGGTCGAGGCGCAGACGCTGTTTCAGTCAGGATGGTTCGTGGTCGGTCTGCTGACCCAGACCCTTATCGTGCACCTGATCCGGACCCCGAAGATTCCGTTCCTGCAGAGCTGCGCCTCGGCGCCGCTGCTCTGCATGACCGGGATCATCATCGCGATCGGGATCTTCCTTCCGATGGGCCCGCTGTCGCACTACTTCAAGCTGCAGCCACTGCCGTCGCTCTACTTCGTGTTCCTGCTGCTGATCCTGCTGGCGTACGCGGGACTGACGCAAGCGATGAAGGGGTTCTATGCCCGCCGTTATGGCTGGCAGTGAGGAACGACAGTGAACGGCGGGCTTGCGGACAACGTTTCGGCCAGGCGCCCGATATTGCGAGTCTCAAGCCGAAATACCGCCGCGGCTGGCGAACGTCAGATGATCAACTCACGTGTGCCTTTGCTGCCCACTCGCGCAGCGTCTTGCGCTGGACTTTTCCAGTGAGCCCTCGCGGTAGATCGGCGAGAAGCGTTACTCGCTCGGGAATCTTGTAGTCTGCGATTCTGCCAGCGGCGAATTGCCGCAGATCTTTTTCTGTAGCGGCGGCACCGTCCTTCAGCACCACGAAGGCGGCGACGATCTCTCCCAATGACGGATGCGGGGCCCCGACGACCCCCACCTCGTGCACGGCGGGGTGCTGGGACAGGACCGCCTCCACCTCCAGAGGAGAGATATTCGAGCCTCCCCGCACGATGATCTCCTTGCGGCGGCCAACGAACCAATAGTAGCCTGCCTCGTCCCGACGCCCGAGATCGCCGGTGTGGAACCAGCCATCCCGCAGCGCGCCCGCGGTTGCTTGTGGGTCTTCCCAGTAGCCGATGGTCAGGCCGTCGCTCTTCACGAGAATCTCACTCGTTTCGCCTTCCGGAACGTCCGTGCCGTCCTCATTCACGAGCCGCAGGCTCATTGCCCACGGAAGGTTGCCCGATCGAGCCCACGCGATTCTCGAGTCCAGGCCGATTCAGCGCGTATGGAATCACCTCCGTCATTCCGCAGCCTTCGTAAAGATCCGCGCCCAGTGCGGCCCGGACGCTCGCATTCAACGTTCTGGAAACTGCATCACCTCCGGCAAGGCAATACCGCAGGGACCGCAGGTCTGTCGGTTCATCGATGGTTTGACTTGTCAGGGTATCGAACATGACCGGAAGGCCGTACAGGTGGGTGACGCGATATCGGTCAATCAACTGCAGGCACGAACTGCATCGAAGCTCGGCGTGGCGAGCACCGTCGCGCCCACACTCAGCGGGGAGAGCAATTGCAAGGTATACCCGAAGATGTGACTCATCGAGAGCATGCCCAGCACCACATCGTCCGCGCTCAAACCGACAGCTTCAACATAGTTGCGCACGGTGTTGACGAGGCTGCGATGCGTGTGCGTCACCCCCTTGGGACGGGCGGTTGTGCCCGAGGTGTAGAGAATTGCGGCGACGTCATCGAGGTCTGCAGAGAACGGATCGTGGTCCGCCTTCGTGTGGTCGGTGAGGGCCTCGAACGACTCACAGTCCGGCGGCGGTGTGTTCGAGCCGACGACAAAGAAGGCATTCACGTGGGCGAGGCCCGATCTCACGGACTCCAGGTTGTGGTACAACTCAGTATGGACCGCGCAAAGGCGAGCACGGCAATGGTCGAGAATGTAGGTAAGTTCCGGGCCCCGTAGCCGAACATTCATCGGCACCGCGATCGCTCCGATCTTCAGGCAGGCGAGATTCAGGAACGCCAACTCCGGTCCATTGGGCAGAAGAAAGGCGACCCGGTCGCCGCGATGAATGCCTCGCGCGCGCAAGCCGGCGGAAATCGCATCCGTGACTTGCTCCAACTCGGCATAGGTCCAGGCGCGATCGTCGAAACGCAATGCGATCCGCCCCGGGCGCTGACGACCGACGTGTCGAAGTGAACCAATCAGGGACACGCTTTCCATACTTCCTCCGTTCAGGCGGTGGGAAGCGCCACACGCCGCGATCGAGCATCGTCGGTGTAGGATTTTTCTCGCCCGTCGCCTAGCCAGACCCTACGTCTATTTGCCGCTACGCTGCAATAGTTCGGAAAGTCC
This sequence comes from uncultured beta proteobacterium, assembly GCA_963747225.1. Taxonomy (GTDB): domain Bacteria; phylum Pseudomonadota; class Gammaproteobacteria; order Burkholderiales; family JAEUMW01; genus JAEUMW01. Next base: position 40,197 of record CAVVES010000005.1, on the reverse strand, counting down.
CTCATCGTCGAGAACAGGGACGATTGTCAGTTCCATGAGATCAGTCCACATCAGAGCGAATTGAGCTAGGGCCAGCGGATGGTCACTTCCAGCAGGTCGAATCCGCCGCTGAAATCGGCGCGCGTCCAGCGCCCCAAAAGCGTCGCGCCCTCCGGGGGATGCACACCGGACTGTTTGAAATGCGCAATACCTTCATCCAGTGCTTTGGCGTTTGGCGTCCAGGAAAACGTAAGCATGAATTTCATGGGATTCCTCCTCTTGTCGTGGATGCGCCACTCCGACTCTGCTCTCTCTGCCGCACTCAGCGCCGCCGCACACCGAGTATTTACGTGCTCCACGGTGCCTTGGATGTTGTAACCGCTGCGGGGAGAGTCGTCGCGATCGCGGAGCGATCGAGAAAGTAGGAGGCAAGCTGGCGATCGACGGCGGCCTCAAAGCCGTATTTTCCAGAACCCGGTCTCAACTTTAGTTTGACGCTCGTTTGAAGTCGCCAAGCCTGAGACACAGGCGCTGTGGACGGCGCAATAGCCAACCTCGTCAACTCTGCTTGCCGATGCGGTGTGCCGACAAAAACTTGTCGATGCGCGCCGCGATGTCGTCCGCCGCTTCGTCGAGAGCGAAGTGCCTGGTCTGCCGGACCCAAGCCCCTGCTCAACCCCGCTGCATCGCTCCCACCGTTCTCGTCACTTTGAACCCGGCGACGACGAGCAGCATAGCAAGCGCAGCGAGTCCGATGCCGCTGCCCTGCCCATCATTTTCGCGCGGCGTTGACTCGAGCGCTACGCAGTCCCTGCATTCCGCCTGGGCGGCGACAGGTTCGGAATCGGTTTCCTGCGAATCGAGCCGGGCGCATTCCACGCATTCCGCCTGCGCGGACATGGGTTCGGTCTCGGCCTCCTGCGTCCACCCTATCGATTCGCAGTCCGTGCAATCCGTCCAGGCGTGGAAAGACTCCGGATCGCCCACGAGGTTCGTCTCGGCCGGTTCACATTCCGTGCATTCCGTGCGGGCTGAACGATGTTGCCCACCCGCGTATTCCCGATACACAGCCCCATGAGCCCTGCCCCTCTGATGGATCATCTCGCGGGACGGCAGTGCCGATTTGGCGGGGAGGGGGGCACGAAACGCTTGCTGCTGCGGAGCCGTCTTGGACGCCACGGTGCGATCGCCGATTCGCGTCCGCTGCGCCGGCGGCGGGGCGTACCCGTCGGTCATCTGCAGCTGCCGTTGGAGCCATTCGGACTGATCCTCCGCCGAAGACACAGCGGGCGTAGCGAACGCGAATGCACCGAGCGTGGCGGCCAGCGCGATTGCAGACTTCAAGTGCATATGGTCTCCTTCACGCCGTAGTAGCGTCATGATAGCTCACTCAGCGTGCCGGCCATAAGCCCGTCGTCTCTCCTCAGTTTCTTCTGCCGATGGCGCGTGCCGACAGAAATGTATCGATTCGCGCCGCGATCTCGTCCGCCGCCTCGTCGAGAGCGAAGTGCCCCGCCTCCAGCAGGTGGATCTCGGCATGGGGAACGTCACGTCCGTACGCAGTTGCGCCTGCGACCGTGAAGGAGGGATCGTACTTGCCCCAGACCACCAGCGTCGGCGGCCGGTGCAACCGCAAGTATTCCTGCCAGCGCGGGTAGGAGGCTACGTTGGTGCGATAGTCGTAGAACAGGTCGAGCTGGATGCGATCCTGGCCCGGCCGCGACAGGAACGCGAGCTCGTCGGTCCAGAGGTCCGGGTTGTAGCGATCCACGTTCGGCGACGTGCCGACGTGCCGGAACCGGGTCGCTTCTGCAGAGAGGAAAGTCTCGCGCAGCTTGGCTTCGTTCGGTGCGCGATCAGCCCAGAATGCGCGCCGCGTCGCCCACAGCCGTCCCAGACCTTCGTCGTGTGCCACGGCGTTCTGCACAATCAGCGCTTGCACCCGTTCTGGGTGCGCGAGCGCCAACCGGAAGCCGACGGGTCCGCCGTAGTCCTGGACGAATAGCACGTATCGAGAGAGCCCGAGAGCCTGCACAAAATGGTCGGTCACCTGTGCAAGATGATCGAAGGTGTAGGAGAAGCGCTCGGGTGGCGGTGCATCGGAGTGACCGAAGGCTGGATAGTCCGGCGCGACCAGGTGATACCGGTCGCCGAGCAACGGGAATAGCGGATCGAACATTCGCGAAGAAGACGGAAAGCCGTGCAGCAGCAACAGAGTCGGTCCGTCCTTCGGACCAGCTTCGCGGTAGAAGATACTCAACCCATCGACGGGAAGGGTGCGATAAAAGGTGGTCATCGTGATGCGGTGGGCAAGCAAGACATCCGAGGACTCTCGGAAAGACCGGCGCTCACGCCGGGTCTGCTGGTGGGGAGGCGTAAGACGCAGATTATAGACTTGACCGGACAGAGCGAGTCGAAGCCTTCCTCTTCAGACGCCTGACAGGTGATGTCTGAATAGTTCGGCTTACGTTCGAGACGACCGGCAAAAAACGGCCGAGATGGAATGGACACCGCCCTCCCTTCGGGGATGAAGGGGGAGACGACAAGGTAGGGGCCCTCCAGGACCGACGGCATCGATGTGCCAAAGTGGAGTTTCGACACAACCACTTGAGGAGCGGAGGGCCCGAGATGAATGCTACGACATACGGATTGGACGTTGCCAAGCGAGTGTTCCAGATGTACTGGGTTGAGGCCCAAACCGGTGAGATTGTGAATCGACGGTTTGGACGTGACGAGTTGATTAGGTTTCTGGCGCAGCGGCCGGTTGGGCGGGTGGCTTTAGAAGCATGTGGCAGTGGGCACTGGTGGGCACGCAAGATCAAAGCGTTCGGGCATGAGGTCGTGCTGTTGCATGCGAAGTTCATTCGCCCGTTTGTGCAGACGAACAAGACCGATGCGGCGGACGCGCGGGCGATCTGGACGGCGGTGCAGCAGCCGGGAATGCGAACCGTGGCAGCGAAGACAGAAGATCAGCAGGCGATGCTTGGTATGCACCGGATGCGTGCTTTGCTGGTCAAGTTCCGAACTATGCAGGTGAATCAATTGCGGGGGTTGTTGTACGAATTTGGCGTGACGTTTCGCTCAGGACGGCAAGCCGGGTTGAACGAAATCCGAGCACGGATGGCAGAGTTGGAGGATGCCCTGCCGGGCGTGTTGATTTGCGGTCTGGAGGACCAGTTGAGACGTATCGATGGACTTGAGCAAGATATCAATCAGCTTGAGAAGCGGATCGGTACCTGGCAAAAGCAAGACGCAGCATGCCGGGCGATCGCGAAAGTACCTGGCATCGGCAAGCTCACCGCGACCGCGCTGGTAGCGATGATGGGTGATGCGAAGACGTTCAAGTCGGGACGGGAGTTCGCGTCGTTTTTGGGATTGGTACCACGGCAAAGCGGTACCGGTGGCAGGATCCGATTGGGATCGATCTCCAAGCGAGGCGACCCATACTTGCGCACGCTGTTGATCCACGGTGCGCGATCGGTGATGTACCACGCCAAGGTGCCGACGACATGGCAGACAGCCATTCAAGCGCGACGACCCGCCAACGTGGCGGCAGTGGCCTTGGCCCACAAGATGGCACGCACGGCATGGTCGATTCTGGCTCACGGGTCGCCGTATCAGAAGGACCACGTGAGCTTTAAGCCTGCTCAGTAAGTGGCCGGCAAACTTGAACTGGATGTCGATGAGTCGATAGGTTGCTGAGGTTGATTCCGGGTGATGGCAAGACAGGTTGGACCGCAAGAACGCAAACCTGAACACAGCCGTGTGCTCAAACGCACGTGACCGAGATGAGGACGTTCCTGGCAAATTCCATCAGGGCCGGCAGGCTTCGGCCTGCAAGAAGAGGCCGATGAAATGGACGCCCCCACCCTTAACGGCATCGACGTGCCAAAGTGGAGATGTCAATTCAACCACTGGAACCGAGAGGGCGTCCATCATGAAGATTACGACAATTGGCATCGACTTGGCTAAGAACCTGTTCCAAGTGCACGGCGTGGATCAGCGCGGCAAGACGACATTGCGCAAACAGCTCAGGCGCCACCAGGTGACGGCGTTCTTCGCCAACCTTCCTGCTTGCCTGATCGGTATGGAAGCGTGCGGCAGCGCTCATTACTGGGCTCGCAAGCTGCAGGGCTTCGGGCACACAGTGCGGCTGATGGCGCCGCAGTTCGTCAAGCCCTACGTGAAGACCAACAAGAACGACGTAGCGGATGCCGAGGCGATCTGCGAGGCTGTGGCGCGGCCGAACATGCGCTTCGTGCCGATCAAGAACGTGGAGCAACAGGCGGTGCTCGCACTGCATCGGGTGCGTAAAGGGTTTGTAAAAGCGCGTACCGCGCAAGCCAACCAGATCCGCGGGCTCCTTGCCGAGTTCGGGCTCATTATTCCTCAGGGCATCTGGCATCTCGCCAAACGAGTACCTGAACTGCTGGAGGATGCGTCCAACGCACTGCCAGGCGCGTTCCGGCCGCTCGTGCAACGCCTAATGGATCACCTCAAGGAGCTCGCCCGGCAAGTGGGCGAACTCGAGCGTGAGATCCAGCGATGGCATCGGGGCAATGAGGCCAGCCGCAAGCTGGAGGAGATTCCCGGCATCGGGCCGATCACAGCGAGCGCATTGGTGGCCTCCATCGGCGATGCGAAAAGCTTCGATAACGGTCGCCAAGTGGCCGCGTGGCTCGGGCTGGTTCCCAAGCAGCACTCCAGTGGCGGCAAGTCGACCCTTCTGGGTATAAGCAAGCGTGGCGACTCGTATCTGCGAACGCTGCTGATTCACGGGGCGCGCTCGGTGATCCTGGCGATGCAACGCAAGCCGCAAAAGGATGATTGGCTGCATCAACTGCTGCAGCGGCGCAACCCCAATGTGGCGGCCGTAGCACTGGCCAACAAGAATGCGCGGATTGCGTGGGCGATGCTGGCCCACGATCGCAACTTCCGAGCTGATCACACGTCCGCTGTTGGGTCTTTGTAAGCAAGTCGGCTTGAAGAACATGACGCAACCATTCGAAGGAGATCCACACCGCCGATTGCTCAGGCAATCATGAAGTGATGGCAAGCCAGGTCAGACCATGGTTGGCAAAGCCCGATATATCCGGAGCACGTGAAGTGCGCGAGTGCCGATTGAGGCGCCAACCAGCAAATTCCATCAGGGACAGCGGCGTCGCCGCACACACAGTCCGGATGTACGGATGCAATCTTGACCTTCGAGCCTTCACGAATTGAAAGCTTGGCAAACCGGGGGCGTCCATGTACGGATATAAGACTGCAGCCAGTACCTTGTCCTGCATCACATCAAGATCGACTTGGCAAACCGGGCGGTGTCCATATAAGACCGTGTGGAAACGTGGTCCTGGAAGGTCCAGATCATCGAAGCGCATGCATATGGAATACGCTGGAACATCGTTCTGATGCGAGTTCCTAATGAAGCGCTTTATTGAAGGTGAGGACCGATCTCAGGGTACGCTCTTTCCCGAACGCCTCGACGATTACATCGCAGAGGACAATCCCGTCAGAGCCATTGAGGTCTTCGTCGACGAGCTTGATCTGAACCAGCTTGGGTTCGACGGGGTGCAATCCGAAGCGACGAGCCGGCCCGCGTACCATCCGGCGACGCTGCTGAAGATCTACCTCTACGGTTATCTCAATCGGATTCAGTCCAGCCGTCGCCTGGAGCGGGAGACGCAGCGCAACGTCGAACTGATGTGGCTGACCGGCAGACTCGCGCCTGACTTCAAGACCATTGCCGACTTCCGTCACGACAACGGCGCCGGCATCCGCAACGTCTGCCGCCGCTTCGTGCAGTTGTGCCGGGACCTGAAGCTCTTTACCCAGGCCATCGTGGCCATCGACAGCAGCAAATTCAAGGCGGTCAACAGCCGCGATCGCAACTTCACCCCGGGCAAAGTGGGACTGTCTGATTTTCTGTGTGTTGAGCCATACACTGCCCGCGAGGGACGGAGGATTGTATGGCGAAGAACGACGCAGAAAGATTTTCCAAGGAGCTGCTGGACCAGCTGCTGGCCGGGCGTGACCCGAAGACGGTGCTTGATTCCGGTGGTCTGATCGGCGATCTGAAGAGGGCGCTGGCCGAACGGATGCTCAACGCCGAGATGGACGTGCATCTGGCGAACGAGGCCGAAGCGGGGCTGCGCAACCATCGCAACGGCACAAGTGGCAAGACGGTGCTGACCCCGGAAGGCTCGCTCGAGCTGTCGATTCCGCGCGACCGGCACGGTCGGTTCGACCCGGCCCTGATTGGCAAGTACCGCCGACGCTTTCCTGGTTTCGACGACAAGATCATCGCGCTCTACGCTCGTGGTGTGAGTACGCGGGACATCCAGGCCTACGTCCGAGAGCTCTACGGCATCGAGATCTCGCCCGATCTGGTCTCGGCGGTGACCGACTCGGTGATCGACGAGGTGAGCGCCTGGCAGGCCCGCCCGCTCGAGGCGAGCTATGCCATCGTGTTCTTCGATGCGCTGCGGGTGAAGATCCGCGACGAAGGCCTGGTGAAGAATAAGGCCGTGTATCTAGCGATCGGCATGCGTGCCTCCGGTCACAAGGAGGTTCTCGGGCTGTGGATCGAGCACAGCGAAGGGGCCAAGTTCTGGCTGCGGGTGATGAACGAGATTCGCGGCCGCGGCACCCAGGACATCCTGATCGCCGTGGTCGACGGTCTCAAGGGCTTCCCGGAGGCGATCAGCGCCGTGTTCCCGGACACCGTCGTACAGACCTGCATCGTGCACCTGATCCGCTATTCGATGCGGTTCGCCTCGTGGAAGGAGCGTAAGGCGATCGCCGCTGCGCTCAAGCCCGTGTACCGCGCCGAGAACGCCGAGGCAGCAGCCGTCGAACTCGATACCTTTGACCAGGGACCGTGGGGGCGCAAGTACGCCGCGATCGCCCAGAGCTGGCGGCGCAACTGGGAAGCGGTCATCCCCTTTTTTGCGTTCCCCACTGAAGTGCGCAAGATTATCTACACGACGAATGCGATCGAGTCGCTGAATGCCTCGGTGCGCAAGGCCGTGCGCAACAAGGGGCATTTTCCGACCGATCAGGCCGCCATCAAGTTAGTCTGGCTCGCCCTGCGCAACGTCGCCGAGAAGTGGAAGAACCCACCGATCTCGTGGCATGCTGCCAAGGCACAATTGGCCATCCAGTTTGAAGAACGATTCGTGTTGAGCGAGTGATTTCATCCACCGGCTCACACACAGAATTCCTGACACCCCCGGCAAAGTCGACAAGCGCCAGCAGCAAATCGAAGAGAGCATCCAGCGCTACCTGGCGGCGCTGGAGACCGCCGACCACACCCAGCCGCCCGAGGTCGAAGCGAAGACCGACCGGCTGCGTGAGAAGATCAGCACCTTGCGCGAGCAGATGCGGCGCATGAACGCGATGCGTGAGCAACTGAAGCAGCAGCCCGACGGGCAGATTTCGCTCACCGACCCGGACGCGCGCTCGATGGTCTCCCAGGCGAAGGGTACCGGTGTGGTCGGTTACAACGTGCAGGCCGTCGTCGATGCCCAGCATCACCTGATCGTGACGCACGAGGTGACCAACGTCGGCAGCGATCGGGCGCAACTCACCAAGATGGGAACGGCGGGCAAAGGTGCGCTGGGCAAAGAACACCTGCAGGCCGTGGCCGACCGTGGCTACTTCAGCGGCCCCGAGATCAAGGCGTGCACTGAGGCCAACATCACCCCGCTGGTGCCTAAGCCAATGACCTCCAACGCCAAGGCGGAGGGTCGCTTCAGCAAGGCAGACTTCATCTACATCGCCAAGGAGAACGAATACCAGTGTCCGGCGGGCGAACGTGCCATCCACCGCTTCGCGACGGTGGAGCACGGCCTGACCCTCCACAAGTACTGGTCATCGGCCTGCCCGCGCTGCCCGCTCAAGAGGCAATGCACTACCAGCAGCTATCGACGGATCGCTCGCTGGGAGCATGAGGCGGTGCTGGAAGCGATGCAGTGCCAGCTCGATCGCAACCCCGAGGCGATGACGCTGCGGCGGCGCACGATCGAGCACGTGTTCGGGACGCTAAAGCACTGGATGGGCTCCACGCACTTCCTGACACGTGGGCTGGAACACGTCGGCACCGAAATGGCGCTGCGCGCTGGCCTACAACTTCAAGCGCGTGATCAAGCCGCTCGGCATGGCCAAAATGATGAGGTCGATGCGGCTCGCAGGCGCCTGAGGGCGCACATATCGCGGCACCGCGAGCCTCAACCCCCGCGCTCGTTACGCCACCACCCGATAGCGAACGCCGTTTGCACACCCATCAACCACGACAACCCGATCTACCCAACGCGTTTCCACACGGTCTTATATGGACACCGCCCGGTTTGCCAAGTCGATCTTGATGTGATGCAGGACAAGGTACTGGCTGCAGTCTTATATCCGTACATGGACGCCCCCGGTTTGCCAAGCTTTCAATTCGTGAAGGCTCGAAGGTCAAGATTGCATCCGTACATCCGGACTGTGTGTGCGGCGACGCCGCTGTCCCTGATGGAATTTGCTGGTTGGCGCCTCAATCGGCACTCGCGCACTTCACGTGCTCCGGATATATCGGGCTTTGCCAACCATGGTCTGACCTGGCTTGCCATCACTTCATGATTGCCTGAGCAATCGGCGGTGTGGATCTCCTTCGAATGGTTGCGTCATGTTCTTCAAGCCGACTTGCTTACAAAGACCCAACAGCGGACGTGTGATCAGCTCGGAAGTTGCGATCGTGGGCCAGCATCGCCCACGCAATCCGCGCATTCTTGTTGGCCAGTGCTACGGCCGCCACATTGGGGTTGCGCCGCTGCAGCAGTTGATGCAGCCAATCATCCTTTTGCGGCTTGCGTTGCATCGCCAGGATCACCGAGCGCGCCCCGTGAATCAGCAGCGTTCGCAGATACGAGTCGCCACGCTTGCTTATACCCAGAAGGGTCGACTTGCCGCCACTGGAGTGCTGCTTGGGAACCAGCCCGAGCCACGCGGCCACTTGGCGACCGTTATCGAAGCTTTTCGCATCGCCGATGGAGGCCACCAATGCGCTCGCTGTGATCGGCCCGATGCCGGGAATCTCCTCCAGCTTGCGGCTGGCCTCATTGCCCCGATGCCATCGCTGGATCTCACGCTCGAGTTCGCCCACTTGCCGGGCGAGCTCCTTGAGGTGATCCATTAGGCGTTGCACGAGCGGCCGGAACGCGCCTGGCAGTGCGTTGGACGCATCCTCCAGCAGTTCAGGTACTCGTTTGGCGAGATGCCAGATGCCCTGAGGAATAATGAGCCCGAACTCGGCAAGGAGCCCGCGGATCTGGTTGGCTTGCGCGGTACGCGCTTTTACAAACCCTTTACGCACCCGATGCAGTGCGAGCACCGCCTGTTGCTCCACGTTCTTGATCGGCACGAAGCGCATGTTCGGCCGCGCCACAGCCTCGCAGATCGCCTCGGCATCCGCTACGTCGTTCTTGTTGGTCTTCACGTAGGGCTTGACGAACTGCGGCGCCATCAGCCGCACTGTGTGCCCGAAGCCCTGCAGCTTGCGAGCCCAGTAATGAGCGCTGCCGCACGCTTCCATACCGATCAGGCAAGCAGGAAGGTTGGCGAAGAACGCCGTCACCTGGTGGCGCCTGAGCTGTTTGCGCAATGTCGTCTTGCCGCGCTGATCCACGCCGTGCACTTGGAACAGGTTCTTAGCCAAGTCGATGCCAATTGTCGTAATCTTCATGATGGACGCCCTCTCGGTTCCAGTGGTTGAATTGACATCTCCACTTTGGCACGTCGATGCCGTTAAGGGTGGGGGCGTCCATTTCATCGGCCTCTTCTTGCAGGCCGAAGCCTGCCGGCCCTGATGGAATTTGCCAGGAACGTCCTCATCTCGGTCACGTGCGTTTGAGCACACGGCTGTGTTCAGGTTTGCGTTCTTGCGGTCCAACCTGTCTTGCCATCACCCGGAATCAACCTCAGCAACCTATCGACTCATCGACATCCAGTTCAAGTTTGCCGGCCACTTACTGAGCAGGCTTAAAGCTCACGTGGTCCTTCTGATACGGCGACCCGTGAGCCAGAATCGACCATGCCGTGCGTGCCATCTTGTGGGCCAAGGCCACTGCCGCCACGTTGGCGGGTCGTCGCGCTTGAATGGCTGTCTGCCATGTCGTCGGCACCTTGGCGTGGTACATCACCGATCGCGCACCGTGGATCAACAGCGTGCGCAAGTATGGGTCGCCTCGCTTGGAGATCGATCCCAATCGGATCCTGCCACCGGTACCGCTTTGCCGTGGTACCAATCCCAAAAACGACGCGAACTCCCGTCCCGACTTGAACGTCTTCGCATCACCCATCATCGCTACCAGCGCGGTCGCGGTGAGCTTGCCGATGCCAGGTACTTTCGCGATCGCCCGGCATGCTGCGTCTTGCTTTTGCCAGGTACCGATCCGCTTCTCAAGCTGATTGATATCTTGCTCAAGTCCATCGATACGTCTCAACTGGTCCTCCAGACCGCAAATCAACACGCCCGGCAGGGCATCCTCCAACTCTGCCATCCGTGCTCGGATTTCGTTCAACCCGGCTTGCCGTCCTGAGCGAAACGTCACGCCAAATTCGTACAACAACCCCCGCAATTGATTCACCTGCATAGTTCGGAACTTGACCAGCAAAGCACGCATCCGGTGCATACCAAGCATCGCCTGCTGATCTTCTGTCTTCGCTGCCACGGTTCGCATTCCCGGCTGCTGCACCGCCGTCCAGATCGCCCGCGCGTCCGCCGCATCGGTCTTGTTCGTCTGCACAAACGGGCGAATGAACTTCGCATGCAACAGCACGACCTCATGCCCGAACGCTTTGATCTTGCGCGCCCACCAGTGCCCACTGCCGCATGCTTCTAAAGCCGCCCGCCCAACCGGCCGCTGCGCCAGAAACCTAATCAACTCGTCACGTCCAAACCGTCGATTCACAATCTCACCGGTTTGGGCCTCAACCCAGTACATCTGGAACACTCGCTTGGCAACGTCCAATCCGTATGTCGTAGCATTCATCTCGGGCCCTCCGCTCCTCAAGTGGTTGTGTCGAAACTCCACTTTGGCACATCGATGCCGTCGGTCCTGGAGGGCCCCTACCTTGTCGTCTCCCCCTTCATCCCCGAAGGGAGGGCGGTGTCCATTCCATCTCGGCCAACTGGAGACATTGACAGTTGTGCAAGACGGCGCTTCCGAAGCGCCAGGATGCGCACGCCCTCACCGAAGCGCCGGCCGTGCGCCAGATACTGGTGCGCCTGGGCGAACCACTGCCGCGGATCCCGGCTTGCGGCCCACCGCTGTGGGAGATGCCGGATGCCGGGCAGTTGATTACCCCCCGCTCTGTCCATCCAACAGTCACTCTACTGGCACGAGCACCGGAGCGCCTTGCTCTTTCAAGCTGGCATCCATCGCGCTCGCGGCGCACGCCGCGCACGAGCTATCCTCGCGAGACGCGTGCAGCTGATCGATGGCGGGTGGGGCGCACGGTGCCGAGCATCATCGGTGCTAGTCTTCTTTCACCGGCGTGAGGATGGGAGCCCCCTTGGCCTTCAGCAGCACCACGACGAACCTGGCCGGCTCCGTGTTGCTGGCGTTGCGCCCCACGACGTGAACATCGGTAGGACCCTCGTAGAACGTCTGCCCTGCCTTGAGCGTGACGGCAGGTTGGCCCTTCAACTGCATGACGATCTGGCCTTCGAGCACGTAGACGAACGCATGGGCGTCGTGCCGATGGACCATGTCTCGTGCGCCCGGCGGATACGACACCTCGATCATGCGACCCTCCTTGCCCGGGTAGTCCGCGAGGTCGATCGCGAACAGTTCCTTCACGTCTGCGGCTTCGGCCGGGACGGCTGCGAGCATCAGGAGTGCCGCCAGGGAAGCGCAGAAGCAACGTGGAGTTTCGTCATGGTGTTCCTTTCAGATCGTCGTCGGGACACGCCCATCGCAGCATCGCTGACGCTGGATTCGCAGTCTGCATGTTTGCGCGAAGTGCCGAGGACCTGCCAGCCAGCTCGCGCCAGCGGGTGCGATCCCTGGGCGTACCTCGGACGCAGGATCAGGCTCTTGCCTGTGAGCGGCGGAGCCATTCGTCGAGACCGATGCGGCCGAGGCGCGCTTCGCCCAACGGCACGAGCGAGCGCTCCTCGACGCGGCCGCCGAAGTATCGGGCCTCGGGGTCACTCACGACCGCACGCGGGTCGCCGACCGCCTTCAGATAGCGGGCGACGATTTCGTTGAGCGGTGCTCGTTCCGGGCCGGCGATCTCGACGATGCCGTTTCGTGGCGCCGCGAGCGCCACATCGGCGATGATGGCAGCAACGTCGTCCGCCGCGATGGGCTGGAACAGGCCGGGCGAAAGCCTGACCGTGCTTCCATCCGCACCCGAATCGGCGATGCCGCCGAGGAATTCCATGAACTGGGTCGCGCGGATGATGGTGTAGGGGATGCCGGAGGTCTCGATCAGTTTCTCCTGGGCGACCTTGGCGCGGAAATAGCCATTGTCGGGCGTCCGGTCCGTTCCGACGATGGAGACCGCGACATGGTGCCGGACGCCCGCTGCGGCCTCCGCCGCGAGAAGGTTGCGGCCGGAGGTCTCGAAGAATTCCAGCACCGCCTTGTCTTCCCATGAGGGCGAGTTGGCGAGGTCGATCACCACCTGCGTGCCGGCCATGGCCTCTTTGAGGCCCTCGCCGGTGATGGTGTTGACGCCGGTATTGGGCGAGGCGGCGACGACCTCGTGGCCGCCCTGGCGCAGAATGGGGACGGTCTTCGAGCCGATCAGGCCGGTGCCGCCGATAACGACGATCTTCATTCCGACCCTCCTAGTTCGTAACCCGCAAGCCGGGTTTGTGATGGTTGTGCGGCAGGGCGCCGTCAGCGAGCGTGGTCCACCACGAGGGAGACGAAGGACGTTTTTTGCACAGCAAGCACACTGTCGGTGAGGACGAGGCGTTCAAGCCGGATTCACACGAGTCTTAGCGCTCAGCGAGCGCCAACCCGAGAGGCCGCGGTGCGGGCAGCGGAAGGCTATCACGTGCAGAACAGTCTCGCCAGCCTGTCGGACGGCGAGTGCTTCAGCGAGACCGGCACGGCGAGTCGGAGGATTCTTCGGAAACTTCACCCTCACTTCTTCGGATTCGGCTCGACTAAGAACTCTTCCGGGCTGTCTGGACCCTGGGGAAGTGGCGGATCACGAAGAGGAAGTACACCAACCAGAGTGCGAACCACACAGACCCGACGGCAAGAAGCCCGACCGAGAAGAGGATCAGGCTCGGATCCAGGAACAGTAAGGTGTAACCGAGGAGCCAGAAGCGATCGCCTCGCCGGGAGTGTTGAGCCCGCTCGGCATCGTCGATAGAGCTGCCAAGGGAGGAGCCGTAGTAATAGAAGGACGCGAACACGAATGAGAACGTCGCCACACCCATCACGACTAACGTGACTTGAAACAGCAGGGCGTTGATCGCGCCGCTCGCGAACCTTGGATACAGAAAGATCCGCGTCCAGTACCTGCAGAAAATTCGTGTAGCCGACGAAGTACCGCTTCTTGACCAACCGATAACGCACGCGCCCTCGATCTGCGGCCGCACTTCCACCTGTCTGAAGGCTTCCACGCGGCCGACCCACTCGCGCGTGAGCGGGACCGACCGCGCTTCCGCCGCCACCACGGTGACCGCAAGCGGAGCGGGCGCGGCAGGCGGTGCTTCCGCCTTACAGGCGGCGAGCGCAAAAGCGCAGCCCAGCACACTCAGCCAGCGGCGCTGATAGTGGGAAAAGCCGCGAGGCAGGGTTTGCATATCTGGTTCTCGAGCGGACAAGCCTGCGGCATTCATGTTTGTTGTTCGCGCCATTGCCACGAGTTTTCCTCCGCTGCGGATGCGAGCGGGCGGGCTGCGGCACCTGTTGCTATCATCAGCGCCGGCCGGATTCTGTGCGACGCCTGACCAGGGCCAAACGCAAGGAGTGAAACAATGAAGACTTTCATCATCGTGGTCGTTTCCCTGATCATCGGCGGACTCATCGGCGGATTCCTCGGACTCGGCGGTGGCGCCGTTGGAGGATCACTCGGTGGCCTCATCGTGGGCACGCAGACCGGAGTCTGCGTCGCGGCCGACGTGGCAACTCAGGCCGGACTGATCCCGGCCGACAAGGCAAGCGAACTGGTGGCCAAGGCAGTGGAAAGGATTCGCTCGAGCCCCAAAGCGCAGGCGCTCGCGAAGTCACCCGATATCAAGTGGGTCGCGAACACCAAGGATTGCGACGAGCTTCGGGCCGAGCTGACCAAGCCGGCGAAATAGCCGCGGACTCAACGACGCCACGGGTTGTCCCGCGCGGCTCGGCTAACGGCTAGCCGCCGCCCTTTTTTGCCAGGACGTGGATGAGGGACGAGTAGCGGGTTTCGTGCGAGAACCGCACGCAGGCGAGACCGGTCGCGATGACCACGAACACTCCGAGCACTGCGACATTCGTGGCAATGCTGAAGTCCGGCGCGAAGCCAGGGCCGGTCACGGACAGGTTCGCGTGCTTGAGCAGATCCACCGCGTATGTATACGGGTTGACGCTTGCGATGGTTCGCAGCACGGGGGGCAGGTGCGCGACGGGGTAGAGCGACCCGGAGAGAAAGAACACCGGGAAGATCACGAGATTCATGATCACTGCGTAGTTGTCGAGGGTCGGTGTCCAGGCGGCGGTCAGAATCCCCAGGCTCGCGCAGGCGAGCGCCGTCATCAGGAGCCCGAGCAGCAGCACGCCCCATTGGATGTTTCCGCCGAGGTACCCGAAGAGCGCGAGCAGGGCGAGCAGCAGCAACGCCTGGATGATGCCCGCGATGGCTGCGCCGAGCACCTTCGCAATCACGATCCAGTAATGCTCGAAGGGCGCGATGACCAGCATGCGCATCACACCCGACTCCTTGTCGTAAACGGTGGAGAGAGCGGCGAGCATGGCGCCGAAGAGCATTGCCATCCCGATCACACCCGGAACCAGGAAGTACTTGTAGCTGTCGGCGCCAGTGCGACCGAGCATCGCGTCGAAGCCAGCGCCGATGACAAGAAGCCAGATGAGGGGCCGGATCATCGCGGACAACAAGCGCGAGCGCTGCCGGAAGAGTTTGAGCACTTCCCGTTGCACCACTGCGAGCACCGGGCGATAGGTCATCGATCCGGTTCCTTGCCGAGGGTTCCGCCTGCTTCCAGGTCGCGGTTGCGCTGCAGGGTTTCGAGGCGCATCTCGCGCCGCACCTTCGCCTGCTCGTAGCGCAGCCGCTCGGTATCGGTCTCAGGGATGACCGGCTGCACCGAAACCGGCTTCAAGCGCTCGTCCACCGCGACCATGGTAAAGAAGCAGGAGTTGGTGTGGCGGCTGCGGCGGCTCCGTACATCTTCCGCCTCGACGCGGATGCCGATCTCCATCGAGCTGCGCCCGGCCCAGTTCACGCTCGCAGAGAACGTGACCAGCTCGCCCACGTGGATCGGTTCACGGAAGTAGACCTGATCGAGGGACACGGTCACGACATAGCTCTTGCTGTAACGCGACGCACAAGCGTAGGCGACCTGATCGAGCAGCTTGAGCAGCGCGCCACCGTGGACGTTGCCGGAAAAGTTCGCCATGTCCGGCGTCATCAGCACGGTCATGTACAGGGATCGCTCGGGTACGTTCACTGCGCTGCTTCCATGCCGGTTTGCCCCGCGTGGCGGGAGAGTGCGTCGGTCTCGCTCACCCACAGGAATACGTCGTTCAGGTTCGGGCGCCGAACGCGCAATCCGCTCACCTGGCTAGCGTATTTGGCTTGCAGGGCGGTAAGCTCAGCGGTCGAGCCGTGGAAACGGAAGCTCGCGCGCTCGTCTTCGAGCACCGGTTCTCCAAGATCGACTCTCAGCTCGTTCACGATGTCGGCAAGACGCTCGCCTTCGATCTCGATCACGTGATTGGCGAGGCCGTCGATCAATTCCTGCGGTGCGCCGCTTTTCACGATGCGCCCTTTCTTGATAAACGCGACGCGGTTGCAGTTCGCGGCCTCTTCGAGATAGTGCGTCGTGAGGAGCACCGTCATGCCGGTCTGCGCGCGCAGACGCTCGATGAAACGCCAGATCTTCTTGCGGTTCGGCAGGTCAAGACCGATCGTGGGTTCGTCGAGAAACAATATCTGCGGCTGATGGATGACGCCACGGGCGATGTCCACCGCCCGCCGCATGCCGCCGGAGAGCGCAGCGACCGGTTTGTTGCGTTGATCGCCGAGGCCGAAAAGATCGAGCAATTCGTCGGCGCGTTTCCTGATCAGCGATCCCCGCATCCCCGCGAGCATGCCGGCGAAACGCAGGTTCTCCCAGACGGACAGCGTTCGATCGAGGGCGGAATCCTGGAACACGACGCCGATTGCGCCGCGCACCTTGACGCCGCTGCGCGCCACGTCGTGGCCCGCGACCAGCGCCCGGCCGGAGGTCGGCCGCACCAGCGTCGAGAGCATATGGATGGTGGTGGTCTTGCCGGAGCCGTTTGGCCCAAGCAGTCCGAAGAATTCGCCGGCCGGGATGTCGAGGTCGAGTTGTTCGACGGCCGCCGTATCGCCGTAGCGTTTGGTCAGCCCGTCGGCGTGGACCGCGAGGGACTTCGCGAGATCGGGGGCGTCGCGCATCATGGCGGGGACTGGTGCTCGGGGAAGGAACAGGAGTCGGCTGATCGAGTTTCCGAGTTTAACCGACTCCGCGCGAAGGCGTGAGTTCCGCGGCGCGCTCCACACGGACCACGCCTGGATCAGACTTCCGCCGTTGCAGTGGGCTTGGCTTTCCGGCTGAGCTCGCGCGAGCTCTTGTCGTCGCGGAACACGATCGGGTGCACGGTGATCGTCTTGCGGTCTGGCTGCTCCGCCTTCTCCACCGCGTCGGTGACGATGTGGTGGTGCGGCGAGAGAGAGCAGACCGGGTCGGCGTTGGTCGCATCCCCGGTCAGCATGAACGCCTGGCAGCGGCAGCCGCCGAAATCCTTGACCTTCTCCGGACAGGTGCGGCAGGGTTCCTTCATCCATCCGTCGCCGCGGTAGGCATTGAAGCCCGGCGAGTCGTACCAGATCCATCGCATGTCGTGGTCCCGCGCATTCGGGAACGTGAGGCCCGGGAGCATGCGTGCCTCGTGGCATGGCAGCACCGTGCCGTCCGCTTGCACGGTGATGAACACGGAACCCCAGCCGTTCATGCACGCCTTCGGCCGGTCCGCATGGTAGTCGGGCACGACGAAATAGATCTTCATCTTTTTGCCGACGCGCGCGCGGAACTCGTTCGTCACCTCTTCGGCGCGCCGGAGCTGCTCGCGGGTGGGCAACAGCCGGTCGCGGTTCACCAGCGCCCAGCCGTAATACTGGGTGTTGGCAAGCTCGACGTATTCCGCGCCCATGGCTTCGGCCATCTCGAGGATCTGCAGCGTGTGGTCGATGTTCATCCGGTGCAGCACGACGTTGAGCACCATTGGGTAGTCGTACTGCTGAATCAGCTTCGCGACCTTCGACTTGAGCTCGAAGGTTTTCGTGCTCGACAGGAAGTCGTTCATCTCCCGCGTCGAATCCTGGAACGAGAGCTGGATGTGATCGAGCCCCCCTTCCTTGAACGCGGCGATGCGTTTTTCCGTGAGCCCGACCCCTGAGGTGATGAGGTTCGAGTAGTAACCGAGCTTGCGCGCTTCGGCAATCATGATCTCGAGGTCGTCGCGCATGAGCGGTTCACCGCCGGAGAAACCGAGCTGGGTGGCGCCGATCTCCCGCGATTCGCGCAACACCTTCAGCCATTCATCGGTGGACAGCTCCGCGCCGAAGGTTGTGTAGTCGGTCGGGTTGTAACAGAACACGCAGTGCAGGGGGCACTTGTACGTGACCTCCGCCAGCAGCCAGAGAGGGTTGCTGACCTTAGTCCTGCTTGACCCGGATCCAGCCGTTTCCATATGCCACCTCCAGGAATCCCATTACGTCACTGCGCAGATCGGCGCCCGGGAATGCCTTTTCAAGATCTTCGACGATCGATTTCACGCTCGCACCGCCGGGAACGCGTTTCAGGATCTCGCCCGCGCTGCCCGAAAGCTTCACCATCCCTTCCGGATACAGGAGCACGTACCCCTCCTGCGCGGGTTCCCACTGGAAGCGGAAGTAGCGCGCGAGATCGAGCACCGTGTCGTCGGTCAGGTTCAGGCGTTCGGTCACTTACCGTCCCCGATGCCGAGGTTGACCAGCATCGCATCGAGCATGCTCCACAGCACGTCGAGCTTGAACTGCAGGATGTCGAGAGCCTGCTCCTGCTGCTCCCGAGTCTTGAAGTGATCGAGGGTGACCCGCAGGCCGTGCTCCACATCGCGGCGCGCTTCCGACAGTCGCTTGCGAAAATAAGCGTAGCCCTCCGGGTCGATCCAGGGGTAGTCCCGCGGCCAATTGTCGAGCCGCTTCTGGTGAATTTCCGGCGCGAAGAGCTCCGTAAGCGAAGAGCACACGGCTTCCTGCCACGGGCGCGTGCGGGCGAAGTGCACGTACGCGTCCACGGCAAAGCGCACGCCCGGGATAACGTGCTTGAGGGAGGTGATGTCCTCGCGCTTGAGTTCGCATGCCTCGCCCAGGCGCAGCCAGGCTTCGATTCCGCCTTCATCGCCTTGCGTTCCATCGTGATCGATGATGCGCTGGATCCACTGGCGCCGATGGTCCCGGTCGGGCATGTTGGACAGCACCGCAGCGTCCTTGATGGGGATGCTGATCTGGTAGTAGAAGCGGTTGTATACCCAGCCTTGCACCTGTTCCTTCGTGCACTTTCCGCTGTTCATCGCGATGTGGAACGGGTGATAGATGTGATAGCCCTTGCCCTTGCCACGCAGTTGCTGCTCGAACTCCTCGCGGCTCCAGGGCAGATTCTCGCTCACTCCCATTGATGCCTCCTCAGATGCGTATGTCCATGCCGTCGAACGCGATCTCGATGCCGTGGGCAGCGAGTTCCTCGCGCTCGATCGAATCGTCGTTCAGGATCGGATTGGTGTTGTTGATGTGGATCAGAATCTTGCGCGGTTTCGCGAAACGATCCATCCACTCGATCATGCCACCCGCGCCGGATTGGGGCAGGTGCCCGATTTCGCGCGCGCGTTTTTCCGAAATGCCGAGGCGCACCATCTCGTCGTCGGTCCAGAAGGTGCCGTCGACCATGACGCAGTTCGTGCCCTGCATGGCCGCCTCCACGTGCGGCTCGACTTCGCCCAGGCCCGGCGCGTAGAACACGGAGGCTCCCGTATTCGTATCGGTAATACGCACACCGATGTTGTCGCCCGGATGCGGATCGTTGCGATGCGGCGAATACGGCGGCGCAGCGCTCTTGAGCGGCATCGCCCGGAACTCGAGTCCTTCGATGCCGGGGATCGTGAACTGCGCATCCGAGGTCCCGATGCGATGCCATTCCACGCCGCAGTAGTGGCCGAGGATGCGAAGCAGCGGGTTCCCGGTGGTGAGGTCCTCATGGACCATGTTGGTGCAGTAGAGCGGGAGAGGCTCGCGTCCCTCGCGCAGCATGAGCAACCCCGTGGTGTGGTCGATCTGCGCATCGATCAGGATCACGGCTTTGATGCCGGTATCACGCAGCGACCGCGCAGGCTGCAGTTCCGGGTTCTCTTTCAGCTGCTGGAGAATATCGGGCGAGGCGTTGAACAGCACCCAGTTGACGCTGTCGACGGTGACGGCGATCGACGACTGGGTTCGCGGCAGAGCGTGGACGGCTCCGGAGCGTACGCCGTCGCAATTGCGGCAGTTGCAGTTCCACTGGGGGAACCCGCCGCCCGCCGCACTGCCCAGCACCCGGATACGCATCGTCTGCTTTCCTCGGTTGAGAAACGGTTTCTCAGTAGCAAACCGGCCCGGGGAATTCCCGGGCCGGCCGAATACATGGAGCCGGTTGCCCGGGCCCCTTTGCGATCTTTTCGCCTTAGCGATTAGCGATGTACATGGTCACTTCGAAGCCGAAGCGCAGATCGGTGAACTCAGGTTTGGTCCAAGCCATTGTATGCTCCTTCATGGTCAGGTTGTCGATGTTGAAAGCTTCCGAACCCGGCCTTTGGTTTCCCGGCTTGAGCCTGGAGCTGCTGCAACCGAATTCATAAGCTTCGACTGCATTGTCGAAGAGGGCGTTCGCCGCAACTGCCGGGAAAATCCGCAATCGACCCTCATGATTTTCATGAGTTTGGCGGGCGGATTTGCCGTTGCCGCGGAGCTTGCACTACGCTCTCGCATCGCGTCGTCTTCCACCTGGTACAACATGCTTCCCGATGCCCTCGAGTGGTTCCGAGAACGCCCGCTCGCTTCGGCGATTCTGGTATCGCTCGCCATTCACGCAACGGTGTTGACGCTGTTTCCACAGCTGCGTCCGCTGAAGAACGACCAGCCACCTCCCTTGCAGGTCGAGATCCTGAACCCGCCCCGCGAGGAGCGGGCGGCGGCGGAACTGCCGAAGGCGGCCGCGCCGCAGCCGGAAGTGAAACGGCTGCCGGTGCCCGCACCCGAGCGGCCGCGCCAGAAAGTCCCGAAGGTAGTACCCGAGTTGTCGGTGCGGCAGCCGGCGCCCACCGCTGTTGCTCCTGCCTCACCACTGCCAGAAGTGTTGACGGCCGCACCGGAAGCGCCGTCCCAGTTTTCGGTTCCGGTCGCGCCGGCGTCATCCTCAGCTCCGGTCCGCGAGACGGAATTCGCGCCTCCCGACCCCGATCTCCTTGCCGGGTATGGCCGCGCGTTGTCCGATGCGATCGGCCGCTACCAGCGCTATCCGCGGGTGGCTCAGATGCGCGGCTGGCAGGGCACCGCGACCGTCGCGCTTAGGTTCGACTCGGGACAAAGGCTCGTCTCGACGGCGCTCAAGAAGTCGAGTGGTCACGAAGTCCTCGATGAGCAGGCCCTCGAAATGGTGAAGGACGCGCAACCCTTGCCCAAGCCGCCGGAGGGCCTGCGCTATCGTGACTTCTCGGTGTTGGTGCCGATCGCCTTCCGTCTCACCAAGGAATAAAGCGCAGACCGCGCAGAACCGTCCGGTTTTGCGCTAATGTTCCTCCATGCGGAGTCGATTCGCGGCGGTTGCCGTGTTTCTGTTCTTCCTGGGCGGAGTTGCAGGTGCCTGGGCCGACGAGGAATTTGTGCTCGAGCCCCGGCGCGTGGCGCCTGAACGTCTATGCGTTTCTCGGTGCGCAGGAGGAGATCTCTCCCACGAACCGCGGCAACGTGATCAACAGCGGCTTCATCGTTGGCCCTTCCGGCGTCATCGTCATCGACACCGGCATCAACGTCGTCCACGGTCGCGCAATCCTCGCGGCGATCAGGACGGTGACCGAGAAGCCGATCGCGCTCATCATCAACACCCATCCCCATCCCGAGAACGTCCTCGGCAACAGCGCATTCAAGGAAACGGGTGCATCCATCCTCGCGCGCAAGGAAACGATCGAGGCGATGAAGGCGCGCTGCGAGTTCTGCTTCGCGAATGTCGAATCCGTCCTTGGCAAGCCCGCGATGGCAGGGACCGAGATCGTGATTCCGACCGTGTCCATCACCGACAACGGTCCGCGCACGGCGGGCGGGCGCCTGATCGAGCTGTACCATTTCGGCTGGGGTCACACGGAAGGCGACCTCTCCGTGTTCGACGTGAAAAGCGGAGTGCTCTTCGCCTCCGATCTCGTCTATCTCGACCGGATTCCTTACACCCATGAAGCGCAGGTGAAGGGTTGGATCGCTGCCCTCGGTGAGCTGCGCGGGATTCCGGCGCGCGTCGTCGTGCCGGGCCGCGGGCCGATTGCGAACCCGCGCCGGATCACGGAGACGTATGATTACCTGACGGCGCTGGTTGCCGTCACGGAAGAAAATTACGAAAAAGGGGTCAGCATCATGGATCTTCTGAAGGATCCGCGAGCGGACGTGCCCCGGTTCCGGGACTGGGCGCTCTACGCCGATATCCATCCCCTCAACCTGCAGCACGTCTATACGGAACTCGAGCGCGAAGAGCTCAGCCGATGAGCGAAGTCCTGTTTCCACCGATCGAGCCGTTCGCCACCGGCATGCTGGACGTTGGCGCAGATCATTTCATCTATTGGGAGCAGTCTGGCAACCTGGACGGCATACCGGTGGTATTTTGTCACGGCGGTCCGGGCGGCAGCTGCACGCCGACGCACCGCCGATTCTTCGATCCCGAGCGTTACCGGATCATCCTCTTCGATCAGCGCGGCTGCGGCCGGTCGGCACCCCTTGGGGCAACTCGTTTCAACACTATCTGGGATTTGATCGGCGACATGGAGAAGCTGCGCAACCAGGCCGCAGTGGAACGCTGGCTCCTGTTCGGAGGCTCCTGGGGTTCGACGCTGGCGCTAGCGTACGCCCAGAATCATCGTCACGCGGTCCTCGGGCTCGTGCTGCGCGGTGTGTTTCTCGCCACTCAGGACGAGGTCGAATGGTTTCTTTATGGACTGCGCCGGTTTGTGCCGGAAGCCTGGGGGCGGCTCGCGGTCGACCTCGATGCGCGGGAGGGGGAGGGTTTGCTGGAAGCCTGCGATCGCCAGCTCGTGGAGGTTCGCCCGGCGCAGGCGCTCAGGGCGGCGCGGGCGTGGAGCGCTTACGAATCGGCTGTCATGGCCCTCGGCGAGGCCCCTGCTTCCGCGTCCGCACCTGACGATGAAGCCGTGCTCGCCCGGGTGCGCGTGCAGATCCACTACCTCATGCACCGCTGCTTCCTGGATCAGCAGCCGATCCTCACGCGAATGCTGCCGATTCTGGCGCTTCCCGCGATCATCGTGCAGGGGCGTATGGATATGGTCTGCCCGCCGACGACGGCGGCGACGCTCGCCTCGCGCTGGCTGGAGGCGGATCTGAGAATGGTGGAGAACGCCGGTCACCTTGCATTCAATCCGAATCTCGCCGCGGCGCTGGTGCAGGCGCTGGCGGACTTCGCGCGCCGCCTGGGTGCCTAAGCGATCGCGATGAGCCTGCGCCTGCGCATCAACCTCGTCATCGCCGCGCTGATGATTGCGTTCCTGCTCGCTGCGGGCGCACTCATCATCGACGACACGCGACGCTCGATCCGCGAGGAAATCGTGGCCGGCACGAAGATCACGGTTCAGCTCATGTCGGCGGTCGTCTACGCGGGGCAGTTCTATCCGTCCGCCGGCACCCAGCGGGAGTTCCTCCTGTCCTTCCTCAAGAATCTCGGCCGCGTGCGTGCTCACGACATCGTGCTAGAGGACGCGCTGGGCGAGGTGGTCTATCAATCCCCGCAGTCGAGCTACAAGACGGGGCGGTCTGCGCCGGAGTGGTTCGCGCGCCTCGTCCGACCGAAGGTGGAAACGGTCAGGGTGATCCTCCCGGGCGCAACGCTGAAGATCGTGCCGGATGCCTCCCGCGCCGTGCTCGACGCCTGGGACGACCTGACCGTGCTGCTGATAGTGGCAGCGGGCTTTGTCGCATTGCTGATGCTGCTTCTCTTCTGGCTCATCGGGCGCAGCCTGCGGCCGTTGCGGACCGTGCTCGCCGGACTTTCCGGAATGGAGCAGGGGCGCTTCGAGACCCGGCTGCCGGCGTTTCGCGCGCCCGAGTTTTCGTCCATCAGCCACACCTTCAACCGTATGGCGCAGGCGCTGCAGGAGAGCGTCGAAGAGAACCGGCGGCTTGCCCTTGTCGCGAAGCAGTCCTCCGACGCGATCATGATCCAGGATCTCGATGGTCGGATCACGTTCTGGAACCCGGCGGCGGAGCGCCTCTTCGGTTACCGGGCGGACGAGATCATGGGTCAGTCGGCGACGGTGCTCACCCCTCCTGAACGCACCGAAGAGATCGCGCGCAAGCTCGAAACGGTCGCCGCCCGCAGCGTCGTCGAGAATCAGGAAACGCAGCGCCGCGCCAGGGACGGGCGGGTGCTGGACGTGGCGCTCTCGGCGGCTCCCCTTGTCGATCCCCAGACCGACCAGGTGATCGGCAGCATCGTCGCCCTGCGCGACATCACCGAACACAAGCGCGCCATGGAAACGGAGCGGCAGCTGCAGCAGAACCGCCAGCTCACTCAGCTCATCCAGAAGCACGTGGAGGAGGAACGGCGCAGCCTCGCGCGCGAGCTGCACGACGAGCTCGGGCAGTGCGTGACGGCGATCCGGACCATCGGTGCCTCGATCGCCAACCGCACCCAGGAGAGCGCGCCCGAGATTCACGCGAGCAGCAAGATGATCGTCCAGGTTGCCGGCAGGCTGTACGATTCGATGCACGGGATCGTGCGCCAGCTTCGCCCCAGCGCGCTCGACAACCTCGGCTTGCGGGAGACGCTGGAAGAATCGATTTCAGCTTTGCAGGCCCAGCATCCTGAGATAGCGTTCCGGCTGGAGACCCGGGGCGAGCTTGACCGTTTGGGCGAAGCCCTCAACATCAACGCCTATCGCATCGTGCAGGAGTGCCTGACCAACGTCCTGCGGCACGCGGGGGGAACGCGCGCGGATGTGTTGGTCACACGCGCCGTCGACGCGGAAGGGGATCGGATCGAAATCGAGGTGCGCGACGACGGCAAGGGCATGAGCGTCGCGAGCCTCGACGCGGACGCGTCGCCGCGCTTCGGCATTCTTGGCATGCGCGAGCGGGTCGAGGCGCTGCACGGCAGCTTCGTGATCGACAGCGATCCGGGCAAAGGGGTACGGGTCAAGGTGAGGATTCCGGTGACCGCGACGGCACGCGTCGGGGAGGGAGTGGAAACATGAGTGCGGGCGGGCAGATCCGGGTCATGCTGGCGGACGATCACGCGGTGGTGCGCATGGGCTTTCGCCTGCTGCTCGAGGGCAGCCCGGACATGAAGGTGGTGGCGGAGGCGGAGAGCGGTGAAGAAGCGCTCAAGCGCTATTTCGAGGTGAAGCCCGACGTCCTCGTGCTCGACATCTCGATGCCGGGGATCGGCGGGCTCGAGGCGGTGAGCCGGCTGCTCGCCAAGGATGTAGACGCCCGCGTGCTGATCCTGTCCGCCCACGAAGATACGATGCACCCGAAGCGGGCGCTCAAGGCCGGGGCGCTCGGCTATCTTTCCAAGCGCAGCGCGGCGGAGGAGTTGATTCAGGCGATCCGGCAGGTCTACCAGCGCAAGACCTTCATCGAGCCGGCCCTAGCCCAGCAGATGGCGGTGCAGCAGCTCTCGGGCGATCGCAACCCGGTCGAAGTCCTGTCCGACAAGGAATTCAAGGTATTTCTGGCGCTCGCCCGCGGCGAATCCGTGCTGGAGATCGCGGAGGTGCTGCATCTGTCGCCGCGCACCGTGGGGACCCACCTTTACAACATCAAGCAGAAGCTGGACGCCTCGAACCAGGCGGAGCTTGCGATCATCGCCATCCGGAACGGCCTGATGGAGGCCTGAGGGGGCTCCCGTCAGCCCAAGGGAATCTAATGAAAATCATGAGCCCTCATTACGGCTTTTCCCCTGTACCTTGGCAAGCGCCTCGACCATACTGCAATCGTGTAAAACGTCTAGTTTGTTGAAGCACTCAACCCCTTAGGAGGAAATCATGGCCTGGACCAAACCCGAGTTTACCGACCTTCGCTTTGGCTTCGAAGTCACGATGTACATCGCGAACCGCTAAGCTTCACAGTTTCACGAAAAGGGCTGCCCTCGGGCAGCCCTTTTTATTGTCGGCGGACCCGCGGGCGCAGCGCTACTCGCTCCGAGCCCGTCACTCCCTGTTAGTTACCGTTAGAAACTACCAGCCCAGCGATCGCCCGACCATACTTTCAGCATTCAACCCAGGAGGCGACTGCGATGAAAAGCATTTTCATGTTCGTGAACAGTTTGTTGCCCATGCTTGCGGCGGGCGTTCTGGTTCTCAATGCTTGTACGACCACGAGATCTTCGCCGTCTGCTGGTGCGGACAACAAGAGCGCCATGATGAAAACCTTTGAAGGCTACAAGGCGGCATGGAACCGTCATGACGTGTCAAGTATCGCAGCCTACTTCCAGCCAAACGGAACTTACGTCGACCCCGGAGCGGGGCGGATGTCCGGCCCGGCGTTCACCAGCTGGTTGCAGGGCCTGTTTGCTGGCATACCCGACTTCAAGGTCGAGAGCGTAAGTGCGAATCCAGTGGGCGATCGAATGATCGCAAGTCAATGGGTGATCAAGGGCACGTGGACGCAGCCGTTCCCGAGTGGACCGCTGGCAGGGGTGAAACCGACCGGTAAGTCCTTCGCGGTTCCGGGTGCCAGTATTTACGAATGGAAGGACGGTAAGATCGTGTTGGAGACCGCCTACTTCGACCAGTTGGCGCTGCTCAGGCAGATCGGCGTGATCGCGCAGAAATGAGATTCGCTTATACGTGGAGCGCCCTTCCGACGCGAATGCTCCCTATCCTGCTGTCTAAGGAGTTGGCCTATTACGGAGAGTTCACCGAAGATATGCTGTGCAATGCCGAGTTCGAACAAGCTATGCGCGTTCTCAACGTCGGATGTCTCGTTCCATGATTGAGCTTACAATCCCGCGAGAACCAGACCGCGGTCGTACAACTCACCGAGTTCGCCCTTGAACGCTATTCCGAGTGCTTGGCGCATGGCGCCGTAGTTTGGGCGCAAGCGCATGACTTCCATCGCGGTCCGCTTCGCCGCATTAAGGCGACCCCCGAGCGAGTAACTGGCGGCCAAGGCAACGTAGGCACCGGGAAACGCGGGGCCACTGCTTACGGCCCGTTCCGCAAAGTCGATCGCCTCCGGGTAGCGCATCATGAAGAGATAATTCTGGGCCCGAGCCCAGAGATAGTAGACCGGGCAAAAAGGGTTGAAGCGCATGGCTTGCCCGAGCATAACGTCTGCCTCGTCCGTGAATCCGCTACAGGAGAGGCTCACGCCGAGCCAGTAGTGCGCATCTGCGCTGCCCGGGTCGAGTTCCACAGCTCGCCTGGCGGCTGGTACGGCTTCGTCGTGCAATCCGCTCCACACGCACACCCAACTCAGCATGCCGTGGGCAAGGGAAAGATCCTCTTCCAACTCAACCGCTTTCCGAGCATGGCGGAGCGCGGCATCCAGCGATTCTTCGCGGCGCATCCTCAGCCCGGTAGTCCACCGGTACGTGTGCACACGTGCGAGCCGTGCGTGTGGCTCCGCATAGCCGGGGTCGATGGATATCGCTTGTTCGTAGAACGCCTCTGACCGATCCACTGCCTCCGGCGTCCAAACTGCGTACGCTGCGTTGCCTCTCCGGCAGAGGTCATAGGCCTCAAGCTTGTCAGTGCCGATCCTAAGGAGCCGTCTGCGTTCATTGCTCGTAAGTCTCAGCTCCAGGGCGTCGACGATGCGGCGCGTCACGTCGTCCTGCACAGCGAAGATGTCCTTGAGCTCCCGGTCATAGCGCTCCGCCCATAGATGTGCGCCCGACAGGGAATCGATGAGCTGCGCCGTGACGCGCACGTAATCGGCGGCGCGCCGGACGCTGCCCTCCAGAAGGTAGCGCACGCCCAACTCGTGACCGATGTCTTGCACCCGCTTGTTGACACCCTTGTAGACGAACACGGAGTGGCGGGCTATCACGAACAGCGCGGACAGCTTCGATAACTCCGTGATCAGATCATCGGTGATGCCATCCGCGAAATACTCCTGCTCCGAATCGCTGCTCATGTTGGCAAATGGCAGTACCGCAAGCGACGGCTTGTCCTCGATTGGAGGTACGGGGTGGGCAGCGATGCGCAAGCCAGCCGCGACAGCCGACGTGCCTGCGAAATGAAAGGCAGGCTTGCGCATCGGCAGCAAAGCTTGAGGGCTCCGCCCCTCTTGCCATTCGACGCGGACCGCGTAAGCGCCTTTTGGAAGCTCGAAGCGAACGGGATCAGTACGGCCTTCGCCGTCGTAGTATTCCCGTAGTTTGTGTCGCAAGCGCGCCGCTTCGACGCGCACGATGGAATCGATGGTCGCATCGAAGTTGGGATCGCGGTCGAAGACCTCGATCCCTATCGTGTAGCCCTTGAGAAGGTCAGCGCGACCGGCAATAGTTTCAGTGACGACATAGCGTAGGAACTGCTGCTGGCGTTGTGAATGGCAAAAGATAGGGCTCGACAGGACCCTTTCGAGGCAGGCACTGGCGCCGCCTTTTTCCGCCTCCGTCCAATGGTAAATCGGTGTGGTCATTCCGCGTCCCGTGAGAAACGCGACACCGTGCTTCAGCACATCTGGAGGGTCTGAAACGACGCCCCCGACGCTAAGGTCTCCGCCGGGTTGCCCCCATCAACGCCTCAGGGTCGCGACCTCACGGACTAAGACTAACACATGGCCCATCCTGAAGCCGCAGGGACGGGTGAACCCGGGTGCGGTGAGAAGTGCGAAGAGTGATAGCAGGGCGAGCATGATGGGACGACGGACGCGAAGCGCAGTGAACCCTTCCCAGTGACCGCGGGGGCGATCGGAGAGTCCCAGAAATGAAAGGCCTCCACGCTGCTTGTCAGCAGCGGAGGTCACTACCACAAAATGTGGGGCGCGACCGCTTCGGCAACGCCCGCCGCAATCAGGCTATTCCTTGCCGATCTGGTAGTACTCAGGGTTCGCCTCGACAATCTTTCCTGTGGTCGCATCGACCTCCACCTTCCACTCCTTCCCGTCCTTGGTCTTGATGTCGAACTCGTAGGACGCGGCGCCATCGGATTCGATCTCGTATTCCGTTTCTACGATCTCGCCCGGATACTTGTCGAGCGCGGTCTTGCGCGCATCGGCTTCGCCCACTTTGAGCTTTGCCTTGAACAGCGGGTCGTCGGCGTTTGCGACCTCCTGTTCGATCTCGGTGATCTTCGCGGTGTTCGCATTGCACTCGATGTCCCACGCCTTGCCGTCGGCCCCGACGATATCGAACTCGTACACCGGGACGCCTTTCTCGGTCTTGGCCTCGAGCTTGACAATCTGACCGGATTTTGTGGCAAGGGTGGCCTTCATGCACTTCTCCAATCCGGCTTTGGGATGGAAGCCCTTGGTATCGGCACCGTGCGCGGATGAGAGGAGCGCGAAAGTACCGGCCGCGCAGATGAGGGGGATTGCGAGTCGCAACATATGGTCGTTCTCCTTGGACAAAACTGAGAGGCAGTGCTGGAAGAGCCTCGGCGAAAAAGGCTGCTGGGCGCGGGAAGGTCGAGCTCGAGTTAGGAAACTTACACCATCTCTTGTTGCGGTGCAAACAGACGGCTTGGATGAATTCCCGAGTTCCTAATGGCGTTCGGGTCGTCGGGTGGGCGGTGCAGCGCAGCAAAAAAGCTGGCGGGTGCGCGCACAACCGGTATGGCACCGCCGTGCGCACGCATTCATTTCGAAGATGCCCCCACCCCAAGCGGGATTTCCAGCCCCTGGGAGAACATGCATCGCGCACAGGAGTGCGGCGCGCTCCAATCAAGCGATCATTTCTTGCCCGGGCATGGATTTGCCGCCAGCCATTTTTCCATTTCCTCGGGCTGGATGTAGCCGTCCTTGTTGGTATCGATCTGGGTCTAGTCGCGGCCCTTTTCTGCAGTGGGACTCTTCGGCGCGTCGGCGGCCTGAGCCGTGCCGAACGTGGTGAATGCGACGGCGAGCATCATGGCGATTCTGCGAATCATCATTTGGTCCTCCTGTGAAAAAAATGGAAATCGCTGGGTTGCGACTTCCATTTGGATGCTAGGAGTGAGGACCGCGATCAGAACAGGGAGGCCGCCGCGGAATCCCGCGGGAAAACTTCCCGTCAGCAGGTTACTGACGCGGTGGACGCTCCAGCAGGAAACGTATGCCGATCCACGCGCCCAACGGTGCTCCCGGCGCAAAAAAGGTCTGACGCGACCAATCGTTGGTATTCGTCTGAAAGACGCCGGCGGCGTTGAAGGGGTTTTCCGCCATGATGCCGCCCGAGTAAAAATTGCGGTCGAACAGATTGTTGATGCGCGCGAATATTTCCCAACGGGGATCGGGCTGATAACGCGCGTTCACGTTCACGACGGCATAGCCGCCGGCGGTGCCGGCGCCGAGGAAGGTGCGCGTGTTGCCCGTGATATCGCTGAAGGAGCCTTGCTGTGTCTGGTTGTTCTCGTTGCCGCGCACGTACTGATCGGAAAAGACCGCGACGTTGCCGCCGATCCAGAGATTCTCGAGCACGCGATACTCGGCGAAGGCGCGTCCCTGGAATTGGGGGATGCCTGGAATGCGGTCTCCGCTCTGGACGAGGATGAGGTCATCGCCTGCACCGGTTGCGCTCGTACACCGCGGAGAGGTGCCGCGGGTGCTGTTGTTCTCGGACGTTAGGCACGCGTCCGACTGGAAGGTCGCGTCGATGTAGGCGAAATTGATGAACCAGTTGAGCCGCGGCGTATTGCCGTTGAATCCCAGCTCGATGCCGCGGCGGCGCGTCTCGCCGTAGTTGGTGAAGAAGCCCGCGCTGGTGCTGGTGCCGACGAAAAGAATGTCGTCCTTGTTGTTGGTATTGAAGAATGCGAGGTTCCAGTTTATGCCGCCTGTTATCTCGCTCGTCAGCAGACCGCGCGCACCGATTTCCCAGGTCTGTGCGGTCACTTGCTGGAGGAACGGATCGGATGCAAGTCCCGCCGGAAGGGTGCAGGGATTCAGGGGATCGGCACAGCCCAGCTCGATCGGTGTTGGCACCCGGTTCCCCTGGCTCCATCCGCCGAAGAAGTTCAGGGTTTCGAAGGGCGAGTAGGTCAGGCCGGCTGCGGGATTGAACTTGGTGTAGGTGAAGTTGCCGTTCAGGTTGGGGGGTACCGGGTTGAGTCGGTCTATCGTCTCCACTTCCGAATGGTTGTAGCGTCCGGACACCGTGGCGGCCAAGCCATCCACGAGCCCATTGAACCGAAAGGTATCCGTGGCAAGCAGGCTCCAGGTCTTGGTCGATCCCGTCAGGCTGGCCTGGACATCGGGAAAGCTGGTCGAGATGGGTTGTCGGGTGGGGTCGAAGACGCCTAACGCGGTGCTCTGGTAGAAGCCGCTGTTGGCTTGGTCGTAGCTGGCGCCGGCCTTGAAGTCGTTGTTGCTATGAACCAAGGTGAAGAGCAGGGCGCCCCCCAAGCCACGCGTGCTCGTGTTCGTCACGTTGTTCGCGGCGGTATCGACATTGACGCCGAGCCCCCCATTGGCGCCGAACGCTCCGTTCGCATTGGGGTTGTTTTCGAACTCGTTGTTGATGTCACCATTCGCCGTCTGACGCACCATGCTGCGGTAGTAAGCTTGGCCCGACAGCAGCTTGTTGTCGTCCAGCCAGTGGCTGGCAGTGAGGTTCGTCAGCCACATGCTGTTCACGGTTTGATCGGGGCGCGTGAAGATGCTGCTCCAACTCTGATCCAGGAACGATTGCGGGGTCACGCCGTTGCCGATCAGATTGCTGTGCACGCGGGTGACGGAAAGATCGATGTCGGTTCCGTTCCCTTGCCACCCGACTTTACCGAAGACCTGGCTGACCTGGCTGGGCGAGAAATCGCGCCAGCCGTTCTCGTCGAAGAAGTTGCCGAAAAAGTAATGGTCGATCCCGTTGTCCAGGTAGCCGCCATGTTCGCCCTGGACGGCGTAACGGCCCCAGGAGCCACCATAGGCCTGCAGCCCAGTGTTGGGGAAGAAGGCTCCCGACTTCGTACGCATCGCCAATGCGCCGCCGAGGGTGTTGAGTCCGAAGAGCGGATTCGAGCCTGGAATCACATCGACGGTCGCGAGCGCACCGGTGGGAATGAGATCCCACTGCACGACGTCTCCGAACGGCTCGTTCACGCGCACGCCGTCCTGGAAAACCGAGAGACCAACAGGCTCACCGAGCAGCGGCGACGCACCGAAACCTCGGTAGTTGACCTGCGGCTGATACGGGTTGCCCTGGAAGTTGTTGACGTTCACGCTCTGCGTCGTCGCATCGAGCAGATCGGGCAGATCGAGGGGCCGTTGCTGCTGAATGTCCTTCGGCGTGAGGATCTGTACGTTCGCCGGCACTTCGTTCTTCGGCGATCCGAGTCCCGGAACAGGGGTCGTGCCTACGACGTCCACCTGTGGTGCCTCGAGGTTCCGCTGCTCATCCGCCGCTGCGGCCGTCATCGGGGAAGACGCGAGCGCGGCGGCGCACGCAAGGCTGAGGGCGAAGCGGTGAAAGGGGAAGGCGAGCGGACGCATGCAGTCTCCCTGATCTTGTTTTCGATCTCGCGTGTGCTTGCAGCAAGTCGCTGCCGCACAGCTTCGATTTTGATAGTGCTAGGCGCCAGAATATCGGGCCGACGTAATCTAGCAGATGGCACTTCCCCCTCACCCGGGAATAATTCCTGACGAGTGTTCCCGATCGTTCCGCGCGGGCTTATCGGTCGGCGTGGCCCTCCGCCAGGACGTGAAGAATCAAGCCGACCAGGAGCAGGAGAACGACGGCGACGCCGATGGGAGCCGTCAGCAGTTGGAGCAACAGCGCAAGTCGCGAATCCACGGAACGCTCCGTGCGGCGCAGCGCATGCCGTCGAGAAAAGGGATGGAATCGGCTCGACGGTTCCTGCGGCCACTCCGTGTCAATCTAGCGCCGGCCGATCACCCCTTCACGGGAGAAAATCACGGCGCGCGCGGGGAAAGCTTCCCGTCCTGGCGAATGCGCTATTCGTTGACGAGGCCGTGCCGGAGCGCGAGGCGATGCAGATCGACTGAAGTCGAGATGCCGAGCTTCTGCTTGATCTGGGTGGTGTGGTTGCTGACCGTCTTGGCGCTCACGAAGAGCGCCGAGGCGATCTCGTCGGTCGTTCTGCCGCCTGCAAGCAGACGGAAGATCTCGAATTCCCGCGTGGTGAGTCCGCTCAAGGGATCCCGTTGGCCTGCCACGCTGTCGAGGGCGATCTTCTGCGCCATGTCCGGACTGAAGTACGCGTGTCCTGCTGCCACTTCCTGCACCGCTCGCACCAGCACTTCCGCCGCGCTCGCTTTGCTCACATAGCCCCACGCGCCGGCGCGCATGGCCTGCTGCGCGAAAGCGGCGGTCTCGTGCATGCTGAAGACCAGGATCCGCGCGGAAGGGTACCGCGCGACGATACGGCGGATCGATTCGAGGCCGCCCATCCCGGGCATCGAGAGGTCCATTACGGTGACGTTGGGCTCCCATTCGCCGTAGCTGCGATACGCTTCGTCGCCGTTCGCCACCTCCGCGACGACGTGGATGCTGGGCGTCTGCTCCAGCAGGCGCCGAAATCCAGCGCGCACGACGGCGTGATCGTCCGCAAGCAGTACGCGGATGTCTTTCGTTGCCATGTCAGGCGGTGGCCCCTGACGCAGCCAGGGGCAGCTCGATTTGCAGCGCGACGCCGCGACCGCGGCTGCTGCCCAGCCGAACCGTCCCGCCCAAGGCCTCCACGCGCTCGCGCATGCCGGCGAGTCCGAAACCGCGACCCGGTGTGTCGGCGTGCATCCCCATGCCGTCGTCCTGCACCTCCACGTGGAGCTTCGCGGTGCGCCGGATGCGCACGTCAACACGGTGTGCCTTGGCGTGCCGCGCGACATTGGTCAATGCCTCCTGCACCACGCGGTAGGCGGTGATATTCAGGGAATCGCCGAGGCCATCGAGGGGGGTTGCGATGTCGAGATTGCAGGCGACATCCGGATTGCGCTGGCGCCACACCTTCACGAGCTCCTGCAGCGCGTCCTCGAGGCCGAGACTGTCGAGGGTTTCGGGATGCAGACGTTGGAGCATGCCGCGGACGAGGTCCATGATATACCGCGTAACGTCCACGATTGCATTGGCGCTCTCGCGCGACGCGGGCACACCCGCGTTTGTCGCGTTCAGCACTGCCACGCCGTCGGCATGGACGGCCGTCAGGCATTGGCCGAGCTCGTCGTGCAGCTCGCGTGCGAGGCTGCGGCGCTCCTCCTCCTGCACGCGGATCAACTGCTGCGTCAATTGCCGATTCTGCGTGACGCTCGCCTGCAGCGTGTCCATCATGCGATTGAAGGCGGCACCGATGCGCGAAAGCTCGGGCAGGGCAAGAGGGGGGAGCCGCGTCGCGAGGTTTCCCTTTTCCAGCTCGGTGAGCGCAGCGAGGATCTTGCCCACGGGAGCGAGCGAGCGTCCCACGAACCAATAGATGAGGACGTTGGTGATCACGAAGGCTGCCAGTGCAAGCTGCATGAGGCTGATTGCGTCCTTCCAGACCTCGTCGACCTCGAACGTCGGATCCGGTCGCACCACGAGTTCGCCGATCGGGGACCCGTCGACCAGGACCGTGCGGCGAATAGGGCTCACATCCATGCTCACGGCCCCCACCAGACGCGCGAACCAACGCGGGGCGGACCCAACCGGCGCACCGGTCGGGTGGTTCGATTCCAGCAAACGTCCGTCCACGCCGTGTAACTCGATGCTCAGATGCCGCACCCGGCCGAGGGACGCGAGATCGAATTTGGGTGCGGTACCGCCGGTGAAGTAGGTGCGTCGAAGCTCGGCGTCGATAAAATGCATTGCGAGGGTTGCGGTCGACTCGATCTCTGCCCGCACATCGGTACGGGCCTCCCGCACCAGAAAGCCGCTGCCGACCAGGAAGAGGATACTGAGCACAATCGTAAGCGCCAGGTTGAGGCGCAGCTTGAGGCTCACGGGCGCAAGCTCGCCGCCTTGGGCAGATCCGCTGCATGCCAGCCGCCGCCGATGGCCTTCACGAGGAGCACGCTCGCCGTCAGACGCTGACCGAGGATGCCCACCGCCGTGCGCTCGTTGTTGAGCGCGACCGTCTGCACGGCCACCACGTTGAGATAGCTCACGATCCCTGCCTTGTACTGGTTGGTCGTCAACTCGACCGATTCGCGCGCAGCCTCCACCGCCTGCGCCTGCACCGCGGCTTCCTCTTCCAGAATGCGCAGCGCCGCAAGATTGTCCTCGACTTCCTGAAAGCCAGTGAGGACAGTCTGCCTGTAAGTCGCAACATTGGCATCGTAGGTTGCCCGCGCCTGCGCCGTCACGCCCGAGCGCAGGCCGCCGTCGAACAGGATCTGTCCCAAGGCGGCACCGACTGACCAGTACCGGCTCGGCACCGAAAGCCAATTCGCCGTGGTCGTACTGCGAAATCCGCCGGCGGCGGAAAGGGTGAGGGAGGGATAGAAGGCTGCGATCGCCACGCCTATCTGGGCGTTCGCCGCGGCGACGCTGCGCTCGGCGGAGGCGATGTCCGGGCGCCGCTCCAGCAGCTCCGACGGCACACCGAGGGGAACCGAAGGCACGGTCGTGCTCAGAGGCTCGCGCGGGATGGAGAAGTTCTCGGGCGGCTCGCCGATGAGCACCGCGATCGCGTGTTCGAGGGTGGCGCGTTGCACGCCAACGTCGATTGCCTGGGCCTGAGTGCTTTTGAGCTGCGCCGTCGCCTGCACAACGTCCACCTTGGCCGCAACTCCGGACGCATAGCGGTTCCTGGTGAGCACCAGGCTTCGTTCGTACGCCGTTGCGGTATCTTCCAGGAGCTGCCTCTGGACATCCGTGATGCGCAGGAGGAAGTAATCCTGGGCGAGCGTCGCCTGGGCCGAGAGGCGCGCGGACGCGAGTTCGGCTGCACTCGCCTGAGCGCCGGCCTCGTTCGATTCCACGGAGCGACGCACACTCCCCCAAATGTCCGGTTCCCAGCTTGCGTTGACGGGCAGGTTGTAGGTAGTAACCGGCTTGGTCGTGCTCGGAGCGTTGGGAAGGTTCGGCGACTGGCTGCGAACGGTCGACACACCGGCGGCGAGCGTGGGAAAGTAACCTGCCCGTGCCTGCTGGACGAGCGCCTGCGCTTCCCGAAACTGCGCCTCCGCGACGCGGATATTCTGGTTCGAGATGTCGACGCTTTCGATGAGTGCATTGAGTTGCGGATCGCCAAAGATCTCCCACCATTTGCCGCGGCTCGCGTCGTCCCGGGGTTCCGCCGGTTTCCAGTTTCCCGTTTCCTTGTATGCGACTGGCGCCTCCATCGACGGCCGGACGTAATCCGGTCCGACTGTGCAGCCTGCAAGAAACGCGGTCGCGGTCAGCATGACGGTGATGCGGTGCGTGCGGCTCATCCGCTGATACCTCCTGCGGCGGGCGTATCCGGGGCGGGGCGGCTGCTGCGGGTGGTCCAAATGCGCAGGCACCCGAGCCGGAAGCGATCGAGGTACAAGTAGACCACCGGTGTCGTATACAGGGTGAGCATCTGACTCACGACCAGGCCGCCGACGATCGAGATGCCGAGCGGACGCCGGAACTCCGCCCCGTCGCCGCTCCCGAGGGCGAGGGGCAGGGCGCCGAGCAGCGCGGCCATCGTGGTCATCATGATTGGCCGGAAGCGCAGAATGCACGCCTGGAAGATCGCTTCCTCGGGGCGCTTGCCTTCCCTGCGCTCGGCGTCGAGGGCGAAGTCAATCATCATGATCGCGTTCTTCTTCACGATCCCGATCAGGAGAATGACACCAATCAGGGCGATGACGCTGAATTCGACGCGGAAGAGAAGCAGGCCGAGCAGTGCGCCCACGCCGGCGGAGGGCAGGGTGGAGAGGATCGTGATCGGATGCACATAGCTCTCGTACAGGATGCCGAGCACGATGTAGACGGTTATCAGGGCGGCGAGGATCAGCCACGGCTGGTTTTCGAGGGATGACTGAAATGCCCGCGCGGTGCCCTGGAAGCTGCCGCGGATCGTCGAAGGAACGCCGATCTCGACCATCGTCCTGTTGACGACCTGCACGGCGTCGGAGAGCGAAATGCCCGGCGCGAGGTTGAAGGAGATCGTCGCCGCGGCGAACTGTCCCTGGTGATTTACCGACACCGGTGCGTTCGTGTACTCGTAGCGCGCGAACGCGGAAAGGGGGACCGGCGTGCCGTTCGGTGGATGCACGTAGACATCCTTGAGGGCCTCGGGCCCTTGCGCATACTGCGGCGCGACCTCCATGACCACGCGGTACTGATTGAGGGAGGAATAGATGGTCGACACCAGCGCCTGTCCAAAAGCGTTGTTGAGGGTCGAGTCGATGAGATCCGGGGTGATGCCCATGCGCGACGCGGTGGGCCGATCGATAACGAGCGAGAGCTGCAAGCCTCGGTCTTCCTGATCCGAATCGATGTCGACCAGTTCGGGAACCTGGGAGAGCGCGCGCCGCAGGCGCGGTGCCCACTTCCGCAACGCCGCGAGGTCGTCGCCCTGAAGGGTGAACTGGTACATCGAGCTCGACTGGCGTCCGCCAATGCGGATGTCCTGCACGGGTTGCAGGAAGAGATTGGCGCCGGGTTCTCTGGCGAGCTTCTGGCGCAGCCGCGCGATTACGGCTTCGGAGGGTTCGTGACGGTCTCCCTCCGATTTCAGCGTGACGAAAATGTACCCCGCGTTGCGACCCCCCGTAAACCCGGTGACGATGTCGACCGCGGGATCCTGCTGCACGATCTTGATGAAGTCGGCCAGCTTCTGGCGCATCGCCTGGAACGAGATGCTCTGATCGGCGCGGATCGAACCGAACAGACGGCCGGTGTCCTGCTCGGGGAAGAAGCCCTTCGGCACGACGATGTAAAGATAGACGTTGAGCGCCACCGTTGCCGCGAGCAGGAGAATCATGAAGCGGGAGTGGCGCAGCGCCCATTTGAGGCTTCTCTCGTATCCGCGCAGGATCCGTTGAAAGATGCGCTCGTCCCATCGCAAAAGGGGGTTGCGCTCGGCGTGCTTACCTTTGAGCAGCATCGCGCACATCATTGGCGTGGTGGTGAGGGACACCACCAGCGAGACGAGCACCGCCACCGACAGAGTGACCGCGAATTCGCGGAAAAGGCGCCCGACGATGCCGCCCATCAACAAGAGGGGAATGAAGACGGCGACCAGTGACAGGCTCATGGAGAGCACCGTGAAACCCACCTCGCGGGCGCCGATGAACGCCGCCTGGTAGGGAGGTGTGCCATTGTCGATGTGGCGGGAAATGTTTTCCAGCACCACGATGGCGTCGTCCACCACGAACCCGGTTGCCACGATGAGCGCCATCAGCGACAGGTTGTTGAGGCTGTATCCCGCCAGGTACATAGCGCCGAAAGTGGTGATGAGAGACACCGGCACCGCGACGCTCGGGATCAGCGTCGCGCGCAGGTTGCGCAGGAACAGGAACACGACCAGGATCACGAGTCCGATCGCGATGACGAGGGTGCGCTCCACCTCGCGCAGCGACGCACGGATGGTCGACGTGCGCTCCATCACGACGGCAAGGTCGATGGCGCTCGGAATCGAGGCGCGCAGCTGAGGCAGCAGCGAGCGGACACGCTCGACCGTTTCGATGATGTTCGCGCCCGGCTCACGGTAGAGCGTAAGCACCACGGAAGGCTTGCCGTTCGTCGAGCCGGCGTTGCGCAGGTCCTGCACCGAGTCGACGACCTCCGCCACGTCGGCGACGCGCACCGGAGCTCCGTTCCGGTAGGCGACGATGATCGGCTGGTACTGGCTCGCCCTTTTTGCCTGATCGTCGGCCTCGATCTGCCAGTGCTGGTCGCCGTCCTCGACCAAACCCTTCGGCCGGTTGGCATTGGTGGCCGCGAGCGCGCTGCGCACGTCGTCGAGGGAAATGCCGTAGTGATTGAGCGCGTGGGGATTGAGCTCGACCCGCACCGCCGGCAGCGAGCTGCCGCCCACGCTGACCTGCCCGATGCCCTCCACCTGGGAGAGCTTCTGCGCGAGGATCGAGGACGCCGCATCGTACATCTGTCCCTGGTCGAAGGTGCCGGACGTGAGGGCGAGGATCATGATCGGCGCGCCGGCCGGGTTCACCTTGCGGTATGTGGGATTGTTGGGAAGGTTTGTGGGCAACTGGGCGCGTGCGGCGTTGATCGCTGCCTGTACGTCGTTGGCTGCGCTGTTGATGCTCCGGTCGAGCTCGAACTGCAGGGTGATCGACGTTCGGCCGAGCGCCGACCAAGAGGTGATCTCATTCACGCCAGCGATGCGTCCGAGCTGGCGTTCCAGCGGTGTAGCCACGGTAGCGGCCATGACCTCTGGGCTTGCGCCCGGCAGGCTGGCGGACACCGTAATGGTGGGGAACTCCACCTGCGGAAGCGGCGCGACGGGCAGGAGCCGAAACGCGATGATGCCAGCGAGGGTCAAGCCAATGGTCAGCAGCGTGGTTGCCACGGGGCGCCGTATGAAGGGCACGGACACGTTCATGGGAGGCCCTCGAACGATTGTCGCCCGGCGCCTTCCGCGCTTGGCCTCGCCACGCGCCGCGCCACTCGGTCGAATGCCAGGTAGATGACCGGCGTGGTGAACAGGGTGAGCAGCTGGCTCAGGACGAGGCCGCCGACCATGGTGATGCCGAGGGGCTGCCGCAGCTCGGACCCGACTCCGGAGCTCAGCATGAGCGGCAGCGCGCCGAGCAGCGCCGCCATCGTTGTCATCAGGATCGGACGAAAGCGCAGCAAGCACGCCTGCCGGATCGCCTCGCGCGGGCTCTTGCCTTCCCGGCGTTCCGCCTCGAGGGCGAAATCGATCATCATGATCGCGTTCTTCTTCACGATGCCGATCAGCAGAATGATGCCGATCACTCCGATGACCCCGAGATCGGTGTGCGCCACAAGGAGCGCGAGGAGCGCGCCCACTGCCGCGGACGGCAGCGTCGACAGGATCGTGATGGGGTGAATGAAGCTCTCGTAGAGCATGCCGAGCACGATGTACACAGTGACGATGGCGGCGAGGATCAACAGCACCATGTTGGTGAGGGAGGCCCGAAACGCGAGGGCTGCGCCCTGAAAGCTGGTCTGGATGCTTGCCGGCAATCCGATCTCGCGCTCGGTGCGCTCGATTGCCTGCACCGCGTCGCCCAGCGCCGCACCGGGTGCCAGGCTGAAGGAGATCGTCGCGGCCGGAAACTGACCCAGATG
Organism: uncultured beta proteobacterium; assembly: GCA_963747225.1. Classification (GTDB taxonomy): domain Bacteria; phylum Pseudomonadota; class Gammaproteobacteria; order Burkholderiales; family JAEUMW01; genus JAEUMW01. Next base: position 419 of record CAVVES010000005.1, on the reverse strand, counting down.
ATTCACCACCAAAGAGGTCGTTCCCACCGTCGACTGGGTGATCGAGCTGAGCGGAACCTGCGTGCCCGACGTCGAGGCGACGTAAATGTCCTTGACGGCATCGGGCCCGTTGCTGAACTCGGGCTTGACCTCCAGCACGACGCGATACTGGTTGGATTGCGTGAAGATGGTCGACACGAGGCGCTGGCCGAACGCGTTGTAGAGGGCGTTGTCGATCGCGGCGGCAGTGATGCCGAGACGGCTCGCGGTATCCCGGTCGATGGTGAGAAAGACCTGGAGTCCCTGATCCTGCACGTCGCTTGCCACATCGACGAGCTCCGGCAGCTCGGCAAGGCGCTCGACCATCCGCGGCACCCAGACGGCGAGGTCCTTCGGATCGGTCGCCTCGAGCGTGAACTGATACTGCGTGCGGGTGGTGC
>CAVVES010000004.1:0-176279 GCA_963747225.1 uncultured beta proteobacterium | reverse complement strand
TAACAAAATTGTTACGAAAGGAATCAGCGAGATAGTCCCCGAACTAGTCCCCGTTTATCTTCGATTGACGAAGGAAACACCACTTCAAAGCAAGCTGCTGGCGATGGACCCAGCCCGAGGCCACCATCAGTTGTGAGCAGCGGCGACACGGAAGTCATGCTCAAAGTCACCGCCACCGTGGATTTCATCACACACGGATTTTTCGAAGGCAGGACCGATCATGCGCTGGCGTGCGGACGCACGTCGTTCCTGTTCCGCGCTGGATAGGAAGCGCTAACACGAGAGGGAGTCCCGAGGCTCCCGCAAGGAGAACATCATGGCGAACATCACTGGCACATCTGGTAACGAACGTCTTGAACGGCACGCCCGAGGCCGACCTCATCGTGGGCCTGGGCGGCAACGACACACTGGATGGCGGTGCCGGCAACGACTCCGTTCTGGGGGACGGGGACGACCCCTATGTGGGCGGCAACGACACGCTATTTGGAGGCATCGGCGACGACCGACTCGAAGGGTGGGGTGGCGATGACACGCTTTACGGCGGAGACGGCGATGACGACATGAACGGGGACTTCTCGTTCGAGTTCGGGGGAGGAAACGACCAGTTGTTCGGCGGTGCCGGCAATGACAGCATCGACGGCGGCCGCGGCGTCGATCTCATGGTCGGGGGAACAGGCAACGACACCTACTATGTCGACGACGCCGGGGACGTGGTGCAGGAAGCGCCTGCAGAAGGCATCGATGTGGTGCGCTCGGAGGTTACTTTCACCTTGGGACCGAATATCGAGAATCTCGTCCTGGCGGAGCGCTTCGAGTTCGACACGCAGGCCATCAATGGCACCGGCAATGAATTAGACAACACGCTGACGGGTCAGGGTGGGGACAATGTACTCACCGGCCTGGGCGGCAACGACACCATCGACGGTGGCGACGGAACCGACACCGCCGCTTTCAGCGGCGACGTGACCAGTTACACGTTCCACAAGCAGTTCAATCCGGCGATCAACGAGGATCAGATCACGGTCTCAGGACCAGATGGTGTGGATACGCTCACGCGGATCGAGCTTTCCAGCTTCACCGGCCCAGGCTTTTACAACAGGTTCGATCCCGTCAACTATCTTAACCAGAATCCTGACGTGGCCGCGGCTGGCGTGGACCCTTTACAGCATTATCTGAGCAGTGGCGCCCATGAAGGCAGAGACCCTAACGCTAACGTGCATCTCGCCGACTTCAACGGCGAGCAGTACATAGCAAGTTACCCAGACCTAATTGTTGCCTTCGGAGATAACCCGACTGCCGGACAAGAGCACTTCCTTTTCCAAGGTGTTTTCGAAGGGCGCGTGCAGGATAACTTCGATGCAGCATCGTATCTCGCCCATTACAGTGATCTTCAGGCCGCGTTTGGGACCAACGAAGTGTTAGCAACGGAACACTACATCACGACAGGGTTTTTTGAAGGGCGCACGGATCACTCCTAGAACCGATTCGCTGCGAATCGAGTCGGACTAGCCCGGCGGCGCATTGTCTTTTCGCTCCAGCGCCGCAATTCTTCGCTTCAACTCGTCAACCTCAACAATTCGCGTCGGCGCGGTAATGGTAAGTCAGCGGGAAGGCTCGCCCCATGGAGGCGGGGCGGCGTGTCCCGACCTGCAGGCGTTCCCGCTCTCTTCACGCAGCCGCTTAGCCTCCTTACCCGCAAGGCCGTCGCGCGCGGCGATATCGATCTCCAGGTCTCGGATCTGAAACGGCCGCATCGTCTCCCAAAAGTCGTCTTCCTCATAGATGTGCGTGATCGGACTGTTGCGCAGGTTTTCTAGCTGCTCGTCAAGCGGTAGCGACCACTCGGCTCGGAGCTTCGCCAGGACGGTTTCAACCACCTCGCCCGACAGTAGGCGGCCTGCGGGTCCGGCCTTGCCTTGGAGCACGACTTCCAGCGCACTGGTGCGTTGCTCTAGCGTCTTCATTTCGGTTTTCCCTCCAATGCGGTAACTCGCTGCTCCAGTTCGTCGACCTCGACGATTCGCGCCTGCGCCGAAATAGCTCAGCGCGTTTCCCGAAGGCAGACCTTCAGGGGCTTCGACATCCAGATGCGCCCGGCCAGCAGCTTCTTGAGCTTGGCGTTCTCCGCGCAACCATTTCGGCCTAGTTGACCTGCAGTCTCCCGAACTTCGCACCAGCCGTAGAACGCTGCATCGCTGAAGGCGTGCTTGCGGCACAACTCCTTGACCGACATCCCTGCTCCTCCTCGGAAACGGTCTTTACTGAGGAAACGCTGTACGTGCCCGTAGTCGCGTTTGATGGGGGCAGGTCACGGCGAGCGTGAAGAGAGTTCGCAATTTCGACCATCCGTTTGTCGCCTCATACCGACCGTCTGCCTGCACTGAGTACGTAGGTTGCGCCGACGCGCGGGCCACTTTCGGCCCCCTTCGCACACACCGTGCGTACTTGCGCAGAATATCGGGAGAATCCAGATGAGAGTTTTGAGTCTGTTCGTTGCAACTGTAATCGCCCTTAGCGCTCCGATTTCAACCTTCGCCGCAAATGCGGCCTGCTCCCGATTTAAGCCCGGACATTATTTCACGGTGGCCGATGACAACACCCGCAAAGTCGATGGCCTAGGGGTCCTGCGAAATAAATTGGCGCAGGACGTCCGGAACTTCAAGGGTGTCGTCTACATGATGCCCTGGGGCATGCTGGAAAAAAGTAAGGGCGTCTATGATTTCAGCCGGTTGGACGCGGCTCTTGCGCAGGTTAGGGCAAAGAACAAGTACCTAGTTCTTAGATTCATGGATCGCACCTTCTGGACTGGCTGCAGTTCGAACTTCGTGCCGAGCTACGTTCCGAAGGAGAAGAGCGCAAACGCGTCAGAGCCTAATACGTGCTACTCGAAAATCTGGGAAACGGCAACTGCGGACAACATGATCCGTGTGCTGCAGCAGGTGGCGTCGCGCTACAAGAACGAACCGGCCTTCCTCGGCATTACCATGGAGGAGACTTCTATGCTGCCGACGTCTTTCGCAGCGAACCGCGACTTGGCGTATACGCTGTATGAACAGCTTAAGCGCACGGCCCGCTCTGTTCATGCGGTCGCTCCCGCCCTCATTTTTAACCAGGGGCTGAACTGGCCAAGGAGCGGCATTATCAGTTCCTTCTACAAGATCGCCGATAATTTGGTCGCGATGGGTGGTGGCGGAGCCGTCGGTTGGCCAGATACGTCCTTGGCAAATCAGTACGTGTGGAACTGGTACGACGTGGGTCGCGACTACAGATCAAAGCTGCTAGTCATGGCTGATGTACAGACTAGTTTCATAGGCACTTCTCTAACGGAACACGACAATATCTATAAGATGCTGAACAACGACATCCAGTCGCACATGATGGTCTGGGCCATCTGGCACAGGAACCTTGGGGATGCATACTTTACGAGTGTCGTGATTCCAACCGTGAACAAGTACAACGGCGCAGTGAAGAACAGCGTGTGCCCGTTCAATTGAAAGGACTGTAAAGCTTGGGCTGGAATGGGGGGCAAAAAAGCAAGACCTGTCTCCCAAACCTGCCCAAAAAGCCCCGAGAGATTGCCGGGATTGCTGGTTACGTGGTCACAGCTCTGTGGTGACTGGGGGCAGCCGCCAGCAAGTTCAACAGCACCGATCGATTCAAAGCGGCTTAATTTCGGCTTTGCCGAGCACCGAACGACGCACTTCGACGCGGCCCAGTACCTCGCGAACTATGCCGACCTGCAGGCGGCCTTTCACGGCGACTTGCACGCGGCGACGGAGCACTTTGTCACCAACGGCTACTTTGAGGGAAGAACGGATCACGCGTAGCGGGACAACGCCAATAACTCATTGACGCGCGCCCGTCCGAAGCGCCTCCCGCTGCTCGCGCAGTGCTCGCGAGAGCATCTGTCATGACCCATCCGGTCACCTATCGGCACATCGCAGCGCGCAAAGGGTAGCCACAACATATAGGGGCACTGGAGCTAAGTGGATAGCCCCTATATCCGGCCACCCTCAAGGCAATCCCATGCGAGTCCAGGTCAAGCTCATGCGCCGCCGTGGCGTTAGCCTATCGCGCCGCGAGCTTTCTAATGCGCCAGCCTTCGAGGGGGATCTCAGTGCCGCCCATCTCAAGAACTGCTTCTTCGCCAGCCTTCACGACCCCGCAAGCCCAGTTGGGCCCCCAGTTCTCCCCGAGCTATATCAAGCAGTCCTAGTCGGCTTAGGTGTGATGTTCCAGTAGGTTGTTTGTGTTCATCCGGACTGAGTTTGAGAGACTGGGAGGTGCGATCCAACCCGCATCTTTCAGGAGCTCAGCCGGATGAACATCCACAAGAATGCCCGACTCACCCTTGTCGGTCGACGCGAGATGGTCAAAGACGTCGTTGAAGGTAAGCTCAAGCGCAGTGCAGCCGCAGCGGCGTACCGCGTTAGCGTGCCCACCGTTGTTAAGTGGGTGAGCCGCTACGTGGCCCCAGGGCAGAGCGGACTTCGTGATCGCTCCAGCCGGCCGCACTGCAGCCCGCGCACCATCGCCCCGGATCAAGCGCTGGCGATCGTACAGATGCGCCGTGGGCGCCTGACCCAGGCGCGCATCGCGTGCAGCCTGCACTTGTCCAAGAGCACGGTGAGCCGGGTGCTCACCCGGGCTGGGCTGTCGCGGCTTCGCGATCTCGAGCCCTCCGAGCCACTGGTGCGCTACGAACATGCGCATCCCGGGGACCTCGTTCACCTCGACACCAAAAAGCTCGCGCGCATCGAGCGCATGGGCCACCGTATCACCGGCAACCCACGCGACCACACCAACGGGGCAGGCTGGGAATTCCTGTTCGTGGCCGTCGATGACCACGCTCGCATCGGCTTCACCCAGATCAAGCCCCATGAGCGCACCGGCTGTGCGATCGCCTTCCTGCGCGCGACCGTCGCTTATTTCGCAACCCTCGGGGTGAAGCTGCAACGCATCCTCACCGACAACGGCTCGGCCTTTTGGACTTCGCCCGAAAAAATGGACACCAACATTTGAGGTTTTTACGATCACAAATGGAGGTGTTACATGCAAAGAATTCCGAAGCGGCGATACACGGCCGAATTTCGGGCCGAGGCGGTGAAGTTAGTGCTGGATCAGAAGGTGGGCTTGGCGGAGGCGGCGCGACGGCTGGATTTGCCTGCGAAGAGTCTGGCTAACTGGGTGCGCGCGGCGCGCGCGGGCAAGCCGGTGAAGGTGCAGGAGGCGGTGCATGAGGTGAGTGATCTGGAGGCGGAGGTTTCACGACTGCGCGCGGAGAACGCGCGGCTGAAGATGGAGCGCGAGATTCTCCGAAAGGCGGCGGCATACTTCGCGAAGGATGCGCTGTGAGGTATGCCTTGATCGATGCGCATCGAGCACGCTACCCGGTCCGGATGATGTGCGAGCTGCTGGGAGTGTCGCGTAGCGGCTATTTGGCTTGGCGTGGACGTGGGCCCTCGCCACGGGCGCGGGAGAACGCGCGATTGCTGGGGGAGATCCGCGCCATCCACTCAGCCAGCGACGGCAACTATGGCAGCCCGCGGGTATACCAGGAGTTGCGCGCGCAGGGCAACGTGGTGAGCCTGAATCGAGTGCGCCGGGAATCGCGGCGTTGGGGATGGCCTACTTCCAGCGTCGTCCAGCCCCTGGCCTCATTCACCATGGCGACCGCGTCGGTGTACTGCAGCCACGATTATCAGAAGCAACTGGAGCACTACGGCATGGTGTGCTCGATGAGCGGCAAGGGCAACTGCTACGACAATGCGCCGATGGAGAGCTGGTTCAAGACCCTGAAGGTGGAGCGGGTGAACGGCCGGCGCTACGCCACGCGAGAGCAGGCGCGCTCGGATGTCTTCTCCTACATCGAAACTTTCTACAATCCGCGCCGCAGACACTCCTCGCTGGGGTATGTGTCGCCGCGCGAATTCGAGCGCCGCTTCGCGGCAAAGGAGGCAGCCTGACGATAGTGCTCCACCCTCACCGTTGGCGTCCACTGAAACGGGCTAAGTTCAGATCTCCTTCATGCGCATCACCAGTGGCGCCGCATCGCGGGCTTGTGAGCGATACAGATAAACCGATCGGGCTAGCTTGAGCAGGGTGCAGATCTGTCGCTGGCTGGCCCCAAACCGATGCATGAGATCGCTCACCAGTGCCCGCTTCGGAGAAGGCTTTAGCAGTTCGTTGAAATTCGTCTTGCATTTCGCCGATTCTCGACTATCGTTCTGGCAACCTTTTTCGTTCCTTGGTCGAGGCCAAAGCGATGCGCGGTGCGGATGTGACGCAAGAAGATTTGTTCGTGACCCGGAAGACGTCGGACTACGTGCCGGCGGGTCATCCGCTGGTGGCGATCCGGGAGATCCTCAACCGGGCGCTGCGCGACATGGATCTGCTGTTCGAGTCGATCTACGAGGAGCGTGGGCGCTACTCGGTGCCGCCGGAATGGCTGCTGCGCGGGCTGGTGCTGCAGGCGCTCTACGGGATTCGCAGCGAACGGCTGCTGTGCGAACAATTGGGCTACAACATGCTCTACCGCTGGTTCGTTGGCCTGAGCATGGACGATGCGGCGTGGGATCACAGCACCTACACCAAGAACCGCGACCGGCTGATCGAGCACGAAGTGGTGCGGGCGCTGTTCGAGGCGGGTGATGCAGCAGGCGAAAGAGGCGCAGCTGCTCTCCGACGAGCACTTCAGCGTCGACGGCACGCTGATCCGGGCGTGGGCCTCGCACAAGAGTTTCGTTCCCAAGGACGGTCCACCGCCGCCCAACTCCGGTAGCGGTAGCAATCCGGAGGTCGACTTCAAGGGAAGCAAGCGCAGCAACGACACCCACGCCAGCACCACCGATCCGGATGCCCGACTGTTCGCCAAGTCGAACAAGCAGGAATCGCTGCCGGCCTACCTGGGGCACGTGCTGATGGAAAACCGCAGCAAGCTGGCGGTCGACACGCGCCTGACGCGGGCGACCGGGACGGCGGAGCATCGAAGCGGCGCTCGAGATGCTGGGCGATGTGGCGGGAGCACATCGCAAGACGGTGGGCGCCGACAAGAACTTCGACACCACCGAATTCGTCACCGCCTGCCGTTCCCTCAACGTCACCGCGCATGTGGCGCAGAACACCTACGAGTACAACACCAGCACCGGCAAGCGAGCGCGGCGCAGAAGCCGGATCGACGGGCGCACCACCCGCCATCCCGGATACGCGGTCAGCCAAGTCATTCGCAAGATGATCGAGACGCTGTTTGGCGATGGCAAGCAACATGGCGGCACGATCCGCCAGGTCAAGCTGCGCGGTCGCAACAAGGTCAGCCGATGTGTTCACGCTGGCCATGCTCGCGGTGAATCTGCGCCGGCTGCCAGGCCTGCTTGCGGCGAAGGTGGCGATGGCTGGAAGTGGGTAGACGGGAGAGGTGTGTGCCCTTGCACGATTGGACTCGAAATTGCGGCGAACCGAACACAAGCAAAGCCGCAGACCCACGCGATCCGGCTCGTTGTCGCCGATTCATCTGAAAATGCGTAGGGTCCAGGCCGTTCAACATGCCGGCAATTTCAACGAACTGCTAGAGCTTTTTTGCGAGCACATCCTGCAGCATTGCCTTGTCGAGCGACAGATCGGCGACCAGGCGCTTGAGCTTTGCATTCTCCTCCTCAAGCTGTCTTAACCGCCGCAGCTCCGAGGGACCCAAGCCACCGTATCTCTTACGCCAGTTGTAGAAGGTGGCATCCGAGATGCCCATCTTGCGGCACACCTCCTCCACCGAGGTGCCCAACTCGGCCTGCTTGAGCGCGAAAGCGATTTGCTCTTCGGTGAACTTCGACTTCTTCACGACATGACCTCCCGTTTCGGGGGTCAGAAATCATGCCGGAAATTCCAATTCTGAACGGCTCAGAAAACTGGGTTAGCCTCACGGCCCTCTGGGACTGCCGCAAGCCTTCACTTCATTCATGGTGGCACGCGGTAGAATCGCGTGCTGGCGCATCCGGGCACGCTCGCGCACCCGGCGCCGCCCCCTCTCCCATGCCTACCACTGCCCCGATTCAGCGCACCGTCTTCAAAGCGCGCGCCGTGCTTGCCTCTGAGCGCATCGATCTCAAAGCTTGGCGTACGGCCGGCACGCTTGCCACCAATCCGCTCGCAGTCGAGGTAAAGGGAGGCGGTGTCGCAGTGCTCTTCCGCTATGGCGTGGTGGTGTTCCTCGACGTGGCGGCGATGGAGGAAATCGGGTTTCTGTCCCAGCTCGGCGCTTTCACCGCCAATCCGTATCCAGTCCCGGAAACAGAAGAGGTCGAGGTGCGCATCGACCCGCAAGCGCGAGACACGACGCAGGGCGGCATCGTCACGCTCGAGGACGCCAGCCTGGAGCGCCTGCAGCTCATCGCCGACGTGCTTTCCAAGAGCGTGCTGCTCGCGCTCTACGAATCGCGCGTCGCGGGCGAGTTCGACCGCATCGAGCCGCTCGCGATCGAACTGGAGCGGTCCGGACGCATCGCCGGTAACACCAAGGACCTGCTCAAGAAGATCGGCGCCATGGTGCTCGTCGAGCAGCGCATGGTCGGCCGTGCGGCGATCACGGACAAACCCGAGATCCTGTGGGACTACCCGGCGCTCGAAGGGCTGTTCGGCCGCCTCGAGGACGAGTACGAGATCATTCCGCGTCACGCTGCGCTGGAGCGCAAGCTGAATCTCATCTCCCGCACCACGCACACCCTCCTCGAGATGCTCGGAAGCCGCCACTCCCTGCGCGTCGAGTGGTATATCGTGATCCTCATCGTGGTCGAGATCCTGCTCACGCTGTACGAGCTTTTCGTTCACCGTCAGCCGTGAATTCGCGACCCGTGCACCGCTCCTCACAAATCTTCGGCTGTGCGCGCCGTGGTCTTTCGCCATGCGCTGCAACCCGGGGATTGCTTCAAGAGCGCCATAATGCCCGGGCTGCCAACTCTGGAGATCAAAGCATGCACATGCGTCTGACGTCGCTTCTCGCGCTTTTCCTGCTGGTGCTTTCGGCTTCGGGTGCGTGGGCGGACGAGTATCAGGACACGGTCGGCGTCTTCAAGAAGTCGGGCCAGAGCAGCGAGTTCTTCAAGACCGCGTACGGGTACGCCGTCTTCCCGACCGTCGGAAAGGGTGGCCTCGGCATCGGCGGCGCGTACGGCGAAGGGCGCGTGTACGAGAAGGGCAACTACGTGGGCAACGTCTCGATGGTGCAGATCACGGCGGGTCTGCAATTCGGCGGTCAAGCCTACAGCATGATTGTGTTTCTCGAAGACGAGCGGGCGTTCAGAGAATTCACGGGCGGAAATTTCGAGTTCGGCGCGGAGGCTTCAGCGGTGGCCATCACGGCCGGGGCCAATGCCAAGGCGACCACGGCAGGCGCCTCGGCCGGTGCGAGCGGCAACGCAGAGCACGCCGACACGGTCGGCGTTTACCAGAAGGGCATGGCGGTATTCACCGTTACCAAGGGTGGCCTCATGTACGAAGCGACCCTCGGCGGCCAGAAGTTCAACTACACGGCGCGCTGAGGTTCCGTTAGCGGTGGGTGGGGTGACTCCCCGCGGGATGCGCGCGGGGAGCACCGACGATCCCGCAACCACTTCTCCTCGAGACGCCGTTCCCTCCAACGCGCGGTTTTCGGTAAGCTTGCGGCATTCTCATGGGCACCGTCACTGATCGCCTGCCATGGAGCTGACGCCTCAGCTGCGCCAGTTGCGCGACTTCTATTATCGGACGGCGCTCAAGCTGCGCCCCGAGCGCCATTTTGTGCATGTGCCGAAGCTGGTGGACAAGCCCACGTTCTTCACGCTGGAGCACCTCAAGCAGCACCCGAACAATCCGCTTCTGATGCCCAACTGGTTCACGCTGTTCTGGCAGGGAAAGCGTGTCGACTGCATGCCCGCCGTCGGCCACAAGGTCATCCAGAAAACGGAGGTGCAATTCCTCAACAAGGGCATCGTGGAGGATTATCTCGCGCACGGTGCCTCGCTGATCCTCGAAGGTCTCGACATCCTGGACCCGATGATCAACGCCATGTGCGCCACCATCGACGCGCCGCACGAGTGCGTGTTCTCCAACGCGGTGACGTTCTTCTCGCAGAAGGGCAGCGAGGCCTACCGGGGCCACTTCGACACGGACGACGTGCTGGTGATGCACCTCGCAGGGCAGAAGAAGTGGCGCATCCACGAACGCCTGCCGCCGCGCCGCATCGAGACCGATGAGTTGACGCCGCCGCAGATGGGCCCGCAGCAGGCGGAGATCACGATGAACCCGGGCGATGCGCTCTATTTGAGAAGTGGCACGCCGCACGTCGTCGAAACCACGGGAGATTATTCACTGCATCTCTCGTTCGGACATCTGCGATCGCCATGTCAACGCCGAAACCGCGCTCCACCTTTTGACGCAGGAATACGAGCGCGACGCCACCGAGACCTACACGCCGAATGCCGGCGTGATCGAAAAGCTCATGACCCTTGCGCGCGGAGAATCATTCAGGCAGCGCGTCGAGGCGCTGCAGACGACCCAGAAGGAGAACTACAAGCGGGCGCGTGCCCTGATCGGCTCCAACCGTGTCGGTTACCTGGATCGCATCATCGCCCTCGACCGCGGTCGTGGGGGCAATTGAATTGACGGTGACACCTTCGCGCGCCGCCTGCGGTTCGAGGCGGCCGCTCTCTCAGTGCTTCTCGTAAGGATGTAGAACGCGATGTTCCATTGGCCGGCCTTCGTTCCCGTCGGTGCCGCGGCGTTGCTCGCGGCGGCGCTCCTCCTTCCTCTTGGACCGGTTCTCATTGCGGTCTGTGCGGTCGCGCTCGTGAGCGCAGTCATCGCGGCAGTTCATCACGCCGAGGTGGTGGCCCATCGCGTGGGCGAGCCCTTCGGTACGCTCGTCCTCGCGGTGGCGATCGCTGCGATCGAGGTGGCGCTTATCGTCTCTATCATCGTCGCCGGCGGACCGGAGAAGGCGCCCCTCGTACGCGACACGATCTTCGCGACGGTCATGATCATCTGCAACGGCGTAGTCGGGGTGTGCGTGCTGATCGGAGGACTCCTGCACCGGGAGCAGATGTTCCGCATCGAAGGCGCGGGACCCGCGTTCGCCGCGCTGGCGACGCTCTCGACCCTCGTGATGGTCATGCCTGCGTTCACGAAAAGCGCACCGGGAGCGAGTTACACGGTGTCGCAACTCGCCTTCGTGGGGATCTCCTCGCTGATTCTCTGGTGCGTATTCGTTTTCTTCCAGACCGTGCGCCATCGCGATTTCTTCCTGCCGACAGGAAACCCGTCCAGCGAGGAATCCCATGCACCGCCGCCTTCAATCACGGCGGCACTCATCAGCTTCCTGCTCCTCGTGATTTCGCTGGTGGCCGTCGTCGGCCTGGCAAAATCCCTGTCGCCGAGCATCGAGAGCGCGGTGAGAACGGCGGGCGCTCCGCCCGCGGTGATCGGCATCGTCATCGCGATGCTCGTGCTTCTGCCCGAAACGTGGGCTGCGATCAGGGCCGCGATGTCGGATCGTCTTCAGACCAGCATGAACCTCGCGCTGGGTTCCGCGCTCGCGAGCATCGGCCTCACCATTCCGGTCGTCGTGCTGGCCTCCATCCTGTTCGACATTCCGCTCGTGCTCGGTCTCGAGACGAAGGACATCGCATTGCTCGCGCTCACCTTCCTCGTCGGGACGATCGCGCTCGGCACCGGGCGAACCAACATGATGCAGGGCGCGGTGCAACTGGTGATCTTCGCGGCGTTTCTGTTTCTGGCGCTCGTACCGTGATCGGTGGTGAATCTGCCGCGACGCTCGCCATCGACGGGCGTACTTGAGGGGTCGCGGGCAGTCGGTGATAATCGAACGAAACCCAATAACGAGAGACAGAAAATCTTGACGAAGCGCCTTCGATATCTCATTGCGTTCACGGCACTCGCCATCGCCGCCGTGTTTCTGCTGCCGCCCATGCCGCAACCCCTTGCCTACCACGAATTTGCCGATGGGCGGGCCATGTTCGGCATCCCCAATTTCCTCAACGTCGCATCCAATATCGGCTTCCTGCTCGTGGGGATCGGTGGTCTTGCCGTGGTTTGTCAGCCGCGCACCTGCTTCGGGTCCGGAGCGGAACGCTTGCCCTACTTCATATTCTTCGCGGGAATGGTGTTGACGGCGTTCGGTTCGTCCTACTACCACCTCGCTCCGGACAACGAGCGACTGTTCTGGGACCGGCTGCCGATGACGATCGCCTTCATGTCCCTGATCTCGGCTCAGATTGTGGATCGGGTCAATGTGAAGGCGGGGGTTGCGTTACTCGTGCCGCTTTTGCTCATGGGTGCCGCCTCGGTGATCTACTGGCGCATCACCGAGCGGGCGGGTGCCGGCAACGTGCTGCCTTACGGCGTGCTGCAGGGTTACTGCGTGGTGATTCTGTTCCTGTTCGCGCGCTGGCAGCCCTCGCGGTATACGCGCGGCAACGATATCTACTGGGTCTTTGCCTGGTATGTGATCGCGAAGCTCGTGGAGTTTCTCGATGCACAAATCTTCGCGCTGGGCAACGTCGTCAGCGGCCACACGCTCAAGCATCTGGCGGCTGCGATGGCGGGACTCGCGCTTTGCCACATGCTGCTGCGGCGGACGCTTAAGGTACCGGAGGCCTGTCGGGAAACGAAGGCGGTGAGAGAAACCGCGGTGCGCGCTTGACCGCGCGCCGCCGTCAGCGCGGCTCGCGTGTCACGGCACGACCTGGACGCCCAGGATCTCCTCGCTCCACAGCTTCCACTGACCGTTCTCCTGGTGGAAGATCATGATCGCGTCGACGACGTTGTTGCCGAAACCGCTTTCCGCCTTACCTGTGGTCTTGGACTTGACGCGCGCGACCGCGAACTCGTCGTCGTGTCCGATGTAGGTGAAGCCGACGATCTCGGTCCTGGTGTTGTTCACATCCTTGAAGAGTGCCGCCAGAGCGCCCTTCGTCGAATCGTAGTCGGGCGACTTCGAGTCGATGAAGCGCATCGATCCGTCCACGTCCTTGCGGTCGTACGCGGCAAAATTGCCGGTGACCGCCTGACGCAGCGCTGTGACCAGGGCCGTGTCCTCGGCCTGCGCCGATGCTGCCGCTGCGCCCAAAAGTGTCGCCATCGCGACGCCTGCCATCCATCCACGAGAGTTCATTGCGCTACTCCTTTACGCGAGCCGAGCTCAGCCGATGACATTGTGACCGCGGCCGCGCATGCAGTCGTTGAACGCGCGCTTGAAGGCGGCTTCCGACTGGGCCGCTCGCGTCGCGCCAAGACCGACGCCTCCGGCGGCAGCCCCGATCGCGGCGCCCCGCCCTGCATTCCCCAACGCTGCACCGAGCGCCGCGCCACCGGCCGCACCCACGAGACCGCCGGTGACGGCTCCGCGCGCTGCCTCTTCCGGCGCGCTGCCCGATACCCGCAACGCGAGCTGGCGGCACTCGTGCATGTCCTGATGCAGGAACTGATTGCGCGAGCTGCCATACGTGTCGATGGTGGGCGTCCACGGTTGCTGCGTGACGCAGCCGCCCAACAGAAAGGCCACGCCCAAGCTGGCCATCAACGATCGGTTCATTGCCCTTTCTCCTCACGCCGCGAGCTTGCGGCCGCGCTTTGGTTGGTGCTCAGGGATGTCAAACTGCCTGCTTCTTGGCTGAATCGAGCGCGGCCTGGAGACGGGCTTCGTCTTCATTCGATAGCGAAGTCTTCAGAATGCGGCCGCCGGTTCCCTGCAGATCCTCCAGCACCTTGTCGGCCGTCACCTTCCTCACCAGTACGAACAGCGCAGAGCCTCCCGGTTTCAGGGTGCCGGCAAGGTCTTTCATGAAGGTGTCGTTGATCCCGATGTCGCTCAACGCGCCGCCCACAGCGCCGCTCGCCGCGCCGACCGCAAACCCGAGAAGCGGACTCATGAAAAGGAGACCGATCAACGCGCCCCAGAAACCTCCGCTCAGTGCTCCGGCCGCGGTCAGGTTGTGGATCTGGTGCAGCTGAACCTTGCCATCCGGCTGTCGCACGGCCACAACAGCATCGCCGATATCCACGAGGTATTCGCGTTGCAGCTTGATAAGACGCTGACGCACATCTTCAGCCTGATGGACATCATCGTATCCGACGACAACTAGATCACTCATGACTCGATTCTCAATGTTTGCAAGGGACCGCAAACTTAGCTGGAATGAACGCCCCAGTCAATGTGCGGGGAAGCCCTCCGTTGCAATTGAAATGCTGTCATCGATGGGGTCCACGATGAAACGTGGTTGACCAATCCGCGGATCGGCGACATTCTGCCGTCGGGCCCGCTGATCATTGCGAAGGATTACCCCGGTGTATCTCACAGCGATTGCGCGCACGGCGCGATACCGAACCGGACTTCCCAACTTCGTTGACTACCGTGCTCGTGCGCTGCACAGCGTCGCGCTTGTACGCGTCGGGCTGTTCGGCCTGCTCTTGTGGGTGACCGGATGCGCAACCCTTCCGCGCAACGCCGTACCGCCGGAGCTGACTGCTGCGGCGGTGATTCCGTACATGCCAGATGTTCGCGCACCGGCCGGCCGGCCGAGCCCGGCGATGGAGCGCGATCTCGCACAGTCCTTCAAGCAGGAGTCGCGCGAGGACTTTCCACCAGGCCCGGACGGCGTCATTCGCTATCCCCACCTCGGCCTCTCGGGAGGCGGCGCGAACGGCGCCTTCGGCGCGGGTTTCCTCAAGGGCTGGACGGCGACCGGCACCCGCCCCGTCTTCAAGATCGTGACCGGCGTGTCGACAGGCGCGTTGATGGCGCCGTTCGCCTTTCTCGGCCCCGACTACGACGACGAGTTGCGCGATTTTTACACCACGACGACAACGCGCGACATCTTCGCCGTCGGCTCGATCCTGGTCCAGCTTCTGCGGGCAGACTCGCTCGCCAGTACGGGTCCGCTCAAGACGCTGATCGAGCGCCACATCGACGCCGAGTTCCTGCGCAGAATCGCAGCCGCGCACGAGCGCGGCCGGCGTTTGTACATCGCGACAGTCAACCTGGATTCGCAGCAGTTCGTGGTGTGGAACATGGGTCTCATCGCCACCAGCAACCGGCCTGAAGCGGTGGATCTCTTTCGCCAGGTCATGCTCGCGTCCGCCTCCATCCCAATCATCTTTCCACCTGTGTTCTTCGAAGTCGAGGCCGATGGGCGCCGCTACGACGAGATGCATGTAGATGGCGCCGTCGCCGCCCGCGTCTTTCTCAGCGGCGGCGTGTTCCGCTTTGCGTCCGTTCGCGAGGGCCAAGGACTGATGCAGGGGCGCGAGGACTTCTTCGTGATCCACAACGGGCAGTTGGTGGAGCCGCCGAGCCCGACGCCCCGTTCCCTGCGCGGTATCGCCACGCGGACTCTCGCTGCTTCGGGGCGCTCGGGCGCGGTCGGCGATCTCTTCCGGATATACGCCGTAGCCCTGCGCGAGCGGGCGGGTTATCAATGGGTCACGATCGGCCAGGATGTGCAGCTCGGCGGAGCCGAGTTTTTCGACCCGGTCAAGATGGCCGAGCTTTACGAAGTCGGCTATCGCGCCGCGCTTGCAGGACCCGTCTGGTCAGTGCGTCCCCCCGGGTTGCAGGCCGATCAGCCTCCCCCGTAGAAGTGAGGCGTCGATTCGGCTGCGAATGAGTGGGATGCGAGGTTGTATGGTGGGCCTACCCAGGGTGTTCTAATATGCCGGGTTCGAAGGAATGGCTGCAATCACCCTTCGTCGTCGAGGGAGGCGATATGAGCATTTCACTACAGCGCTGCGCGAGAGCAACCGCGCTCGCCATGCTGTTCGGGGCTGCAGCCTCGGCGCAGGCCGGGGGCTATCTGGATCCGGTCGTGGAGACTTCCACGCAGGTGGGGGCAATGGGGGACTGGCACCCGTTCGTTTCGATCACGCCGGTCTACCAGGGCAATGGCGACCTCGACAGCGGCGGCCATTTCAGCACGGGAGGCGTGATCGTGCGCGGTGGTGCTTCCTACGATCTCGGTGGCGGCAACAGAGCAGCTGTTACGCTCAACTACGACTACCTCGACTATTCGTTCTCGAACCCCCGCGCCTTCGGCGGCGTCGCACCGTGGAACGTCGTGCAGCATTACGGCTTGACGGTTCCGCTATCCTTCGAGGTGGGAGATGGCTGGAGCGTGGGGGCAGCGCCATCGGTCGACTGGTATAGGGAAAACGGTGCGGATAACGGCGATTCGGTCGTGTGGGGCGCGGCCGTCTCCGGGAGCAAGCGGTTCGAGGACGGCAACCGCATCGGCCTCGGCGTCGGGGTGTTCGACCAGATCGAGAAGACCAGCGTGTTTCCGTTCCTGCTCATCGATTGGCGCCTGAGCGACCGCTGGCGGCTGATCAACCCGTTGCCGACTGGCCCGACCGGACCCGCAGGTCTCGAACTCGACTACGAATTCGATGGCGGCTGGACCGCAGGTGTCGGAGCTTCCTACCGGGTCCTGCGTTTTCGCCTGAGCGAGACCGGACCTGCGCCGAGCGGCGTCGGCGAAGAGCGTGGCGTACCGATCTTCGTGCGTGTGTCGCACAAGTTCACCGATCAGATGGCGCTGCACCTCTACGGCGGCGTCGTCGCGGCGGGGCGGCTGCGCGTAGAGAATTCATCCGGAGGTCTGTTGCGGGAGGAAGATTTCGACGTGGCACCCCTCTTCGGAGCGACCTTCATCGGGCGGTTCTGACCGCGGCCGAGCCGCCGCGGGTCAACGCAGCAGCGCGACGCCGAGGGCGATCGCCACCACGAGCAGCGACACGCCCGCGACCGGCCATTCCCGCAAGACGCTGTCCACGCGCTCGAACCTTCCACCCCAGCCGGGGGCCGCGCGCACTAGCGCGTCGATGGCGACTGCGATATCCCCCTCGGGGATACGCGGAAGGCGACTACCCCAGCGCGCCGACGCGACTGCGAGCGCGGCTCCGATGAGCACAGGCCAGAGCGCCGCCCACAGCGCTTTCGGGGCCAGCGGATTGAACACGGTATCGCTCGGCAGCGACAGATACATGCCCCAGGGAACGAGGACTGCCGCAAGCGCAATCGCCGCCCACGGAAGGACGAGACCGATCGAGGCCACGGCGTCGGCTTCCTTTGCCGCGGCGAGCCGAAGACACAGAACGAAGTGCAGCATCAGCAGCGTCGTGCCTGCTGCTGAAGCATTCGCCAGCGCACCCACCAAGCCCTGCCCGAGCGGTCCCTTCACCGCGTACTTCGCGATTGCACCGCCGGTGAATGGCAGTCCCCCCAGGCTCAACGCGAGCACGGCTGCCGGCACGAGAATCCACCACGCGCGCCGTACCCCGGTCACCGCAATCACGCCCACCGCGAGGAAAAGCGCGCCCTTCACGAGCACGTGA
Source organism: uncultured beta proteobacterium (assembly GCA_963747225.1). Lineage (GTDB taxonomy): Bacteria > Pseudomonadota > Gammaproteobacteria > Burkholderiales > JAEUMW01 > JAEUMW01. Next base: position 158,909 of record CAVVES010000004.1, on the reverse strand, counting down.
TGGGATGCATAGTAGGCTGCAGCTAACGGCGCGGTTGCGTCGCCGGCGGAAAGGCCCATCCCGAGCACCGCGATGATGACGCCCATCTGACTCACGCTGGAATACGCGAGCACCGCCTTCGGATGCGCCTGCGTGATGCCGATCGCCACGCCGTAGAACGCGGTGAAGAGCCCTGCGGCGGTGAGTGCGAGGCCCCAGTCCGGCAGCGCGCTCTCGAACGGCAGGAAGCGGATGAGTCCGATGATGCCGACTTTCACGACCGCGCCGCTCAGCACGGCGGACGCGGGCACCGGCGCTGCCGCGTGCGCGAGCGGCATCCAGACGTGCAGCGGCACGAGTCCCGCCTTCAGGCCGAGGCCCGTCACGAGGAGCGCGAGAATGAGATCGCGTTGGGGCAGCGACGGCAGCACGGCCGCTGCGTCGCGAATCAGCAGGCTGTTACCGGGAATCGCGGCGCCGAGCATCACCATGCCGATCAGCACCAGGGTTTCGCCGATCAGCGCGAGGCCCAGATAGTAGGCGCTCGACCGCCATGCGCGCGGCGTCTCGTCGTGGAGCACCATTCCGCATGCGCCAAGGGTGAGAAGCGCGAGGAGAAAATACAGGCTCACCATATCCGCCGCGGCGAACACGCCGAGGCAACCCGCCGCTGCCATCAGCCAGCACACGACGAAGCGACCGCGGTTGGGCGTGTCGCGCATATAGCTCGTCGCGTAGATTCCCGCAGCGATCCAGAGCACTGCGGCGACGCCAAGGAGAATGGCGCCGGGCGCATCGAGTGCAAGGGTGAGCCGCACGCGCCCTGTACCGATCTCCAGCTGAGATTGTCGGGCCGCGAGAAGCGACGCAATCAACGCGGGAACCGGCGCGACGCCGAGCAACGCGGGCATGCTCTCCCGTATGCGCTTCGAGATGCACGCGAGCAACATGACCAAAGGCAGTGCCAGGGCCAGCCCGAGCAGCATGGGAGACCAGCCGGCATTCATCGCGTCAGCGCCATTTCCGGACGACCGATGTCGAGCAGCTTCACGTCGGCGAATGCGACGAATCCAAGCAGCACCGCAACGATCGCGAGCGCGAGGGCGACCGCTTCCTGGTGCCGCTGCACGGGTGCGCGGAGCATCACGGTCTCGGTGCTCCTGAGCGCCTTGGCGAGCACGACGAACACGTAGCAGGCCGTGAGCAACCCGCCGATCAGCATCACGACGGCCCACCACCACTGCCCGCCGGTCGCAGCCGCGGTCAGCAGCACCCACTTCGCGAGGAAGCCTCCGCTCGGCGGCAAGCCGATCAGCGATATTCCGCCTAACGCGAACGCGAACACGCTGAGAGGCAGCGCCCTTCCGATGCCACCCAGGTTGGCGATGCGATCGTGTCCGACCGCCGTATAGATCACGCCGGACGCCATGAACATGGCGGCCTTCGCGGTGGCGTGGGAGATCGTCTGCAGCATGCCGCCGGTGAGCGCGGTGCCGCTCGCGAGGTGGCTCGATCCGGCGGCAAAGGCGAGGGGAAACATCAGGAACAGATAGCCGATCTGCGCGACCGTCGAATAGGCGATCAGCATCTTCAGGCGCGCTTGCTTGAGTGCAAGCACGCTGCCGAACAGAATTGCCGCCGCACCCAGCGCGGCAAGGGCTTGCGCGGCTCCCCGACTTGCCAATGCCGGCATCACGTCGAACCAGAGGCGCACCACGATGAAGAACGATCCCTTGATCACGAGCGCCGACAGCACGGCGCTGGCAGCGGCGGGTGCTCCCGCGTGGGCGGGCGGCAGCCACAGATGCAGGGGAAAAAGGGCAGTCTTGGCGAGAAGACCAGCGGTCATCAGCGCTGCCGCGACGCAGAGCGCGGGCTCGGCGTGCACGCGTTGGGATAAGAGCAGGAGGTCGAGCGTGCCGTAACCGCCGTACAGGACCACCGTGCCGACGAGATACAGCACCGAACCGATCAATGCGAACAGGAGATAGCGCAGCGCGGCCGCGAGGGTTTCGCCGCGACCGTCGAGCGAGACGAGCGGCACGGCAGCGAAGGTGAGCAGTTCGAGCGCGACGTACAGCGTGAAGAAGTCGCACGCCAGGAAGCAGACGTTGAGCGCGCCCCAGACGGCGAGCAGCAACGGCCAGAACGCGAACGAGGCACGCGTCTCCGAGGCGCCCGGCGGCGTGCGGAACTCGGACCAGGAAAAGAGCACCGTTGCACCGATCAGGACCACAGTGGTCAGCATCATCGCCGCCGCGAGCCCATCGGCGCGCAAACGAACCCCGAGCGGCGGCGACCATCCCCCGAGCGCGTACTGGAGCGCTTCGCCCGAGCGCGTGATGTCGACAACGATCGCGACCGCGAGCGCAAGCCCGACCGTCACCGTGAGCAAAGCGATCCAATGTGCTCTGCGCCGCCCCGCGGCAACGCAGGCGAGGACGCCGACCACTGGCACGATCAGCGCGAGAGGCAGAAGCGGGCTTGCGGAACTCACGGCGTCGATGGGCGGCACCGGATCAGGTCAAGGTTCCGTCGCGTCGGCACGGGCGGGCGACGCTGCGTCTTCGTCGATGCTTGCGGCACCGGTTGCGTCCAGGAGTCGCAGCAGCAGTGCGATTGCCACTGCCGTGGCGGAGAAGGCGACCACGAGTCCGGTGATCACGAGCGCGTGCGGAATCGGATCGCCGCCGAACCCTGCGGCCGCGCCGCGGCGCGCGATTACGCCGAAGAGGATGAACACGCCGCTTCCGAGCAGATTGAACGCGAGGATCTTGCGCAGCGGCTCGGGATTCGTGATCAGCCCGTAGACGCCCAGGCCGGCGAGGATGGCGCTTGCCACACCGAGCAGGATGACTCCGTTCATGGTTGCGCGACCCGTTGCGGCGAACCGGCGATGAGCATGCCGAGCATCGCAGCGATCGAAAGCGTCATCGGGATCTCGATCGTCAGGATCAACGCCTTCGCGTAATCGACCGGATAGGCGAGGAACGCGCCGGCGATCAGGAAACCCGCGAGGCCGATTGCGACGAAGATCACGGGACCGGCGAGCACCGCAAGCCGCAACGACGCGAGGCTCACGGGCGGCGCATCGGTCAGCCCGGCCATCATCACGAGCACCCACATCGCGGCGAGGATGGTTCCCCCGGCGAATGCGCCGCCGGGCTCGACCGCGCTCACCCACAGGATGTAGATCGCCGCCACGATGCCGAACGGTGGGAGAACACGCGCGAAGAACGGCAGCACGCCGTCGGGATCGGTGCGATAGAGGGAGCCGGGACGTCCGCCCCACGCGGCATCTGGCGCGAGGGACCACACGCCGACTACGGCGAGCACCAGCACGACTTTTTCGAGCAGCGTGTCCGTCGCGCGATAAGCCATCAGGACCGCCGTGACCGGATTCGATACGCCGGTCGCGTCGAGACCGGCAGCAGCGGCGGGTGCGAGCGTCGGCGCGGGTTCGGGAAAGAACCACACGCATACCGCGAGCGCAGCCGCGACCGCAGCGGAGAGGATCGCTGCGGCGATCTTGAGCGGCGTACCGACTGACACTGGTTGCGCAACGAGCTTGGCCTGGCGCAGCTTGGCCGCTGCGCCAAGCATCAATACGCCAGAGAGCCCGCTGCCGATCGCAACCTCGGTCAGCGCAACGTCGACCGCTTGCATGCGCACCCAGGCGACGGCCACGAGCAGGCCGTAGGCGGCGAACGCGCTGACCGCGGCGAACGCGTCGCGCACCGCGACCGTGAAGACAGCGGTCGCGAGGAGCAGCAGCACGAGCGCCAGATCGACCGCGAAGGTCACGCGCTCGGGTCCTCGTCGCGCGCAACGCGGGCGATCAGTTGCGAGACCGTTGCTCCCGACAGGAGCACGAGCAGCCAGACGCACACCAGCTTGATCGCCACGAGCGGACTCGCCACCTGCGGCAGCAACCCGAGGACAAGAAGCCCGAGGCCGAGGTTGTCCGCTTTCGAGAGCGCATGCAGGCGCGTGAGCGTGTCGGGGAAGCGCAGGAGCCCGACCGTTCCCGCGAAGAAGAAGAATGCGCCGCCCACGACCGCGACGATCGTCAGAACGTTGAGCGCGATGCTCATGAGGGCTCGGCCTCCCGTGTGCGCGACCCGCGTCGCCGCGCAGCTTTGGCGAGTGCGACCGAAACGAATGCCGCAAGCAGCGCGAGGGTCAGCGCAACGTCGACGGCTGCGTAGCGCTCGGTGCCTTCTGCGAAGAGGAGCAAGGCTCCGACTCCGCCGCTGCCGAGGAGCTGCACGGCCATGATGCGGTCGGCGTCGCCGCGCTCCAGCAGCACGCGCTTCAGGCCGAACGCGGTCATCAGGAGAACGAACGCCGATGCCGCGAGCAGGAACGTCGTCATCCGTCTGCTTTCCGCTCGAGCGCGCGCGTGAGCAACGCTTCCTCGGCTGCGAGCTGCGCGGCCACAGGTTGATTCACGTCGAGACAATGGTAGCGCAGGGTCGTGCCGTCGTCCGCGATCGGCACGGTGCCCGGCAAAAGGCTCGTGAGGGAAGTGAATGCATTGCGTCCGATCCCGGGTGGGAACTGGCAGCGGTACTCGACAAAGCCGGGCGCAAGGGGCAGGCGCGGATCGAGCGCGCGTCGCGCAACGTCCCAGCCCGCAACCACGGATTGCCATGCGAAACGGGCGACGAGCGCAGGCAATGCAGTGGGCCGAAGGCGCGCGCTCACCGGCGGCAGCAGCCACAAGCTTACCCACGTCGCGAGGGCGGCGGTGACGATGCCCGCGGCCAGATCCGCGAGGTCGGTGCCGATCAGCACGACCCAGAATGCAAACAGTATCGCGCAGCGAAGCAGCGCGGGCGGCGTGCGCGGCAGGGCCGGCATTGCGCAGTCAGCTCCGGCGTCCCGCCAGCGTCCGGCAATCGCGCATCGCGACGGACCGTTCCCGGCAGTGTCGACTCATCACGCAGAGACTGGCGCGGAGCGGACGGTCACTCGCAAAGCAGGCGAACCCTGCGCTCCGCACGATCGAAGTCCTCGTCGGTATTGGCATCGAGCTCACGGCGTGGACAATTTTTGCGAAGATGCCGTGCCCGCCGCAGCGGGTCCGGGTTTGCCGCCGAATACGGTGACGTACACCGTCGGCAGGAACACCAGCGTGAGCAGCGTCGCCACCAGTAAACCGCCCATGATGGCGAAGGCCATCGGGCCCCAGAATACCGTCGGCGCGATCGGGATCAGCCCGAGCACCGTGGAGATGGCGGTCAGCGACATCGGCCGCAGGCGCGAGGTGCCGGCCGCAACGACGGCGTCCCAGACACTTTTACCTTCGGCGCGATCGGTTTCGATCTGCACGATCAGGATCACCGCATTCTTCGCGATCATGCCGAGCAGCGAAAGGATGCCGAGAATGGCGACGAAGCCGAGCGGTCGCCCGAACGCGAGCAATGCGGCGACCACCCCGATCATGCCGAGCGGCAGGATGACTAGAACGACCGCCAGGCTGCGGAAACTCTGCAGCTGGAACATGAGGACGGTCAGCATCAGCATCAGCATCAGCGGCACCACCGTGAAGACCGACGCGCTCGATGCCGCACTCTCCTCGGCGATGCCGCCGGTCTCGATCCTGTACTGCTTGGGCAGGCTCGCATTCAACTCGGCGATTTTCGGCGCGAGCGCCGTCACGGCATCGTCCGGCAGCACGCCCGGCACAACGTCGGCCAGCACCGTCAACGTCGGCACCCGGTTGCGGCGCCAGACCAGCGGGTACTCCTGCTCGTACTCGAAGCTGGCGAACTGGCTCATCGGCACGGTCCGTCCGCCGGCAATCGGTATCTGCAGCGAGCGCAGCGTCGAGATGGAGGCGCGCTGTTCATCGGTTGCGCGGGCCACCACGTCGATGAGGTAGATGTTGTCGCGGACCTGGGTCACTGTCGAACCCGACACGGCGGCATTCAACACCGACGCGATCATCCGCGAGCTGACGCCCAGCCGGCGGGCCTGGTCCTGATCGATCTTGATGCGCAGTTGCCGCGAGGGCTCCAGCCAGTCGTAGTTGACGAGGCGCGTTCCGGAATCGGACGCCACCACCTGCGCGAGCTGTTTCGCGATCCTCGTCACTTCGTCCTTGTCGGGACCGATCACCCGGTACTGGATCGGCCACCCGACCGGCGGACCGAGTTCGAGCGGGGCCACGCGGGAGACGACATCCGGGAACTGCTCGGCCAGCACGGTCTCGAGGTCCTTTTGCAGGCGCATCCGCGCGTCCACGTCCTTCGCGACGATCACGAACTGCGCGAAGAACGGATTGGCAAGCTGGACGTTGAGCGTGAGGATGAACCGGATCGCGCCGCGGCCGATGTAGGTGCTCCAGTGATCAACGTCCTCGTTTTTCGCGAGGATGTCGTCGAGGCGAGTGGCCGCTTCCTCCGTAGCGAGGATCGACGCGTTCTGGCGCAGCGTCAGGTCGACGACGAGCTCGGGCCGGTCCGAAGCCGGAAAGAACTGCTGCGGCACGAACCGCACGAGGAAGATCGCCGCGACGAAGGCTGCGAGTGTAAGACCGATGGTCAGCCACCGTGCGCGCATCGCGGCGTTGAGAAAGCGGCCATAGCCCTGCAGCAGCTTGCTGGGCTTGGCGTCCGCGCCCTCCTTCGGCGGCTTCAGGATCGCGATGCCGATCACCGGCGCGAACAGCACCGCGACGAACCACGACACGATGAGGGCGATGCCGACGACGGCGAAGATCGAGAACGTGTATTCCCCCGCCGAGCTCTTGGCGAAGCCGATCGGTACGAAGCCGGCGATCGTGATCAACGTGCCCGCCAGCATCGGCGCGGCGAGCGTCTTGTAGGCGAAGGTCGCCGCGTTCTGCTTCGTGTCGCCGGCGGCGAGGCGCCGGATCATCGCGTCGACAGTGGTCATCGCGTCGTCGACGAGCAGCGTCAGCGCGATGATCAGCGCACCGAGCGAGATCCGCTGCAGGTCGATGTCGGTGATGTCCATCACCGCGAACACGATCGCGAGCGTGAGCGGAATCGCCAGCGCCACCACCGCGCCGGGACGCACGCCCAGGCTCACGAAGCTGCAGACGAGGATGATCACGATCGCCTGCCAGAGGGATTCCATGAATTCGCCGATCGCGGTGTCTACCGTCACCGCCTGGTCGGCGACCAGTGTCGGCTCGATGCCGATCGGCAGATTGGCCCGGATGTCGGCCATCTCCTTCGTCAGGTTCGTTCCGAGGGCGAGGATGTCTCCGCCGTCGCGCATCGCGATCGCCAGCCCGATTGACGGCTTGCCGTTTACCCGAAACATCGGCTGGGGCGGATCGACGAACCCACGCCGAACTTCGGCGATGTCGCCCAGACGAATGTTGCGTCCGCCGGCGACGAAGTTGACGCCGCGGATGTCCTCTTCGTTGTCGAACGCACCGGACACCCGCAGCGTGACGCGCTCGTCCCCGGTTTCCAGCACGCCAGCCGGCCGGACGATGTTCTGCGCCTGCAGCGCTGCGATCAGGCTCGGATAGTCGAGCCCGAGTCCGGCGAGCCGCTCGGTGGAAAACTCGATGAAGATCTGTTCGTCCTGGGCCCCGAGGATTTCGATCTTCGATACGTCGGGCACGAGCAGCAGTCGCGAGCGCGCGTCCTCAACGTAATCCCGCAGCTCGCGCTGGGTGAATCCGTCCGCCGAGAAGCCGTAGATGATGCCGAAGGTATCGCCGAAGTCGTCGTTGAAGCCGGGACCGATGACACCAGTGGGCAGCGTGCGGCGGATGTCGGTCACGTTCTTGCGAACCTGATACCAGATATCCGGCACCTCCTCGGGCGGCGTCGACCCCTTCAGGTCGACGAACATCGTCGTGAAGCCCGGCGTCGTATAGCTGCGGATGTTGTCGAGGTGACGCGTCTCCTGCAGCTTGCGCTCGATCCGTTCCGTGACCTGGTCGAGGGTCTCTTCGAGCGTTGCGCCCGGCCAGGCCGCGAACACGATCATCGTGCGGAAAGTGAACAGGGGATCCTCAGCGCGTCCCAGCCGCAGAAACGCCAGCGTCCCCGCCAGGACGGCGGCAATCATGAGGAAGACGATGAGCGATCGGCGCTGGATCGCCCATTCAGACAGATTCGGGCCGATCACTTCGTGGCCTCGAGCAGACGCACCTTCTGGCCGGGGCGCAGCGCTTGCACGCCTGCCGTGACAATCATGTCACCGGGTTGGAGACCCTGGGCAACCACGACCCTGTTACGGTCGAAGGTCGCCACCTCGATGCTTCGTGGCGAAACGGAGCTGGTCTTCGGATCCACGATCCACACGGCGGGTTGTCGATCCACCCTGGACAACGCGGAGGCCGGGATGTCGATGCCCGGCACACCGCCGACCAGCATGTGGCCGGTCACCGTCGAGCCGAGCCGCATCGCCGCGGGAGGGTCAATGAGGCCGACCCGGACCTGGAATGTTCCGGTGATGGCATCGGCCCGTGGTGACACTTCGCGCACGCGGCCTTTTGCCGTCACCTTCGGGTTCATCGTGAGGGCGACCGTGATCTCGGGCTGGGACGGCGCGATGTCCTTGATCTGCGCAGGCACGTCGAAAACCGCGTCGCGACCGCTTTTCTGGGCCAGCTGCACGACCATGCGCCCCGCCTGCACCACTTCGCCGGGCTCTGCGCCCACCGCCGTCACAGTGCCCCCCGATTGTGCGAGGAGCCGGGTATAACCGAGGCGGTTCTGGGCGATATCCACCTGTGCTTGCGCCGCCTCCACCTGGGATCGGGCGGCATCCCGGGTCGCCACGAACTGGTCGAATGCCGCTTTCGAGATGAAGTTCTCTGCCAGCAGGCGCTTCTGCCGCTCGAAGCTGTTCTGGGCCTCGACGAATCGCGCCCGCGCCGCCGCGAGCCCCGCCCGCGCCGACTGCACGCCGCTTTCCTCGTTTTCGGGATTCAGGGTGGCGATGAGTTGGCCGCGCACCACGTTGTCGCCAACGTTCACCTTGCGGTCGATCATCCGACCATCGATGCGGAAGGCGAGGTTGACGTCGGTTTCGGCCTGCACCGTGCCGGTGAGCGATACCGTGTCGCCGCTCACCCTTTTTTCGGCGGTGACCACGCGGACCGGACGGATCTCCTCGACCACCTTCTCTTCAGCGCGTTTGCACGCCGCAAGCAGGACCAGCATCGAGACCGCGACGAGAAAGGTCAGGCAGGCGGCGCGGATTTTCTTCTTTTCATCAAGGTGCACAGACAAGCCTGAAACCCCCAGAGGACATGGCGCCGACAATCCCCTCGCCCATCGCGAGGGATAGCGCAGGGGAAGAGTGCCAGAAGGCTGCAAACGAGTGCAACCCCAGCCGTGAGCGGTATTGCAGCCGTCGCCCACCAACCGGCTAATTATCTCATACGATTGTGCTACCCTCTTGCCGCGATTCGCTCGTCCATTCAGGGGAAACCTCGACATGATCATCGAACGTGGCAAGGGAAAAGTGGGGCTGATCGGCACCGGCATGGTCGGCGCCTCGTTCGCTTACTCCCTGATGCAATCGGGTATGGTGAGCGAGCTGGTCCTGATCGACAAGGACGCAGCGCGGGCCGAAGGCGAGGCGATGGACCTGAACCACGGCTTGCCTTTCACGCGCCCGATGCGGATCGTGGCCGGCGATTACGATCTCCTGTCCGACGCCGATGTTGTCGTGATCTGCGCTGGTGCGAATCAGCGGCCCGGGGAAACGCGCCTTGATCTCCTGCAGAAGAACGCCGGCGTGTTCCAGGACATCATTCCAAAAGTGGTGGCAGCCAACCCGAACACGATCATCGTGATCGCCACCAATCCCGTGGACATCCTTACGCAGATCTCGGCGGAGTTGGCTGGGCTGCCTCCCGGTTGCGTGATCGGCTCGGGCACCACCCTCGACAGCGCGCGCTTCTGCTTCAATCTCGGCGACTACTTCGACGTCGACCCGCGCAGCGTCCACGCCTGGATCGTGGCCGAGCACGGCGACAGCGCTGTGCCGGTATGGAGCCTTGCCGACGTGGCCGGCGTCCCGCTGCGCGACTTCCGCGGCCCGAACGGGAAGAATCTGGAGCGAGCCGACATGCAGCGCATCTTCGAGCAAACCCGCGATGCCGGCTATGAAATCATCCAGCGCAAGGACTCGACCTACTACGCGATCGGGATGGCGCTGCTCGCGATCGTCGTGACGATCCTGCGCGATCAGCGCACCGTCCTGCCGGTGTCGCTCCCGCTCGCGGGGCAGTTCGGCGTCACCGGGATGGCGCTCAGCCTTCCCGCTGTCGTTGGTCATCGGGGCGTGGACCAGATTCTCGAGCTTCCGATGAACGACGAGGAGATCGCCGGCTTCAAGAAATCGGCGGCAACGCTCAAGGAACGGCTGCGGGAGTTGCGGGATAAGGGGTGAGAAGGAAACAATCAGTGACGACAACAATTGCCTGCCTCGGGTGGGGTTCCCTGGTTTGGGATCCGCGAACATTGCCAATCGAACGTCAGTGGTTCGCGGACGGCCCACTTGTCCGGGTAGAGTTTGCACGCCAATCCGCCGACGGAAGAATTACTCTCGTTTTGGACCAATCATTCGGCCTGGTACGATCGCTTTGGGCGCTGATGGGTATCGGTGACCTGATGGTTGCTCGTGAAGCGCTGCGGAAGAGGGAATGTATTCCGAAAAAGAATGCAGCAACTCACATTGCCACTTGGTCGCAAGGTGACGAGTGTCCGCCGACCATGCTCGGGTTACCCGAATGGGCTCGAGCACGCGGCGTCGGTGCGGCACTGTGGACTGCGTTGCCTCCGAAGTTCGCTGGCGTAGAGCGAATACCGACAGAAACGGAGCTTGTGGACTATCTTCGTCAACTCACGGGCGCTGCGCGAGACGCGGCAGAGAGATACATTCGCTGTACTCCCCGGCAGATCGACACTCCGTACCGGCGGAGAATGGAGGCTGCGTTGCAGTGGACATTCGTCGATCCAGCCCTTTGGGCTCTTGGAGGCAGACCATCCTGGTGTCCTGAGTCAGAAGTTCGCTGAGCAAGAATGCCGATGATCACCGCCGCGATTTCCTGCGGCACCTTGCATCCCACGGTTGCTCCCTTCTGAGAGAAGGTGGCAGTCATTCCTGGTGGCATAACCCGTCCCAGAAAAAACGCAGCGCTATTCCTCGTCACAGCGAAATAAACGACCATCTCGCCAGAAAGATCTGCAAGGATCTCGGGGTGCCGCAGCCTTGATGGGTAGCTCGAAGCAGCGCGGCACCCCTCGGGTTTCCCGCGTTTCTTACCCGAACTCGAACGTCCTTGCCTGATAACCTTTCGCGCCGATGGCCTTCAACATCGCCTCGACCGCTTCCGGACCGCGCGTCTCGACCATCAGCTCGACTTCGGTCTCGCGGTATTGCGCTGAGGTAAAGGTGCGGCCGTGGTGGATGTCGAGGATGTTGGCCTGCTGAGCAGTGGCGATCGCAGCCAGATCGGCGATGCTGCCGGGCCGGTCCGGAACGACGGCGATGATCTTGGCGAGCCGCCCTTCCTTGGCTAACCCGCGCTCGAGCACCTTGGCGAGGAAGGTCGTGTCGATGTTGCCGCCGGTCAGCACGCAGCAGACCTGCTTGCCGGCGATGCCGGCGACCTTGCCGTGGAGGCAGGCCGCGACCGCAGTGGCGCCGGAACCCTCCACCACGGTCTTCTCCGACTCCAGCAGCACCAGGATGCCGTCGGCAATTTCTTCTTCGCTGACGGTGATGATCTCGTCGACGTACTTGTGGATGATCGGGAATGTATAGCTGCCAGGAGTGGCCACCGCGATGCCGTCGGCGATCGTGCTGCCTTTCACCGTGACGATCTTCCCGGCTTCGACGCTCGCCTTCATGCTCGCGATGTTCTCCGCCTGAACCCCGACGATCCGCACTTTGGGGTTGATCTCCTTCAGCGCGACCGACATTCCCGCGGCGAGGCCGCCGCCGCCGATCGGCACCACGAACACTTCGAGGTAGGGATTCTGCTCGAGGAGCTCGAGCGCCACGCTGCCTTGCCCTGCGATGACCCGCGGGTCGTCGAAGGCGTGCACGAAGCTGTAGCCCTTCTCCTTCTGCAGCTCGGTGGCGCGTACGAATGCGTCGTCGTAACCGTTGCCGTGCAGGACGACTTCGGCACCGAACTTCTCGGTGCCCTTGCGCTTCGCGATGGGAGCGGTCTCCGGCATCACGATGGTCGCGTGGATGCGATTCGCCTGTGCGGCGAAGGCGAGGCCCTGAGCGTGATTACCGGCCGACGCGGCGATCACGCCCGCTTTCCTCCCCGCATCGTCCAGGCTCAAGCACAGCGTTCATTGCGCCGCGATCCTTGTAGGCACCGGAGCGCTGCATGTTCTCCATTTTCAGATGGAACTTGCAGTCGGCGCGCTCGGAAAGACGCGGCGAAAGGTTGCAGGGAGTCAGGTTGACGTGCTCCCGGATCGCGCTGCGTGCCGCCTTGACGTCATTCAGAGTTACCGAAATCTCTGCCATCGCACTCTCCCAGGTTCAGCTTGCTGAAGCGATGCATTCGATCTCGACCAGGACGTTGAGAGGCAGTCGTGCGACCTGCACTGTCGAGCGCGCTGGCGTGTGACTGCCGAACGCTCGCGCGTACACCGCGTTCATCTTCGTGAAGTCTTCGAGATTCTGCAGGAACACGGTGGTCTTCACGACCTTTGCGAGATCGCTGCCAGCGGCTTTCAGCACGGCCGCAAGGTTCTTCAGAACCTGCTCGGTCTGCGCTTCGATGCCGCTTGCTTCGACCTTCATGGTGGCCGGATCGAGGGGAATCTGACCCGAGCAGAAGACCATTCCTTCGTGCTTGATCGCCTGGCAATACGGTCCGATCGCCTTCGGCGCGCCTTCGGTGGCGACGATGTTCATGTGGCAGCTCCGTTCGTTTTCAACAGTCGACCCAGACGACGGCGAGACCACCCGACGAGGTCTCCTTGTACTTGTCCGACATGTCCTTGCCCGTGAGGTACAGGACTTCGACGACCTGATCGAATGTCGGTCGCACTGGTTCCTCGCCTCGCAACATGGTCAGGCGCACTGCGTTGACGGCCTTGTTCGCAGCGAGCGCATTGCGTTTGATGCAGGGCACCTGCACCAGTCCGGCGACCGGGTCGCACGTGAGTCCCAGGTTGTGTTCGAGCGCCATCGCGCCGGCGTTCAGCACCTGGTCCACGGTGCCACCGAGCACCTGGCAGAGGCCGGTGGCCGCCATGAGGCTGGCCGAGCCGACCTCGCCCTGACAGCCTACCTCGGCGCCGGAGAACGATGCATTGATCTTCACGGGTATCGCGCATCCGCCGGAGGCCAGCAGAAAATCGCAGATGCTGTCGTCGGTCACATCCTTGCCGAACTTCTTGTACGCCTGGAGCACGGCGGGGACGATTCCGGATGCGCCCATGGTCGGCGCGGTGACCACCTGTCCGAGCGTGGCGTTCACCTCCATGACCGCGAGGGCGTAGGCGTTGACGTGGTCCTGAAGTTCGAAGAGCTGCGCGCCCCACGGCACTGCTTTCACCTTGTCCCAGATCTCTTTCGCGTGCCGCTTGAGTCCCAGACCGGGAATCTCTCCCTCGCTCTCGAGGCCGATCTGGATGGATTTCTCCATCACCGCCGCGATTTCGAGGAGCTGTTTCTTGATCGCAGGGGCCTCGCGCCAGGTCTGCTCGTTCTGGAAGACGATCTGCGCGATCGACTTGCCTTCCTTCTTGCACAGCGCGGCGAGCTCTGCGGCGGTCGTGTAGGGGAATGGCTTCTTCTTGTCGCCGACCGCCTGCTTCGGATGCGTCGACTCGTTCTCGCAGATCACGAAGCCGCCTCCGATCGAGAAGTAGAGTCCGCGCTTGATCTCCTTTCCGTCCTTGTCGAGCGCGACAAACGCGATCCCGTTCGGATGGGTCGGAAAGCTCTTGTCGCCGTACCACTTGATGTCCTGCGCCGGATCGAAGGACACCATCTTCTTGCCGCCGAGGTGCAGCGTCTTTTCGGTCTCGATCCGTTTCTGCTTCGCGGGAATGGTGGCGCTGTCGAGCGTGGCGGGCGCGTTGCCTTCGAGCCCGAGCATCGATGCGAGGTCGGTGAAGTGTCCCTTGCCCGTGAGCGCCATCGAGCTGTAAAGCTCGACCTGCGCCTTCGCCGTTCGGTCGAAAAGGTTCTCCGCCTCCAGCTCTTTCAGGAATCGCTGTGCCGCGACCATCGGACCGAAGGTGTGCGAGCTGGATGGCCCGACTCCGATCTTGTAGATATCGAACACGCTGATTGCCATGGGACCTCCTCCATCGTTTTGCGCCCCAGCTTCAACGAGGGCCCTGCCTCGTGGCCGGCGGTCTGGCTAGACGCCTACGCCGAGTATATCGCCGGTGTTCACAGGGATCTCGGCAAGTTGCAGGTTGGATGAGTCAACATCGAGAAACGCGAGTTGCTTCTCTCACGACTGTTCGCGTTTCGCCGCCAATTCACGTCGGCGGTGCGCAACGAGCGCAGCTACCGCGCATGAGGCGAGACGACTCTGCACGGAGTCTGCGCGGCTGGTAAGCGTAATCGGGACGCGCGCGCCCAGCACGATGCCTGCCGAATCCGCGTCGGCGAGGAACGAGAGGCTCTTGGCCAGCACGTTGCCGGCCTCGAGGTCGGGCACGACGAGGATGTCGGCCTGTCCAGCCACGGGACCACCGATCTTCTTGATCTTCGCGGCCTCGACACTGATGGCGTTGTCGAGCGCGAGCGGTCCGTCGAGCACGCCGCCGGTGATCTGTCCGCGGTCGGCCATCTTGCATAGGGCCGCGGCCTCGACGGTGGACTGCAGCTTCGGATTTACTTTTTCCATCGCGGACAGGATGGCTACCTTCGGCTTCTCGATCCGGAGGGCGTGGGCGAGGTCGATCGCGTTCTGCACGATGTCCACCTTGTCTTCCAGCGTCGGAAAGACGTTGATCGCCGCGTCTGTGATGATCAGGACATTGGTGTGGTTGGGAACGTCCAGGATGAAGCAATGGCTGAGGCGCCGCTCTGTGCGCAGGCCGCCTTCGCGCCGGACCACGGCACCGAGCAGTTCGTCCGTGCTGAGGGAACCCTTCATCAGCATCTCGGCGCGGCCTTCGCGAACGAGCGTCACCGCCTTCGCGGCGGCGTCGTGACTGTGCTCTGCGTCGACGATTTCGTAAGGAGTGACGTCGAGTTTCGCGGCGGCTGCCGCAGCCAGAATCTTCTTCCGCGGACCAACCAGGATGGGAGCGATGATCCCCAACTTCGCGGCGTCGACGGCCCCTGCCAGCGAGGACTCGTCGCACGGATGAGCTACGGCAGTAGGGGTGGCCGGCAGCGCCTTGACTGCCTCGATCAAACGCTGGTAGCACGCGCGGGTTGTGGTGTTCATCCGGTACTTCCCTCCTCGAACGATCGCCGAAGAATCGTACCACTCAAATCATTGCGACGCGTCGCGGACACATTTCTGCGAGCGCGAGATCGATACCCGTGCTCGGACCACTCTACAACGAGATTCTGATGGTTCTGTTTGTGCCGAGCCAAGCTTGACTTCGACGGCGGCTTTGCGATACATCATCCTTCGATGAACGCGATTTCATCGACGGCGGCCCTCGCAGCGTCCACGAATAACGATGTTGCAACGTAACAATGCAGCGACGAAGAAACGAACCCGTGCGAAATACAAATAATCGATAGCGGAGGGCAACGTGAGTGGCGTCACCATCGTCTTTACGGTCATCATTGCCGCGCTGGCGCTCTTCATCTGGAACAAGATTCCGGCGGTCATCGTCGCCGTCTGCGTGTCGCTCGCATTGTTCTTCAGCGGCATTCTTACCGGCCCGGAGGTGCTCGCTGGCCTGGGTGACCCGACGGTCATCCTCATCGCCGGTCTGTTCGTGGTTGGCGCGGGTCTCGAGGCTTCCGGGGTCACGACCTGGGCCGGCCAGTTGCTGGTCGAGAAATCCGCCGGCAGCAAGACGAGGGCATTCGTGCTGCTGTGCCTGCTTGCGGCTCTGGCGACCGCGACGATCAGCGTGAACGGAACTGTCGCTGCGTTGCTGCCGATGGTGATCGTCGTCGCTTTGCGCCTCGGCGAGCCGACCTCGCAGTTGTTGCTGCCGCTCTGCTTCGCCGCGCACAGCTCGACGATGCTGACGCTGCTCGGCGCGCCGCTCAACGTGATCGCATCGAATACGGCGAAGGAGGCCGGTTATGGCGGGATCGGCTTCTTCGAGTTCGCAGTCGCGGGGGTGCCGATACTGATCGGCTCGATCATCATCATGCTGCTCACCAAGCGATTCCTCTTGCCGCATCGCAACGGCGAATCGCTGCCCGCGGATTTCAGCGCCCACGCCCAGACGCTTGTCGAGCAGTATCGCATCGAGGACGGCCTGCACGCCTTGCGCGTGCGCGCTTCTTCTCCCTACGTCGGCAAGCCGCGCGACGCAGTCGATCTCAAGAGTTATCCGGGCCTGAGCCTGGTCGCCATCCAGGAAGGCGAAGGGGGCAAGCCGCTCACGCGGCCGACTCTAGCCGAAGGTGACGTGATCCTGGTGCGCGGGGAACGGGAACCGATCGGTCGCCTGGCGACCGAGCAGCATCTCGCGCTGCGCTCGGCGGAGGATTCGGGCGCCGTTGCGGAGACGCTCTTCAACAAGGGCTCGGGCCTTGCCGAGGTGGTGATACCGACCCGCTCCAAGCTCGTCGGGCAGACCGCTTTCCCCGGCATGTCGGCCCGCGACGGCGACCTCATGGTGCTCGCGGTGCAGCGCGGTGGCGAGGATCTCGGAGCCAAGCCGACCAAGCTTCAGGTCGGCGACCATCTGCTGCTGCAGGGTACGTGGCAGGCGCTCGACAAGCATCTCGCCGATCCGCAGGTCATGGTGGTCGACTCGCCCGAGGTGGTGCGCAGGCAGGCGATTCCGCTCGGCCATCGCGCGTGGTGAGCGATTGCCGTGCTGGTCGCACTCGTCGTTATGCTGGTCGGAAACTGGTTCCCGGCAGCGCTGGTGGCGGTGATCTGCTCGGTCGCGCTGGTGCTCCTGCGCGTGCTCACCGTGCCCCAAGCCTACAAGGGTATCGACTGGAACACCTGCATTCTGGTGGGCGGTATGATCCCGCTCGCGACCGCGATGCGGAAAACAGGCGCGGCCGAGGTGCTCGCCGACCAACTCATCTACTTCGTCGGTGCTCTGGGCCCGCGCGCCATTCTCGCGGGACTGTTTCTCGTGACCTTCGCGCTCACGTCGGTCATGAGCAACACCGCAGCGGCATTGGTCATGCTGCCGATCGCGGTGGCGACGGGCACGGAGATGGGGGTGTCGCCGATGGCGCTCATCATTGCCGTCACCGTGGGGGCACACGCCGCGCTGCTGACCCCGGTCGCGACGCCGGTAAATCTGATGGTGGTCGGCCCGGGCGGATACAAGTTCGGCGACTACTGGAAGTACGGCCTTCCGATCGGGATCTGGTGGCTCGTCGTGGTCGCGTTCTTTGTACCGCTGTACTGGAAGTTCTAGACGCTGGCGTCTGTCAGGTCGCGCCCCGGTGGCTTTCTCGGGGTGCGGGCGTCACGCCAAGACTCAGAGGGAGTCATGCAAATGGATGCAACAGCAAAGGCAGCAACCGCCAGCGACAGTGCTGCCTGGCATGCCCTGTCCACTGGCGACGTACTGAAGCGGATTTCCACCAGCGTCGACAAGGGGCTCGCCGCCGCCGAGGCGCAGCAACGCCTGCAGAAATACGGACCCAACCGGCTGCCGGAGGGCAAGAAGCGCGGGCCGTTCATACGCTTCCTCGGGCAGCTCAACAACATCCTCGTCTACGTCCTGCTCGGCGCCGGCTTCGTGAAGTTGATGCTGGGGTTGTGGCTCGACGCGGGAATCATCTTCGGCGTGGTGCTGCTCAACGCGCTCCTTGGCTTCATCCAGGAAGGCAAGGCCGAGAAGGCGCTCGACTCGATCCGCAACATGCTCTCGGCCGAGGCACGGACATTGCGCGGGGGCGAGACACGCATGACGCCGGCGGACGAACTCGTGCCGGGCGATGTCGTGCTGCTCGAATCGGGCGACAAGGTGCCGGCTGATCTGCGTCTCGCCGAAGCGAAGAACCTGCGCACCGAGGAGGCGGCGCTCACCGGCGAGTCTGTGCCCGCGGAGAAGAGCTCCGATCCGGTCGCCGAGAAGGCTACCGTCGGCGACCGCGACAGCATGGCGTTCTCGGGCACGATGGTGGTGTCCGGGCGCGCGACCGGGATCGTGGTCGCCACCGGGAGCGAAACCGAGCTCGGCAAGATCAACCAGCTGCTCGCGAACGTGAGCTCCTTGGAGACGCCGCTCCTGCGCCAGATCAAGCGGCTCGGCTACCTGATCACCGCGTGCGTCGCGGTCGTCGGTGTGCTGGTGTTCGCCTATGGCCGCTGGGTGATGGGCATGGACTTCGTCGAGCTGTTCCAGGCGATCGTTGGCATTGCGGTGTCGCTGATCCCTGAAGGCCTGCCGGCGCTCATCACGATCACGCTCGCGATTGGCGTCCAGCGCATGGCGAGCCGCAACGCTATCATCCGACGTCTGCCGGCGGTGGAGACCCTGGGCTCGGTGTCGCGCATCTGCTCGGACAAGACGGGGACGCTCACCCTGATGGAGATGATGGTCGTATCCGCGGCGAGTGCCGAGTCCGAATACCAGGTGAGCGGCGATGGCTACGCGCCCGAGGGCGAGGTCAAGCAAGGCGGGCAGCCGGCAGCCAAGGCTCTGGTGCTCGAGCTGCTCGGCCGCAACTCACTCCTCTGCAACGACGCCGAGCTGTTCCAGGCGGAGGGTAAGTGGAAGGTCGAGGGCGATCCGACCGAGGGTGCGTTGTATCCGTTCGCGAACAAGCTCGGTATGAAGCGCGAAGACGAGCAGAAGGCCTACCCGCGCATCGACGCGATCCCGTTCGAGTCCGAGCACAAGTTCATGGCCACGTTGCACAAGACGGCCGACGGAAAGGAAGTGCTGTTCGCCAAGGGTGCGCCGGAGGTGATCATGGCGAACTGCGACCGGCAACAGCTCGCCGACGGCACGCACGCGCCCCTCGATCGCGATCACTTCCAGAAGATCTCGGACAAGCTCGCCGGCCAGGGCGAGCGCGTGCTTGGGCTCGCATGGCTCGAGAGCCCCGGAGTCAAGGCGGGCAGCCTCGGGCCGGCCGACCTGCCAAAGAACCTCGTGCTGATCGGACTGATCGGGCTGCTCGATCCACCGCGCAAGGAGGCGATCGAAGCGGTGAAGGAATGCCATGGCGGCGGCATTCGCGTCACGATGATCACAGGTGATCACCGGATCACCGCTGCAGCGATCGCGAAGATGCTCGGCATCGGCGATGGCAAGACCTCGGTCATCGGCGCCGAGATCGAGGAGATGAACGAGGCCGCGCTGCAGGAAGCGGTGCGCGGGGTCAACGTCTTCGCACGCACGAGCCCCGAGCACAAGCTGCGGCTGGTGAAGGCGATCCAGGCGAACAAGCAGATCTGCGCGATGACGGGGGACGGCGTGAACGATGCGCCGTCGCTCAAGCAGGCCGACATCGGCGTCGCCATGGGCATCAAGGGGACGGAGGTGACCAAGGAAGCGGCCGAGATGATTCTCGCCGACGACAACTTCGCCTCGATCAGCGCGGCAGTGAAGGAGGGGCGCACCGTCTACAACAACATCGAGAAGGCGATCCTGTTCCTCTTCCCGACCAACTTCGCCCAGGGGCTCGTCATTGCGGTGGCGATCTTCGCCGGCTTCACGCTGCCGATCACTGCACCGCAGGTGCTGTGGGTGAACATGGTGACCTCGGTCGCCCTCGGGCTGGCGATCTGCTTCGAGCCGCACGAGCTCGACGTGATGAGCCGACCGCCGCGTGCGGTCGACCGACCGATCCTCACCGGCTTCGGAATCTGGCGCGTGATCTTCGTCGGGCTGGCGCTCGTTGCCTTCACGCTGTGGGCATTCTTCTGGATGAAGGGGAAGGGCGCGTCCGACGATCTCGCGCGCACCGTCGCGGTCAACGCAATCACCATCGGGCAGTGCTTCTTCCTGCTGAACAGTCGCTACCTCATCGACAGCTCCCTGACGATCAAGGGACACCTCGAGAACAAGTACGTCGCGCTCGGCATCGGTGCGGTCATCATCCTGCAGCTTCTCTTCACCTACGCGCCGCCGATCCAGCGGCTCTTCGGCAACGAGGCGATTCCGCTGTACGTCTGGCCGTGGTTGATCGCGGGTGGATTTGTGTTCTTCCTCGTGATCGAACTGGAAAAGTTCATCATCCGTTCGAGCGCGTCCCTGAAGAGCGCCGTCACGGCGGTCGAGGCGGGCACCTGATGCTGTTGCGCATCCAGCCGGTGCGGAGTCCGGGAACCGCGTGACGAGGGACGATCATCGTTAGCAACGTCGCGATCACATTCGCGATCGTGGCGGCGGTCGTGGTGCTGTTCGTGTGGAACCGCATCCCGGTCGTGCTCGTCGCGCTGGGGACGCCGCTCGCGCTGTACGTGACGGGCGTTCTCGACGTGCGCGAGGTGCTCGGTGGCTTCGGCGATCCGATCGTGGCTTTCCTTGCGTCGCTTTTCGTGGTGAGCGCCGGGCTCGAAGCCGCGGGCGTCACGACCTGGGCCGGTCAGCTGCTGGCTGAGAAAGCCGGGACGAGCGAGACGCGCCTCCTCGTCCTGGTCATGCTGCTCGCCGCAGTCCTGAGCGCGCTGGTCGGTTTCGTCGGAACGACCGCGGCCCTGCTGCCGGTGGCTGTCGTCCTCGCAGTGCGCCTTGGCCAGCCGACCTCGCGCCTGCTCATGCCTCTCGCGTTTTCCGCGAGCACGGGAGGGCTGCTGACGCTCACCGGCTCGCCGGTGAACGTGATCGCGCTCAACGCTGCCGAGGAAGCCGGCGTGGGCTCAATCGGTTACTTCGAATTCGCCGTTGTGGGCGTGCCGCTCCTCCTCGGCATGATGGTGCTCATGCTCCTCCTCTCGCGGCGGCTGCTACCCGAGCGCAGCGGTGATGCGATGCCCGCCGATCTGAGCGCCCACGCGCAAACCCTGGTCGAGCAGTACCAGCTCGAAAGCGGACTTCATCGGTTGCGGCTCCGACCGACTTCGCAGTACCTCGGAGCACCCGTCACCGCAGTCGACCTGAAGGATTACCCGGGGCTGAGCCTCGTCGCAATCCTGAATGGTGAAGGCGGCAAGCCGATGCAGCGGCCCAATCTCGCGGAGAACAACGTCCTCCTCGTGCGCGGCGACGCGGAGGTTGCCGGGCGCCTTGCGACGGACAAGCACCTTGGTTTCTGTTCCGAGGAAGGCATAGGCGTCGCGGAGACCTTGTTCAATCGTTACTCCGGTCTGGCGGAAGTGGCAATTCCGCCGCGCTCCGATCTCATCGGACACACCATATTCCCCGGCATGGTGACCCGCGACGGCGACTTGATCGTGCTCGCCGTGCAGCGTCGCGGCGAAGATGTGGGTGCGCAACAGACCGAGCTTGCCGCGGGCGATCACGTGCTGCTGCAAGGGACCTGGGAAGGGCTCGACCGGAAGCTTTCCGATCCGGGGGTGCGGTTCGTCGATTCGCCCGAACTCGTGCGCCGGCAGGCCGTGCCGCTGGGAGCCGGCGCGAAGCGGGCGATCGCCATTCTCGCCGTGCTGGTCGTGCTTCTCGTCACGGCGATGGTGCCGCCCGCGATCGCGGGAATGCTCTGCGCCTGCGCGATGGTGCTCGCGGGTGTGCTCACGGTGCCCCAGGCTTACAAAGGCATCGACTGGACTTCGGTCATCCTGATCGGCGGAATGATCCCGCTCTCGACAGCGATGACGCAGACCGGCGCCGCGGACTTGATCGCGGAGCAACTGCTCGCGGTGGTCGGAGATGCCGGACCGTACGCGCTCCTCGCGGGGCTTTTCGTCCTGACTTGCGTACTCGGCCAACTGATCAGCAACACCGCGACCGCGCTCATCATTTTTCCCATTGCGATCGCGGCGGCCATCGACCTCGGCGTTTCGCCGCGCCCGGTGATCATGAGCGTCACCGTTGCTGCGGCTGCGTCGTTCCTGACGCCGGTTGCCACCCCGCCGAACCTGATGGTGATGGGACCCGGCGGCTACCGCTTCAGCGACTACTGGAAACTCGGGCTGCCGTGCACGCTTTGGTTTTTCGTGATCGCGGTATTCGGGGTGCCGGTATTCTGGCGTTTCTGAGGCGATCGGAATTCTGGTCACCGTGGCCGCTCCGCTGCGGGACGGGCGCGCCGCGCGGCAGAGAGCGTCTACTTCCGCTCCCTGAATCCTCGTTGCAGGAGCAGGCCTCCAATCGCCAGGGCAACGACGAGCAGCACGAGAGCAGACAGAGAGGCGTACAGCGTTGCGCCTTCGGCGAGGACGACCGAGACCGCGAGCGGAATTCCCATGCCGACGAATCCCCCACCAAGCCAGCACAGCAGTGCCCGGCCGAATCCCATCGGGCCGCGCACGCTGCGCACGAAGAGCGCGGCTGCTGCACCGGCGCAGATCCCGCCCGAGACGAGCAGATGCACGATCATTTCGCTGGTGGGTGCGGCGGGCCACGTGAGCGCGACGCTGCGCACGATGTAATAGATTCCCCAAGCCGCGGTGAGGAGCGCTGCCACCAAACCGATCTTGCTGGATTCACTCCGAGTGTTCATACAAAGTCGTTACGTGCGAAGCGAGATGGATGGATTGGACGGCCCTGGCAATGTCGCGGACGGCGCCAGTCGGGGGTGCGCGCATCTTAGCATCTCGCGTCGAGGCGCCTTGCCTTGACGATTGTCCCGGGGAACAAGATACTCTCCTCGCGCGGTGCAACTTCGCTGCTTCTCCGCAAATCTCAACTTCTCATCAAGGTCAAAAAAATGGACAAGCGCACATTTCTCGCCGCCGGCGCATCAGTCGCGGCGCTCTCGCTGACGACGGGCTGCACGACCACTGGTAGCGGCTCCGGGGATCCCGAGGCCCGTCGCAAAAGCATCGATGCCGGTGTCGACAGCGCGTTGGCGCGGCTTTACCAGCAGGTGGGCGGCTCCCAGGAGTTGGTTTCCCGCTCGGCCGGTGTCCTGGTGTTTCCGTCGGTGTTGTCCGGCGGCTTCGTCGTCGGCGGTTCCCACGGACAAGGCGCGCTGCGCAAAGGCGGCAAGACCGCCGGCTATTACAGTCTGACCGCGGCGTCGGTGGGATTGCTTGCCGGCGCGCAATCCAAGTCGCTGTTCATCCTGTTCGTAACACAGGATGCGCTGAACCGGTTCGAAGCGAGCAGCGGCTGGACCGCAGGGGTGGATGGCTCGATCGCGCTGCTCAGTGTGGGCGCCAATGCCCGGGTCACAACCCAGGAAGTGCAGCAGCCCATCGTCGGCTTCGTGCTGACGAACGCGGGGCTCATGGCAGACCTGAGCCTGAACGGCAGCCGCATCAACCGCCTCAGTCTCTGATTTCTCCCTGCAGGTCGTCGAATCCGGGGCCGGTGCCCGCCCGACCCCTGCACCCTGCTCGTCGGTTCCACTGCACGCGTCGGCAGCGTGCGCGCGTACGATGTTGTACGCTGCTCAACCTGACGCAGCATACCCATCCTTGAACATCGATCCCCTGCGGACGAGCAGAGCGATGTGTGCTCCCGCGACGACTTGTTCGTCGCACCGCTTTCGATGAAACGCTGGTTACCGATATCGACCGCGATCGTGGCGCTCGCCGCGATCGTTGCGTTCGCGCTGATCGGCGTCACGATCGACATTTCCCGGTGGCGCGACGATCTCGCGGAGCGCGCGAGCGCTGCAATGGGGCGTCCGCTACGGCTCGACGGTGCCCTCAGGCTGACTCTACGACGCGACGCGATGCTCCACACGGACGGCGTGCGCATCCTCAATCCGCCCGGCTTCGCAACGCCGGAATTTGCCACGCTCGATGCGGTGCGCGTGCGTTTCGACCTGCTCGATGCCATGCGGGGCCGGCTGCACGTTCACGGCATCGAGGCTTCAGGCGGGCGACTCGATCTCGAACGCGCTGCGGACGGCCGCGCGAATTGGATATGGCCGACGGCCGCGGCGCGTGATCGGCGTCCGGTCGGGATCGGAGAAGTTTCACTGCGAGATCTCGCGATCGGGTACCAGGACGGGCGCGCGGCGCGGCGGCTGCGCTTTGACGTCGACGAGCTTGCGGGCAGCATCGAACTGGACGATCCGACAACCCTTGCGCTGCGCGGACGCACAGCGGACGAGTCGCGCTTCGTCCTGAAGGTGACCGGCGGTCCTGCACGGCTGTTGCAGGAAGCGAACGCTCAGTGGCCGTTCGCTCTCGACTTCAATTTCCTCGAAGCGCGGCTCAAAGCGACAGGTGCAATTGACGTGAGCAAGCAAGAGGCGCGGTTCGACTTCGATGCGGTTGCCGACGATCTGTCGCAGATCGCGCGCGTGCTCGACGCAAGGCTGAAAGGCATCGGCAGTGTTGCGCTGCGCGGCAAGATCGCTGCGACGCGGGACGCGATCGAGGTTTCCGAGCTGCACGGTCGGATGGGGAAATCCGATCTGACAGGACACTTCGCGGTCGCCCTCCAGGCTGCTCGACCCCGGGTGAGTGGCGCTCTCGACCTTGCGACGCTCGACCTCGATCCGTTCCTGCGCGTCGATGCGGGCGAGGCCGATGGCCGACTCGAACAGGTTTCCCTGCGCAACCTGGTTCCGATCGACATCGATGTGGGCGTCAGCGTGCGCGAGCTGCACGCGCTTCCTGTGGATCTGCGCGACGCGACGGTCGAGGTGCACGCCGATGCCGAGCGCGTGCGCGCGCCAATTCGCGCAACGGTCGCCGGCGTTCCATTCTCCGGTCGTTTCGACCTCGACACTGCAGCGAAGGTCCCGGCGCTCGCAGTACAGCTTGACGCGAAGGACGCGGCTGTCGGTGACCTCGCGAGCGTGGTTTCCGGCCCGACGAACCTCGACGGCACGCTCGGGCGTTTCGGACTGCGCCTCGCCGGCCGTGGCGAGACGATCGAGGCGCTCGCGCGCGACCTCGAAATCGGGTTGACCGTGGAGGCCGCCCGGCTGAGATATGGCGCTGCGGGCGGACGTGCGATCCCCTTCACGCTCGACGCACTCGATCTGTCGCTCCGTCCAGGCGAGCGCCTGCGCGGGAGCGCACGCGGATCGCTGGCAGCAAAGCGCGCGATCCTTTCGTTTCGCGGCGGCACGCTGCCCGACATGCTGCGTGCAGGCGCGATGCCGTTGACCGCCGATGTCGCGATCGCACGCGCGACGCTGCGACTGGAGGGAACGATCGCGCACGCGAACGCAGCGCAGGGCAGCGACGTCGCATTTCAGCTCAAGATGCCGCGTATCGGCGAACTCGCCCCCTGGATCGCAGTTGCGCCCGATGCGAAGCTGCCTCTTGCCGTGCACGGGCGCGTGCGCACCGGGGTCGATGCATGGCGCCTCGACGCGACGACGGTGAAACTGGGACGCAGCGCGGCGACGATCGATATCGCTCACAGCACTGGCGCCATGAGGCCGTTCACAAATATCGCGGTGAGTGCGGCGTTGATCGACGTGCCGCAACTTGCGATGCTCGGCAGGGCCGGCGACGCATCAGTGCTTCCCGCTCGCATTGACCTGTCGGACGCCGACATCCGTTTCGAGGGCAATCTCGTCGCGCTCCACCGTATCGATCTGCTCGACGTGAAACTCGCGGCGCGCGTGCGCGACGGCCGCCTTGCTCCGTCACCAATCGCCGCCCGATTGGCGGGTACGCCGCTCGACGGAACTGTCGCCTTCGATCCTACCGGCGAAGTACCGCAGGCAACGCTCGATCTTTCCGCCAGCGTGGTGGAGGTGGGCGCGTTGCTGCGTGCTCTCAAGGTCGCGGAGCCCGTCCAAGGGCGCGCGGACGCGCTGCAGGTCGCGGTGCGTGCACAGGGCAGGACGTTGCACGAGCTCTTGCAGCGCTCGTCGTTCACCGCTCGCTTGACGGGCGGAAACGTTACAGTGCGCGGGGCGCGCAATAAACCTGTCGCGCAGATCGTCTTGCAGCAGGCGGTGGTTGACGTACCGGCAGGGGGTCGCCTGCGCGCCGACATCGAGGGAACGCTGGACGATACGCCGGTCACGGTCGAAGTCGTGAGCGGAACGCTCGCAGATTTTCTGAGCGATGCGAACCGTGTGCCGTTTGCGCTGAACGCGCGGGGCGCGGAGACCCAGGTCTCCCTCACAGGCACCGTGCTTTTGCCGCTGGGGCGCGGCGGCGAACTCGAGCTGGAAATGGGTGGCGAACGGCTCGACACGCTCAACTCCCTCGCGCGGGTGGAGCTGCCACGCTGGGGCCCGTGGTCGCTGCGCGGTCCCATTGAGATAAACGCTACGGGCTACGAAGTGCGTGGACTCGTGTTGAGCGTCGGAGAAAATCGATTCATGGGCACCGGCCGGCTCGACGTGACCGGAGCGCGTCCGCGCCTCGACGTGCGTGTCACGGCACCGAGCATTCAGCTCGACGACTTCCCGCTACCGGAACGCCTTGCCGACGAACCGCCGGCCGCGCTTACACCGGAGGGAATCCGCGCGACCACGCGCGAGCTGTCGCGCAAGACGGAACGTCTGATGAGCGCTGGATTCCTGCGCCGGCTCGATGCCCACGTCGACGTCAAAGTGCGGGAAGTGCTGTCAGGGGCTGATCGCCTGGTCGACGGGGTGTTGCGTATCCGGATTGCCGACGGGCGTCTCAACCTGGGTCCCGCGGACCTGAGCGTCCCCGGCGGCGCGCTCCGGATCGCGCTGGAATACGACACAAGCGGACCCGAACGTCGCGCTCAAGGCGAGCACGAGGTTCGCGCGCTTCGACTATGGCATCCTCGCGCGCCGCATGAACCGCGGGGAGAGCGCAAGCGGCCTCGTCAGCGCCAACATCGAGCTGGCGGGCCGCGCCCCGTCGCTCTACGAGATCATGCGTCACGCCAACGGCAGGATGGATGTCGCCATCTGGCCCGAGAACCTGGGCGGCGATATCTTCAATCTGTGGTCGGTCAATCTCATGCTCAGCGTATTGCCCCTCATCGACCCTGGCGGAAAGCAACATGTGAACTGCATCGTCGGCAGGTTCGACATGGAAGATGGCATCGTGTCCGACGACAAGATCATGATCGATACGACGCGGGTGCGTGTGCACGGCACCGGCACCGCCAATTTCCAGACCGACCAGCTCGACTTCGTTTTTCGTCCGCGCGCGAAGGGACTGGCGCTCTTCCGGCTGCAGACGCCGCTGCGGGTCGTGGGTACGCTCACCGACTATCACGTCGGCATCGACCGTCGCGACCTGATCTTCTCGACGCTGCGCATGCTCGCGTCGCCGGTCCTCGTGCCGTGGGAGCGACTCACTCTCGGTCCCTTGCCGAGCGACGGCGCAGACGTGTGCACCGATCCGCTGCGGGAGTGACATCCCGCAGCGATCAGCACGCGGCACGCGTCGAGGTCACGGACCCGCGAACGGCTGCGACTCCGCGTCGTCCGGAATCAGCGTCGAGAGTATGGCCTCGAGGCGCACCGGCAGACCTGGCGTCGTGGTTGCAGCGATGTTGTGTCCGGTCGGACCGGACGGTCGCTCGATCCCTTCGTCCACCCGCTCGAGCAGATACGAGAAAAACGGATTGGACGGCAGGCGCGTGAGAAAGTCCTGATCGACGACCAGCGCGCCGCGTTCGCCTCGCGCATCCATCGCACCCAGATTGAACCCGAATTCGTTGCGCGTTTTCGGGTTTGGCTGCATCCCGTAAAGCGGATCGTCCATCGGGATCGGGATCGCCAGATGCGACAGGGAAAAAATCCCGGGCGGATACTCGATGCCAAGCGGCCGGTCGTGGGGCTGGAGTTGGCCCGGTGCGATGGTGCGCTCGATCGCGCTGTCGCTTTCCTGATTCGCGTTGACGATGCTCGTGAAGCGATAAGGCTGCGGCACGGTCGGAATCAGACGGTCGAGAGCGGTGTACGCCGAAGGACGCAGAAGCGGTCCGAACTTGTTGGTGCGGTTTACATCGAAGAGCACGATTTCGCTGCCGTTGTCGGGCAGATGATCATAGAGCGCCGTGAGGATGGCAGGAGTGCTGACGGTGAAATCGATGACCGACTGGAACGTCAGCACCGGCGGCAGCGTTCCGAGCTGGCCGGCGCGCTCGAGGCGCTGGATCTGCGTCTGCAGTGCATCGGTCAATCGATAGGACTGGCGCGCGCCGTTGACGGGAAAAGAGTTGTACTTGAACGGATTGAATTCCGGCAGGATGCTGAGCCACGCCGCGTTAGCGAACGGTGGCAGAATGGCCGGCAGACTCGCCAGTCCGGCGAAGCGCGCGAAGCGGGTGATCCCGATCATCGGCGTGAACAACACCAGGCGGTCGGCGCGCGAAAGGCGCGAGTCCGCGATCGCATCGAGCGAATACTTCATCGCGAGCGCGCCGCCGTTCGAAAAGCCGACCAGATGCAGCGGCAATGGCGCGGGCACGCGTCGCCGCGCTTCGCGCACCGCCAGCCGCGTGGCGGCCATCCAGTCTTCCCACCGCACATCGGTGAGGCCGGCGGGAACGGTGCCGTGTCCCGGCATGCGAATGCCGATCGCGACGAATCCGTGATCGCGATAGCGCTTCGCGACGTGGCGCAGACTGTAGGGCGAATCGGTCAGCCCGTGCAGCAGCACGACCACGCCCGCGGGCTTGCCGTCGGGCTCCATCACATACGAGTGGTTCCAGTTGTGCGCGAAGCGCGCAGGGTAGATGGGGCTCGCCTCGAAGTAGCGATTGATCGGCACGCGGGCGTCGGGGGCGAGCTTCTGGCTGACCTCGGCGCGAACGCTCTCGTCGATCGCCGATTCCTGCGCGAGGTAACGCGACCAGTCGGCCGTGTCGAGTTCGCTTGTTCGCAATTCGACGGGAACGAAGGTGTGCCACGGCTGCAGCGCAGGACCGCTCAGCGCTCGATAAGACCGCAGCGCAAGCAGGCCGATACCGACCACGACGGCTGCGATCAACACCAGCTTCACAACCCTCTTGATCCCCATTTATGCCGTCTCCTTCGCCCTTGATTGCGCTTCCATTCCCGTGCTTCCCGGCAGAGTCTTCGACATCTGTCGATCGCGGAGATTTTCCGCGCCTTTCCAGATCGCTACGATACCCTGCATCCCGCTGTTATAATGCGGCACCCCTCTGTGAGCGGGGCCGCGTCGACGGCCGGATGAATCGCTCACGACTCTGTGGTGCGTCGCTTTGTCGCGGGTTCAGAGTCGCCGATGATACTCTTCAACGGTTGGCCGACATGCTGGACAGCATCCGCGGCCGCCGCCCTCTTGGAGAAACGATGTGAGTAATTTCTGGGACCTGATCTGGCTCATCCTGTCGACGTTCGTTTTCCTTGCGTACCTGCTGGTTCTGTTCCAGATCGTGGTGGATCTTTTCCGTGATTCCGATCTGGGAGGCTTCGCGAAGGCGCTCTGGATCATCGGTCTCATCTTCCTGCCGTTTCTCACGGCGCTTGCGTACATCATCTTCCGCGGCGGGGGCATGGCGGACCGCCAGCGGGTAGCGTTGCAGCGTGCCAAGTCCGACACCGATTCTTACATCCGGGGTGTTGCCGGCAAGTCACCAGCGGAACAGATTGCCGACGCCAAGGCGCTGCTCGATGCCGGCACCATCAACCAGGATGAGTTCGCAATACTCAAGGCGAAAGCCCTCGCTTAACGCTTCGATTGCCCGTGCAGCACACGGGTATCGGGGCTCCGAGCTGTACAAGAATCTCCCTTCGTAGAAGACTGCAACCGAGGCAAAGTCCATGACCAAACCCGTCCGCGAAACTGTCCTGGTCGACCTGGCGCTGCAAGGCGGCGGCTCCCACGGCGCATTCACCTGGGGCGTACTCGATCGCCTGCTCGAGGTGCCCTGGCTGGACCTCGATGGCATCTCCGGTACTTCTGCCGGCGCGATGAACGCAGTGGTCATGGTCGATGGTCTGGTGAAGGGCGGGCGCGAAGGCGCGAAAACCGCGCTCGAAGCGTTCTGGAGAACGATTTCGGACGCTGCGCAGTTCAGTCCTTTCCGTCGCGGTCCGCTGGAGATCATCACCGGCCGCTGGACCCTCGACTACTCTCCGATGTTCGTCGCCGCCGACCTCGCGGCGCGCATTTTCTCTCCCTACAACCTCAATGTACGCGGCGCGAATCCGCTGCGCGACATCCTGGTCGAGTCGATAGACTTTTCGGCACTTGCCGGTTCGCGGATCAACCTCTTCGTCACCGCCACCAACGTGCGCACCGGTCGCGGTCGTGTTTTCCGCAATGCGGATATCTCCCCCGACGCGTTGATCGCCTCGGCATGTCTGCCGACGCTCTTCCAGGCTGCAGAGATCGACGGGGAACCATACTGGGACGGCGGCTACAGCGGGAACCCGACGATCACGCCCTTGATCCGCGAGTGCAAATCGACCGACACCATCCTGGTCCAGATCAACCCGATCGAGCGCCCCGGAACGCCGCGCACCGCGAACGAGATCCACAACCGGCTCAACGAAGTGTCCTTCAACGCACCATTGATGAAGGAACTGCGCATGTGT
This sequence comes from uncultured beta proteobacterium, assembly GCA_963747225.1. GTDB lineage: Bacteria > Pseudomonadota > Gammaproteobacteria > Burkholderiales > JAEUMW01 > JAEUMW01. The sequence goes on along the minus strand of CAVVES010000004.1, from coordinate 128,330 downwards.
GCGTTGCTGAAAAAGGTCGCCGATCCTGGCAACACCGAGGGCAAGCTATGGGCCAACATGCGCATGCACCGCATCTCGAGCGAAGCCATGCTGGACCTAGGCTATTCGTCCAAGATGCTTGCGGAGTGGGCTTTCTTCTGCATGCTGCGGGACGAAGGGCGTCGTGCCGCCTCGGCGTTCCTCGAAGCGCATGGGGCGGACCTGGGAGTGCGCTCCTCGCTCGACCTCGAAGCGCTGCTGGAGGAAGGTGTCTGAGATGACGGGATTACTCGGTATCCTTGCTGCCCTCGCCGTCCTCATCTGGCTGTCGTTCCGCGGTTGGAGCGTCCTCATCCTGGCACCGGCAGCAGCACTGGTCGCGGCGATCGCTGCCGGAGAGCCGCTCCTTGCACACTGGACGCAAACGTTCATGGGCGCCGCAGCGGGCTTCATCGCCCAGTTCTTTCCCCTGTTCCTGCTCGGCGCGCTGTTCGGAAAGCTGATGGACGACAGCGGTTCGGTCAAGGCGATCGCGCAATTCATGACTGACAAGCTCGGCGCGAAACGCGCAATCCTCGCGGTCGTGCTCGCCGGCGCGCTTGTCACCTACGGCGGTGTGAGTCTCTTCGTTGCCGTCTTCGTGATCGCGCCGATGGCGCAGGCGCTCTTTCGCGCGGCGGACATTCCGAACCGCCTGGTGCCGGTCGCCATTCTGCTCGGCACCGCAACGTTCACGATGTCCGCGTTGCCCGGCACGCCCGCAATTCAGAACGCGATCCCCATGCCATTCTTCGGCACGACTCCGTTCGCAGCTCCCGGACTTGGGCATCATCGCAGCGATCATCATGTTCGGCTTCGGCCTGTGGTGGCTCGGGCCGCAGCGAAGCCGCCGCCCGGCGCGCCGGTGAAGGGCTTCGGCGGTCTGCACAATGATCCGTATTCAGCCGCCGAAGATCTGGTCGTGCGCGAACGCGCGACCACCGCGAGCACCTTCGACCCGGCGGAGATCAACCACGGGCACCACAGCGAGGACACGCAACCGAGCCTGTTCGTGTCGATGCTGCCGCTCGCGTGGTGGTGCTCGTCGAACCTCCTGATGTCCATGATGGTGCTGCCGCGGCTGGACACGAGCTTCCTGGCCACGGAGCATGGGGCGCGACGCCGCTTTCGGCGGTCAGCGGAGTGTGGTCGGTGATCGTGGCGCTCACGTCGGCGATCGCTGTTCTCGTCGCATCAACCGCAAGCGACTGCCGCCTGCGCGACACCTTCGACGCCGGGGTGAACGGCTCGGGCCTGCCCGTGCTCAGCGTGGCGAGCCTGGTCGGCTTCGGCGCCGTGGTCGCCGCGATGCCGGCGTTTGCGATGGTGCGCGACTGGGTGCTGTCGATCGAAGGCGGGCCCGCTGGTCTCGCTGGCTGTGGCCACGACCGTGCTCTCCGCACTGACGGGCTCGGCGTCCGGTGGGATGAGCATCGCGCTCGATTCGCTCGGCGCGATCTACCTCCAGCTCGCCGGCGAACTCGGCATCGATCCGCGCCGTGCTGCACCGCGTGGCAGTGATGAGTGCCGGTACGCTCGACACCCTGCCGCATAACGGCGCCGTCGTGACGATGCTCGCTGTCTGCGGCTCGACGCACAAGGAAAGCTACGTCGACATCGTGATGGCCGGCATCGTCGGTCCGATGCTTGCGCTCGTGGCCGTGATCATGCTCGGTTCCATGTTCGGGTCTTTCTGATGCACCCGCAACACGGTGCCGCGTCGATTCTCCGATCCCCCCTTGAGGGAACCAATCCGCAGCGCGGCGACTTCATGGGTCGAATGACGTTTCGCCGTCCTGCTGGCAAGCTAGCCCCCGCTTAAATCCCCAGTGACGCTCAAAAACTCCCGCTTGTTTCCGTTCTGGAAAGCCATTGGTCTGTTGCTGGTGCTTCTGGTGTGCGTGGCGTCCCTCGTGCCCACGCTGCCAGAGCTGCCGGGCAGTCCGAGCGACAAGCTGGAGCATTCAGTGGCCTATGCAACCCTGGTGTTCTGGTGGGGTATGCTCTATCCGCGCTCGCGCGAGCGCTGGCTCGCGTGCGCCTTGTTCATCGGCATGGGAGTCGCCCTCGAATTCGCGCAGGGCGCTACCGACTATCGCGTTTTCGACGTGCTCGATATAGCCGCGAATGCGACGGGTGCCGTGATTGGCAGAGTGCTCGTCGCAACGCCGTTTGGGCGCATTCTCGAAGCCCTCGATCGACGCCTTGCACCGGTGCGACGCACCCACGTCTGAGCCGCCGCGTCACACGGCATTTGCGCGTTCTTCCACATGGTTCGCTCGAGCGGGCAATCGACACCAAGCATCCGGCTGATGCCGCATCGAATGCTTCCGTCGCTCGCTCCGGTTGGACTCCTGCTGCTCCTCTTTGGGTGCGGGACGATTCGCCCATCGACGCTTCCAGACGTGCATGCCAACGAAGCTGCGGTCTGCACGGATTACCTGGAGGCACTGGATCGTGCGGCGGCGACAGCTGGCGTGACGGACGTGCAGGCAGCGCGAGTCGCGGGTTATCCCTACCTGCGCGTCGACCGGTTCCTCGCGAGCTTCCCAGCCGGTACGCTCGACGCGAAACAGTTCTCCGACTGGCTCGATCGCCTCCACGCGCTGGACCGGGAGGGGCGGCAGATCGAAATCGCCAACCTCCCAGCGGCCTCACGCGCTCAGTTGGCCACGCGGTTCGCGGTCGAGGGTGACGACCTGCAATCCCTCTCGTCCAGGGCGGAACGCTGCAGCAGCGTGCTACGGAGCGACCTCGTCGATTCCATCGACCTTCGCTATGACCTCTGGACGCGCGCCACGGTGCCCGACGACTATGTGGACTGGCAGCGGCTGGTTGGGCTTTATCCTCTCGCGCAGATACCTTTCGCAGTCGGCGTGGACAATTGGCAGCAGGGCACACTCCGGGAATTCGCGGTGCCGCCCGATGCGATTCGAGTGCGCGGTGAACTGATCCGCTACGTGCCCCCCGCCGCCACGACCGTCTCGGCCTCCGCGACGGCGGCACAAATCGAAGAGTGGCGGATGGCGAATCCCATGCGGATTCCTCAACCGCCGCCGCTTGACCTGGACGGCATGCTGCGCGCCTATGCACCGATCTTCATCGTCGACACGGTATCCAGCGACGATCGGATCGGCGCGATAGCGTTGGACGGCAACGGCAACTCCCACGTAGCGCCCGAAGACCCCATGGTGTACGCCTATCCATCCCGTGCGCGCTGGCAAGGTGTCGTGGTCCTGCAGCTCAACTACGTTATCTGGTTTCCTGCGCGTCCCCTAACCGGAACCTTCGACCTCCTGGGCGGGCATCTGGACGGTATCACCTGGCGGCTCACGCTTCTCCCCGGAGGGTCATGTGCTGGTCGCGGACACGATCCATAATTGTGGCTGCTACCACCTCTTTTTCCTGCTGCGGGCCTGCGCCCAGTTGCCTATGGCGCGGCCCAGGAGGAGCAGCCCTTTGTGCCACAGACCCTGCCAGATCTGGCGGCAGGAGAGCGATTCGCGCTCCGGATCGAGTCGCGCACGCACTATGTGCAGCGGGTACTGGCGGTGAAGGAGGTATCCGGCAGGTCCTATGCACTGTCCCGCTACGACGTGCTGCGCTCGCTGCCGTTGAACGCCACCGCGCGACGGAGCCTGTTCGGGTCGGACGGCATCGTCACGGGAACCGAACGCGGGGAGCGATTCCTGTTCTGGCCGATGGGCGTCCCTGATCCGGGTGCGATGCGCCAGCGCGGCCATCATGCGACCGCTTTCGTCGGACGGCGCCACTTCGACGACCCGTGGCTCATGGAGCGGAGCTTCATGCCTGTCGGGCCGTGACCGGATTCCGCTATCATGCGGGTTTTCCCGGGGCGCCCTGCCCTCAACCCACCGAATTCATGAAGCGACAGCGCGGTTACATCCTCTTTCTCGTCGCCACTCTTCTGGTCCTCGTTGCCCTTGCCGCGGCGTGGGTATGGTTTGCCCTCGCCTGGAGCTACTCGGAGGGAGAGCGGGTCGGCGTCGTGCAGAAGCTCTCCTACAAGGGCTGGATCTGCAAAACTTGGGAAGGGGAGCTCAACATGGTGATCCTGCCCGGCGCGATCCCCGAAAAGTTCTACTTCACGGTTCGGGACCAAGCGGTGGTCGACGATATCAACCGCGTTGCCGGCAAACGGGTCAGTCTTTCCTACGCGGAGCACCGCTTCCTCCCCACTACCTGCTTCGGGGAAACGCCGTTCTTCGTCAACGGGGTAAAGGTGCTCGAGTAGGGTCGCCGGAGCGCGTTCGGCGTCGATTTGCATCCGACCGCCAGGTTGCCGCCCGCCGGATGTCGCCGAATACCCCGGTTCCTGCGTGCCTGCGTCAGAATACGGGCTGCCCCCACACTACGATCTCGTCAGCGTCGGTCAGCGGACCGAGATTGCCCGTCACCTGCAGAGAGAAAACGCAAGGAGAACCACATGCTGAAGCTTTACGGGTGTCCCAACACGCGCTCGATGCGCGCTGCGTGGGCGCTCGAAGAGGCACAGGCGGAGTACGAATACCAACCTGTCCCGCTGCTCAAGGGTGGTGGCCGCAGGCCGTCATTTCTGCGGGTCAATCCTTCGGGCAAGGTGCCGGTTCTCGCCGACGACGACTTCATCCTCACCGAGTCGGTCGCGATCTGCACATACATCGGTGACCTCTTCCCGCAATCCGGCCTGACGCCGCCTGCGGGAACCAAGGCGCGGGCGCGCTACAACCAATGGATGGCCTTTGCCGTTGCCGAGCTCGAGCAGCCGCTGTGGACCATTGCCAAGCACCGTTTTGCATTGCCCAAGGAATTGCGGGTACCGGCAGCGGAAGAGGGGGCAAAATGGGATTTTGGTCGCGCCTGTCGCGTGCTGGACAAAGGGATCGCAGGGCGCGAATACATACTGGGGGAGTCCTTCAGCGCTGCGGATATTCTGCTCGCGCATACCCTGGCCTGGGCTGTATCCGCTCGCATACCGATCGAATCGGCCGCAGTCGAGGCCTATTCGAACAGCCTCCTCGCCCGTCCGGCGGTCGCGCGGGCGAAAGTGCGCGAGGCCCAAAGCGAACCGGAGGACGCTACCTGACGGTCACAGTGATCGAATAGCGCTGGCCCACCGAACCCTCGCCTTCCCACTCGCGCCAGTTCCACAGCAGAATCTTCGCTTCCCCCTGGGCCGACGCGGCGAATTTCAGCCGACGCGTTCCCCCCGCGCCCGGGCGGGCCGCGCCTCCCCGCTGGAAGCTGTCTCCCTTCAGAACGAGCACGGGCTCGACTTTCGAGCGGAGCGACCAGCGATAGCCGGTCGTGGGATTCTCGGGCACTTCGATGACGATCAGGTCGTTGCGCGCGGCTTCGACCGCGTGCCCGTCGTCGCTCATTCCGAAGGTGAGCTCCGCCATGTTTGATCGCTTGGTTGCTTGCAGTGCTATCCGGAAGGTGGGCGGCGGACAGTCGCGCAGGGTTTGGCGCTCATGGTTTTCCGCGCACCAGCAGCAGCGGAACCGGCGCCTTGTGCAGCACGCCTTCCGCCTCGCTTCCCATCAGCGCGTGATGCAGACCGCGTCGGCCGTGGGTGCCCATCACGATCAGATCGGCAGGCCACTCCCGGGCGTGCTGCACGATGGCGTCCGACACGCGTCCGGAGAATTCCTCCACCATCGCCGTTTCGGGTTCGACGCCGGCATCCCGAGCCACAAGGCGGGCAGATTCCAGAGCTTCCTGCCCCGACTGCCTCAGCGCGTCGATGATGTCGTTGAAGGCCACGAAGCCGTCCAGCGTGAGGCCAAGTGCGGATTCGTCGACAACGTGCACATAGCGCAGCGATGCTCCTTGATCGCGGGCGAGGCGGATCGCTTCGTGTGCGCCGAGAAGGGCGCTGTCGCTGCCGTCCACGGGGCATAGGATGCGCTGATAGGCAGACATCGCGTGAGGGCCTCCGACTTTCGCTTGACCGGGGAAGTCATTATGCTCCCCGCACGCCAATAATTCACCGGAGGGCGGCCTTCGCCCCTTGCGTCCGCGCAGTTTCTCGCGCAGCCCGTTGACCCATGCAACGCTACTATCCGCGCTCGTTTCTGATGCTCACCCTCGTCGGCTTCATGCTGGTGGCGGTGCCGTTGCTCCTCGGACTCGCCAATAGCGCAGTGTCGGTGGGGCAGGTGGCAAATCAGAGCAAGAAGGCGGTTCACCAGGCGGTGAAGGCCACGGAGGGGAGCCGCCTCCTGATCGAGCAGCTCACCGCCATGGAGCGAAGATTCAGGCAATTCGTCATTCTTGGCGACGAGTCCTTGCTGGAGGGTCTCGAGGTCGCGCACGAAAACTTCCACACGGAGAGCCGCGCCCTGGAAGGGCTCGTGCCCAAGGAGACCCGCCAGTTGCTGACGGAGCTGAACAGCGCCGAAACGAACCTCTACGAGCGCGTGATGACCTCGCGCGCGAATCCCGATGCGGTCCGGCACCTGGTCGCCCAGTTCGCGCCTCTTGCGGAACTTGCGCGCTCCATCGAACAACAGGGCCGCGACCTCGTCGATCGCGAGGTGCTGGCGCTGCAAGACAAGGCGGAGCAGGCACGGCAGCTGGTGCTCTGGCAGTTGCTTGCGCTGATACCCGTGGTCCTGTTCCTGGTGACCGGGTTCACTCTGTTGATCGCCAAGCCGATCCGCCAGATCGAAAGCGCCATCCGCCAGCTCGGCGAAGCGGACTTCACGAGCGAGATCCGGGTTGACGGGCCGGCGGACCTGGAATATCTCGGCCGCCGGCTCAACTGGATGCGAAAGCGACTCCTCGAGCTGGAGGAGCAGAAGACCCGCTTCCTGCACCATGTATCCCACGAATTGAAGACTCCCCTCACCGCCGTGAAGGAGGGCTCTCAGCTGCTCGCCGAGGGCGCGGTGGGCCCGCTCTCGAGCGAGCAACGGGAGGTGGTGGACATCCTGCGTTCAAACGGTGCGGAGCTGCAGCGACTGATCGAGGACCTGCTTGCTTACCAGACGTTGCGGGCCCAGCATGCCAGCCTCAACCTTTCACGCTTTGCGCTGCGGCCGGTGCTGGAGCGGGTCGTCGTGAAGCACCAGCTTGCGCTCCGCAGCCGCGACCTCACGCTCGATCTCGGCTGCCCTGATATCATATTGGAAGGAGACGAGGGGAAGATCGCCACGATTTTCGACAATCTCCTGTCCAACGCCATCAAGTTCACGCCGAACGGCAGAACGATTCGCATGCTGGCGGTGCAGTCCGGAGAAACCGTGGTGATCGAAGTCCGGGATGCTGGCCCGGGGCTGGCAGAGGAAGAGCGCGACAAGGTGTTCGAAGCCTTCTTCCGCGGGCGCCGGGAGCCCTTCCAACGCGTCAAGGGAACCGGGCTCGGGCTTTCCATCGTGAAGGAATACGTATCGGCTCATGGCGGAAGCGTCGATGTGCGCAATGTCGAGTCCGGTGGCGCGTGCTTCAGCGTGCGCCTGCCGCGCTTCGCGCGGGATTTCACCGCATGAATGCGCCGATTAGTGGATGAACAACGACATCAGAAGCTACACTCTCACCGTTTTGGCCGCTGTGTTGACGGCGTGCGCGACCCCTGAGCGCGCCAGTCCGCCACCTGTAGTCGTTCCACCGTCCGAGCCTGCGCCCGTTTTGGTGGAGCCGCCGCGGCCGGAGGTCAAGGCGGAAGTTCCGGCCGCGCCGGAGCCGCAGCCATCCGACCTCGACCGCCTGCTGCTGCAGTTCGATTCCGTGCGCCGGATGCAGGGGGCAGAGGCATCGAGGGAACTTGAGCAGGCGCGCCAGTCGTTCAACCGCGCGAAGACCGATTACAACCGGGTGCAGCTCGCGCTGCTTTCGCTCCTACCCGGCACGGGTGCCCGCGATGATGCGAAAGCGGCGGCGCTGCTGGAGCCGATGCTCAAGGACTCATCCAGGGACAGGTCGGGCAACGGGCTCCGCGCCTTCGCCGCCCTCCTCTACAACCAGATCGCGGAAGAGCGCAAACTGGACGATCGCATGAAGGAAGAACAGAAGCGCGCGGATTCCCTGCAGCAGAAACTCGATGCCCTGAAGCAGGTCGAGAAAAGCCTGCTCGACCGGGAGCAGGCACAGACCAAGAAGAAATGAGCGCGACCCGCCCCCGCATTCTCGTCGTCGACGACGATCCCGATCTGCTCAAGCTGCTGTCGATCCGCTTGAAGACCGCAGGCTACGAGGTGACTGCGGTGTCCAGTGCGGAAGCGGCACTGGCGCAGCTTTCACTGTCGCGGCCCCAGGCCGTGGTGACCGACGTGCGCATGGGCGGGATGGATGGCCTGTCCCTGTTCGATGCCATCCATCGCACCAATCCCGCACTGCCGGTCATCATGCTCACTGCCCACGGAACGATTCCCGATGCGGTCACCGCGACCCGTCGCGGCGTCTTCGGATATCTGACGAAGCCCTTCGACCCGAAGGAGTTGCTGGACGAGATCGAGCGTGCGGTGACAGTGAGCGGCGTCGTCGAAAAGCGTGCGACCCTTGCGGGGGAAGAACCCGTGCAGGGCGACGCGTGGCGCGCCGGCATCATCACCCGAAGCCCGCAGGTGGAAGACCTGCTCGCCAAGGCGCGGCTCGTCGCCGAAAGCGACGCGAGCGTTCTCATCACCGGGGAAAGCGGAACCGGCAAGGAGCTCTTGGCCCAGGCCCTGCACCGGGCAAGTCCACGGCGCAACCGGTCCTTCTTCGCTGTCAATTGCGGCGCCATACCCGAGCAACTGCTGGAGTCGGAACTCTTCGGACACACGAAAGGAGCGTTCACGGGGGCCCTGAGGGACTACCGGGGTTTGTTCCAGGCCGCCGACGGCGGATCGCTGCTGCTGGACGAAATTGGCGACATGCCACAGCCCCTGCAGGTTAAGCTGTTGCGTGTGTTACAGGAAGGGGAGGTGCGGCCGGTCGGATCCACGGCAACGATATCCGTGGACGTGCGCATCATCTCGGCAACCCACCGAAACCTAGACACGGAGATTGCTGCCGGGCGTTTCCGCGAAGACCTGTACTACCGGTTGAACGTGGTGCATCTTGCGCTGCCGTCCCTCGCGGAGCGGCGCGAAGACATTCCGCTCCTGGCGCATCACTTCCTGCGCCAACTCGCCACGCGCTACAAGAAATCGGTGAACGGTTTTGCCCCCGAAGCGCTCGAATTGCTCGTGGCTTCGCCGTGGCCCGGCAACGTACGCCAGCTGAACAACCTGGTGGAGCAGACAGTCGCTCTGTCTACGTCGCCCGTTGTGCCTGCCTCGCTCGTGCAGGGTGCCCTCAAGACGCAGGCGGAGAGTCTTTCATCCTTCGAAGAAGCACGCCGGCGGTTCGAGCGCGAATACCTCGCGCAGGTGCTCAAGATCACCAATGGCAACGTTTCCCAGGCGGCGCGCCTCGCGAAACGCAACCGTACCGAGTTCTACAAGCTCCTTCAGCGCCACCATCTTGATCCCAGGCTGTTCAAGCAACTCGCAGATTGACCGGGTCTTGTCGCCAATTGGCGACAAGACAAACCTCAAGCGAAGCGGCCAGTTTCGCCATCGACTTTTTTCTCGTCGCCCGAAGGCGACATGAGTTCCCAAAAAAGTCGCATAAATAATTGTTTTTGCGCGCGTTATCTGTATGGCATGTGGGTTGCTCAATGGTGACCGTACAAATACACGGTCTTGGAGCGCACATGCACAAGCAATCGATCACCACCACGGTTTCCGAGTCTGCCGGTGCGGGCGAGGAACGCAACGGTAACGTCGCAGAGGTGCCTCAAAAGCGCGGTTTCAAGCCGCGCTGGCTGCGCCTGCAACGCCGTGAGCGGAAGCTGAAGGAAGCACAGGCGCGCGCGTTGGCCTTGCGCCCCGTCGTGGGCTGAATTTTCTTGAGCCATTTCATTTCGGTGGGCGGGCGTATGCCCGAGCCCCGGGAGGGCGTGTTATATCCGCTCCTGGTGATCGCGGCGATCTCGGTGATTCTTTTTAGTCTGTTCGGCATCGCCGCCATGCTCGGATACCTGCCGGCTCCGCGGCCGCGCGACGCCGAGAGATCCGTGGTCCAGACTGTACCGTCCGCTGCATCGAGTGTTGCGGGCGACAAGGTGCAAGCGGCGGGGAAGGACGCCGCCAACTTCGACAAGGCGACGGCTTCTGCCCGCGCGGACAGGACGCCGTTGGCTGGCGCTGCTTCAGCGGCAGCCTGTCCGACCTGCCCGAAAGGTGAGTAGCGCCGCACGGTTCGCTGTTTTTCCCGCCCGGGCAGGGCTAAACTCGTGCCGATCATGACTTTCCGTTCCCGTTGTTCCGGGTTTCTCGTCGTCCTAGCCATCGTCGCGGGATGCAGTCACCCCAAGTCCGTCGTTCCGCCGACGGTCAATCTCGCAGGCTACTCGCAAGCCTTCAAGGATGGCTTTGCCGCCGGTTGCAAGACCGCGCGCGGCACTGCTACGAAAGACGAAGGGAGGATCCGCTCCGATACGGACTACAAGCTCGGGTGGGAAGACGGCACGAGTATCTGTGCCAAGCGTTAGGCTCGCGCGGCGCACCTTCCGCCGCGAACTGCATTCGCGGGAGAGAGCTAGCTGTTGCCTTTCACCCTGGTGATGCGGACCACCTCGGGAATGCGGCGCAGCGCGCGCATGACCTTGGCGAGATGCAGCCGGTTGTGAACCTGTAGAGTGAAATGGACGGCGCTGTACTGGCTGCCGTCCTGGGTTTCCATCCCGACGTTGTCGATATTCGAGTCGCCTTCGGCGATCTCGGCCGCGATGCGCGCGAGCACGCCACGCCGGTTGGCGGCGATGAGCTTGATGTTGACGTTGAAGAGTTTTTTCGTTTCCGGATCCCATTCGACGTCGAGATATTTGTCGGGATCGGCGCGCGTCTTGGCCATCACCGGGCAGTCGTGGGTGTGGATGACCATGCCCTGACCCTTCTTGATCCAGCCGATGATGGGATCCCCGGGAATGGGCCGGCAGCATTGGGCGAACTGCACCGATGCGCCTTCCGTGCCGCGCACGACGACCGTCCCGGGATGTTTGACGTTCGAATGGCGCTGCATCGGTCATCGACAGCAGTTGGCGTGCGACCACCACCGAAAGCCGCGTGCCCAGACCGATGTCGGCCAGGATCTCGTCCTTCGACTTGACCCCCGCGTCCTTGACCAGCCGCTCCCAGCTTGCCTGGTCGATCTCCGGCAGGCTGGAATTGAACCCGGCGAGAGCCTGACCGAGGAGCCGCTCGCCGAGCAAACGCGATTCCCCGTACTGCATGGTCTTGAGGAAATGGCGGATGTGGGAGCGTGCTTTCCCGGTGATGACGTAACCGAGCCAGGCCGGATTCGGCTTGGCGTGAACCGCAGTGATGATTTCCACGCGATCACCGCTGTTCAGCTCGGTGCGCAGCGGCATCAGCTCGTCGTTGATCTTCACCGCGACGCAGCGGTTGCCGACACCGGTGTGCACGGCGTAGGCGAAATCGACCGCAGTGGCACCGCGTGGCAATGCCAGGATCTTCCCCTTGGGGGTGAAGACGTACACCTCGTCGGGAAACAGGTCGATCTTCAGGTGCTCGAGAAACTCGATCGAATCGCCGCTTTCCGACTGGATTTCGAGCAGGCTCTGCAGCCACTGGTGGGTTTTCTGCTGCAGGTCGTTGAGGCTCGCATCCGAGCTCTTGTATAGCCAGTGTGACGCGACGCCGGCTTCTGCGATCTTGTGCATGTCGGCGGTGCGGATCTGCACCTCGAGCGGCGCAGCGTAGGGACCGAAGAGCGTCGTGTGCAGGGACTGGTACCCGTTCACCTTCCCGATCGCGATGTAGTCTTTGAATTTGCCGGGGATCGGTTTGTACAGGCCGTGAAGCGCCCCGAGGGCGAGATAGCAGGACGGTACGTCTTTCACGACCACCCGGGAACCGAAGATGTCGAGTACCTTGGAGAACGGCAGGTGCTTTTCCTTCATCTTGCGATAGATGCTGAATAGGTGCTTCTCGCGCCCGGAAACCGTTGCCTCGATCTTGCATTCCTTGAGCCGCGTCCGAATGCCGTCAAGGATCTTCTGCACCACTTCGCGCCGGTTGCCGCGCGCCGCTTTGATCGCTTTCGACAGCACGCGAAATCGCGCGGGGTACAGGTGTTTGAACGAGAGGTCCTCGAGCTCGTGGTAGATGCTGTTCAGTCCGAGCCGATTCGCGATCGGGGCGTAGATCTCGAGCGTTTCGCGGGCGATCCGCCGGCGCTTGTCAGGGGGCAGCCCCGACAGCGTGCGCATGTTGTGGAGCCGATCGGCGAGCTTGATGAGGATGACGCGCACGTCGCGCGCCATCGCGAGCAGCATCTTGCGGAAATTCTCCGCCTGCTGTTCCTCATGGGTGGCGAACTCGACGCGGTCGAGCTTTGAAACGCCGTCAACCAGCTCGGCCACGGGTTTACCGAATTTCTTTGAAATCTCGGCTTTGGTGACAGAGGTATCCTCCATCACATCGTGCAGAAGCGCGGCAGTCAGCGCCTGCGGGTCGAGGTGAAGCTCGGCTAAAATGTTGGCGACGGCCAGGGGATGGACGATGTACGGGTCGCCGGTCTTGCGGAACTGACCCTCGTGCGCGGCTTCGGAGAAATGGAACGCCAACTCAAGCCGCGAAACATCCTCCGGCTTGAGGTAGCTGGTCAGGCTGTTGAACAGAGTCAGCGGTTCGGACATTGCCTGCGACGGTGGGAGTCAGTCGGAAAAGCCTCACTTCCTTGAGAGCTTTTTCAACTGACCCCGCAACTTCTCGCCAGTTCTTGTCCGCGCGCCTGTATTGACTGAGTTGGTTCGGAACGAGGAAACGAGCCTGGAGTCAGGCCTGGCTCTTGTTGAGCATCTCTCGCCCCACCTTGCCGGCCGCCATTTCGCGCAATGCGATCACGGTCGGCTTGTCCTTGTTCGAGTCGACCAGGGGGGTTGCCCCGTTCGCAAGCTGCCGGGCGCGATAGGTCGCTGCGAGCGTGAGCTCGAACCGGTTGGGGATGTGCTTTAAAACGTCGTCAACGGTAATGCGTGCCATGACTTGAGACTCACTCGAATTGCTGAAGAAGTTTTCGGTAGAGATCCAACTGATGCCCGACCCGCAAGCGCAGAGCCCGTACGATGCTCACCAAGTCGCGAACCGCGTCGTCAAACTGATCGTTAATGATAACATAATCAAATTCAGCGACATGGGCGATCTCCGCGCGCGCCGCAGCGAGCCTGCCCGCTATGACTTCGGCGCTGTCCGACGCGCGGGATTTGAGTCGCCGCTCCAGCGTGGCGAGCGATGGCGGCAGGACGAAGATCCCAACGGCAGCCGGGTGTTGCTGCCGCACCTGTGCTGCGCCCTGCCAGTCTATTTCGAGCACGATATCCCGGCCGGTCGCGAGTTGCTCCAGCACCTGGCTTCTGGATGTGCCGTAAAGATTTCCGTGTACCGCCGCGCTTTCGAGAAATTCGCCGCAGTCGCGCAGCGATTCGAACTCAGGCACGCTCGTGAAGTGATAATCGTGGCCTTGCATTTCCCCGGGCCGTGGCGCGCGGGTCGTGAACGAAACCGACAGACCGACCCGGGCATCTGCCGCCAGGAGCGCGCTCACGAGGCTGGTCTTGCCCGCACCCGAAGGCGCGGCGACGATGATCAGGTTGCCGGCGGCCACGATTTCAGCCGTTCGCTCGCCGCCACCGGCGGCACGACGCGCTGCCTCACTCAATATTCTGCACCTGCTCCCGCATCTGCTCGATGAGCACCTTCAGCTCGACCGCTGTCCGGGAAACATCGTCGTCCGCGGCCTTGGAGCCGAGTGTGTTCGCCTCGCGGTTGAGCTCCTGCATCAGGAAGTCGAGCCGCTTGCCGACCGTCCCGCCGCGATCGAGCACTCGACGCACTTCGGCGAGATGCGTTCCGAGCCGGGAGATCTCTTCGTCGACGTTGCTTCTGGTCATGAACAGAGCAAGCTCCTGCCGAACGCGATCGTCGTCGGCGCTGCCGATCGCCTCACGCAGTCGCGCAGTGAGCTTTTCCTGGTAGGCCGCGAGGACCTGAGGCATCCGCGGTGCGATGGTGGCGACCAGCTCTTCCATCCGTGCCACGCGCTCCAGTATGAATGCCTTGAGACGTTCACCCTCGCGCGCGCGGAAGCGATTGAAGTCTTCGAGCGCGTCGTGCACAAGGACGGCGCAGGCATCGCGCAATTCTTCCGGCGGCAGCGCGTTGCTCGCGAGCACGCCCGGCCAACGCAGGACATCGATGATTCGGATCGGCTCGCTGTCCGGAAGCAGCGCCTGGACCTGACTGCCGAGCCTCGCGAGCTGCAGCGTGAGCTCCTGATCGAGGTCGAGCGATGCAACGCCCGCTGTTGCCTGGGTAATGCCGAGGCGGCATTCGAGCTTTCCCCGGGAAACCTTGCTCGCGATGAGTTCCCGCAACCCTGGCTCCACGACACGCAACTCCTCCGGCATCCTGAACTGAATGTCGAGGAAGCGGTGGTTGACCGCGCGCAGGTCGAGATTGAGGGTGCCTTGCGGCAGCTCGCGCGCGACAGTGGAATAGCCGGTCATGCTGAAGATCATGATGGAGCCCGAGGTTCGCAATCTCCCCCCGGCAGCGGCTCAACGTGACGCAGCCGCGTCGCTGCCATGGCGAACCGGCGGAAGATATCACATTCCGACAGTGCGATACAAATCAAATAGTTGACCCCTCTTGGGGACAATTTAGGGACAATATACTCTGACCGGAGTCTGCAAATATCACATAATGACGGCCCTGCGCGGCTCCGGGCCGGCATGTCGGGCGGTCGAGGCAGACGGATGAAGTTCAGGATTCTTCAGGACACGCGCATCGGAAGCCGGCGCGTCAATCAGGATCGCGCGGGGTACGCTTACCGGCGTAACCGCATGGTCGTCGTCGTCGCTGATGGCATGGGTGGACATCCTCGAGGCGAGCTTGCTGCACACATCGCGGTGGAGACCATACTCGCCGAGTTTTCCGACTGGACCGAAGGCAGTGAGCGGGACCCCGAGCAGTTGCTCCGGGCGGCCTTCGACACGGCTCATCGCGCCATTCAACAGTGTGCCGAGCGCGAGCGCTTGTGGGATCTGCCGCGCACCACCTGCACTACCTGCCTCATCGTCGACGATACCGCGCGCTGGTGTCACGTCGGCGATTCGCGCCTGTATCTCGTGCGCGAAGGTGCGGTTGCCGAGAAGACGCGCGACCACTCCGGCGCATGGCTGCTCGTGGAACAGGGCTTGATCGAGCCCGACGAAGCGCGTCGTCATCCGGATCGCAACTTCGTATACAACTGCCTGGGCGGCGACGTTGCCCCTGTGGTCGAGACGTTAGCGCCCGTTGCGTTGCGATCCGGGGATCGGATTGTGTTGTCCAGCGACGGATTCTGGGCGCCTCTCACGGATGACGAAATCGCGAAGGGCGTCACTGACGCCACACCCGAATCGGGCCTGCAGCGTCTCATGAAGGAAGCGGAAGGCCGCGCCGGCATCCATGCCGACAATCTCACCTATGTGGCGCTGCTGGCTGAGGAAAAGGGTGAAGATCTGCTCGACCTCGATTCGCTCGACCCGGAGCAGATCGTGATCTGCTACACGCCCGAAGCCATCGAAGTGCCTTGATGCGAATCGGTCTCGAGCGCCCGTGAATCCCTCGATCCCTCCCTCGTCTGGCAGAGCTCCCGTGCGCCCCAGCGGCCGGCGGCCCGACGAACTCCGCAACGTCACCATCACGCGTCGCTTCACCCGTCATGCCGAGGGCGCGGTGCTGGTCGAGTACGGCGATACCCGGGTGATCTGCACGGCAAGTGTCGAGGACAAGGTGCCGCCGTTCCTGAAGGGCAGGAATCAGGGCTGGCTCACGGCGGAGTACGGGATGCTGCCGCGCTCCACCAACACCCGCACCAATCGCGAGGCGGCGCGCGGGAAGCAGAGCGGACGCACCCAGGAGATCCAGCGCCTGATCGGGCGCGCGTTGCGCGCGGTGGTGGACCTCGCGCGTCTGGGCGAGCGCACGATCCAGATCGACTGCGATGTCATTCAGGCCGATGGCGGCACGCGCACGGCAAGCATCACCGGCGCTTTCATCGCTGTCCACGATGCGGCGACGCATCTCCTGGGCAAGCGGGCGATCGCAGTCTCGCCCATTCGCGACTTTGTGGCCGCGGTATCGGTTGGAATCTATGCAGGTGTGCCGGTGCTCGATCTCGATTACCTGGAGGATTCGTCCTGCGAAACCGACATGAACGTCGTCATGACCGGCACCGGCGGGCTGGTCGAGGTACAGGGGACGGCGGAAGGGGCGCCCTTCAGCCGCGCTGAACTCGATGCGATGATCGATCTGGCGGCGCGCGGCGTGGGTCAGCTCGTCGCCGCCCAGCGCCGGGCGCTCGAAATCGCTGAGTGAGAGTCGGCGGCCGGGTCGGTGAAGAAGATCGTTCTCGCGACCAATAACGCGGGAAAGGTGCGGGAGATCCGCGCGCTCCTTGCGCCGCTCGCTCTCGACGTTGCCGCGCAAGGTGCGCTCGGCATCGCCGAAGCGGAGGAACCGCACCATACCTTCGTCGAGAACGCGCTCGCCAAGGCACGTCACGCTGCGGCAGCGAGCGGCTTGCCGGCTTTGGCCGACGATTCGGGCATTTGCGTGGTAGCGCTGAATGGTGAGCCAGGCGTGCACTCCGCCTATTACGCCGGGCATCCGCGTTCGGACGATGCCAACAATCGCAAAGTGATCGCGGCGTTGGCGGGAAAGGTCGACCGGCGCGCCCATTACTACTGCGTGATGGTGCTCGTGCGTCGCGCAGATGATTCCGAACCCATCATCGCGGACGGCCGCTGGCACGGCGAGGTGATCGATGCGCCGCGCGGCTCCGGGGGATTCGGCTACGACCCCTATTTCTTCCTTCCCGCGCTAGGCCGCACAGCAGCCGAGCTCGGCCCGGAAGAAAAGAACGGGATCAGTCACCGCGGCCAGGCGCTGCGGCGTTTGCTCGGACTCCTGCAGGAAACCATTCTGGACTGAGCGATTCGCCGTCAGGTTGAACGGCGCGTCGCACGATCACATCGCGCCCGCAGACTGGGCGAGTCCCTTGTGCCGGACGTCCCGCGCTTCGGCGGCGTATATCGCATGCTGCGCGATCTTGATGCCCTGAAGACCGACGCGCTCGGCGGCTTTCGCGGCGGCGGAGACCAGCAGCGACCACGACATCAGCCTTGGGTCCTCAACGGCAATGCTCATCACTTGGCGCGAGATACCGTGATACGCGCGATCCAGCTCCTTTTCGCCGTCGATTACCGTCTGCGCCGCCGTCGCATCGAGCTGAAGGTAGGCCGCGAGCGAACCGCGTAACTCGCGAAGCGACAAGTCGGCCAGGGACTGGATCTCTTCCACCCTGCGCGACTTGCCGACGCTGACGTCGTTCAGCGCAACGGTGTACTTCGCGAGCTTCTTGGCGTGATCTCCCACCTGTTCGAGGTTACCCACCACTTTCGACGCCGACAGAACGCGACGCAGGTCGATGGCGGCAGGCTGCCGCTTCGCAATCAGCTCGGCGCAATCGTTGTCGAGGCGCAGCTCCATCGCGTTCACCTCGACTTCCTTCGCAATCACCGCCTCGGCCAGGTTCAGATCTCCGGTGGCGAACGCCCTGACGGCATCGCTCACCTGTCTCTCCACCAGGTCGCCCATGCCCCTTATGCGCTGACAAAGCGCTTCGAGTTCGAGCTCTGTGGTGGTCGTGATCGTTTCATGGGGCATGGCGAATTTTCCTTGAACGGCAGCGTTTCGGGAACGCGTACTTCAGCGGCTCGTCGAGAGGCGGCCCTGACACAACCATGCGCTATCCGAAGCGACCCGTGATGTAGTCTTCGGTTTCCTTCTTCCGCGGTTTCAGGAACAGGTTGTCGGTCGTGTCGAATTCGACGAGCTCGCCGAGGTACATGAACGCGGTGTAATCCGATACCCGTGCCGCCTGCTGCATGTTGTGCGTCACGATCGCGATCGTGAAATCGTGCTTGAGGTCGCTCACGAGTTCCTCGATCCGCGCCGTGGAGATCGGGTCGAGCGCGGAAGTGGGCTCATCGAGCAGGATGATCTGGGGCTTGACCGCTATGCCGCGGGCGATGCACAGGCGCTGCTGCTGCCCGCCGGAAAGGCTCATTCCGCTTTGCTGGAGCTTGTCCTTTACCTCTCCCCAGAGCGCCGCCTTGTTGAGTGCCCATTCCACCCGGTCGTCCATCTCCGCTTTCGTGAGCTTCTCGTGCAGTTTCACGCCGAATGCGATGTTGTCGTGGATCGACATGGGGAACGGCGTCGGCTTCTGGAACACCATGCCTACGCGCGCGCGAAGGTCGGTGAGATTCACGCCGCGCTCCAGGATGTTCTTGCCACCGAGCAGCATCTCGCCCTCGACACGCTGATCCGGATAGAGGTCGTACATTCGGTTGATGGCCCGCAGCAGGGTCGATTTGCCGCAACCCGAGGGGCCGATGAACGCAGTTACCCGCCGCTTGTGCACGTCCATGCTGACGTTCTTAATCGCAAGGAACTTGTTGTAATAGAAATTGAAGTTCCTGATCTGCAGCTCGGGTGCATCGGTCGCGTGCAGGGTCTGGGCGACACGCTCCATCTTCATTGAAGTTGCTGCTGTTTCCATCGTGTCACCGTTTCTGATCGTCGTGGAAGAACGCCCGCGCGAGGACATTCAGGGCAAGCACGCCGAGCGTGATCAAGAACACCCCCGCCCAGGCGAGCGCGACCCAATCGGAGTAGGGGCTCATGGCGAACTTGAAGATCGTCACGGGGAGATTCGCCATCGGGGCGCCGAGATCGAGGCTGAAGAACTGATTCGACAACGCGGTGAAGAGCAACGGTGCGGTCTCCCCGGCGATCCGGGCGACCGCGAGCAGCACCCCGGTCACGACGCCTGCCCGCGCCGCGCGCAGGGTGATGTACATGATCACCTTCCACTTGTCGCAGCCGAGTGCGTAGGCGGCTTCGCGCAGCGTGTTGGGAATGAGCAAGAGCATGTTCTCCGTGGTGCGCACAATGACGGGAACCATCAGGAGCGCCAGGACGATGACCCCGGCCCAGCCGGAAAACCCACCCGTTCGCGTCACGAATACCGCGTAGACGAACAAACCGAGCACTATCGACGGGGCCGACAGGAGGATGTCGTTCACAAAGCGGGTCGCGTCGGCAAGCCTCGAACGCGCGCCGTACTCGGCGAGATAGATGCCCGCGAGGACACCGATCGGGGTGCCGACCAGCGTGGCGAGCCCGACCATGAGGAAGCTTCCCAGAATCGCGTTGCGCAGGCCGCCGGGGGAACCGGGGGCCGGCGTGTCCTCCGTGAAGAGCGTGGGCGATAGTGCGTCGATGCCCAATCGAATAACGTCGAAAAGAATCCAGATGAGGGCCGCGAGCCCGATCGCCATGGCGACGAGCGAAAGGGCCAGCGCGATCTTGTTGACGAGCGCCCGGCGCTTGCGCAGGCTGATGTCGTAGCTGGGCGCGGCGGTACTCATTTCTTGCCCTCCGCTCTGCCCATGCGGGCAAGCATGACCTTGGCGCCCGCGAGCACGAAGAACGTGATGACGAAGAGGAGCAGACCGAGCTCCATGAGGGCGGACGTGTGCAGCCCGGGGCCAGCCTCGGCGAACTCGTTCGCGAGCAGTGAAGTGATGCTGTTGCCTGGGTTGAAGAGGGAGAAGCCTTGGAAGGCGTTGGTGTTGCCGATGACGAAGGTCACCGCCATCGTCTCACCCAGCGCACGTCCCAGTCCGAGCATAATGCCGCCGATGACCCCGCCTTTCGTATACGGCAGCACGATGTTCCACACCACTTCCCACGTCGTCGCGCCCACCCCGTAGGCCGACTCCTTCAGCATGGCGGGGGTCGTGTCGAACACGTCCCGCATCACGGCCGCGATGAAGGGAATGATCATGAACGCGAGGATGATTCCGGCTGCGAGCAGACCGATTCCCAACGGAGGACCGGAGAAAAGATCGCCGAGCACCGGCACCTTGCCCAAGGTGTTGCCCAAGGGCGGCTGTACGTATTGGGCGAAGATCGGGGCGAACACGAGCAAGCCCCACATCCCGTAGACGATGCTCGGCACGGCCGCCAGCAATTCGATCATGGTGCCGAGGGGGCGCTTCAGCCATTTTGGCGAGAGCTCGGTGAGGAACATTGCGATGCCGAACGAGAGTGGCACCGCAATCACCAGCGCGACAATCGAGGTCGCGATCGTGCCCCAGATCGAAACCAGTGCGCCGAACTGCTCGGCAGGGGGATCCCAGTTCGCGCTCCAGACGAAGCTCGCGCCGAACTTGGCAATGGCCGGCCACGATGCGGCGATGAGGGAAACGATGATGGCGGCAAGCACGATGAACGTGAACGCCGCCACGCTCCGGGTCAGCCAGGCGAAAAGGATGTCGCCGGTCCGGGAATGTTCCACGCGTTTCGGGGCGGATAAGCCCGGTGCGCGTTCTGCCCTCATCGAGGACACGATCTCCGCTGTTGGGTCTGATGCCATGAGAAGCTCCTGGACACAGGACTCCGGAGAGGCCGAGGCGGCGACCTCGCGGTAATCGCCGCGGCAAGCTCCGGCTGCTTATACATAGCCGGGCCGGTCGTGCACTCGACTAGTTCGCAGCCGCGAAGACAGCCTTGCCGGATCCGTCCTTGATGTCGGCAAACTGCTTCTGGATCTTTCCGACCACCGCCGCTGGAAGCGGTACGTAGTCGAGGGCATCGGCCATGCCGGCGCCGTGCTTGTATGCCCAATCGAAGAATTTGATTGCCTCGGCTGCGGTCTCGGGTTTGTCCTGCACCTTGTGCATGAGGATAAACGTTGCGCCGGTGATCGGCCACGATTCCTTGCCCGCCTCGTTCGTCAGGATTTCGTAGAAGGCATTGCTCCAGTCGGCGCTCGCTGCCGCGGCCTTGAACGATTCCAGGCCAGGGACTACAAACTGGCCATCGGCATTCTTCAGAAGCACATAGGAGAGCTTGTTCTGCTTCGCGTAGGCGTACTCGACATAGCCGATTGCCCCGGGAATTCGCTGAAGGAATGCGGACACCCCTTCATTGCCCTTGCCGCCCATGCCGCCGACCCATTTCACTGCGGTGCCTTCTCCGACCTGGGATTTCCATTCGGGGCTGACTTTCGACAGATAGTTAGTGAAGATGAAGGTCGTCCCGGACCCGTCGGCGCGGTTCACCGTGGCGATGGCCTGATCGGGAAGCTTGACGCTGGGGTTCAGGCTGGCGATCGCGGGGTCATTCCATTTCTTGATCTTGCCGAGGTAGATATCAGCGAGCAGCTCGCCGGTGAGCTTTAGCTCGCCAGGCTTGATGCCGGGAACATTTACCACGGGCACAACGCCGCCAATCACCGTCGGGAACTGCACCAGACCCTCCTTCGTGAGATCCTCCGGCTTGAGCGGCATGTCGCTCGCCCCGAAATCTACGGTCTTCGCTTGGATCTGTTTGATGCCCGCGCCGGAGCCGACGGATTGGTAGTTCACCTTGGTGCCCGTGGCCTTGCTGTAAGCCTCCGCCCACTTGGCATAGAGCGGAGCAGGAAAAGTGGCACCCGCTCCGACGATATCCGCAGCAGCGGCAGGCTGACTCGAAAGCACGCTCGCAGCGAAGGCGGCGCCGCTGGCGAAGCACTTGAAGAACGTTTTCATGGTAGCTCCTCACGGGAGAGTGTTAGCGAACTCGCATAGTCTAGTGAGGGCAGATGACAGATCGGTTACAGCGGGATGCGGGGCGCATCCCATGATCGTTATCCTGTGACATTCGCCCGGGCCCGCGATAGCGGTCCCATTGGAGGAACTAGAAGCGCTCACTGCTCCCGAGATATCTCCATCGGCCGACGGGGAGGTCGCCCAGCTTGACGCGCCCGATGCGGATGCGCTTCAACCCTGTCACCTCGAGCCCGACTAGTTCGCACATGCGGCGTATCTGGCGCTTCTTTCCCTCGCGCAGAACGAAGCGCAGCTGATCTTCGTTCTGCCAGCTCACCTTTGCGCGCCGGAGCGGCGCTCCATCGAGCAACAGACCGAGGTTGAGCAGGGCCAGGCCTGCGGCGGAGAGCACTCCCTTTACGCGCACGAGGTATTCTTTCTCGATCCTGGAATCGTCCCCGATGAGGATCTTGGCGATGCGGCCATCCTGCGTGAGGACGAGCAGCCCGGTGGAATCAATGTCGAGGCGGCCGGCGGGCGCGAGGCCCTTCAGCTGACTCGACGTGAAGCGCAGAGGTGCGTGATCGTCGGCGTGGCGGGACTCGGCATTGATGAGGGTGATCGCAGGACGGTAACCCTCTTCCGCCTGTCCCGATACGTAGCCGATGGGTTTGTTGAGCAGGATCGTGACGCGCGTGAGCTGTTGCGACTGCGCTTCCCGGCTGAGCGTGATCTTCTGGGTTGGGTGGGCGCGGGTGCCGAGTTCGGTGACGCGCGTCCCATCGACAAACACCCAGCCGCGCTCGATGTAGGCGTCGGCTTCGCGGCGCGAGCAAAGGCCCTGTTCAGACATCAGCTTGGAGACGCGGATCTTGCTGTCGTCGTTCATGGCGGGCGGATTTGGCAATTCACAGGTTCAGAGGAGCGAATCCGTGAGGCGCGCCAGGTTTTCCAGGGTGCGGCCCCAGATGCTGCGCTTCGCCCAGGTCGCGGCCGTGAGATGCTCACTCTCTTCGAGATAGTGAGCCTGTATGCGGCGGAGCTTCGCGGTCACCTCGCGCTCATAGATGAGCACGCTCACCTCCGCGTTAAGGGCAAACGATCGCATGTCGAAGTTGCTCGATCCGATGAGGGCGATGTCGTCATCGACACTCATGTGCTTCGCGTGCAGGAAATTGCGATAGTAGCGATGGATGTGCACGCCCGCTTCGAGCAGTCCTTGGTAATACGACTGCTGGGCAAGCTGAACGAGCGGTTTGTTCGATTCCCTGGCCACGATCAGATGGACGCTCACGCCGCGTTTTGCCGCCACTTTCAGGGCCAGCAGAAACGACTCGCTTGGGATGAAGTAGGGCGTCGTGAGAGCGACGCGCGTGCGGGCAGCGCTCATCATCGCAATCATCAGCTCCTCGGTGGTGCCGGCGTTGTAGCCCGGTCCGCTCGGCAGCACCTGCGCGAATCCCGTGCTCCGGTCGCGGCCGGGTTCGGCCGGAGGGGCGCGTGATTCGAGCGGCATGTCCCCCAGCTCGAGATAGCGATCCGCCAGCAGCAAAGCGTGGAGCTGGCGCACCACCGGCCCGGTCGCCCGCACCATCATCTCCTCATTCACGAGCCCGCGGTTCGCGTGCGCGCTGACGATGTTCTGGGAACCAAAGAAGGCGACGCGGCCATCGATGACCGCGATTTTGCGATGGTTGCGCAAGTCGAGACGAACCTTGTTCGGACCCCAGAGACGAAGCGGCAACACTGCCGTGACCTCGATGCCTGCCGCCCGCATCTCCTTCGCCAGGCCCCTCAGACCGCTGGCGGACCCGAGGGCGTCCATGAGCACACGCACGCTCACGCCGCGCTGCGCCGCGCGCTCGAGGGCCTCAGCCACCCTGTCTCCGACCTGGTCCTGGGCGAAGATGTAGTAGAGCAAGTGCGCCGAATGAGTGGCGCCATTGATGGAGGTGAGCAATTCCTCGATGGCGGCGTCGTACTCCGGCAGCAGGTCGAAATGATTTCCTCCGACTACCGAAAATTCGGAAAGACGCTCTGCCAGCGTCAGCGCCGACGCATACTCCACCGGCAGCGTAGGCCGCGGCGGATGCTCGTCGTGGGGGCGGGTGCCCAGGGTACCGAGCGCCTCCACCACCTTGCGCTGCATTTCGAGCCGTCGCTGAGGCAGGAACACGCGCCCGATCAGTCCGTAGAGAGCCAATCCGAACCAGGGCAGGAAAAAGATGAGCAGCAGCCACGCGCGGGCGGAAGCGGGCGGTCGCCGCTGCGGCACATAGAACAGCATCGCGACGCGAATGAACCACTCGCTCGCTATGTACAGCGTCCCGAGGCTGAACAACGGAGTCCCTGGGTTGAGTCCTAATTCGCCGGCGCGGGCAGCAGCCGTTTGCGCTCTGCCTCGTACTGCTGGCAGCTGGGTTGGTCCCTTGCCGTTTTCGCGTCGGCGAGGGGATCCACGAGTCGCGCGCGGACCTGCAAGCCCTCACACGTCGAGCGTGCCGGATCGCTCCCCGCGCATGCGCAAAGCGCACCCGCGAGGACGAGGGAGAGGGGGATCCACTTGATGGCTGTTACGGGTATCACGGTGCTGACCGATAGGGGAATCGGAGTGGGAAGTCGCGACAGTTTACCCTCATCTCACCGGCGCGCACCGCTGGACAGGCCGCTTGCGCCCCCGCAGAATCGACCCATCACGCTAATTCAAGCGAACCCTCTTCCTCCATGCCAGCGCCTTCCTCTCCAGCCATAGAGAGTTCCGTCGTACTGCCGGTGCGCCGGGTCGCCACGACGCAACCGTTCGTGTGGCTTCGACTCGGCTGGCGTGACTTCACAAGAACGCTCCGGTCAAGCCTTCTGCACGGTCTCATCGTGGCGGTCGGTGGGATCGTCATTTTTGCCGTCACGTCGCACCACTGGTACCTGCTTCCCGGCGCGTTCTCCGGATTCGTCCTGGTCGGGCCGATCCTCGCGACCGGGTTGTACGAGCAGAGCAGGCTCCTTTCGCGCGGTCAGCAGCCGACGCTCGCGGACGCCATCGCCGCGTGGCGTCGCGGTACCCGGCCGCTGGTCTGGCTCGGACTGTTGCTCGCGCTCGCTGGAACGCTCTGGGTGCTGGTCACGGCCGGACTCTTCGCGCTCTTCGTCAAAACGCCGATCGACAGCATCGAGAGCTTCCTGCGCTATGTGGTGGAGTTGCAGGGCCTCTTCCTGTTTCTGCTGTGGCTCGTGCTAGGCGGTCTTGGTGCAGCGGTCGTGTTCGCCGCGACCGCCGTGTCTCCGCCGCTGCTGCTCGGTCGGATCATCGATCTGCGCGGAGCGCTGCTCACTAGTGTCCGCGCGGTGGGCGACAACCCCGGTGCGATGGCGCTGTGGGCGACCATCATCATGATCGCGGTCGCGCTCTCGATGGCAACCGCAATGCTCGGCTTCATCGTCACCATTCCCGTGATCGGGCACGCCACCTGGCACGCCTATCGAGACCTGGTGGACGCCTCGTCACTCCCGCTTCGCAACTGAGTCTTCCGTCTCGACCGCCGGTCATGTTCGGACTCACAGAGCAACAGATCTCCGAGTTCGGCCTCACGTTCGGGGTCGGCGGGTTCATGCTGTTCATGATGTATATCATCTGGAATCTGGCGAAGGAATCCAAGGCCGGCAAGCTCGGGACGTTCGTCATTTTTTTCGTGCTCGCGTTCGGGATGCTCGGTTTCATCGCGAAGACCATTCTCGCGTTCTTCCTGGAAAAATAGGCGCGTGATTCCACTTCTCTAACCCCGTCGCCTTACGTCCTTTGCAATGTCCACTCCGATCGTCCCGTCCGAAACGCCTGTTCCCGAATCGCCGCAGAGCGGCCCCGGCGAGTTCGTTCCCGAGGGCCGCTCGGTCGATTCCGGCAACGGCTGGCGCTGGATCACAGACGGTTGGAACCTGTTCCGCAAGGCTCCGGGAATGTGGGTTCTGTTGCTCGTGGCATTCTTCGTCATGCTCGCGGTGCTCTCGTTCGTTCCGGTTCTGGGTGGCGCCGCGGCGGCAGTTGTCGCCCCGGTGTTCACGGGAGGGTTGATGCTCGGGTGCGGAGCGGTCGACGCGGGGCGGAGGCTTGAGGTCGAGCATCTCTTCGCGGGATTCCGACAAAACACCGGTCAACTGATCGGGGTCGGTCTCTTCCATCTCGTGGCGTCGGCGTTGATCCTGCTGGCACTGACAATTTTCGTCGGCGCCAACGTCGGGATCGGTGCCTTGATGGGTGGCATGATGGGGCATCCCGGACCGGGCGCGATGGCGGGCGGAATGCTTTCCCTGTTGCTGGCTGGGCTGATCGGCGCCGCCCTGGCGGTGCCCGTGTACGCGGCGATCTGGTTCGCTCCGGTCCTCGTCGTCTTCCACGGCATGGATGCGCTGGCGGCGCTCAAGGCGAGCTTTATCGCGAATCTCAAGAACATCGCGCCGATGCTGATCTATGGCGTGATCCTGTTTGTTTTGGCGATCATCGCGGCCATACCCTTCAGCCTCGGCTTTGTCATTCTTGCGCCGGTGGTGACCGCTTCCGTCTACACCGCGTACCGCGACGTGTTTTTCGCCGGTAGCCGCGGGCCCGTTTCAGCCGGAACCGTATCCTCGCGAAGCCTTTGACGGAATTGCGCGCCGGGTCGATGGGCTGATCGGCGTCTTTCAGTAAACCCTTCAGCGGCATAGCCACGACGAAATTCCGTGTCGAGGCGGCGGCAGTTCGACGTCCAGCCATGAGCACCGTTGCTCGCATCAGGTAACGCGTCCTCGGTCGTCCTGCAATCCTTGAGGGTCTGACCCGTTGCGGCGGACGGCGGCGCGGGTTTTCTTCAGAGCTTCTGCTTCTTCCCTTGGGTCTCGCACTGGCGCCGGCCCGTTCCACAGCGCGTGGCACATTTATTGAGATCGATCCCAACTCAAGGGCTCCCTTACGCCTTCTTTCATCGGCCAGCGGTCCGACATCCGGCGGAGGGGCGTTAACCAAAAGGGGATCAAAAATATGGGCAACGTCGTGGAGCAGGGACTGTCGTTGGCCTCCACACTGTGGTGGGGCAGCGCGCCACTGATCGATCAGTTCGTGCTTGCCAGAGCGGAGAATCGGACCCCCCAGGGTTGGCGTTCGGAGCAACTCGGCAACTGGCTCTTGGGATGGCATCCGCGGCTGCCGGTAATCCGTTTGATCAGCGCGGACGCGCAGCCAATGGGCTGGATGCTGGGCTACGCGATCAGCGCGGAGGGCAGGCTGCTGGCTGGGGGCGAGGAACTCTCCCTGCCTCAGGCCGTGCTCGATTCGAGTTCCGCTCTGGAGACGTTTCTCTATGGGTTCGGCGGGCGCTATGCCGTGGCTCTGGTGGGTACCGGACAACCGCGTTTCTACCTCGACCCGTGCGGATCGCTGTCGGCCGTGTACTGCGCACACCGGCGCCTCGTGGCTGCCACCCCAAATCTCATTCCCTACGACGAGCGCAGCCGCGATCGGGTGGAGCTCGCCCGGTCAATCGGCATTCCGTATACGCAGGGTCAGTACCCTCTGGGCCTCACGCCGCGCTACGGCGTCGAGCGCGTCCTGCCCAATCATTACCTCGACCTGCGCGACTGGCACATGGTGCGCCACTGGCCAAACGAACCCCTCAACGAGTTGGTATCAGTGGAGGAGGCGACCACCGAGATCGCTGCGCTGATCAAACGGCAGATGGCGGCCATTGTATCGGCGACGCCCACTTACCTCTCCCTCACCGCCGGCAGGGACTCGCGAATGTTGCTTGCCTGCTCCAAGGCGCTGGCCGACAACTTGGAGCTCCTCACCTTCGAACTCGGCGACCAGCGTGCCGCCATCGATTGCGATACCGCGCGCCGGATCGCCCGACGCTTCGGCTTGTCCCATGTGGTCCTGCCTCTGGAGAAGGCGACCCAAGAGGATCTCGAGCAGTGGATGTACCGCATCGGCTACTCGACCGGCGAGGTCCGCGGGTGGCAATGCGCGACGATGGTGAAGCGTTTGCCCGGCGGACGGACCATACTCGAAGAAAACATCGGTGAACTGGCTCGCGGTTACTGGTGGGCCGCCGACGATTCCGAGGCGACGCCCATCGCGCCGGAACGGTTGGTCCGCCACTGCCAGTGCCCGCCGGACGAAGTACCGCTTGCCCGGGCGCGCAGCTGGCTCGAAACGCTGCCAGCCGCGCACTCCCTCCAAGTGCTCGATCTCTTTTTCATCGAACAGGACCTGGGGTGTTGGGCCGGAATCCTGCCGTATGCCGAGTGTGACCCAGGCTTCCAGCTTTTTCCCCTGAACCATCGCCGCATCCTCGAACTGATGCTGCGCCTGCCGATCGACTATCGGCGGACCGGCAACCTGCAGCGCGATATCATTGCGCGCGAGTGGCCCGCGCTGCTGCAATGGCCGTTCAACGAGTTCGTCGGCGCGGGCCGCCTCGAGTTTCGGGCGAGGAAGGCGCTCCGGCGAGCCGTCGCCGCCCTGCGCGACCCGCTGAACGCCGCCTATTCCCGTTTCCCTGCCCGCGGCCCCGTCACGGGGCACTGACCCAGCCGCGCCCCTCACGCGAGGTGGGGGCAGCGAATCACGTTCGCTTCAGGGGTTTCTAAGCCGCCTTCACCGCAAGGAGGCTGGATGCCAGCTTCCTTTGACCAGATGGACCAGCGAGACGAAGATGTCCCGCTCGGTGGTAAAAATGTCCGTATGCTGGGGCAATCGTCGCGGGAGCGGACTGTCCCTCGGACATTGAAACATTTCACTCAGGAGCAAGTGGGACAAATGGAAAGATCATGAGCCGCGGCACCGGGGGTGTTCTTTGGAGGCGGTGATGCGCACAAGCGCGGTGTCCAATGCGCGTTGGATAGCGGTGTCGCGAGGGGTGTCGATCGCGGTCCAGTTGGGTGGGGTGATGTGGTTGTCACGGCTGCTCAGTCCGGCCGACTACGGGGTGGTGGCGATGGCCCTGGTGGTGACCAATTTTGCGACCCTGATCCGGGATCTGGGCACGGCCCAGGCGCTGATCCAGAAGGAGGACCTGAACGAGCACACGGTGCTCACCACCTTTTGGCTGACGCTGATTCTGGGGGGGGGTCTGGCGCTGGTAGTGGTGGTGCTAGCGCCGGTGGTGGCGGGGGCGTTCAACAGTCCCGGGGTGAGGGGGGTGTTGTGGATGCTGGCGCTGACCTTTCCGGTGCTGGGTTCGACCACGGTGCAGCAGGCGTTGCTGGAGCGGGAGTCGCGCTTTGCGCTGCTGGCGCGGGTGGAGTCGGTGGCGGCGCTGTCGGGGCTGGCGGTTGGGGTGGGGTCGGCGTATCTGGGGGCCGGGGCGTACAGTCTGGCGCTGCAAACGCTGACGGCGGCGGTGGTGTCCTCGGTGCAGCTGTGGCTGGCCTCGCCGTGGCGGCCGCGTTGGTTCTGGAGTCAGCACGAATTCCGCGGCATCCGGAAGTTCAGCGACCATCTGGTGGGATTCAACATCGTCAACTACTTCTCGCTCAACGCGGACAGCATGATCATTGGCCGTTTTCTCGGCGCTGACAGCCTGGGGCTGTATTCCATGGCGTACAGGTTGATCGAGTTTCCCCTCTACAACCTGACGTTCGTCGCGACGCGCGCCCTCTATCCGGTTATGAGCCGTCAGCAGGCGGTACCGCAGGAGATGGCGTCCCTGTACGTGCGCACGCTTACCGTGATCGCTTTCGTCACTGCGCCGATGATGGCGGGTTTGTTTGTTCTGCGGGACCTGTTCATCGTCGTGGTCCTGGGAACCAAGTGGATCGGGATGAACGACATCATCGTCTGGCTCGCGCCAGTCGGGTTCATGACCTCGCTCACGTGTACTACGGGTTCCGTGTTCATGGCCCGTGGCAGAACCGACGTGTTGTTCTACCTGGGGATCTTCGGCGCCCTCGTGCAGGTCACGGCGTTCTTCATCGGCATGCACTGGGGCGTCGCTGGAGTGGCTGCCGCTTACTTCTTCGCCACGCTCCTCACGATCATTCCGGATTTCTATTTCGTGTTTCGGGTGCTCGAACAAGGGCTTCCCCGGTTCTTCCGGGCAGTTCTGAAACCTATCGCGCTTGCGGGCACCATGGCGCTCATCGTTCTTCTGTGCAGGGCCACGCTGCCGATCGGCGAGCTGCCGCGGCTCGTTCAGTTCGTGTTGCTGATACTGGTCGGAGTGGTGACGTACGCTTCGTTGGCGTTCGTCTTCGCGCGCCAATCGCTGGCGGACGTCTATCGCCTCGTCAGACGCAAATAGGTTTGCGCCGGCGCGGACTGGACCGCCACGACCTGCGTCGGCTTCTTTATGTGAGCTGCTGCTCTGGGAGCTGCTGCTCGGGTGTGACACGACGGGTTCGCACCGCGCTTTACACCCGCGCCACCCGCCCCTAAGCTTCGCAGCCATGAACGATCTCACCCTGCCGGTGCTGCGTGAGCTTTCGCAAGCCGAGTTCCTCTCGGGCGAAGCGCTCGCCCGGTCGTTCCATGTAAGCCGCGGCACCATTCACAATGCCCTGAAGGACGCCTATCGACTTGGCGTGAGCGTCCTGCGGGCCCGCGGCCGCGGATACCGGCTGGAGCATGCGCCGACGTGGCTCGACGTCCAGCGGATTCTGGCGGCAACGGGGGATGCCGCAACAATGCTGCGCGTTGTGGTCGAGCCGACGTGCGAATCGACGAGCACCACGCTGCTGCACCTCGCACGGCACGGCGCGGTCTCCGGAACGGTCGTCGCAGCGGAGCTTCAGACGCGCGGCCGGGGCCGTCGGGGGCGCACCTGGGAATCAGAGCTGGGTTCAGCGCTGACCTTCTCGCTGCTCTGGCGTTTCGAGCGGGGAGTGCGCGCCATGTCCGGATTGAGCCTCGTGGTGGGTGTCGCGCTCGTCCGCGCATTGCGAAGACTCGGGGTGCGCGACCTCATGCTCAAATGGCCCAATGATCTCATCCTGCCCGATGGAAAATTGGGTGGCATTCTCGTGGAGGTGGAGGGAGACGCGCTGGGCCCTAGCGTCGCTGTCATCGGCGTGGGAATCAACGTTCGCCTTGGCGCGTCAGTGCAGAGCAGGATCGAGCAGCCAGTTGCCCATCTGGCGGGGACGAGCGCCAAGGGTCTCGACCGATGTACGATCCTCGGAACGTTGCTGCAAGATCTCGCGAGCGCAATCCCGGCGTTCGAGTCGAACGGTTTTCTCCCGTTTCGGGCTGAATGGGAGGGTTGCCATGCGCATCAGGACCGTCCGGTCACCTTGATTGCGCCGGACGGCAAGCGCGAGGAAGGCATTGCGCGCGGGGTGGATGCGGATGGCGCGCTGCTCCTCGATCAGGGCGGATCGGTGCGGCCCTTGTTCGTGGGCGAGCCGAGCCTGCGCGCGTGACCGTCTCGCATCCATGACGCTGCTGGCCATCGATGTGGGCAACAGTCGGGTCAAGTGGGGACTCCATGACGGCTCGAACTGGACCGTATCCGGCGCGGTTGACCATAGCCAACGCGCCGCTCTCGCGGCCGCCTGGGCGCATCTACCGCGCATCTCCAGAGCAATCGGTTCGAACGTTGCCGGTCTTGACGCGCGTGCAAGCGTCGAGGTGGCGCTCGCTGCACACGAACTGAACGTACGCTGGATCGAGAGCCGATCCGCCGAGTGCGGCGTGCGCAATCTCTATCGCGATCCGGCGCAGCTCGGCAGCGACCGGTGGGCCGCTCTCATTGCGGCGCGATCGATGAACGCGGGCGCGTGTCTCGTGGTGAATGCCGGCACCGCGGTGACGGTCGATGCGCTTTCGGCAGCGGGCGAGTTTCTCGGCGGTTTGATCGTGCCGGGCTTGCGCCTGATGCACGAGGCCCTCGCGCGCGACACGTTCCGCCTCGGACGCGATGCGGGCAGTTACGCGATATTTCCGCGCAGTACTGCGGACGCCATCGCGAGCGGAGCAATCAACGCCGTCGTCGGCGCGGTCGAGCGCATACTGGATCGACTGCGGGATAACGGTGACAGCCCAGCAGCGATCATTGCGAGCGGAGGGGCAATCGACGCCCTGCGGCCACACCTTCCGCTCGATGTTCAGGTGGTCGACAACCTCGTTCTTCGCGGATTGCTCGCCATTGCAGAGGAATGATGAGAGCCGTCGCGATTTTGCTCCTCCTCGCCAACATGGCCGTGGCGGCCTATTTCCTCGTGGCGGATCGCACTGCGCCACGCGAAACCGATCCTTCGCGCCAGCAGATCAACGCCGATGCGATCCGTGTCCTCGCGACCGGCAGCGACGCGCTCGCGCTGTCGCGCGCCCGCAGTACGGAAGATTCGCGGAAACCCTCGGTGCTCTCGTGTGCAACCCTGAGCAGCTTGCAGGAAACACAGGTTGCGAGCGCCGAAACGCGGCTCGCGAGCCTCGGTCTCGGTGAGCGGCTCTCACGCACCGATGCCGGTGGCGGGGCGAGCAGCTATCTCGTGCTGATTCCGCCCATTCCGCGTCGCGCCGATCTCAACCGCCGCATCGACGAACTGATCGCAACGGGTATAAGCGATCATTTCGTCATCGCGGACGGTGAGCTTCGCTACGGAATTTCGCTCGGCTTCTTCAAGACCGAGGATGCGGCGAACCGTCATCTCGCCTATCTCAAGGGGAAGGGGGTGACCGATGCGATCATCCGCCCGCGAAATCCGGGCAGCCGCACGGCCACGCTCGTCATGAAAGATCTGACCGGCGCCGAACGGACAGAGGTCGAGGCGATTGCGCGCGACCTGCCGGGAACGGACTTGCGAATCCAGGCCTGCCCTGGTGCGGAAACCCAGGGCTGATCTTACGAACGATCGCGTATGCGATCGAGCAGGCTCGTCGTGGAGCGATCGTGCAGGAAGGGGATGGAATGCACGGTACCGCCCCAGCTGCGAACCTGCCGGGCGCCTACGATCCTGTCGACCTCCCAGTCTCCACCCTTGACCAGCACTTCGGGACGGCAGGTGAGGATGAGCTCGAGCGGAGTGTCCGCGTCGAACCACGTCACGAGTGTCACGGATTCCAGCGCCGCGAGCACGGCCGCACGATCGTCGAGCGCGTTGATGGGACGGTCCGCGCCCTTGCTTTGACGCTTCACCGATGCATCGGTGTTGATGCCCACGATCAGGCTCGCGCCGAGGGCTTGCGCCTGCGCGAGATAGGTGACGTGACCGCGATGGAGAATGTCGAAACACCCGTTAGTGAACACGATCGGCCGCGGTAGGTCGCAAAGCACAGCCGGCAGCTCTGACGGGTCGCGCATCTTCGACTCGAAAGGTGGAGTCGGATAAGTGTTCAATTGCGCTGTTTCCCGGCGTTCACATAGCAATTCATTCGTCGTTCCACCGCCAGGATTTCAGGCGGGAACGAGCCCCTTCCGAAAGCGATTTAGCTCTTGCACGGTGGAAAACGTCTGTCCGAGGAGTGAGGACAGGTTGCGCAGGATGCCGCCGACGACCCGTGACTCCCACTCCTTGTCGAAGCGGATTTGCTCCGACAGCCAGCGATCCAGCCAGTCCGGATCGGGAAGGCGGCTCTGCACCGTATCGTTGGGAAAGTGGCGTTTGCTCACATGCAGATTCGTTGGATGCAGCGGCTTGCCGCTGCGGGCGCTCGAGGCCATGAGCACACCGACCTTGGCGAACGCCTGCCGAGCCTTGTCGCCGCCGCGCTCGATCGCCTTTTTCATGTACTTCAGATAGGCACCCCCG
Organism: uncultured beta proteobacterium; assembly: GCA_963747225.1. Taxonomy (GTDB): domain Bacteria; phylum Pseudomonadota; class Gammaproteobacteria; order Burkholderiales; family JAEUMW01; genus JAEUMW01. The sequence continues at coordinate 94,891 of CAVVES010000004.1, read as the reverse complement.
TGGCGCGCCTCATCCTTGGAGATCAGATCGTAGATTTCCTTGATGACGGGCTCGGTATGCCATTCCGACGCGCATCGATACCATTGGGTGAGCCGTATCTCCCCGCAGAAGTGGAGCATCAGGGTTTCGAGCGGAGGCGCCGGATCGAAGTCGAAGCGCACCGCATGGAATTCCTCTTCCGTCGGGGCGAACTCGGGGCGGAAACGCCGCAGATACTCCATCAGCACGAGCGCGTGCTTCTGCTCCTCGTAGAACCAGATTGACATGAACGCCGAAAAGTCGCTGTCGTCCCGGTTGTCCCGAAGAAACATCTCGGTGGCGGGCAGCGCGGACCATTCGGTGATCGCATTCATCTTGACGGTTTGCGCCTGCTCGTCCGAAAGCCTGGCGGCGTCGAACCGATCCCACGGAACGTCTTCGGCCAGATTCCAGCGGGATTTCTCGAGGATGCGGAAGAGGTCGGGATAAAGCATGTGCGTACCCTCTGCGGTAATTCGAAGTCGTCGGATCGCGATTGCTCCGCTGGCGGTCGCGGGCTTCGAAGTCTTGGAGAATTGTCAGGGCACGAGTTCGTGTCGCCGTTCGCTGCGGCTGGTCGATCAACTCCCCCGGCGCATTGCCAACCTCGCTCGAATCTTTCCGGAAGGCCTTGTCGTGCCTGTCGAGTATAGCACGGTTGACAGGCATGCCGCCGGTCTGCAGCAGGCTTTGCGCGGTGCGAGAATCGCCGGAACGCGGGGCGTCAAACTGTGGCCGCGAGCGCTACGAATGCGCGCGAAAGCCAGAAGGCGGAACCGCCCAAGACGCATCCCGCAAGGGTCAGACGCCGCTTGGCCGTGGCTGCGCTGGCGGGGCTTGCGGACAGCCTTCGCGGGAGGCTGTCCGCGCCCTATGGGATCAGTCGTCGCGGCGGGAGATCACGAGGCCAATGAGGAGTCCAACGAGCATGCCGGCGCCCGCGATGGTCCAGGGATTGTCGTGCGCGTAGGCATCGACATCGCGCGCCGCATGTCGAGCCTTGCGCTCGATATCGTATTGCAGATCCGCAATCTGCCCCTTGAGCTTGCGCAGCTTGGGTTCGATTTTCTCCCGTGCCGCGTCGGCCTGTTCACCGACCTGACCGGCCGTGGCCTTCAACAGATCCTCGGTGCTGGAAACGAGGCGACGGGTCTCGTCCAACAGATGTTCGGTAACGTTTGCCATGGGTTTTCCTTAGGACGTCAGAGGGATGAAGCCACCCGCTGTGCTGGCGGTTGGAGAAACGGCTGCCGTGCGTAACAGTATACGGACGAAGAACTGCAAAATCGACCCTCGGCGCACCTCCCGCTTCGAGCGAAGCCGGACGGCGCTGCGTTTGCAAGTTCGTGAACGTAGGGCTATAAATTCTCACCTCACTGACATTTTCGCTTACGAAGGAGTCCCGATGACACCCCAGGAGCAGCAGACGACCATCACCCTGTGCCTGATGGCCGCCCTCGTGGACGGCGGCAAGGACGAACGCGAGCGCGCGGAACTCGATCGCATCGTGAAGACGCTTCCCTATGCTGCGAATGTGGACCTGACTCGCATGCAGAACGAGATTACGCAGCGCGAGCCCGATCTTGCCGCGATCGCGGACAGCCTGTCCGTCGAGCTTCGGCAGCCGGCGTTCGAGCTTGCGGTATGTGTGTGCAACGCGGACGGTGTCCGGAATGACGCTGAAGCGGATTTCCTCCAGCAGTTGCGGCATGCGCTCGGTCTCGATCTGCAGCCCGCACAGGCGTTCGAGGACGCGGCCACGAACCTGGCCGCGAGCGCGCTCGCGCCTGCTGCAGTAGCGAAGTCGGGCCCGAATATCGAAGAGCAGGACAAGATGATCCTCAACTACGCCATGCTGAATGGCGCCCTCGAGTTGCTTCCGCAGTCCCTCGCGTCGATGGCGATCATTCCGCTGCAGATGAAAATGGTCTACAGGATCGGGCAGTCGTATGGCTATCAGCTCGACCAGAGCAGCATCAAGGATTTTGCCGCCACTGCCGGTGTCGGGCTCACCTCCCAGATCGTCGAGAATCTCGGCCGCAAGCTCATCGGGGGACTGCTCGGGAGCTTCGGCGGTCTCCTGGGGTCGGCCGGAAATCAGGCGACCGGCTCCGCCTTCTCGTTCGTGACCACGTACGCCCTCGGCAAGGTTGCACGGGAGTACTACGCCGCGGGCCGCACGCTCAATGCCGCGAAACTGAAGGAGGTGTTCGCGGCGATGGCCGAGGAAGCCAAAACCCTGCAAGGCAAGTTGAGCGCGCAGATCCAGGAGACGGCAAAGGGCATCAACACCGGCAACATCGCATCGCTCGTGCGCGACGCCTGAGCCTCAGTCTTACTGTGTCGGCGCCTGCGGATGGCAGGCAGCCTGGGCGAGTTGAATGCGTGCGTATTCTTCCGGGGCGTCGATGCGCGCCTGGAGTCCCTTCACTTCGGCCAGACTGTCGGACACGAACGGCCCGAGAAAGCCGCGGGTGATCTCCTTGACGTGCCGGTCCGCTTCGGCCTGGCTCTGAAAATATTGAACGCGATTGCCGAATTCGGACCGCAGTTCCTGCGCGATTCGGCTTGCCGCATCCGGCAGAAATTCCTGGAATGTCTGCACGTGCTTGAGCTCGTGTTCCATGGTGAGCTTGAATTCGCACGAACCCTCCCGCTGTTCCCGCGCGACGTACAGCGTCATCGGCTGATAGGCCAGGCGGATCACGATGGAGGGCCGCATGCAGTAGCGCCCGGTGCGCCGCTGCACGATTCCGTTCGCGGCATAGTCGACGCTCGCGGTCATATCCGCCGCCACCAGTCCGAGCGTACGCAGATTCGCCTGTCCCGGCTCCTTCGCAGCGAGGTCGGCATAGGATCGCGTCAGATCGGTGCGGTACTGAACGGGCAGTGCTTTGACGTCGACCGTGGCGGGTGCGACACGCGCCTCGCATACGCTCTCGAAGGATCGGAAGTGATCACAGCCCGCGAGTATGAAGGGAATCGTGAAGAGTGCGGGAAGAAAGAGAGTCCTGGGTCTGATCACGAGGTTCGTGAGCAAGGATGAGGTGGCACGCTGGCGAGCAAGACGCAAGCCTGTGACCTGACGAGCACTGAATCGTGCGCGAGGCACCCGGCGGTGGCGCAGCCGCCCTCACAGCGCGCTATTGCGGTGCCACCACCCGCTGCTCGACCACCAAATCCAGGAACCAGCGCTTCGAAGGTGCGTCCGCTGCGGGATTCGGCACCGTGTCTTCGAGGATGCGCAGACGGTATTCGATGCCGGGCTCCGGATCGAAGCCGATGATCTCTCCGTAGTAAAGCCGCCACGGATCGTTCTTCTCATCCCGCACCTGCAGACACCTCATCGGCGCGATGCCGACGCAGTCCTTGCGCTCGGCTGCAACGTAGATGAATCGCTTCACTGCCCGCGCGCTTGGGCTGGGCAAGCGCCTGAACGTGAAGCTGTCGTCCCCCGCAGAGAGGTCGAGCGCGTCATCGGCCACCTCGTAGGAAGGATTACGCTCAAGAAACCCGAAGAAGCGTCGCTCCAGGTTTGCGAGTTCCGGGGGACACGCCATCATGGTGCTGGCAAGCATTCCCAGCTTGATGCGCTTGCCGTCGTCGTCGAACGCCGCGTTCGACCGGTTGCAACCGACGCTCGCGCTCAGACGACCCTGCTGAATCGTGAGCGTCACGTTCGGTGGTGGCTGCGATTTCACGTCCCCCAGAACGGCGGGATCCCTGAGAGTCCAGCGGCCTTCGAGACCGCTTTGCGCAAGGGCGGTCGTGGGACCCATCAAAAGTGCCAGCAGGGCGGCAGCACGGCAGGTAATCGCCGTCCACATGGCGTGTAATCCGAATCGGGAGCGAGGGGCACTCAGGATCCGGGGACGGCTCAATCAGTGTACTCGAAGACTTTCACCACCTTGGTCACGTCGCTCGTTGTGCTCGCGACCTCGGCGGCCGCCGCCGCTTCCTTACGGGTCACGAGCCCCATCAGGTAGACGACGCCGTTCTCGGTGACGACCTTGACGTTGTTCGCGCTGAAATCCGGATTGCCGAGCATCGCATACTTGACCTTGGTGGTGATATACGAATCCTGTGACCACGTCCCGACCGACGTCGGCGTGCCGATCGCGATCTCGTTCCTGAGCTCGCGCACGTTCTGCACGCCCCGTGCGATCTTCTCTATTTCCTGTCGCAATTGCTCGTCCGGAGCTTCACCCGTGAGCAGCACGATCCGGTTGTAGCTGGTGACGTTGACGTGGACCTTGCTCTCGAGCTTGTCGCGGATGGCCAGGGAGATCTTCCACTCGATGTTTTCGTCCTCGGTGTAGATTCCTGTCGTACGTCGGTCAGCGGCCATCGTCGCGCCTGCCGCTGCGCCGCCTATGACCGCGACGGCGCAGCCGCCAAGAATGGGCAGCAGCGCCACGAGCGCAAGCATCATCACTTTTTGCATTATTCCACTCCGAGAAGAAGACAGTCGATCGCGTCGCACAGGCAGTGCAGAACCAGCAGATGGACTTCCTGGATGCGTGCCGTGCTCGTCGCCGGTACGCAGATGTGAACGTCGTTCTCGTCCAGGAGACCCGCCATTGCACCACCGCCCCGGCCGGTAAGGGCGATGACTCCCACGCCGCGATCGTGCGCGGCTTCGATCGCTTCCATGACGTTTCTCGAGTTGCCGCTTGTGGAGATGGCGAGCAGCAGATCGTTCGCATGCCCGAGCGCGCGCACCTGCTTTGAAAATATCTGGTCGTAGTCGTAGTCGTTGGCGATCGACGTGAGGGTTGACGAATCGGTGGTGAGCGCAATCCCTGCTAGGCCCGGCCGTTCAATCTCGAAGCGGTTCAACAGCTCCGCCGCGAAGTGCTGGGCATCGGCCGCCGACCCGCCATTGCCGCAGCTCATGATCTTGCCATCGTTCAGCAGGCACTGGACCATGCGCTCGGCCGCTTGTGCAATGGGCGCGGCGAGCGTGCGCACCGCCTGCAGCTTGAGCTGCGCGCTTTCCGCGAAATGATTGTTGATGCGTGCAACGATATCCATCAGTCCACCTCGAACGCCGCGATTATCGCACGAACCGCCAACGGGTCCGGGGGCGACACGGCCACAGGCTACTCACCGAAGGCATCCCGAATCCAGTCGATTTCTCCGTTGGTTCCCGACATGAGCAAGGCATCGAAGCGGCAGCGGGGCAGCGTGCGCTGACGGGAGAGATAGAAGCGGGCGGCTTTGCGCAGGCGCTCGCGCTTCCTCGCGGTAATGCTCTCGGCAGCGCCCCCGAAGTCGCTGCGTCCCCGCATCCGCACTTCGACGAACACGACCGTTTCACCGTCGCGGGCGATCAGGTCGATCTCTCCGAAGCGACATCGAAAGTTCCGTTCCAGGATCGAGAGGCCGCGTCGCCGGAGGTACTCCGCGGCAAGTGCTTCCGCCGCTTGCCCACGATCGGTCATGAGTTGTCACGAAGGGCTTCGAAGGGTTCCCGACTCATGGGTGCAACGCGTTGATCAGCTTCGGAGGATCCTGTCCCAGTTCGGCAGGCGTAAGGGTGCGCTCGAAGATCTGCCCGTCCGAAAGATTGATGTGGCCCGTGACGCCATCGATGCTTTCGACTGACGGGGGCGGCGCGCTCAACAGCGCCTGGCTCACCCGGTATGCATCGATGCCGAGGGCGTACAGGCGCTCGTAGTCGTTGCTCGCAGGGGGCGGATTCGGGCGCGGATAGATCATGACGGCAGGGTGATCGGGCTGCAGGAGCCACGGCATGTCCAGAAATCGCACGCCCTCCAGGTCGCTGTTCGTCATTGGGTCGCCGCGCGCTGCGAAAAGCTGCGAAGTGCCGTAGAAAGGTGTGTCCTTGTCCGCGAAGGCGCGCAGGAAGCGCGCGCGCTGCCCGTCGCAGGCGAAGAAGATCATGTCGGCATGGCTCGCAGCGTAAGTCGAACGGAGCTTCCCCAGGGCCTTGGTATCGGCGGGAAGCTTCATCACGCTGGCAATGCGCCCCCCGTCGCGCTCGAACTCTTCCGTGAACGCCCGCTGGGTGCGCTTCGCGAGCGGCGCGTCGGCGGTGACCACCAGGGCCGCGGAGCGGCCTTCGTTGCGGGCGAAGGATGCGACCTGCCGGGCCTCTGGCTCCGCCTGCAAGCTCAGCACATAGAGGTGCGCAGGCATCGGCAGATTCGCATCGGGGGCATTCAGCGAGAGGGTTGGAACTGACACCGCGTCGCGGGCGACCATGGCGTTGACCCCGGGGCGGGTGAGCGGTCCGATCACAACCTTGGCGCCTTGGGCCACAGCGAATTCGTAGTTTGCGACGATGTCCTTTTCCTCGTCCGCGATCGCGTAGACCACGATCGGCAGCGCTCCCTTGCCCTGCACACGAGCAGCGGCGAGTATCCCTTGGCGCACGCTGTCCGCCGGGCGTGCGAGGGTGGCCGATGTGGTCGGCAACAGCAAGGCGATGTGCGGCGCTGGCGCGCGCGGGTGGGGCGGTTCGGTAGCCGCGGACAGGTGGGGTCCGTATAGTAATGTGACGAGGACCCAGACGAAAGTGAGCAAACCTTGCATGGCGAAGTAGTCGAGAAAGGTGTCCCCAAATTATATGTAGTCGCGACTCCGATAGGAAACCTGCGCGACGTGAGCCTGCGCGCCCTCGACGTGCTCGGTGCGGTCGAATGCGTGGCGGCGGAAGACACCCGCGTCACCCAGAAGCTGCTGCGGCACCACGCTATCGATGCAAGACTGATCGCGGCGCATGAGCATAACGAGCAGCGCGCTGCGCAGCGCATCGTGGGCCTGTTGCGCGGCGGCGGGAGCGTTGCGCTCGTGACCGATGCGGGCACGCCGGGCGTTTCCGACCCGGGCGCGCGAATCGTGGCGGCGGTCCGTGCAGCGGGGTTCGAAGTCGTGCCGATTCCGGGCGCAAATGCCGCCATCGCCGCGCTCTCCGCAACCGGGTCGACCGCGACCCGCTTCCTTTTCTGTGGTTTTTTGCCGGCGCGACCCGCTGCGCGGCGCAAAGAGATCGAGCAGCTGCGCGCGCTGCCGTATCTGCTCGTGCTCTATGAAGCGCCACACCGCGTGCTGGAGACGCTTGCCGATCTTCGGACCATCCTGGGAGCGGAGCGGGAAGTCACGATTGCCCGCGAGATCACCAAGCAGTTCGAATCCTTCCACACCTGCCGCCTCGGCGAAGCGGAGCAATGGGTGGCGGCGGATGCATATCGCGAGAAGGGGGAGTTCGTATTGCTGGTTGCGGGCAGCGAAGAGACGGAAAATCCGGAGCAATCGCAAGCCGGACACACGCTATCCGTGCTGCTTGAGGCTTTGCCGCTCAAGCAGGCGGTCGACCTCGCCGCCGCGATCTCGGGCACAAGTCGCAAGCGGCTTTACGAGCGTGCGCTGGAGATGAGGGATCAGCACGGCGAATAGCGCTTCGTGGCCTCCGCGGCTGCGGGTTGGCGAAGGGGGTCCCCGAGGACGTAGAATGCGCGGCAACCTCCGGGGCTTCAGCACGGCGGTTTGCGCCAAGTCGAGGGCGAGCTCGGGCGCACGGAGCAGGTAACGCCGCCCGCGAACTCGTCCGGGAGAGACACGCATGACCCGCCTCACCATCAGCCGTCCGGACGATTGCCACCTTCACCTGCGGGACAACGAGGAAATGGCGGCGGTCGTGGCCTATAGCTCGCGGCGGTTCGGGCGCGCGATCGTGATGCCGAATCTCACGCCGCCGATCACGACCACGGACATGGCCGTTGCGTATCGCCGGCGCATCGTCGCGGCGCTGCCGCCCAACGACCGATTCATGCCCCTCATGACGCTCTATCTCACGGACAACACCACGGCCGAGGAGATCGAGCGTGCGAAGAAGAGCGGTGTTGTGCACGGTGTGAAGTATTACCCGGCCGGCGCGACGACCCACTCGGATGCCGGCGTCACCGATCTCGCCCGCTGTCGAGGGGCGCTCGAGGCGATGGAGGACGTGAATCTGCCGTTGCTGGTGCATGGCGAAGTGACCTTTCCCGAGGTGGACGTCTTCGATCGGGAGAAGATCTTTCTCGACCGGATTCTCGCTCCGCTGCTCGGGCGCCATCCGCGGCTGCGCGTCGTGCTCGAACACATTACGACGCGGGAGGCCGTGCGGTTCGTGCGCGGCACCCCGGCGCGCGTCGCTGCGACGATCACGGCGCATCACCTGCTACTCAACCGTAATGCGATGTTTTCCGGCGGTATTCGCCCACACCACTATTGCCTGCCGATCCTCAAGCGGGAGGAGCACCGGCAGGCCCTGATCGATGCGGCGACCAGCGGCAGCCCCAAGTTTTTTCTCGGCACAGACAGCGCGCCGCACCCGCGGAGCGCGAAGGAGGCGCCCTGCGGCTGTGCCGGTATCTTCACCGCACACGCCGGCATCGAGCTCTACGCAGAATGCTTTGCGAACGCAGGCGCCCTGGATCGCCTCGAGGGATTTGCGAGCATCCACGGCCCGCTGTTCTACGGGCTGCCCAAGAACGAGGACACGATCACGCTGGTCCGCGAGACTTGGGCGGTACCTGCCGAATTGCCCTTCGGAGATAGCCACCTGGTCCCGATGCGCGGGGGCGGCACGGTGAGTTGGCGGCTCATCTAGACTGGATTGCACGTCGTCCGGTCCCCCCGGGCGTCTCGCCGGTCCGGTCCCACTCCCTCTGCGGTCGCGCATTCAGGGGTGTGCTAATCTGCGGTCGAAGCTGACCAGACAGTCGCTGCAGAGTTCCTTCTGCAGAGGAAAGTCCGGGCTCCGCAGAGCAGGATGCCGGCTAACGGCCGGACGCCGTGAGGCGATGGAAAGTGCCACAGAAAACATACCGCCGATGGCCGCCGGTTCTTCGGAACCGCTGGATCAGGCAAGGGTGAAATGGTGCGGTAAGAGCGCACCGCGGACGTGGTGACACGGACGGCACGGCAAACCCCATCCGGAGCAAGACCGAATAGGCAAGCGTCGACGCTGCTCGCCGAGCTTGCGGGTAGGTTGCTAGAGCCTCGGGGCAACCCGCGGCCCAGATGAATGACTGTCCACGACAGAACCCGGCTTATCGGTCAGCTTCACCCTTCTTCCCGTTTCAAACCCGTTGTTCTCCTTTCGTTCTCCGGTGGGAATCTGCCCCATCGCGTCACATCTCACGTCTACCCTTTAGTGGATGTGCTAACTCCATCTTTCTGAATGAGAAGTATCAGGCGACAATTTGCCTCGCCGATGGCTCTTAAGTCCTTGTCGTAAAAAAGAAAAAACTTACTGTTGGCCTTGACCTGGAACATGCCTTGCTCTAAAGTGGGGAAAAGTGTTTTTTAGTGGGAAACAAGCCCAAAATTGGGCGAAAAAAATGGGAGGGTGAGTGTTCCAGGGTGCGGCGGCGCTCAACATGGATGCGAAGGGGCGGATAGGCGTCCCCACGCGCCATCGGGAGACGCTCGTTCGGGAGGCGGAAGGTAAGTTGGTGCTAACCGCTCACCCGGACGGGTGCCTGCTGCTCTATCCCGGCCCGGCGTGGGAACCCATCCGGACCAAGGTCATGGGATTCCCCAGCTTCAATCCCCAGGCGAGTCGGTGGAAGCGCGTGCTGGTGGGATTCGCGGAGGATGTGGATCTCGACGGTGCCGGACGCGTGCTGATATCGCCAGAGCTTCGAACCTTCGCCCGCCTCGACAAGCGCGTGATGATGGTCGGCCAAGGCACCCACTTCGAAATATGGGCTGGCGAAGCCTGGGAGCAGCAACTCGCCGAGCTTACGGCGCAACCGGGGCAGGCCTTGCCTCCCGGGATGGAGGATTTTGCGCTGTGAGAGCCATCCGGATTCCAGGCTCCCTGGAGACCCGCGGGGGCCTGCCACGGTGAGCCATGGCTGCAGACGCTCACATGCCGGTGCTGGTCGACGAAGCGATCGCGGCCCTGCGCGTGCGGCCGGATGGGTGCTATGCGGACTGCACCTTCGGCCGCGGCGGGCACAGCCGGGCAATACTGGTGCGACTCGGTCCGACCGGGCGCCTTTTCGCGCTGGACCGCGACCCGCAGGCGATCGCTGCCGGGACTGCCATCGCGGACCCGCGACTGACGCTCGTTCACAGCGTGTTTTCACGGCTGGGCGATGCGCTGGCGATGCACGGCGTCGCGGCGGTCGACGGCATCCTGCTGGATCTGGGGGTGTCCTCGCCCCAGCTCGAGACACCAGAGCGCGGCTTCAGCTTTCGACACGACGGACCGCTCGACATGCGCATGGACCCAACGCGCGGTCGCGACGCGGCGGAATTTCTCGCGGACGCTACGGAGAGCGAGATCGGTGAGGTGATCAGGGAGTATGGCGAAGAACGGTTTGCTAGGCAGATTGCAAGAGCGATTGTTGCGGCTAGAACATGCTGCCCCGTTCGGACTACCCGCGACCTCGCCGAGATCGTCGCTGCGGCCGTCCGGACGCGGGAGCCTAACCAGGATCCGGCGACGCGCACGTTCCAGGCTCTTCGCATTCACGTCAATCAAGAGCTTGAGGAGCTGTCGCTAGCGCTTGCGCGCAGCGTGGATCTGCTCAGAACCGGCGGCAGGCTCGTGGTCATCAGCTTTCATTCCCTGGAAGATCGCATCGTCAAGAACTTCATCCGCGATGAGGCGCGGCCGAGCAGCGTTCCCGACCGCCTGCCACTGCGCGCGTCCGAGCTGCCGCCGTCACGCCTCGTTCCAGTCGGAAAACCCGCGCGCACAGCGGCGGCGGAGGTGAATCTCAACCCCCGCGCGCGCAGCGCGATCATGCGCGTCGCCGAGCGCACGGAGGCGCCATGAGCCGTCTCGACGTGGCGCTCGTCTCGATCGCGGTGATCTGCGCCATCGGCGTTGTCTCCGGTCAGCATCGGGCGCGCAAGCTGTTCGTGGAGCTCGAGCGCGAGCAGGACGTCGCCCGCAATCTCGATATCGAGTGGGGGCAGCTGCAGCTTGAGCAGAGCACGTGGGCGATGCACTCCCGCGTCGAGAAGCTCGCGGCGAATCGTCTGCAGATGCACGCGCCGCCGCCAGCGAAAGTCCAGGTCGTACCCCTCGAAACCAGAATTGCACGGGCGCCATGAATCCCGCCGCCAACCCTGCTCTGCGCCTGCAGCTTCCGGCGTGGCGCGCACGGCTCATTCTCCTGCTGCTGCTGGCCACGTTCGCTTTGCTTCTCGGCCGCGCGGTTTATTTGCAGGGGCTGCACAACGACTTCCTGCGCGAGCGCGGTGAGGCACGCTATGGACGCGTGCTGGAGATCACTGCCCACCGCGGAATCATCATGGACCGCAACGGCGAGCCGCTGGCGGTGAGCACGCCGGTGGAGTCCGTGTGGGCGAGCCCGGACGACGTCCATGTCACGCCCGAGCAGGAGCGCCAGCTCGCGAAACTTCTCAACCTGAGCGTCTCCGAACTGCGCAAGCGCCTCGAGGACAAGAAGCGCGACTTCGTCTATCTGCGCCGGCAACTGCCTCCGGACGATGCCGCGAAGGTGGTGAGCCTGCGTTTGCCGGGCATATTCCTGCAGCGGGAATACCGCCGCTACTACCCGGCCGGCGAAGTGGCGTCGCACCTCGTCGGCTTTGCTGGTATGGATGAGACCGGACAGGAAGGACTGGAACTCGCGCTCCAGGACTGGCTCGCGGGCAAGCCGGGCAGCCGGCGCGTCATCAAGGACCGGCTCGGTCACATCGTCGAAGACGTCGAGAGCATCCGCGCGCCCCAGGAGGGTCGCGACCTGCGCCTTTCCATCGACAGCAAGATCCAGTATCTCGCGTATCGCGAGCTGAAGAGCGGGGTGCTTGCGCACAAGGCGCGGGCCGGCGGCATCGTCGTGCTTGACGCCAGGACCGGAGAGGTGCTGGCCCTCGCGAACTATCCGAGCTACAACCCGAACAATCGCGACACGCGCGACCCTGCGCGCTACCGCAATCGCGCGGTCACCGATCTCTTCGAGCCGGGTTCGACGCTCAAGCCGTTCACTGCTGCGGCGGCGCTAGCCTCCGGCCTCTACAGCCCTAACACCATCGTACAGACCGCGCCCGGGACGCTGCAGGTGAGCGGGAAAACCATCCACGATGCGCACCCGCAGGGCGCGCTAACGGTGGCCCAGGTGATCCAGAAATCTTCCAACGTCGGTGCCGCGAAGATCGCGCTCTCGCTGCCGAAGGAAAAGCTGTGGGCGATGCTTTCCGGCGTCGGCTTCGGCTCGCTCCCAGACAGCGGATTGCCGGGCGAGGTCGCCGGGCGTTTGCATCCGTATGCGGGCTGGAGGCCGATCGAGCAGGCGACGCTGTCCTACGGCCACGGCATCTCCGTCAGCCTGCTGCAGCTTGCGCGCGCTTATTCGGTGTTCGCGGGCGAAGGCAACCTGGTGCCGCTTACCATCCTGCGCGCCGATGCGCCCATCACGCCGGAGCCCGTGCTCAAGCCCGAAGCCGCGAGCGCCGTTCGGCGCATGCTCGAGACGGTGACCCAACCGGGCGGCACCGCCCCGAAAGCGCAAGTGACAGGATACCGGGTTGCCGGCAAGACCGGGACCGCGCACAAGCAGGAGAACGGTGGCTACGCGCCCGACAAGTACGTCTCTTCGTTTGTCGGTTTTGCGCCCGTGTCCGATCCGCGTTTCATCGTGGCGGTGATGATCGACGATCCACGCAACGGCGAGTACTACGGCGGCCTGGTCGCGGCGCCGGTCTTCAGCGCGGTCATGGCCGGGTCGCTGCGATTGCTGGCCGTGCCGCCGGACGCGCCCGAAACCCTCGGCTCGCCCCTCGATGCGCCGCAGATCAAGGAGGAGGTATGAGCGCGCGCGTCACCGCGGCTGCGCGGCGCCTCGACCTCGCAGCGCTGGCTGCGCTCGGCGTGCCCGTCACGCGCCTCGAATCCGACAGCCGCAAGGTGAAGAACGGCGACACCTTCGTCGCCTATCCGGGCGAGACGCACGATGGCCGTGCGTTCATCCCGCAGGCGATCGCCGCGGGTGCCGCTTCGGTGTTGTGGGAGGCGGACGGCTTTCACTGGAAGCGCACCTGGCGCGTGCCGAACGTTGCCGTATCGCGGCTGAAAGCGCGCATCGGCGCACTCGCCTCAGCGCTCGTCGGCTATCCCTCCCGCGCCCTCTGGATGGTGGGGATCACCGGCACCAACGGCAAGACCTCGTGCAGCCACTGGATCGCGCGCTCCCTGACTCGCTGCGGACGCTCCGCCGCCGTGATCGGCACGCTCGGCAACGGTTTTCCCGGTAAGTTGGACGACGCGACCCACACGACGCCGGACGCGATCGCGCTGCAGGCGCTGCTCGCGGATTTCGTTGCGCGCGGCGCGCAAAGTGTAGCCATGGAGGTGTCCTCCCACGGTCTCGATCAGGGGCGTGTCAACGGCACCGAGTACGACGTCGCGATGCTCACCAACCTGACCCGCGACCATCTCGACTACCACGGCACGATGCGGCACTACAAGGCGGCGAAGGCAAGGCTGTTCGGCTTTCCCTCACTCAAGTGCGCGGTCCTCAATCTCGACGATGCGTTCGGAGTGGAACTTGCGACGCGCCTCGCAGCGCGCAGGGTGGGCGTGATCGGCTACGGCTTCCGGCACGACGTTCGATCTTCCCGTCGCGGTCCCGCTCGTGCTCGGCCACAAGCTCGCGGTGAGCGAGCTCGGCATCTCCTTCGAGGTCACAAGTCCATGGGGGCGAGCGCAGGTCGCAAGCCCTCACCTCGGTCGTTTCAACGCGGCGAATCTCCTAGGTTGTCTTGCCGCCCTGCTCGCGTCCAACGTAGCGCTGACCGATGCGGTGGCGGCGCTCGGGGCGCTGGAACAGATTCCGGGGCGGGTGGAGCGACTGGGAGGTGAGGGCGAGCCGCTGGTGGTCGTGGATTATGCGCACACGCCCGATGCGCTGGAGAAGGTTCTCATTACGTTGCGTGAGCTGCTGCCGACGCCGCGGCGTGGGACGAATGCAAGCGCGCCGCGCCTTTTCTGCGTGTTCGGTTGCGGCGGTGACCGGGATGCGGGCAAGCGTCCCCTGATGGGAGAAGTGGCGACGCGGATCGCCGACGAGGTGATCGTCACCAGCGACAACCCGCGACGCGAGAACGCGCGCGCCATCATCGACCAGATCATCGCCGGGGCGCGGGCCAACTATCACGTCATCGAGGATCGCGCCGTCGCCATCGCCGAGGGAATTGGCCGCGCACGGGCCGGTGACATTGTGCTGATCGCCGGCAAGGGGCACGAGCGCTACCAGGAAATCGGCACCACGCGGTTCCCGTTCAACGACGTCGAAGTGGCGCGCGTGGCGCTCCACGGCTCCGGAGGTCAGGTATGACTCCGACGATGGCGCTCTCCGAGGCCGCACGCGCCATGGCAGCGGCGTATACCGGACCCGAGGCCGCGTTCAGCACTGTAAGCACCGACACCCGTTCGGCGCAACGGGGCGACCTTTTCTTTGCGCTGCGCGGGGAGCGCTTCGACGGCGCTGACTTCGTGCCTGACGCGCTGGCGCGGGGTGTGGCTGCGGTGGTCGTCGCACGCGAATCGCTCGAACGTCTCGGCACCGGGCGCGACCGCCTCATGCTCGTCGATGATGCACGGCTTGCCCTCGGCCGTCTTGGCGCTTTTCGGCGCAGCCAGTACGCTGAGCCGCTGCTGGCGCTGACCGGCAGCAACGGCAAGACTACAGTGAAGGAAATGACCGCCGCGATCCTGGCAACGGAGGCAGGTGGATCGGAGCGGGTGCTGGCGACGACGGGCAACCTCAACAACGACATCGGCGTTCCTCTGACGCTGTTGCGCCTTGCGCCCGAGCACCGCTATGCGGTGGTCGAGATGGGAATGAACCACACCGGCGAGATCGGCTACCTCTCGCACCTCGCGCGTCCGGATGCCGCACTCGTGAACAACGCCGGCACGGCGCACCTGGAAAACCTCGGGTCGCGTGAAGCCATTGCGCGCGCCAAGGGCGAGATCTTCGAGGGATTGAAAGCGATCGGCACTGCGGTCATCAACGCTGACGACCCGTTCGCGAACCTCTGGCGCGATCTCGCGGGTTCGCGCCACAAGATCTTGTTCGGGATTGATCACCCGGCGGACGTGCGGGGGAGCGCGGTTGTCTCCGACGATGGCCATACTCTCGAAATCGATACGCCGGCCGGCGGCGGAACGATCGAGCTGCGCGTTCCCGGCGAGCACAACGCGCGCAATGCGCTCGCCGCGGCGGCCGGTGCCGTTGCGCTCGGAGCCGGTCTCGAATCCATCATCGCCGGTCTCTCGGGCTATCGGGGCGTAAAGGGCAGGCTGCAACGGAAGGCAGCACGCGGCGGCGCGAGCCTGATCGACGATACCTACAACGCCAACCCCGATTCCGCAAAGGCCGCGATCGCCGTGCTCGCAGCCGCAGCGGGCACACGGATTATCGTTCTCGGGGACATGGGTGAACTCGGTGCGACCGGACCGGCGCTGCACGCGGAGGTGGGTGCTTATGCGAAGGCGGCGGAGATCGACGCCCTCTACGCGCTCGGTCCGCTTTCGGAGCAGGCGGCGCGAGCGTTCGGCCCCGGCGCGCGCCATTTTGCGAGCTGCGACGAGATCGTGCAGGCAATCACTCCTCAACTCGGGCCGCAGGTCACCGTGCTGATCAAGGGGTCGCGCTACATGCAGATGGAACGGGTGGTCGCCGCCCTCGCCGACGAGCCGGGTTCCGCGACAAAGGGAGGTGTCTAGCCATGCTCCTCCTGCTTGCCGAATGGATCGGTCAGGACGTGAGAGCGTTCAATGTGTTCTCGTACATCACGCTGCGCGCGGTGCTCGCGGCGCTGACGTCGCTTGGCATCTCCTTCGTTGTCGGCCCCCTGGTGATCCGCAAGCTCACCGCCTACAAGATCGGTCAGTCGGTGCGTGACGACGGGCCCAAGACCCATCTCGCGAAGGCGGGCACGCCCACCATGGGCGGCGCGCTCATCCTCGTGTCGATCGCCATCACGACGCTTCTGTGGGGGGACCCTGCGAATCGGTTCATCTGGGTCGTGCTCGTGGTGACCATGGGGTTCGGCGCAGTGGGCTGGGTGGACGACTACCGGAAGGTCGTGCATCGCAACCCGAAGGGACTTTCGGCGCGCGCGAAGTTCTTCTGGCAATCGGTGCTGGGGCTGAGTGCCGCGCTCTTCCTCGCCTTCAGCACGAAGCTTCCGGCGCAGACCGAATTCATCGTGCCGTTCTTCAAGAACGTGGCCTATCCGCTGGGTGTGATCGGCTTCGTCGCGCTGACGTACTGCGTGATCGTCGGTACCAGCAACGCGGTCAATCTGACCGACGGACTCGACGGGCTCGCGATCATGCCGACGGTGATGGTCGCCGCCGGCATCGGTGTCTTCGCTTACATCACCGGCAACGCCGTGTTCTCGAAGTACCTCGGCTTTCCGTACATCCCCGGGGCGGGCGAGCTCACGGTGGTGTGCGCGGCGATCGCCGGCGCGGGGCTCGGTTTTCTCTGGTTCAACGCGTACCCCGCGGAAGTTTTCATGGGTGACGTTGGAGCGCTCGCGCTGGGCGCGGCGCTCGGGGTGATGGCGGTGATCGTGCGGCAGGAAGTCGTGCTTTTCGTAATGGGTGGCGTATTCGTGGTGGAGACGTTGTCGGTGGTGCTCCAGGTCGGCTCGTTCAAGCTGACCGGGAAACGCATCTTCCGAATGGCGCCGTTGCATCACCACTACGAGCTGAAAGGCTGGAAGGAGAATCAGGTCGTGGTCCGCTTCTGGATCATCAGCATGATTCTCGTGTTGATAGGTTTGTCGACCCTCAAGCTGCGCTGAGGGCGATCGGGTCGGGAGATGCGGGGTTCATGGGTGCGGGCGGCGAGGTGCTGCGGTTTGGCTGGTCGGTGCGGACAGGTCAGGTGGACTTGAACGGCAGAAACGTGCTCGTGCTCGGGCTCGGCGAAACCGGGCTCTCGATGGCGCGGTGGCTCGTGCGGCGCGGCGCGAACGTGCGCGTCGTGGACAGTCGCGCGCTGCCGCCCCGCGCTGAGGAGCTTGCCCGCGCGCTGCCGCACGTCCGACTGGATACCGGCGCATTCCGAACGCCGAGCTTCGAGAAAGCCGACCTCATCGCGATCAGCCCCGGCATTTCCGTGCACGAACCGGAAGTCGCGCGGGCGCGGTCGCGCGGTGTGCCGGTCTGGGGTGATGTCGAGCTTTTCGCCCAGGCGGTGCAGGAAAAGGCGCGACCGCGCATCCTCGCGATCACGGGCACCAACGGCAAGACCACGGTCACGGCGATGACCGGCGCACTGTGCCGCGCCGCTCAAATGGATGCATGCGCGGCCGGCAACATCGGGCCGGCGGTGCTCGATGCGCTCATGGAGCGCGAGGACGCGGGACGCATGCCCGATGTCTGGGTACTCGAGCTCTCTAGCTTCCAGCTCGAGATCACCCACAGCCTGAACGCCACCGCAGCAGTGGTGCTGAACCTCAGCCAGGATCACTTTGATCGCTACGAGGGCATGGAAGACTACGCCGCGGCCAAGGCGCGCATCTTCAACGGCACCGGTATTCAGATCGTCAACCGCGACGATGCGTACAGCCGCAGCATGGCAAAGGCGGGACGCCGCGCCTTCAGCTTCGGACTCAGCGAGCCGGAGCGGAAGGGCGAGTGGGGCATCGCCCGCCGCGCCGGGCGGGAGTGGCTAGCGGAAAACGGCGATCGGTTGCTGCCCCTCGACGATCTTCCGCTGGCGGGCCTTCAGAACGCCGCGAACGCGCTCGCGGCGTTCGCCCTCTGCCGGGCGATCGACCTTCCCTACCCGCAGCTGATCGAGGGGCTGCGCGCCTTTCGCGGCTTGCCTCACCGCGTCGAGCGCGTCGCCGAGATCGACGGCGTCGTCTTCTACGACGACTCGAAGGGAACGAACGTCGGTGCCACCATCGCGGCGCTCACCGGGCTTGGGCGGCGTTCCGTGCTGATCGCCGGAGGCGATGGCAAGGGCCAGGATTTCTCGCCGCTGAAACCTGCGGTGGCGCAGTGCGCGCGCGCGGTCGTGATCATCGGACGCGACGGTCCCGCGATTGGCCGCGCGCTGCAGGGATCGGATGTCCCGGTTCTCGCGGCAGCGACGCTTCCGGATGCGGTGAAGCTCGCCTTCGGCGTCGCGCGGTCCGGGGATGCAGTGTTGCTCTCGCCGGCCTGCGCGAGCTTCGACATGTTCCGCAACTACACGCACCGCGCAGAAGTTTTCGTGGACGCGGTGCGCGCACTGGGAGCGACGCGGTGAGCAGCAACGACGCCACGTCCATCAGCGGCTGGAAGCAGATCGCGCCGCTCGCGGAGCACGACCCGGCGCTTCTGTGGGCGGCGGCGTCGCTGCTCGCAATCGGTCTCGTGATGGTGTATTCCGCTTCAATCGCGACCGCGGAAGCGAGCAAGTACACCGGGTACCAGCCGACCTATTTCCTGTATCGGCAAGCGATCTTTCTCGTCGTGGGCATCGCTGCCGGCGTGGTCGCGTACCACGTTCCGCTTGCGACGTGGCAACGCTTCGCGCCCTATCTCTTCCTCCTCGGCGCTGCGCTCTTGGTGGCGGTGCTGATCCCGGGCGCGGGGCGCGAAGTGAACGGCGCACGGCGCTGGCTGCCGCTCGGGTTCGTCAATCTGCAGCCTTCGGAGCTGATGAAGCTCTTCGTCGTGCTCTACGCGTCGGACTACACCGTGCGCAAGGCAGCACACATGGACAGCCTGCGCCGGGGTTTCGCGCCCATGTTCGTGGTCATGCTCGCGACCGGTTGCCTGCTGCTGCTCGAGCCGGACTTCGGCGCGTTCGCGGTGATCACGGTCATCGCCATGGGCACGCTGTTCCTGGGCGGCATGAACTGGCGCCTGTTCGTGGGCCTCATCGCGATGCTCGCGGTCGGCTTTCTGGTGCTCATCGTCACCTCGCCCTATCGCATGCAGCGCATCGTCGCCTTCATGGACCCGTGGGCCGATCCGTATGGAAAAGGCTATCAGCTGTCCCACGCGCTCATCGCTTTCGGCCGCGGCGAATGGCTGGGAGTGGGTCTCGGCGGCAGCGTCGAAAAACTCTTCTATCTGCCGGAGGCGCACACGGATTTTCTCCTTGCCGTGATCGGCGAGGAACTGGGCTTTCTCGGCGTGGCGACGGTGATCGCGCTCTTCGCGTTGCTCGCGCTGCGCGCGTTCGCCATCGGCAGTCGCGCCGCGAGCGTCGAGCGCTATTTCTCCGCGCTCGTCGCCCAGGGAATCGGGCTTTGGATCTCGGTGCAGGCAGTCATCAACATGGGGGTGAACATGGGGCTGCTGCCGACCAAGGGGCTCACGCTGCCGTTGCTCTCCTTCGGTGGCAGCGGACTCATGGCGAACTGCGTGGCGCTCGCGATCCTCTTGCGCGTGGACTACGAAGTCCGGCAGCTCATGGGAGGGCGGCGCACGTGACCCGCACTGGCGAAGCATGGCGAGGACGATCCTGATCATGGCAGGCGGCACTGGGGGTCACGTTTTTGGCTCCGGCCGCGCACTGCGCTTACCCGGCGTGCCGCGCCGGTTAGCCTCCACCGAAAACGTGATCCGCGACCGATGGGGTGATGACGACGCATGGCGAGGACGATCCTGATCATGGCAGGCGGCACTGGGGGGCACGTTTTTCCCGCTCTTGCCGTCGCCGATGAGATGCGGCGCCGCGGCTGGGACGTGATCTGGCTCGGCGCCGAGGGCGGCATGGAAACCACCCTGGTCCCGAAGCATGGCTTCCCGCTCGAAACCATCCGCTTCCGCGGCGTGCGCGGGAAAGGCCTGCTGCGCTGGGCTCTGCTGCCGCTCGCCCTGCTCGTCGCGTTCTGGCAGAGCGCGCAGGTGATCTTCAGGCGACGGCCCGACGTCGTGCTCGGCATGGGAGGCTTCGCGGCCTTTCCGGGCGGTATGATGGCGTCGCTCTTCAATCGTCCGCTCGCGATCCACGAGCAGAACGCACTGCCCGGCCTCGCCAACAAGGTGCTCGCACGCCTCGCGGACCGCGTCTACTGCGCGTTTCCCGACGCCCTCTCCGGATCGATATGGAGCGGGAATCCGGTGCGCGCGGAGATCACGGCGGTTGCGGAGCCGGGCGAGCGCTTCGCCGGCCGCAGCGGTCCGCTGCGCCTCCTCGTGGTCGGCGGCAGCCTGGGCGCGCAGGCGCTCAACGAGACCGTGCCGAAGGCCCTTGCTCTGCTGCCGGAAAGTGAACGGCCAAGCGTTATCCACCAGGCCGGCGCGAAGCATATCGAGCAACTGAAACAGCACTACGCGCAAGCCGGTGTCGACGGCGAACTGCTCGCGTTCGTCGACGACATGGCGGCCCGATATGCGGCTGCCGATCTCGTGATCTGCCGCTCGGGCGCGACCACGCTGGCGGAACTCGCGTGCGCGGGCGTGGCGAGCGTGCTGGTGCCGTTTCCCTACGCGACTGACGACCATCAGACGGCGAACGCACGCTTTCTCTCGGAGCGCGGCGCGGCGTTGCTCTTACCTCAGTCGGAGCTGGCGCCGGAGCGGCTGGCATCGCTGCTTCGCACGCTCGACCGCAGGCAGCTCCTGGAGATGGCGATGAAGGCGCGTCAACTCGCGAAGCCGAGCGCCGCCCGGGTGGTTGCGGATGGTTGCGAGGCACTGGCGCGATGAAGCACAAGGTCAAGCGCATCCACTTCGTGGGGATCGGCGGAGCCGGCATGAGCGGCATTGCCGAGGTGCTGCTTAACCTTGGTTACGAGGTGAGCGGCTCGGATCTCGCACAGAGCGCCACCACCCGGCGTCTTTCCTCGATGGGCGCGCAGGTTTTTCAGGGTCACGCCGCGGAAAACGCGCAGCGCGCGGATGTCGTGGTGACTTCCAGCGCAGTGAAGCCCGACAACCCGGAGGTTTTCGCCGCGCAGACGAAGCGCATTCCGATCGTGCCGCGGGCACTCATGCTCGCCGAACTGATGCGGCTCCGCCAAGGCATTGCGGTGGCGGGAACCCATGGGAAGACGACGACCACCAGCCTGATCGCAAGCGTGCTGGCCGAAGCGGGCATGGACCCGACCTTCGTGATCGGCGGGCGGCTGGAGGCGGCCGGCAGCCACGCGAAGCTCGGCACGGGCGAATTCATCGTCGCCGAAGCGGACGAGTCGGACGCGTCGTTTCTGTATCTGCAGCCGGTGCTGGCGGTGGTGACCAACATCGACGCTGACCACATGGAGACCTACGGTCACGATTTCGCCCGGCTGCGCCAGGCTTTCGTCGATTTCGTGCAGCGCCTGCCTTTCTACGGGATGGCGGTGCTGGGCGTGGACGATGCGCAGGTGCGCTCGATTCTGCCGAGCATCACCAAGCCGATCACGGCCTATGGCACTAGCGACGCGGCGCAGATACGCGCCGTCGACGTGCGCCACGAAGCGGGCCGTATGCGCTTTCGCGTCGTGCGTCAGGCCGTTCCAGGCGGGGTGCGGGAGGGGCCGGATCTCGCGATCACGCTCAATCTGCCGGGGCTCCACAACGTTCAGAACGCGCTCGCCGCGATCGCGGTCGGCATGGAAGTCGGTGCACCGGATGCTGCCATCGTGAAGGCGCTTGGGGAGTTTCGCGGCGTCGGCCGCCGCTTCGAGCGTTACAAGGATCTGCCGCTCGCGGAGGGTGGGCACGCAGCGATCATCGACGACTACGGTCATCACCCGGTGGAGATGGCGGCGACGCTCGATGCCGCGCGCGGCGCGTTTCCCGAGCGCCGCATAGTGCTCGCGTTCCAGCCGCACCGCTACACACGCACGCGCGACTGCTTCGAGGATTTCGTGAAAGTGCTCTCGACCGCGGACGTTCTCGTGCTCACCGAGGTCTACGCGGCGGGCGAAGCTCCCATCGTGGCCGCCGACGGACGCGCCCTCGCGCGGGCCGTGCGCGTGCAGGGGAAAACCGAGCCGATCTTCGTCGAGCAGGTGAACGAGATTCCGGCCGCGATCCTGGCGGTGGCGAAGCCTGACGACGTGATCCTGCTCATGGGAGCCGGCTCGATCGGCGGCATACCGGCGAAGCTCGTTGCCAAAACGGGTGCCGAGGTCGGGCACGAATGAACATGGCCGAATCGATCTCCATTCTCGCGGGCGGACTGCGCGGTGTGCTGCGAGGGGAAGAACCCATGCGCAAGCACACGAGTTGGCGCGTGGGCGGACCCGCCGAGCGCGCCTATCTGCCGGCCGACCTCGATGATCTCTGCGCTTTCCTCAGTGGGCTCCCTGCGGAGGAGCCGGTATACGCGGTCGGTCTCGGCAGCAACCTGCTGGTTCGCGATCGCGGACTGCGCGGCACCGTGGTCTTCATGCATCAGGGGCTGAAGGGATTGCGTCTCGACGAGGGCAGCCAGGGCCGGTCGCTCATCTATGCGGAAGCCGGGGTCGCATGCCCGAAGGTCGCGCGCTTCGCCGCCAACCATGGCTTCGAGGGCGCCGAGTTCCTCGCCGGCATCCCGGGCACTGTCGGCGGTGCGCTCGCGATGAACGCCGGCTGCTACGGAAGTGAAACGTGGGACGTCGTAAAGCGGGTGCTGACCGTTGACCATGGCGGGCAAATCCGTGTCCGCAGGCCGGGCGATTTCGAGATCGCCTATCGCCAATGCCAACGCAAAGCCAACGGGCATCGGGAGTGGTTCGCCGCGGCCTGGCTTCAGCTCCGGCCGGGTGAGGGGGAGGCTGCGCGCGAACGCATCAAGGCGCTCCTCACACGGCGCATCGCGAGCCAGCCGCTCCAGCAGCCCAACGCGGGGTCGGTGTTTCGCAATCCGCCGGGGGATCACGCGGGGCGTCTGATCGAATCCTGCGGACTGAAGGGCTACGCGATCGGCGGCGCGCAGGTGTCGACCAAGCACGCGAATTTCATCGTCAACAGCGGTACTGCCAGCGCTGCCGACATCGAGCATCTGATCGCTCACGTGCAGGCAACCGTCGCGGAGCGCACCGGTATCCGGCTGCTGCGCGAAGTGTTGATCGTCGGCGATCCGTGAGGTGTACGGGGCGCGGGACAAGCTCTGGCCGCGCCGGCCGAAATTCAAGCGGCGCCGGGCGAAGCGATAGGAAGAAACGAAAAGTAGCGGGCGTGAGCCTGCGGTGGAGCAGGAAAGGAATGGACACAAAGGCGTTGGGAAAAGTAGCCGTGCTGTATGGGGGGCGTTCAGCGGAGCGCGAAGTCTCCTTGAAGAGCGGAGCGCGGGTGCTCGCTGCCCTGCAGTCGCGCGGGGTGGACGCGCATGGCTTCGACCCGCAACAGCAGGGGCTGCCGGAGCTGATCGCGGGCGGCTTCGATCGCGCGTTCATCGCGCTGCACGGACGCTTCGGCGAGGACGGAACGGTGCAGGGCGTGCTCGAATGGCTCGGCATTCCGTATACCGGCAGCGGCGTGCTCGCGAGTGCGATCGCGATGGACAAGCTGCGGACAAAACTGCTGTGGCAGGCATCAGGCATTCCGACGCCGAAGTGGGCACGCCTCGAACCGGATACCGACTTCGAGGCCGTGGTGCAGCAGCTCGGGCTGCCGATCATGGTGAAGCCCGCGCGGGAAGGTTCGAGCATCGGCATGAGCAAGGTCACGCGCGCGGCCGATTTGCCGCTTGCGTACGAGCACGCGGTCAAGCACGACGACGTCATCATCGCCGAGCAGTTCATCCAGGGTACCGAGCTCACCGGTGGCGTGCTCGGCGCCGTGGCATTGCCGCTCATCCGGCTCGAGACTCCGCGCGACTTCTACGACTACGAGGCGAAGTATCTCGTCGACTCGACTCGCTACCTCCTGCCGTGCGGGTTGCCGGTCGAGCAGGAGCGCGATCTGCAGCAGCTCGTGCTCAAGGCATTCGCGGTGCCGGGCTGCAGCGGCTGCGGCCGGGTGGATCTGATGCTGGATGACGCCGGCAATCCTTACTTTCTCGAAGTGAACACGAGTCCCGGCATGACCGACCACTCCCTTGTGCCGATGGCGGCACGGGCCGCGGGATACAGCTTCGAAGATCTCGTGCTGGCGATCCTGGGGGCGATCCGGTGAATTGTCGGGATATCAGGGAGGCCGCCTAGATGTGGGATAACGCACGGCTCCTCAACCGCGCAGCGAATCTGCTGATCGCGGGTGCGGCGCTCGCGGTGCTCGCGGTCGTGGCAATCCGCGTCGCGCAGTTGCCCGAATTCGCCGTGCGCGACGTGCAGGTGGAAGGGCGGCTCGAACACGTCACGACGGAACAGCTGGAAGCGGTTGCGCGACAGGCGGTGCAGGGCACCTTCTTCACCATGGATATCGAGCGCGCGCGCAGGCAGTTCGAGAAGCTGCCGTGGGTGCGCAAGGTCGAAATGCGCCGCCAGTGGCCGGCGCGGCTGGTGCTGGACATCGAAGAGCACGTCGCGCTCGCGCGCTGGGGTGACTCCGCGCTCGTGAACCAGCACGGCGAAATGTTCGAGGCGGCAACCGACGAGACCCTGCCGGTGTTCGTCGGCCCTAACGGGCAGTCGGAGGAAATGGCGCGCCGCTATCGCCGCTTTGCCGCGCAACTCGCGCCGATCGAGCGGCGCCCCGTGAAGATCAAGTTGTCGCCGCGCGGCGCTTGGCAGATCAAGCTCGACGACGGACTCGCCCTCGAACTCGGGCGCGCCGACATGGACGCACGGCTGGAACGCTTCGTCATGGTGTACGACCGCACCGTCGGACGATTGCCGCCGACCGTCGCACAGGTCGATCTGCGTTACGCCAACGGCTTCGCGGTGCGCATGCCCGAAGCACGCGGGCGCGACGCCAAATCCAAGAGTTGATGCAATGGGAGAGCTGGGAAACAGCCCATGAACAAGGCTAAGGAAGGCAAGAATCTGATCGTCGGTCTCGATATCGGGACTTCGAAAATCGCAGCCATCGTCGGTGAGATCACGCAGGAAGGGCGCCTCGACATCATCGGCATGGGCAGCCACCCCTCGCGCGGTCTGAAGAAGGGCGTGGTGGTCAACATCGACTCCACCGTCGGTGCGATCCAGCGCGCGCTCGAAGAGGCGGAGCTGATGGCGGACTGCAAGATCCGGGATGTTTATACCGGGATCGCGGGCAGCCACATCAAGGGCTTCAACTCCCACGGCATGGTGGCGATCAAGGACAAGGAAGTCACGCAGATGGACGTGGACCGGGTGATCGAGACGGCGAAAGCGGTGTCGATTCCGACCGATCAGCAGATCCTCCACATCCTCAATCAGGAATTCATCATCGACGGTCAGGAGGATGTGCGCGAGCCCCTCGGCATGAGCGGCGTGCGCCTCGAGGTGAAGGTGCACATCGTCACCGGTGCCGTCTCCGCCGCGCAGAACATCATGAAGTGCGTGCGCCGCTGCGGGCTCGAGGTGCGCGATCTCATCCTGCAGCCGCTCGCATCGGCGACGGCAGTGCTCTCCGATGACGAAAAGGATCTGGGCGTGTGTCTGCTGGATGTAGGCGGCGGCACGACCGATATGGCCGTGTTCTCGGAAGGCGCGATCCGCCACACCGCGGTGATCCCGATCGCGGGCGACCAGATCACGAACGACATCGCGATGGCGCTGCGTACGCCGACCAAGGACGCGGAAGACCTGAAGCGCGGTTTCGGGTGCGCGCTGCGCCAGATCGCGAGCCCCCAGCAGATGATCGAGGTGCCGGGCGTGGGCGAGCGCGGACCGCGGCAGATGTCGCGCCAGACGCTGGCCGAGGTGATCGAGCCCCGGGTCGAAGAGCTCTACTCGCTCGCGCAGGCAGAACTGCGGCGCAGCGGTTTCGAGGATCTGCTCTCTTCGGGAGTCGTCATCACCGGCGGGAGCAGCCTCATGCAAGGGATGGTGGAGTTGGGAGAAGAGGTGTTTCACATGCCGGTGCGGCTGGGTATTCCCGACTACAAGGGAGGACTCGCGGAGGTCGTGCGCAATCCGCGATTCTCGACCGGGGTCGGGCTGCTGCTCATCGGTCTGCAACAACAACAAAGAAGAGAGTTCGTGAAGATGCAGTCGGGATCGTTCCAGTCGATCCTCGAAAGAATGAAAAGCTGGTTCCAGGGAAATTTTTGAAAATCCTCAACACGCATCAAGGAGAGAACAGGTATGCAAGGCGAAGGACTGGGAACTGGGATGCCGCTCAAGGCGCTGTTTGAATCGGGTAAGGACTCAACGAATGGAAAGGAGGGCAAGGACATGTTCGAAATTCTGGATGCCACGCCGCAGGAAGCGGTGATCAAGGTCGTCGGAGTCGGTGGCTGCGGTGGCAATGCGGTGGACCACATGATCAGCCGCGGGGTGCAGGGCGTCGAGTTCATCGTCGCCAATACGGACGCCCAGGCGCTCAAGCGCAACCAGGCGGGAATCCAGCTGCAACTCGGCGGGGCCATCACCAAGGGCCTCGGCGCGGGAGCCAACCCGGAGATCGGCAAGCAGTCCGCAGTGGAGGATCGGGACCGTATCGCCGAGCTGATCGAGGGCGCGGACATGCTGTTCCTCACCGCGGGAATGGGCGGTGGCACCGGCACCGGCGCTGCGCCCGTGGTGGCCGAAGTGGCCAAGGAACTGGGAATCCTGACCGTCGCCGTGGTCACCAAGCCGTTCTCGTTCGAGGGCAAGCGCAAGAAGATCGCCATGCAGGGTCTCGAGGAACTCTCCTCCTTCGTCGACTCGCTCATCATCATTCCGAACGACAAGCTCATGTCCGTTCTCGGCGATGACATCAGCGTGCTCGACGCCTATGCGGCGGCGAACGAAGTGCTGCACGGCGCAGTGGCGGGCATCGCCGAGGTCATCAGCTGCCCCGGTCTCGTGAACGTGGACTTCGCCGATGTGAAGACGGTGATGTCGGAGATGGGTATGGCCATGATGGGTTCCGCCCGCTCTTCCGGCGCTGGTCGCGCCCGCCTCGCTGCCGAGCAGGCGGTGGCGAGCCCGCTGCTCGAGGACGTGAATCTGGCGGGAGCGCGCGGCGTGCTGGTGAACATAACCGCGAGCTCGTGCCTCAAGATGAAGGAGGTGCACGAAGTCATGAACACCATTCGTGGCTTCACCGCCGAGGATGCGACCGTGATCGTCGGCACCGTGATCGATGAATCCTTGTCGGACGACCTGCGCGTGACGATGGTCGCCACCGGTCTGGGTTCGCCGGTTGCGCGCAAGGAGTCGAAGCAGCAGGTTACGCTGGTGGTCAAGAACGGCACCGACAACACACCGGTCGAGATCGTGAACTACGAGGACCTGGAGCAGCCTGCGGTCATGCGCCGGCGCAATCGCGATGCGACGCTGGAAGCGATGAAGCAGTCGGGCGTCGACATGCTCGACATTCCGGCGTTTCTGCGGAAACAGGCGGACTGAACGAAGCGGCACAAGCCTGCGGGGGCCGGGTGCCCCCTGCAGGTGGTATAATCGGCAGCATGGAAATGTTCAAGAGCTGCAGATGATCAGACAGCGCACCCTGAAAGCTGCCGTGACGGCCACCGGCGTCGGGCTGCACACGGGCGAGAAGGTGAAGCTTGTGTTGCGCCCTGCCGATGCCGGTACCGGCATCATGTTCCGGCGCGTCGATCTCGATCCAGTGGTCGAGATCGAGGCGACCCCGTACGCGGTCGGCGACACCAGGCTGTCGTCCTGCCTGGTGAAGGATGGCGCTCGGGTTTCGACGGTCGAGCATCTGATGTCCGCCCTCGCGGGACTCGGGATCGACAACCTGTGGGTGGAACTCGACGGACCCGAGATCCCGATCCTCGATGGCAGCAGCGCTCCCTTCGTCTACCTCGTGCATTCGGCGGGGATCGAGACCCAGGCAGCGCCGAAGAAATTCGTCCGCGTGCTGAAGCCCGTCGAGGTGCGCCAGGGCGACAAGCTCGTGCGCTTCGATCCCTTTGACGGGTTCCGCCTCGACTTCTGCATCGAGTTCAATCACCCCGCGTTCGATCCGCGCGGCAACCATGTCGTGATCGATTTCGACGAGGATTCCTACGTGCGGGAGGTGAGCCGCGCGCGTACCTTCGGCTTCATGTCGGATGTCGAGATGATGCGCTCCCAGGGCCTCGCCCTCGGCGGCAGCCTGAACAATGCGATCGTGATGGACGAGTACCGCATTCTGAACGCAGATGGCCTGCGCTACGACAACGAGTTCGCGAAGCACAAGATCCTCGATGCGATCGGCGATCTGTACCTGCTCGGTCACCCCATCATCGGCGCCTACACCGCCTGCAAGTCCGGCCACGCGCTCAACAACGCGCTCCTGCGCAAGCTCCTCGAAGACAAGGAGACGTGGGAAATGGTGAGTTTCGGCGACGTGGAAACGGCGCCCCCGGCGCTTCAGCAGCAGTTCCGGTTGGCGGCCTGAGATCGGGACGCCCGCTGCGTCCCGTGCGCCGCAGCGTCCCCTGAGCTGTGGTGATTCTGCGCTTCGTCGTCGCGCTCGCGCTGATCATCATCAGCGTCGCCCTGCTGACTGCGCTGGTGACGCGCAACCCGCGCTGGCTGCGCTTTGCATGGCAGGTGCTGAAGTTTGCCGCCGTCGTCGCTGCGGCTGTCGGGCTCCTGATGCTGGCCGAGCGTCTCCTACTTCCCGTCCTTTGAACGCCGGCGATTGCGTGTTGCGAGCTGGGTCAGGGCGGACTTCAGGGGTGACGGAGACAAGCTCTCCGCCAGGTTGTCGAGGGCTGCGGCGCCCTGCTCGCCGAGCACTCTTGCCGGGATGGATGGCCGGGTCGCCCCCTCCGCCGGGACTTGCACGGTCACCCGGATTGCAGTAAATTCCGTTGCCCGCGTCCTGAGCCGGGACATCAAGGTCGGGGCAAGCTGTCGCAGCTTGGCCGCTACCGCTCCGTTTTCGGCCCACAGGATTAGGGTGTCTGACTCCAAGCGCGATACCCCGCTCGCTGCCGATAGCTGCTCCGGCGCCGCCTCGGCGTAGGCCTTTTCCAGCTCGGCGAGCCGCGATGCGCGGTGATGCAGGCGGCCGAGCGCGTCGCCCGCCTCGAGATAGTCCTGAAGCCTTCGCATGTTTACCGCGAAGCCTTCCCGGGGGAGACAATGAACATCATTCTGGTTTCCGAAAACCTTTCCAAGGCGCGAACCATACACCTGAACGGCATGCATGTCGCGGTGGGGGCGTTGTCGTTCTTCGTCATCAGTCTATTCCTCGCGGGAGTGCTCAACGTGTTCGCGCTGCGTTACGCGGCGCAGATCAAAAGTCCTCTGCTCAAGCCGCTGGTTGCTCCCTTCGTGGAAGAAGAATCGGCGCGCACGGAGTCCTATCTGCGCGACCAGTTGAGCGCGATGGCGGCGAAGGTCGGTCAGATGCAGGCGCAGCTCCTGCGGCTGGACGTGCTCGGTGAGCGAATCGCCAGCCTTGGCGGCTTCCGGCCCCACGAGTTCAAGTTTAGCCAGCGGGCCGAGGATGCGTCGGGTCCTGCTCTCCACGAATCCGTATCGGTGTCGACGCTCAACCAGCGTCTCGACACGCTCTCCGATCAGGTCGAAGACCGCGGCGACAAGCTGGGTTTTCTGGAATCGCTCTTCGTGCGATCGAAGGTGAAGCGTCAGTTGCTCGTTTCCGTGCTGCCGGTCGAGGGCGGACTTTACACATCTAATTTCGGCTGGCGTATCGATCCCTTTACCGGCAGCAAGTCGATGCACGAAGGCGTCGATTTTCTCGCCGAGCCCGGTACACCGGTTCTTGCGGCTGCGGCCGGCGTCGTCGTCTACGCCGAGCACCATACCCAGTATGGTAATATGGTAGACATTGACCACGGCAACAACCTCATCACCCGCTACGCGCACATGCGGAAGACGAACGTCAAGGCGGGTGATGTTGTCCAGCGTGGGAGCACGATCGGCGAGGTGGGCAGTTCCGGCCGCGCGACCGGGCCCCATCTTCATTTCGAGGTCCGGGAGAACGGGGTCGCGCAGCATCCGGCGCGCTTTCTGCAGCTGCCAGGCTGAGCGGACGCGACAGCAGCGAAACAAGGGGTGAGGAGTGCGCGGACGCTCCTCACCCTTTTTTCTTCAGGTCCGATTCGATAATCGATGCTAACCAATCTTCTCAAGAAGGTCTTCGGTACCCGCAACGAGCGGTTGATCAAGCAGTATTCCCAGGCGGTGCGCCAGGTCAACGCGCTGGAAACGGAAATCGGAAGCCTGACAGACGAAGCCCTCGCCGCGAAGACGGTCGAGTTCAAGCAGCGCATCGCCGAGGGAGCACCCCTCGACGCGGTGCTTCCGGAAGCGTTCGCGGTGGTGCGCGAAGCGTCGAAGCGCGTCCTGGAGATGCGCCATTTCGACGTGCAGTTGATCGGCGGGATTGCGCTTCACAACGGGAAGATCGCGGAGATGCGCACCGGGGAGGGCAAGACCCTCGTCGCAACCCTGCCCGCGTACCTGAACGCGCTCGCCGGCAAGGGAGTGCACGTGGTGACCGTGAACGACTACCTGGCTAGCCGCGACGCGGAGTGGATGGGGCAGATCTACCGCTTCCTCGGGCTCGCGGTCGGCGTCAACCTGTCGCAGATGCCCCACGACGCGAAGCAGCAGGCTTACGCTGCAGATATCACCTACGGCACCAACAACGAGTTCGGCTTCGACTATCTGCGCGACAACATGGTCTATGAAGCGTCCGAGCGCGTGCAGCGGCCGCTCCACTACGCCATCGTGGACGAGGTGGATTCGATCCTGATCGACGAAGCGCGCACGCCGCTCATCATTTCAGGGCAGGCCGACGACAATACCGACCTTTACCTGAAGATCAACGAACTCGTGCCGTCGCTCGTGCGCCAGCGCGAAGAGGATGGCCCCGGCGACTACCACGTCGACGAGAAGGCCCATCAGGTCCTGCTCACCGAGGCCGGTCACGAGCGCGCGGAGGACCTGATGACGCGGGCGGGATTGCTCGCACCGGGCGGAAGTCTGTACGACGCCGCCAACATTACCCTGATCCACTATCTGTATGCGTCGCTGCGCGCCTACAGCCTTTATCACCGCGACCAGCACTACGTTGTGCAGGAAGGAGAGGTGATCATCGTCGACGAGTTCACCGGCCGCCTGATGCCGGGCCGGCGCTGGTCCGACGGACTCCACCAGGCGGTGGAGGCGAAGGAGAAGGTGGCGATCCAGAAGGAGAATCAGACCCTCGCGTCAATCACTTTCCAGAACTACTTCCGGATGTATCAGAAGCTCGCAGGCATGACCGGTACGGCGGATACCGAAGCCTTCGAGTTCCAGCAGATCTACAACCTCGAAACGGTCGTGATCCCGACGCACCGGAACATGATCCGTACCGATCGCATGGACCAAGTGTTCCGGACGGGGAAGGAGAAATATCAGGCAGTGATCGACGACATCAAGGATTGCTACGCGCGCGGCCAGCCCGTGCTCGTGGGAACGACGTTCGATCGAGAACAACGACCTCCTGTCCAGACTGCTGGAGAAGGAAAAGCTTCCGCATCAGGTGCTGAATGCCAAGCAGCACGCGCGGGAGGCGCACGTCATCGCCCAGGCCGGGCGAATGAAGATGGTCACCATCGCGACCAACATGGCAGGCCGCGGCACGGACATCATACTCGGCGGCAACCCGGAACCGGAGATCGCCGAGGTGCGGGCAGACGAGAGCCTTGCTCCCGAGCAGAAAGCTGCGCGCGTGGCGGACCTTCGCGCACGCTGGCAACAGCTGCACGACCAGGTCGTGGGAACCGGAGGCCTGCACATCGTCGGCACCGAACGTCACGAATCGAGGCGCGTGGACAATCAGCTGCGGGGCCGCGCCGGACGCCAGGGCGACCCCGGGTCGAGCCGGTTCTACCTGTCGCTCGAGGATCCGTTGCTACGCATCTTCGCTTCTGACCGCGTCGGCGCGATCATGGAGCGGCTCAAGATGCCGGAGGGCGAGCCGATCGAGCACCCGTGGGTGACGCGCGCGATCGAAAACGCGCAGCGCAAGGTGGAAGCGCGCAACTTCGACATCCGCAAGCAGTTGCTCGAGTACGACGACGTCTCGAACGAGCAGCGCAAGATCGTGTATGCCGACCGCAACCAGCTGCTCGAATCGAGCGACGTCACGGAAACCCTCGCTGAGTGGCGGGGCGAGGTGGTGGACGGTCTCATCAGTCAGCATGTGCTGCCCGAGAGCCTGGAGGAGCAATGGGAGCTTCCGGGCCTGGAGAAGAAGCTCGCGGCGGAACTGCAGCTGCACCTGCCGATCCAGGACTGGCTCAAACAGGAGCCAGATCTCGACGAGGAGCGGCTGCGGGGGCGCATCGTTGACACGGCTTCGCAGATCTACGATGCGAAGGTGGCGTCCGTCGATCGCGGTGCGATGCATCAGTACGAGCGCGCAATGATGCTGCAAAGCCTCGACACCCATTGGCGCGAGCACCTGTCGGCCCTCGACCACCTCCGCCAGGGGATCCACCTGCGCGGCTATGCGCAGAAGAATCCGAAGCAGGAATACAAGCGCGAAGCCTTCGACCTCTTCTCCGGCATGTTCGAGCAGGTCAAGATGGAAGTCACGCGCATCCTCATGAGCGTGCAGGTGCGCACGGCGCAGGAGGTGGAAGCTGTCGCCGAGCAGGCGCCGGAGCTGCAGAATGTCCGCTATCAACACGCCGATTACGATGAAGCGCTCGCCGAGGCAAACTCCGACGAGAAGGCACAGCCCTTCGTCCGCACCGGGGAAAAGGTCGGTCGCAACGACCCGTGTCCGTGTGGATCGGGGAAGAAATACAAGCAGTGCCACGGGAGGCTGAGCTAACAACGGGCTGCTCGCACCCGAAGCGGGGCGGGTGCGCCCGGCACGCTATAATCGGGGCATTGCTGGCGCCAACGTGCTCCCATGCCCGTCAATCTGCTCCGTCCTGACCCCACCAAGCTCCGTCCCATTGCCGGCGCCCGTCTCGGCATAGCCGAAGCCGGCATCCGCAAGGCCAACCGGAAGGATCTGCTGATCATTGCGCTCGATGAGGGCGCGCGCGTCGCCGGCGTGTTTACCGACAACCGGTTTTGCGCCGCGCCGGTCCTCGTCGCCAAGGAGCACCTCGCGCTCGGGGTGGAAATTCGCGCTCTGCTGGTCAACACCGGTTGCGCCAACGCCGGCACCGGCGAGGACGGTATCTGGCGCGCGCGTGAGTGCTGCGCAGCCCTCGCGATGCGGCACGATTGCGGTAGCCTTCAGGTGCTGCCATTCTCGACCGGCGTCATCATGGAACCTCTGCCCGTGGGACATATCGCAGACGGGATTCCTGCCGCGCTGGCGAATCTGCGCGAAGACAACTGGGCTGCTGCCGCCGAGGCGATCATGACCACCGACACGCTGCCCAAGGCTTGCTCCCGGCGCGTTACCATCGGTGGCTCGACGGTCAATCTGACCGGCATCGCGAAGGGCGCCGGGATGATTCGTCCGAACATGGCGACGATGCTCGCCTTCGTCGCCACCGACGCGAACATATCCCAGCAGCTGCTCCAGGCGGCCGTGCGCGATGCCGCTGACCGCTCGTTCAACCGCATCACGGTCGACGGGGACACTTCCACCAACGATGCGTTCATGCTCGTTGCGACGGGACGGGCGGACATGCCGGAGATCACGGGACAGGAGAGTTCCGAATTCCGTGCGTTCACGGATGCGGTGACCGAGCTCGCCATCGAGCTGGCTCAGGCGATCGTCCGCGATGGAGAAGGCGCGACCAAGTTCATCACCATCGACGTGACTGGCGGCGGCAGCCGGGACGAATGTGACCGGGTTGCGTACTCCATCGCCCATTCCCCCCTGGTGAAAACCGCGTTTTTCGCCTCCGATCCGAACCTCGGCCGCATTCTCGCGGCGGTGGGCAAGGCTGGAATCGCCGATCTCGATCAGTCGAAGATCGACCTCTATCTGGATGATGTGCTGGTGGTGAAATCCGGCGGTCGCCACCCCACATATCGCGAAGAAGACGGACAAAGGGTGATGAAGCAAAGTGAAATCCGGATTCGCGTCGAGCTGAATCGTGGTGATGCGTGCGCGACCGTCTGGACCTGCGACTTGTCCCATGACTACGTGAGCATCAACGCGGATTACCGCAGCTGAGCGCGCGCTTTTCACTCACAATGAAGAAGCTGCAACCGGCTCCGGGTCTCGAAGCCACCCTTGCACGCATCGATGCATTCGTTGCCCGCGCG
The DNA here is from genome assembly GCA_963747225.1 of uncultured beta proteobacterium. Lineage (GTDB taxonomy): Bacteria > Pseudomonadota > Gammaproteobacteria > Burkholderiales > JAEUMW01 > JAEUMW01. The sequence continues at coordinate 60,718 of CAVVES010000004.1, read as the reverse complement.
GAAGCACTCCTGCCTGGGCCTGCGTCGGCGACGCCGGACTGGAAGGCGTCGATTGCGTACCGTTGGCGCAGGCAGAACGGGCAAGGCAGACTTCATCCGGTCACGCATCCCCACGCCATCCGCCTCTCCGACCTGCGCGGCATCGAGCGGCAGAAAGAACTGGTCGATCGAAACACCAGGCAGTTTGTCAGTGGCTATCCCGCGAACAATGTGCTGCTTACGGGAGCGCGCGGCACCGGCAAGTCGTCCCTCGTGAAAGCGCTGCTAAATCAGTACGCACGGCGCAGGCTGCGGGTAATCGAGATCGAGAAGCGCGACCTCGGCGATCTTCCCGACATCGTCGATCTTGTGCACGGTCGTCCGGAGCGGTTCATTCTCTATTGCGACGATCTTTCCTTCGGCGCGGAGGAGCCGGGCTACCAGGCCCTCAAGGCGGTGCTCGACGGGTCTGTTACGGCCACCTCGGACAACCTGCTCGTCTACGCCACGTCGAACCGCCGCCACCTCATGCCCGAGTACATGCAGGAGAACCTCGAAGCACACCGCGTGGACGACGAGATCCACCCGGGGGAAACGGTGGAGGAGAAGATCTCGCTGTCCGAGCGTTTCGGACTCTGGGTATCGTTTCATCCGTTCACCCAGGACCAGTATCTGGACCTCGTGCGTTACTGGATCACCTGGCATGGCGCACAACAAAAGAACCCGACGTTGCTCGAGCGCGAGGCGCTGCAATGGGCGCTCGGGCGCGGATCCCGCAGTGGGCGCGTAGCGTTTCAGTTCGCACGTGACTGGGCGGGTCGGCAACGAGCGCGGCGGCCCGTAACCGGAAGCGAGGTTCGTGGCGACTGACGCGAGCGTGCTGGCTGCGAGCGAGCAACGAGGGGTAACGGAAGTCGTCGCGGCCGTGTTGTTGAATGATGATGGGAGATTCCTGCTCGCTCAACGTCCTCCCGGCAAAGCGTACGCCGGCTATTGGGAGTTCCCAGGCGGGAAAGTCGAAAGCGGTGAATCCCGCACGGACGCACTTCGGCGCGAGTTGAATGAGGAACTGGGGATCACTCTGCGCCTGGCGTACCCGTGGATTACACAGACCTACCTCTATCCTCATGCCCATGTGCGCCTGCATTTCTTTCGCGTCACCCGGTGGGATGGCGAGTTTCATCCTCACGAAGGACAGGCGTTCGAGTGGCAGCGTTGCGGGCATCTAACCGTATCGCCGGTACTGCCGGCCAATGGACCGGTGCTGCGTGCTCTGGGCCTGCCCCCCGTGTACGGGATTTCGTGTGCGAGCACGTTGGGTACAGACGCGTTTCTTTCACAGCTCGATGCCGCCCTCGACAGAGGCCTGCGTCTCCTCCAATTGCGCGAGAAGGAACTGGACGTGAGCGACGTGGAGGCGCTCGGGAGAAAGGTTGCGGTGCGCTGCCATCGCGCGGGAGCGAAGCTGCTCGTCAACGGCAGCGAGAGTCTTGCACAGCGCATCGGTGCCGACGGAGTGCATCTCCCGGCAGCACAGCTGATGGCGCTTTCTTCGCGTCCCGAAGTCGAGCTTTGCGGAGCTTCCTGCCACAATCGGCGTGAGCTCGAACAAGCGGTTCGACTGGAGATGGATTTCGTCGTGCTTGGATCAGTGCATCCGACCCCCTTGCATCCCGGCGTAGCTACGCTGGGATGGAGCGGGTTTGCGCGCCTGGCGAAAGCTTATCCGTTACCAACATTTGCTCTGGGCGGCGTCCAGTCCGACGACTTGATCACTGCATGGGAGCACGGTGCTCACGGGATCGCGATGATGCGCGGAGCGTGGCACGCGGACTAGCTCCGATCACCCGATGAAGCAGCTGTGCTCGATGATCGTTCTGCTGTCGACCTTCCTGACGGGTTGCGGTGAACCACCATCGACCAGCGTGGTTGCTTGCGCAGACCCGGTACTTGGCTGTCGCCTCGCATTGAACGAATCCACCGTCGCCATTCGCTTTTCCGAGCCACCGCAGCCCATGCGGCCATTCGTGCTCGAAGTGGATGCTCCCGACGTCAGCACCGTCACGGTGGATTTCTCGATGAGAGCCATGGACATGGTGCCGAATCGCTACCACTTGATTCGCGGTACGGATGGCCGCTGGCGCGCGCAGGTTGTTCTGCCTGTTTGTATCTCAGGACGGCACGACTGGGTGCTCAAGCTGGAAGTGGGCAACGGTCGTGTGAGCATTCCTTTTTCCACCGCGACCTGACCGACCCAGCTAGAGGCTCACTCCTCATCTTCCGAGGATTGCGTGGGCTCGGGAGTGGCGATTCGGAACTGCTCGCTCGCCCATGCACCGAGATCAATCAGTCTGCAGCGCTCGGAGCAGAAGGGGCGAAAGGAGCTCTCGGCAATCCACTCAACGGCTGCGCCGCAATGGGGGCACGCAACGATTTTGATCTTGCTTTGCTCCGCCACGGGATTCCCGTCGTCTCATAGGCTGCAGAAGGTGAGTTCGAAGGGCACATCCTGCTCCGTCGCGCGTGCCCGGTCCGTACTACCGAAGGCGGTGAAGCGGACGTTGAGCGCGTACTTGTTGGCGCTGATCTCAGGGACACACGTATACGTGCGAGCCAAGCGCAGGCGCACCAGTTGTGCCACTTTCCCCCCGAGCATGAGTTGGAATACACCCTGCGTTGCCACCTGCTGCTTGGTTTTGCCGCTGTCGCGCAACAGTCTCAGCACAATGGCAAGTCCATCGCAAATGGGCTCGAAGGGCAGCATCCAGCGCTTGAGATCTGCCCGGCGCAGCTCGGACTCCTGATTGAGCCAGAAGTGATAGGACGGCAGATCGAAGGCGCAGACGCCTCCCGGGAGTGCGGTGCGCTGCTTGATGCCCATGAGCCACTCGTTGTCCCGCAACTCCTGACCGACTTTCCCGGAAGCTGAAAGCATGCGCTTGCTGGCCCGGTCGATGTCCGCAAGCACTCCTTCGAGAGCATTCTCGGCAATCGCGGGGTTGTTGCGCAGCATTTCCAAGCCTTGGCGCTGACGCTCCAGTTCCTGCAGGAGGTCCGACTTCAGGTCGGCACGGCTCGCAACCTCCAGGATGTCGAACACCGATACCAGCGCCACGTGATGCTCGAATACATCCTGTCCCGAAGCGAAATAGACCGCCTTGCGTTGCAGATCCTCGAGACGCAGCAATGTGCGGATGCGCTCGTTCAGGGGGTATTCGTAGCTGATCAGCGCAGCATACAGCGCTGGGGGGGCGGGAAGATCGAGAGTATCCATGGAATCGCGCAAAAATAAACGAAAACGAGGAACGAAGCCAGCTTTTCAGTATCCTTTGCGCTCGTGAGCGATTTCTGAGTAAAGGGCGTGAAGGCGCTTCACTTGCACGGCGAGTGCGGGCTCATGTCCGCTGTTGTCCAGCACATCGTCGGCTTGCGCCAAGCGCGCCGCCCGGTCGAGTTGCGTAGCCATGATTGCCTCGACTGTCTCGCGCGTGAGGTCACTTCGCGCCATGGCGCGGGCGGCTTGCATTTCGGGTTCGCAGTCCACCACCGCAATCCGCTGGACCAGCGTGCGGTACGATGGCTTTTCGAAGAGAAGAGGTACCACCAGCACGACGTAGGGAGTGGCCGCACCGCAGGCCATGCGCTCAACCTCCTCACGAATCATCGGATGCAAGATATCTTCGAGGCGCCGACGAGCCCTTGAATCTGCGAATACGGTTTCTCGCATCCGTTCCCGATCGAGACCACGATCCGGGCGAACATAGTCGGCGCCGAATTGCTCCCGGATAAGCGGAACAGCGCGCCCCCGCGGCCCGGTTAGCGTATGGGCAATATCGTCGGTGTCTATGACGGTAGCGCCAAGCGTCCGGAACATGCGGGCAGCGGTCGACTTACCGCTGCCGATGCCTCCAGTCAGACCAATGATCAAGGGCATGGTTAGGGGTTTCGTGCCCATAATTCTTGCGCCGAACGCTTTGTTTGAAGGTCGTTCAGCTCGACCAGCCATCAGGCGTCAGGAAAATAAATCCGTGCTAACGCATTACCCCAGAGCAGAGCCATGATTCCCGCCAGTGCGAGAAACGGACCGAATGGGATTGGCGCTCCTCGCCTGTGGCGCGCGATCACGACAAGCCCTATCCCGACTATGGCACCGAGACCGGCCGAGAGCAGGACGACGGCCGGAAGCAGCTTCCATCCGACCCACGCGCCGATCGCCGCCAAGAGCTTGAAGTCACCATATCCCATCCCCTCCTTCCCGGTTACCAACTTAAACAGCCAATACACGGTCCAGAGAACAAGATATCCGCAGATGGCGCCAATGACCGCAGACTTCAGGTCGGTGAAGGTCCCGAAGATATTGAAGAGGAGTCCCAGCCACAGCAGGGGAAGGGTGATGCTGTCCGGCAGGAGGTGAGTGTCCAGGTCGATAAATGCGAGAGCGACCAAAGACCATACGAAAAGTAGCGTTCCCAACGTTGCCGGCGTGAATCCGAATCGCCACGCAACGAAACTACTCAACGCCCCCGTAAGGAATTCAACGAAAGGGTAGCGAAGCGGAATGCCGGCCCCGCACGCCGAGCACTTTCCCCCTAGCACCAACCAGCTCACGAGAGGAATGTTCTCGGGCGCAGTGATCTGATGATTGCACGATGGACACGCCGAGCGCGGCACAACGATATTGAAGGGCTGTCCGTCGGCCACTGTTTCGCCGCGCAATTCTGCGCACTGGACTTGCCACTCACGCTCCATCATCTTCGGTAGCCGGTAGATGACGACGTTGAGAAAGCTTCCAACGAGGAGGCCAACGGTGAACATCGTGCCCGCGAAGAGCTCGGGCGAATTTCTCAGAACGCTGAATGCCTCCATCGCAGGCGCGACGCGGGATAGACGACGGAACTTTTGTCGGTGGGTATCAAACCACCGCACCCATCTTGAAGATCGGCAGATACATGGCAACCACCATGCCGCCGATGAGAGTGCCAAGGACGACCATGATAAGCGGCTCCATCAAGCTGGAAAGGGCTTCGACGGCGTCGTCGACCTCCTGCTCGAAGAAGTCCGCGATTTTGGAGAGCATGGCATCGAGAGATCCGGCCTCTTCGCCGATTGCCACCATTTGAAGAACCATGTTCGGAAACACTTGGCTGTTCTGCATCGACTGGGTGAGGCTGGTGCCTGTGCTCACCTCGTTCTGAATCTTCTTCGTGGCCACGTAGTAGACGTAGTTTCCGGATGCTCCGGCTACGGAGTCGAGTGCCTCGACCAACGGAACACCGGCCGCGAACATCGTGGCGAGCGTCCGGGCCCAGCGGGCCATCGTGGCCTTGCGGATGACGTCACCAAAGATCGGAAGACGCAGCATCAATCTATCCATGAACGCCTGCATCTTTGCAGAGCGCTTCCAAGTGTAGAAGAAAAACCAGATCGCACCGCCCATGATGCCGAACATCCACCACCAGTTGGCAACGAAAAAGTCGGAGATCGCCATCACGACCAGCGTGGGTCCCGGAAGATCCGCACCAAAGCTGCTGAACACCTGCTTGAAGGCCGGAATGACGAAAATCATGATCACGGCGGTCACGAGAAACGCCACACCGATAACCGCTGTAGGATAGAACAGAGCCGATTTGATCTTACCCTTGATGGCGAGAATTTTCTCTTTGTAGGTGGCAAGACGATCCAGCAGGCCGTCGAGAATTCCGGCCGCTTCGCCTGCACGGACGAGGTTCACGTAAAGGCTGTCGAACTGCAGGGGAAACTTCGCGAATGCCTGGGCGAGACTGCTGCCGGTTTCTACATCGGATTTGATCGTAAGTAACAACCGTTGCACGGAAGGGTTGGAATGGCCCTTGGCCACGATGTCAAAAGACTGCAGCAATGGCACACCGGATTTCATCATGACGGCTAGCTGTCGGGTGAACAGCGTGATGTCCTTCTCTGTGATCTTCTTTCCGCGACCGAGGCGCTGCTGCTTGAGTTTCTCGACGCGGATTCCCTGGCGCCGCAGAATCGCGTTCGCGAGGGCTTGACCCGGAGCGCGCACTTCGCCCCGAACGCTCTTCCCGGAACGGTCTTTCCCTTCCCAAACGAAGGTAAATTCCTTGGTGTCCTTCTTGCCGCCGATCGTGGCTGCTGCTGTCGCCATACGTGTCCCCTGGGTTACTCGCTGAGTCACATCTCGACGCGGGCTACTGCTCCTTAGAAACCGGGGCGACTGAAGATGCGATTGCAGGATGTGCAGGGGCCGTTTGCGCCGTGCCCTTTTCTAATGTGTTCCTGCAGGCTTCGGCTGCCCTTGCGGCCGGGGATTCAGCAAGAAATATGCCCCTCGTCAGGCTGGCAGACGCGGAAAGATGCGGACAGAACGTATGACGCGTTCCTGAGCTTGGAGAATCTCGATCGGGTAGCCTGCGATCTTTACGCTCGTTCCAGGCTCGGGTATGTCTTGAAGATGCTCGAGCAGAAGACCGTTGATGGTCTTGGGACCGTCAAGAGGAAGTTCAAGGGAGAGTTTGCGGTTCAGGTCCCGGAGCGCAGCGTTGCCTTCGACCAGAATACTTCCGTCTTCCTGAACACGGAAGGTTCCGCCGTGGAGGGGAGACTGGGTGGAGAATTCGCCGATCAGTTCTTCGAGGATATCTTCCACGGTGATGAGCCCCATGAGCTCCCCGTACTCGTCCACCACCAGGCCCAGCTTCTCCCGACTCTCCTGGAAGCGCTGCAGCTGGCTCAAGAGGGGCGTTCCCGCTGGAATGTAATACGGATCGCGCAAGACCGGTTCGAGACCCTCTCGGGTAAAGCTCTCGCTCCTCAAAAGATTCATGATCTTACGTACGTGAATAATCCCGGCGATTTCATCGAGGTGCCCACGATATGCGGGCAGCCGGGTGTGGTAACTAGTCTCGATCTGCCGCCGGGCATCGTCGAACGGTCCGTCGATGTCGATCGCCTCGATGCGTTTGCGCGGTGTCATCACATCATCGACGGTGATGTCCTCGAGATCGAACAGGTTCATCAGGATGCTGCGATGCTTGTGTGGAAAGAAACTGCCTGATTCCAGCACGACGGAGCGGAGTTCCTCCAGGCTGAGTTTCTGGGAACCCTCTGGCTGCGGCTTGATGCGCAGCAGCCACAACAGCGTCCGGACGAAGAGGTTGACGAACCATACGATAGGGCGCGTGGCCCTGAGCAGGGGGGAGAGCACATAACTCGCGGGGAAAGCGATGTGCTCTGGATAGGTCGCGCCGATCACCTTCGGAGTCACTTCGCTGAACACCAGGATGGCGAACGTTACCGCGAGCGTTCCGATGGTGACGGCCCACTCGCTGTGGCCCAGGAGACGAAAAGTGATGACGGTCACCAGCGCCGCCGAGGCGGCATTTACGAGGTTGTTTCCAAGCAAAACGACGCCGAGAAGCTTGTCGATCTGGGAGAGGAGTTGCTGAGCGAGACGCGCGCCGCGATGACCCTGCGAGGCGAGGTGCTTCAACCGATACCGGTTGAGCGCCATCATGCTGGTCTCGGAGATGGAAAAAAACGCGGAGATAAGGAGACAAACGGCGAATGCGATCAGCAGAGCCGATATGGGAATGTCGTCCACGCAGGATTCCGCGGATGGAGGATTGCGGCGAGTATCGGGGGCATGGGGGCCGGTGTCAATTTACACCGGACCATCTTCAGCCCCGCCCCAACACGACTTCGAGAACGAACTTGCTTCCGACGTAGGCGAGCACGAGGGTCAGGAATCCCGCCAGGGTCCAGCGTACCGCCATGCGGCCGCGCCACCCGTAAATGCTGCGGCCGGCGAGGAGTGCCGCGAAAATGATCCACGAAAGCCACGCAAACAGAGTTTTGTGGCTGAAGGTCATCGGCTTGCCGAATATCTCTTCCGAGAAAAGCACTCCGCTCGCGAGTGCCAGGGTGAGCAGCACGAATCCGGCGCCGATGATGCGAAAAAGCAGGGTCTCCATGGTCAGGAGTGGCGGCAGCGAGCGCAGGCTGCGAGGGAGTTCGCCGCCGTGGAGTTGCTTTTCCACCAGTGCCATCAGCAGGACATGCAGGGAAGCGATGGTGAAAAAGCTGTAGGCGAGCATGGACAGCACCAGGTGAATCTTGAAGGCCGGGAGATTCGTATGAACGAGCGGCCGAGTTGCCGGAAGTACTGCTGGCAGCAGCACCGCAACCGCAGCGACGGGCAGGATCAGTGACTGCAATCCTTCAAGGCGGTAGACCAGGCTGGCCAGCCAGTAAATAAGGACCGAAAGCCACACGATCACGGAGAGCGCGGTTCCCACACCGAGAAAGAGCCCCGCGGGCTCGAAGATCGCCGAATACAGGAGCCATGTGTGCAATGCCAGCGGCACGACGATCACAACGCTGTCCCACGCGCTCGTGTGTAGGGAAGTGTCTGGAGACGGCGGCTCTGTAACGATTCTCCAGCGGGTTCGCCAGAAGTAGATGGCAGCCGCGGCGTACAGAAGGGAATTGAGGACTTGGGGTAATATGGCGTGCATGACGCGCACCCGAGCGGGCAAGAGTACCGGGTCGCCTCAAGAGAATACACCAAACGCCAAGCGGGGGCGGCCCGACCCTGGATATCAGTCGCCCTCCAGCGATTTCTTTCATGTTAGAGAACCTCACTCAGCGTCTTTCGGGAATCGTCAAGAACCTGCGTGGCCAGGCAAGGCTCACGGAGGAAAACATCCAGGACGCACTGCGCGAAGTGCGCCTGGCATTGCTTGAGGCGGACGTTGCATTGCCCGTCGTGAAGGAGTTCGTGGGACGGGTCAAGGAGAAGGCGCTCGGCCAGGACGTTGTGGGCAGCCTTACGCCGGGGCAAGCGCTAGTAGGGGTCGTCCACCGGGAACTCACCCACCTCATGGGTGAGAGCAACGATGCCATCAACCTGGCAGCGAGTCCGCCGGCCATCCTGTTAATGGCGGGACTTCAGGGTTCCGGCAAGACTACAACGTGCGCCAAGCTTGCTCGTCTGCTCCAGGACCAGCACAAGAAGAAGGTGCTCCTCGTGAGCTGCGATGTCTACCGACCTGCGGCGATCGATCAACTAGGGACTCTGGCGCGGCAGCTTCAATCGGGATTCTTCCCTGTCGAGCCGGACCTCGCACCCGTTTCCATCGCCACGCAGGCCGTCGATTTTGCCAGACGGCACTTCTTCGACGTCGTGATCGTCGACACGGCCGGCCGGCTTACCATTGACGACGAGATGATGGGCGAGATCCGTAATCTGCACGGAGCGCTCAAGCCGGTCGAGACCTACCTCGTGGTCGATGCGATGCAGGGTCAGGATGCCGTCAACACCGCGCGCGCCTTTGCGGATGCGTTGCCCCTCACCGGATTGGTCCTTACGAAGCTCGATGGCGATGCGCGGGGGGGTGCAGCCTTGTCGGTGCGCCACGTTACCGGCAAACCCATCAAATTCGTCGGCGTGGGGGAGAAACTGGCCGGACTGGAGCCATTCCATCCGGACCGGATGGCTTCGCGCATCCTCGGAATGGGCGATGTGCTGACCCTGATCGAAGACGCGCACCGCAAGGTCGACAGGGACGAGGCCGAGCGTCTCGCCAAGAAGTTCAAGTCAGGCAAAGGATTCGATCTCGACGACTTCAAGGCGCAAATCGGTCAGATGCGGAAAATGGGAGGAGTCGGAGCACTGCTCGACAAGCTACCCGGTCAGCTCGGTCAGATGGCTAACCAGGTGAGCATGGATGACCGCGCCTTCAATCGCATCGAGGGCATCATCAATTCAATGACCCCGCAGGAGCGCGCCAAGCCCGCTCTTCTGAAGGCCTCGCGCAAGCGGCGCATCGCTACGGGAGCGGGGGTTTCCGTGCAGGACGTGAACCGTTTGCTTAACCAGTTCGAGCAGGCGCAGAAGATGATGAAGATGGTGCAGAAAGGCGGCATGGCTAAACTCATGCGCGGGATGAAGGGGGTGCTGCCCGGCATGCGCTAGCGCTTCCGCCGGGTCGGCGCGAAGCCATTTCTTGTCAGGACGGGCCGCTCAGCCTATACTTCGCGGCTTTTCGATTTTGGATGGCCCAATGCCATGGTGGTGATACGGCTTGCTCGGGGTGGCGCGAAAAAGCGGCCCTTTTTCAATGTCGTCGTGACTGACTCGAAGAATGCCCGGGATGGGCGTTTCGTCGAGCGCGTCGGCTTTTATGATCCGAAGGCGCCGGAAGGACGCGAATCGCTTCGCATCGATCTGCAGCGCCTCAACTTCTGGAAAGGGAGGGGCGCAAAACCATCCGATACCGTCGAGCGGCTGGTCCGGCAGTTTGGTGAGGCCGCCAAGGGCTGACGCGATGGTGGTGATGGGGCGGGTTGCCGCCCCGCATGGGGTGCTCGGATGGGTTCGGGTGCGCCCCTTCACGCAGGAATCGGAGGGGCTTGCGTGTTACCGGGAGTGGTGGATAGGTGGGGCGCAGGGGTGGAGCAGGTGGGTTCTGGAGGGGCTTGAAGTTCAGAGCCGCGGCCTTGTCGCAAAGCTTCAGGGTTGCGACGATCGGAACGCTGCAAAACGCCTCGTCAGGCTCGAAGTTGCTGTCCCGCGCGAGGCTTTGCCCGAAAACGACGCGGGGTCGTACTACTGGACCGACCTGCTCGGCCTTGAAGTCGAGAACAGACGCGGTGAGCGGCTCGGAACGGTCGAGTCGATGATCGAAACGGGGGCCAACGACGTTCCTGGTGGTCCGCGGAGAACGAGAGCGGCTGATACCGTTCGTGGAGCAGGTGATCGTCGAGGTCGATCTCCAGCGTGGACGGATAGAGGTGGACTGGGGTCTGGATTACTGACGGTGGCTGGGGAGGTAGACGCCATGCTCCATGTCGACGTCGTCAGCATCTTCCCTGAGACCTTTGCGGCGGTCACGGCGTCTGGCATTGGTGGCCGAGCGCTGGTTCGGGGGTTGTGGTCCCTGACGCCTTGGAATCCCCGGGACTTCACCTCCGACGCGTATAGAAACGTCGATGACCGCCCCTTTGGTGGTGGTCCGGGCATGGTGATGCTGGCAGCCCCCCTTGAACGTGCCATTGCAGCGGCGCGGCGACGGCAGCAGGAAGCTGGGGTGGAGAGATCGCGGGTAATTTACCTCTCCCCGCAGGGTAGGGTGCTCGATCACTCAAAGGTCCTCGACCTGGCGGCGTGCCCCGGACTGATTCTGCTTGCGGGCAGATACGAGGGTGTGGACGAGCGGGTGCTTGCGCGCGAGGTAGACGAGGAAGTGAGCATCGGGGACTACGTGCTCACAGGCGGCGAGTTGCCCGCGATGGTTTTGATCGATTGCGTGGTGCGCCAGTTGCCTGGTGCCCTCGGTGACCCGGAATCGGCGCGCGAGGACTCGTTTGCGGCCGGTTTGCTGGACTGCCCGCATTACACGCGGCCGGAGATTCACGAGGGATCGGTAGTGCCGCCGATTCTGCTTTCCGGTCACCACGGCGAAATTCGGCGTTGGAGGCTCAAGCAGTCCTTGGGCAGGACCTACCTGCGCCGTCCCGAGCTGCTGGCGAAGCGGGGCATGAGTGCGGAAGAGCGGGCGTTGCTGGAAGAGTTCTTGAAGGAAAGCGCGGAAGCGGGAGAGCGACATGAATCTCATCAAACAGCTTGAGCAGGAAGAACTTACCCGTCTGGGCAAATCCGTTCCGGATTTCGCGCCGGGCGATACGGTCGTGGTCAACGTGAACGTTGTCGAAGGCGATCGCAAGCGCGTCCAGGCCTATGAAGGCGTTGTGATCGCCAAGCGCAATCGCGGGCTCAATTCCTCCTTCACGGTCAGGAAGATCTCCTCCGGGGAAGGGGTGGAACGGCGATTTCAGAGCTACTCGCCTTTGATCGCAAGCATCGAGGTCAAGCGGCGTGGCGACGTTCGCCGGGCCAAGCTCTACTATCTGCGTAGCCGCTCCGGAAAGTCCGCGCGCATTCGCGAGAAGATCACCACTGCGAAGGAAGCGCCTGCTGCTGCTACCGAATAGGCGCGTACTGCTGTGATCGAGGGTGGCTGCGGCCGCCCTTTGTGTTTTTGCAATGCCGAAAAGGACTCGTCACGCGCTGATAGCGCTAGAATCCCGGAAAGATCGCTGGTGCCTTTCCGAGCCTGATGTCCGAACGTCAATTTTTTGTTTCGTCTCATGGCGCTGATTGTCGGCCATGAATGCGACGCCCCGGCAATATCAGGCGCAAGTCGCGACGCCGTTTGCCGTTCTGGGCGTGCGCACCGAAAGTGATTTCGTCGTGGGGATCAACTATCTTCCCCGGGAAACGCCGCCACGCGACGCGGATGATCTCTTCACGGCAGAGGTTTGTCGGCAACTGCGCGAGTATCTCGCCAATCCACGCTTCCGCTTCGACCTGCCTGTTGCCGCCGGGGGTACAGTCTTCCAGAAACGTGCGTGGGCTGTGATCGCCGGCATTGCCTGCGGCAAAACGCTGACCTACAGCGAGATTGCAGAACGGCTTGCCACCGGTCCACGCGCAGTTGGCGGCGCCTGTGGGGCCAATCCCGTGCCGCTGCTCATTCCGTGTCACCGCGTCGTCGCGCGTGGCGGCCTCGGCGGATTCATGAATGCAAGGGGCGGCTACGCGCTGGAGATCAAGAGCTGGTTGCTGGCCCATGAACGTCGGTGACGACGAACTGCTCGACCTGTTCTGCGACTCGCTCTGGTTGGAGGACGGCCTCTCCCGCAACACCATCCAGAGCTATCGCAGCGATCTGCGCTGGTTCGGAAAGTGGCTCGCGCAGCGCGAAGGACCGGGGTTGCCCGACGCCACGCGCGGCGATCTCCTCGAATATCTCGCTTTTCGCTTTTCCCAGCGCGCAAAGCCGCGCACTGCTGGCAGGCTCCTCTCCAGCCTGAAGCGGTTCTATCGATACCTGCTGCGGCAAGGCCGCATCCAGGCGGACCCTACGCTCGAGATCGAGGCGCCCAAATTACCCCGGTCTCTGCCGAAAAGCGTGACCGAAGACAACGTCGAAGCGCTCCTCCTTGCGCCGGACGTGGAGCAGCCATTGGGGCTGCGCGACCGGGCGATGCTCGAAACCCTGTACGCGGGCGGATTGCGGGTTTCGGAACTGGTCGGCCTCAAGCTCGCACAGGTAAGTCAGGATATGGGCGTGGTGCGTGTGATGGGGAAGGGATCGAAAGAAAGGCTGGTGCCCCTTGGGGAGGAAGCGCTGGCTTGGATTCGGCGATATCTCGAGGCGGCGCGCCCCGCGTTGCTCGACGGCCGCGCAAGCGACGAGCTTTTCGTTACCACGCGCGGCGGGGGCATGACACGCCAGACGTTCTGGCACCTCATCAAGCGCCACGCCAGGCAGGCAGGCATCAATTCATCCATCACACCGCATACCCTGCGGCACGCGTTTGCGACGCATCTCCTCAACCACGGGGCGGATCTCCGGGTGGTCCAACTGCTCCTCGGCCACGCCGACATCTCCACCACGCAGATCTACACCCACGTAGCGCGCGAGCGTCTGAAGCAACTGCATGCGCGGCATCATCCGCGAGGCTGACTTCAGAGCGCTCGATCAGCTCTCGTGCCTCTTTCTATTGTCACGCCCAGCTTTTTCACGCTTCGCAAGAGCTGAAGCTTCGCGACGCTCACCTTGACCCAGGGCGCCTTGAATTCACCGAGGATGAGGTTCGCGACATGTTCGGCCAGCCGTTCGAGCAATAGAAAATGGTGCTGCTTCAGCGCCGCTTCGATCCGGTTCACCACCGCTCCGTAATCGATGGTGTCGGCGATGCTGTCGGTGTCCGCAGCCCCGTTCCGCGGGTTGCCGATCTCGATGTCGAGCTGGATGGTCTGGGGCACACGGCGCTCCCACTCGTAAATGCCGATGAGGGTTTCCACGCGGAAGTCCTGGATGAAGATGATGTCCATGGCACCATGCCGTAGAATGAAACGGTGATTGTAATCAAGTCGGGGCCGGCCTCGTGGTTGCGGCTTCGTTCTGGTCCCGCGGAGGGGGATGTGCCTTGGCCAGTGTCGGCATCGTGCTTCTGGCTTACCTCATCGGCTCGATATCCTTCGCCGTCATCGTCAGCCGCGCATTTGCCCTGCCTGATCCCCGCAGTTATGGCTCGGGCAACCCAGGTGCCACGAACGTGCTGCGCTCGGGGCGAAAAGCGGCGGCGATACTCACCCTTGTAGGGGATCTGCTGAAAGGTGTTCTCGCCGTGTGGCTCGCCAGGTATCTCGGGGCCCTCTTCGGTGTCGGGGAAGCGGTGGTGCCGCTCGCCGCGCTCACCGTTTTCCTCGGCCACCTTTATCCGGTGTTCTTCCGCTTCCGGGGAGGGAAAGGCGTGGCCACTGCGGCGGGTGTTCTGTTCGCCCTCGATATTCCGGTGGGGCTCACAACGCTCGCCGTGTGGGGAGCGTTGTTTGGCATGACCCGGCTTTCTTCTCTCAGCGCGCTCGCCGCAGCCATCGCGGCACCGTTCGCTGCGTGGTACTTCGTCGGCTGGGGACCTGCCAGCGCGGTAGTCTGTCTGATGACGGCGCTCCTGGTTTGGCGTCACCGTTCTAACATCCGGAAGCTGCTAGGGGGGGTCGAAGAAAAGGTCGTTTGAAGGTGAGAGGGTCAGGCGTCAGGCGGCGACCGTGAGGCTTTCCAGGTTCCAGCGAGGCCGAACGGAAAAGCCGTGGTGGCGGGAAGCACTATGACCCTCGAGGCGGAGGGAGCCGGCCAAGGCGATCATCGCGCCGTTGTCAGTGCAGAACTCAAGGGGTGGACAGTAGACCCGAACGTCACGTTCGGCGCCCAACCGTTCGAGCCGATCCCGCAGCGCCTGATTTGCGCCGACGCCGCCGGCGATCACCAGTTGGCGAAGTCCCGTGCGCTCAAGGGCTGTACGTGCCTTCGCCGCCAGCACGTCCACGATGGCTGCCTGAAAGCTGGCGGCCACGTCGGCCCGCGTGGCGTCGTTCAGTTCGGTATGACGCAGAAGCGTCATGACAGCGGTCTTGAGCCCGCTGAAGCTGAAGTCGAAATTGCCGCTTGTGATCATGGGGCGTGGCAACTGAAACCGGTCCGGCTGCCCCTGCGCCGCAACCCGTGCGAGCGCCGGTCCCCCGGGATAGCCGAGCCCGAGAAGCTGCGCGGTCTTGTCGAAGGCTTCCCCGGCGGCATCGTCCAGGGTTTCGCCCAGGATCTGGTAGCGGCCGACCCCCTCGACCTGCAACAGCTGGGTATGGCCACCCGAGACGAGCAGACACAGGTAGGGGAAGCTCGGCGTGGGAACGCTCAGAAGCGGCGAGAGGAGGTGTCCCTCCAGATGATGCACCGGCAACGCAGGAATGCGGAGCGCGTAGGCCAGCGCGGAAGCTGTGGCCGCCCCCACCAGCAGCGCGCCGGCCAACCCGGGGCCCTGCGTGTAGGCGACCGCGTCGAGCTGCGAAAGCGCTACGCCGGAGCCGTTCAGCGTCTTGCGAAGAAGCACCAGCAACCGTCGGATGTGGTCCCGCGAGGCAAGCTCCGGCACCACGCCGCCGTACTCCGCGTGTAGCGTTATCTGGGAGAAGACAGTGTGGGCGATGAGCCCGCTTTGCGAATCGAATACGGCGACACCCGTTTCGTCACAGGAGGTTTCGATGCCGAGCACGCGCCGCGCGGAACGCGGGTCATGCAATGGCTGGGTGCCGGGATCAAGTATCGACAAGAGAATTGGAACGGAGCGATTTATGCTCGGGTGCTTCGTGGGGTTCAAAAGTGCGCCGGGCGCTGCTATCATACGCGGCTTTGCGGAAACCATTGCCGGGATTCCAAACGTATGCCGACTGTAAGAGTGAAGGAAAACGAGCCGTTCGAGGTCGCGCTGCGCCGCTTCAAGCGCACCGTGGAAAAAACGGGGTTGCTGACGGAACTGCGTGCGCGCGAGTTCTACGAGAAACCTACCGCGGAGCGAAAGCGCAAGCTTGCTGCGGCGGTCAAGCGTCATTACAAGCGGCTTCGGAGTCAGATGCTTCCCCAGCGCCTGTACTGACAGGAAGCAGCCGTCCGGTTTTCTTGCGGGCTCGCGGCATGGTGCCGGGCGAGCCCGTTTCATTTTTTGCGAGGGTGCCGTGTCGTTGAAGGCCAGCATTACGGAAGACATGAAAGCCGCGATGCGCGCACGGGATGCGCAGCGTCTCGCCGCCATTCGCCTTCTGCTTGCCGCGATCAAGCAACACGAGGTGGACGAGCGTCGTGAGCAATCCGACGCGGACGTGCTCGCCATCATCGACAAAATGGTGAAGCAGCGCCGCGACTCGATTGCACAGTTCAAGGTTGGCGGCCGCGGCGATCTGGTCGAGCAAGAGCAATTTGAATTGAGCCTGCTCGAGGGCTATCTTCCCCCGCCTCTTTCCGACGCTGAGGTTGTGCAGGCCATCGGTGATGCGATTGCCGAATCGGGTGCCGAGAGTCAGCGCGACATGGGAAACGTCATGGCGTTGCTGAAGGAACGGTTGTCCGGGAGGGTGGATCTATCCAAGCTGGCCGGATTGGTCAAGGCAAGGCTCGCCGGAGGAACGGGGTAGCCGGACCGGCACCTGCTGCGTACCCACGCCCTCGAGGACGCGCAGCCGAGCACCCCGGCGGTCCGCCGCCTTTGGCGCCTCCCGTCGTCTTTCCGGGGTGCCCCGAAGAGGTATCCTATAATGCAGGAGATCCGTGCCGACGGGCGACATGATTCCGCAAGCCTTCCTCCAGGACCTGCTCAACCGCCTCGACATCGTCGACGTGGTCGAATCTTACGTACCCCTCAAGCGCGCCGGCTCGAATCTCGTCGCCTGCTGCCCCTTTCACGGCGAGAAAACGCCTTCGTTCACCGTGAGCCCATCGAAGCAGTTCTACCACTGTTTCGGCTGCGGTGCCCACGGTACGGCCATCGGATTCGTCATGGAGTACGCCGGGCTGGGATTCGTCGAGGCCGTCAGAGAACTGGCGACCAAGGCGGGGATGGCGGTTCCCGAGGCACCTTCGGAGGCTCGCGCGCAGTCCCCGGAAGCCACTCTGGCGATAACCGATGCGCTGCATCGCGCTGCCCGGTTCTACAAGGGAGAGTTGAAGCGGTCCGAAGCGGCCATCAACTATCTGAAAGGGCGCGGCCTGAGCGGGGAGGTCGCCGCCCGGTTCGGTCTCGGCGTTGCTCCGCCCGGCTGGCAGAGCCTCGCAGCCGTTTTTCCGGACTACCGGGCTCAGGTCCTCGTGCAAGCGGGTCTCGTCATCGAGGGGGAAGACGACAAGCGATACGACCGATTCCGGGATCGAGTCATGTTCCCGATCGTGAGCGCACGCGGCGAGATCATTGGTTTCGGGGGGCGGGTATTCGGCGCAGGTGAGCCGAAGTACCTCAATTCACCTGAGACTCCCGTCTTCGAGAAAGGGCGCGAGCTCTACGGGCTGTATCAGGCGCGAACGGCCATTCGCGCATCGAAGCGGGCGGTGGTGGTAGAGGGGTACATGGACGTGCTGGCGCTCGCCCAACACGGCATCGACGATGCGGTGGCGACTCTGGGTACGGCCACGACACCGTTTCACGTGCAGAAGCTGCTGAAGCAAGTCGACCGAATCGTGTTCTGTTTCGACGGCGACGATGCTGGACGAAAGGCCGCGTGGCGGGCCCTGGAGAACTGCCTCGGGCAGATCTCCGACGGCAAGGAAGTGGCGTTTCTTTTCCTGCCTGACGGGGAAGACCCGGATACCTACGTTCGACGGGCAGGCAGGGAAGGCTTCGAGCGCTCGGCGAAGGAAGCGGTACCCCTGTCGGCCCTGCTGTTGCGGGAATTGACGCGCCAAGGCGATCTCGGCACGGAAGAAGGGCGCGCGCGGATGCTGCAATCGGCAAAGCCCCTTTTCAAGCAAATCGCCGCCCCCGCCCTCAACCTGCTTCTGCGCAAGCGCCTCGCTGAGCTTGCGGGGCTGCGTCAGGACGAGGTGGACCTGCTGCTGGAGATCGGGACGAACGCACGCTCGCGACCGGCCCCCGTGCGGGCTCGCCGGGCGGCGCCACTGTCCCTGCAACGCCGCCTCCTGCGTTGTCTGCTGTTTGCCCCCACGCTGGCGACCCGGGTGGATCGCGCTGCCATTGGTGGGAGCGTCGACGCGCAGGCGAGCGTTGCCGTGCTTGATTTCGTCGCCGGCAATCCGCATCTCGAAGATCGGGTTCTGCTCCCTCTTGTGAGCGACCACTGTCGTGCAATGCCTTATTATCAGGCCATTGAAGAGGCGTCTGCCGAAATTATTGAGCTCGGTGGAGAGTTCGATGCGGAGGCCGAGCTGGAGGCGATCCTGAAGCAGATCGAGGAGCAACGTCGGGGTGCGCGCCTGCTGGAACTCGGTGGGAAGCCGCTGGCTGCCTTGAGTGCGGAGGATCGAAACGAACTGCAGAGGCTTCACGCTGAACGCGGCGCGGCTTTGGGCGCTCTAACAGGTAAATCGCAAGTAGTGATAAACTGACCGGCTTTTTTTTCAGGCAACTTCGGACGACCAGGACATGGCCAAGGAAAAAGATAAAGACAAGGATCTGCTCAAGCATGAGGTCCAATTTCCCGACGACGCGGAAGCCCGTCGGATGCGTCTGAAGAACCTGATCGTGCTCGGCAAGGAACGGGGTTATCTCACGTACGCGGAGATCAACGACCATCTGCCCGACGACATGCTGGATGCCGAGCAGATCGAGAACATCATCAGCATGATCAACGACATGGGGATTCAGGTCTACGATGAAGCCCCCGATGCCGAAACGTTGCTCATGTCCGATGCGGCGCCGACTGTCGCCGACGAGGATGTGGCGGAAGAAGCCGAAGCGGCCCTCTCCACCGTAGATGCGGAGTTCGGCCGCACGACCGACCCGGTGCGGATGTACATGCGGGAAATGGGGTCGGTGGAGCTCCTGACGCGGGAAGGGGAGATCGAGATCGCCAAGCGGATCGAGGACGGTCTCAAGCACATGATCCAGGCGATTTCCGCGTGCCCTACCACGATCAAGGACATACTCGAGTACGCTGACCGGATCGAAAGGGACGAGATGCGCGTCGACGAGCTGGTCGATGGATTGCTCGATCCCAACGCCGAGGAGATTCCGGAAGAGGTTCCGGAAGAAACCATGGAAGCGGAGCTCGAAGCCGCCGAAGAGGAGGAAGACGACGGCGGCGCGGCAGCTAGCGCGAGCCTGCTTCAGCTCAAGGCGCACGCATTGGAGCGGTTTGCCGTGCTGCGTGGGCTGTACGGGAAAATGGTGAAAACCCTCGCCAAGCAGGGATCCAAGAGCAAGCCCCACCAGAAGATTCAGGATCAGATCTCTGCGGAACTGATGGGCATCCGGTTTTCCGCCCGACAGGTCGAGGCCCTGTGCGACAGCTTGCGCAGGCTGGTCGATGAAGTCCGCAGCTATGAGCGCGAGATCATGGAGATCTGCGTGAACAAGGCCGGCATGCCGCGGGCTCACTTCATCAAGCATTTCCCCGGCAACGAGGAGGACTTGGGCTGGGTGATGCGCGAGGTTTCGGGGCGCAAGGCCTACAGCGAAACGCTGTCGCGCTTCGCTCCGGCAATTATGGAACTCCAGCAGCGTCTGCTCGGCGTGCAGAAACGCGTGATGATCTCGCTCCGAGACCTGAAGGAAATCAATCGCCAGATGTCGACCGGTGAAGCCAAAGCTCGCCGTGCGAAGCGCGAGATGACTGAGGCCAATCTGCGACTCGTGATTTCGATCGCCAAGAAATACACCAATCGCGGCCTGCAATTCCTCGATCTCATTCAGGAAGGCAACATTGGCCTAATGAAGGCCGTGGACAAGTTCGAGTACCGCCGCGGCTACAAATTCTCGACTTATGCAACTTGGTGGATCCGGCAGGCGATCACGCGCTCGATTGCAGACCAGGCGCGCACGATCCGTATCCCGGTGCACATGATCGAGACCATCAACAAGATGAATCGCATCTCGCGCCAAATCCTGCAGGAAACCGGGCAGGAGCCCGATCCGGCGCTGCTCGCCCAGAAGATGGAAATGCCCGAGGAGAAGATCCGCAAGATCCTCAAGATCTCCAAGGAACCGATCTCGATGGAGACGCCGATCGGCGACGACGACGACTCGCATCTCGGGGATTTCATCGAGGATTCCTCCACGATGGCGCCTTCCGACGCGGCGGTATACGCCAGTCTGCGAGACGTGACCAAGGACGTACTGGACACGCTCACTCCGCGCGAGGCGAAGGTTCTGCGCATGCGATTCGGCATTGAGATGAACACCGACCACACGCTGGAAGAGGTGGGAAAGCAGTTCGACGTAACGCGCGAGCGGATTCGACAGATCGAGGCCAAGGCGTTACGAAAACTGCGCCATCCTTCCCGTTCCGAGCGACTGCGTAGCTTCCTGGACAACGAGGCGTAAGCGCTCTGCCCGGCCGGTTAACGTACCGGTCAGAGCGGTTGTCCGTATCGGCGGCGGTGCCTGAAAATCGCTTTCATTTCCGCACTGTACCGGGGTCTGTAGCTCAGTCGGTTAGAGCAGGGGACTCATAATCCCTTGGTCGCTGGTTCGAGTCCAGCCAGACCCACCATAAAATCATGTAGTTATATAATGATAGTCTAAGGTGATTTGCGGTCGGGTTACGCAGGGGTTACGGTGTACGATTCTGAACGCTGGCATTCCTTCTGGGAAAAAGTCCATACATTCGTCTCTGCTTCTCGGCATGCTAGGTTGATTTCCTCGTTAAAGTGCCTACATAATTACTGTGTACTTTTGATGAGGTTTCCGGATTATGAAAGCCGTGATGAGTCGGAATGTTAGGGATGCGCTGAGCGACCCAAAGGGACGTGCCAGCCTGCGCGCCGCCATAAAGGCGGTGACGGCATCCTCTGGGAGCGCCGTTTCGCTGCCCGTGACCGAAACCGTGAAGGTGAACGGTCGTTCGTTTGTTCTCACCGTCGACAGGCCCAGAGTAACGCGCTAGCTGGTGAACGTAGCGTTCTCGGCGCTCGTTCTTCTGGCGCTCGTTCTCCCCGGATTTATTTTTCTGCAGTCGTTTCGCAAGACTGAGGGCGAACGCTTCTCTCTCGATGCAAGTCCCTTTTCGCGCACGACCGTCTCCGCCCTTACGGTCGCTGCGCTCCTACACGGTGCCGCCGTAGGCTTACTGCACGTCTTTACTACATACACCCTTAACGTTTCCGATCTCCTCGCCCTGCTGATCGGGACGGACTCGGGAGGCCTTAAGGACGCGTATCACCACCTTGCAGTCGAGTGGTCGCCAGTTGTTGGCTACTTCCTGGCACTGATTCTTGCCGCTTGGCTGCTCGGCTGGTTCGTACGCTGGATTGTCACCCGGTGCAAGTTGGATCGATCCGGAAGGAGGTTTACAAGATTCTTCCGCTTCGACACGCCTTGGTATTACCTCTTCAAGGGGTACGATGAAGAACTCGAGCCCGCCGCCGTTTATGTAGCCTGCACGGTTGAGGTGGGCGGAGGGTGCATCCTCTACAATGGAGTGCTCGTGGACTTCTTTTTGAGGCACGACGGCAGCCTTGATCGCATCGTGCTCGCAGAAGTGCAACGGAGGCCACTGGCGAAGGACAAAGAGAAGACCATTGACATTCCCGAAAACCGCTTCTACGCCATTGACGGTGATTACTTTGTCGTCAAGTACCAGGACGTGACTTCGCTCAACGTGCGGTATATCTGGGAGACGGGCTTCACCAGTTAGGGCCTCTGCGGCAAAATGCAAAGGCGAACTGTTCGATTGAGGCGTGTTAAGGTTGGCTGCCTCCGCTGATCCTGAACTTCTCGTTTGGCAGCGCCGCAGTTTCCACCCAATAGAACCCTCGAATAGATGAACTTTCGGTGAATTATCCACCGAGAATTACTCGTCGACGTCGTCAAACGTGCTGCGTTCGGCCTCAGTGTATGAGAAGCGGTCACCGTACGTGTAGCCGCTATCGTCTTCTGCCGGCGGTCTTTCCTCCCAGATGACTTCGATAGTCATCTCAATGTCCGATTTCACGTGATTTAGAATAGCCATTGCATCAGGGTCTTGGGAGAACTCTTTAGCGAGAGCATCCACAGCGTCGCGAAGTGAGTTGAAGTGCTCCTCGGGGTCGTCGTCAGCGTCACAGACATCCGCCCACTCGTTCACAAACGACGGAAGCTCGGGAAGGAGCTTCTCGCGGAGTACGGCGAGAACCTGCACGAGTTCGTCGTGGCGGAATATCGCTCTTATACGCGGAACAGTCAGAAAATCAACATCTGGTGGTGTTTCGAGGGCAAGCGTCTCCGCCCGTGCAACAAAGCGCAGGCGCCACGCGTTCGGCAACAATCCCTCCTCACCAAGTTTGCAAAGTAGAGTTACAGCAGCCGACGTGCCTAGGTATGAGTGAGGCTCGCAGAGGTGTTCACCCAGTTCTGGATGCTTTGAAAGATATAGTTCGAGAAAAACGCGCGAGCAACGCGTCGCGAGGAAATTAAAAAGGGCTGGACCTGTTTTGACCTCATTCAACCGGCTTACGAATCTCTCAAAACGCGTCTTTGGCACCACAACCTTGACCCCTTCCAGCGGAACGTTACCACACGTGACTTCCGAGATCAGTTTTTCCGCGCTCGTCCACGACATGTAGACGTCGAGAAGCTCAGGGTCACCGGCCACAATCGTTGCATATGCATCGCCGATAGTCGGATGCTTAAAGGTCCAAGCTGCTCCTTCGCCAGTCCGGACAAGAGCGAGAAGGCTTCCATCGAGCGCCTTGAGCGCCTCCCGCGCCGAGGCCGGATCAACACCGAGAATGCTCAAAGCTTCCTTCTCGTTCTCTGCTACCTCAACGGGGCTTTGGAGCTCTCCGCCGCGCATAAAGACCAGAGCGAGTGCGGCGCGACTCTCTGGGTCCAGATTGGTAACCACTTCCATTAGAAATTCGAGGGGCTCCTCCACGAAGGAGCGTATTGAGCCGGAATCGAACTGAAGGTTCTTCGTGAAGAGAGGGCTTCCGAGCCGTCGCGCTACCTCTGGAAGAAACCGATGACTTGCCGCTATTTGAGCCAGGAAGGGCTTGATTCGCTTCCTGAAATAGCGCGGTTGCTCGCCAAGCTTGATGTGATTGTAGAGGATTTGCTCTTTTTCGGACTTGGTCAGATCTTGCACATTGATTACAACCTGCGACTCATTGAGAAGGGGAAACGCGCTGGTCTTAAGGTCAAAATGCGCTGCCCGATAGACGTAATCTCGCGACGTAAACAGCACTCGCGCGCCTTTTCGAATTGCCGCCACCATATGAGGCCACGTACCGTTCCACTCCGTAGCGAGGTCGCGTTGATACTGCGTGGTCCCGAAGGCATCATCAATCCAAAAGAACTGCTTCGGCTCATGCGGATTCCAGTGCTGAACGAACTCATTGGCCGTCCGGACCTTAAGGGTGGGGCAACCCCATTGATCGAGCGCTCCGATTGCTAGACAAGCAGCGATCGTAGACTTGCCCGCCGCAGGCTCGCCTAGAAGAATCACAAAGCCATACTTGACTAAGGCATTGGCTGCACGAGTATGGGACTTGGTAACTACGAACTTAGACAGATCATCGCCGAACCCGCTCAATATCTCTACGGCCTGAGCGTATGCGCGCGCGTCCATGATTTGGCTTAGATCTCCAAGACCATAGACTCTTGGGACAAGCATTCTCAATGCAGGAACTTCGCGGATCTTGAGAGTGATCCACTCTTTTCCGTAGACTAAGAAGTTCTTGATCCCATCAATTGCAAGAAACACCGCTCGGAGATCGGCCTCAACTTCTGCTGAGACCTTAAGGTTAGTCATCAGCAAATAAATGTCTGCGAGACCACGACTGGCTAAACGCGTGGCCTTCCCGATTTCGTCGTGAAGGGCGGCCTTTGAGAGTGCCGTGTCCTTTGAAGAGAACTTGCATTGGACGGTGAAGGACCCGGATAGCTCACTGCCCTCTTCTGATTTCCACGTGCCATAAAACGCACCGTCTCTGCCGCCGTCGTGACTCGGCGCAAATACCTGAAACGTTTGCCCGAAAACGTTGCTGAGAATCGTGGCGCATAGATCTTGAAAGGACCGCCAGCCCAGTGATTGCAACTCATAGGATGGTTCCGATGCTTGCGGCAGTCCAATCATTCCAATGGCCCTTCTTGTGCGTTAATTAAGGCAATCTAGATTGCTCACCGGGAGAAGTCTGCATGGCTGTCGATGATCTTTATAACAGGGTGAGGAGGAGGATGATAAGTGCGTTTCCACCGATGGGTATCTGCGTTTTGAGACTCACAGCGGTATCAGCTTGCGATGGAGTTTCGGAACCGAACCCGGTTCGAGGACAAGCACCGCAGCGAGGTGCTCGCCTTCGAGCGGGAACACGGGCTGACGCATGTCGTCGTGGATCAACCGCAAGGCTTCACAAGCAGCAATCCCTCAGTGTGGGAGACCACGACATCCAACCTTGCGATCTTCCGGCTGCACGGGCGCAATGCCGCGACCTGGGAGAAGAAGGGGCTGATCGTTTTCCTCAGAGCGTTTCGACTATGAGTATCAGGAAGAGGTACCTGTGGGTGCTCGGTGTCTACGAGATTGTTCGCTCTATAGACCAGCGTTGTCGGACAACTCCTGAACTCGTCGACGATGCTGCTGCGCGGATAGTCCGCAGCGCCAAGCATGGGTTTGAACGTCTTCGGGTGCCCCTTGCCAAGTTCGAAGCTGCCCGCAGGTTCCGAGATACAGATTCAACCATTGCCTTCCCCGCGCTCCAACCAGAGCATGGAATCGCATGGCGCATATCTGAGAATGTGTTCATCGCAAGCAGGGAGCTATCCGACTGTTTCATGTACACCCTGCGAGCGTTGTAGCGCGGAACTTCTGCCGGTTCGTGCGTGCCTCGATGCACGCGACACTGACTAACACCCCTTTCTTAAAACCCCTATGTCACGTGCCCAACAAAAGGTGGATACGAATGGCACTCAATGGTTGGCTCTTCACCTTCCCATTTTGGTTGATCGTGGATACGATAGCGCCTCCCGCTATTGTCGAAACCGAAGTTAGCGACCGCTTTGTCCGCGTGTATCCTCCATTTCGCAGCGCTCCCGCGAATTCAGCGTACGCACCTTCGCTCGACCTCCGCAACGTCCCATTTCCCGACGGAATCACCGTCACAGCCAACGGGAACTCAATGTTTGTTCGCATCGGCGTATATCCGACGCTGGAGCCAAACAGCGAAGGAGAACTGGGCGTTTGCATCAGCCTCGACGAAGAATTCACCACCGCGCCGTCGCGCAACTTTCCTATGGACAGTCTACGCTTAGATATCTCTGAAGCCCGATGCGTGCGGCAGGGTTGCGCACGACGCAGCCGTCTTCGAGCGCGTGCGGAAGCTATGGGCCAGGCTGCCCTGCCGCGATGGGTGCGCCCGATGCGTTCGCCGAGCGCTGGCGTGCTCGACTCGCGCCAGTCCTTGGCATCGAGATCCTCGTCGCGAAGAGCAGCGCCGCCAGGCCTCACGCATGTCCAGCCGGTGGTGGATCGGGCGGATCTCCAGATCGTTCATGGAGCAACGCCCAGCGGCGTCCATCTGCTGCGCGCTGCGCGAATGACATACCCCGTCCAGAAGCGGCTTCCGCTGCCACCCTTCGAGCAGCCGTTCGAAGCGCTGTGCCTCGATCGTGAGTTCGAAGTGCTTGGCGACCTTGTACTTGTTGAGCACGCGGCCGACTCGAACCCGATCTTGCCCGCTCCCGTGAGCTGCCGCGCTCGACCATCGCGCGCACCTGCGCTGCTCGCGCGTGGCCTGCAGCAGCGCCGCTTGTCGCCCGCGCCGTCCAAGCTCCGGGTTGCGACAGGCCACCAGCGCTCTGCACCACTCTGGCTGCTCTTCTGATCCAGGCCAGCCCCGGGTGCGCCGCTCCACCGCCGCCTGCCCGATCATGCCCCGATCGCCCACCAGTACCACCTCGCGCGGTGAGCGACCGTAATCGAACCCGCAGCTTGCCGCGCTTGCCATCGCGGTTTAGCCGAGCTTCGCGAGCGGGCACTGCGAGCCCTCGAAGTAGCTCGATGGACGGTCGTAGAGCGCCAGTGCGCCCTCGCCGTGGCGCGCCGCGAGCTTCTTCTCCGCCTTGACGCGTCGTTCTCGTCGCTTGCGCCACGCCATAAGTGCTCCGCCGCGTCGTGTGTGCCACCAGCGCGTTGCGAGCTTGGTGTGCGCCCCGCGCGGCCACCGCGCAGACCCGTCGCTCGGCTTGCGCTCAGAAGCTGCGGGACCGAGCCGATGCATGGCTACACACACGGCCTGGACATGGCCGGCACGAGAGCCAACCACCTCGAAGAGTCTCCCACCGGCGCACCGGCTCCCCCAGACAGCCGTATCCCTGCGATCGTCCTCGCTCATGAGGAAAGGTTTGCCAATGTGCGCTTGCGCGTGAACACCGTCGCGGGTAGGACTCGCGCAACAGGTAGGCAGGCGCGAGCCACGATTCGGAACTTTATATGCATGCCACACGCTCATGATCCCACGATGCACTTCTGCTCACCCTCGAAGAAACCTAGCGGACTCGCTAGCGGTGGAACTTCTTCACCTTCTGCGTTGGAAGACTGATCAATGGTGGATCATGCGATCCATCCATCCCCTGTTAGGTTATGCGCGCAACCAGATGCCGGTCGACCACCGCGGGGCGCCCGCTCCGTCGGATCACTTGCCTACCCCCCATTCAAATATGCACACGTCGTGGGGGTTCGAACGAGCCATAACGAGTGAAACGTGGCGAGAGGCGATAGCGCTTTGGGCCGCCGGTATCACTCCGCCAGAGACGGCGCTGATAGTACTCGATGCCTACTACTTCGCTACGACAGGAGAGATAAGGCGAGCCGTGATCGACGCAGCGACGGCTTGCGAACAAGCAAAGGACGAGGTTTTTCAAAGAACGTGGTGCGCGCGAAGCCGCAAGCCGTTCAAGCGAGGGCGCCTATTGACCGGCTACGATCTTCCCTACCATCTCAGTCGCGACATGAATCGGCTGCTGGGGCGGTCATACAAGCTCGAACATCCCAATGAGTTTGCCACCATAGAGAATCTATGGGACGCGCGCGGAAACATCGCCCACGGCGGAGAATTGACCTACAAATCGAACGGAACTGATGTGCCGGTCACCGCTATTCTAGCGACACACTTCGCCAACGCCGTCAGACATTGCGTCGGTTGGCTTGCGTCGTTGTAAATGCTGTCGGGGAACACACGAATGCGATTGCCGTCAGCGCTGTTAACACGGCCCTGGACTGGCAAACCCGAACCACCGCACGTCGCAATCACCCTTCCAAGCCGCTGCACATGGTGCGTCGCCAAGCGCACCCGGTTCCAGCTTGTGAGGTCAGGAGAAAGAAGAAAATGACGCCGCAACAGTTCATCAAGAAATGGGAGAGGTCTCTCCTCACCGAGCGGGCGGCAGCGCAATCGCATTTCAATGACCTGTGCTCTGTTCTCGGTCAGCCGACTCCAACCGACGCCGACCCGGACGGCACCTGGTATTCCTTCGAAAAAGGGGCCAAGAAAATCACGGGCGGCGGCGGGTGGGCCGACGTGTGGAAACGGGGGCACTTCGCGTGGGAGTACAAGGGGCCGGCACAAGAACCTCACGGTAGCGCTCACGCAACTACAGCACTACGCTCTCGCGCTTGAAAACCCGCCGCTCCTGATCGTGTCGGACATGGACGTGATCGAGGTCCACACCAACTTCACAAACACCGTCCACGAGATACATGTCGTCCCCCTCGCCGAGCTTGGTAAGTCGGAGAACTTGGAGCTATTGCGACGAGTGTTCACCGACCCCGAGCGGCTTCGCCCCGGAACGACCACGGTCAAGGTCACCGAGGAGGCAGCGAGCAATTTCGCCAAGATTGCGCAGTCGCTTCGGGATCGCGGATACGAGCCGCAGCGCGTCGCGCACTTCCTAAACAAGCTGCTGTTCTCCTTCTTCGCCGAGGACGTGGGGCTGCTTCCCCTGCGGCTCATGCACCGGCTCCTCGACGGCGCAACGAAATATCCCGAGAGCCTTGAGGGAATGCTCAAATCGTTGTTTGGCGCGATGACGAACGGCGGCCCGTTTGGCGCCGACGTTATCGAGTGGTTCAACGGTGGTCTGTTCGACGGCGACGACACACTGGTGCTAACGGATGCTGAGATCAAACTCCTGCGGCGGGTCGCCGGCCTCGACTGGAGCAACATCGAGCCTTCGATCTTCGGCACACTATTCGAGCGCGGCCTTGATCCGAGCAAACGGAGCCAGCTAGGCGCGCACTACACGGATGCCGGTTCGATCATGCGTCTCGTGCGGCCGACTATTGAAGAACCGCTCCTCGCGGAGTGGGGCGAAGTGAGGAAGGAGATCGCGGGTCAGATTCAGAAGCTCAACGCCGCCAAAGGGGGCAAGAAAATGCACGATAGGCTCCGCCGCGAGGCAGAGGAGCCACTCGTCGGCTTCCTGCAGAAGCTCAAAACCTTTCGCGTCCTGGACCCGGCGTGCGGCTCAGGCAATTTCCTCTACCTCGCGCTTCAGACGCTCAAGGACATCGAGCATCGCGCGAACCTGGAAGCGGAAGAATTGGGACTAGAGCCCCACTTTCCCGAAGTCGATCCCTCATGCCTGTTCGGGATTGAACTCAATAGCTACGCCGCCGAGCTTGCGCGAGTCACGATCTGGATCGGCGAAATTCAATGGATGCTGTCGCACGGCTATCAGCCAAGCAAACATCCGGTCCTCAAGAATCTTAACCAGATCGAGTGCAAAGACGCCGTGATGAGCGAGGGGGCTGCGGAACCAGAATGGCCGGAGGTGGATGTCATCGTCGGAAACCCTCCGTTCCTCGGCGACAAGAAGATGTTGGGCGAGCTCGGCGAGAAATACGCAACGGCGCTTCGTTCGCTCTATAAGGGCCGGGTGCCTGGAAGTTCCGATCTGGTTTGCTATTGGTTCGAGAAAGCGCGAGCGCAAATCGTAGCCGGCAACGCGAAAGTTGCGGGGCTCGTTGCGACACAGGCTATTCGCGGCGGAAACAACCGCGCAGTTCTTGATCGGATTGCCGAGTCGCAAAAGATCTTCAATGCTTGGGCGGATGAGCCGTGGATCAACGAAGGGGCAGCGGTTCGCGTTTCTCTCCTGTGTTTCGCGCCGTCGCCACCCGTGGGGATCACACAGGTTGACGGCAACAGGGTTGGCCAGATATTTCCGGGATTATGACGGCGGCGGCCGGCGGCAGTAAGGGCGTCAACCTAACGATCAGTTGCCCGCTCGCAGAAAATGAAGGAGTTGCCTTTCAAGGCCCAGTGAAGGTGGGGCAGTTCGATGTTCGAGGTGAGTTAGCGCGGCAATGGCTCACAGCGCCGAATCCTCACGGAAAGCCGAACAGCGACGTGTTGCGGCCATGGGCCGACCGGTCAGGACCTCACGAAGCGCCCGTCTGACACTTGGATCATAGACTTCGGCGCAAGTCGAACCGAGAGCGAGGCCGCGCTCTATGAGAAACCTTTCGAGCACGTTGCAAAATACGTTCGCCCGCAGCGAGAACAGCAGCGCGACGCCGGCCGAAAGGCCCGCTGGTGGCTACACGGGCGAACTGGTGATGACATCCGAGCGGCGCTTTCACCGCTGACTCGCTACATCGCCACCAGCCGCGTCTCGAAGCATCGCTTCTTCGTGCGGTTTCCCGTAGCGGTATGGCCCGACTCGCGGCTCTACGCAATCGCGCGCGAGGATGATACGAGCTTCGGCATTCTTCATTCGCGGATACACGAGGTTTGGTCGCTCGCCAACGCCTC
Source organism: uncultured beta proteobacterium (assembly GCA_963747225.1). GTDB lineage: Bacteria > Pseudomonadota > Gammaproteobacteria > Burkholderiales > JAEUMW01 > JAEUMW01. Next base: position 30,938 of record CAVVES010000004.1, on the reverse strand, counting down.
AATCCACGGGGATGGGAGCGAGGGCGGACGCCCCACCTACAACGCGAAGTCGTGCTTCGAAACGTTCCCGTTCCCTGACGGGCTCACGCCGAATACTGCCGCTTGTATGGTGTTTTCGGCTTTCTTCTGAAACAGTGAAGAAGCCGGGGTGGAGGGGCCAATGGCCGCATCTGCTCTCTCTGGAGAGACAGACGTCCAAAGAATTCCCCCACCCACACCGCCAGCGTCGATGAGGAATCTAGCGGCTACGACCGCCGATTTGAACGCAAGCTCACGCAGGTGTGTTCCACCCCAGCACCGTTAAGCTTAGTCATCGGAGGCACATCATGCAAACCCCATCCGCAGTGCTCAATATCGGCGCCGATGTCGCCAAGGACGCAATCGTGGTGGCCTGTTCGGAAGGAAGCTTCTCCGGTGCGCGAGGTCGCCAATCAGCGCACCGCGTTGCTGGCCTTTCTCAAGAGGCTGCCTGCGGGCAGCCGCATCGGCGTGGAATCCACCGGCACCTATCACGAGTTGTTCGCTGACGCTGCCCACCAGCTCGGCTTTCTGGTCTTCGTGCTCAATCCCAAGGACACCCGCCACTATGCCAAGGCCGTTGGACTGCGGGGCAAGACCGATCGGGTGGACGCAGAGCTCATCGCGCGGATGATCGCCCACGAGCACACCAAGCTGCACGCCTGGATCCCGCCCACACCGCAGCAACGCGAGATTGATCGACTGATCAAACGCCGCGCCACACTGATCTCCTTGCGTGAAGCAGTCGCAATGTCGCTGCATGAACTGGCCGGATTCGCCGCCGAGCTCAAGGCGCTAAGAACGCGCTTCAATCAGCTCATCGCGCGCATCGACCTGAGAGTCAAGGCGTTGGTCGAAGCGAGTCCCGATCGCCAACAGAACTTCACACGCTTGTGCACGATCTACCGGCGTCGGCCCGGTCGTCGGCGCCGCACTGGTCAATACCCTCGAGCGGGTGCCCGTGAAGAACGCGGACGCGTTCGTCGCCTTCACCGGCCTGGACCCCCGACCGGATGACTCGGGACAGCATCGCGGCAAACGGCGCCTCTCCAAACGCGGACCCGGCCGAACTGCGCCGGCTGCTCTACCTGGCGGCGCTGTCAGCCGTAAAGACGAAGACATGGCGGCCACTCTACGAGCATTACCGGGCCAAGGGCCTATCCAGCACTGCGGCCCTCGTGATCCTCGCTCGGCGCATCGCTCGCACCGCCTGGTCGATCTACACCTACAAGACCGAATTCGATCCTGCCCGTCTCACGAATCCCTTGACATAAACCATAGAATCTTCGAAGTTCGCGGCCGATCCCCGCGCTGCCAGGATCGCGGAAGCCGCGAAGAAGCTCGACGCGCTTCGAACAAACTGGCTCAACCCGCCCGAATGGGTAAAGCGCGTTCCCGAGGTGGTGCCGGGCTTCCCCGACCGCCTCGTGCCTGCAAACGAGACCGCCGCCGCCGAGCTAAAGCGCCGCACGCTTACCGGGCTATACAACGAGAAGCCGGCGTGGCTCGTGAATGCCCACCAGCAGATTGACGCAGCGGTGGCGGCGGCCTACGAGTGGACGGACTACGGTGCCGACGTAGCCGACGACGAGATTCTGAGGCGCCTGCTGGACCTCAATCTAAAGCGGGCCGCCGTGGCGATCTAGGTGCCTGCCCAAGCCATAGTTGCGTCACCTACGACAATCACCCTCGAACGTTCGATCGATACCGGCACATACCCGGATCGGTCATCGCGATGACATAACAAATGCCGACGGATCAGTTGACCTGTACTTTGGTCCGGAAGCGCCGGTGGGCAAGCACTCAGCGCGCTAACCGCGCGATCGCTTTTTTACTTTGGCGGGGCCGGGAGGCATCTCGTTTCCCTTCTCTGCCTCGCGGGTGATCTGATTTACTTAGCTTTGGTTACGTCCTTCTCACGGACCCGGCATCGATGCGTCCAGTACGGATACAGCCTCGCATCCGGGCCAGTCACAAACACCACGTTACTCACTTATTCCCCACTTGTACGGACTTTTGATGTCGTAAGTATTTGATTTGTCGTGCGCATCCGTTCCGCACACATTCGTGGCATTCATCGCTTCAACACCGCTCCGAATTGCACCCTACTTGTACGTTACTTGTACTCGATTTCGGCGTTCCGAACTTCGGCACTTATTCCGCTGTGACAGCGTTGCTCGCCGTCCAGCGAAAGAACTTGCGTTTACCGAGAAGGAACCGAAGGCCGGCAGCGCCATCGGCGGAACCCAGGGCGGCAACACCACAGACCCGCAAGGCACGACGCCGAAAGGGCCTCCAGGACGAGGAACTCGAAGCGCTACAAGTATCCCCTATGGTCAACGGGCGCGAATAAATGGGCGCCAAAGACATTGAGAAAATCGCTTTAGCCGCCGTTCAGGGCGTTCAATGTCGACGAAGAAAAAGTTGATTCCGAAGTCCTAGATGTCCTGCAAGTCCTGCTTTGCAACTCCGATACAGGACTTTCAGGACGTGCAGGACTTTGGCTCCGCTGTTTTCCCCCGCTGATTCTCCATTTGACGTTCCCGGCGGTCTTCCCGAGGCATCGGCACTCAATCCCCATGTGTCGAAGTGCCGGTGCCGCGCGGCGCAGTGCATCGCCGAGCCCTCGCGCTGACCTCGGCCAGTCATCGGTGTGCGAAGGCTTGCATTCCTCGATTTGTTTGAGGAGGTCCTTTGCGGACAAGAGGGCTTCTCTCTTATCACGCGCGTTGAACCACTCGATCATGGCGCTCGCCACAGGATCGGCGTCGATCGTTCTGGCAATACTCTCGGCCCGGCTCGCGCGGAACTGCGTCAGGAAGTCCTCGCCCGGCTTGCCGACCGCTTCGGCCATCGCCATTCCGAACCGCGCGAATTCGATCAGGCGCGGGCGATCCTTCGCTGGGATGCGTATCTTCGGCAATCGCATCAGTGCCCCAGCTACCGCATCCAGGAGGGCACCCAACATGCGACCATGCTCGCGGTCATACATACCCCACAACTCCGTCGTCTCCTTGCGATCTGCGATCAGCGGAGTTTCCACCGATACAGCGCGATCAACCAAGTCTTGCGACGTGACGGCCGCTGTAATCCCGTTGAGCACGATGGGGCGCTTGACGACGATCATCGACTCGTCGGTGTTCGAGTAGAGCTTCCGGGTGGCGAATCCGGCGCCGGTGGCCAATGTGCAGAGCGCATCCTGCATCGGTTGGGAGAGCCGGGAGATGTTTTCGTAGGACACCAGCCAGTTTGCGCCCGCGCTTACGAACACGTCCTCCACGCTCTTTGGTGCCGCCCGCAGATTACTGGCATTCGGGTCCACCAACTGCCGAAGCGCAGCCTGGGTTGTCGATTTCGCGCTGCCCTGCTCACCGATAAGCTCCAGCACCGGGAACGGCGTGTCGGGTCGAAGACACTCACCGAGCCACGCCAGCACGAGCAGGCGTGCATCTACCGGCACGTTCGCCACGGACCACAGTGCATCCAGACTGCCGCCGCGTTCAGGCTCTGGCAGTGGCCGCATCGTCTCGGGCCGGAGGAATCGCACCGGAGATTTCTCCACGATCTCCCACTGTCCCGCCTCAATGCTGACGGCGCGACTCCTGCCGGGTTCTGCCAGGTCGAGGAAGTACCTCCGATCGTGCTCGGCTACGCGCGCGAACACCGGCTTGCATTCCCCTTGAAATCGCCCCAGCCCGGAGAGGGTGGATAGCGCTTCCCGGAAGGACTGATCGCGGGACGCCTTCCCCGTCTCGGTGTAGAAGCTCGACATTAACCAGTCCTTGAACTGGCGCGAATCGATCCTGCGCGTCTCTCCCGTAGTGTTATCGGAGGCGTAGACATCGCCGTTCGCGTCATGAAAGAGTTCAGCGCGCTCCAGCACGAAGGCGACGATCGCCGAAGACTGACTCTCCTTCTTCTGGGCGTCTGCTTCGTCGGTCTGGGGGCCTGCTGTCTCGGGCGTTCTCTTGGTCTGCCTTTCTGACCGTTGCTCACGAAGAAAGCGGACACGCTCTGCTCCGTCAAACGTGTCCGCGTCCGTGCCGATTGCGCGTGCACATACAGCGCGAGCGGAAGAAATGAAGGGCCGGATATCACACGTCCGGTAAGTGTTCTGGCTGACGGGATTCATCGCGCATCTCCACCGTGAAGACCACGACGCGATTCAATCCAGGCTTCTATATCACGACGGAGGTACGCAATCTTGCGCCCCAGCTTGATCGTGAAGTCCCGCCAGCCGTATCGGTTCTCGCATCGCCAAACGGCCTGGGTCTGCTGAAGAATGCCGTATTCTTTCTCGACCTCTGCTGGCGAAATCAGTGTCGAGCGCTGAGTTGCCTCCCCCGAGTTACTACGCGTATTCATGTCTTGTCTCACTTCCGTAAATGCCCGCACAGAATGAACGGACTTCGTGAAACTCAGACTTGGTAATTTTCGGGCCGTTTAAGGCGAAATCACTCCGCGCTCCACTCGAAACGTCGTGACTTTCACTGGCGATGGGTCAAGGCTTCTTTAGCCCAGGGTTGGCGTTCAGGAAGATCATCAATCGCTTTCTGATCTGCTCGGGGTCTTCGCAGAGACCGTAAAGCTCGCCAACGATCGAATGATCCGGTCCGATGATCTTGTTGCTGTCGCGATCGATCTCGCGGCTCAGGTGCTTGGGAATCACACTCGCCACGGCTTGAACGAACTCGATGAACGGGCTGAGCGTCTTCCCATGCTTCGGGTTGTACGTGGCAGTGGGAATGTTGCGGAAGCAATCAATCCAGAACTGAGCCAAGTCCTCGATGAAGCCCTGAAGCGCCGCATTCCCTTGGTGTCTCCCGCTGCCACGAGCCTGTTTGTTGTGTTCGATGTATTTTCTAATGCGCTCTGCGGCTTCCTTGGCGATCCTGCTGAGTTGCTCGGGAGACTCGATGCGACCGAGGTCGAGGCCGTTCTTCTTTGCGAATGATTCAAGTTCATTCATAACCTGCGCAGGTAACTCGTCGATCTCGCTTTGAGACTTCAGCGTATCCAGCCAGTCCTGCGGGCTCGATGCAATCTTGCTCAAGTGCTGTTCGACGAGATAGAGAGGCGCTGCGAATTGAAGTCCGTGGTTCCAGACGTAGTCGCTCGCGATCCGCCTGAAGCGATCCCGAAATTGCTCGATGCGACCGAGGTCCTCCGGGTCGAGGTCCTCCCGGTTCAATGCAATCTTGCTCAGGATCAGACCGTCGATTACATGATCTGGAAGATCAACGCCCCAAAGGTCCAGCGTCAACTCCGACCGTTGGATCATTCGCTTATGCCCGGGCACGCGCCCCTCCTCAGAAGTTCCCCATTATTCGTAACGCCGTGCCCGTCGGCAAGGGGACCGGCTTTTCGCGGATCGCTTTGGCGTGGCAAGACTGGTTTGCTGTTGCGTCAGCAATGATGCCGTTCTTGCCGCTGGTGGAGTAGGGTCGCAATGCACTCAGCCATGATGCGAGCCTCCTAACGATGACCTTGGTGGTCAGAGCCTGCGGATTCCGACCGCCGTCTGCGCAAAGAACGCGTTCGACCCACTGGAGCCCTAAGCGTTGCCGAGAAGCAGCCGTTCACTTCTCGCGAAAGCGGACATTGCGGACGATGCATTGGCCGTGTGAGTGCTTCTTACCAGCTCGATGCTTGCCCAGCGCAAGGGTCCATCCGCTCGCGCATTACCCCCCGCCGCGCAGCCCGTGCGTCCCGCTCACGGGCTGCACAACACGCCCTCGCCGCGGCACTAGTCGGCCTTCGCCTTCTCCATCATCGCGTCCTGCAGCGTCTTGATGTCCGCGGGCGATAACTGGGGGCGGTCGATCTTGATCGTGAGCTTGTTGAGCTTGGCGGTCAGCGGGAACGGGGGCTTGTAGTCGGCATCGTTCACGCCGGTCAGCGTGTCGGAGCCAGTATCGAAGGACTCGTCCCACTGCAGGATCATCGGCAGCGTCTTCGGCATCTGCTTCGTGTCGACCGCCTTGCCGTCGACCTTGAGCGTACCCGTGCCCGGACGGCCCAGGCCGCTGAAGTTGTTGAACGCGAGCGTGCCCGCGCCGAGCCCGTCGTACTTGAAGTCGAACTCGACGGTGTGCCTGCCGGGGGTGAGCGCGTCGGGCCCTTCCCACTTGATGCGCTCAAGGTCGACCATGTTCCACAGCCACACTGGCTTGCCCTTGAGCAGATAGAAGCCGTAGCCAGCAAAGCGGCCGCCCGAGGTCACAATCATGCCCTCGGCCCCGCCCTGCGGCACGTCGATGTCCGCGGTGAACGTGTACGAGGCGTCCAGGATGAACGGCGAGTCGCCCTGAGGCAGGCCTGTCATCGGCCGTGTGTAGACGAACTCAGTGCGGCCCGCAGTGATGTTGGGCCGCGGCGCGACGATGCGTGCCCCCACCGAGGCATCCAGCGGGAAGACCTGGTACTTCTTCGCCTCGGCGACGAACTTCGTTCTCAGCTCCTTCACCTTCTGCGGGTTCTTCGCCGCAACGTCGTCCGTCTGATTCCAGTTCTTGCGCAGGTCGTAGAGCTGGAAGACCTGGTTGTTGAGCGGATCCGGGTTGGCGGGGCCGAACGCCTGCCAGGGCGCGCGGTTGACCTTGGTCGAGAGCAGCCAGCCGTCGTCGTACAGCGCCCACTGGCCCATCATCTCGAAGTACTGCAACTTGTGCCGCGACGGCGCCATGGCGTTCTTTTGGTCGAAGGTGTAGAGGAAGCTCGTCCCTTCCATCGGCGCCTGCTTGATGCCGTCCACGTAGTCGGGCGCCTTGATGCCAGCGGCCTCCAGGATGGTTGGCACCACGTCGTTCACGTGCATAAACTGGTCGCGAACGCCGCCCTTGTCCTTAATGCGAGCGGGCCACGACACGACCATGTTCTGGTTGATGCCGCCCAGGCGCGACGCGTTTTGCTTGAACCAGTCGAACGGCGTGTCGAACGCCCAAGACCAGCCGGCGGACATGTGGTTGTACGTCTGCTCGGTGCCCCAGATATCGTAGAACTTCATCTGCAGGTCTACGGGCATTTCACTGATGCCGTTGAAGAACGCGACCTCGTTCGGCGTGCCGAGCGGCCCGCCTTCGGCACTGGTGCCGTTGTCGCCGTTGATGTAGATGACCAGCGTGTTGTCGAGCCGGCCGAGATCCTGGAAGTGCTGGATCACCCGCCCGATCTCGTAGTCGCTGTAGGCGGCGTAGGCGGCGAACACCTCGACCTGGCGGATGAACAGCTTCTTCGCCTCGGGGCTGAGTTCGTCCCAGGGCTTCAGCACGTCCTTGGGCCACGGCGTGAGCGTCGCGTCCTGCGGGAGGATGCCGAGTTTCTTCTGGTTGGCAAAGATCCGCTCCCGCAGCTTCTCATAGCCGTCGTCGAAGAGATGCATCCCGCTGATCTTGTCCACCCATTCCTTGGCCGGGTGATGCGGCGCGTGGGTGGCACCCGGAGCGTACTTGATGAAGATCTGCTTGGACGGGTCGGTCTGGTGGATCCGTGTCATGTAGTCGATCGCGTCGTCGGCCATCGCGGTGACGAGGTTCCACTTCCCTTCCTGGCCTTTGAATGGAAAGATCTGCGTCGTGTTGCGGAAGAGGTTGGGCTCCCACTGGTTGGCGTCGCCGCCGACGAACCCGTAGAAGTACTCGAAGCCCATGCCGGTCGGCCACTGGTCGAACGGCCCGACCTGGCTCGCGGCGAAGGCCGGCGTGTTGTGGTCCTTGCCGAACCACGCGGTCGAATAACCGTTGTCGAGCAGGATGCGGCCGATCGTCGCCTTGTCCTTCGGGATGATCGAGTTGTAGCCCGGGAAGCCGGTCGACTGCTCGGAGATCACGCCGAAGCCCACCGAGTGGTGATTGCGGCCGGTGATCAGCGCGGCGCGGGTCGGCGAGCACAGCGCCGTCGAGAACATGCGCGTGTAGCGGAGCCCCTCGCCCGCGATCCGGTCCATCGTCGGCGTCGGGATCATGCCGCCGAAGGTGCTCGGCACACCGAAGCCGGCATCGTCCGTAATAATCAGCAGCACGTTCGGCGCGCCCTTCGGTGGCACGACGCGCGGCGCCCACCAGGGCTTCGACTGCAGCGCGTCGTCCTTGATCACGCCGCCGAACTTGGGATCCGGCGGCGGCAGCTGCTGGCCGCTAATGGTGGTGGTCGCGCTGGGCGAGCCCAGCGTGCCGGTAACGTGCTGCGCGAGCGCCACGCTCGTGCCTGCGATGAATGCGGACAAAAGAAACATCACGGTGATTGCTTTTCGAGCCAACGGCATGCCGCATGCCTCCCAAGTAAATACATCAATGTTGCGGAAACGGCTGCCCTACCGTTTTCCCTCAGAAACTCGACCGGGCAGGGTCTATAGTTCTCCATCCCTGAGAGCAATGGCATTGATCCCCGATGATTGGCGCAATAGCTTCTGAGGCATGCGAACCACCGTCGACATCGCCGATGATGTGCGGACTCAAGGTCATGGACGTTGCGGTAGATCAAAGACGCACCGAAAAGTACCGCTCCCACAACTCGGGATAGTCGCACATCGCCCTTAGGCAGACCTGTCTGACAGCCGTGGCGGATTCCGGACTCCGAAGGACGGTGCTACGTCTCGCTTCACTAGCGCAGGGTGGTCGCCTCAATCACGACAGATAACACACGCGCATGCGGGTCCTTCATTGGCGTCACTGGACGTTGGAGCGCAGCACGAAGCCAGACCGTGACCAAGTCAGATTGGGTGTGCCGAAAGTGTCACTGGAATAGATTGGTTTCGGCATTGGTAAGCGCAGCAAGTAGCTGAATAAGGCCACGGTCCTTTTAGAATCAACCGCATTCGCCCCGGCGTGACTAAGGCGTGACGGCGGGTGCGAACCCACTCCGTCGTTAGGCACGACGGTTAGGCACGACGAAAAGCGGGGGGAATCATCGTGGAGGCTGAATCTCGCTTTCCGCGGTGCCCGGGGCCGAGGAATAAATGGCAACCAGGCGCGAAATCAGCACAGCGACGTAGAACAGACCGGCGATTGCTTCCGTGATCGCAAGCATCTGCGCCACTTTCGACGCCGGCACGACATCGCCGTAGCCCACCGTGCAGAGCGTGATGAAACTGAAATAGAAGGCGCGGAATCCATCCATGCTGGCGTTCGCATCCGCTCCCCCGGAGATGATGAACGCTCCGGGGTTGATTGTGGCAACCAGTAGGTACGCGGGCACCCACAGCATACCGAGGATTAAATAGCCGGACAGGCCGGCGCACAGCACATTAGCGTCCACCCTCGGGGTGCGCAGAATGAACCGGAGGATGTGCGCCACCACAAAGGCGAAGAACAGCATCGCAGCCAACAGAAACACGACTGGGGAGAGCAGATCGGGACGCAGGTAATTGATCCACCTGGCCGCGAGCGCGGGGATGACCAGAAGGAGCGACATGCCCAAAGTGCGGCCTCGCGCGCCTACTGCCAGCACAGCGAATGTCATCACGAGGGTCAGCAAACAGGCCTCGATCAGGCTCCCAAACCGCAAGTCCTGTACGAAAGGCGCTGACAAAAATAGCAGTCCAAGCGCCACCAGCAACCAGACGGCGGAATTGCGGACGGGGCTCGGATTCTCAGGCCGTGTCACTTCGCGAAGATCTTTCAAGGCTGGACCAATGAATCGCGACCAGCCCACCGAAGGGGCGATCCAGTTCCAGAGTTAGAAAGATGGCACGGAGACGGATAACGCAGAGGCGAAGCGCATGCTAATTGGGCACCCGCCGCAAGTCAATTCGCCGGCTCCATCGAACGCGTATCCACGTCGCCGCAGAACGCCACGCCCTTCTTGCGGGTGTTCCACCAGATCGATGTCACCCAACTTGCGACCCATGTGTCCTGTCCTACCTTGGTGATACACCCCACCCATGACGAGCGCGTGCCTTTCGATGAAGGACGCTTGCTCGCGAGCCTGCAACAAGTTTGGCCTGGGCCTTTGTGGAAGCGGCGAACTTCGCCGTCCGTTACTGCCCGCAAGCCAAGAGTTTCCATGACTGCAAGAAGCGTAAGACTAACGGCATCGTGGCAATCAAGGCGCTCGCGCACAAATTGGCGCGCGCCTAGATTGGCGCAGCCGCATTGGTCGGAGCTAGCCTGCAGTACGGAAAGTCTCGCGCAATCCCGCCGCGCTCACGAGCTGATCGTCCTGGAAGAAAAGGGCAGTCGTCCCGGGGAAGCATCGGCGGCGCAATTCCGCCAAGCGTCGGCCCTCCGTACCACGGCGCCTCTCCTAGTCGCAATCGCTGGCGGGTTCGCGTAGGGTGGCGAGCGCCCGGCCTGTATTTCATCCATCAGCGATGTCCTAACCCCTTCGACGATGCGGCGACCACCGCCGCCGTCATCGCGTCGACGCAACGCTGACTGGAGCGAGCGGTGATCGGGCTCAACCTGTTAAGGCGGTCAGCGCCCCACGCTATTGCGCCGCCGCCGGGCTTCCAGCAGCCGGTGGTTCCGCAACCACCCTGGCGCCGACATCCTTCAGCAGACGCTTGAATTCCGGTGAATCCATGATGAGCGTTGCCGCTGCGGCGCGCAGGCGATCGACCGCCTCGGGGGGAAGCACGAACGACGTGGGCAGTTGATTCAGGTACTCGAATTCGGCCTTGTCCTTCAGCGCCGTGAACGACACGTCGATGACATAGATCTCGGCGTTCGGGAGGCGCAATGCCGCGGCAACCGCAGGATCTTTGTTTCCCACCATTGCGGCCGAGTCCCGAATCAGGCGCGCCGTCTGCCACTGCTTGCTCGTGTCTCTCAGCAGTTCGACCGCCTCGAAGGAAAAGGCGTCGATCGGGGTGCCTGCCGATTTGAGGAGAACCTGCACGGTGCCTGGAGGGTTCTCCGACTCGTCCCAGTTGGTCGGCGGCGAAGAGAGCGAATTGACGATGAAAACAATGATCCTGCGCGCATTGTCGAATGGCGTTGGCACGCCGACTTCGTGCAAGGCTTGGAGAACCTCCAGCGAATCGAGAATGCCACGCATCCCCAGATTGTCCGACACACCGCCGTCGACGAGATGGAGGTACGGGCGATGGACGCTGTCGCCGAAGGCTTCCTCGGCCGTGAGCGAGCGAATGGCCCGTGCGGCGGGCCGCGGTGGGTTGTCGGAATCGATGAACGGTTTTACCCAGGCAGGCGGGACTCTGTTGCAAGTGCCGCCATAGTTGTTCATCGTGACGGGCGAGAGCACGACCGGAACGGCCGACGAGGCCGCAGCGGCGCGGGACAGCGGCACCGCATTGAGATCCGAGCAGATGACGTCGAAAAGACGCTGCGTGAAGAGGAAGCGGGAGCCGGTCGAAATATCCGTCGCCGATACCAGGATCAGCGGGCCGTGGCCGCGGTTGAGATCGCCAAACGTCGCGCCGTTGAACAGGATTTCATCGTACCACTGGGCCGCCAATTCGGAACGGCCCCAGCCCGTCGACCAGAGATTGCCCCAGTATTTCGGGCTGAATGTGCGGGCGACGATCTCGCCCTGTACATCGCGTTTCAGGAAGCGTTGCTCGTAGTCGGCAAACAGCTTGTCGCCGTACAGGCCATAGGCGAGCGCGGTGAAACTGCCGCCCGACACGCCACTAATGATGTTGACCGAATCGAGCAGGCGGACCTTGTTGCCCTTCGGTCCGACCACCTCGGTCTTGCGCAGGAACTCCAAAACTCCGTAGGAAAAGGCAGCAGCGCGCGTGCCGCCGCCCGAGAAGGCGAGGATGACCAGGTTGTCTCTGTCTTTGAAATTTCCCTGGCGCGCCTCGAAACTGTACCCCGCTGTCGGGTCGGTCCGGGTGATCGGCGGGTTGATCGGGCGGGTAGCGCAGCCGCCCAGCAAGACAAGGAGCGCGGCGGCGAGGAGGTTGAATCTGTGTGTGGCATTCATGCTTTCTTCGTTCCCTGCTCCGTTAACTTGCTCACTCGTCCGCCGGCTCGACCACACGCTTACCACAGTCCGCCATGGCCCAGACTCATTCATCCGGCTGAGTATAACGACGGTGATGCCTCGGCAATAAGAATTGGTCTCATGCTTGAGGCAGATGGCAATCATTGGATGGCATGTCGCTGACAATCGACTTGACTCAGATCAGCCCGCTAGCCCACACCTTCGATCTCCGTCGCAAGCGACGTGAGTCAAACGGCTTGTGCAACCCGCGATGCGTCGACCCCGGTCTGGGAGAGCGGGAGCTGGGCATCGGTAAACCCCGTGATGAAACCGTGGGCAAATCATCACGGTCAAGTGTCCCTATTTCGCCTTGTGAATCGCTGGAGTGACCCCTTTCAAGCGAATTGGGCGGCGACGCTGACCGACTGCAACTGGCCGATTGCGTCGATCGGTCAATGGGCGCGTTCGACCCAGTGCCGCCGTTCGAGGTTCAGGATTGCCGGTCCCAAAGCTGCCGTTGAGCAGTGCAAAGACAAAGCGCTGATTCGCCAGCGTCTGCCGACCCAAACGGCGGCGGGCGCTGTTCGGATCGGCGCGCCGCGTCGATCAGCCCGCCCCGGCTCCCGGTGAGAGGGTGCGCTCGGCCTGCTCCGCAGTCACCACGCTCACGGGCACGCCGAACCGCTCGATGCGGTGGGCGAGGTCGAGGCGCAACCACCGGGAGACCCGCTCTGGCAGCGTCGAGACGATGACCTCGTCGTACTTCTCGCGCTCAAGCGTCTGGCGTACGGCCTCGTACGGGTCGGTGGCTCCGACGATCCCTTGCACATGCGAGCCCGCGGCCGCGTCGAGCAGCGGGATCGCGAGTTCGAGCGTGATGGCTGCCTCCTCGGTGTCGGGGTCCCAATACGGCCGAGGGACCAGGAGCGTGAACCTGCACGGCCCGCGTGCGGCCCGCTCGGCGACGGCGGCGAGCAGCTTGGGCGAGGCCGCGGTACGGTGCGCCACGATGAGGATGCGCCGGTCAGTCATGATGGGGCCCTCCTCTTAGCTTGGTGATTTGCGGCCGATTTGGAATCAGGCGGACAGCATGTCCTCGTACCCAAATTCTGATCTCTGGAGGATCGCCTGTCACTCCCTGGCCTGAGCGCGAACGAATCCTTACGCTGCCGAGCAGCCGTTCACGGCCGCGACGCGACAGACCGTACCCGACTGTGGGTTCAACTGATCTGCGCAACACCTTCTGATTTAATTGCGATTAGGAGGTGCACGCATGGCGAAGATCGGACGCCTGGGATTATCTCGGGAGAAGAGGGCTGAACTTTGGGAGCGTTGGAAGAGTGGCCAGTGCGCGAGCGATATTGCCCGTGCACTTGCGAGGACCAAGGGCGCGATTCACCATGTCTTGGCGTTCAATGGAGGAATCGCGCCGGTAGCTCGCCGGCGCTGCCCGGTGGCGCTGGCGCTTGATGAGCGCGAAGAGATTTCGCGCGGGATTGCGGCGGGGCAATCGATTCGCCGCATTGCGGCCAGCTTGGGGCGCTCGCCCTCGACGGTCAGTCGGGAGGTTGCGCGCCATGGAGGGCGCAGCTCGTACCGCGCCACTGAGGCGGATGCGCGTGCCTGGGAGCGGGCGCTGCGCCCCAAGCCGTGTCGGCTGGCCAGCCATCCCGAGCTACGATGGCGCGTGGCTGAGAAGCTGGCACTTGATTGGTCGCCCGAGCAGATCTCGGGGTGGCTCAAACGAGCATTCCCTGCCGACGAAGGCTTGCGGATGTCCCACGAAACCATCTATCGCAGTTTGTTTGTGCAGGCACGCGGGGTACTCAGGAAAGAGCTGATCGGGCATCTTCGGGCAGGGCGGCACATGCGCTATCCGAAAGGTGGGACCACGCCAAGCAGGCTGCCTGGACAGATCATCGATGCGATTTCCATCCGCGAACGTCCCGCCGAAATCGAGGACCGGGCCGTTCCGGGCCATTGGGAAGGCGACTTGCTCTCGGGGGCCAACAACTCTCATATGGCCACGCTCGTCGAGCGCCATTCTCGCTTCGCGATGCTGATCAAGGTGCGGGGAAAGGACACCGCCAGCGTGGTCTCCGCACTCAGCAAACAGGTGCGCCAATTGCCTGTGCAGCTGCGCCGATCATTGACTTGGGATCGGGGCAAGGAGATGGCTAATCACAAGAACTTCACGATCGCCACCGATGTGCAGGTCTACTTCTGCGATCCGCGCAGCCCGTGGCAGCGCGGCAGCAATGAAAACACCAACGGCCTGTTGCGTCAGTACTTCCCCAAGGGAATGGATCTCTCGGGTTACTCTCAGTCGTACTTGAACAAGATCGCATTGCGCCTAAACCAGCGCCCCAGGAAAACCTTGGGGTTTGAAACGCCTGCCGATAGACTTACGGCGGTGTTGCAATGACCGGTTGAACCCACCACCCGCAGCAGACGGTCGATCTTGCGGATAGCTGACATTCGCTGGCGCAAAAGCCGACGCTCAACGCCGTAGTTTGGCGGCGGCCAAGGCCCCGAAAAATTGCCTCACCGTACCAGTTCGCTACAACATATAGCGTCATCACACTCAGCATGAGAACACCGAGCGTCACTCTTCCTGATCAGCTCCATTCCAGCTTCGGCAACCGGCATATTGTGGCCATCAAAAAGCGCCAGTGATCGAGGGAGATGAAGAGGCCGTTGGCGGCCATGTCGTCGCCGCTGCGCTCGAAGCTCTCCCCTGACAGGGAATCGGAGAGCCGCCAGGCTCTCCCAGCATCACGCAGCGGATCGTCGCCCCCGTGAGCGGGCGCTTGGGGACTGGGCCGTCGACGATCACCCGGGCACTCTCGCAGGCGCGTAGCTGCCCGATTGGCTCTGCATCGCGCCCGTCTTAACTGTGGCTCCGTGCAGCCGAGCCACCGAGGCCCTGCACGTCCGGCGTGCGCGCCAGTGCCAGCTCGTCGGGCCGCGTGAAGATCGCCTCGATCGCCGCGTCGAGCCGCTGCTTTTCCTGCAGCAGCGGCGCGTGGCGGTACGCTGGCAGCAGCGCGAGCAGGTTGTCGATCATTGCGCGCAAACGGCGCGCGATCTGCAGCGAGTTGGCACCATAGGCGCGGATCTCGGCGCTGCCCACCAGCACGAAGTCGTCCCAGTCGGGCGTGCGCTGGATCAGGCGCACGGAGCCGCTGGCATCGGCCACTTCATCCAAGTGCAGGCGCCGCTTGCCCGCCACCCGCAACAGGCGGTGGATCTGGTCGATGGCGAGCACGGCCGTAGTCGGGTCGTTGATTGCCGGCGACAGCGCCTTCAGGGCGATGTCGACGATGATGCGGAACGCGAACACCGGGTCCTGCTCCATCGTGCGCTCGTCGCCGAAGGCCAGTGCGGCACGCAGCCGGTCGTCATCGATTCCCGCCGCACCGGCGTACAGGCGAAACAGCGGCTCGTCCAGAGCGACGAAGTCGCCGATCTCCGGCACCACTTCGATCACGCCATCGCGACGGCGTGCCTCCTCGATCAGCGAGGTCAGGTCGACCGCCAACAGGACCTTCGACCGCCCGACGTGCATGATCTCGCGGACCGCTGCGGGCATTTGCACATGGGCGCGCGTGCGTTCGTCGTGATCGGTACTGGCGAGGTTCGGGTACACCGCCTGCAGCACCTCGATCCCCTGGTTGCCGACACGGGCCAGGATGCTCACCGGGCGCAGCAGGCGCGCCGCGTAGTCGATCAGGAAAAGGAACACCATCAAGCAGGCGACGCCCAGAATGCCGGTCAACGTGGTCACGAGTTTCGGCACCGTCGCGCCGAGCCGATTGAGCCCGGCGACGGCCAGCAACAGCGTGAACACGAACAGGCCGACGCTGAAGCGCACCAAGTTGTCGCGCAGCAGCGTAGTGGCAATCACGCGCGACGTGAGCTGGCCACCAGCGATCTGGATGGCGACCAGCAGCGAGCCGAAGGTGAAGACGAGGAAGGACAGCGACAGCGTGATGACCGCCTGGTACATCGTGGTCGCGCCCGTCACTGACAGCCCGGTCAGGTTCCAGTCGAGATAGCTGTCGAGCGTGCGCAGCAGCGGCGCGAGCAGGTAGATCAGCACGATCGCCACGATTGGTGTGACCCAGAGCGCCGAGCGCAGGTAACTGACGGCCCGGTATATCCGGCCCCAGGTGAGCCGCGTCCTGATGAATTGCGTCACGCCTCGGTCTAGCCTGTTCGCGGCCTGCGGCCGTGGCGTGCTGGACGAGGCCGCCGTGTTCGGGCCGTCGATCGTCATGTGTCGCGAATCGTGCGCCGGAGCAGTCGCAAGTGGCTGCCAGCCTGTAATGGGCGAAATGCAATGTTACGCCGCGGCGGGCAGCTCGAATAATCCGTTGCACTGCGACCGGCACCGGTGACGCGGTCCCCGCTTATCCTCCGGCGGGATACCGCCGAGTCCGCCGTGTGCAGGACAAGACCCAATGGATTAGGGACACGGAACCTGAATGGCGGTCTGCATTCCTTCTCCGTGGCATTGCGTGCATTGACGATAGTGCTGCGGGTCTGATTGCGCGCGCCATCCCATACCGGTACCTCAATGGGAACCTGTCACTAAGAGAATAGGCGGCTGAGAAACCGCTTGCAATATCGCCAGGTCAGAACGCGGCTTCTCAATAATCTGCAAACCAGAACCCGCCCCGATCCCAGCTAGGCGTCGATCGTCCATTGCATTCCGCTCGCGGTGGAGCCGAGGTCCGTGCCGATCGGCTTCGCGGCGAGGCTCACGACCGCCTGTCGACCTGGACGATCAGCACGCCCAACGAGAAGCACCGAGTTCATGAGTAAACATCCTAGGGACGCGAACGCGGAAAATGTTTCGGTCCGCGCCGAAGCATTCCTCGGGGCGCGGCGATACCATTGCGCCATGCCGAGCATCCCCTCCGTCGAGCCGCGCTTCGCGCGCATTGCCGCGGCGATTGGCGATCCGACCCGGGCACGCATGCTGAGCGTGCTGCTCGGCGGCGTCAGCCTGCCCGCCGGCGAGATCGCGCAAGCCGCCGGCGTCAACGCGTCAACCGCGGGCCAGCATGTCGCGCGGCTCCTCGACGAAGGCCTCGTCGCCATGCATGGGCGAGAGCGGTACCGCTACTTCCGTGTCAGCGATGCCGACGTGGCGCGCGCGCTGGAAGCGCTGTCGCTGGTCGCCGAGCGCGCGGGCGGCGGGGAGAAATGGCTGCGCGAGCCGTTCCGCCCGCTGAAGTACGCACGCACCTGCTATCGGCACCTCGCTGGTGAGCTAGGTGTGCGGCTGCTCGAAGTGCTCCTTGCGCGCGGTTGCCTCATGGCCGGCCGGCAGGGCTACGCGATCACGCATGCCGGCCTCGCGTGGCTGGAGGAGATCGGGATGGAGCCGAAAGCGCCGAGCGGCGGCGAGCGCTACGCCTATCCGTGCCGCGACTGGTCCGAGCGGCGCGACCACCTCGCCGGGCGCCTGGCCACCGGGTTGCTCGACCATTTCATGGCACGACGGTGGCTCGTGCGCTGCGGGAATCGCGCGCGCTGAAGCTCACGCCTCAAGGCAGGCGTGCGCTCCTGCCGCTGCTCTAGGCACGAACAAGGGAGCATAGCCGCCGGGTGCTGTTCCAAGACCTGAGGTCGCGAGCTATCTGCGCTGGCCGTGTTTGAGCAGGGACTCCGCTTCGCTGCTGGTGAGCATGAACGAACTTGCACCGAGCGCGAAGCTACGATGAATGATCTGGCCGATTCGGGTGAGGAGGGGTTCTTTCTCCGCCGCCCGGATCACCACCGAGTACATGGGCGGCTTCCCGTGCGTGCGGATCATGTCGACCCGGAATGGCTTCTGCATTTCGGTTTCTGCAACACCGGCAAGGGTGTAGAGGCAGGCAAGGAGTTCGTCTGAGGTCGGATATTCGCTCATGAATCGATTCAGTTGAGGTCACCACGGCCGGCAAGCGGCCGATCTGCGCCGATCAAGCAATGGTCGACTTTCGACCCACACCTGCCTGTGGCGATTTTCTGGCCCACTGACCGGTGTACTTTGAAAGCTGCCGTTTCGTTGAATTCGTCGAGAAAATCGAGAATTCTGTACAAGCGGCCGTTGGCGGATTTCTTCCGGCGATGTGATCTACGCCGAAGCACGTCCTCAGAAATCGGCGTGCAGCCGGATACCGTAGAAATCCACCGGGCCCCGATCGCGGTTATAGCCCGGATTCCAGACGTGCTGGTAATTGAAACTGATCCAGAAGCGCGAGAACGGATTCCAACTGTAGTAAGTCTCGAAGATGTTCTCCTTCCCGTAGTTCAGCCTGCCGTCGCCGAGGAAGAACCCCTCCCCGCCGAGGGCGAGATACAGGCGATGCGGTGCCGACAGGCCGTTCACGTACGCGGCTGCGCCGACGGTGTCTCGGTCGCGTCCCCACAGCCCGCCATTCAGCAGCACGCCGGTGGAGAATGAGCGATCGATCTCGGTGAAGGCGTAGGTCTCGGTAAGACCGTTGTTCCAGCCCAGCCGCGCGTACGCTCCGACACGGTCCATGATTTCCTGCTGTACCCCGACACCGATCCCGTACTTGCTCTGCGGGCGGCGCACGGCTGCGACGCTGGGCGCGGTCCCGGTTATCAGACCGAGCGCGATCGCCTCGTTGTAGTTCCCCATGTTCGCCTGATTGCGAAAGAGAAGCAGGCGAAACACGCCGTCGCGGCCACGCCACTGGTAGGGCACGTCCAGCTCGCCAACGTCACCGTAGAACTTGAAGATGCGCGTGTCGAGCGGCAGGCCGTTGGATTCCTTCGGCACCAGAAACCGCCCGGCACGCAGCGCATAGCGCGGCGTGATGTACTCGAACGCGACTCCCGAAGTGTAGCCGCGCGCGTCCGCTGGAAAGTCCCACGCGCCGTAGGTGATCGAGGACCAGTTCAGGAACTGAGTGCGTGGATCGCGGCTGTAGTCCACGGCGTCGAACAGGTCGAGCACGGAGATCGTACCCAGGGTCAGAACGATGCGCTCGCTGGCGTAGCGGTTCTGCACCTGGTTCTGCTCGGACTCTTCGTCCTCCATCTGCCCGTTCAGATTGAACGTCTGGCGCAAGAACGCGCGTGCGGTATAGAACGCGAGATTCGGCCCGGACGTGCGGGCAAGCTCTGCGTTGTAGAAGCCCCCAAGTCCGTGCAGGTTGGAGAAGGGAACGCCGCTGGCCGCTTCCGGGTTGTAGTAGATCTCGGTGGTGTCGCCAATGCGCGCGCCCAGGAACAGTGTCGCCGTGAACGACCGGCTCCACTCGCGTTCTGGCAGGAGGCTGTTCGGCCCGGAGTACTTTGCGGGGAACGACGGTTTGAGCTGCCGGATAAAGGTCGACTGTCCGTGGGCTTCTAGCCGCACCGGACCGAACTCCTGTGCGAGGCCTGGCCCCTGCTCGGCGACCGACTCCTCCATCTGGTCACGTTTCATCACGGCTTCGTCCTGCGGCGGCGTCGCCTCCGTCGCATGACCGAAAGGGATCTGGGCGAGCAGGAAGACCGCGAGGCCGCAAACGAGAAAGGGCCGTGCGCACTGGGGTTGGCGTCGGTTCATGCTCATTCGGCTGGCGGCTGCTTGACCGGAGCCGAGAAGGCGCCGGCATATCCACACGGCAATCGGCAATAGTCGCTGCGCCATGTTACCAAAATGTGACCGAACTCCAATGGCGGGACAGCTCGTCGCACCGAACTTGTACCCGGATCGCGAGTGCCCAACCCTTGGTCGTTCGTGTTGATCGCAGCAACGTACGCTTCATGCGCTTGGCGCGCAGTCTCATCAGGGGCTGCACTATTGGCCTCCGGCTCAGATCCCTGCTGGCACAGGCGCTGGCCCCCGCGAAAACGGCGACGACTGCAAACGTTCGGAGAATATTGTCCGCATTGCCGTAGGTGAAGGAACGGGCCAGAATGAATCGTTGCGGCGCTCGTGCAAACCGTCGCGGCTTTGGCGTACATTGGAATTGACAACCCGATCGCTGGTGGCAACGGGAGGCCGTGTGAATCCGCGGATTTTAGGTCTGCTGGTCTTGTTGCTCCTCCCATCGTTAGGCGCGCATGCAGTGGGCGGAATCGGTCGTGCCTCCCCACTCGCGCACGAGTATGTCGTGCACCGCTATGAGATCGCTCCCAGTGACGGCAACGGATTCATTTTTCTGCGTGAGAAGCGCATAGCGCATCTTCACGGCGAACGCGAAGTCATTGTCCTTCTTCCTTCCATCGAGGTGCCCGCCATAGCCGGGTTCGAGTATACGGCTGGTGCGTTGATGACCGCGCTCGCCGATCGCGGTTTCGACGTGTGGGGCGTCGACTTTCGTGGTTTCGGTAGGGCAAGTCGACCACAAGCGATGGAGCAGTCGCCGGCCGACAACCCCCCTCTTGTGCGCGCGACGGATGCCCTAAGCGATCTTCAGGATGCGGTCAGCTTTATCCGCAGCGAGCGTCATATCACCAAGGTACATCTCATCGCGTGGTCTTGGAGCACCATCGTCGCGTCGATGTATGCGATCGGGCACCCCGAGGCGGTCGCGTCGCTCATGCTGGTTGCGCCGGTACACGACGCATCCATTCCCGCTTACGTGAAGCTGCTTGACGATACCTCGCGTCCCGGTTTCGTTCGCAGCGACTTGCCCGCCTATGAGGTGCTCCCGGTAGAGGAGGCCCTCAGCCCATGGTTGTCCGGGGCTCCCGGAGAGACGGCCGCCGCAGAAAGGACGCTTTTGGCGTTGAAAGAAGCCCTGCGGAGGACCGAGCCATGCTCGGACCTGGGTCGGTACATGGTCTGCCGGCCAATGGGACCACTCGTGGATTTATACTTCGCCGGCAGTCATCGGCCGCTTTTCGATGCTGCGGAGCTGCGTGTGCCCACGCTTGTTGCAACGGCCGCTGAGGATCCCTTCGCAGACCCAGGACTATACGACAGGCTGGTGGCGACGCCGCGGCGCCACAACGTGGCGCTCCAGTCCGCTACCCACTGGTTGCCCTTCGAGCAAGCCGATCGCCTGGTTTCCGAATTGGTGATCTTCACCAACCGGTAGAGGTGCCGCGTAAGCCGTTCGGCAGTGGGAGTTCGACGCGCACGTGGTCGCCTTCATTGGGGACGCGCAGACTGGGCCCAGTCTTATCGACTAGGCTTTCGGCCAGGGGCGGCCATTACCGGGGCTTCCGCGATAGCGGCCGTTGGATCGTGCTATCGGCCCAATCCGTCATTGGCGCAACCGCGTCTACCGCTCTTGCCAGTTGTACCAGCGCGAGGCATTCTGCACGACGCGTTGCAGGAGCAGGCCATGCAACAACCCGACATCGCCGAGTGGGAGCATAACCACGTCTTTGACCGCGGCAATGCCGCCGGTGAGCGAGGAACACGGGCGGTCGCGTGGCTCACCGCCCTCATGATGGTTGTCGAGATTGTCGCAGGCTGGTGGTACAACTCGATGGCCCTGCTGGCCGATGGCTTTCACATGAGTTCGCACGCGCTTGCCATCGGGCTGAGTGCATTCGCCTACGCTGCCGCCCGCCGATTTGCCGCCGATACGCGGTTCGCGTTCGGGACCTGGAAGGTTGAAATCCTGGGAGGTTTCGCCAGCGCCGTCCTGCTCATGGCAGTGGTGACGGTGATGGTGTTCGGGTCGGTCGAGCGTCTCATTGCACCCCAGCCGATTCACTATCTGGAGGCGATGGTCGTTGCCTCCGTAGGGCTGATCGTCAACATCGTGTCGGCGCTGATACTTGGCCATGCGCATCGCGATGACCATCACCATCACGATGGTAACGACGACCACCACAATCATGACCTGAACCTCAAATCCGCCTACGTCCATGTCATCGCTGACGCGGCCACATCCGTGCTCGCCATTGCGGCATTGGCTGGCGGTTGGCTGCTGGGATGGTCCTGGTTCGACCCGGTCATGGGACTGGTTGGAGCCGTGCTCGTTGCCGTTTGGGCCAAACACCTGCTGACCGACACGAGCAAGGTATTGCTCGACCGGGAGATGGACCATCCGTTGGTGGACGAGATTCGTGAGGCCGTTGCGGCGAACTCGAAAGCGGGACGGACGCGAATCGCCGACCTGCACGTCTGGCGCGTGGGCCGCAGGAGCTACTCCTGAGCGCTCAGCCTGGTAACCGGCGACCCGACGCTGGCAGCGGACAAGGTGCGGGCGTGGCTTTCGGTACGCGAGGAGATTGTCCACAGCACCATTGAAGTGAACCGCCGATGACGCCGGAGTCGTACATCCAGCTTGTGGGCCGAAGGGTTCCGTGAACGGCTTCATTGCCCGTTAACGTCCTGGGGTAGTCGGTCAGGCGCTTTGCGCCGTTGTACGAAGCTGTTTGAGCAAGGGGGAGCCGTGCTGCCGCAACGCGTTGAGATATGTCGATTAGTGTGCCGGTCTGCTTTTTCTGCGCGGAACGAAAACATACATTGTCAGTAGCGCGCGTGACCAGCCCGCAACTCACTTAAGGGACCCGCCATGCACAGCCCGACCAAGTCGCCTGGATCGAACCCCGCTCTGACACGGCGCGAACTGTTGATCAAAGGCCCTCATTGGCGCTGGGCTGGCAGTCGCGCCGATGGCCTGGTCGGCGCCTTCTGAACCCAAAGGAACAATCACCATGAAGAAGCGAAAACTCGGCAAGCTCGAAGTGTCGGAACTGGGTGCCGGATGCATGAGCATCAGTGCCAACTACGGTCCGCCTGCGGATAGAAGTCAGGGTATCGAACTCATACGAACCGCCTATGAACGAGGCGTCACGTTCTTCGACACGGCAGAGGTCTATGGCCCGTTCACAAGCGAAGAGCTGGTCGGTGAAGCGCTCGTGCCTTTCCGCGACAAGGTCGTCGTCGCGACGAAGTTCGGGTTTGACATGGACCACAACGGCGCACTGAACAGTCGTCCCGACCACATCACGAAGGTCGTCGAGGCTTCACTAAAGCGGCTCAGGACCGACCGCATCGACCTCTACTACCAACATCGCGTTGACCCCGCCGTGCCGATCGAAGATGTTGCCGGCACCATCAAGGGGCTAATCGCGCAAGGTAAGGTACTGCACTTCGGTCTGTCGGAGGCGAGCGCGAAGACCATTCGCCGGGCGCACGCTGTGCAGCCGGTGACGGCCGTACAGACCGAATACTCCGTGATGAACAGGGACCCGGAAAACAACGGCGTGCTGCAGACCTGTGAAGAGCTGGGAATCGGCTTCGTTCCGTGGGGTCCGGTAGGTATGGGTTATCTGACGGGGAAGATCGATGCCCGGACGAAGCTGGACACAAAGACTGACCTGCGCTCCGGATTCGACCGGTTCACTCCTGAGAACATCGCCGCCAACATGCCAATCGTCGATCTGCTGAAGCGCGTGGCGCTGGAGAAGAACGCGACGCCTGCTCAGGTGGCTCTCGCGTGGTTGCTGGCACAAAAGCCCTGGATCGTTCCGATCCCTGGCACGCGCAACCTCAGCCACTTCGAGGAGAACGTTCAAGCCATTAACGTTCAGCTATCGCCTGCGGACCTTCGCGAGATCGAGTCAGCATTCGCCAAACTCAGAGTGCACGGCGGGCGCATGAATGCGATGCAGATGCAAGTGGTCGATCAAACGACTTGAGCGAACCGACCGTAGTGAGCTGCACCATTGCCGGAGGAACCGTTGGCAACACAACCCTGAACGACAGCTTCTGGCCGAAGCTGTGTGAAAACTCCAGTTTTGGAAAACCCGAAGAGATGTCTCCCACCCGACTCGCGTTCTGTTGCGCTTCATGACCTCGGCATCCACTGAGGCTCTTGTTGTGCGACTTCAAATCCACCCGCTCCCACCTGTCGAGGAAGAACGTGGGTTTTCACACAGCCTTATATGGACACCGCCCGGTTTGCCAAGCTGATCTTGATGTAACGCCTCAACGAGTACCGGCTGCAGTTTTATATCTGGCCTTGCCATGCAAGCCGAAGCCTGCGGGCCCTGATGGAATTCGCCAAGAACGTCCTCATCTCGGTCACGTGCCATTTGGCCTTCTCCTCATCCGGAAGCCGAAGCAACCCTGTGATCTCGATGAACGATAGGAGAACCGCGGATGTCAGTTTCAAGATGAAGATCTTGCTGGTCTGCATGGGCAACATCTGCCGCTCGCCGATGGCGGAAGCCGTCGTCCGCCGCATGCTGGACAGCAACGGCCTGGCGGCGAGCACGAAGGTGGCTTCCGCAGGGACGCATGATTTCAATGTCGGCTTGCCGCCGGACCCGAGAGCGCGACTAGCGGCGCTGCGGCGAGGCTACGACATGGCGGGAATGCGTGCGCGGCGCGTCCGGCCGGAAGACTTCGAGAACTACAACATGATCCTCGCGATGGACCGCCGAAACCTGGCAACGCTACAGGCGGACTGCCCAGCGCAGCATCGGCACAAGCTCACCCTCTTTCTCGCCTACGCCGCAGGGAGCGAGGTGGACGAGGTGCCGGATCCTTACGGGGAGTCGCAAGAGAGCTTCGAGCGCGTGCTCGACTTGATCGAAGACGCCGCACAAGGCTTGAGCAGGGCATTACGCCTGACCTGATCTGCTGCAGCGACTCGATGTCGATGGCGAGATTGAATAGCGCGAGTTCGCGGGATCGATGAGTGAGTTGTAGTCGAATCCGGATGGCCCAGATCTCTTTCAGTTTCAGTGGGGGCTTCTGGCCTAGCAGCTTGCCTTGTAACGGGCAGCGAGGACGGGGTCAGCAGTTGTGTCTTGTCGCCGATTTCAGCGAGCGCGACGATGCCGATCGAGACGAGCAGGGCTTCCAAGAGGCGCTCCAAGGCCGGGACAAGAAACCGAATGACCGCGCGTCATCCCCCGGCCAAGTGGAGATCGCACAGCCATTGGTCTTCCCGGACATCTGGCCGTTCGCGCCATGGCCCAAGACGGGCTAAGTGTGTTGACGCGAACCCCGCTCGGCCAAGGCCAGCAGTCGGCTACTCCCCAAAAGCAGCGCGCATTCTACTTGGGTAGCAGCACGCTCGCTTTACCAGAGGGGTACCCCCAGTCGAGGGTCGGCAGTTCACTCGGTCACGACGATCGTCCCGCTCATCTCTTCATGGCCGGCGCCGCAGAAAATATCGCAGTGAAACTCGAAGGTCCCGACCTTGTCCGGTACCAGTCGCACGCGGGTAACCACGCCCGGAACAATGTCGGTGCGTGCATGCAGGTCCGGCACGTTGAAGCCCATCACGACATCCTGGCTGGTGAATTCGAGCACCACCGGCACTCCCTTCTTGAGCCTGATTTCGGCAGGCGTGTAGTCAAAGCGCTTCGCGGTTACCTTGATGACCTGCTCCGCAGGTTGGGCGGAGACGTAAGCCCCGAATGACGCGAGGCCGATCACAGTGGCCGCGAAGGCGACAAGCATTGCGGATCTGAACTTCACCTTCTCACCCCTTCTGCACCGGCAATTCAGTAATGACGTATTCGGCCTCTTTCACCTCGGCTTCGACGCTGCGGCTGCCCAGTCCCTTGTAGGGTTGGGACGGGTCCCAGGGCACCGGCGTGCGCTTGGGCTGCGAGCCCGGAGGCGGAAGCGGGAACATGAGCGAGTTGGCTGCGTGGTGCTGAATGTGTCCCGTCGCGTGATGGTGCTCCTGATGGATGTGCCCGTAGAACACCGTCACGTTGCGGTGAGGCATGAGCAGCTCGACTGCCTTGGCGCCGTCGCGCGTCGCCCAGTCCCACTGCGGATAGAGATCGAAGAGCGGCCGGTGCGTGAAGACCACGATGTTCGCATCCGGCGGCAGCGCCTTGAGGTCCGCGGCGAGCCACTGCAACTGCTCATCGCCGATCATGGCGGCGGGATCCGACACGTTGTCGAGCACGATGAAATGCACGCCCTTGTGGTCAAAGGTGTAATGGGTCTGACCGAAGAATTCCTGGTACGCCTTCCCCCAGTCGAGTGCACGCGTCGTGCTCGCCGGGCATGAAACGAACATCCTTCACCTCGAGTTCGCTTACGATGTCGCGGAACTCGGCGAGCCGCCTGCGCCGCTCCCTCGGGTCGTCGGTCGTGTGCGTGAGGTCGCCCGTGAAGAAGATGAAGTCCGGCTGTTGTTCGAGGCTATTCACTGCCGCGACCGCCTTCTTCAAGGTTCCTTTCGCATCTGGATTCGGTGGCCCCTCGAAGCCCCAATGGCAATCCGACATCTGGACGAAGAAGAATTCGTCGTATCCGCCGGCTGATCCCGTTGCCTTCTCCGTAGCTTGTGCCCAGCCGCTGAGGCGGGAGGCGAACACCACACCGCCCAGCCCGGCGAGCTTCAGGAAACTCCGTCTGTCTATGTTTCTGGTCATCGCGCTATCCTCAGTTGGTTCTGATGGAGGGTTTCCATATCGCTCTACCGCCCGGCCCGCCAATTTATTCCCGGGAGGACAGATCTTTCCCGGGAATCCGCGCAAAGTGACCCGGTACCAATAAGGAGATTATTGATAAGCGTTTCATGAGAGATCCTCTCAAAGCCTTATTCGAGTATTCACACAACACACGCACCGGAGACACTCGCCGCTAAACTCGAACAAGGGAATCGCAAGAAGTTGAACCGACCGCCGGCAAGCACCACCGCTGCACCTCGGGCCTCGCCGTCGCAGCACCAAGTACCGCATCCGCGCGTGGCGTGTAGGTCACCCACGTATCGAGGACAATGAAATACAGCCCGAGCAGCGTGACAATGATGATGGCTTTGGTAAGAGGGTTCGGGAAATCCCGTGTGTCTATTCGCTTGTTCATGGCGCAATCCTTTCTAGTCCTTGGCGGCCGCGGCTATCCATCCGTTCTCTTCAGTTGCTGGATCAGCCAGTCGGACTGGTCGCGGTCTGAGGTTACGGTGAAGGCCGCACCTTCGTAGGTGGACGTTCCGCTCCGGCCCTCATCCTTCGATGCAACAGCGGGCGCTGGCGCGTACCCGTCGGTCATTTGCAGTTGTTGCGTAAGCCACTTGTCTTGACTTTCAGCGCGGACGAACGTGGGAGCCGCGAAAATGGATGCGCTAAGCGCGGCGGCGAGTGCAATTGCAGTCTTCGAGTACATGACCTATCTCCTATGATGTGATGACCGATTTAGGCGGACACCGTTGTGGCGTGCGCACCATGCATAACTCATCTGTTGCGCGGAATATTCCCAGAATTGGAATTTGTAAATTGCCGGGAATAAAACCGTTCCGCGTCCGGTAATGCATTAGTCAGAGGCGGGAAGGTCAGTGACCGAGCAAAATCGAGCCGAGCAGTTCCAGAGAGCGGTGTTGCCGCACCTTAACGCGGCCTACAACCTGGCGCGCTGGCTTTGCCGCAACGATCACGACGCGGAAGACATCGTGCAGGAGGCGACTCTGCGGGCCTTCAGGTTCTTCGATGGTTTTCACGGTGAGGACGCGCGGGCGTGGCTGCTGGCGATCGTCCGGAACACGACCTACACGTGGCTGCAGCAGAATCGTGGGCACGAGTCGAACACGTCGTTCGACGAAGAGTTTCACAGCCTGCAGGAGGGCGGATCGGTCACCCTTCTGAATCAGGCGGACAGCAATCCCGAAGCCATCCTGGCGCGTGACGACGATAGGGGGCTGGTGAACCGGGCGCTGGAAATGCTGCCGGTGGAATTTCGCGAAGTGCTCGTTTTGAGGGAGCTGGAGGAGTTGTCTTACAAGGAGATTTCCGAGGTTGCCGGCATTCCGATGGGAACGGTGATGTCCCGGCTTGCGCGCGCTCGCAGGCTGTTGGGAGAGTGTTTGAATCAGATGGACAAGGAGTCAAGCAGTGGATTGCAAAGAAACCAGCGAACTGCTGCCGGCCCACGCAGATAGGGAACTGGGCATGAGCGAGGTCATCGAAATCGACCGGCATTTGCAGGTCTGTCCCGCCTGTCAGGGCGAATTCGCGCGCCAGAATGCGCTGCGCGCCGCAGTAAAGAAGCACGCGACCTATTTCGCGGCCCCGGCCCATCTGGAACGCCGTATCCAGGCTGCGCTGCCGCGTGCAACGGCGCGCCCCGAAGCGCGTGCCAAATGGACATGGCGCTGGAACTGGCTCAGCGTCGGCCCGGCGCTGGCCTCAGTCTTCGCATTGGTTTGGAGTCTCGGACTCTACCTGGCGGTGCCCTCGGCCGATGACCTTCTCGCCGAAGAGGTGGTGTCGAGCCATGTGCGTTCGCTCATGGTGAACCACATTGCAGACGTGCCGTCTTCCGATCAGCACACTGTCAAACCCTGGTTCAACGGCAAGCTGGACTTCTCCCCGCCAGTAAGCGACTTCACCGCGCAGGGCTTCCCGCTGGTTGGGGGCAGGCTGGACTACCTCGATCAGCGGCCGGTCGCGGCGCTCGTGTACCGTCATCGCCAGCACCTGATCAACGAATACGTGTGGCCCGCGAGCGATGAGCGCGAAAGCGCGGTGCAGACCCTGTCCCGCCATGGCTACCATCTCGTGCGCTGGACCAAGGGTGGCATGGTCTATTGGGTGGTTTCGGACCTGGATCCGCGCGAGCTGATGACGCTTGTGCAGATCCAGCGGAACGAGAAGGAGCCGCCGGCCGGCTAAGATCCGCTCTTAAGGCCGTGGATGATGCACGGGCGACACAGCCGCAGGCATTCGCAGCAACGTTATTGACCGACTTCTCGTGGCCGAACCGAGACTACTCCGGCCGAAATGGGACTCAGACGCCCTATTCGCGACACCAAACAACCCCGTGCAAAGCCCAAGGCCAACCGCATACATCAACCAAGTTTCAGAAACCACGTAGGGGTAGACCATCAACGCAATTCCGATCCATTTCACGTTCGGACGCGATGCGTTCTTCCCGTATCGGTAGGCTGCGAATCCAACGAAGCCGAACAGGATCGCACCGGCCAGGTACGCAGGGGTCGGGAGAGTGAACCCTAGGGATTCGACAGCGTGTAGTTCATCCATTGGGAAGTCACCAGCGAACGGGGATTTGGATATTGGAGTTGCTCAACGCGCAATAAGCCGCCTTCTTCCGTGTCGGATGCAGGCTCGGTTGCGACAGATTTAAGGAACTGGGGCAGTCGGCAAACTATAGCCAGCCTTTGCGACGCCAGCGCTGGGTGCCTGTATTCCCATGGCGGCACCGCCTCAGAATCGGACCATAACCCAGCACGGGCAGTCCTCGCCGCTTCCTCTGCGCGTGCGTAAGTCGCCTGATCCTGCGGACTCTGTTCGCGGGAGTATTTCCGATACCACCACGCCAGACCCGCTTCGATCTGCCGTAGCCCCACGTCCTGACCGTCAACGATTACCTTTCCGACGATGCGCGCATAGCGGTCGGGTTTGGTCCATTCCACCACCGCATGCTTGGCGAATGCCAGGGCGGCCAGGTTCTGTTTCGATCGAGTACCGAAGGGCTGCTTCTTCTCGGGCGCGTCAATTCCGGAAAGGCGGATGCGGTGCTGCTGGTTGGAACTGTCGAGGACGGTGAGTGTGTCGCCGTCGGCGATGCCGACCACGCGACCGGTGAGGGTCTCGGCGCCCGCGAGGGGCGCAACGACGAGAGCGAGGGCGAGAACGAGACCGCGCACCAGGATTAGCGAATCACGCAGCGGCAGCCTGCCGATCCGGCAGGGGCGCATGGGCGGAGTCATGCACAGCGGGCGAGAATCCGTTCGCAAAGGCACGCAGGATGGATCGGGGTGTCAGTACCTTGACCGTAGTAGCGCCGTCGATGGGCGTTGGAGCGGCGTACCCGCCAAAGGACCATTGCAAGCAGCCACGGGCATCCAGAAGATACGCAAGACCTTCATGCTCGAACATCGCTCCGAGCGGCAGTTCGGCTAGGCTCGCGTCGAATGTGCGTTTGCCGCCCCCGCGAATGGCCCGTTCACTGTGCAAGAGCGTGTCGATCTCTGACATGCGCGTTGACGAGGGCAGTCCTTCGGCGACATTCGCGTGTAGCCATGCCTGCTTGAACGATACATAGCGTTTAGGCTGGCAACGCGCGCACGGTCGGTGCCCAGCCGCCAACGCAGTGGCCTCGTCCAGGAAGAACAGCTCGGAGTAGTTGTTCTGAGAAAACGGCGCTCGGCGCACGACACCCTTGGACGAAGGCAGGCACGTCACCCACGCTTTGTGTGCCCAAGGTCTCACCACCTTGCTATTCGCATCGTGGAGGATCCCGCGGTTTCCCATGAGCGTCCCACGCTCTGGCACGGCGCAGAGCGTTCCCCATGGATCGACACGATTCTGGAGTGGCCTGTGACTCATTTGGAAGGCATCCGGCGAGGAGACCTGCACCTCTGCGAGGATGAGACGGCGCGCCGGGTGGGATCTCTGGTAAGTTGGGTGGGCTCGTTACAGCGAATCTAGTGCCAGCGCGGCCCGGAATTCGACTCGAATCGATCACGCATCTGAGGCTCAATGGGCTGCACGCTGCCATGAGCCTCAACCCCTCGATGGTCCGCAGTAACATTCCCTATGTTCGGACGCGCTGACCGTGGCACAGCAAGCGGATCGAGTCGTACAGTGCAATTGGCACCTCGGCGTTCTCGTTGGTTGCCACGGGTCGATCTTGTCCTGGATGCGGAGGGAGTGCCATGACCACGGTCACTGTGTTCGGCGGCACCGGGTTTCTCGGTCGCCCTCTGGTGCAGCGCCTTGCTGCCGAGGGCGCGAATGTGCGCGTCGCGGTGCGGCATCCTCACCGGGGGCACACTGCCCTGTGCACGGCTGACTTTGATCGGGTGACGGTCTGCTCCGCCGACGTGCGGGATTCCGCCTCTGTGGGCGCCGCCGTTGCGGGGGCCGACGCCGTCGTCAATGCGGTCTCTGCCTATGTTGAGGAAGGCGATGTAACGTTCGAGGCGGTGCATGAGCAAGGCGCACAGACAGTAGCGCGGGAGGCGGCGGCAGCTGGTGTCGCTCGCCTCGTGCTCGTCTCCGGCATCGGCGCCGATCCCGAGTCGGCGTCTCCTTACATCTGCGCGCGCGGACGTGGCGAACTGCTGGTCCAGCAGGCGTTTCCGGGTGCTACCATCGTCCGCCCGAGCGCCTTGTTCGGGCCG